>CAVRCF010000003.1:0-420968 GCA_963719505.1 Halobacteriovoraceae bacterium
TTTTGAACTTACCGCAAAAATTGCTATCGGTTATGATGAAGATAGTGACTCTCATATTGATGATCAAGTTGGGCTTTTTAAAATCATTAGTAATAGTCTCTATCATTTAGATGTGGCTTGCATTGACCAATCAATTAATATCTTCGATCACCTTTTTGCTATGCTAGGTAAGCTCTCTTTTGAACTAGGTATTTTGCCAGATTTAAAAAAGTGTCTCTATTGTCATGATGATCTAGAGGGGATTGAACTTTTAAAATTTGAACCTCAAAACGGAGGTTTCTCTTGTGCTGATTGTCTTATGAGTAAAGATCAATCTCATAATGACAAAAATTTTATCGAAGATATGAAAGAAACTAAGAAACTTCGCTCGGCGTTTCTTTTTGTTTTGCAGATGAAATTTAGTGAAATAGAAACATTGAAAGGAATGACCAGAGGAAATTGTGATGCCCTTTTTAATTACTTTTGTTATCAATTTAACCTGAATAAATTAGATTTTAAATCGTGGTCTATGGTTGTGGCTTTATAGGAAGTTCGCAAAGTCAGTAAGGCTTTTAAAGTCTTTAAATTCTGAATCCTTCTTGCAGTTTATTGTGACTCCCATAACGCCAGCAGCTTCTCCACATTGTGCATCAATAACCTTGTCTCCAATCATATAGCTTTGAGATGTATCGATATCGTAAATCGAGAGGCATTCGTTTATCATGATTGGGCTGGGCTTTCTACAGGAACATCCATCCTCAGGAGCATGAGGACAAAACTTGAGGTCTAGAAATTCAATACCCTCTTCTTTAAATCGCTCGATCATTGTGCTGTTAAATTGGTGCATCTGGCCCACTGAGAAGATGCCACGTCCAATCCCAGACTGATTGGTAATAATAATAAACTCAAATCCTTTGCTCTGCATGATTTTGAGTGCCGAAAACGAGTCCGAATAGAACTGTAAATCATCGGGGTCGTGCATATAATTCTTGTCAATAATGAGGGTATTATCCCTATCAAAAAAGATGACTTTTCGCTTCATAATACAAGTGTATCAAGTTTATTATTCTTTTACTATATGAGTCGTATAAGCTAGGATTACGGACTATGATTAATCTTTTAAAAATGATGTATCCTTTCATCAAACCGTATTTGCGCTTGGCAATTTTCGCAACGC
Source organism: Halobacteriovoraceae bacterium (assembly GCA_963719505.1). GTDB lineage: Bacteria > Bdellovibrionota > Bacteriovoracia > Bacteriovoracales > Bacteriovoracaceae > CAKZJW01. Next base: position 1,157 of record CAVRCF010000003.1, read on the forward strand.
TTTGTGCTTTTCCCATTGCGGCTATAAAAGCTTACCAGGCTTACTTTATTAAAGAAGTTATCGACGGAATATTTGATCCAAAGGCCACGGAGATGTTGGCTTATAAGCTGGCTGGAATTGTTGTTGGTCTTGCTATCATTAATTATCCTTTTCGCTATTTTCACTATTATGGAATGAGATCTGTCGTGGACCGTGCGACCTGTAATATTAGAAGAAGAATTTACGAAAAGTTTCAAAATCTATCGGCTAGTTATTATTCTAATACAAAGCAGGGTCATCTTCTTTCGGTGATGATTAACGATACAGCGGTTTTTTCCGAGTCATTTATGCATGGAATGGCACTTATAAGAGAACCTATTACGGCCATTGGTCTTTTAGGTGTTGCCTTTTATCATGACTGGAAACTGACTCTTATTATTTTTGCTCTGGTTCCTTTCTTTTTTGTCATTTTCAATGTGACGGGAAAGAGAATAAGAAAATATATCTCTAGGGCCCAAGAAGATACTGCAGCGATGACCCATCATGCGGCTGAGGGTTTAAACGGTCAAAAAATTATAAAGTCCTTTAATTTGCAATACTATATGGTGTCTCGCTTTGATCTTGCCTTAAATAAGTATATTGGGCACAAGATAAAAAGTAATTCAGCTGAAGAGCACTCTCATCCTTTAGTCGAAACGGTGGGGGCCTTTGGTTTTGCCACCATTATTATATTGGCCTATTTTAGGAGTAAAGATTCTGGGCTCACCGCTGGTGAATTTATGAGTTTCGTTGGATCATTGGCACTTTTTATGGATCCGGTAAGAAGATTTTCAAAGGCGAATACTAAACTCAATCAAGCTCGAGCGGCAGCGGATAGAATCTTTAAACTGCTAGAAGTCAAAGAAGAGGAAAATACGGGAACGAAAGTTCTTAAGGAATTTAATTCTAAAATAGAATTTAGAAATATATCTTTCTCTTACGGGGATAGAAATGTTCTTAACAATCTTAGCCTCACGATTCATAAAGGTGAAAAAATTGGCCTTGTGGGTCTTTCAGGTTCTGGAAAGTCGACCCTTGTTGCCCTTTTGCTGAGACTTTATAATATTCAAGAAGGTGAAATTCTCATCGATGGGGTTAATATAAAAGAGTATACCCTTATCAGTCTTCGAAAAGTTTTTGCCTTAGTTAGTCAGGATATTTTTCTTTTTAACGATACTGTCAGAGAGAACCTCACGGCGGGAATGGAGTACTCTGAAGAAGAAGTAACTGAGGCGATTAGAGTTTCTTACGCCGATGAATTTATCAATAATCTTCCTCAAAAACTCAATACTCAAATCGGTGATAGAGGTTTGAAGCTCTCTGGTGGACAAAGCCAACGCTTAACAATTGCGAGGGCTTTTTTAAAAGACTGCCCAATTCTTTTGTTTGATGAAGCCACTTCAGCTTTAGATAACGAGTCTGAAAAGGTCGTGCAAAAAGCTCTGGATAAAGTTGCGGGGCATAAAACTGTTATTGCCGTCGCTCATAGACTTTCAACGATTCAAGATTATGATAGAATTGTGGTTCTGAAAGAGGGTGTGAAGATCGAAGAGGGAACCCACGCCCAGCTTATAGAGCTTAAGGGTGAGTATGAGAAACTATATAATTTAAGCCAAGTAAATTGATTAATAGAACTGGAGAAAAAAATGAGTGATACAAGTGTAGATTCTGTAAAAGATATGAGTGAGATCGTGAGTCTTTGTAAAAGACGGGGATTTATTTTTCAAAGCTCTGAGATCTATGGAGGCCTTGGATCTTGTTGGGATTATGGTCCCCTTGGTGTTGAACTTAAAAATAATATTAAAGATTCTTGGTGGAAAGCCATGACTTATAGAGAAGATGTTGAAGGAATCGACGCCTCAATTCTTATGCACCCACAAGTTTGGAAAGCATCTGGACATGTCGATGGATTTTCAGATCCACTTGTTGACTGTAAGGAATGTAAGGCAAGATTTAGAGCCGATAAAATTGATGTCGATGCTCCTTGTGAAAAGTGCGGAGCTAAAGACTCTTTTACTGAACCTAGAGATTTTAACTTGATGTTTGAGACGACGATGGGGCCAGTTAAAGATTCAGGATCCACTGTTTATCTTAGACCTGAGACCGCTCAAGGAATTTTTACAAATTATTTAAATGTTCAAACAACCATGAGAAAGAAACTTCCTTTTGGTGTGGCCCAAATTGGTAAAGCCTTTAGAAATGAAATCACACCTGGAAATTTTATTTTTAGAACGAGAGAGTTTGAACAAATGGAGATGCAATACTTCATTAAGCCAGGGACTCAAAATGATGCCATGGAAAAGTGGAAAGAGATCCGTTACCAGTGGCATATAACGAATGGTCTAGATGCCGATAAATTAAGGTGGCATGATCATGGGCAAGAACTTGCTCACTATGCTGATGCAGCTTTTGATATTGAATATAATTTTCCTATTGGTTGGGATGAAATGGAGGGGATTCACTCTCGAACAGATTTTGATCTTGGTCGCCACGCTGAACACTCTGGAAAGAACCTAAATTATGTTGATGTCGAAGATGGAAATAAAAAATATATTCCCTACGTTTTAGAGACAAGTGTTGGTTGTGACAGGCATCTTCTTGCTGTTTTATGTAACTCGTATAAAGTTGAAAATGCGGGAACAAAAGAAGAGAGAACGGTTTTAAAGTTTAAACCTCATCTTGCCCCAATTAAAGTTGCGATCATGCCACTTATGAAAAAACCTGAGCTTCAAAAAGTTGCCAGAGAAATCCTTGGTGATATGCAAAAGCGATATAAGTGTGAGTACGATATCGCGGGATCAATTGGTAAACGTTATAGAAGACAAGACGAAATAGGGACACCATTTTGCATCACTATCGACTATGACACTCTTGAAGACCAAGCTGTGACGGTAAGAGATAGAGATACCATGACTCAGGAGAGAATCAAGATCGCGGACCTTCAGTCGTTCATCTTAAATAAGTTTGGGTTTTAATCTAAATATCTAATTATACAGTCAAAGGGGTCTGAAAAATTTTCAGTCCCCCTTATCGATTGGCCTTTCTTTTGAGATGACATTGGGTAACTTCAATAAGGAATTTCAATGAAACTTTTGACTATTGTTTTATCAATATTATCACTTCAAATATTTGCAGCAGACCTTGGGATTGAAATTTACAAAGGTATTTCAAATAAAACTCTTTTTACTTCACCTGTTAAAGTAAACTTTTGGTTAAATTCCGCTGAGTCTCTTTTAGAAAGAGAGCATGATTTTCATGAAAATGTCTCATATGTAGGTGAAGAATGGGATAGAGTTGAGACCTTTTGTGATTTTTCAACTGAGCAATCGGAAGAAGCGTATGAGTCTTCAGAGATTTACGTTGAAACAAAGTGGTCCAAGATAGTGGATAAAGAGCTTAAAACGAAGGCTTACTTTTTAACTTTATTTGCTAGAGTGAGTGGTAAATTTGGCGTTTGTGATTTTCCAAGATCAACATATGTGATTGGAAAGGATAAAAAAGAAGTCAACTCCGATCTTCTTTGGAAGAAGTACAGAGTCGACTTTTCAGACTTTCTTTAATTTTTATTCGGCCATAACTTCTTCGTAATCTGAAGGATTTTGTTCATACTGTTGAACACATTGCCTTCTCTCGTTTCCAGACATCTGAGAACATTCTGTCGCTGGTGTGACAGTAATTCCGTTTGGATGAGCTGGACTCATCGAGTGCCCTGGACCCATAGATGAACAACCAATGAATAGTAAACTTAGAAATAGATATTTCATAATCCTCCTTACTTCCATAGATATTTTCACATGCTTCTTTTAAAAAAACTGCGCGACGATATCTTTTAGTTGTTTAATGTCGTACACAATTGAATGATCTCCAATGCTTACCTCAGTAAAACACTCGAATTCTCCCTTAGATAGGGTGATTTCTCTTGGGTTGGCAAATAGCACAGTGTTGTATTTATGGCCTAATGAGATAAGTTTCGACTCAACCGTCTTTACATCCTCTTTGAAAAAAAGATGAAACATATTTGAGTGAGGAACTTGGGGGTGAGTTTTAAGAAGTTTGGAGGTATTAAAAATCGCTGCAATCTCACAAGCTTTCTTGAAGTAGAGAGGCATCTTTGAGAGATTTTGCTGATAAGACATTTGGGCAGAAAGAGCGTAGGGATAAAGATGAATTAAATTTCCACCGTGACGCCTTTGCCAAACTTTTGATTGAGCGATAAATTTATCTTCTCCTAAAAGCATTGCTCCAGCGATAGCATTGAGCCCTTTGTAAAAAGAGATATAAACGCTGTCAAAAAGGGCACAAATCTCTTTCACTGATTTTTTATAATAAGGCGCACATTCCCAAACTCTTGCACCGTCCAAATGAAGAGGTATTTTGTTTTCTCTACAGTATTCGCTAATTTTTTCAAGTTCTTCAAAGGCTGGAGCTTCTCCACCAAGGTCTCTTTGGGGAAGCTCGTAGAGTAAAGTTGAAATTTCTTTACCTTCAATATCAGACAGTTTTAGACATCTATTTTTTTCACCTAAAAGAAGTGATTTCATATGATGAAGTTCACGGTACCCATGCTCTTCATAGACTTCCAAGTGAGATAAGGGATGGAAAGCTACGGCAGAGCTGGAGTTTTGGCTGTGAATTTTTAAAGCAATTTGTTGCGCCATAGTTCCACTGGGCATAAAGACGGCAGCTTCGAAGTCTAAATCCTCTGCGACTTGAATCTCAAAAGAGGTCAACTGTTCACCGACTCCGTAAAAATCCAGACTGTTTTGCTCGGATGATTTTGCGAATTGAGCAAGTTCGATAAACTCCTCACTTGGCGAGAGACGTTTACTTCCGACTAATCGGGTCTTGGGGTGCATATTCTACCTTTTTTTGTTATCTAACTATGATAAAATACGAACATTCTTTTTCAAATAAAATAATGAAATAAAACAAGGAAGTAGTTAGTGAAAAAATGGGTCTATGGCTTTAGTAGCGAAAAAACTGATGGTGACAAATCTCAAAAGGATTTGTTAGGTGGAAAAGGTGCAAACCTTGCAGAGATGTGTAATTTAAAACTCCCAGTTCCTCCAGGATTTACAGTCTCAACTGAGGCTTGCTTGGATTTCTATAAACAAGATAAATCAATTAGTACTGAGATCAAAGATCAAGTTAATGAAGCCCTTGCGATAGTTGAAAAAAGTACAGGCAAAAAATTTGGAGATAAAGAAAATCCTCTTTTGTTTTCTGTGCGTTCAGGTGCAAAAGTTTCTATGCCTGGAATGATGGATACAGTTCTTAATCTTGGGATGAACGATGCGACTGTTGTCGCCATTGCCGAAAAGACCGGAAATCCTAGATTTGCTTGGGATTCTTATCGTCGATTTATTCAGATGTTCTCCAATGTTGTCATGGGTTTAAATACTTCCATTTTAGAAGCTCAACTTGAAGACCTAAAAGAGGCCAGAGAATACAAAGAAGATACAGACCTTGATGAAGAGGATCTACAAGAATTAGTGGATGTTTATAAAGCTGTTCTTTTAGAAGAGTACGGAAAGACATTTCCTCAAAATCCAATGGATCAGCTATGGGCCGCAATCGGAGCGGTTTTTGGTTCTTGGAATAATGCCAGAGCGACAAAATATAGAGATATGAATGGTTTTTCTCATGATTGGGGAACAGCAGTAAATGTTCAGTCTATGGTCTTTGGAAATACGGGGGATAATTCTGGAACAGGTGTCTGTTTTACGAGAGATCCATCAACTGGAGAGAAGATTTTCTTTGGTGAGTACCTAATCAATGCACAGGGCGAGGATGTCGTCGCGGGGATTAGAACGCCAGCACCTATAAACGAAGCCAGTAAGAATGATTCTAATAGAAGCTTTAAGACTCTAGAAGAAGTTATTCCAAAAGCCTTTAAGGAGCTGACGCAAATATATCAAAGCTTAGAAGCCCATTATAAAGATATGCAAGATATTGAGTTCACAATTGAAGATGGAAAACTTTATATTCTCCAAACTCGAAATGGAAAAAGAACCGTGAACGCTGCCCTGAAAATTGCAGTCGATCTTGTGTCTGAAAAAATCTTAACTGAAGAAGAAGCGGTGATGAAGATCGCTCCAGATGAATTGGATAAACTTCTTCACCCAAGACTTGACCCCAATGCAAAAAAAGAACACTTGGCAACGGGTCTTCCTGCGAGTCCAGGTGCAGCCTGTGGACAAATTGTTTTTGACTCTGAAGTTGCAGCAACTTGGGTTGAAGGTGGAAAGAAAGTTATCTTAGTTCGACAAGAAACAAGCCCTGAAGATATTGGTGGAATGAATGCAGCTGAGGGAATTCTTACGGCCAGAGGGGGAATGACCTCCCATGCAGCTGTTGTTGCCAGAGGGATGGGAAAACCATGTGTGGCTGGATGTACAACTCTTTTAATTAGTGAACATGAAAAAACACTTACAATTCAAGGACAGGTTTTTAGTGAGGGAGACTATCTGACTCTTGAAGGAAGTTCTGGAGAAGTTTATAAGGGGATCGTTCCGACAATTGATGCGGAGATCTCATCAAACTTTGCCACCTTTATGTCTTGGGCCGATAAGTTTAGAAGACTAGGGGTGAGGACAAATGCTGATAATCCGGAGGATACTAAAATTGCGATCGCTTTTGGAGCCGAAGGAATTGGGCTTTGTCGAACAGAACATATGTTTTTTGCACCGGAGAGAATTTTAGCTGTTCGAGAAATGATTTTTGCTTCTTCTAAAGATGAGAGGCTTAAAGCAATTGCAAAACTTCTTCCTTATCAAAGAGATGATTTTCAAGGGATCTTTAAAGAGATGGAAGGCCTTCCTGTTAATATTAGATTGCTAGATCCTCCTTTGCATGAGTTCTTGCCTCACAAAGAAAGTGAAATAGAGGAATTGGCTGAATCTTTAGATCTGGATGTTTTAATTATTAAGCAAAGACAAGACTCTCTTCATGAATTCAATCCAATGCTTGGACATCGAGGGTGTCGACTGGGAATCACATACCCTGAGATATATAAAATGCAAGTCAGGGCCATTATGGAAGCAGCGATACTGGCCAGAGATGCCGGCTCAGTTGTTATTCCTGAAATTATGATTCCCCTCATTGCTTCAGCAAAAGAGCTTGAAATATTGAGAAGAGAATCTATTGAAGAAATTAATGATGTTTTCAGTGAACAAGGTAAAGAGATAAAATACAAGATTGGAACGATGTTAGAACTTCCAAGGGCTTGTATCACAGCCGACGAAGTTGCACCTCATGCAGATTTTTTCTCATTTGGGACAAACGATCTAACCCAGACAACTTTTGGTTTATCTCGTGATGATGCTGGAAAATTTCTACCGCAGTATCAAGTAAGAAATATTTTTGAAAGAGATCCATTCGTTGCCCTTGATGTTAAGGGTGTTGGCTTTCTTGTGAAGCATGCAGTAAAAGTCGGTAAAGAAGCAAATTCAAAACTTCACTGTGGAATTTGTGGGGAGCATGGTGGAGAGCCAAGCTCTATTGATTTTTGTCACAAAGCTGGACTCGACTATGTAAGTTGTTCGCCTTTTAGAGTTCCAATTGCAAGGTTGGCTGCTGCTCAATCAGCGATTAATGAAAAAAATAAGTAGTCAGATAAATTCATTTCTCAACAACAGCTATATTGACGCAATTGATGTAGCTGTTGTTAATTTTGAAAGTGGAGATTATGAGTCACACTTGCACTCGAAAAAAGATGAGAAGAAAATTTTCTTTGATCTAGCAAGTCTCTCAAAGCCACTAATCAATGGAATTGGTTTTTTAAGTCATCAGGATAAAATATCTAAAGAGATGGAGTTGGTTCTCAATCATCGTGGCGGGCTTCCCGCTTGGGGGCTTATTTCTAAAAATAAATGGAAAGAGTATATAAAGAGCTTTCCGATTGCTGAATCACCAACCTTGTACTCCGACTTTTCAGCTCTGCGTTTTATGTTGGAGTTTGACAGTGCCCATGGATCATTACAGAAAGTGGCGGGTGAGCAGTGGGATGCAGACATAAAGTTTTGGAAAAACCTTGAGGCAGCGGATCAAACTGTACAGAACGGATATATCAAGAAGAAGCCTAACTTTAAAGCTGTCCACGATCCCAATGCTTATAACTTAGATGAGTTCGTAAGCCACGCCGGTCTTTTTGGCACAGCAGAGGCAGTGGCAAAAACCTTATTAAAATTAAATACAAAATATAATTTATTGGAGATGATGAACTCAACTCTAATAAGCTCACCCCACCGCTTTAATGGTGGATGGGATAGAGTTGAGGATATCAACAATACCTTCGCTGGTGTTGGATGTTCAAAGGAAACTTTTGGGCACTTGGGGTTTACTGGTACTTCTATTTGGATTGATACAAATAAGAAGTTGGGACATATAATTTTAGCCAATGCAACGAAGCATTTTTGGTTTGATAAGGGCGAGTTTAATAAACTGAGAAAAAACATCGCCTCTGAAGTTTGGAGTGAAAGAAAATGAATTTAGAAAATATGATTGAGGGAGAAGCTCTTTTAAAAAGAAAAGAGAGTATAAAGAAAGTCTTCTTCTATAGAATTTGTGGAACAGGCATGGGAGCTTGTGCATGCCTTCTTAAAGAAGCTGGTTTTGAAGTCGAAGGCGCTGACCAAAGTTTCTCACCTCCAATGAGCACATACTTAGATTCAACTGGGATCCCTTGTCACTCTTTAGATAAAGTTGATACTAAATTTCTTCAAAAATACGATCTCATTATTGTTGGAAACTCAGTTCCAAGAAATTCAGAACACGCAGCTTTAATTGAATCCTGTGGCGTATCTTTCACGTCATTTCCCACAATCTTAGGTCAGTTTCTTTTAAAAGATAAAGAGGTTATCGGTATTGCCGGAACCCATGGTAAAACGACGACGACATATTTTTTGACCCAAATGCTTGAATCACTTGGTGAAGACACAGGTTATCTTATAGGCGGGATCATTGATGGGAGAGCTCCCTCTCGAATTGGGAAGAGTAAATTTTTTGCTATTGAATCAGATGAATACGACTCAGCATATTTTCAGAAGTACTCAAAATTTAGACAATATGAAATCGACTCATTGGTTGTAACCTCCCTTGAGTATGACCATGCTGACATCTTCGCAGATATGGAAGCTATAGAGTCAGAGTTTGAAGCAGTATTGCCAAAAATTTCTAACACCGTCATTGCCAATGATGCTTATCCCTCTATTCAAAAACTAAGTAAAAAAGCTACAACACCTTTTCTTATTTATGGCTTAGACTCTGAAGTTGGTCCCAGAGAAATTGTGACAAAAGATGGTCTCACTTCATTTAAAATGGTGATTAAGAATCAAGAAGAATCTTTTTCAACAAATATTATAGGTGTTCATAATATTTTAAATATCGCCTCAGCTATTATTGTTTTAGTTAACTATGGCTTTGAGGTTGAAAAGGTTCGAAAAGCGACTCAAAAGCTTGGACTGGTTAAAAGACGTCAAGAGGTTCGAGGAGTTTATCAAGACTCAATAGTTATTGATGACTTCGCTCACCACCCGAAAGCTATTACTTTAACAACTGAAGCTATCAGGGAGAGATTTCCAGGTAGACAGATTATTACAATCTTTGAGCCCGTCTCTGCCACAGCGAGAAGTAATGTCTTTCAGAACGAATTTAGAGATAGTTTGGCCTTGTCTGATAAAGTCATTATTGCTAGGTCACCCATAAAGACGACAGCAAAAAATGGAAAAGATCTAGACTGTGAAAAACTTATTCAAGAGATTAACGAGATTGGGAAAAGCTCATTTCTTTGTAATAATTTAGAAGATCTGCAAGGTAAAATTGATGACTGGGCCAATAAAGACAACTTGCTTTTAATTTTGAGTAATAGAACCTGTCTAGGATTATGGGAGTCTGACTTTGTTAAAAAGCTTCGTTAGCCTTTTTATTCTTCTTATTGCTTTTAATGTGAAAGCCGAAGTGAACCCTCTATTTGGTTGGCAGGGAAATCTTTATAAAAAAATTAAAGAATATAATAAAATCCATAAAGAATTTTCAAAAAAAGTTTGTACACCAGGAACGGACTTTAAGTTTAAAAAACTTTTAAAAAATTACCGAGGAACAGGTCACTACCTTCCTCTTATTGATGATCATATCGATAGACGTGCTATCAGTATCAACCTCGTTTTGTTTAAGAAGAAACTTGCCCATATTAAAGCCATTGAGAAAAAGCTCTTAAAACAAAAGGAGCTGCCAAACTACAAGAAGGTCTCCGAGGATTTAAAAAATAGTGTAATGCTCCTTTTAGAATATAAAAAACAGCATTACATGACAAAAGATGAAAAAAAACAAAAAGAGCTAAAAGAGCTTTCAAAAAAAGCTTTAGGTTTGCTTCAAAAACAATACGACCAGTTTATGGATGATATTTATTTCTTTAAAAGTTTTAACTATCCAAATGATCATTTAGCGAATCGTTTTGCCTACGATAGTAAACAGTCAACGAAGGCTGAAACCTCCAAACAAAGAGCTAATAGAATTTTCTTTTACCGTAAAATTGTTGAAGATGGTGCTTACGAGCCTGGGAACATTAGCGGAGATATTTATACACGCTCAACTCTTGATACGATTTACTATACTTTGAGAACTGAAAAAGACTTTATCTCAGAAAATCTTCGTCATGATTTGGATTGGGTTCTTAAAGTCATAGAGAGATTTATTGATAGAGGCTACAAGAAACAACTCGCTAGAATTAGAGAGTGGGAAGAGCGAACTCAGATCAAGTACAGCTTTTACAAAGATATAATTCAATCAAAGAATAAGAAGAAAGCTCAAAAAATTGTGGAAGAGAAGAACAAAGCAAGCTTTGCTTTAAAGGACTTCACCTATGAAAAGCAAGCGGAGACTTACCATTTTTGGCGAAAAAAGGATCAAATTTGGAAAGCACTCTTTAGTCTCGAGACGATTCTTTACAACGAAGTTGGAAGAGTTGATGGAGAAGATGGTCTCGAGAGGATAGATGTTGCTCATATCGTTATGAATAGAGTTCTCGACCCGGTTTATTCTTCTTTAGAACCGACACAACCGTTGGTCGACTACATTAAACTACCTCGATCTGAGTGGGAAAAAGAGAGGTGGCTTAATACTTTATTTAGAGTGGGGGAGTTCTCTTTTACCTATCATTATATTCCTTCTTCTTCTCATATCTATTGTCCTGATCTTAGCCGAGTTGGAAGAAATCTTAGAGATAAGAATTTGAAGATCTCTCTTAAGGCGCTTAAATCTCCTCGAACTGACTTTGATGTTTTTCGCTACTTCTCTAGGATCTCCATGTTGGGCAAAATTGATATGACAACGGTTTGGACTGATTATGTTCCTGTTGCCGAAAAGCCTGGCTATGAAGCTGGTAATCAGAAAAAGCTTCTTCGCTTATACAACTCGGGCGCCTATGATTTCTATTACGGCTTTGAAGACCCACAAGGGGATGAGTTCTTTGTCATCTCAATTTCAGACACCATTTATTCAATGACTATAAGGCGGGGAGTCCCTAAGTTTTACAAGTACAGAGATCCACATCTTTTTAAGTATTTCTCTAAGAAGTAATTGCCCAAATGATGGAAAGATAGTATAAATGCCACCTAGTGTATTATTTGTTTAGTTAGAGCAGGAGAATAAAAGATGCTTAAAAATTATATCTTTACATCAGAGTCAGTGACAGAAGGTCATCCAGACAAAATAGCAGATCAAATCAGTGATAGCATCTTAGATGCTATTTTAGAGCAAGATCCTCAATCAAGGGTCGCTTGTGAGACGTTAATCACAACGGGATTAATTCAAATCGCAGGAGAAATCACGACAAACGCTCAGATTGATTACCATGCAGTTGCAAGAGATACTGTTCGAAAGATTGGTTACGATCATTCAGATAAAGGTTTTGATGCAAACACTTGTGGTGTTAATTTAGCTCTTGGCAAGCAGTCTCCTGATATTGCTCAAGGAGTAAATGTTGGTGAAGGGATCGATCTTGATCAGGGTGCTGGTGACCAAGGAATTATGTTTGGTTACGCTTGTAATGAAACTGATTCATTTATGCCAATGACAATTGATCTTTCTCATAAACTTGCTAAGCAACTAGCTATGGTTCGTCATGAAAATATTATTCCAGGACTTAGAGCTGATGGTAAAACTCAAATCTCAGCTCAGTATATCGATGGAGCTTTAAAGAGAATTGACTCTGTTGTTGTTTCTACTCAGCATGCTGCTGATGTAACTCAAAAGCAACTTCACGAGAGCATAAGAGAAGAAGTTATCAATAAAATCGTACCAAGCGACTTAATTGATAATGAAACGAAGTTTTTTATTAATCCAACTGGTAAGTTTGTTATCGGTGGACCGATGGGAGATGTTGGATTAACGGGAAGAAAAATTATTGTCGATACTTATGGTGGACACGGAGCTCACGGTGGTGGAGCATTCTCTGGGAAAGACCCTTCTAAGGTTGATAGGTCTGCGACTTACGCTGCAAGGCAAGTGGCAAAGCATGTAGTTGCTGCGGGATTAGCTGATAGGGCACTTGTTCAGGTTGCCTATGCTATTGGAGTTTCAAAGCCAATGAGTTTTCTTGTAGACTGTTTTGGAACGAACAAAGTTGATCAAGATGCGATAACAAAAGCTGTAAACGAGATTTTCGACATGAGACCAAAAGCGATTGTTCAAAGATTAGACCTTTTGAGACCGATCTATAAAGAAACTGCGGCTTATGGTCACTTCGGAAGAACATCGGCAACAGGATTTACCTGGGAAAACCTTGATTATCTAGAAGAATTAAAAGCAAAGTTTTAGAAAAAACAAAAAAAAGAGAAAACAAAAAAGCCCTCATATGAGGGCTTTTTTTATGACAAGAATTAGACATTGAAGACAAGCCTCTTATTAAGCACTAATGTTTAAACATGAAATATCAAATAACGACACACCCTGATTTTATTAGCCACGAAGTAAATAAGTTCTTTCCCTGTAGCAAAAGTAAAATTGAAAATGTTTTTGCTAATCTTCAAAAAAGAGAAACTTTTGTTAAAGGTCAGATTCCTCCTTATAAGGTTGAATTTGATTCCCCGATCCAGTCTGGAGACTTTGAGACGGGAGAGTTAAATATTCACCATGGACCGCTTCTGAGTGTCCACGGTGTGATAGGGGAAATCACTGATCACTACAGGGATCTAAAATACTTTTATGGGTCTTATATTTTAAGTTTTCGACTTGTTCGACCTGTTAGACTAGAGTTCTTTAAAGAAAAAGACGGAATTCGCTTGAAGATTACCTGTTTGATTAAACCATGGTTCAAAAAGCCTTGGGAGATTCTTAATGATATATTTTGGAAGTTCTTTGGTGTAAGCTTTCTTTTTTAAATCGGACCAGCAAAATGATTACAATTCAAAAAATGAAAGATACTGAGTTTGATATTGTTATCAATAACCCTGACGATGGTTATGCTCAAGGTATCGCAGACACTGATGGTATAAGCCTTGAGCGTGCAATTGAGAAAGCTCAAAAACAGTTGTCGGAACTTCTTCCCGATGGGATTAAATCAAAAGATCACTATTTTTATAGCGCCTATCAAGAGAATCAGTTTGTAGGCTATGCATGGGTCAATATCAAAAAAGAGACGATGAATGCTTGGGGATACAATATCTATGTTGAAAGAAAATTTAGAAGATCTGGTATTGCGAAAGAAATTTTTAAAACTCTACAAATTGAACTAAAAAGTATGGGGGTTAAACAAATTAGTTTTCACGTATTTGCAAATAATAAAAATGCGATTGCTCTCTATGAACAAAGTGGTTTTGAAGTTTCTAATATCGTGATGAAAAAAGAGCTTTAATCTTCTATAAATTTAATTTCATGTTATTCTAGACGGGTGAATGAATTATATTTCTTAGTCCGCTATATTCCTTTTTGGGCCGTCCCTCTCTTTCTTATGGGTGGAGAATTCGCTTATCTATTCTATATGAGAAAGAAAAAAAAGCGGTTTTTGGTATGTCTTTTTATCTCTTTGTTCGCTTCACTTGCATTAGCTTTCTATTACTGGGCCGGTGGTCCAGAGAGATCAGTTGATTTTTTGATTGAATTCATCAGGTATTACTTTTAAAAACGTCTATTTTTTGACAAACCACAAATAAAAGAAGCGAAGCGTCGCATTAATAATTTTGTTGCAATTAGTTAATGTCAATCATTCTGGTGGATTGGCCCAATACCAGTAAGAATTAGTCAGTTTTTTCCCCGTGTTAATAATTTGACACCCATACCTTTATTCAGCTAGCATTTACAGTGAGAGAGAGCTAAGGAGAGGTCAATGGATGATTTAAATTTCTTACATAATGCATTTGAAGGCGACAAAAATCGCGCCCCTCAAATAGAGGAAAAAGATTCATTAGAGAGTTTTGGGTTAAACCCAAGAATTATCGTCGTGGAAGATGATAAAATTTTAGGTTTAAGTATCAAAAAATATTTAATGAAAACTCTAGACTGCCAGGTTGAGCTTTATACAAGTTCGATTGATTGTCTTGGGGAACTACTATCTAGCCCAGATAGAACAGAGCAGTTTTGCCTTGTTACAGATATCAGTCTTGAAGCTGGAGCAGATGGCCTTCTTCTGATTGATAACTTAAGAGATAAAGGGTTTAATTTTGTCTCTATTGCAATGACTGGATTCGCAAGTATCGAAAATGCAATTGCAGCGACTAAAAAAGGTGTCTACCATTACCTCACAAAACCATTTGAACTTGAGAGCTTACAAAAACTTATCATTAACGCTATTTCAGATAAACTTGGTGTAAAAGTTTCTAGGCTTTCAAGTGATGACAATTCATTTGGAAAAATGAAGGGAAAAGTTGTTAGGAATGTAAAAATTGAAGCGCCCACAGAAGAGGATATGTTTTGCGGAATGATCGGTAGATCAAAGCAGATGAAACAAGTCTTTGAAAGAATACAAAAAGTTGCTTTGACCGAATCGACAGTTCTTATTATGGGACCATCAGGTACGGGTAAAGAGCTTGTTGCAGGAGCTATCCACGCACTTTCTTCAAGAAATAGAAATACAAAGGTCTCAGTTAACTGTGGGGCCATTCCAAGAGATCTTTTAGAGAGTGAACTTTTTGGTCATATCAAAGGATCATTCACAGGCGCAATCTCCAATAGAAAGGGACGTTTTGAGCTGGCCGATAAAGGGTCCATCTTTTTAGATGAAATTGGTGATATGCCACTTCTTTTACAAGTAAAACTTTTAAGAGTTCTTCAAAATAGAACAATTGAGCCAGTTGGTTCAACTCAGCCTATCTCAATTGATACAAGAGTTATCGCTGCAACTCACAGACATCTTGAGAATATGGTCGAAGAAGGAACTTTTAGGGAGGATTTATTTTATCGTCTCAATGTCATTCCAATTACTATTCCTTCTCTAAAAGAAAGAAGAGAAGACATACCTCTTTTACTCTCTTACTTTGTTACTCGTTTCACTTCAGCCGATAGAAGTAATGAAATTCACTTTACGGATAAAGCATTAGAGATGTTAATAGATTACGATTGGCCAGGAAACGTCAGAGAGCTTGAGAATATTATTGAAAGACTTGTTATTTTAAGAGGGGGATCTGAAATCCTTCCTGAGGATTTACCAGCAAAAATCTTTAGAAATAATCCTCTTGCAACTGACCATTATAAGCATATTTTTGAACTTCCAAAAGATGGAGTTGATTTAAAAAGAGTTCTCTCTGATATTGAAGATTCTTTAATCATTCAAGCTCTTAGTCATACGGAAGGCAATAAAAACCAAGCGTCCAAACTCTTATCACTCAATAGAACAACACTAATTGAGAAGATGAAAAAGAAGGCGTTAAATATTTAACTTTCTTACTCTATGAAAAAGATTGATAAAGATTTTAAAAGCTATCTAGGTCAGGGTGAAAACTCTGACCTTTTTGTTTTCGTTATCGCCTTTGATAGAAAGTTCGATAAGCACTTCGGTCTGGATTACTCGAAAGCCGAATCAAATCTTATCGCTATTGATGACGATCTCTATCCAGGTCTTGATGACTCAGCTCTTTTAACTAGCTATCTTGATTACTTTCAAATTCATGAAGACCTGCCACAAAATGCAACACTGGTGGATCTAGGAGCAGGCTATTGTCGAGGGACTCTACTTTTTGATGCTCTAGGGAGTAAGAGGTGTATAAGTGTCGAGATTGCTGAAAATAGAGTTGAAAGAGCAAAGCAACTTAGTCCAAATGATATTATTTTAGCGGATATGACTTCTTCAAGTTTTATCATTCCCAAGGAGAGTTACTACTTTATTTATCTTCCGGTCTCTAAAGTGCTCTACTCTCTTTTCAAAAAAATAATAAAACAAAAGATTGAAGCGACCTTTTACGTTATCGAGAGCCACGGTGATCTCATCGATTTTTTCTTCATGCACAACACTTTGTTCACCCCTGTAGGAAAGCCTTTCAAAACATCAACTCCACGTCACCGCAGTTGGGTGCATAAGTTTAAGTCAAATATTGTTGAGGATCCACATATAAAAGATGAAGACTTCTACACCAATATTCCTCTTTGGCATCTTTACAATTTTGACAGTGATAAAAAGTTTATTATTGAATCAAAAATTATGAATTCGAATCAGACAAAGAAGTGGGAAGCCAATGTTAAAAATAGCAGTATCATAAATTACAATGGAGACCTTGCGGTGTACTTGGAAAATCCTTCCCGAATACTGCAGTTGGATACTCAGGATAAAATATTAAGAATAACTCCCTAAGTCATTGGAAATAAATAATATTACTTTCCGTCAGAGTAGTGACATGGAAAAATATTGCCCCGGAGCAAAATATTCCTTTTATCTGATTCAAATTCCTGTACAATAATTTTTAAGGGCTATTCAGGAAGAGTGACCCAAAATATAACGAGACAGGAAGTTTCAATTGATAATACAAAAAATGTTCATTTTTCTGACATTTATTTGCGTGGCTTTGGGAAATTTTTCCGCTCAAGCAGCTGTATTATCTCAAACAGAGTTTGAAACTCACCTCCGTTGGAAAATCAAATCCCTTAAGCAACAAGTTCAAATTAAAAAATCAGATGACTCTCTTATTATAAAGACACTTGATAAAAATCTTTTTGATTCTCTATCATCAGAGATGATCGCGCTTAAAAAACAAAATACTTATATAAAGGACATCTCTTATAAAGCTGATAACCTTCCAGTTGAAGCCGCTACCATCACAATCCAGCTTGCTAACGACTCAATTGAGCTTTTCACTTTTTATAAGGACCAAACAAATGCTTATGTCTTAGATTTCTGGGAAAATAAAGACACTGTGGTTACTAAGAAGGCTGCTGTCGTTAATAAACCTGCAGTGATAAAGCTTGCAAAACCAAAAGCTGTAAAAAAGAAAGGTGCTAAGAAACAGAAGAAGAAAAAGACTTCTTCGAAAAAGAAGATGGCTTCCGTTCTTAATCCTGAAAAAATAATTGAAAAAAATCAAAAAGATGGTTTTAGAGACTTTAGGTACGGATCAGCATTTATTTGGGATTACGCAGCCTTTATTCCACCCCTTGAAAGAGATATCAGTACAAAGGCTAAAACTCCTGACTTTCTCTATAAAGTTGAGGATAGAGAGTTTAAAACGGACAAAAAAGAATCTCACATGCAGTTGACGATAAACTTCTATAGAAAGTCTAAGTGGGGATTGATGAATAGATCAATCAGCCTTTATGAAGAGAGATATGGACGTGATAAGAATGCAGAAGTTAATGACTATCTTAAAGCCAACTCACTTATTAGAAATATTATCAAGCCAACAATGGCATCGAAGAAGCTTACTGACGAAGAGAAGTCTGAACTTGCAGACCTCAAGGCTGAAGGTAAGGCTATACCAGATAGACTCAATGAAAACCTTTCAAGTAAAGCAATTTTTCAAACAGCTATTAATCTCCTCTCGAAGGTAAGTGAAAGAACAAATAACTATGCGTTAAAAGTAGCGACACTACGTTATATCCTTCAAGATAGTATCGATAGAGAAGATCATGTAAAATCGCTTCAAATTGCAAAGAGACTCTATGTTGAAGCCACAGAGCAGTTTGATGATGCCATGATTATTAGAAGTTCTACGGTGATCTTGAACTCTTTGGCCAACCTCAAGCAATTAGATAAGATAAAGGAATTTATTTCAGCGAAGGCTGTTATAAGAGTTTTACCAAAGCAAGTCGGTCATGCTTATATAAGTTTTGTAAACCTTGCGATGGATAAACCGAATCAAGTGATAAGTTACTATCAAGCGAAAGAGGCAGGACTTGTTAAACCTGTTCACCCTGCGATTCTGTACAATACAGCTGAAGCCTACTTTAGAGAGGCTCAGTACGAAAAGGCAGTGATGCTTTTTGATCAATTTGTTGTGAGCTATTCATTTTTCAAAAATAGTTCTAATGCAAGGTTAAGAATTGCATTGTCCTACGACTTAATGAATAAAGATCCAAAGAAGACTTTAGATTTATACAAAAATACAATTAACCTAGCATCTGATCCTGCCGTAAGGTACGAGGCTAAGGTGAGGTATGTTGGTCTTAGAGCTGCGAGAAAGACTCAGCCAAATGAGAAAGATCTAGAGACAATTGTTTTCCTTGAACAAAGCGCTGCAGAGAAAAAAGCGATATCGAACGATTTGAGAAAACTTCTTTGGCTGACTCGTTTAAGAACAATGATCAACTCTGAAAAGTATGAAGATGCTATCGCCTACCTTTCAACAATTCCTCTTGAGACACTCAAGCTTATTGATAAAAGAACGTTTGAAGGAGAGGGAGCTGAAATTGTATTAGGACTTATCAAGTCAGCTTATTTGAAAGATGACTATTCTAGAGCCGTAAAGACTTGGGAAGTTTATAAGGATAAGTATGAAAACAAAGTTGCAAGTTCAACTTATTTAAATTTTATCATTGCTGATTCTTACTTAAAGCTTGGATTTAAAAGCTCTTTTGAAAGAGAATTTGTCAGGTTAAAGAACTTAAAAGAAGAGAAAATTAGAACATTTCCACGTTGGGTTTCAGCCCATAAAAACATAAAAGTATCAGACTATATCGTAGAATTAGAAATAGAAAAAATGGTGTTGGCAAAAGCTTGGAAAGAGCTCTCAGACTACCTGGAGTCAAATCGCACCAATAAGAACATCAACTATAATTATTACAAAGGTCTTGTGAGCTATAAGCTTCGCGACTATAATAGAGCTGTAGCTAGTTATGAAAATATTCTAGTAAAGCCAAACCTAAATAATTACCTAACCCCAATCCAGAGCCAGACAATGTTAACAACTTATATTGAAGCATTAAATCTAACAGGAGACTCTGATCGATTTAGAAAGAATGTTGCTGCTTTAATAAATGACATTCGTCGTGGGGCTAAGGCAGAGTACGCAAAAATGCTCGAGAGATTTGAGTATCTTTATTTGGAGTCATTATATTCAGAGAAAAACACGAACTTCAAACTATTACTTACAAAAGCAAATGAATACTTGGCTTCTTTTGCTAAGCCAGTATATAACGATAGAGTAAATTTCCTAAGGGGAATTGCACTAATTCAAGAATCACAGGAAGTGGAAGGCGAAAAAGTATTAAAGTCTCTATTAGAAAACAAAGAAACACCAGAGTATTTAAAAGGACTAGCAAGAACGGAGCTTTCGACTCTTGCTATTAAGAATAAGACATTATAAAAAATCGGCATAAAAAAGACAGGAGGTCTAATGTTTGCATCAGAAATGAATTCTACGGAACAGAATGTTCAATTAAATCCAGCAACAGCTACGAATTCAAACCTAATTGGTAACCACCCTAAATTCGCTAAAGCACTTGAGTTTGCAACAAACGTTGCAGTTACAAAAGCGCCTGTGTTAGTTGTAGGTGAGTCAGGGTCAGGTAAAAAATCATTTTGCCAATACATTCATGGATCATCAGCTAGAGCCAACGGAGAGTTTTTAACTGTAGACTGTTCTCAAGACGCTCAGAAGGTTGAAAATACAATTCTTGGTCATAGAGATGAAGAATCAGGAAGATTCAACAAAGGGATCCTAGAAAAAGCAAATGGTGGATCAGTTATTCTTTCAAATATCGATGCACTTGACGAAAAATTTCAAAAAAGATTATACCAAATTATTCAAGAGCTTACTGACTATGATTTAGACGTAAGAATCATGGCAACAACATCTAAGAATCTTTCTAAGTATGTTGGAGCAGGTCGATTTTATAGAGCTCTTTATACTTATTTTTCAGGATCACAAATTGTCTTAGTTCCACTAAGAGAAAGAGGAACTGATATTGAAGTCCTAGCAAATCATTTTGCAACTTCTTGGGCGACAGAAAATAATCAAGAAGCAGCAAGCTTTTCAGAAGAAGCAAGAAACAAGATTTCTTCTTTTTACTGGGCTCATAATGTTGCTGAGTTAAAAACAGTAATTGAGAACACTGTGGCTAACCTTGAAGGAAACGTTATTGATATCGGCGCAATTGAGCTTGGGGAGAGAAAAGCTGAAGCAGAGTCAAATGATATTAATGATGATGGATTAAAGCTTATGTCTTTTAAAGAAGCAGAAAAACTATTAATCAAGAAAGCTCTTATCCATACTTCTGAGAACAGAACTCAAGCAGCTAAAATTTTAGGTGTCTCTATTAGAACACTAAGAAATAAGATCAATGAGTACAGAGGTGATGGTAATAACTATTTCGTAAATTTGAGATAAGTTAAAATTCTTCGGAGCGATTATGGATATCAACGATAGAACATTACAAGCATTAGCAGCGGGACTTAAGTTCAGAGAGATGAGACAAGAAATTATCTCCTCAAACGTCGCGAATGCAGAAACACCAGGTTATAAAGCAAAAAGGTTGGAGTTTGAAAAAGCACTAGCAAGAGCTCTGGATGTTGATGGTCAACAGGGGATGAATATCGACGACAATCGTCATTTTAATGTCGGTGGCGGTGGTTTTGAAAATTTAGAACCTGAAGTTATTGAAGATCCAAATGGAGTTGTAAGTGAAAGCGGAAACTCTGTAAATCGTGAACAAGAAATGGCGAAAATGGCCGAAAATAAGATCATGTATGACACGTTAGTTCAGTTGATGAACAAGAAACTTGGTCTTAAGAAGTACATACTGAACTCAGAAAGGTAAGAGGAGTAATTAATGGATTTACTAAAAAGTATGAAAATTAGTGCAAGTGGATTAGCAGCAAATCGTAAAAGAATTGAAGCTATTTCATCAAACATTGCTAATGCTCAAACGACTCGAACAGCTGAGGGAGGACCTTATCGTAGAAAAGAAGTGGTATTTGGTTCAGAACCTGCAAGAGATAAATTTGCCGATATTCTCGAAGGTGAGATCGATGCGAAAGCAGAAACTGTCCATGTTACTGAAGTTATATCATCTGACAAACCACCCGTTCTAAAGTATGACCCAAGTCATCCTGATGCAAACAAAGACGGATACGTGGCGATGCCAGATATCAATGTAATGAAAGAGATGGCCGACATGATTTCGGCTCAAAGAGCCTATGAAGCAAATATCTCTGCGATAAATACGAGTAAATCAATGGCCGTTAAAGCGCTTGAGATTGGAAGGTAACACTAAAAGGTTAATGTATGATTAAGAATTACGGACAAATGCAAAATACACTTAAAAACTATGATATGAAAAATTGGTCTAAGAGTGTTGAAGTTGGGAATCGAATTGATTTCAAAAATCAACCTTTTAACCCAGAAGTTGGTCAAACAAGTGAGACTAAGACCTTCGGAGACTTTTTGGTCGATTCGGTGGCAAAAGTTAATAATCTTCAAGCCGACGCCAATACAGCGATGGAAAAACTAGCTAGTGGAAAGTCTAATAACCTTCATGAAACACTGCTCGCTGTAGAAAAAGCTGATATTGCTTTTAAGACGATGAACCAAGTTCGGTCTAAAGTTATTGATGCTTATAGAGAAATAATGAAAATGCAAATATAGTTGATTGGATTAACGCTATTGAATCAGGAGGATTCTTTTGCAAGACTTTATAAAACAAATTACTGGAAATTTTACTGAGTTCTTCTCGTCTCTCGATACAAATAGAAGAATCAGTCTTATTGGGATTGGATCTCTACTCGTTGCCATCATGGTAAGTTTAGTTATCTGGGCATCTAAAACTCAATATAAGCTCTTATTCTCTGATCTAAGTAAAGAAGATGCTGGAAGTATCTCTCAGTTGCTAGAGCAAGGAAAGATAAGCTATCAAGTAAAAGATGAAGGAAAAAGCATCTACGTTCCGGAGGATCAAGTTGAGATTTGGAGATTAGAGATTGCAAAAAGAGGTGTTAATTTAACTTCTACAGTTGGATACGACGTCTTTGATAAGCAAGCTTTTGGAACAACAAGTTTTGTTCAAAAAATCAATAAACAGCGAGCGATTGAAGGCGAGCTGATGAAAACAATAAAACATATTCGAGGAGTAAATAGAGTAAGGGTTCACCTTTCTCTACCTGAATCGAGTCCCTTTGTTTCGGAGAAAAAGCCACCCAGTGCCTCAGTTGTCCTAGACCTAAATCGTGGATTCGAACTGGCAAAGTCAGAAGTTAAAGGGATCCAAAGTTTAATTCAAGCCTCTGTTGATGGTATGCGAGAAGAAGATGTCGTGATCATTGATGCTAAAGGTAAAAAACTTACTGAGAATGTTGGAGATGCTATGTCTCAACATACAGCGAGTAGACTGGCACTTGAGGGGAAAGTAAATCGTCAATACGAAGGACAAGTTGAAGAGATATTAAAAAGAGTCGTGGGCCAAGGTAAAGTTATCGCCAAGGTTAACGTTAAAATGGACTTCACTGAATCTTATCAAACACAGACTTCTTATGACGGGGAGAACTCAGCTGTTCTGTCAGAAGTTGCAAACAAACAAAACTATAGAGGCTCACGCCCATCTCCTCAGGGGATGCCAGGTGCGAGAAGTAATCTTCCAGGGGAGAAGCCACAACCAGGAATTCCGGAAACGAGAAGTGACACTGATAAGTCTTTAACTACGAGAAACTATAATGTTCCAAAGACAGTGACTCAGTCGAAGAAGCCGACGGCTCAAATTGAAGCCATCAGTGTGGCCGTAATGGTTGATGGAAAAAGAGTTCCTCAATTCGACGAGGCTGGAGAGCCGATATTGAATGACAATGATCTTCCGGTGACAAAATACGAGCCTTGGAGTGAGGCTGAAATTGCAAACTTTAAAGCAATCGTTGCATCAGCTGTAGGCCTTAATGAAGGACGAGGTGATTCAATCGTTATTAAGAATATGGAGTTTGCACAAGAAGATCTGTCTGAAGCAGAGGCTCTTCTTCGTCAAAGAGAAAACAGAGAGATCATTAAAAACTTAACTAAGTATTTGATGATCGGTGTTCTTATTACACTTCTGTTCTTTGTTGTTATCAGACCATTTATTCAATGGGTTACTGAAAACACTGTTGAATCAATTGAAGACTTTTTACCTAAAACAATTGAAGAATTAGAAAAGATACAAGCTAATCAATCACTTCCAGGTCTAGAGGATGCACTTCCAACTATTGAAGACAAAATGAATCCAGAAAAGATTGAAGGTAATATGATTAGAGAGAGAATTATTAACTTAGTTGAATCAAACCCGGCTAAAGCAGCACAGGTTGTTCACGAGATGATTCACTCACAGGATTCACATAAAGAAATAGCTTAATATAATGCAGGAGTTAACAGTATGTCTGATTCGAAAACACTAGACCCCGATGTAGAATATGCTCTACTGAGCGGTTTAGATAAATCAGCAATTTTAATGAGTAGTTTGGGACCAACACCTGCAAAGATGGTCTTCAAACACATGAAAGATAACGATGTTAAGCGTCTGATCAATCAGATGGCGATGATTACAAAGTCTCCCATTTGGATGGTTAAAAGAGTTCTTGAAGAATTCTATTCGGCTCTTAATGAGGATGCTGATCTTCTCTTTTCAGAAAATAAAGGCCGAGACTTTATTCTTGGCGCTCTTGGTGAAGACCGAGCGAAACAACTTTTAGGTCAAGTTGTTGAAGTTGGTATGGCCAACACACTTGAATCTCTAGAACTTGTTGATACAAGAACACTTGCAAACTTTCTTATCAATGAGCATCCACAAACGATTGCTTTAATTATCGCTCACCTTACAACAGAGAGAAAAGTTGATGTTCTTCGTAAGCTTCCAGAGGGTCTGCAAGCTGAGGTCGTTCTCAGAGTTGCCAATCTAGATTTCGTCTCTCCTGAACTTATAGCTCAGCTAGATGATGTTCTAAAAACGGAACTCTCAACTCTTGGATCCATTGATACTCAACAACTTGGTGGAGTTGAGCCAATTGCAGATATGCTCAATATGATGGACAAAGCGGCTGAGAAAAATGTTATGGCAAGAGTTGAGGAAAAAGATCCTGAACTTGCTGAAGAAATTAGAAAACTCATGTTTGTCTTCGAAGACCTGGTCTTTGTTGATGATAAAGGGATGCAAGAGCTTCTTAAAGTTGTTGATAATCAAAAACTTACAATCGCGCTTAAAACATCCCCTGAAGAAGTTAAGCAAAAACTCTTTAAAAATATGTCGAACAGGGCGGCTAGTCTTCTCAAAGAAGACCTTGAAGCTCTTGGGCCAACAAAACTATCAGATGTTGAAAAGTCTCAACAAGAGATTGTTCAGCAAGTTAAAGATCTGGAGTCAAAAGGCAAGGCAATTATCTCTCGCGGTGGCGAGGGGGATGCAATGGTTTAATTTGGATTTAAAGGAAGGGATAAATGTCATTTCAAAAAGGTAACAAAGTTGATGTTGAGACATTTTCATTTAGCCAGTTAACTCCTACTCAAGGTAACCCTGGAGAAATTACTGAATTTGAACTTGAGGCTTTGAGTCCTGCCACCGACTTTAAAAAGAAGCTCTCGGAAGATATTATTCGTCTTGAAAGAGAACATGAAGTTTCAAGTGGCTTTAGTATTGATGAAAATGTAAGAGAGCATCGAGGTCTTAGAGATCAAGAAAATACAGACTTTGAACAAAGAGTTGAAGAAGAAGTTGCAAGAAGACTTAATAAGAGAATGAAGCAAGCCTATGAAGAAGGTTTTACTGCAGGAGTTGAAGATGGAGCTAAAAAAGCTTACGACGAAGCAGCTATTCAGTATGATGAAAAAATCTTAGTCTTTGAACAGTTTCTCACTCAGATGATGGAACAAAAAGAGTCAATTCTTGTTGAGAGCAAACAAGAAGCTTACGCTTTAATTAAAAATCTAACGAAATGGATTATTCTCAAAGAAGTTCAAGACAAAGATTATATTGAAAGGCTTCTTGAGAAATTGATTCTAGAAGTAAATACAAAATCCAACCTTACGATCAGAGTAAATCAAGAAGACTTTGATGACCTTCCTGGTGTCATTGAAAAGGTCGAGAGTCGTCTTGGGGCTCTAACAAATGTGAGACTTGAAATTGGACATGACCAGACTGAAAGGGGAATTGTTCTTGAATCTGAAGTCGGTGTCATTGATGGCTCTTTTAAATCACAGATGAAATCACTCGATAAATTATTTGAAAATGTTGGCATTGTTGATAAAGGTTCAAATGAATAGTGAACCCTTAAACTTTGACTCCATTGTTAAAGAGTTTGAGACCAGTTCTCCTTATCAAAATGTAGGAAAAATTCTCTCCAGTCACGGAATGATCTATGAGGCAACCCTTCCAAGAGCAGTTATGGGATGTTGTGTAGAACTCGTTACTCAGTCCGGAGAGACTTGCCTTGGAGAAGTTGTAGGGATTGATGGGCATAAGTGTAAGCTCATGCCTTATAAAGAAATTACAGGTATCAATTCTCAAACAAAAGTTTATCTTCGAGACCTTACGACAACGATTAATATCAGCCCGGCAATGCTTGGACGAGTTGTGGATTTTCAAGGAAACCCAATCGATGGTAAAGGTCCTATATTAAAATCAAATGATTCAAAAAACCTCTCTATTTTTGGAGAGCCTATAAACCCGCTAGATAGACCTCCAATTCGTGAGCCTCTGGATACAGGGGTCAATGCCATTAACACCTTTATAACAGCTGGAAAAGGCCAAAGACTCGCTATTATGGCCGGATCTGGAGTCGGGAAGTCGACTCTTATGAGTATGATTGCCAGAAACACCAATGCTGATATCAACGTCATCGCTCTTATTGGAGAGAGGGGACGAGAAGTTTTAGAATTTATAGAATCTGATCTAGGCGTTGAGGGACTTAAAAGAAGTGTTGTTGTGGTTGCAACTAGTGATACCAGTGCTCTTATTCGAGCCAAAGCGGCGTACACCGCTACCACAATTGCTGAATATTTTAGAGATTTAAACCAAGATGTTATTTTAATGATGGACTCCATCACTCGTTTTTCTATGGCCCAAAGAGAAATTGGAATGAGTACGGGGGAACCTCCTGGACAAAAAGGATATGGGCCAAGCGTCTTTGCTAAACTTCCAAAGTTAATGGAAAGAGCAGGGACGAAACGGGGAGCTGGAACCATTACGGGAATCTACACCGTCCTTGTTGAGGGTGGAGATATGGATGAGCCTATTGCTGATGCTGTAAGAGCTATTAGTGACGGGCATATTGTTTTATCCAGAGAACTCGCAGCCAAAAATCATTTTCCTGCCATCGATGTTCTCGAGTCAATCTCAAGAGTCATGAATAAAGTGGTCACTCGGGAGCATACTATAGTCGCTGGTCACCTAAGAGATCTGATGGCTTCTTTTAGAGAGTCAGAGGATTTGATTAATGTTGGTGCTTATGCCCACGGGACAAATCCAAAAGTTGATAAAGCCATTATGGTCAATGGTGATATTACAAACCTTCTGCAACAACAGATGGAAGATAGCTCTACGATTGAAGAACTTTACGAACAAATTGTGGAGATCGCAAGAAAGTCTGAAGGCCAAGTCGCTGATTCCGAAGGTGAGCAGTAGCAATGGCCCAAAAATATAAATTTAAATTAGAAGCTGTTCTCAAGATGAGAAAAATTCGTGAAGACCAATGTAAAATGGAGATCGGGCGAATTCAAGTTGAAATCCAAAAGATCAAAGATCAAATCGCTGAACAAAATGCTGGTATTGGTGAAGCTTATGAAATGCAGGAACAGGCGTTAAAAGATGGATCAACTGGGCAAGAGAGTCGATTTCACCCCTATTTTGTCACAGGCAAGAGAAGTCATATAGAATCATTAGAAAGAGATATGGGCGAGCTTGAACAACGAGTCGCCAGAATGTATCAGATTCTTACTCAGTTTAGAGCGGACGTAAAACTTATTGAGAAAATGAAAGATAAAGATCAAAAGAAATTTCAAAAAGCTCGAGATAAAAAAATAAATGCAGATCTTGAAGAGCAAAACCAAATGCTTAGACAAATTTTAAAAGGTTAATATGAAACAAATTATTATTCTACTGGCCATGATTGTACTTTTTAAAACTCACGCTGCTGAGGAAAAAATCTATACTGAAACGCAAATGCGCGAGAAGGTAGATAAAATGGTCAATCAAAAAATCGAAAAAATAAAAAAATCATCGATCGCTGACCTTACGAAAGAAATCATGAAAAGAGAAAGTGATCTTGAACAAAAAGAGATCGCTCTTCGGGCTAAAAAAGAGCAATTAGCTCGTGCCGAAGAAACACTTTCAAAGAAAATAGCGGGACTTGAAGATCAGCAAAAGAAGATCATCGGATGTATCGAAGACAATAAAACCGGTGAAGCCAGAAGAATTAAGCAGTTAGTTAGTATGATTGCGAACATGAAACCGGTAAAAGCTGCCGATGTACTCAGTGTTCAAGATAGTTTAATTTCCGTTAAAATACTTGAACAGATCGATCCAAAGAGGGCTTCGAGGATTTTTAACCTCATGGACAAGGAAGTTTCTGCCCGACTTCAAAAACAGTACTTAAATATGCAAAAATAGTAATGAGACACATTGCGTGCAGGATGCGCGTAATATAGGGAAACACACAACAGGAAGTTTAATGAACGTAAATGCATCAGTGCAAAATTTATCTTCACAAAAAGCTGGCCAGGCGATGAAGCAGGCTAGTGGTGAGATGGATGCGTTAACTGCATTAAGCCAGCAACTAGAAATCACTCCAGAGATGCTTGCCGAAAACCCAGAGCTAGCAAAGCTACTAGAAGGCAACAAAGAAGGATTAGATTTTCAGTCACTTTTAAAAGAATCAGAAAGTCCGAAGGGAGAAAAAACCTTAACTGACTTAATGAAAGGATTGAAAGAAGCAGCTGGTGAAGTCGGTGAAAACGTAGAAAGTCTTAAGGGCGAGAAGCTCGTGAAGGATCCAGCGCTTAAAGAAGCCGCTTTTAAGGATCCAAAGATTCAACAAGCCGTATTTAAAGATCCAAAGATTCAAGCAAAAATTGAACAAGGAATCCTTAAAGGTGATCCAGAGGATCAAAAGAATCAAAAGTTAGAAAAAGCAGGACTTGTAAACTTGGAAGAGTTTGTTAAAAACCAATCTCCAACAAAAAAAGCTGCTATGAACAATGCGTATAAAAATTCTATGAATGAGTCTCTTCTTAATAAAAAAATTGATGCTCAGATTCCATCTCTTACGGGTGCGAATACAACGAAGCCGATGAAAGTTACAGACTTTATGTTAATGGGAAATGAGTCTCAAGACGCTGGTGATTCTGCAATGCAATTTGGGAAAAATCAAACGACTCAGATTCAAAATAACAACTCGGCGGCAACAGTTGGTAAAACCTTTGATATGAGCACTCTTACAAGTGATGCTACGGGTGAAGTTATTGGGAAGATTCAAGATTATATTATCCAAACAAGAGCGAGTAATGAGCCAAATGTTCAAATGAGCTTTGAGCATAAAGATCTTGGGATGATTGATCTTCAAGTGACAAAAACAGGCACAAACGAATTAAATATTATGATTAATTCTCGGACGCAAGAAGGAGCGAAGTTCTTCACACAAAACCAAAGTGAACTTCTTCAATCTCTTTCTCAAGCTGGAATTAAAGTCGCTGATCTTAAGCTAGATTCAAGTAGTAATACGAATCTTTCACAAAATGGAAATGAGTCGAGTCAAAATCAAGCGGATAAAGGCCAACAAGGTCAGCCGAGAGATCAGAGACACTCAGACTCAAGAAGACGTGAAGAACTTTGGAAACTATTTGACCAAAGAGAGGCTGCATAATGGAAATGGGTAGACCACTGTCAGGTCAGAGAAATAAATTCAATGAAGTGACAATTGCTAAAAAGGCAAATAACGTCGACCCATCTCAAATGTCTCCTCAAGAGAAAGAAAAATACATGCAAAACCTTACCGGTTATAAAGAGAATAATAAAATATTCGTTGACGGTGAGAAGCATAATAAAATGGGAAAGGATGAGTTTTTAAAGCTTTTGACTTTCCAGTTAAAAAATCAAGACCCAATGAAACCAATGGAGCAGGGAAAGATGGCTGGCGAACTTGCACAGTTTTCTCAACTTGAGCAGCTTACAAATTTAAATACTAAGTTTGACGGTATGGGGCGAGATAAAAATATTGAATCTAAATTTTATGGAGCAAGCTTTCTTGGAAAAGAAGTTGTGACAAATGGTTCAAGTTTAGAATTAAAAGGTGACGGAGAAAAATCAGATATTCTTTTTAATTTGCCAAAGCCAGCTTCAAAAGTTCTTCTTCGAGTTTTCGATAAAAGAAATGCAATGATTGGTGAAGTGTGGCAGCAAAATGTTGGTCGTGGAAATCAATCTGTTACTTGGGATGGAATTTCTTTAGATGGAACTCCTGCCGTTAAAGGTGAATACAGAGTTCAAGTTATGGCCTTTGATGAGAGTGCTCAAAGAATGGCTGTTGAAACAAAAAATAAAGGAACAGTTGAATCTATTTTCTTTGAAAATGGTGAAACAGTTTTAAAAGTTAATGGAAAAAAAGTTTATCTTCGTGATGTCGATTCTTTTCACCTTGAAGGTAAAGGAAGAGTATCAACGGCTAAAGAAAACCACACTGCAGAGGCTCTTGCTGGTGTTGAACAAAAAGTGGGAAGATCTGCCGGATCGAATTTACCTATTGCGCAAAATAATAATATCGGGGTAAACTTAGATAGGGCTAAAAAACAATCTGGCCTCAACACTTATGGTAAACAGAATGTTGGAACAGGTATAACAAACGTATACGATACGGAGTAAAATTGGCGAATAATATAAACAATATATTAATTCCAAATGTTACAAAAACTTCTCATCAGAAGAGTGTAGACGTATCGAACCGCTTACCAAAAGAAGGTAAGCCAAGTGAATTTAATAATCTTTTAAAAGAGATTAATTCTGAGAAGCCCGTTCACGGTGGAATTAATCTAAGCACGCACGCGGCTAAAAGGTTAAGTGAAAGAAAGATTGATTTTAACGGAGAGGAATACCTCAAAGTTAAAGAAGGGATTTCCAGATTGAGTGCCAAAGGTGGTAAGAACTCTCTAGTAATCACAGATAAAGCTGCTTACATCGTAGATGTAGCAAATGAAAAAGTTATAACAGCTGTTGATAAGATGAGTATGAACGACAATGTTTTTACAAAAATCGACTCAACAGTTTTTATGAATTGATATAAATTTTTTTGTTGTTAAAGAAAACGGGTTGGTCCTTTCCGGAAACCTCAGTTTAGAGCCTTTAGTGCTCTACTCATTCTTTAACTCATGTAGGTCTAGGAGGGACAATCATGGGATTACTATCATCTTTCAACACTGGTGTATCGGGACTTGCTGCGGCAGGTACAAGTATGGGCGTTATCGGGGATAACATTGCCAACGCGGGGACACACGGTTTCAAACGCTCAAGAGCAGAATTTCAAGACATGTTAGCAAAAAGTCTAAAAGGTATCGATGGTGGAGATCAGATCGGTTCAGGGACAAAACTTGCTCACGTCACAGCTCAATACTCTCAAGGGAGTATCAAAAGAACAGAAAATATTACAGACGTAGCCCTAAATGGAAATGGATTTTTCACAATTAAGGCTCCATTTGGTCAAGGTTATACAAGAGATGGTGCTTTCCACTTCGACAAAGAAGGTCAATTGATCACTGGTGATGGTTACCAAGTTATGGGTTTCCAAGCTGATGACAAAGGAAAGATCACAGCAAAACAAGATGTTATTAAATTAGGAAATACAACAGTTCCAGCTGAAGCAACTTCAGAAGTTGAGTTCTCTATGAACGTTGACTCAAGAGAGAAGCCTAAGCAGTTTAACCCACTTAACCCAGAAGACACTTCAAACTTTAATACAAGTGTTACTGTTTTTGATAATATCGGAACTCAAAGAGTTGTCACGATGTACTTTAACAAACTAGGGCCAAATCAGTGGGAATACCATGCAATGGCAGATGGCAAAGACGCTCAAGGTGGAGTTGAAGGTCAGATGGTTGAGATGGCAAAAGGTAATTTACAATTTGATTCAAGAGGTAGACTTCAGTCAGAAACTCCACAGTTAAACTCTTTTAACTTTAATAATGGAGCGGCTGCGGGACAAGAAATCAAGTTCAACTTTGGTGAATCAATTGCTGAAGGTGGAGATGGAAAAGGTGCAAGTACACAGTACGGAACTGACTCTTCAATCGCAAGACATACACAAGACGGGAATAGTGCAGCAACTCTTTCTTCATTATCATTTAATGACGACGGTGTTCTATCAGCTTCTTACGATAATGGTACAACAAGAGATATCGCACAAATTGCCATCGCAAAATTTGAAAACAACGAAGGTCTCTTCAAGACAGGTAAAAACCTTCTTAAAGAAACAAGAAAGTCTGGTCAACCGGCAATTGGTCAACCAGGAAAAGATGGAAGAGGACAAGTTTACTCTAAGTCTATCGAGCTTTCTAACGTTGATATCGCAAATGAATTTATCGATATGATGGGTGCACAAAGAAACTTCCAAGCAAACACAAGAACGATCACAACGAGTGATCAGATGCTTCAAGAAGTTCTTAATATCAAGAGATAATCTCTAGGTATTAAAAAATAAAAAGTATAAGTTGCAATTGAGGTAGATGTGAGAGACCTACCTCAATATTCACGCAACGAAATGGAAGCAAGAAGCCTCCAAATTCTTTTTGCTGACATAAAACACATAACAACAAAATATCAACGAAGAAAAAGCCCCAGGAATTTGGGGCTTTTTTTGTGAGAGAAAGTGATGAAAAAAATTATAGAGAATATGCCAAAGGTTTATGAAGACAATGCAGAAGCTTTTCATAAGCAAAGAGATAAGTCGTTGTTTGAAAAGGCGTGGCTCGATAAATTCCTTAAGCACGTTGACGGAGAGGTCCTAGATATCGGCTGTGGGAGCGGAGATCCCATTACTAGGTATTTGATAATTGAGGGATATAAAGTTACTGGTGTTGATCAATCTAATTCAATGATAGGAATAGCAAAGAAAAATTTTCCAAAAAATGAATGGCTTGTAGGAGATATGAGACAGATTAGTCTGGATAAAAAATTTTCAGGTATTATTGCTTGGAATAGTTTTTTTCATTTAACAAACTCTGATCAGAAAATGGCTTTTAAAAAGTTCTTGTATCATCTTCTACCTGAGGGCGTGCTCATGTTTACTGCTGGACCAAGTAATGGTGAAGTTTTAGGACGTGTCAATGGTTTTGACGTTTATCACAGTAGCATGTCAAGCGATGAGTATAAAACTGAACTAGAGAAACTTGGAATGCAAATTATCGATTATAAACTTGAAGACTCAAGTTGTAATATGCATTCAGTTTATCTAGCTAAAAGAATGACCTAAAGTCTCTTTATAGAGATACCATGTAACTAAAACTAATGAATGGTTTATAACACCAGAATCAATCATCTGTTGAACCTCGGAAATGCTTTCCTTTACAACTTCAATTTCTTCATGCTCATCTAGTTTAAGATCTCCAAAACTATCAAGTCCTGTGGCCAAAAAGTGATAACAAAAATTATTAAAATGAGCGGGATTAGGTCTGCAACTTCCAAGTTCTTTGATATCAAATTGACTAGCTCCAGTTTCTTCAAGGAGTTCTCTTTTGGCAGCCTCTAGTGGATTTTCACCCTCATCAATGATTCCCGCTGGGAATTCATAGGTAACTTCACTGGTTCCAAATCTGAACTGTTTCACTAGGATAACCTCACCATCACGAGTTATCGGTAGCACATTGACCCAGTTTCTGGACTCAATGACAGTAAATTCAGATTGTTTACCACTTGTAGGTGATTGAAATTGTTGAAAAAAGACTTTAAAGATCTTTGCGTCAAGAACTTCGCGTTTTTTGCCACTTATCCACTTTTTCATTCTTTGCCTTTATAATAATAGAATAGTAAGTTAAATATATACTCGGAGAAAATATGAAGTTAGTCATTATCATGCTTTTAACATTATCATCAGCTTTTGCAAAAAACTCATTGGTTGGAGCTTATGCCGAGTATAACTTTGATGCGGGTAATATCAAGGGAACGATGAAAGTTGAACTCACAAACTACAATCCAGCTTCAAATACTTTCACACAAACAACAACGACTCATTCCGAAGGCAATACAAATGTAGATACTGATACTGTGTCTGCAGATGATATCAATACTCAGGATGAGAATTTAATGATCTTAAGTATCTGTGAGACTGAGCTAGGTGGAAAACTTCAGCAGCTTACAGTTGCGGCCGGTACATTTGAAACTTGTAATATCTCTGATACAGATACGAGATTCTACTTTGCCAATGTTCCTTTTGGATACGTAAAACTCATCTCTACAATTCAAACAGTAGAGCTAAAAAGCTTTTCTTTCTAAGAAGCTTTTAAAAACTTTCTAACAAAATACCTTTTTATAAAAATCATCCACACGGGCTTTGGTTTTTCTACTTTATGTGTCCATGGATTAATAAAGTATCCCCTGTAATTGGAAACATCTGTAATACCTAAAACATTTCGAATCACTTCATAGGCCATAAGTGTTCCGGTATTAATGACCATTGGAGAAAAAGAAATTCTCTTTCTCGTGCCCGCAGCAATTTCTTTAGCAATATCAGGATCGATATAATCAACATTAGTTGTATGGGTCATAACGAATTCAATCTCTTTTAAAAAACATCCAGAGAGTACATCTTCACTTAGCTCAGAGTTTTTCTTACCGACACTTGGATAGTCTAGAAACTCTTCCGGTCTAGGATCCCTTGGTCTCACTGTGTAGACATTAGGAAAGAGGGAAGCATAAGCATCAATGGCTATTTTTCCGTGCTCTTTAGCTTTTCGCATAAGATTAATGGAGGCAAAAGTATCATCACACCCATTGACGACAATATCGACTTTGGACAGAATTTTATCTAGCTCAGGCACCCAATCCTCTGGTGCTCTTTCGATCTTTAAATCGGGGTTTATCTTTAAGCATCTTTCTATCGTCGATTCTAATTTTGATTCGTCAACATTGTCTAAATCACAAAACACTTGGCGATTCATATTGGAAACTTCAAAGGTATCAATATCCACTAGTATGAAGCTTTCAATCCCTGCTCTGACCATCGTCATAAGAGCGGCACCTCCCATCCCCCCAACGCCTGCAACAAAGACTCTCGTCTCTTTTAACTTCTCTTGTTGTGTTGGTGTCACGAAGCCAATATTTCTTGTCGTGAATTCCGAATAGTTAAATGTCATGAGTATCCTTTGAGTTCGGTATAAGCCATCTAAAGTAGGGAAGAACAATTGTTAAAAATAAAGCTAAGAAAATGTTTACAATAAAATTACCAAGAGCACCTTGTATAACTTTATTTTTTAAAGTACGAATAATAAATTTAATATCTAAAAACGCGACCTGCATAAAGTCATCACCGCGGGCATAGTCTAGACTGTCTTCCAAAAAGACATCCACTCTTGTGTCTGCTCTATATTTTGCACATTGAGCAAACGTCTTTTTAAGGTTATCAGATCCCCCTGTATAGGAGTCTTCTATGATAAAGTCCTCAGCTAGAAAAATAGCTTCCTCTCCAACTCCGAAAGCCTGTTTATGCTCATTAAATATTTTCTGGGCAATAATTTTTTGCTCCTGGTTGGGTTCATCTTGGTACATTGACGGATAGCAAGAGGTATAAAAGTCTTGCACGAGACCAAAGGCTGCTGGGACTTGAGTAACGTTACTTATCCATTGTTTTCTAAATCCATTTTTAAGGAGAATGAAAAGGTTAGGTAGCCCGTATATTAAAGTTGTAATATTTTTTCCACGTGAGGCTTTAGAGACAAAAGCCAGGCCTAAATGGAGAACTTCTTCTGTCGTCGCTCCCAGCTCAATATGAAAATAGATCTGGGCTGACATGGCAATAGGTCTATCATCCTTGTCGTAGATGATACTAATAATCCTTTTAGCTAAGTCTGATGCTTCGCCTTTTAAAACACCATATTCTGGGACATCAATTGCATCTTCTGAGTTTGCCACAACATCGGTGACATCTTTAATGATTCTTTGAAGTTGTTCCTCTGTGCACCAAAGAGCTGGCTTTTCCCAAATTTCAAACTTTAAACCACCGCGAAGTTCTATGCGACAATTAAATCTCTCACTGTCCGTTGTAACAGCTTTTATAATGGAATAGAGATTTCTAGCGACGAGCATAGGTATCTCCAATGATGAGAGCGGTAATTTTTCCAAAACACAGGCTCATCTCGTCTATACTCTCTGATGGGTAAACCTCGACAGTTAATATCGTTTCATCATCGAGATAATAAAAGACATGACATTTGTAAAACTTGAAGGCTTTTTCTATTTCAATCTTAAGCTCTCTACAAATATCTAATTCCTCCTGATGAAGGGGACTATCCAGCAGATCGATGGAGAGGACTCTGGACTTATCTTTTAGAAACTGTTGAAAATGAATGAATTTATTTTCATTGAGCTCATTGATATTTATATAGCGAGTTCTCTTTACGTAATTGAGAAGCTCTATATCTCTCACTTCTTTAAAATGGATAAGCTCTTTAGTTGCAGACTTTATATCAAAGCGGTAGATCTTAGAAATATTGCTAAAGATCGACTTAAAGGTGAGTTCGATAAGAAATGAGGCTATGACAATAAATGAAAAGATACTCCAGTCAGCATTTGGAATGAGAAAGTAGAGGGTATAGGAGAATCCTAATATTTTAATAATCGAGAAAAACGAGCCCAATAACATATTTTTTCGTGTTAAGGAGTGTGAATTATTGATCATGGCCGTGACGATGAAGACAATAGGAAAAATAAGAAGCGCTGAGGGACGAGTTGAAAAATAATTTCGACTTAGTGTCCAGTCAACGAGAAGAATAATTAAGGCAGAAGCCATGGCGATAAGAGAGCCAGAGTATCTTCTTTTTTCAAAGTTTGATTTCGCTGATTGAAGACCCTTGAAGTTTAGAGCATACAGATAGCCAAATATAGATATTTGCCAAATGAACGATAGGCCCAACCAATATACTGTAACGTGGTAGTCTGTCGCTGTTCCTATTAAAAGAATAAAGAAGATAGTGCTAATGTAGAGCTTAAACTTTATGGAGAGCCTAAGTTTTCCAATTTTTTCAAAGAAAATGAGAATACTAAACATGCATAGGGTGAGAAAAAAGTGCTCTAGATTATAGGCGGTAGACTCAACGGTTCTTTCAGAAATGGATCTAAAACTATAGGCCAGCCCTAAACTGAGTGTCATAAATCCGTAAATGATTCTAATAGAATCCTTCTTTTTCATGATAAATGCGGACGCGGCTAAAAGAATGAGACTCAGCGAAGCCAGAGCATTCAGTTTAGCGATAAGAATATCTGTCATGATGCCTTATCGGAGTAGTTGACAAAAACATTAAAGAATTCTTGAGGTTTTGACGATATGAACCTATGGAAATTAAAACTGATAGATTTAAAGACTTTTTTGAAGTCCCGTTTAGTATTTATAAAGGCTCAAACTACGTTTCACCTTTCAAAGATGACCTTAAACGTTTTCTCAATAAAAGGAACCCCACATTTGCGGGTAAGGATAATTTTGAGATCTTTACTCTTTATCAAGGTGGCAAGTGTATCGGAAGGATCTGTGCACATGTTCATGGAAAGTATAATTCCCACTACAAATCCAAAACAGGATTCTTTGGCTTTTTTGATTGTATAAATGACCAGGCAGCAGCCAACCTCCTTTTGGATTCAGCTTGCACTTGGCTCAAGCATAAAGGGATGACAGAGGTGTGGGGAAACTTTAATCTGACAACCCAGCAACCTTTTGGCGTGATGACTGAGGGATTTGAAAATAAGCCCTATATGGAAATGCTCTATAGTCCAAAATATATAGCTGATCTCTTGAGAGCTCGTGGGTTTAGTCCCGACTTCCCAGTGACAACCTTTGAAATTGATTTAGATAATGCTCTTGAAAATGACTTACAATCCGCTAAAGTTGCAGAGATTTTAAGCAGTGACGACTTTGAAATCAGAAAGGTTTCAAAGAAAAACTTTAAAAAACAAATGGCCCAGTGCTGTGAACTTTTAAATATATCTTTTGCAAAAAATCCACTCTTTGTTCCCATTTCAAATGAAGAATTTTGGTTTCAAGCCAAAGAGATGACTTATATTTTAGATGAAGAGATTACTCAATTTATTTATCATAAAGAAGAAGTTGCAGGTGTTGTCGTCTGCGTCCCTGACCTAAACCCTGTTCTTGAAAAGTTTAAGTCACGTCTTGGATTAGGACTTATTTATAATCTTCTTCGTCTTAAGAAAAATAAGGATCGTGCTCTTTTGGTATTCGCATCAGTAGATCCGAAGTTCCATTCCCAAGGCTTAGGTGCCGCTATGTTTATCCGCTGTATTGAAAACCTTGTAAAAAATGGATACAAAAGTCTAGGAATAACCTGGGTTAGTGATTCAAACAAAGCGTCTTTAGCCGGGATTAATAAACTCAAGCATAAAAAACTTCATAGGCTTTATATCTTTAAAAAAGCTTTATAGAGGTGATATCATCGAACGAAGATGCTTATTGAATTTCTCTAAAAGCTCTTCCGTTGGAACAAGTTGTCTTTCTGTAATTCCAGCAAGATCAAAAATCTTTTTTGCAATCTTATGACTCTCAGTAAGAGCGTGCTTGTTTGAAAGGTAAATGACTTCTTTCACACCAGAGCTGGCCAGTAACTTTGCACATTCATTACAGGGAAATAACGTTACATAGCAGCGGCTGTTTTTTAGACTTCGAGGTGAGTGTAAAATAGCATTGGCTTCAGAGTGGACGACATAGCCGTATTTTTGATGCTCTAAAGGCTGAGATTTGTCTTTTCCCCATGGGAGTTTAGTCTCATCAATCCCAGCAATAAAACCATTGTAGCCCATTGTTATTTGGTGGTTAAATTCATCAACAAAAACACTTCCCACTTTTGTGGCAGGATCTTTTGATTTAAAACTGGCCATCATCGCTTGCAACATAAAGTACTCATCCCAAGTGAGAGCACTTTTGGCTTCAAAGTAATTTGGATTTTTGCTTAAATCTTCAGGCATTAGAAACTCACACTATCTGGGTCAACACCAATAGAGTCGTCAGGCGTGTAGTTTTCTGTATTGTATTCCTGTTCTGTTGAATCTGCTTTCATAAGTGGTTTTTTGTTAAGCATGATTACCTGATCGAGATGATTGCGAAGAGTTGAGAGGCCTTTGATCACCTTTTCCATATCTTCGTGATTAGATGTCATCTCTTCAAGAATGACTTTAGCTGCGAGCTTATTAAGTCTTTTCGTTAGGGTATCAATACTTTTATATTCTTTTGGAAAACTTGGTGCAAATAAGACATCGTCAACTGCTTGGTCAACGCCCTTTGATTTAATTGCCTTAACTAAATCTTTCACTTCACGAGTTGATTTGTCTTTTACCATATCAACAATCTTGTCTTGATCTTCTTTACCAAGTTTAATTATTTCGTTCGTTTGTGAAGCGTTTAATTCTCCGTGCTTTCTATACTCTTTAACTTTATCAGAAGAATTAGCATCTCTATCAATAGCACTTTTTATTACTTTTTTAGAAAGACCCGTTTTCTCAGAAGTTAGGTCGATGAAAGATCGTTCTTCATTAGGGAGATCAACATGAGTGTTTACGCCTTCTTGAGTTGTCATATCTTCATCTTTAACTTTCTTAGCATTTGGATAAAGTTCTTCGTAGATTTCTCGTCCACGATTAAGGCATTTTTCGAATTCAACTTTGGTAAGGTCTTTTCTAACAAGGTTTTCATCAATTGAGATAAGCTCTTGTTCAGCTTCTGTTTTATCAACACGGTAAACGGGAACTTCCGACACACCTAGCTCTTTTAGAGCACTATATCTTCTGCCGCCAGCGATGAGTTCATTGTTATTATTGATAACGAGAGGACTGATAAGTCCCACTGTCTCTATACTCTTTTTTAGTTTTTCGATATTTGTTTCAACTCTTAAATATGAACTTTTAGTTTTGATGTCAGTGATTGAAATCATTTCCACGAGTACCTCTCTAGTTGGTGTCTATAAAAGTTAAATGCAATTGTGTGTGTGCGCTGGAGTTTGCTTCAAGGGAATAATAAAGTCTAGGATTTTCTAAAAAGAGGGTAATAATTCAGGGTTTTGGGCGGTGAGTTTAAAGTGGTTTTGTTTACTCTTCGCCG
Organism: Halobacteriovoraceae bacterium; assembly: GCA_963719505.1. GTDB lineage: Bacteria > Bdellovibrionota > Bacteriovoracia > Bacteriovoracales > Bacteriovoracaceae > CAKZJW01. The sequence goes on from CAVRCF010000003.1 coordinate 40,836, forward strand.
TCATCACCAATGGCACCAACCGGGCAGCACGCAAGAGCATTTTCACATTCTTCTTTGGCTTCTTCAGTTTCTGGCTGATTTGTAACAAAAGCATGACCGTCATCATCGTTCATGGCAAAAAAGCCAGGGGCTTCAACAACACAGGCATCACAAGCAATACATTGATCATCAACGTAGTATCTGCCTTCTTTATTCATTGACCACTTTGCTTCTTTATCTGCCATCACTTATCCACGTGCTCTTGATTAAAGAGCAAAAAAAAGCCCACCTAAAAGATGGGCTCTAAAGGTATTTATAGTCTTTCTTACAATAGATTTGGATATGTGACAACCTTTGCGTTGTCCTGAAGAAACTTTGAGATATCAGTTTGTAGTTGATTAGTCAGTCCGGTTGATGCAACTTCTTGCTCAGTCTTTAGGGCTTGTTCAACTTCAGCTTTTACTTCATCGTCAGTCATTCTTTTTGTCACTTTCGCCATCGATATATTGAGAGCGCTCTCTTCCATGATAAAGTCTTTTTTCGCTGTGAAAATCTCTTTTACTTTGTCAGTCGGTATAGTCACCTCTTCAACTCTTAGGTCAAATTGATTCACTTTTGCCTGCGGTTTGTGAGTAAAACCATATTTCTTTGCAAGAGCTGTTACTTCACCGTAGTTTTCATCTTGGTAAGCTTTCTCTAGCTTTCCTTTAATGGACTCAACGAGATCGTTAAGAGCTTTTCTATTACTTTTTTGAAGGTGATTTCTCGCCACTTTATTTTGAACTTCAGAGAGTTCTTTCTCAACAGCAGCCTCTTTATCGGTAACATAGATAATGTGATACCCATAGCTAGTTTTAATAGGTTCAGATATTTGACCCTTTCTCATTGAGAAAGCAGCATTTTCAAATTCTGGAACCATTCTACCTTTTGTGAACCAACCAAGCTGCCCACCTTTGGCACCTTGACCTGATGGATCTTCAGTCTCTTTACCTGCAATCGTTTTAAAGTTCGATCTGGTAAGTCTTTTCTTTGTCGCTTTTGCTTTCTTTAAAACATCAGCCTCACTATTATTAGCATCAATTTTGTAAAGGATGTGACGGGCTTCAACTCGAGCCGGTTTATTGAATTCTGACTTCATAGAATTGAATAGACCCTCTAGGATCTTTTCATTTTTCTTTTCTTCAACAAAGGCTCTAACTTCTTTATCTGAAACCGTAACATACTTTGTTAAGTCTTCTTTTTTTACTTCAACAGCATTAGCAGTTACCGCATTTTTCTTAAATCTTTGGATATCTCTAATATAACCTTTTGAAGGAGACAAAGAGGAGATAATTGTCGAGATTTTTCTGGTTGCAATATCATTGGCAATAAGTTCTTCGTATTTGGCAGGAGCAAAGTTATTTTGAGCCAAAAGTGCTCTATACTTATTCACGTCAAATTTCTTATCAGTTAAAAAGTATGGAGTTTTTTTAATCTCTTCTTTAATCTCTGTCTCTCCAGCATCAAGATTCATATCTTTCGCAAGATTTAAGATAAGCTTTTGCTGCACAAGCCTATTTATAACGCCTTCTTTTATTCTAAATTGACGTATTTGCTGATTCGTTAGAGCCTTGCCTCCAAACATTTGAGAAAAGCGGGCAAGTTCTTGATTATAAGCGTTTTGATACTCGCTAAAAGTTATTGGCTCACCGTCGACAGTTCCTACAGCACCTTGGCTGGAATTAAAGCCATCAAAGCCTGTGAGAGCAAAGCTGACCATGATTGCACCGAGGAAAAAAGTAATGATCACGTATGATGTTTTACTTTGAAATTTATTCATTAAGAATCCCTTTTTATCTTTTAAATTTAAGTTAAAATTCTATTATCTTTTTGAGTAAAGTCAATCAATAACCCCCGTTTAGAGATTGGCATAAGCCTTTCGTTTGGGTAGTGTTGAATGAATATTTAATGTCTTTTTACTGCGCGGTGTTGCTTTGAGAAATTTTACAGTTGATTCTTCCCGCTGGAAGCTTGCCAATAATATAATTGTCTTGGTGATAGCCTTGTGGGGAGTGTCAAAACATCAATATACCATCAATAGTGTTTCAACTTTTGAATCATTTTTGATCGAGGCTTTTGCTCCAATCCAAAGGGGAACTCTTTCTGTTAAAGAGAGAATCTCCTATATGTTCGACCACTATATTATGATTGTGAACACCTCAAAAAATAATGAGGAGCTCAAGGACCAAGTGGCCACACTAGAGAATGAAATTTTTGGTCTTAGCGAAGTTGAAAAAGAAAATGAAAGATTAAAACAGCTGTTAGAGTTTGGGAAAAATATCCCAAGAAAAAAAGTTCTCGCTCAAATCGTCTCACTTGACTCTTCCAATGAGTTTAAAGTTTTGAGGATTAATAAAGGTGAAAGCGATGAACTCAAGCTCTATAGTCCGGTCATCACCATGACTGGGCTGGTGGGGTATGTGTACCGATTGACTCCCAATTATGCCGATGTTCTCACAATCTTAGATCAAAATAATAGAGTGGATGCCATCGTTGCAAGAACTCGCTCTCACGGAATCGTCGAGGGAACTGCGGGGTTTAAAACAAGGCTTAAGCACGTCAATAGAACTGAGGCGATAAAAATTGGTGATGAAATTGTCACGGCCGGTTTGGGGGCCATTTATCCCAAAGGCATAAAAATTGGAAAAATTTCTCAAATCGATAAAGAGAATTTTGGTATCACCCAAGACGTAGAGGTTGAGCCATCTGTTGATTTTAATAAGTTGGAGGAAGTTGTTGTGCTTCTTGAAGATCCGACTCTTCCAGCGATGAGTGAAGAAATTGAAATCGAACAAAAAGTGGAGGAGAACAAATGAGATACTCTGCCTTAGAAATTTTTTATGGAACGATTAAGACTTGTCTGCTTTTAATCTTTTTAGAAATTTTTACTACAGCTTTTTTACCTAGTATGGGCATTGAAAACTTTAAGCCTGCTTTTAGTGTTCTCATTGTTCTGTTTTTGGCTTTTCGATTTGATAACCCTTTTCTTCCCTATTTAATTTTTATCACTCAATACCTCCATTCTATCTTCTCTATTGAGGGGTGGGCCATTGGAACTCTGGCGGGAATACTCGTTTCATTGTCGTTAAGATTTTTAAAAGATCTCCTCGATTTCTCTACGGCCATATCGACAATTATCGTTGTTCAGATTTTTCAATTAGCTTGGTTTGTCTTGATCTCACTGATGTTGTCGATAAAGCTTGGAACATTTGATTCTTTTATAAGTATCTTTTGGCAGTTTGTTCCAGAGAGTTTTGTTCTATCGATTTGTTCTCCCTTTTTCTTCTCAATTCTTGAGAGGTTTTGGAAAGTTAACCGCTCTCACAGTCACGGAGTTTCAATTTAATGTTTGGTGAAGAAGATCTGATCAAGGTTCATAAGGCCCGTGGGGTTCAGGTTGCAAATATTATATTATTTTGCTTTAGCTTAATTTTTATCAGGCTTTGGTATCTGCAAATCTTTAAAGGGGAGCTCTATCATAAGTTCTCCCTTCAAAATAGACTTCGAAAAGAAATCGTTCGCGCGCCCAGAGGGATGATCTTTGATCGTAACGGCGAATTGCTGGTCGATAATATTCCGCGCTTTGATGCCATCCTTACAAGGCAGTTTCTTTCTAATAAAAAAGAAACTCTCGACAGACTGTCTGATATTTTATCGATGGATGTAAAGGATATTAAAAAGATCATAAAAAAGATGTCTTTTCAGGCGAAGTATCGACCTATTATTATTAAGAAAAATATCAGTCTAAAAGAAGTCGCGAGAATTGAGACTGAGAATGCTTTCTTGCCAGGTGTCTCGGTAGATACTTTTATCTCTCGTGAGTATGTTGATAAAAATGTTGGAGCACACCTTCTCGGATATATCTCAGAGATTTCCCAAACTCAACTTCCCAAATACAAAAAAAGAGATAATATCGACTACAAGCTGGGAGATTTTATCGGCCAGTTTGGTATTGAAGAACAGATGGATAAATCGATTCGTGGAACCAATGGTTTTGAATATGTGGAAGTTGATGCTCTTGGAAGAAAGAAAAAGTTTATTAATACGGATGACCTTTTTCAAGGCGAAGAAAATGTTAAGCCAACTCCAGGGGATAACTTAAGACTGACAATTGATCGCGATATGCAGATCAACGGTTTTAAAGCTCTTAAAGGAAAGACGGGAAGTGTTGTGGCCATTGATGTTGAAACGGGACAGGTCTTAACAATGGTTTCTACCCCCGCTTTTGATCCTTCACAGTTCAGTCGAGGGTTAACCACTGAGTATTGGAAATCTCTTATTAATAATGAAGAAAATCCTCTTCGGGACAGAAACATTCAAGAACATTTCTCTCCAGGATCAACCTTTAAACCTTTTACCGCAATCGCTGCTCTTGAAGAGGGCATTATAGATGAGAACACAAAAATCCGTTGTCATGGCTCTTTTAGACTTGGACGAAGAGTTTATCACTCTTGGAAAAAATACGGGACAGAGAAAGTAAATGTTAAAGATGCCTTGATGCAGTCTTGTAATATTTTCTTTTATAAAGTTGCAACAGAGTTAGATATTGATGATCTTTCCCGCTACGCCAATATGTTCGGTTTTGGAAGTCGAACGGGAATAAGACTTCCTAGAGAAGTTTCAGGTCTTATGCCAACGAAAGAGTGGAAACTCAAAAGAAATGGAGAACCTTGGCAGCAAGGGGAGACTCTTTCTTGCTCGATTGGTCAGTCCTATGTTTTAGTTTCAAGCCTACAACTTGCTAACGCCTTTGCGGCTATCGCAACCAAAGGGAAACTTTTTAAACCCTACGTTGTTAAAGATGTTGTGGATAATAATGGCAACGTTTTAAAAACAAATGAGCCAGAGTTGATAAGAAATATTGAATTAAAAGAGAGTACTTGGAATAGCGTTCGGGAAGGTCTTTATCGAGTCATGAATGAACCCAAGGGTACTGGATGGTGGAGAAGAGGCGCTGGAAATCAGATGGCCGGAAAAAGTGGAACCTCTCAGGTTATACGGGCTCAAAGTGCTGATCAGCTTTACTCAAAATGTAAGGATATGGATTACAAGTTTAGACACCACGGAGTCTTTGTTGCTTTTGCACCTTTTGATGATCCCAAAATTGCCGTGGCTGCTCTGGTAGAACACGGTTGTGGTGGCTCTAGTGCCGCTGCTCCAGTAGTGGAGAAAGTCGTGAGCACCTATATGGAAAAATATTTTCCAGAGAAAAAAGAAAAATTCGCTGTCATGGAAAAAAAGCAGTTTTTAAGTTTTATTAGAAAACGAAATGCAGCGAAAGCAAAAGCTGAGCAAGAAGCAGTCGAAGAGAGCGAGGTGGAAGTTGAATCAAACGATAATTAACTATCTTAAAAGGTACGACTACAGTTTTCTTGTAAGTATGTTGGTCATTTTTATTATTGGAATTTTAAATCTCTACTCGGCGACTCATGCTCACACTAGTGAAACAATGCAAAACCTTTATAAGTCACAGCTTATGTGGTTTGTTCTGGCCAATATCACAGCTTTTGCTGTGTCTTTATTTCCGCCTAAATCTCTTTTTCGATTCTCTTATTGGATTTACGCGCTCAATGTTTTTCTTTTAATTCTCGTCCTCGTTATGGGGAAAAAGGGAATGGGGGCGCAAAGATGGCTTGTGATAGGTGGTTTTAGACTCCAGCCTTCAGAGCTGATGAAAATATCCGTGGCTTTGGCCTTGGCGCGCTTTTACGCGAAAAGTAATCCAGAAAGAGAGCTTTATTTAAAAGATCTCATCATTCCTTTTTTAATGACTATTGTGCCAACTGTTCTGATTGTCCTGCAACCAGATCTTGGGACTGGACTTCTTTTACTTTTGATCTTTCTCGTTATCACCTTCTATAAAAGACTTCGCTGGAAATCTATTGGTATTCTCGCTGTGATGGGTATTGTCGGTGGACTACTCATGTATAACTTTGGTTTGAAAGAGTACCAAAGAAAAAGGATTCTCACCTTCATTGATCCCCAAGCTGATGCCAAGGGGTCAGGATATAATGCAATCCAGTCACAAATTGCTATTGGCTCCGGAAGAATTATGGGAAAGGGTTTTAAAAACTCTTCTCAAGCTTCATTAAATTATCTTCCTGAAAATCATACAGACTTTGTGTTCTCAATTTTTAATGAAGAGCACGGATTTTTCGGATCCATCGTTTTGGTAGCTCTTTATATTATTCTGATCATGCGCTTTATTTGGCTGTCCAGTTCGGTGCTGAGGTTTTACGAGTCGGTGCTGGCCATTGGGATCATGTCCATTTTCTTTTGGCATACCTTTATAAACATGTCGATGGTAATGGGGCTGATGCCCATTGTGGGTCTGCCTCTGCCTTTCATGAGCTACGGGGGATCCAGTCTCCTAACCTTTGGAATCTGTATAGGAATTGCGACCTCATTGAGTAATGCACGAAATCTCTTTTAACTGTTAAATCCAAGACTTAGGCTAAGCATTGATGTAGAAGTTACACGTTGCGTTGTGGCTGGTCTTACTTTAGTGTATTCCTAATGGATGAAAGTTTTTATCCCTCTATTCGTGGCCGTTTTTGGTCTTAATGCACTAGCTGTCGACTCTAGTGGATTGCTGCTTTCTGCCTTTTGTCCAAATACAGGAACTCAGACCGCTCAGGCTTTAAACCAAAGTCAGCAACTGGGAAATATCGTTGAGATCCTCAAAACTGATCCCGAGTGTAGTGGCTTAGCCTCTGGAACTCAGAATCTTATTAATAACGTGGCTTCACTTGAGAGTATTAGAACTTCAGCGGACGAGACTTCAAGGATAAGAGAAAAGCTAGAACTCTTTGAAGAAAATGCAGCGATTGAAAGATCAAATATTTTGGCCAATTTTGAGGCACAATTTCAAGCACAGTATATGGCCGATAATCCAAGTGCAACAACATCTGAAGTTGAGCAGCAAGTATCGTTAGCGGTTGGCGGCCATGTTCCTTACTCTGATTATTTGAGCTCCCTTGAACTGACAGTCAACGAGTTGAGAATTGAACAATTTTCTAATAGGCTAGAAGTGGGTTTTGATGCCGATGATAGAGCAGTTGAGCATCAACAAATTGCTCTCATTCAATCAAATATGAGCTCACTCCTATCGACTCTTTCAACCTCAACAAGTTGTACGAATGCGAATGAATCAATCGCTCCAGCGGTTGTATCAAATGTCTTGGGCTTGGCCTCATCGGTTATTCCCGGTATCGTCGGCTCAGTGGTGGGCCTTGGGGCAAGTATCGTCAATGGTTCAGCTCAACTTATTAGAAACTTAAAGTATAACGGTCTCTCTCGTTCGGTAGAGAGAAACCAGATGAAGCAAGCCCTAAGCTGCACTTTCGAGGGGCTTACGAATACTTATTGTAAAGCTCAAGATAGTTTAAACCTCATTAAATACAACCAAGAAATGGAAAGAGATAACTGCTTCACTTCAGATTGTAAGCTTTTGAAAGTGGGGATAGATCTTCTTTCAAAAAAATCAAATTCTCTTAACTCCTGGATCAATCTTATTATTTCTGGTGCAACGCCAAGTAATGCTGATGCCGTTTTTACTTATGAGCGTGCCATTAATCTCCAAGCGAGATTTAATATCAACACGCAAGAACTTGAAGGTGTCCTCAATGGTGCAAGAAATGAGCTTTCCAGACCGGGTGCCAGAGAGACGACAATTTTGAGAAACTTAATGGAAACACTTGCAACTAGAGTGGCCTTTAGATCTTTCGAAGAAGGAAATTCATTTGGTACTGGGAGAGCACTTCCGTATGCCGACTTCTTTCAAAGAAACGGAGATAAGGAATGTGGTGCCTTTGCTTACTTCTTTAATCCTGATCGAGATGACCGTCAGCTAGAAGAGAGAGATGCAACCAACGGAGAGTCTTGTATTGTCGCTGCAAATAATACTTATCCACTGCCACTGACTGTATCAATCGCTGAACTTCAAGAAAGGGTAAGGCTTCTTACTGAAGAAACATCAGCTACAGTGGCTTTTCAGGTTCAATTGGTCTCAGAGGAGAACACAAGTAGTATTCTTTCTCGTTACGAATCAGTAGATAATCTCTTTAACTCTTCACCAAAAAGATTTCTTAAAGACCTTAGGAAATACTATGCAGACTTTGAAAGCTACCTAGATAAAAATGACATAGATAGACCTCTATTGAGAAACTATATTGAAAGAGCTGTTAACCAGTCTGCTAAAGTTGAAACTATTATTCGCGCAAACAGTTGCACTGATTTTGACGATGTCGCTGATGATTGTGATGTTGAAACAACAAAGCTCACTTTACTTAGAAGAACTCTCGCTCCAAGTCAGCAGGTTCTATCAGTTCAAAATTCTTTAAGAGGAATCTTTAGAGAGCACGTTGAGATCTCTAAACTCAATAATGATATCTCTGATGAAGATCTCCTTCTTCTTTTAGATACAAGTACTGAAGATAGTTCAAATATACTCGCACGAAATAATTTGGACCAACAAGCTGTTCTTGAAGATGCTGATACGGCAAAAAGTATATCCAAAGGAAATTTGAAAAATTTCTGGGATATTTTTGAGCGCGGAATTTATGGAACCTTAAAAGAGCTAAGAAGAGATGGAGACTTAAACGTTTTAGGTCGACTATGCGTGAGAGCTGCCATTTCTCCTTTGTCAAAAAGACAGTATCGAAAACTCACCAAGTATTGTGGTGGGACAGTTTACAAAAGCGTTAATCCAAAGATTGCTGATATTAAGTTTGATGACGTGATTAACAAAGCCTTTGAGTCTAAAGCTTGTTCAGTCTTCAACTTTAAAAGAAGACAGTTATTTCTTAATAACAACTAGAGGTGGCATTCTTTTTGCTTCTTAAAGGGTAGTGAGACGAGATTCACTACCTACACAGACGGAAAAAGGAATAAATATGTCTAAACTTTTAACAGTTGTTGCCCTTATTAGCAGTATTTCCTATACATCTTTGGCCTTCGGATTTGACCATATTTTGCCAGGACAGTTATCGACAAAGGGCTTAGTCAGAATGAGTCTTTGGTATGAAGGAGTTGATTCTCAGGCTGAAGCAACAGAAAATCAGGAGCTTAAGGGGCATAAAATCTCTGAAGAGCTTGATAGAGCCCTCTCGGATCTCTAAACAAAAAAAAGTATGACTTTGATACTATATCGTACTATTATAGTATCATGAAGAAGATTTCAATTATTGGAAGCCTATTAAAAAAAATCTACAGAAAGTTCAATTCAGATCTTCTTGAAGCCCTTCAAGCTAAGGGTTTTCTTGACCTAAGACCAAGCTTTTTAGAAATTCTCTTATTCGTCTGTGACGTTGATGCGCCATCGATTAAAGAGATTGGTTTTGCCTGTGGCCTAAAAAAACAAACCATGACAAGTCATCTCAATGAGTTGGAAAAAAGAGGGTATATTACTCGTCAACCAAGTCTTAGTGATAAAAGAGAGCTCAACGTTTACCTTACAGAGTATGGTCAAAAATTTAAGGTTATTTTGTTAGAAGTTATTACGGATTTGGAACAGAACTATCTCAATTCGATCGGAGAGGTGGAATTAGAGCGGATTGCTCATACACTCGATAATTTTCATACTAAAATTTATTCCCACGATTTGGAACAACAGACACTTATTTAAGCAACTTCTTTAAGAACAGTTTTTTGAACTTTCGATTCTGGCCAATACTTATACCCACCTGAGACATTGTTAACATTATAGAATCCCAAATGATTTAAAAGCTCACAAGCAAGTATTGAACTTACGCCATCTTCGCTTATGACGAGAATTGGAGTCGCTTTGTTGATGATCTCACTATATCTAAAATTGAGTTCATCAAAAGGGATGTGAAGAGCTTCTTCTATTTGTGTCGAGGGTTGAAAACCTTCAGCGCTAACATCTAAAACAATAAATTGTGAGTCCTGCTTTTGAAAAAACTTATAAGCAGATTCAGGAGACATATCATTATACTTTCTACCGTTGAGAATATAATCGTCTGATAGCTTTTCACCATTTTTAACACGCAAAAGATGGCATCTTTCAATTTCTTGATAGGTCTCAAGTTTTTGATTGAGTTGAATAATTTGCTGTTGTAAATCCACCACCGTATTGGAGAGATTGTTAATAGCATAAAAGACATTTTTCTGTAGTTTTGTTTTCATCACCTTCTTTATCGGCGAAAAAATCAAAGAGCTTTAGTCCTAAAAGAAAGGATAAATAGTACCAAAGTGAATTTGTCCGATAATGATTGAAGCCAAAAAGGCACAGGTCAGGAAGAGGGCTCCCTCGTATATACCCTGTCCAGTGTGAAGAGCATCATTATCTTCGGTTGTATGAATAGGGTTGATTTTAAAGATATATCCGATACCAAATCTAAATATTGGTAAGATCAAAGCTCCTAAAAGAACTTTTAAGATGACTTGGATGCAGTATGAGGTGATATCGTGGTGCTCATGAGAGAAAGCTGCACTAATAAGGACGGTATTTCCCATAAGAAAGCCACTGTAGGAGACGGCCAATCCAATATTTTTCTGAATCATAAGACTATTAAAGGTGAGGCTTGAGGCGTACTTGTAAAGTTTAGTGGCAAACCCAAAAATGACGAGGGCGAAGAGCCACAGGATCATGAGAATAACCAAAGAAGTCTCCGACTCTTTAAAAATAGTTCGAATGATATAGGCCAGACAAATTGATAGAGTGAAACTCACAATACCGTAGGCCATATTCTTTTTCTTCAGCACTTCAGTTTTATACTCGAAATTATAAAGAATAATACTTTCCATAATCCAAATGGATAAAAGATAAAGGACAAAACCTATAATCCCCCACACAAAAAAGTGGAAAGAGCTTATAAAGACTCCAATATACTCGTTGAATTCAAGTGTTGAAAAAATTAGGGAGACTCCAATAAGTCTTGAAAAAATATGCAGAGTATCTACTGGATTCTCAGAAGGGTAAATCTTTTTCAAGATTTGCTTTTTCTTCGATGGATAAAATATCGTATGAGCGTACTTATATAAAAAGAGGGCTATACAGATAAAGCATGTAAAAAGGATTCTAATTAATAGTTTATCAAAAATTTCATTCATCTTTTATTTCCTTTAGAAGTTTCTTTTTAGGTAGTCTTTAAAGAAACCTTTAAAATCTATTTTACGTTCTTTGTTTCGCTGAAAGTATTGAGGATAGTATTTTTTTGTTAGTTCGTTTTCAAAGCCAAACTCATCGTTAAAACCATAAAAAGGTTTATTATTATTTTCTCTGACTAAAGCCTCTTGGTAGAAGCTGTATGTCGGAGTAAATTCGCCCCAACCTAAATAACTTGGCAGGTGTCTGTAAACTCTATAGAACTTCCACACTTTGTCCTTGTCTTGATTCTTTCTCCAAGATCCAAAGTTTCGATCACCAATAAAAATTGTTCCAGGGGGCAGAGGAGTGTCAGTAATTCTTTCATCTTGGTATCGCCTAAAAATAGAAAGACCAATATTCTTTTGATTTTTATCGTTAAATTGACCAGAGACTCTCGCTATAATTTCTTCATATGATTGAAAGCCATAAACGACTTTGTATTTGTGATAGTAGGTCTTAATAATAAAACCAGTCGAGTGAATATCCGTGAGGATCACAGAAGCCGGTCCCGCTCCGATAAGCTTAGATAGAGACTCAGTGTTGTGAACATAATTGACACCGTATTCAGAAGGAGAAAGACTCTTGGATAAACCTAAGTAGACTAAAAGTAAAAGGATGTAGATTACAACATTATTTAATTTCATTTTAGGATTGAACGATCTTTAGAATATTCTTCTTATGAAGGGAACTGAGATCACCAAATTCACAGTGAATTCTATCGACTGAATGAGAGTGACTAAACTTTTCAAACAGAGAAGTTGCCTTGTGAATATCTTGAATAAAAAGTTGTTCTGAAAAAATACCAGATTCTCTCACAACTTTAAGGGGATATTTATTGGATTCCGTATCCGCACCATTGTAATACTTGGATAGACGTCCACTAGATGAGCATTTAATAAAATCAATCCCTTGTTCTGTGAGATAATTCTCTAACTGAGACAATTGATCTTTTTGTGAAATGCCAAAGGTTTCAAATATCTTTTGAGGGATATGATTTCTCACTATTTTTTGGGCCCATTCATTTTTTGAATTTCTCAAGGTTTTCATCAAGCGATGATCGTCGTGTTCAAGGTACTTTTCAATATCTGCTGGTATGGAATATTCCTCTGGAGCGTGAGTAAAATATCGCTTGAGCATCTTCTCTAAACATACTGACTTATAGTGGAAGTAGACCATTAAGAACATATGAAAACGACAAAGTAAAAAGTCATCAAAAGTTGCAACGGCCCTTTCACTTATTCCAAGAAACGCTTGGTCTTTGATGATAGCGATTCTGAGGTTATCGATGATCCAATCGAGATCAAATTTTCCATAGCTGACACCACAAAAATAGCTATCTCTAAGAAGGTAGTCCATTCTGTCGCAGTCCATCTCACTTGAGACGAGCTGATGCATAAGAGGGAAATAGTTAATACCTTGCAAGGTGAAGTACTCAGGATTTGTTGTTTCTCCTACAATAAGCTCTGCAATATTTTGGGGATTAACACCAAACTCTTCAATCACACCTGCAAAAGCTTCTGTAAAGGATGAATCAATAATAGATTTTATAGTATAGTCTTCATGGGTTGCTTGAGCTTGTGGGTTTCCAATAAAACTTTTTGGAAGGTGAAGCTCCTTGACTGAAGGCATGACAAACTCTGTTGTGTGACTCAAAGGAGCGTGTCCGATATCGTGAAGAAGACAACCAAGACGAACGGTCTCTTTGAGTTTCGCAAGTTCTGGTGTTTTATCGTGGTCTCTGAATAATCCATCAAAAACCTTGCTGGCGATATCCATCACTCCAAGAGAGTGAAGATAACGGGTATGTGTGGCTCCAGGGAAAACAAATTCCGAGAAACCTAGTTGTTTTATATTTCTTAAGCGCTGAAAGAATGGATGCTCTAAAATTTCTATTTCAGAATCTTGAACTTTAATAGATCCGTGTACTGGGTCTCTTACTTCCACGGCTTAGCCTTTTATCTTTTGAGCGTTTTGTTCTAACCAGGCAACGATATCACTTGATTCAAACATAGGTTTATCATCAATATAGAGGCATGGTGTCGTTGAGCGACCCGTTGTTTTTTGATGAAACTTTAAAGCGTCTGAGTCTTCATGAATGTTTTTAAAGTCGATATGATCTTTCAAACCGAGAGATTCAATCTTTCTTAAAACCATTTGGCAAAAGGGACACTGAGTAAAATAATAAAGTTCTAATTTCATAGGGGTTTTATACAAAAAAAAGTGGCCATCTGGCCACTTTAAATCAATTTATGTTGCAGTGTGTAGTTCTTTGTACAAGCTAATTTTTATCGATATCAAAACCAACTGGTTTACCGCTATGGGCATACTCAGCATCTTCATCAAAAATTTCATCTTCGTCTTCAATATCTTCTGGAGAGTCTAATCCCTCGTTGTAGCTCCAACCATAACCAAATGCATTTGATTCAGTTTCATCGTCTGAGTTGTATTCATCAGAGAGAAGCTTCTCACTATCGTTTGCGATAGGGGCTTGGGCAACAGGATTCTTCTTTGGAACATCAGAAACTGGAGCTTCTAAGGAGTCCATAGCAATATCGTCATCGTCCAACATATCATCTTGAATCAGATCTATATCTTTTGAAATGACGGGAGCCAGTTTTTCAACTTTTGGCTGCGGTTTTTCAACTTTTGCTTTTACTTTCTTTACAGCTTTCTCAACCACTTTGGTTGCTTTCTTAGCAACTTTCTTTGCTTTTTTCGTTACTTTCTTAGCCGCTTTTTTTGCAACTTTTTTCTTTGTGGCTTTCTTAGTAACTTTTTTAGCTACTTTCTTCGTTTTCTTTGCGACTTTCTTCGCTTTCTTAACAGCTTTTTTTACAACTTTTTTCTTGGTGGCTTTCTTTGCTACTTTTTTAGCTTTTTTCGCAACCTTCTTGGCAACTTTTTTAACTTTCTTTGCTGTCTTTTTCACTGCTTTTTTAGCAACTTTTTTCGCCGTCTTTTTCTTCGTCGCTTTCTTTGCTTCTTTTTCAGCAGCTTTTTTAGCAACTTTTTTTGCTGGTTTCTTTGCTATCTTTTTTGCTGCTTTCTTCGCAGTCTTTTTCGTCGCTTTTTTTGCTGTTTTCTTTTTTGCCACTTTAAAATCCTTGTTAGTTAATTTAGACTAAAATTATATATTTCGTTTACCTAAAGTGTAAATGTTTGTCTTAATGTTTCAAGTCCCCAAGATCTAAACCTATACGTTGGAGATTGAGAGGATTAGCGAATTCCTTCTGCCCTGTCGCTCTTGCGGCACCTAGTGATGCCTCATTGCCCTTCAGAGTGAATGGGGATACCAGCACCGTTGGAGCTTTCTAGGAATGTTGGAGAACTCCCTGATTGCAAGGATTTGAGGGTTACAAACTTAGAGGAATAAAAGTTTCGTTTCATATTTTGAGAGTCGGATCTCACAGCATTATTCCATATTCCACTTGCACTTGCGTCATTTTGCGGGCCAGGTCGATAAGCTGAAAAAATAATATCTTTTGTGTCATCTTTTATTGAGAGCGTCGTGTTGAAAAAATCATTGTCTATATTTGTCGAAAAATACTTCTTCATCATTCCTACTAGGTAGGAATCTTCTGGGTCAACTCCTGCGGGAACACAGCCGGTTGTATTGGCGAGAACCCCAAGGTCTAGTGCTCGATTGCCCAGGTAAAAGTAGGCGAACTTTCCTGCAATGCTGGCACAAGTTGGTTTCGCATCATCGCTTTGAGAAGCTGCTTGAGAGCTTAAGTAACTCACATCAATATCTGAGATCAGTTTTGCAGCAGCTTCTCCAAGATTTCCTCCAGTTGCAGCAGAGCTATTTTCCAAGTAAATAGAAGAAGCCGCCGAATTCATCGACTTTATATATTTTTTCACGGCAAGTATCTGTTTACCAAGATAGTCATTTAGGACTCCTTCAACTTCATTGGCATTGCTAAGAAGAGCATTTGGACCGTAAAGAGGAGCGTAGAGACTCATATTGTAGTAGCGAGTTCCATTGGGAAGAGACTGTGGATTTTCAGCAGCTCCAACGAGTCCGAATGAATCTAGTCCTAGGCTGCTATTCATCTCTTCTGGACTTGGAATGAGATAGTTATTGGCATCCCATTTTGTAGGTGCTCTAACGCTAAGAAAAGCATCGCCAATTTGCCCAACGGAGGGACTCGTTGATGCGAGATTGGCTTTAAACTTCCTAAACATCGCTGCATTATAAAGCCCTGACTTTAATTCCTGGGCAGGATTTGAAGGGTCTAGAACGGTTATATTTTCGTCGTCAAAGTATCCACCTTCATCCGGAGATCCGTTAGGGTAGTCATAGATTAAATTGGGAACAGCAAAGACTATTTTAGATTCATCATCAAGCCAACCACCAACGGCTGCGTCTTGAGCTGATTGCCAAAAGGCAGATCCTGTTGGATCAACTGGAAGAGGAGCTCCAGGTGCGTATTGTCCTGGAGCAAGTGTTTGGCCTTTTCTATCGACAAAGCTTGTCGATTTCATTCCAGTTAAAAAGGCGCTTGAGATTTTTTTTACAGCACCACCGGAGGTGACTCTTGGCCTAACCGCTGAGCTGTCAGACATATCGAAAAGCATCGGACCCACTCTTCCTCCAAATGGTTTTGCTGCGGCATAGGCTGAAATCATGATGCCACCGTCATCATCAAAAGGATTGAACATACCGATGAACTTAGCCTTGCCCTCAACGGCATAATAAGTCAGAACATTTGGGTTTTTGACAAAGCCAAGTGGGTAGCCTGGAATAGGAAGACCAGTCTTGGTAGAGGCACAGGCTGCTTCAGTATCAATGGTTGAACCT
The DNA here is from genome assembly GCA_963719505.1 of Halobacteriovoraceae bacterium. GTDB lineage: Bacteria > Bdellovibrionota > Bacteriovoracia > Bacteriovoracales > Bacteriovoracaceae > CAKZJW01. The sequence goes on from CAVRCF010000003.1 coordinate 56,765, forward strand.
TGAAAAGTGATATCGTCTTTTAAAGAAGTAAAGATCGTATAAAAAGTTGCAAGGTTTAGGGTCATTAGTTTTAAGTCGACATAGTATTTGTCTTGGAAGGTAGAGCTAGTCTGGGGAATGAGAAGATTAGATGTAGACTGTAGACTTTCATCTTTATATGGCTGAGGTGGAAGTTCTCTTAGGGTAAAACTTCTTCTTAGTTCTTCAGATTCATCCCCTTCAGAGCCTCCTAAGTTTCTCACTCCAGAGAAAAAAGCCTTATTAATTCTCTCTTTCCCGGCCCTTCCTCCATCAATGACATTATTAATGGACTGTGAGCAAAAATCTGAATTGGAATCATTTGGTTGAAGACACACTCCATCTAACTCTGGTGGCTCATTCATATGAGCTTCAAGACTTCTCATTCTAAGACCCAGTTCAAAGGCTCTTGGAAAAGCTCCTGAGGCTTCCGATCCAATCTCTGGAGCAAGTGTCTGCAGAGCATTCTTCTCGCTAGTTTGAACATTGTAAGCCCAAAGAGTAATGGTTAAAAAGTTGATTTGTGAACGAAGGGCACAGTCTTTATTTTTTTCACTTGTAAGAGTGTCGAGAATTGAGTTGGTTGTTTGATCTAAACTTCCAACGTTTATAGGCTTAAATCTAGGAAGTCCTGGAATGACATAGTTTTTACAAAGGGCCGTAACTCCCTGACCAGCGAAGTCGATACATCCACTAGGAACATTGTAGCGATCAGAAACATTTGCGGCAGAGTTGTTGTAAGTTTGCATATTAAATTTGGTCGTATCCCCAGAAGGGTTTCCAGCGACATCATTAATATTGAGGTTTCCCAAAACATAATATTTGAGCATCCACTCTTTATAGACGTTTCTCATTTCAAAATTTAAATGGGAGATATTTGTTAATTGTCTGGCCTGTACACTTGCTCCAGCAAAGGCTGCAGCATCGACCGCATTTTGAAGGTTAATTTTCACCTTCACAAAAATACCGATATTAATGACAAAAGCCAAAAAGGACATCAGCACAAACAACGTTGTGGCAAAAAACAAACTGATTTGTCCCTTTTGTTTCTTCGTATCCATTGATCCTAGCTTTACTTAAACGTCTTTGGCCCCGGTAAAAATTTCCCCTGGGCGCGATGTGTCACTACTTTGTAGATTTATCATTAGTATAGCTTAGTACTTTAGTATAAGTCACTGATTAATGGAAGGAGTGTTTTGGTATGGAACTTGAAGTATAGAGGGTGTCTCGAAGGGTGCCGATCTTCGAGTGTAGTACGTAAACTGAACTCGGCGTACATTTCTCGTTCACGTCTGTTAAAATTTACTCTTCGTAAATTCACCCCTGGAGTATGGAGATACTCCAGAGGTCCTTTTTTTTCTTACTTAAACTCTTTAACGAACTGTTCAAATTCTCTTTGGGATAAATCCTGCGAGCTTATAGAGAAGCACTTCTTCGTCGCTTCAAATTTATCAAAATCTTGTGAGGTCTTAAAAGACGCTGGCTCAATTTCTTTATCGAAGACAAATTTATTATGCTGAAACCTTTGATTGTCGTGATTATATAAGCCTCTCACTTTATGGAAAGTGACCTCTCCTTTGGAGACCGTTCCCCTTGGTAGTGGCTTCTCGTAGCTATCGAGTCTTGCGCAAACCATAAGACCCGTCCTTCTTACCTTAAGTTTACTCAAACCTTTATCAAGCCATTTATAACTTTCGTCCACATGCAAGATATCGTTGAAGTTTTCCTCAGCGACAAATTTTTGCTTTGAGAGTTTGATCAATTTTTCGATGTACTGATCTTTGTCTTTAAAGGGAACCTTAAAGTTTAGGGGAGACATAAGTTGGTTATGAAGCTTTTCATCGTACTTAATACTTGTCTTAATTTTAAACTTTAAAGCTTGCTGTAAGTGAATAAAGTCAGAGGATACGTCAATCTTTAAATAGGAATTATAAACCTCTGGATAGGAGTAAGAGGTATCCAGGTAAATATCGTAGTCAAGAAAGTAGAGAGCTTCTCCCTCGTGAATGACCTTTTCTTTGTAAGGTTTGAAAACAAACTTTAACGAACTTTGAGTAGCTTGAACCTCTCTAATATTCGGGGCAATATCACTGATATCAGCCTCACTTGCAATTAAGTCGTCATAGACTTTTTGAGTCTCTCTATGTTTATGTTCAATAGCGCTTATGTTTTCTTTGTTTGAGTCTTCAACTATTGAATCAAGAAAACTTTGAGGAGCTAGCTTTGCAGTATCAAACTCCACAGAGACAGCATCGACTGAAAGTAGTGAAGCCGTAAACTCGAATGCACCTTTATTCTTTCGAAGACGTCTTGATCTGTCGGGCTGATTGATTCCACACTCTATCGTTTCCCTGTCTTTAAAAGCTAATCGACTACTTGGATGATTTGAAAAATCATAGATCCACTGGGATCCATCAATTCTGGTAACTCGACAAAGAAGGGCGTAGGGCTGGTGCTCTTTTGAAAGGGAACTGTTTCTTGCTCGCTCTTCACTTGTTCCTACAGGGCCTAGGACTCCAACTCGATGAAAGTCTATCGTTCCAGTTGGAGGAAAGATCATGATGCCTGAATCCTTTGCAAGTTTTATTTTATATTGATATCCGTGAACATTTGAACTGATTTTTACTTTCTCTTTCTTCCCAATACTTTGATGCATCTCTTTGTGGTCAGCGTATAGACTTGGAGAGCTTAAATATTTTAGATGGTAAGAAAAAATTCTTTTGAAATCTTCTGAAATATTATCTGAGCTGAGAAGACTTTCAGAAACGGCAAACTCCTCAATTTGATCAACACTAAAAAGGAGGTTTTTTTGAAGCTTAAAAGTGACCTCTACTTTTGAAGAGTCACTAAAGTTATTATTTTTACACATGACTTTTTCAAAACTTAAAATGCCATGATCTATCACTTGGTATTCATGATTTTCTAGTAATTTTCCTTTATTCACACCGGGGCTTTCATCGACACATTCAAAATCATTTCCAGATAAAATAAAAGAATAGTTTTGGAGACCGAAGATTTTATCTTTTGAGTGGGTGGAGAAACCATAATCCAGCGGAAGCCTGATCTCATGGATTCCATGTTCTGGCTTTGAAAGATGATAAGTCGTTTTGATATAGTAGTGGCCATCTTTTTCTACATAGGTGAAGTCGGGATCATCAATGCTAGAGATGGTTCTTCCTCTAAAAGGAGAGTTAAAGGATGCACACGAAGTAGCGGCAAAAATTACAAGTAAAAACAATGGTTTAAACATTTATCCTCCAGATAGTACACCACCTTATCGGATGAATTCGCTCAGGCTTTAGGAGAGATGGCAATATTTTTCATATTATATGGATGGCCCAGCTTTGCTATACTGTTCTAGGAGGGTTTTGATGCAATTTAAAACAGATATATCGAGCTTAAAAAATAAGAAATTTTTTAAAGTTAAAAATTCTAAAAACGAATTCTTATGTGCTCTATGTAAAGCACCCAGACAAATGCGCTACTCTAAAAATCTCTCCAAAATGTTTTACTTCCGCCTTTTTCTCTTCAGTGCTTTCTTAGCTTGGGCCGCTTACGCATTTCTTGGACCTAAAGCGATGTCTGCAATCATAGTCATTTGGCCTATTGCTGAGTTCGTGAACAAAATCCTCTATAGAAAAGAGATCCCTTGTCCATATTGTGGCTTTGATGCCACTTGGTATCGCCGAGATGTAAAAGTTGCAAAGAAAAAAGTAGAGTCCTTCTGGTCTGAAAGGCTTCCTGAGCGCCAAGAAAAAGCGCAAATTCAAAAACCCATGGTTGACCCTAAAAAACCACTTCGAAATGAAGAACTTGAGATTTAACTTCCCCCTGTAGTCTAGTGCATAGTGTCGCTCGTTCGCGATTACGATACCTTACAAACTCCAATTATAATCAGCTTCTTGAATAGTGGCTAGCAGTTGAAAAGTTTCTAAATGAGGCTTTTATATTGGAATAATTTGTTATAAGTATTAACGATAAACACATGTAAGGAGAGACAATGAGCGTTAACAAAGTCATCATTTTAGGTCGTCTAGGACAAGATCCAGAAATTAAGTACACACCATCTGGAGCAGCAGTATGTAATTTTTCATTAGCTACATCTGAGACTTGGAATGACAAAAACTCAGGTCAAAAACAAGAAAGAACTGAATGGCACAGAGTTGTTGTTTGGGGAAAACTAGCTGAGCTTTGTAATCAATATCTTGCAAAAGGTAGACAAGCATTTGTTGAAGGGAAACTTCAAACAAGATCTTGGGATGATAAAGACGGAAACAAACGATATACAACAGAAATCAATGCAACGACTGTTCAGTTTATTGGTGGACAAGCAAGTGCTGGTTCAAGTGATAATTATTCAAACAATAACCAATCGAATAATAATCAATCCAACAACGATGCTCCTTCACAGGATTACAATATCTCATCTGATGCAAACTTTGCCTCTGATGATATACCGTTCTAGGAAAGAAATAAATCTTATAGAAATACCCGATAAGCCCACTTATAAGTGGGCTTTTTTATTGGATTTTACCCTATAATGCCACTGATATGCTAAAATGTGATTACTAATTTTAGGGAGAAACTGTGAGCAATAAAAGTTACTTTTCTGTGAGTTATGATCTTATTCAAAAGGGTAAGAAGCTTCCCTATGATCTGTACGTCAACTCATCATCAGTTGAGGACAAGCAAAAATTTGTTAGAATTTTTCCCTCGGGAGATACCCTCGATCTTAGCGACCTCGAAAGATTTAAGAAAAAATATTTTCAGCTTTATCTCGACGAAGATCATAGAGAGATCTACATGAGAAGTCTTGTGGATTCAGAGGATAGAGATGACCTCCAGACGACAAACTTTATTAAAGATTCTGCTGTTCAATATCTTCATAAAATCTTCGACTCAGGAAAAGAATTTAATACTGAACTTCTCTCAGAAACAATAGGTGAGTGCCGAGGTGCCGTTGAGTCCATGGTAGATGTTTTTGATAAACATAATATTAGTTCTATTACTAATCTTATTGGAAATTTAAGCAGCCACGACTTCTACACCTTCGATCACTCAATAAATGTATCCATGTATTGTATATCAATCCTTAGGGCCTTAAAACCAAATGCCACAAGAGATGAGCTAATCCATGTGGGTCTTGGTGGCCTTTTACACGATTTAGGGAAAATAAAAATCCCCACTCAAATTCTGAATGCCCCTGGAGGGTTAAGTGATGCTGAATACGGCGAAATAAAAAAGCACCCAAAACTTGGAATAGACCTTTTGACTTCAGGAGAAGTTGATGTCGCTGATGATCTTGATCTAAATATTATTGGCAGAGTTGTGCACGAACACCACGAAAACTGGAATGGTAAAGGTTATCCTTCAGGGTTGATGGAAAACGATATTCACGTCTATGCTAGAATTTGTACTATTGCTGATTTCTTTGATGCTCTCACGACAAAAAGGTCTTACAATGAGGTGATGAGTGTATCTAAGGCCATCGATGTTATGTCCAAGTTTAGCGGTGTAAAGTTAGACCCTAAACTTTTCAAAGCATTTACAGGCCATGTTGATCATCAAAAGTTAAAGAATAAGACACCTTTAAAGTTAGCTGATAGTTTTGACCCAACGATTCCCTATGAGAAGATTCCGTTAGAAGAAGTAAAAGAAATCTTTGATGAGGAAAACTTTGGAAAAATTAGAGTAGCAAAAAATTAAAAAAAGAGAATGAATGAAAATAGACTTTAGTGAATTTGAAAAAGCGCAAGAAAAACTAAGCAAAATACTCCCTCCAACTCCATTGATAAAGAATGATTGGTTGTCTGCAAAGTACGGAGCAAATGTTTTCTTAAAGCTAGAAAACATGCAGCCAGTGGGCTCCTTTAAGTTGAGAGGGGCCACCAATAAAATGGCCAACTTTACGGATGAACAAAAAGCAAAAGGTGTTGTTGCCGTTAGTGCAGGAAATCATGCCCAAGGGGTAGCGTGGGCAGCGAAACGTTTAGGAATAAAAGCCACCATTATTATGCCGGTGCCTTCGCCTCTAGTAAAAATCTCAAATACAGAGAACCTTGGAGCTGAGGTTATTCTTCAAGGCGAAAATGTTGATGAAAGCTTTGAGTTTTGTAAAAAATATTTAGAAACAAATGATAAAATATTCGTCCACCCTTTCCACGATGCAGAAGTCATTGCAGGACAAGGCTCAATTGCTTTTGAGCTCGTTAAACAACTCGATAAGATTGATTTTATCTTTGGCAGTATTGGCGGTGGCGGCCTTATGTCTGGAATTGGAATGGCGCTGAAACAGCTTATGCCTGATTGCAAACTCATTGGAGCACAAGCTGCCGGAGCAAATAGTATGGTGCAGTCCTTACAAAAAGGAGAACTTGTCTCCACTGACACGGTTGCCACTTTTGCTGATGGAATTAAAGTTAAGAATCCTGTTCCAGAAATGTATGAGCTCTTAGATAGTATTATTGATGAAGCGGTAGATATTCCTGATGATTTAACAGCGGCTGCAGTTTTACGTTTAATGGAACAAGCTGGAATAATAGCAGAAGGAGCAGGGGCGATTAACCTTGCAGCTTTTCACGAGTTATATGAATCTAACCCTCGTCGCTTTAAAGGTAAGAATGTTGTTCTTATTATTTGTGGTGGGAATATTGATATTAACGTGATCGATAGAATTATTGACAGAGGCTTGGTTGAGACTAAAAGAAGAATGAATATTTCGATCCTTTTAAATGACAAACCAGGAGCCCTTCAAAACCTCACTGAAGTTATTAGTAAGACGGGCGCCAATATTTTAGAGATTCAACACGAAAGAACATCGCCTGATATTGAGCTTCAGCAGTCAGTGGTGAGAGTTACCTTGGAGACTAAGGGATCACTTCACTCTAAAGAGATTTTAGATACAGTTGGTAGAGGGTTTAATATTTTTACTCAAGGTAAATAATGGCAAAAAAAGAGACAATCTTTTCAAAAGTACCACAAGTTAATCATAAAGAACCTGCTCATGAGATTGATTCAAATGAATTTCAAAAGCTAATTGAAAGTAGAAGAAGCGTTCGAGTCTACACGGATGAACCGATCCCAGAAGAGATCATATCAAAATGCATCGACGCAGCTTTGCTTGCACCGAACTCTTCAAATCTTCAACCTTGGGAATTTTATAGAGTAAAAACTCCAGAGACCAAAAGGCTTGTGGCAAAGTACTGCCTCAATCAACCGGCTGCAAAAACGGCGAGTGAACTTATTATTTGTGTTGCAAGACGTGATACATGGAGAAAGCATGCTAAGCAGATGGTAGAGTTTTTTCAAAATCAAGAAGGGGAGACACCAGAGTCCGTTTTGTCTTACTATTCAAACTTAGTATACCTTGCCAATACAGTAGGTCCTTTTGGGATCGTAGGTTGCTTTAAAAAACTTCTTATTGGAGTAAAGAGACTGTCGGGCATAAGTCCTGGTGGAAATAGCTCTATCGCTGATATGAGGGTTTGGGCCCATAAGTCTACAGCTCTTGCTTGTGAGAACATGATGCTGGCCTTTAGGGCCTATGGATATGACTCATGTCCTATGGAAGGATTTGATGAGAAAAAAGTAAAGAAGCTTCTCAAACTACCTAGAGGAGCAGAACCTACCATGATTATTTCCGCGGGTAAGCGTGCGGAAAATGGTGTTTATGCTCCAAGAATACGATTTCCTAAAGAGCAGTTTTATTTTGAGATCTAAAGTCCCTCAAGTGTCCAAGTTCTAGGCACCTAAGAGTAATACTTTCAATACATGCCTTATTGAAAACTCTTATTGATATAATGGACAGATGAAAAAATATTCTGCCATTATTGTCTTTATTCTCTCTATCTCCACTGCTTTCGCAGATGTTGATCTCGCTATCGAAAGAACACATTCCATGAACTCTGAGTTTAACTTGCTCACCCAAGGAAGTATCTCTATCAAAGAACTTTCCCTTGATATCCAAAACTTAGACTGGGAGAAAAAGTCAAACCCCGAGCAAAAAGGCAGTCTACGGGAAGTAAGCTACAACTTTGGCCTTGATGAAAATGGTGATTTCATCGTTGAAAATATATATGTCGGCTCAAGTAACTCAGCTCAAATTACTATGGCCCATCACAAAATTAAAAAGTGGCTTGGACAATTTCATTCCCATCCCTATAAGTATGAATCCGTGAGAAATAACCCCTTCAGTACTCAAGATATTTTTATGGCTTTTGAAAAAGTTCGACATACGGATAAGGGATTTATTTGGCTATTGGGAGCAGGAGATTATTACTTTGCTCTTGAAGTTTTAGATCCTCAAAAGATGACAGATTTCTATAAGGAACAAACAATTATAGCGAAATCAAAAGGCTACCAATTTGTGCGAGACTATTTACAGAAAAAGTATTATGGAGCCAGAGGTGGTAGTTCGGTTTTAGAAACAATGTCCAATTCGGTTATGGCCATTGTTCAAGATGAGAAAGTATCGGGATTGAGATTTCTCACAATCCCCAGATAATTCAAAGATTATTTTTTGTCTTCAGTTGCTTCTGATTCAGGAGCAGCCGTTGGAGCTGTATCAGTTGGAATCGCTGATCCAGCGTTTGCAGCATCATTATTAAGAGGAGCAGCTACAGGAGTTTCATCATCAAAGATAGATTCTTTCGATGTTTTAGATGTCAGTGATGTTAAAATTACTGAATTAACCATGAATGCAATGGCCAAAAATGTCGTCATCTTTGTAAAGAAGTTTCCTTTTGAGCTTGATGTAAACACAGCTTGAGAAGAACCCCCGCCCATCATTGCACCTGCTTCAGCACCTTTTCCAAATTGAACAAGAACTGTAACAGTTAAAAGTATACATATAACAACGTGTAAAATAATTAATCCAGATAACATGTTTGATTTCCTTAATTTAATCTATCTCTAATAATCAAATGATTATAAACATTTCCAAGCTATTCTTCTAGCAAATAAAGTTTCTCTTTGCAAGATTATGCGTTGCAAAGATCTATAAAGCTTTCTGCATCAAGGCTAGCACCACCAACGAGGCCACCATTTATATTCGGCTGAGCGAGAAGCTCTGCAACATTTGATGGCTTAACCGATCCACCATATAAAATGCTGATATTGGCACCGTGAGCATGGTAAAGCTGTCCAATTTTTTCTCGAATAGCCCCGTGAACTTCTTCTGCTTGTTCCGGACTTGCCGTTTTTCCCGTACCAATTGCCCAAACTGGCTCGTAGGCTATAATAATATCGTCAGGGCTCTTAAGACTTATATTTTTTAACGCGGCACTTAGCTGTCCTAAAACAACATCTAAAGTTTCACCATTCTCGCGTTGCTCTAAGCTCTCTCCAATGCAAATGACTGGAACGAGTCCAATCTCTAAAAGCTTTTGGGTCTTCTCATTAATGAGCTGATCAGTTTCACTAAAAAGAGATCTTCTCTCTGAGTGTCCAACCAAACAAAAATGAGCTCCAATTTCTTTTAAATTTACAGGGGAAGTCTCGCCTGTGAATGCACCGGAGTCATAATTGGAGCAATTTTGCGCTCCAATTTTAATTTTCCCGCTGTGCTTGAGGCATGTACTTATGTGGAGAGTCTGAGGAGCAACCCAGTAATTTCCTTTTTTAAGATTAGCTTCTTCAATTGTGTAGAAGAAATCATTGATCTCTTCTAAACTTTGATTCATCTTCCAGTTTCCAATCATATAAACTTTTGCCATCTTATACTCCAAACCTTAAAGCTTTCACTCCAGGGAGCTCGCCTCTTTCGATGTATTCTAAACTAGCACCACCACCAGTTGAGATATGTGAAAATTTGTCTGCAAATCCTGATTTATTAACGGCACTAACTGAATCTCCACCACCGACAAGTGAAAAAGAGTCTGAGTTTGCCACTGCTTCAGCTATGGCCATCGTCCCTTTAGCAAAGTCAGCATTTTCAAAAAGCCCCATCGGACCATTCCAAAGAACAGTTTTCGCTTCATTGATAATTGCTTGATACTGGCTGATTGTACTTGGGCCAATATCAAGTCCCATACAGTCTTTAGGAATATCTTTAGTTTCGCAAAGCTGTGGTTTTCCACCAAACTCTTTGGAGATAATATGATCAGTAGGAAGTTTTACCTTAAAAGCCTTGTCGGCTTTTAAAATTTTGGTGGCAAGGGCCACATCTTCATCACTACAAAGAGAAGTACCAACCTCAGCACCCTTTGACTTAAGAAATGGATAAGCCATAGCTCCACCAATGATGAGACTATCTACATTGACAATGAGCTTCTCTATCGTTTTGATTTTATCACTAACTTTTGCACCACCAACGATGGCAACAAATGGCTTGTCTGGTTTACCCAAAATTTTATCTAAGGCTTGAATTTCTTTTTTCATAAGAAATCCACCGTAGTTTCTCGCCTGGAAAAATTTATTGATAATATGAGTTGATGCATGCTCTCTATGAGCTGCACCAAAGGCATCATTGAGGTAAACCTCACCGTACTGGGCTAGCTTTGCAGCAAAGTCCTCATCATTCTCTTCTTCTTCTGGATGAAAACGCAAGTTCTGTAAAAGGACAATTTTGGTCTGCCCAAGAGTAAGAAGCTCCTTGACCCCTGCATCTACAGCTGATTCCGCCATAATGACATCGACATCTAGCTTGCTTGCAAGATAAGTGGCAACTGGCTCTAAGCTATAATCCATATTCACTTTACCGTCAGGTCTCCCAAGGTGGCTCATAAGAGTAATCTTAGAAGCCCCGTTGTCGAGAAGGTACTGGATCGTTGGAAGAGCTAAATCAATACGACTTGTATCTGTGATTTTAGTTCTATCTTTTTTATCCAAAGGCACGTTGAAATCAAACCTCGCAAGTACTCTTTTTCCCTGTAGGTCAGCTTCGTCTATGAACTTTAAAGCCATTGTTTATTCCTTATTTATTATCGGTTACAATTACATTTTACTTGCAACATAAGATGCAAGATCAACAACTCTATTTGAGAATCCAACTTCATTGTCATACCAAGTAACGATCTTTGCAGAGTTACCGATAACATTAGTTAGGCCTGGATCAAAAATAGATGAATGAGGGTTACCGAGGAAGTCAACAGAGACAAGAGGCTCTTCTTCATAACCTAAAATATTTTTCATTGATCCCATGCTAGCTTCTTTCATAGCATTATTAATTTCTTCTTTTGTTGCAGCTTTTTTCAGATTAACAGTTAAATCTACCATTGATACGTCAGGAGTTGGGACTCTTACTGCATAACCATCAAGCTTCCCTGCAAGTTCTGGAAGAACAAGTCCAACTGCTTTTGCTGCACCTGTTGTTGTTGGAATCATGCTCATCGCTGCTGCGCGAGCACGTCTTGGGTCAGAGTGCGTTTTATCTAAAAGGTTTTGATCACCAGTGTATGCATGGATAGTTGTCATAAGACCGTTTTCAATTCCAAAAGTATCGTTTAGAACTTTTGCAACTGGCGCAAGACAGTTTGTTGTGCAACTTGCGTTTGAAATAATATGGTGGTTAGCTGGGTCATAACTTGTGTGGTTAATACCAAAGACAAAAGTTCCATCGAGATCATTTCCTGGAGCACACATAATAACTTTTTTAACTGTTCCACCGATATGTTTTCCAAGTCCTGCTTTATCTTTAAAGATTCCAGTTCCATCGATAACGATATCAACTTTTTCCTCAGACCAAGGAATCGCACTTGGATCTTTGTCACCAAAGATAGTCATTTTCATATCACCTGCGTGAAGAACATTACCCTCAAGATTTACTTCAGCTGGAAATTTTCCATGAAGTGAATCGTATTTGAAAAGTCTCGCCAACTGATCAAGCTTACCTGGATTATTGATGGCAACGATCTCAATATTGGAATAAAGGCCTTCTTGTTTTCTTTTATAAAACTCTCTAACAACTGTTCTACCAATTCTTCCGAATCCATTTATTCCTAGTCTGATTGTACTCATCTTTACCACCTTGTGCTTTGCAAAAATAATGTTTAAAAATTTCAAGTGAGTTTATCCCATTTAACGCTATCTTGCTAGATTTCTAATGAATTTTCTGCCACACTTTGGGCTTAATTTAATGAGGAGAATAAATGTCGCTGCCGCGAGTAAAAATTGCTGATCTAAAGCCAAAAGAAAATATAAAATCTGTCTTTCTCATTAAATACATCGCTGTAATGGAAGCTAAAGATGGGAAAAAGTATCTGAATATCATCTTAACTGATGGAAAAGGGGACTTGGAAGGTAGATCCTGGTCTCAAGCCGAAGAAATTGAAGAAAAATTCAAAAAGGGTGACTTCATCCTTGTCGAAGGAAAGATCAATCTCTTTCAAGGCCGAAAACAGTTTATCATGCAAAGATATGACTCAGTGGACTCAAGTTTGCTCAACTTAGATGACTTTATTTTAAAATCAGATAAAGACCCTGAAAGAATGTATGAAGAGCTTTTAGCTATCGTTAAGAATCTCGATGACTACTATATAAGAGAGCTTATTCTAAGCATCATCACGGACGATGAGATTTCAAGGCGATTGAAAACCTGGCAAGCGGGCAAGACAATTCATCATGCCTATAGGTCAGGTCTCCTTGAACATATCCTTTCTTGTACCAATTTAGCTGTAACCCTTAGTCCCCATTACAATGTAAATGTAAATTATGTCGTAGCAGGAACTATTTTGCATGACCTTTGCAAGGTCTATGAACTTACCGACGGGGTCAATATTGAATACACCGAAGAAGGTAAACTGGTTGGACACTTGGTGAAGATACTGGAAGTCATGGATCGATTTAGTTACAAGATAAAGGATTTTCCTTACCAGTTAAAGCTCCACTTAAAGCATATTATGCTCTCTCATCACGGCCACTATGAGTATGGATCTCCAAAGATTCCTCAAACCTCTGAAGCAATGCTTGTGCATCTTATCGATATGATGGATTCCAAAATGCACTCATTTGAAACGGTGAAGAGAAACGATAGCAATACTGGTCACTGGACAGGTTTTGTAAAACATCTCGATAGAATTATCTATAAGGATGAACTTCCTTTTTTCCCAGAACCCATCTCGGACAGTAATAGTAGAAGCCCTGCTAAGACTCCGACAAAAAATAATTCAAAACCCATTAATAAAGAAATTAAAAATAACTTAGGAAGTCTGCTCAAAGACTTTAAGGTAGGTGAAGAGTGACTGTATTATTAAAACAAATCTTTGGATTTTTAAAACTTCTCAATTCAGACAAAGGTGAAAACCAAATAGCCGTGGGCATAGCCTGTGGCTTAATTTTAGGTTTTGCTCCAAGCTTCTCCTTACAAACACTTATTGTTATTGTGATTCTTTTTTTCTTTCGCATTCAAATCGGTGCCGCAATGATAGGTATGTTCTTTTTTGCCATCATTGCTTGGATTTTTGATCCTGTGTTTGATTCGATTGGAAGAGCAACGCTTGAATTGTCCAGTATGAAAGGTCTCTTTACAGCAATGTACAACATGCCAATCGTTCCTTTTACGAAATTTAACAACTCTGTTGTCATGGGGTCTTTGGTCTTGTCCTTTATTTTAGCACCACTAGTTTTTATCATTTCAAAGGTTCTCATTATTAAATACAGAATAGCTGTCTTTGAGAGGTTTAAAGATTCAAAATTCTTTAAAGCCGTTAAAGCGACGGGATTCTATAAATGGTATGCAAAATACGATTCACTTTATAATTAATTTTAGGAAACAATATGTCTGATGAACTTAAAAATAAAAAAGTAAAAAAACAAAAAGGTCCTATTCGAACTGGAGCAGTGCTACCTTTTATCATTTTTGTTGCTGTTGTCACGGTGTTCAATATTTTCTTTCTCGATAATATTGTAAAAAACTCTATGGAGTATATTGGGCAAAAAGCTAACGGGGCTGAGGTGAATATAAGTCAAGTTAATATTGGGTTAACAGACTTAAGCTTTAAAGTCTTAAAGATGGAGTTCACGGATCCAGAAAAACCAGATTTTAACCGTTTTGAAATTGGTGAGATTAGTTTTAAGGCATTGTGGGATGGAGTTTTAAGGGCGAAGCTCGTTGTCAATAAAGCTTTCTTAAGAGATATAAAAGCTAAAACAAAACGAAGTTTTACCGGTTATGTTGTCCCTGAGGAAGAGAAAAAAACAGCCTTCACTGCTGAAGTCCTTGAGAAAACCCAAAAGGAATTCGCTGGAAATGTTCTAGGAGATATTGCCTCTCTCATCACGGGAACAAGTGTAACGAAAGGGATGCGAGTTGAAGATAACTTAGAAAGTAAAAAGAAGTACGAGGAACTTTCAACCCAGGTGGATGAAAGGGCCAAAGAGATGGATCAAGCCTTTAAAAGCCTTCCCAATAAAGACCAGCTAGAAGATTTAAAAAAGAGATTTGAAAAAATCAAATGGAATGACATTGGTAATATTACCAAGGCCCCTAAAGTTTTAGCTGATATTGATCAACTAAAAAAAGATGTGGACGATACAAAAGAAAAGATTGAAAGAGCAAATAAACTAGTGAACCAAAACGTAAAGTTTATCAATGAAGGGCAAAAAGAAATTCAAACTCTTGTCAAAAAAGACATTGAAGGAGTTCAAAAAAGACTAAAACTTCCAACGCTTGATACTAAAACAATCGCGAAGCTTCTTTTTGGAAACCAGGTTCTCGATAAAATCCAAACGGCTGAGAGACTTCACGCTCAAATAAAGGATTATCTACCACCTAAGAAAACAAAAGAGCAAAAAGAGGCGAGTAAGCCAGACTATACTAAGCACCCAAGAGGTAAAGGGCTAGACTATCAGTTTGTGAAAACGAAATCCTATCCACCAGTTTGGATTCAAAAAGTCATTATTGACTCACAAAATGATCAAGGGAAAGTATCAGGTGAGATAAATGATATTACTAATAACCAAAAGATAGTAGGAAAGCCGACAACACTAAAGATCCAAGCGGACCTGGTGAAAGAGAACTTAAGAGATATTGTTATCACGGGATCATTTGATCACAGAGATATTTCAAAAGATAGTGTGGACATGACCATTGGAAGTTATCCTGTGAGTAATAAAGCACTTTCGAAATCTAAGTCCGCTAAGCTTATTATCGATAAAGCTCGCGGTGAAGCTGTTTTTAACGTGACTTTCATTGAGTCAATCCTGAGCTTTAAAGCAACAAATTATTACAAAGAAATTGTTTATGAGTACGATGCCGAATCTGACACAATGAAAGAGGTTCTGGGTGCAATTGCGAATGATACAAAAGTTATATCAATGCAAGCAACTGCTAAAGGAAAAATAAATGATTTAAATTGGGATATTAGAACTAACCTTGCGAGTGCGATTCAAAAATCTGTTGGGAACCTTATTCAAAATAAAATCAATAAAGCTAAAGCTGATATCGAAAATGAAATTAATAAATCTCTTTCTGGATCCAAATCCCAGTTAAACTCAAAGCTTGCTTCATTTAAAAATGAATACGAGTCAAAATTGAATAAACAAAAGAGTCAGTTTGATAATTTTAAAGATCAGATTGATGATAGACGAAAGAAAGAAGAGAAAAAAGCGAAGTCGTCACTTGAGGATAAAGCTAAAAAGCTCTTCAAGGGAATTAAGTTTTAAAAAATAAATTTAAGGAATTTTCATAAAAGTATTTGGCCGCAACTTCAGGACTTACTCCCTTCAGTTCGGCCATCTTGTCTAAAATAAAAGGCAGATAAAAAGGAGCATTCTCCTTACCTCTATGTGGCACTGGGGTTAAAAATGGGGCATCAGTCTCTATTAAAAGGTTTTCAATCGGAGCGTATTTTACATTCTCTCGAACCTCTTCAGCTTTTTTAAATGTAATAATACCGTTAAAACCTAGATAAAAACCTTCATCTATAGCCTTAGTTGCTAATTGACGAGTGGAGGTAAAACTATGGATAACGCCTTTTCTACTTAGCTTAGGAGCATATTCACTAAGCATGGCAATCATATCCTCATCAGCATCCCTTGAATGGATAATGACGGGCTTTTTAGTATCGACAGCTATTTGAAGTTGCTCTTCAAAAACTTCAAGTTGTTTTTTTCTTGGAGAATTATCATAGTGGTAATCAAGCCCAATTTCGCCTACGGCTACCATTTTTGTTTCAGATGTTCTTTGCGCAATTTTTTTCATTACCTCTTGGGTTGATTCTTTTGCATCGTGGGGGTGAATACCCTGAGAGAAATAGATGAGATCATTATTCGTCGAAATCTCAAAAACTTTATCCAAATTCTCTGGATCAACACCGATGGTGATAATTTTTTCAATTCCAACATCGGTGCATTTTTGAATAATCTCATCAAGTGGAAGCTGTTTGAGGTAGTCCAAATGACAATGAGTCTCAATTATTTTCATTATTTTTTACTTCTTTTTAAAATCTCATCCATAATTGCGGTCATAACACTGACCCCTCTGGCTCCTTCGAGTTTTCTTCCGTTGAGGATAATTGTGGGAGTTGACTGAAGATTGTACTGATCTCCTGAGAGAATCGTCATCTGAATATCTTCCTGAATATTTTTATTTTCAAAACAATTCGAGAGCTCAAATTTCTCTCTCCACTGCTCAATATTTTCATAACTTAATTGGCTTTGGTTTTCAAAGATAAAGTCATGAACTTCAGGAAACTTTTCTTTGTCACAAGCCGCAAGGTACGCTGCACGGCAGGCGAACTTGTGAAAGGATGATTTTATTTTTGGGTTACAGCTATTATCAAGTGGATAAAACATATACTGAACATTGATATTGCCTTTGTATTTTTTTATTAACTCATCAACATTAGCGGCGACATTTTTACAAAAGGGACATTCAAAGTCCGAATAAAGAGAAAGTCTAAGCGGGGCATCCGAAAATTTTTCTGTACTCATCACAAGCTTATATGGAGACTCTGAGGCAGGGTCGCCAGGGATAGAGAGCTTAAAGAACTGCTCAATATACTGTCCATTTAGACTTTCCTGACTCTTCTTCTTTGATACAAAATGATTATGCATGAAAATTGCAGGAACGATCGTAATCACAGCAAAAGGTATAATCGTCTTTAATCCTAATCCAAAGCGAGCATCACTTTTCTTAATGAATATAAAAGCGGCAATGAAAGAGAGAATGTAGTAGACGGTACACATTGGGCAAAGTCCACCAAGAGCCACTAAAGAGTAGATAAAAAGAACTGCACATCCTAGGGCATTGAAAATAACAAGAGTTTTTACCGTTTTTTCACTTTCTTCACTTGGAAAGATATTAGCAAAAATTCCCATGACCCCAATAATAATTCCGAAAAAGGCAGTGGGCACGTGGAAGAAACTTCCTAAAGGAGATAGGGAGGCTTTATCACATCCCCAAAACTCATTTATTGAGCAAAATGAATCGCCTGTGATACCAGTTGGAAAATGAGCCTCGTAAAAATGATTAGTGAGGTAGCCACTAACAATAATCATACCGACTGAAATAAGAAGATAAATGAGATTTGGAGTTGTAAGTCCATTAAGAGTCAGTCGTTGATTCCCGTTTTGGTTAGCATTTTTGTTTTTCATTATTTCACCTTTTTCTTTTTATTATACTAGATTGAGAAGATATTCCAATTTCTTTTGTCGGTTTTGTCTCTGCGATAGCTATTGTAGTGGAGATTTTCAAAAGTACACTGTGCGCAATTTATGGTGTAGATACCAGGGAAATTTATATTGAGTTGCTTCATGGCTTCAGCTTGAAGATTAAAAGTTAATTGATGCTTTTGCTCAAAAAAACCGGAAGAGTTTTGAAAATGATCCTTAAACTCTTTAGTAACAATAAAATTGCGAGCACTAATAGAGGGTCCTATAAATGCTACCGTGGGTTTTATTTGTGCGAGCTTTTTACTGGCAATAATTTTATTGGCCAAGCCTCTCCATCCGGCGTGAAGGAGAGCGACCTTTTCTTCACCAAAAAGAAGAATTGGTAAGCAATCGGCTGTCTTTATGGCAAAATGATATTCTTTTGCTTGAGATTTACTAAAAATAACTCCATCACACTCGGACAAAGTCTCTGAAGGATCAAACTCTAAGACAATATTAGAGTGAGTTTGTTGAAGTGATATAAGTTTTTTAAAGTCAGGTTTGTCGTTATAGACCTTAAACGATCCCATATCAAAACTATGCTCAAAAATTTGTTCCATTCTTTTTCTCTTTTAATGCTTGTAGCATCTTTTTGAATACAGTTGGGGGCTCTACTTCAAAGCGCAGAGCCTCTTTTGTTATGGGGTGAATAAAACCTAACACTTTTGCGTGGAGAAGAGGGTGCTCATAGTCCTTTAAAAGGGTCTTCATTTCAGAATTAAATCTGAGCTTTTCTTCTTTTTCTCTGCCATACATTGGGTCGTTTACTATAGGTGAATTTAAAAGCTCTGATAAATGAACTCTTATCTGATGTGTTCTTCCTGTTTCCAACTTGAGTTCGCAGTGTGAAAAATGATCGTAAAACTCAAGGACTCTCATATGGGTAATGGCGTTTTTACCTTGAGTCACTTGGGTCGACATCTTTAATCTATTCGTGGGATGTCTTGCAATTAAAGATTCTAGTTTTTTGTTGGACTCTAGTCTAACACCTAAGACAATGGCTTCATAGAACCTCTCTATATCGTGTTTGCTAAAGAGCTCAACAAGTCCTTCATGGGCTTTTTGACTTTTGGCGACAACCATAATTCCGCTGGTGCCTTTATCAAGTCTATGAACAATCCCTGGTCTTTTTTCATTCCCAATTCCAGAAAGGTTTGGACAGTGAAATAAAACAGCATTAACTAAGGTTCCATCGGGATTTCCAGGGGCTGGGTGAACCACAAGTCCAGCCTGTTTATTAATAATTAATAGATGATCGTCTTCAAACAAAATCTCTAGTGGAATTTCTTGCGGTTTTATATCTGTATCTTTAAGCTCTGGCGTTTTAAAGATAATCGTCGTTCCGGTGTCGGGTAGTTTTTTTAGATTTAACTGCTCGTTACTTATAAAGAGTCCATTGATAAAATGCTTCTTTATAAGTGATCGACTGATATCGGGAAGTTTTTCACTAAGATAGGTATCGAGTCTTTTATGACTTTCTTTGTCTTGATCATTAATTGTAAAACTTAGATCCATCTCGCTTTTTATTGGTTAGCTTGAGCTTTTAACTGTCTCACGTGGTGCAGATAGCTTGTCGCAGCTAACTCAGGATTAAGCTTAAGAGTTTTTGCGTATTGGTAAACAAACCCTCTAGTATAGACATCCGCTGGTAGTTTTGAGTACTCATCGCTTTCAATATTTTTGATATAAGTTTTAGAGATTCGAGTCATATCTGCGAGTCTTTCAATAGAGACATTTTTATATTCTCGAACTTTCTTGAGAAATGCTCCATTGTACTCTGTTGTGTTCTCTATTTCTGTTTCAACACTTGGAACGACATCATAGTTTAGTCCAAACTTTTTAAAAGCTTGAACCTTTGACACGGAGACTTGATTTCTGTTTGAGTGTTCTTGGTTGTATTTGAACTGCTCTCTTTGCTCTTCTTGTTTCATATCAAATGAATCAGAACTAGCATTATTCGTTTCGCTGATCAGATCACTAAGAGAGTTTTGAGGTTGATAGTCCGGTCTTTTCATAAACTCTTCTTGAAAGCCTTCGGGAGTATTATTTTGGTTTAAACCTTTTACTTTGTCATACTCTAGTCTTTTATCAGCCACACCAAGAACAGAATAAGCTTCTTCTATTTGGCTAAGAATTTGTTCGCACTCATGTTGAGTCATTAAAGAGTAGAGGGCTGCACTATCCCCTGAGTATGCATTCTTTGCTCGAACATAAGCATTATGTATTTCTTGAAGAGTTGCATTTGTTTGCGTCTCAAGAATATCGTAGTAGTTTTTATTGTCGCTTAAATTTGTCATTTTATTATCCCATCTCTATGAGTTTATGCACGATTTTATCAAAATTATTTACAAGGCGAGAATTTGGGAATTCCATCAATAAGGGCTTTCTCTTTTTCACACTTTGCCAAACGCTTGGATCGTAGTCTAGATATCCTGCATAATCGATGTCTATACCAAAATATCTTTTGCAAACACTTTGAATAGAGAACCCGATATCAATATCATTTTGACCACGAATCTGATTCATAATAATTTTAGGTTTAAACTTACTAATTTCAGCTTTTAATTTCATTCCCATTGTTGGGTTAATTTCAATAACACGTCTTACAAGATCTACCGGAGTGCTTTGTGCTGTCGAAATTTTTGAGTTCATTGCTTGATTAATAAGAGGTTGTATGTCGAGAAGATCTTCAATCATTTTTAATCGTCTGTGGTAAACCGACTTGATAAAACGGTAAGTATTCTCAATTGAAGTAGGCTCAGGTAAAATAACGAGAACACCTTTGTCTGCTGAGATAAAAAAGTCGAGCGTATTAAAAGTTGTACCAGCCCCTAAGTCTAACAAAACGTAATCAGCATCCAGCTCATTGAGCTTGGATAGAATTTTATTCTTATGCATTTGTTTAAGGTTGGCTATTCCAAGGTCATCCTGAGCTCCTGAGATTATTTGGAGATTTTTAATAGGTGTTGGAACCAGAAGATCTTTTAAACTTGGAACTTTTTTTGAGATATAATCTGAAAGTGTTTTTTCAGGAATAGGTATTCCTAAACAGGTGTGCATATTTGCTCCACCTAGATCAAGGTCTACAGTTACTACTTTATAACCCATAAGGGCTAAGCAGATAGAAGTATTGGCCGTTACAAGGCTTTTTCCAACTCCACCTTTTCCACCACCAATGGCCCAAACTTTACAGTTTCTTCCATTTCCAAGCAGTGAATTGTTTTTATTTAGTTCGTCAGCTATGTTCATATTATAAGTTGTTGATTTTCCATTAAATATTAGTATATATATCTAACGTTATTATAGGTTCTTTTCTCCGTTTTGAAAGAGATAAAATCACTTAAGATAGAGAACAAAGTAGCCGACAAGGAAAGTACACTAATTTTAGGACTATTATGAATTTAAATGTAAGCAAGCTAGCAAGAAGAACTGATCTCCATATGCTGAGAAAAATTTGGCATATTGTTTTTGGTTCTATCTGTCTTTTTATCTATAAATCTATGGATGTGGAAATAACGTTCTGGGGATATTTTGCAACCTTCTTTGCTATTGGTGGGTTTGCGATGGACCTTGTTCGTCTCAATAATAAAAAGATAAACAAAATTGTTCTTAAAGTCATGGGCCCCGTTATGAGGCAATCAGAGGCGAAGAGCTTCTCTGGGCTTCCATTTTATGCACTTGGTGTTGGGCTCTCAATTTTATTTTTTAAAGAAGATATCGCCGTTCTCTCGATTATGTTTTTAGTTTTTGCCGATCCGATTGCCTCTTTTGTAGGTGTTAATTATGGTCGCGATAAAATCCTGCCCAACAAGTCTCTTCAAGGAGCAGTGGCCTCTTTTATCACTTGCGTATTCATTACCATTTTTTATTTTTATCAAGTTGAAATTTCCGATTTAAATCTTATCCTTTTCTCTTTGGCCGCAGGCTTAATTGGTTGTCTCTCAGAGTTAGCGAGTGCATTCAATATTGATGATAACCTGACTATTCCAGTTCTTTCTGGTGCTGGTCTTACTCTTATTAATGGTCTTTTGGGAATATTCTAAAGTCTTATTAAATAAATTTAAGTTTTTGTCGATAAGGAATGAGTATGGCAACAACTAAAGAATGCACAATCTGCAAACATATTGGAAAGAGAAGTACAGACCAGGCTGATCCAGAGGCCGGTTTCCTATTCAACGATATAGAGCATCCTTCAACAATTCAGATTAGACTTTGCCGCTCTCATTCAGTAGAGCTTTTTAAGATTGGTCAAAAAAAGTTTTTGCTTGAGTATCACCATATTTTACATGATCTCGTTAACTCAGATGAAATGGAATTTATTAAGCTTCTTGATCGAGTAGTCAAAAAGAATTTAGACGCAATATACTAAGCAACTAGTATCTCGTAAAACTCAATAAAATTTAAAGAATTTTTCACTTCAGATGTCAGACTATTTTAAAAAATATTCTCTGGCCGTAATGCCAATTGACACTTATTCTTAAACTACACAATATGTAGACGAACAAAACGATTCTGACACAAGAACAACACAATATGTAGATTAGAAAGTCAAAAGAACGACAAAAAATTGACAGTAGCGGAGAGAGGCTTACGATGACGAAAGAAGTATTACTCGACAAAAGTAACGACAGGTTTGTTTTATTCCCAATTAAGTACGATGACATTTGGGAGATGTACAAAAAAGCAATGGCATCATTTTGGACGGCAGAAGAGATTGATCTTTATCAAGACCTTGATGATTGGAACAATAAACTGAATGATGACGAAAGACATTACATCAAACACATCCTCGCTTTCTTTAGCGCTAGTGATGGAATTGTTAATGAGAATTTATGCCTACGTTTTTATAACGATGTTCAGATTCCGGAGGCGAGATGCTTCTATGGTTTTCAAATCGCTATGGAAAATATTCATGCAGAAACTTATGGTCTTTTGATTGATACTTATATTAAAGATCCAAAAGAGAAAGATTATCTCTTTAATGCTATCGACAATATTCCTTGTATTAAAAAGAAAGCCGACTGGGCTATAAAATGGATTTATGGACAAGATGACTTTGCTCTAGACTTTTAGCTTTTGCTGCTATCGAGGGAATCTTCTTCTCAGGATCTTTTTGTTCAATCTTTTGGTTGAAAAAACGTGGTCTAATGCCAGGTCTAACTTTCTCTAATGAGTTAATCTCAAGAGATGAAGGTCTTCACACTGACTTTGCTTGTCTTCTTTATAGATATATTCAAGACAAACCATCTAAGGAAAAAGTTCTAAGCCTCATTAGAGAAGCAGTTGAGTTTGAGCAAGAATTTATCACGGAAGCACTTCCGGTATCTCTTATTGGGATGAACTGCGGATAGATGAACGATTATGTTGAGTTTGTTGCTGACAGACTTCTTGGTGAAATTGGTATGGAGCCAATCTACGGTTCAAAAAATCCATTTGACTGGATGGAGTTAATTTCTCTTCAAGGTAAAACAAACTTTTTTGAAAAAAGAGTTTCTGAATACCAAAAAGCAGGAGTTATGAACTCAGTTAGGTGATCGGTATGACTTTGACTTTCAATGGACGCAGATTTTTAACTCAATTAAAAATAATTAAATAAGGAAATAAAAATGTTTGTTATTACAAGATCAGGAAAAAAAGAAACAGTAAAATTTGATAAAATTACTCATAGAATTCAAAAACTAACTTACGGTCTAGATACATTTTTTGTTGATCCAATGGAAGTTGCTAAAAAAACAATTCAAGGATTGTTTGATGGAATTACAACTGATGAATTAGATAATCTTTCAGCGGAGGTTGCAGCCTACTTATCAAGCGTGCACCCGGACTATTCTAGATTAGCCTCAAGAATCTCAATGAGTAATCTTCATAGAAATACGAGTGATTCATTTTTAGAAACAGTTGAGAAGTTAGAAGAATCAATTGATGAAAAAGTTATAGAACTGGCAAAGAAATATAAAGATAGAATTTCTGCTGAAATCGCTTACTCAAGAGATTTTGAATACGATTACTTTGGATTCAAAACACTTGAGAGAGCCTACCTTCTTAAAAAAGATGGGAAGATTGTTGAGCGTCCTCAGCATATGCTGATGAGAGTTGGACTTGGAATTCACGGAGAAGATATTGAGTCAGCAATTGAGACTTACCACCTTCTTTCTCAGAAGTGGTTTACTCATGCGACGCCGACACTTTTTAATGCCGGGACAAAGAAGCCACAAATGTCTTCATGTTTTCTTTTAACAATGAAAGACGACTCTATTGATGGAATTTACGATACTTTAAAACAATGCGCACTAATCTCTCAATCTGCAGGGGGAATTGGTCTAACCATTCACGATATTCGTGCAAAAGGTAGTTTTATCAAGGGAACCAATGGTACATCGAATGGAATCGTTCCGATGCTAAAAGTTTTTAACGATACTGCCAGATATGTTGATCAAGGTGGTGGAAAGAGAAAAGGATCTTTCGCTATTTATCTAGAGCCATGGCATGCTGATATCCATGACTTTTTAGATCTTAAGAAAAACTTTGGTAAAGAAGAAATGAGAGCAAGAGATTTATTTTATGCTCTATGGATTAACGACTTATTTATGGAAAGAGTTGAAGCGGACGCTCAGTGGTCTCTTTTCTGTCCAAACGAAGCTAAGGGCTTAGCTGATACCTATGGTAAAGAGTTTAATGCTCTTTATGAGAAGTATGAAAAAGAGGGCAGTGCTAAGAGAAAGTGTAAGTGCAAGAAAACTTTGGTATACAATCTTAGAATCTCAAGTTGAAACAGGTTCTCCGTTTATGCTTTATAAAGATGCAGCAAATGAGAAATCAAATCAAAAGAACTTAGGAACTATTAAATCAAGTAACCTGTGTACAGAAATTATTCAATACACAAGTGATAAAGAAGTTGCTGTTTGTAATCTAGCTTCAATTGCTCTTCCAATGTTTGTTGAAGATGGAAAGTATAATTTTGAAAAGCTATTTGATATTACAAAAACAATTACAAAAAACTTAAATAAGGTTATTGATGTTAATTACTATCCAGTAAAAGAAGCAGAATATTCTAACCTAAAAAATCGTCCGATTGGTATTGGTGTTCAAGGACTTGCAGATACTTTCGCAATGTTGAGAATGCCATTTGAATCGGATGAGGCGAAGCTTTTAAACCAAGAAATTTTCGAAACAATTTATTTTGCAAGTTTAACAGCTTCAAATGAATTAGCTGAAAAAGATGGAGCTTACGAGTCTTACCCAGGGAGTCCAGTATCACAAGGAATTCTTCAGTATGATATGTGGGGAGTTAAGCCAACTGATATGTGGAACTGGGAAGAGTTAAAGAAAAAGATCTCTTTGCATGGAACGAGAAATTCACTTCTTTTAGCTCCAATGCCTACTGCTAGTACATCTCAGATCCTTGGAAATAACGAATGTATTGAGCCTTTTACTTCAAACATTTATACAAGAAGAGTTCTAAGTGGAGAGTTTACTGTCGTTAATAAATATTTAATCGAAGATCTTATTAAGTTGGATCTTTGGAATGACTCAATGAAAAATAGAGTTATTGAGGCAAACGGATCTGTTCAAGCAATTGAAGAAATTCCTGCAGATCTTAAAGAGCTTTATAAAACTGTTTGGGAAATTAAGCAAAAGAGAATTCTTGAGATGGCAGCAGATCGTGGAGCATTTATCGATCAGTCTCAATCTCTCAATATTCATATGACAGATGTAAATATGGGTAAATTGAGTTCGATGCATTTTTATGCATGGAAAAGTGGCTTAAAGACTGGAATGTATTACTTGAGAACCAAAGCTGCTGCTGATGCAATTAAGTTCACAGTTCAGAAAACGGAGAAAACTCCAACTGCTGAAGCTATGACTACGGAAGAGGCCATGATGTGTAGTCTGGATAATCCAGATGACTGCATCGCTTGTGGAAGTTAAATTTCAAATCATTAACAAATAAATTCGGCCTGAAACAATCTGTTTCGGGCTTTTTTTTAAGTCCTTGATTACACATTGAATTGATTATGTATAAACTTCACTGCTTAAGTCTAAGCATCTCTTTTTTCTCAATTTCTGCTAAGAGAGCATTAGAATCATTCGCAAAATGATAAAGACCTTACCCCTCCCAAGGAGAAACAAATGATTAAAGCAAAATCCCTGATTGTTTTTACAACCGCTTTTATCTCTATGAATTCGTTCGCACTCGTTTGCCAGACGGATATGGTTAGAGCAAATGGAAATATTATAGACTCCTTCTACGGAGAAGGTTTCTCCGAACAAGAGGCTTGTAAAGAAGCAAGAAAAGAATGTAGCAAGGCCCTAAGACTTGGAGATAGAGCTGGCCAATTTCCAAATGCACAATGTGTTTTGATTGGAGTTGTTGGTTCTGGTGGAACGACGAATCCTCTTCCAAATCCGACACCGATTCCTACTCCGGTACCAACACCAAACCCATACCCAACTCAACCTCATGGACAATTTGATTACCAACTTGACCAAATCGAAAGAGATATAAGCACTGGTGGTTGGCAAAGAAGAAGATATGCAGTTGAAGAATTGACAAAATACCCAGCTCCAAGAGCGATCAGTATCGCTATTAAAGCTATGGGAGATTCAGATAGTGATGTTAGAAATTCTGCGAGTAGAGTTTTAAATGAACTTCCAAGACTAATGGACCTCAGCTACAATGCACTTGAAATTCTAAACCTCGTTACTCCAACATTAAAAAATGGTGGATGGATGGCCAGACAAGCGGCTGCAAAACTTATTGGAAAACTCCAAACAGCTCAAGGGATTATTCCTCTTCTTAGCTCAATGGGTGATTCAGACAGTGACGTTCGTACTGCTTCTTATAATTCATTAAATACGCTAAAGCAGTCTTATGACTTTCAAGAAGTTATGAGAAGTAACAAACATGTAATGGAGCAAATCTTAGGTTCAAGTACATGGACTGCTCGTCAAATGGTTGTTCGCTTGATTGGTGAATCTCAAGTCAATCGATATATTGATACTGTTGTCGCTGCAATGGGAGATTCTGATTCTGACGTAAGAACAGCTGCCTATAATGCTATTCGT
This sequence comes from Halobacteriovoraceae bacterium, assembly GCA_963719505.1. Lineage (GTDB taxonomy): Bacteria > Bdellovibrionota > Bacteriovoracia > Bacteriovoracales > Bacteriovoracaceae > CAKZJW01. Next base: position 83,438 of record CAVRCF010000003.1, read on the forward strand.
AAAATTACTCAGTCGAGAAACTATACGAACTTAAGTATCAACCTTATTAATAAGCTTGGACAATATTCTCAGGGTGGCTCTTGGATGGTAAGACAGCAAGCAGTATTCGCTCTAGGTGAGACAAGAAACTATGCGGCTAGAAATTTTGTTATTAGAGCACTTGATGACAATGACTCTGACGTAAGAACAGCTGCTAGAAACGCTCTTAATAAAATTTAGTTTTATTTAAATTCTGCAAATAAATAAGCCCCATAAAATGGGGCTTTTTTTATAACTTTTTCTTTAAGCTTTCAACGATTTCAGGATTCAACAAAGTCGATGTGTCCCCAATAGAATCAAATTCTCCGGCTGCAAGTTTTCTTAAAATTCTTCGCATAATCTTTCCCGAGCGGGTTTTTGGAAGATCTTTTGTGATGACAACCTTATCAAGCTTCGCTATTGGTCCAATTTGTTTTGTGATGATCTTATTGAGCTGTGTATGGAGTTCTTGCTCACTCAAGGTGTTTGTGCTCGATGAGATAACATAGGCCATAATACCCTGACCTTTTATATGGTGAGGAAATCCTGTTACAGCGGATTCAATAACATCGGTGTGAAGTCCGATTGCATCTTCAACTTCCGCCGTCCCAATTCTATGCCCGGAGACGTTAATAACATCGTCCACGCGGCCGGTAATTCTGTAGTTTCCCTTGGCATCTCTTTTAGCGCCATCTCCAGTGAAGTAGTATCCCTCGTAGGTTGAAAAATAAGTTTGTCTGTATCTTTCGTGATCGCGATAAATAGTTCGTGCAATTCCTGGCCATGGTCTTTTTAAACAAAGATTTCCCTCAGCTGGATTACCTTCAACTATTTTTCCTTCGCTATCAACTAAAATGGGCTCAACACCAGGCAGGGGCGTGGTAGCATGTCCTGCTATGGCCGGTGTGACTCCAGCTAGATTTGAAATCATAACCCCACCTGTTTCAGTCTGCCACCAAGTATCGACGATAGGGCATTTCTCTTTTCCAATATTTTTATGATACCAATTCCATGCCTCTTCATTGATGGGCTCACCAACTGTTCCTAAAACTTTGAGACTGTCTAAAGTACTATTTTGAACGTAGGAGATGTTACAGGCCTCAAGTGCTCTTATGGCCGTTGGAGCTGTATAAAAATGGGAGACTTTGTACTTATCTATAACTTCCCAAAAACGAGCAGGAGTTGGAAAAGTTGGAATCCCTTCAAACATGACCTGAGTAGCCCCATTGAGAAGCGGCCCGTAAGTTATATAACTGTGTCCTGTTATCCAACCAATATCAGCTGTGCACCAAAAAATATTTTGATCGTTAAACTGAAAGACTTTTTTAAATGTTTCACTGGCCCAAACCATATAACCCGCAGTCGAGTGCTGAAGTCCTTTTGGCTTACCTGTTGATCCTGATGTGTACAATATAAAAAGGGGATCCTCGGAATTCATGGGTTCTGCTGGGCAGTCAGTTGAGGCATCATTCAGTAAAGTTGCAAGGTCAAAGTCGCGTCCCTCTTTCATAGGAACTTCTGTCTGTGTTCTTTTAAAAACCAGAACTTGTTTTACACATGTCGCTCTATTACATGCCTCATCAGCAATAGCTTTTAAGGGAATGACCTTGTCTCCTCTTGGTCCTTCATTACAAGTGATGAGAACCTGTGAGTCGCAGTCAGTAAGTCTGTCGGCAAGCGCGTTGGCAGAAAAACCACCAAAAACAACAGAGTGAACGGCTCCAATTCTGGCCGTAGCGAGAACTCCAAATAAAAGTTCAGGAACCATTGGCATATAAAAACAAACTCGATCACCCTTTTTGACGCCTTTATCCTTTAACACATTTGAAAATTTCTTCACTTGTTCGTGTAACTCAGCGTAGGTAAAGACTAAGGCTTCTTCACTAGGATCGTTTGGCTCCCAGTAGATCGCAACTTTTTCAGGATTCTTATCCACATGACGATCGATACAATTTTCTGTAATATTTAAAACACCGTCTTCGAACCATTTGACATCAAGATCTTTAAAGTCACCTGTATGAACGATACTAGGCTCTTTATGCCAAGAAAAACTTTTCGCTATATTCGCCCAGTATTTTTCTGTGTGGGTAAGGCTTAAATCATAAGCCTTTCGATAGTCTTCAATTTTCTTAACTTCCACTTCTACACTCCAGTGTTGTTCGTTCTAATTGGTAACTCGTATGTCACTTTTCCATGTTTTTCATAAGTCACTTCAAGGTAAATGCTATTTGGGATTTTACCGTATGGTATTTTTAAAAGAATCCATCTCTTTACAACTAGTCCTGCCGGAATTGAAATATTTGAATAGAGGTGTCCTCGTGGAATCATTTTTGCTCTTTCTAGTTCACTTATGCCATCGGCAATTTCATTTGCTGCGAGAACTCCTACTGAACCGGTGTAGAGGGCGGCACCAGCAATGGCCCCACCTCTATTTCCACTTGCTGCCATAGTGACGACACCTGCAGCTGCAATGGAGCCCAAAAGGACTTCTCTATTATGTTGATCAATAGCAATTTTATTTTGAATAGCATCAGACCAATCAGTCAGATCTTGTCCTAGAACAACAGAGGCTTTATTTGCTTCTTGAGACTTTAGATCTAACGAAATACTTTTAATTCTTGTCCAGTCTTCTGTTTGATTTCCAAAAGTAAATTGTATTAGAGCGTAGTGATCTGTGGTGAAGTCTTGATCAATGTAGCCGGTGATAGGTGTATTTCTAGGATGATTGCCTTTAACTATAAGAGCACCTTGACCAGGTTGATAAGAGGCACAGCTCGATACAAAAAGAGCGACTGAGAGAATAAAAAATTTCATTTTTCTTTCCTTTTTTAAAATTTTAAAGCCAAATTCTCCTAAAATAAGTCCAATAAGTCACTGGCCACAGAGTCTAGAGATTATCTTTTCCTAAGTCTAAGTCCCTGATTTAAATAGGAAGTTAGTAAGGTAATTTCTTCAAGTGACATTGCGCGCCGCGCTGGGGCGTGGTACTCAAAGCTTTAAATTACCCTAGGAGATCAAATGAAGCACCTACTAATAAGTTTAGCTATTTTGCTCATAAGTCAAAGTTTGTTTGCGAATAGTGAGTATACATGTATCAACACAGAGAACAGTTCGAAAGCTACTTTAAAGTTAAAAAGCGCAAGCTTGACATTAGTACTAGACAACTCAACGAAAGTATTTACTTTCAAACGTGCAACAGATTCAAAAATTGTTCTAAAAAATGGTTTTTCAAGTCTTCGTGTTGAAAATAATAGTGGACTCGTTCAAATTATATATAAGCCGAATTTATTTAAAAAAATAGTTATTGAAGAATGTCAGAAAAGTGAAAAAGTGATTCCTCTTACATTTCATATAGCTGGAAAAATCATAATTCCAAAACATAAAATTTTTAAACAATATGGAAAACTCGCAAAAATAAAGTATCAGCCTGTCACTTCTCCGTTGAATTTTAAATATGATCTGGTTTACTACATACCTCAAAAGTTAAAAGGAAAAAAAGATTTAAAAGCTCTCGTTTTTCTTCATGGTGGTGGAGCAAGTACCAGCGATAGATCAGGCTCTTTAAGAGTTATCGATATGTACGCAGCTGATTTGAAAGCTATGGCTGACTCTTTAGGATTTGTTTTGGTTATGCCTTCTGGATCTGGACTAAACTGGGGATCTCATATGTTTAATTACTTGAGAGACCTCAACCAATCTCTTCGAAACGACTTGCCCCTAGACGCTAATAAAATTGGTCTTACTGGCCACTCTATGGGCGGGATGGGAATAACAAGAGCTGGTCATTGGCTAACGGATGACTACGCTTTCTTTATGCCAGTAGCTGCCGGAATGGATGAGAGACACCAAGTTGAAAAGAATCTCCTACCTTACTTTAATATGAAGTATTACCACCTTCAAGGATTGAACGACCACTTTGATGTTTTTATCTCTCGTTGTAAAAAACAAAAAGTTGAAATCGAAAAACTTGAAAGAAAACTTGGAAAGAAGTCTGGTTTTGTTCTCGACCTCTATAATGGATCACATAATTATCCAAGAGCTCATTACCAAAATGTATTAGGAAAACTTTTCAAAGAAAACTCTCGGGACCTCTATCAAACAGAACTCTCTGGTATGTTCTACTTTAGAGATGAGATTTACACTGATCAATGGAGTAATGGTAACGATTTTTATCTAGCTCCAAGAGATAGATACTTTTGGTTAAAAGCGACTGAGTTTTCTAAAGATAAAACGGTCGTGGAAATGAAAGCAAAGATCGTTTCCAACACAATCAAAATTACAATTGCTCCAGGGGTAAAATCCTTGAGAGTTTACTTATCCTCAAAAAATCTAGATCTTACTAAAGAGATAGAAATTGTTGCAAACGGTGCTGTTAAGTTTAAGGGGATGGCTCCAAGTGGACAGGATATGTCCGCTGAAATTAAACGCGATGCTGGTTATATTTTCAATGGCTATATCGATATTACTCTTTAATTCATGAGATAACATCAGCAAAAAAAAAGCCCCTAAAAGGGGCTTTTTTTATTTCGCGACAAAATTACAAATCTTTCCAGGAACATAGATCTCTTTCACAATTGTTTTACCTTCAAGGTATTTAGCAACTCGTGGATCCGCCTTGGCTTTCGCCATAAAATCTTCTTTTGAAATATCGGCTTCGACCTCAATCGTTGCACGAGTTTTTCCCATAATTTGAATGGCCATGGTAATGGTCTCATCCTTGGCAAGCTTTTCATCAAACTGTGGCCAAGTCGTAAAGCTTAAACTTTCTGAGTGGCCTAAGAGCTTCCAAATTTCTTCCGCAGCATGAGGAGCATAAGGTGCGACAAGTTGAGCGAAGATTGAGGCTGTTTTTTTAGTAAATTTTTTCTCTTTGGCACAGTGATTAGTGAAAATCATCATTTGAGAAATAGCGGTATTAAACTTCATCTCTTCAATATCACTTGTTACTTTTTTTATTGTTTGATGAAGAATTTTCGTTGTCTGTGCATCTTCTGATTCACTCCAAAATTCAGAGTTGGCAAAGGTTTTATAAGCTTTAGAGATAAAACCGTAGACACCTTTAACACCGTTCATAGACCAAGGTTTTGTTTTCTCAAGAGGACCCATAAACATTTCATAGAGTCTAAGGGTATCAGCACCATATTCTTCTACTACCGAGTCGGGATTTATAACGTTTCCACGAGACTTACTCATCTTTTCGCCATCTTGTCCAAGAATCATTCCTTGGTTAACAAGTTTTTTAAAAGGCTCTTTTGTTGAAACTAAACCGAGATCAAAAAGAACCTTGTGCCAAAAGCGAGCGTAAAGAAGGTGCATTACTGCGTGCTCCATACCACCGATATATAGATCTACAGGCATCCAATATTTTTCTAAATCTTCATCCCAAGGCTTTTCCGTATTTTTGGGATCAATAAAGCGAAGGTAGTACCAACAAGAACCGGCCCATTGAGGCATGGTGTTTGTCTCTCTTCTTACTTCTTTTCCTGAAACTTCATCTTTAAAATATAACCATTCATCGATCGTTGCCAGTGGAGACTCACCAGTTCCAGATGGCTCGTATTTTTCAACTTCTGGTAAAACCACTGGAAGTTCATGAGGCTCTAGACAACGAACGACCTTTCCAGTCTCTTTGTCTTTAAGAAGTGGAAATGGTTCTCCCCAATATCTTTGTCTAGAGAAAAGCCAGTCTCGTAATTTATAGTTTATAGTTTTTTTACCAAGCTTCTTTTCTTCAAGATATGTATTTATTTTTTCAATGGCTTCTTCTTTTCCAAGTCCGTCTAAAAAATCAGAATTAATATGCTTTCCATCTCCAGTAAAAGCTTCTTTCTCAATATCTCCACCATCTAAAACAGGAGTAATCTTTAAATTAAATTCTTTAGCAAATTCCCAGTCTCTTTGATCGTGAGCTGGCACGGCCATGATCGCACCTGTTCCATAAGTCGAAAGAACATAGTCAGAAATCCATACCGGTACTTTTTCTCCACTCACAGGATTGATTGCAAAAGCGCCTGTATGGACACCCGTTTTATCTTTGTTGAGCTCTGTTCTCTCTAAGTCAGATTTTCTACTTGCTTCAATTGCATAAGCCTCAACAGCTTTTTTATTCTCATCGGTTGTTATCTTTGAAACGAGTTCATGGTCTGGAGCAAGAACCATATAAGTTGCTCCAAAGAGAGTGTCAGGTCTTGTTGTGAAAACACTTATCGTGTCACCGGATTCTGTTTTAAAATCAACTTCGGCACCAACACTTCTTCCAATCCAATTTCGTTGCATTTCTTTGACTGACTCAGGCCAATCCATATCCTCTAGGTCTTCTAAAAGACGATCTGCATACTCAGTTATTTTAAGCATCCATTGTTTCATAGGTTTTCTGATAACAGGATGTCCTCCGATCTCACTTTTTCCATTCACAACTTCTTCGTTTGCTAAAACCGTTTTAAGCTCAGGGCACCAATTGACATTCATCTCACTTTCGTAAGCCAGTCCTTTATTATAAAGTTGAACAAAGATCCACTGAGTCCACTTATAATAGTCTACCGAACTGGTCGCTACTTCTCGCTCCCAGTCATAAGAAAAACCAAGCATTTGAAGTTGTCTTTTAAAGGTCTCAATATTTTTCTCAGTTGTTGCTTGTGGGTGCGTTCCTGTTTTTATGGCATAGTTTTCGGCAGGTAGACCAAAGGAGTCCCAGCCCATGGGGTGAAGGACGTTAAACCCGTTGGCTCTTTTGTATCGAGCCATAATATCTGTGGCTGTGTATCCTTCAGGGTGACCTACGTGAAGACCTGATCCAGAAGGGTAGGGAAACATATCCAGAACATAATACTTTGGCTTTGATTTATCCATTTGAGTTTGAAAAGTTTTATTTTCGGCCCAAAAGTTTTGCCAATTTTTTTCTATTTCTGAGAAATTGTAATCCATTAAAATAATCCTTGTTCGTTGCGTAAAAATCTTTGTTAATTTAACACTTAATAATGGCGTTTGTGAAATAAAATACACACTGATCAGCTCTATTTCTGGTAAGATATCCGGATGACTTTAGGAATTTTAGAAACATTGGGAATTGTCTTTTCACTTGGTATCACTTCACAGTGGCTTGGTTGGAAACTTAAAATTCCTGTTATCATTTTACTCACCCTGTCGGGACTGCTAGTAGGACCCGTTTTCGGACTGGTTAACCCTCATGCTGTCTTTGGGAATTTACTTCACCCTCTTATCGAGCTTGGTGTTGCTATTATTCTTTTTGAAGGTGGGCTTCTCTTAAAGGCCAGTGAATATAGAAAACAATCTGGAGGAATGAAGAGACTTTTCTCGGTAAGTGTTCTCCTCAACTGGGGTCTTGGGACCTTGGCCTGTCACTACATCGCGGGTGTCGACTTAAATATTAGTTTACTTATTTGTGGTTTGCTCATCGTGACAGGACCCACAGTTATTCTTCCTGCCCTCCGAGAGGCAAGATTAAAGAAGAGAGTTTCCAATTACCTAAAATGGGAAGGGATTGTAAATGATCCTATTGGTGCGATACTGGCCATTCTCGTTTATGAATATATCCTTTTTTCAAATACCTATGTGACCAGTGGCATGCTCTACGTAAGTTTGGTGAAGATAGTACTTCTGTCGTTGGGCTTTAGTTATGGGGCGAGGTGGTTAACACTTTGGCTAACGAAGAGGGCTTTGATTCCTGAGTTTTTAAAGCTACCTTTTTTAGTCTCATCGGTCATTGGACTTTTTGCCCTTTCAGAAACCTTCCAGCACGGTACAGGTCTTATGACTGTAACTCTCTTTGGTATCCTTCTTGGAAATTCTGATTACTCTTCACTGGGAGATGTAAAGAAACTTGGGGAGTCCATTTCAATATTCACAGTGAGTGGTGTTTTTATTATTTTATCAGCGACGATGAATATGGAAATTATCTCCATGTTAAAGCCTCAGCATTATATTTTTATTGTGCTTATTGCTTTTATTATTAGACCCGTTTCAATTTTAATTTCAACTTTGGGCTCAGAGATGTCTTTTAATGAAAGACTTCTTATTGGTTTTTATGGGCCTAGAGGGATCGTCGCAGCCTCTGTGGCCGGAGCTATTGGCTCAAAACTAACTTCCCAAGGTATAGAGGAGGGAAAATATATTCTTCCCATTATTTTCCTCGTTATTATTGTGACAGTTGTCTTTCATAGTTTGAGCCTTTCTCCTTTAGCAAAAAAATTGGGATTAAAAAATAAAGGCGAGCACGGTGTGATGATTGTCGGAGCAAGTGTTTGGAGTGTCCAACTTGCAATAAAGCTTCGTGAACTAAAGATTCCAGTCCTTATTTCTGATACCTCTTGGTATAAATTAACCCGGGCTCGAATTAGAGGAATTGACTTCCACTATGGGCAGGCGATAACAGACTACGATGGTGGACAAATAGATTTAACTGAAATTAATTATCTTTTAGCGGCCAATGAAGACGATCATTATAACTCTCTTGTCTGCAATAAATTTGGAGATATTCTCGGTAAAGAACATGTTTATCAGATTGCCATTCACGATGCTACTTATAGACAGCAACATGGCTTAGGTCAAAGAGATATCTGCTTTTTACATCGACCTGGTGTTGGAAGATATGAAATTTTGAACAATAAATATCATGAAGGTTGGAACTTTCATAATATTGAGATAACAGAAGATTTTACTTTGGATGACTTCAAGGCAGATCATAAGGATGAGGAAGTTATTCTGTTTGCTATTATTGGCAGTGGCAGAGTTATAGAATTTATTTCTCCAGATCATGACCTCAGAACCACGACCGGAAATCTTATCTATTATGGTGCATAAAAAAAAAGCCAAAGCTTAGGGGGAAGCTTCGGCTTTTCTTTGGTTATTTAATCTCAAAATTTTTATGAGATTAGATATTTTTACAAGTTAATGGGTATGTCATTTTATGCCCTTTTGGGTTAGTGATCGCTAGAAAGTCCTCACTTTGTGAAAAGGCATTTTGGTTCTCTATATTAATTGTGTGTTTATTTCCGTCTATATACATTGTCTTTCTAAAACCCTTTGATGTCTTTGAAGACATAACTCCAAGAGTTGAAGAGATACTTCTTCCACCTTCACTTTTTTTGTAAAAAGCGACTGATGATTTTTCAATGGTAAATGCCTTCTCTCCAAAAGCTGTTTCACACTCAACTGAAGAAAATGCTTGGCCTGCGATAGTCATAAAAAAGATTGCTGTTAGTAATGATTTCATGTAATCCCCCTTGTTTGGTTACACTTATATATATACAAGCTAGGTGCCAAAAAAAATCTCGTCTTTTTAAGGGGTTACAAGTCAATAAGTGTGTAAAAATTCTGGAGGGTGTCTAAATTTTAGTCGATTTTTATAACAGAATCAGTCTACAACATTAACAGAGGCTTTAGTGATAGCGTCTTCTGACCATGCTGGAGCATCTTCAAGAACCTGGAGGATATCGTCAAGACTTTCACAAACGGAGTACATTTGCCTATGAAGCGGACGGTGAAATTTTTCTTTTTCCATATTATCTAAAAGGGTAAGGAGGGGATCGTAATATCCCTCAAAATTCATAATAATAAGGGGCCCAGTATGAAGGCCAAGTCTTTTTGAGGTTAACCACACAAAGAACTCCTCAAGAGTTCCAGAGCCACCAGGTAAGAAAATTGTCGCATTGGCCTTTGTCATCATTAGATGCTTTCTCTCATCCATAGAACCTGTAATTTGGAGGTTTGTAAGACTTGGGTGTTGCCATTCAACTTCGATCATAAATTGGGGGATATAACCATGGACAACTCCACCGTGAGCTAAAGCGCCGTCGGCCACTTGTCTCATCAGGCCTTTTGCTCCACCGCCGTAAATAACTTCGTGATTATTTTTGGCCAAAATTTCACCTAAAGAGTGGGCCATTTCTAGAAATTTTTTATCGCAGGCATCACTAGAGCCGCACATCACACCAATAGTTTTATATTTCATACTTACCTTTTTCACTCAAGCTTTGACCGCGTCGTCATGCAGTATTCTCATATTAAGTTATAATAATGCGGTTGAGAAATAAAGCAACTATAGATTGAGCTATAGCTTATTTCAAAGGAGCAAATGTGTTAGACAAAACAGTGGCCAACGATGTTATTCAAGCAGCTTTAGAGTGCGGTGCAAGTTTTTGCGATATCTTCGTTGAGAGAACGACAAATCAATCAATTAGTTTTAGAAGCTCCGAGGTGAAAGATATCAAGTCTGGAATTGATTTTGGAATTGGTGTTCGATTAATTTTTGGAACTCAAGCTCTTTACGCTTATACAAACTCTAAGAAAAAAGATGATCTTATCGGTATGACAAGAAACCTTGCGGCTTATTATAAAAGAGATCAAACGGTAAATCCTGGGACATTGAATTTTTCAAAACCTGTCGACTATAAGACAGTGGAGTCTATTGGAGATACAGATGTTTCCTTGGAGCACAAACTAGAAGTCTTAAAAAAACTAGATCTTTTAACCAGAAAAGAGAGTGATAAAATTTCACAGGTAAACTTAGGACTTTGGCAGTTTAAGCAAAATATTGAAGTCTTTGATTCAGAAGGTTTATACGCTACAGAAGAAAGACCTTATATACGGTTAAGCTCAACGGCCATCTCAAGTGATGGAACAAATCAATCCACGGGAAGTGATAATCCAGGCGCTAGAGGTGGTTGGGACTATATTGAAAGTGTGAATCTGGAAAGACTTGCAAAAGATATTACAAAACAATCGTTAACAGTATTAGATGCTGATCCATGTCCTGCTGGAAATATGCCCGTTGTTATAGACAATGGCTTTGGCGGAGTTATTTTTCATGAGGCTTGTGGCCACCTATTGGAAACAACAAGTGTTGAGAAAAAAGCAAGTGTGATGTGGGATAAAAAAGGTGAGATGGTTGCTCACGAGGCCTTAAGTGCCGTTGACGATGGAACTATTGCTGGTGAGTGGGGTTCTCTTTCAATTGATGATGAAGGAATGGCTACGCAGAAAACTCAGCTTATAAAAAATGGAAAACTTGAAAACTTTATGTGCGATAGATTAGGCCATATGAAAACTGGTCATCCAAGAACAGGATCAGGAAGAAGACAAAATTATAAATACGCTCCAGCAAGTAGAATGAGAAATACATTTATCGAAGGTGGAAATCATAAGCTTGAAGAGCTCATTGGAAGTCTTGGAGATGGTCTCTACGCTAAAAAAATGGGCGGAGGATCAGTGAACCCTGGAACTGGAGAATTCAACTTCTCTGTGCGAGAAGGTTACCTTGTCAAAAATGGCAAAATTGATAAAGCGATAAAAGGTGCAACCCTAATTGGTAAAGGGGCAGATGTCCTAAAGAAGATTAGTATGGTGGGAGACAACTTTGAGTTGTCGGTCGGAATGTGTGGCTCTGTGAGTGGCAGCATCCCTGCAAATGTAGGGCAGGCGGCTATTAAAGTTGATGAGATCCTAGTAGGAGGTCAAGCGTGAACAATGAACTAAAACAAAACCTTGAAAAGATAATTGAATTTGCAAAGAAAAACGGTGCTGATAGTGCGGATGCTATTCTCAACACGGGAACATCATTCTCAGTGAGTGCTCAAGACGGTGAGATCGATAAGTATAAACTCTCAGGATCTTCAGTTATTGGAATCAGAACTATAAAAGACAATAAAGTTGGGCTGTCCTACACAGAGGCGATGGACAATGAATCTTTAGAGTTTGCAGCAAAAGCAGCTATCGAAAATGCCATAAACACTGATGTTGATGAATATCAAAAGATTAGTATAAAGTCAGATGGTGATCTTATTTCTGAAAGTAAATTTAAAAAAGAAGATATTTCAACTCAGGAGAAAATTGATTTTTGTCTCAAACTTGAAAGCGAAGTTCAAAAAAGAGACAAACGAGTTCAAGCCGTTCCTTACAATGGTTTGAGCGAGGGAGAATCAGCCACTTACTATTTAAATAGTCTCGGTACTTTCGGATTTGATACTGAGTATTACACCAGCTGTTACACATCAGCTTTAATTCACGAAGGCTCAGACAATTCAATGCACTACCACAGCTCCATGGGCCGAAAGCTGGCCGATCTAAATTTAGAAGAGTGTGTTGAAGAGAGTTTACTTCACGCATCAAACTGGTTAGGTGCCCAGCCGATTAAAACAGGTGCTTACGATATTATTTTTACCGAAGACTCCTTGCAAACAGTTCTAGGAAGCTTTGGAAATATGTTCTCTGCCAAAGCAGCTATTGAAAAAACAAATCCGTTTGCCGGAAAACTTGGAGATAAGGTTGCCGTGGAGGAGCTATCGATAACCGATATGCCTCGCTATGAAAAAGCTTTCTTTCATTATGAATTTGATAGTGAAGGAGTCAAACGAGAAGATTTACAATTAATTGAAAATGGAAAACTAAATTCTTTCTACCACAATAGTGCAACAGCCAATTTTTATAAAACACAAACGACAGGTCATGCCTCAAGAGGACCAAAAAGTGCAATGGGAACTGGGGGGACGACTAAAGTTATCCAGCCTGGTAAAACGAGTGATAGTACGATAACGAATGGGGAGTACCTTGAAATTCATTCTCTCCAGGGAATTCATTCGGGCGCGAACGCGATCTCGGGAGAGTTTTCTTTTGGTGCATCTGGATACCTTTGTCGAGATGGAAAACGCATAACTCCGGTTAAGGGGATTACAGTGGCAGGAAACTTTCATCGAATGTTATTGAACATCAAAGCAATCGGTGACAAGATTTACGCAACTGGTGATAGAGGATTTTTTTCACCTAAAATTAGATTTAATCAGATTAGCATTGCAGGAAATTAAATGAAGTCATGGAAAGTTAAAATAATTGCTCTACTTGTTATCACCTCTTTGGGTTTTCTTACCTATTATATTTGTTATCAGTTTTCGGTCTCCTCAGGGAAAAGAGTTGGGAACCTAACAAAGATATCTAAAAAGGGAAAAGTATTTAAAACCTGGGAAGGAACTATTGATGAGGGAAGTGGAGACCAATTGACGTCGTTATTCTCTGTGAGAAATGATGAGTTGGGTGAACAGCTTTATGAGTTTGAAGGCAAGCAAGTCGTCATTTATTATGAGGAGTACCTCGTCGGATGGCCTTGGGATACGAAGTACAATGTAACCTCATGGAAGACTCAGGATGTGATGAAAGTTAATGAGGTGGGTGGCTCTTCAGAAAAACTAGTCGACTATATGGGGAAGACACTTTTTTGTTCTGTTTTAGGAACTCTTTTGACAGATGAACAGCTGTATAAAAAAGTGAAAGAACATGTAAAAAATAATAATATTTATCTTTATGAGCAATTCTCTAAATGTAATGAATAAAGTCTTTTTAATTATTGGGCTCACAAAAGAATCTCGTCATTGGGATAATGATTTCGTTGATAACCTAAAATTACTTTTCAAGGTCGATGAAGTCATTGGAATAGATCTTCCGGGGTCTGGAATTCTTAGTGAGAAACAAAGTCCACTGAGCATGAAGGAAATCGTCAAGATCTCAAGAGACTCAATAGAGTCTAAGCTTGGCGGTGACAACAATCTGTTGATATCAATTTCTCTTGGAGGAATGGTTGCAACTGAGTGGATAAAACTCTACCCCAAAGACTTTCAAAAACTGGTCATTATCAATTCTAGTTTTAAAAACTTTAGTCCTGTTTATAAAAGAGTCCAGCCCTATGCAATAAGAGAGTTTCTAAGAGTCTTTAAAGAAAGGGATTTAAAGCAAAGAGAATCTTTGGCTTTGAGTTTATGTAGTAATAATCCCGCTCCCTTTGATAAGACCTTAGAAAAATGGCATCAAATTGCAATTGATAAACCGATGAGAAGATCAGACATGCTTAAACAGACGATAGCGGGAGCTCGCTTTAGTCTCAACTTCACCCCTTCTATTCCAGCTCTCATTATTGCTTCTCGACATGATCGTTTGGCGCATTTTTCATGTTCAGAAAATATTCAAAAGTCTTGGAAGAAAGACTATTTCTTATTTGAAGATGAAAAAGTTGGTCACGCCGCTCACGTGGATGCACCAAAAGAGTTGGCGACGAAAATTTATCAATGGTCTCAAAATGCTCGTTAATTTTAAAGCAGTAAAAAGTTTAACCTATTTCTCTATTCCTATTATCTTTGGACAAATCGGCGTTATGCTCATTTCAGCTGGAGATATGTATGTGGCTGCGGCACATTCCACTCTTTCTGTTGGAGCTATAGGTGTGGCAACGGGAGTTTTTAATCCGGTCTTTCTTTTTGGTATAGGTCTTATGATGGGTCTCTCTCCCGCATTAGCGATCGAAAGAGGAACGGGTAAAAATATAGAACAGCATTTTTCTAGTGCTATTGTCTTTGCTCTATTAGCTGGAATTGTTTTATGTGGCGTTATGCTTTTAGTGAATGAATTTGTTCCTATGATGGGAATTGAGCCCGAGATGATTCCCTTTATTCAAAAATATAATAAAGTTATCGCTTGGTCATTTCCATTAGCTTTTGTTTTTCAAGCTGTTAAAGAATTTCTTCAATCTTTTGAAGATGTATTTTTTGCTAACCTTATCTCTATTGTTGCTGTGTTTGTGAACTTGGGACTTAATTATTTTTTTGTTTTTGGTCTCGACAATTTTCGTGGTTTTGGCTTTGATGGATTAGCGTATGCAAGTTTTTCAATTCGCGTTTTTCTCATGCTTACTCTTTTGGTTTACGCTCGAAAGTATTTTAAAAATTCTAGGATCGACTTTGAGTTTATAAAAAGAACTTTTAAATTTAGCTTACCAATCGCTTCGATGTTTTTTATTGAAGTTTTAGCCTTTTGTGTGGTGGCCATCTTGGCTGGCGGAATGGGGGTAGGAGTTTCTGCTGCCAATTCAATTATCACAAATGTTGCATCGATCACCTTTATGGTGCCTTTATCAATATCAAGTGCCGTGAGTGTAAAAGTCGGAGCCAAATTTGGAGAGGGCGACAATAGAGGGGTTAAGGACTATGCTTTTTCATCTCTTTTTATGTCGACTCTTTTTATGGTTTTTTCGGCAACGCTCTATGTCCTTTTTCCAGAGTCTTTAATGAGACTAGTAACAGATGATCCTTATGTTGTAGAAATAGGTGTCGGTATTCTTTTTATTGTAGCAATCTTTCAAATCGCTGATGGTTTGCAAATAACGCTGGGCGGGATTCTTAGAGGATTGGCCATGACAAAAGAGCCTTTTATAAGTATTTTAGTAGGTTACTGGGTCCTTGGTATTCCTTTTGGTGTGTATCTCGCTTTTGAGAAATCTATGAACGCTCAAGGGCTGTGGATAGGCCTTGCAGTTTCTTTAACAATTGTTGCATTATTCATGGGGCTGATTTTTAGAAAACGCCTAGTCAGCCTTCAAAGTCAGTGACTTCGGAAGCTACTTCTGTTAAAAATAATTCATATCGTTAAATTTTATATGAGAGGTTCATTTGGAAAATGATCAAGATAAAGTAACTGAAATTAAAGAAGAGCTTTTAAGTCTTGGGCAGTACAATAGAGCTGTTTCTGCTGAGTTACCCAAAGAGCTTTTTAAAAGACAGCCGTGGCGCTTAGCTTATGGTGTTCTTTTCTTTGGCGGTGTTCTCTCTATTATTTACGTTCTTTTGAATTTTAACCTGATTTGGCCTTTTAAATTATTGCTCTCAATTGCTATGGGTGTTCTCATTGGTGGTGGGGCATTTTTATCTCATGAAGTTATGCATGGTGCGGTTGTTAAAAATAAAAAGCTACAAAACTTTATTGGATTTTTTGGCTTTGCTCCTTACCTCATTTCTCCAAGCTACTGGCGGTTTTGGCACAATAATCTTCATCACGGAAATACGCAGCTCCTTTATAAAGACCCTGATGCATTTCCAACGAAAATGATTTGGAAAAGAAGTAAGTTTATGAAGTGGGCTTACCCTTTTACTCCAGGATCTGGACATAAGAGAAGCTTCCTTTATTTCTTTTGGTGGTTCTCTTTTCAGGCCATTTTAAATCAAGTTTATATGAGATTTGGCAATAAGATGTGGGCAAAAATGGATCATCGAAAAGTAACTTTAGAGTTCACATTAGCTGTGAGTTTAGCTTTGGTTTATTTAGCTTTTATCGGTGTAAACAATTGGATGTGGTTGGCCGTAATACCTTTTATGGTTCAAAACTACACAGTCATGAGTTATATTTCTACAAATCATAACTTGAGTCCTTATACAAAGATAAATGATCCATTAATGAATTCGTTGTCAGTGACAAATAGTCCTATAATGGAATTTGTGAATCTAAATTTTGGTTATCATACTGAGCATCATCTTTTCCCAAGCATGCCAATGAGTAGTGCTAAAAAGGTGAGTGAAAAGCTCAAGAATATGTATCCCGAAAGATACAAAATTATGCCCAAGCACAGAGCGATGAAGTTATTGTACTCGACTCCTAGGCTATATAAAAATAGAGATATTCTGGTCAATCCAAAGACAAACGAAGAATTTAGAACTCTAGGGCGCTAACACAACCTTAACAGAATTAATTATTTTAAGCATTTACATAATGTAGCTCTCGCGATTACATAGAAGCGTTGAATTTCAAAGTCTGGATAGACTTGTCAGTTTTTGACATGGATGAATTTCAATTAACCAAGGGACGGTCTTTCGTGAAAAATCTATTATTGCTTCTTTTATTAATTTCATTCTCAGCTTCAGCTGGTTTAAAGATCTCGTCTTATAATATAAGAAATTATGATAAAAGTAGTGAGCGAACAAACAAAGCTGCTTTAAAGAATATTATCCAAGGCCTCAATTCTGATCTCATTGGAACAGAAGAAATCTATAATAATAATTCATTTGAAAAATTTGTCTCCAAAGAATTTCCATCTTATAAGTTAGCACTTTCTAAGTGTGGTGGTGGCGGCAGTCAGAACCTGGGGTTCATGTATAAAGATGAAGTGTTGGAGCTTGAAGACCTTATTGAAGATCCAAAAATAGCTGACCTTGATAGTATTTCCTCTTACGGTTGTAGTTCACTTAGACCCGCACTATTAGGTTTCTTTAAAGTAAAAGCCACGGGTGAGAAATTTGTGGCCATTGTTCTTCATTTAAAAGCTGGAAGTGGAACAAGAAACTACGAAAAAAGACGCAAGCAATACCGATACATATTAAAAATGATGAGAAACCTCAAACTTGCAGGCCATAAAGATGTTGTTGTTTTAGGTGACTTAAACACAACGGGATGGAATAAAAGCGATGCTAAATCGACAGATGCTGACCACCTGAACTTTGAAGACCTATTATCAAAATCTGGAACCAGAACAATTACAGACCATTTAAAATGTACTTCTTATTGGTCTGGACCTAACCGTCATGACGATATTGAAATTCCCTCAACACTAGATCACCTTCTTGTTACATCAGACTTTATGGGAATGAAGCTTGATCGTGCTGAAGTTGGCTCACATTGTAAAAAAGTGAACTGTATCGAGACTTATGACAGTGAACTAGGAAAAAGTTACAGCAATGTAAGTGACCATTGTCCAATATCTGCGACTTTCAAATAGACAATGTCTTTTGGTAAAGACTACTGGGACCATAATTATTCAAGTCCAAAAACAATGGATGGAATTGGAAATGCAAAGGACCATGTCAAATATCTTAAAGCCTTTTTAGAGCTAGAGCTGGTTGATGTTTCAAGTATCATCGACTTAGGCTTTGGCTATGGCTACATGTTTCAAAAAATGATGAAAGCTTTTGTGCCCTATAAAGCTTGTGGCATTGAACCCTCAAAGCATGCTTTTGATAAAGCTAGGGCCAGAAAACTAAAACCTGTTGAATCGACAAAACTCACTCTTTATAATGAATCAATCCAAGACTGGTGTCGTCGAGCGCAGTCAAACTCCGTGCGATTTGATCTGGGACTATGTAACTCCGTTTTCCAGTACGTCGATGAAGAAGACTTAAATTTTATCCTTCCTATTTTGGCCTCTAGAATAAAGTATCTTTATCTGAGTGTTCCCACCGATAAAGAGCTCGATAGGCAAATTGAGGAGCTAGAGTTCAACGACACCTATGCTTTGCGTCGATCGAGAGAATTTTACCGTGAAATTATTGGCAAGCATTTTACCAATATTTCGAGTAAACTATGGGAGAGTAAATCCTACTTTGATGAGGATTCTACTTTTTTTACAGATCTACTATATAGAAGTTAATCGGGGGATACGTTGAGCGTAATTTCAGACAGAGCAAATAATCTTCAAGAATCAGTTACGATAAAAATGGCTGCGTTAGCAACAGAGCTAAAAGATAAAGGGCAAGACGTCATTAGCCTCACTTTAGGTGAACCTGATTTTAATATTCCTGACTTTATCAAAGAGGCTGCAAAAAAAGCTATCGATGATAATTATTCCCACTACACTCCAGTTCCAGGACTTAAGGAATTAAGAGTCGCGATTGTAGAAAAACTAAAAAGAGATAACGGTATCGATTATACATTTGATCAAGTGATTGTAAGCACAGGTGCAAAACAATCATTGATGAATGTCGTCCTCTCAGTGGTTAATCCTGGTGATGAGGTTATACTTCCTGCACCTTACTGGGTGAGCTATATTGAAATGGTTAAATTTGCTGAGGGGAACCCAGTCATTATTGAGTCAACTGTCGATACGGGATTTAAAATCACAAAAGCTCAGCTTGAGAATGCTATTAGTGATAAGACAAAAGCTTTTATTTTTTCAAATCCTTGTAACCCTTCTGGAGGAGCTTACTCTAAAGAAGAGCTTGCTGATCTTGCGAGCGTTTTCGAAAAGTTCCCTAATTGTGTGATTGTCTCAGACGAAATCTATGAGTATATAAATTTTTCTGGTCATAATACGAGTATGGCAAGTTTTGAGAAAATTAAAGAGCAAGTTGTGACGGTTAACGGAGTCTCAAAGGGCTTCGCTATGACGGGGTGGAGAATAGGTTATATTGCAGCTCCAAAAGAGATTGCAAAAGCTTGTAATAAGATTCAAGGCCAATTCACATCTGGAGCAAATGCAGTTGCACAAGTTGCGGCGATTACGGCACTTAATGGTGGTCAAGAAAAAGTCTCTTTTATGAAAGATGAATTTCTTAAGCGAAGAGACTTAATGTTTTCACTTCTTAGCGAAGTGAAGCATCTTAAAGTAAGACAGCCCGAGGGAGCATTTTATCTTTTTCCAGATGTCTCTAGTTTTTATGGCTGTGAATTTAGAGGAAGCAAAATTAATAATTCAGAAGATATTTGCTCATTTTTAATTGAAGAAGCCCTGGTTGTCACAACACCTGGTGGCGCTTTTGGAAGTCCTGACTGTATCAGACTCTCGTATGCGACGGATGAAAAAACGTTAACGGAAGCTGCGAGACGAATGAAGTCAGCATTTGAGAAATTAAAGTCTTAATTAAATCGACCGGCCAATATCTCTGCAACAGAACTTGTGATAGTAAATCTGCTGCAGATGATTTTTAAAGCAACAGTTATCGGTACACTTAAAAACATTCCAGGTACTCCCCAAATAAATCCCCAAAAGGCGAGAAAGAGTAAGATCGTCACAGGATGAAGATCCATACTTTCTCCAAACATCTTTGGCTCAATAATATTACCTGCGATAGTCTGTAGTGTGCCTGTAACCACTAAAACAAAGACTGTTTGCCAGCCTAATCCAAACTGCAATAAAAGAACAGGTAGGGGTACGATAACAGCGATAACGGATCCTATATTAGGAATGAAGTTCAAGAAAATAACGAGAACAGTAAACATTAGCGCCAAATCTAGACCCGCGATAAGAAAAGTTATATAGCTTAGAAGGCCCGTGGCCAAAGAGAGCAGAACCTTTCCAGCGGCGTACTTGGCAATAACAGATTTTATTTCCTCAAAAGTTTTAAGTTCTCTTTTGCTCATACTCTCACCTGTGAGGAGAAAAAGAGTAATAATAATAATGAGAATCGTGTTTGAGAATACTCCAACGATACTGCTGGTAAAGCTCTTCACAAAAGAGAAGATAGGTAGTTCCTGAAGCTTTCCTTTGAGGTCATATTGTTGGGTATCAACACCGTAATTTTGGGCCCTTTGTTCAATATAGCTTACTGCGTTTTGAACTTTTCCTTTGTATTGATCAGCTCCCTCAATAAATGAATCAATAGAGCTTGATGTTAAAAAGGTCACAGCAAAAAAACCAACGACAAAAACAGTAACCGTAATAAGGAGGGAAACATTATGGTGGAGTTTAAACTTCGATTGGAGCCATAACATTGCTCTGGAAATGATGAGATAAAGAAAGGTGGAAAAGACAAACGGGATCATCACCGACTTGGTGAAGGTGAGGACTGCTGCCGTGGCATAAACAGTCAAAATTAGAATACAAATAGTGCTTATCTTTTGATACTTTTCCATAGAGAAATACTAGCAAGAAGAATACAAAATGATAAAACATACTTTAAAGACATTTCTTTTTTTATATCTCTTTGTTAAATACAAGAAATCTTTAAAAAAGGGACAGAGCGAAAAAGCGGCATTAAAACTTGCGGACTTTATCACCAAAGAAAGAGGTGTTTTTCTCAAAATGTGCCAATATTTAGGAACGAATAAGAAGCATCATGTCATCATCAAAAATCTTAGCTTCCAAAAAATTGAACTTTTAAGCACTTCAGAAATTGAGCTTGTCTTAAAACATTCAAAAGTGACCTTGCCTCAAGAGACAATAGTAGGAGAGTGCTTGGCAAGTGCTTCGATTGGGCAAGTCAACGCGATTGAAATCGACGGGGCAAAAGTTATTAAAGTAAAATTCCCTGGTCTTGATAAACAGATAAAGCACCAACAAACTCTTTTAAAGATTTTGCCAAAAAAAGTAATCAAAAGAAAAACCAAAATTGACCTGGATGATTATAGTCATATGATTGGGTCACTGCTGAGCAAAGAATGTGACTTTGCTTTCGAATTAAAAATGCAAGAAGAAGTTTCGAGCATTTTTCCAGGAAATAATCATTTTAAAGTTCCAAAAGTTTATGCTCAATTTAGTTGTAAAGAATTTATTATTAGTGAAAGGCTAGAGCCTGTTCAAAGCCAAGTTGTTGCTCAAAATGCCAAAGCTTACTGTGAAAACTTGGCCTTTACTTATCTCTACCTCTTTGAGTCTGGATATGCTCAAGGCGATAGTAATCATGGAAATTTTCTTTTCCTTTCAGATAATAAAATTGGGGTTATAGACTTTGGCCAGTTCTATCGATTTTCACAAGAGTTCATTGGCGCTTTAGTGTCACTGATTTATAAGCTCAGGGGACAAGAGCAGTTTGATGACTTTGATTATTATAAAGCGATGGGCTTTAAACCAGAGGTGTTAGAGTTAATTCGACCTCATTTAAGAATGTTGAGTCTCATCTTATTTGAACCCTTTCTTGTTAATAAAAGCTTCAATCTTTTGACGTGGGATTATGTGACTAAAATCAACTCCATCCTAGGCCAAAAAAAATGGCTCTTTAGAAGTGCTGGTGGAGAGGAGTTCTTTATGATTATAAAGTCATTTGTTGGGCTCAAAAACTTGATTATAAAACAAGAATCCCTTGTTAATTGGTACCAAGTCTTTGACGAGGTTTTTTACGGTACAAATTGGAGATCATTTGAACCTGAAAAGAGCTTTGGTGTTCCCACCAATCAAGCCCAGTGGATAAAAATATTAGTTAAGGAAAATAATAAAACTAAAAGTGAACATAAGTTTTCACTTGGTGAAGTTTTTCAAATTGAAAATCATCTCCCAAGCTCTTTAACAGATGAGCTTATTCTCAAAGGTATTGATCTCAGGGCCATCTGCACTGAGGCTTTAAAGTCGGGTTCGTCGCCTTGTGAACTTATTGACTTTGAAATAGAGGGAAAAAAATACTTTATCTCAATGATCTAAGGGCAAGTGGAACTTCTATCTCTTTTTATAAAAACTTTCTTCACAACGTGATAGTAGGCGCAGTGAGAATGTTTTCCAAAAGACGGTGCATCAGGATAGAGAGTCTTTATCTTTTTCTCTAAAGCAACAGCTTCTTTCCACTTTAAAGAAAAGGGAGTACTCGTGTGCAGTGTGATGAGATCATTTGTGGGAAGAGAAAAGTTATCAACCATCTGAGGGTCAAGAACATCATTTGTACCTCGCTCTAATGACCACAGGTAGTCAAATTCTACTTTGAAGGCTCTTATTATTTCAGTAAAGCGAGAACCTTTATACAGAACTTGGTTGTCAAACTTTGCATGCTCAGCTGTCTTAGAGTAGTTATATGAGCCTGCCAGTAGTTTTGTTTCAGCGAGATTTTTTTCATCATAATCAATAAGCATATATTTATGATGATTGAGAGACCATGACGAGTAATGCGGGTTCAAACTATAGAACTTAATTCTGACAGGTGCTTCGCTGTCTTGGCCTTTAAGCTTTTTATAATCACTAACAAATAAAGGTGTTTTTTCGCGGGGGTGAAGATAGCTGTGAAACTCAAGCGAGTCTACCACCATCTTGACATCAACGCCTCTTTTGACAGCAGCGATGAGTGCATCAGAAATTTCTTCAAGGTTAAAGTGATTGATGCTAACGAATATATTTTTTTTGGCATTATTGATATGTTTAATTAAGCCATCCCTAACGGTCCAAAGCTGAAGTTTCCTCGAAGGCTTTCTGTCGAGACTTATGACCGCTCCTTGATCTCTATCTCTTTGACTGGGTTTTTCAATTCGATAGTTCATTGAAGTTGAAAGAAGCCTTGCTTGTGAAGAGAGTTCAACTGTATTTTGGTCTTTTATAAAATGATCAAGAACATCTGCTGTTGTGACCTCTTCTTCGGTAATATAGTCGGAAGCGCTATTCCATATAATGGCAAATTCATTTTCAAAGTCTTTAAAGAGTGAGGTTATCGGTGAGCCTTTAGGCTCTTCAAGCGCATCGATAAAAACAAAGTCCTCACTGTATTTATTTTCCGCTCCACCTGAGAGGTTTGCTGAACTATTGATGAGTTTATCACCGTCGATGATAAAAAACTTTTCGTGAAGGTTTATTTTGGAAACTTTAAACATCGCCCCTTTGGCTTCTAGAGCTGTTATCGTTTTATGATGCTTTTTAAACTGAGCTCGGCGCATGGCTATTCTAACGATAGGAGGATTCTTTTTATCGAGTGCAAAATGGAGGGCTTCATTAAAGTCGGCATCTGACCAAGAGTAAATTGTGACCTTGATCGACTTCTTCGCCTCTCTCACTCTTTTGTAGATTGCTTCGAAAGCTTGAGTTCCCTGGTGAGGAGACATATAGACTTCAAATTTTGACTTACCCTCTTCGGATTGAACTTGAGGTGTTCGGGTGTTGGGTAGGGTGTTAGAATTATCATTGCTCTTTTGAGAACAAGAAACAATCGCTAGTAATACCAACAGCTTAAGCATTTTTACTCCAAGAAGTTAAAAGTTAAGAGCAACTTGTATTATTAAATGAACGAATTGAAAACCTAGGGGGTAAAAGAGAAAGGCTTAAATCTTGAGTTCACAGTGTCCACTGTGACATCCTCGTTTCGGTAGGTTAGGACGTATATACTTAGCAAATGAGATATAGAACACATCGAAAATAGGTCTAAGAAATGTGTTTTGTGTAATTTTTGTAAAAAAATCAAAGCCTGGAATTCGCTTCCAAATTTCAATAAAAGTATCAATCCCAGTGTAGACATTGCCGGACTCATCAATAGCATGAAGCTTAAGATTCACCTCATCGATATCTAGGCCGTAATCTTCAATTTTAAAGTCTGGATGAGCAATGTCTATGCACATGAGAAGTCCACTTGCATCTTTCTTTTTATAGTGAAGAATCTCTTTATAACAAACTGGGCAATTACCATCATAGAGTACTGTTAGCTTTTCCATACCCTTATTGTATCAGCATTTTTGAAGTCTCTGGATGAACATTTGATAGACGAATAGAAAATTAAAGGGAGTCGTAAACTTCCTGAGCGTAAGTAAAAATAACATCCAAATCAATAGGTTTGGGGAGGAGGTCAACCGCACCAATTTTTCTCGCATCCTCAGTCGTTAATTGGCTATCTCCCGAAACAAGGATAACAGGGGGAGGTTGAGAATAATCTTTTAAGGCTCTTAAGAGATCTTCTCCTGAACCTTCAGGCATTCGCATATCGCTGATGACGAGGTGAATCTCTTTTTGTTTGATAAGCTCAAGAGCTTCATATCCTCCAGAAGCTTCGAGTACTGAATAGCCCTCTTCAGCCACCATGAGCGCGATAATCTCTCTTAATTCAGGTTCGTCGTCTACAATAAGGACAACCATTTTCTCTTTCATAGTCACCACTATATCAATAAGTTTAGACGTGCACAATTTTGTTGGTAAGAGTTCTTATTATTTTAAGAGAGAAAGGTCGTTACTAAGCCTATGAGAGCTCCAAAAACTCCACCCCAAATGACGAGCCATCCTAGGTGTTCACGTATCATATCGTTAATAATTTCTTTGACCATAATGGGTGTAAGCTCATTGAGTCTCTCTTTAACAACTTTTTCAACTTTAATGAGAAGGTCGCCTCCAAGGTCACTTTGAGCCGCTAACTTTTGAGTAAAGTCCGGATTTTCAACAATATCAACTAAGACTTCTTCAAACTTCACTTTGAATTGAGGCTTTAGGGGATCAAGAGCTTGCTCTCCGCCAAACATGCCTAACATACCTCCAAAAGGAGACTCTAAAATCGCCGATTTCAACTTAAAAAAGACTTGATCAAAGTCGACAACGGCCAAGATACTTTGTGCATCTATGATTGGAGCTTTACCACCGGTGAGGAATTTATCTAAGTTCTCTTTTGTAAAGAACTGCGTCATAATAAGTTTTTCAATTCCCACTTTAAATTCTTCAAATCGTTGAGTGATAATACCTGAACCATAGAGGCCTGGAACTTTCTCAAAAAGCATGTGTATGGCCAACCAATTGGTGATGGCCCCTGAAAATGAATAAAGACCCATTGTTTTAATTTCTTCAGAGTAGACAGGAGAGATATAACCCACCGCAATTAGAGCAATTGAAAAAATATTGGTTAATAGACTTTTATTCATTTAGAATCTCCTTATGAAAAATATATTTATCTCTTTATTTTTAATCCCTCAAGTCGTTTTTGCTATTTATGGCGAAGACAATCGTATGGATCTGCATCAAGTAAAAAATCCACTTTTAAAAAAAGCCGCTCAAGCAGTGGCTTACCAAGTCGATAAAAATGAACTCAGAGGTTGGACCTTTAATCGGTACTGGAAGTTTAGACAGAGACCGCTTTTAGAGAGAAATGTCTGCGAGACAGAAAGGTTTGCTGAGCAGTCTTCTATTAGAGCAGGGTGCTCGGGTGTCCTCGTTGGGGAGGATCTTCTTCTTACCGCTGGAAACTGTATAACTGAACACTACTGTTGGAATGATTTATATTACTGGGCGTTTAACTATTCTTTTGACTCTAAAAGCTCAACTCTAGATAAACTTCACAGAACGAATTTTTACAAGTGTGATAAAGTTGTGAAGAGATATTTCTCACCAGATCAAGGAATAAGCTTCGCTTTGCTAAAGCTTAAGAAAAAAGTTAAAGGAATTGAGCCGGTGAAGATGTCATCTCGCGATATTGACCCAAGTATGAAGTTAGTTGCAATGGGACATCCAAAAGGTATTCCTTTAAAAATAGCGGGAGATGTTAGAGTCCTTGACCAAGATGAAAATCTCTTTATTACAAATTCCGATATCGGCGGTTCAAATAAGGGAGTTCCTTTATTTGATGAGTCTACTGGTGAGTTGATGGCCATCTCTATTTATGGAACGGCAAACTTTTACGACTTTGGAAAAGGCTGTAAGGAAAATCCGACCTTCGAAGATAATGAAGGTCAGGAGCTTTTTATTAAGTCAAAGACAATTAAGTCTTATCTTAACTATTGATTGGCCAAGACTTTTTCAGCACGATGAATTTGAACAACTAAATTTTCTAATTCCCCAGCTTCCATCTCATAAAGAATATGACTCTTGCTAAGCTCAGACTTTGGGTTGGCTTTAAGAGATAAAATTCTATTTTTAGAATTAATCTTGAGTTTTCTAAGTTCTTTCATTGTCCAAGAACTTAAATCATTTAAATCTTTATCATTTATTTTTGCCATTTTCTTACCAGTTCGCCTGTTTGGCGATAAATCTTTCTTTGCCTTTAAAAATTAAGATCTCTTGTTCAACCCCTGTGTTTCCAAAACGATTGACCTCAAAATCTAGTACCATACTGTGACCAATAGCATAGAGACTATTTGAGTTTGTGTGGATGGTAAAGATAAGAGTTTCATAGTTTCCATAAAGGCAGTCAGTCAGTTGATCATAATTATTGCAATCAAAGTTTAAATCAGACTTTTTTGTGGCCATGACCTTTGCCGTCAACCCACCCATGGAAATCACCTTGGTATGGTTAAAGGTCTTGGAGCTTAAAAGAAGGAGGTTCTTTATATAGCTTTTTTCAAAAGAGTCTTGATCATAGCCCGACCTAATAGAGAGATTATTCCCAGTTAGTTTATAGATATTTTTTGTGGCCTTAATAAAGACTTCTTTGGATTCAATATCCCAGTCAGCGTAAGAGTTCACGGCAAGAAATAAGCTTGCAAGAAGCAGTAAGTTTTTCATAATTTATCCTTTGTGTGCATATAACACCGAGAATTAAAATAAAGAATAGATTATTAAGTTTATGAAATTATTATAGAGAAGCTATGATTGCTTTATTTCTTGGCGATAAACTAGAGTCAAAAACATCCATAATTTTCACGTGGTAGCCATTATTTTGTAAAAAGAGAGCTCGGTCGAGCAAAAGGTAAGTTTCTATGAGCTCTCCAAAATATCTCGCCATGGCATAATAAGCCCAAAAATAGTTCATAAGCTCCCTATTGGCTGTACTATCGTAGAAAGCTTGCATCTTCTCTTCTGAATCGATAGCAAATTCACTAAAAAATTTATCGACAGTGGTTTTTGAAAATTCATAGAAACTCTTATCAAAAAGACTTCTTCTGGAGTTACTCATCGAGACGAAGTTAATCACATTATAATTTTTGTATAGCCAATGGTAGAAACTCATTTTAAAACTCACGATCTTCTCCCTAAAATGAAAAAAATCAGCGGGTATAGGAGCAAAGCCTAGGGTGGCAAAAGATAGGGCGCGCTGGTTAAAAGTCAAATTCTTGTCACTTTCAAAGGAGAGGTTGTAATCATCATTTTGAATCTTTGAATAACAGCAGCCAAAATTAATAAGAGAAGGGAGCCTCTGATCGATGGCCAATCGAAAAATATCAGTGCTAAAGCTTCCACATGTATGAAGTCCAACTCCTAGGTCAAATGATTTTAAAGATGGATTTGATTCCTTTGAGATATGGCATTGGGAGAAGCTGACATTACTTCCCAGATTTCCAAGTTTCTTTTTCCCTTTGTTTATCAAGGCTTGGCTTTGTTCGAGAACTTGAACCTTCATTAGATATTCTTGTTCAAGAAAATAGGCGAAGTTTCCAACTCCACCACCAAAATCAACTGTGTTTTTATTCTTGTGAGGGTTTAAGAGACTACCAAGTTGAGTTAGCTCATGACGTTTTTTTGTATTTCCCAAAAAATGTTCTTGTGGATGCAACCTATCGACTTTATCGAAAGAGCAAATCTCTTTGATCTGTTGGGCCAGATGAGTCCATTCTGGATCCTTTAATACTGTCGGGTCTCTTTGAGCGTCAAAAGCCATTTTTTGTTCTTGTGAGAAACCAGCAATTGTCTCAAGCCAAGAGTGTTTGAAAACCTGGCCTTTAAATACATCTTCATCTTGTTGAGAATAAAAATCCTTGAACTGGTCAAGGATTTTTGATGCTCTTTTTAATTTATCACAGAGACTCATTTATAGATCAATTTCTATCCATGGGTTTGAAACTCTTACACTTTGAGATTGAACTTTTTCTAGTTCATCAAAAACTTTATTTTTAACATTCAAAATTCCAACCTTTGCTCTTTCCACTTTTATTCTTAAAAGGCCCGGAGTATAATAGGCTTTCCCTGAACCTTTGACATTAAATCCAGCAGCTCTAATTGTGAAATTCAAACCATTTTTATTAAATCTAAGATCAGCGTCATTGACAACATCCTTACCATTATTGGCAAATTTATCAATCTTGATGCGACCATTGTTATTAACGCAAGAATTTAAGACTTCATCTTTAATATCAGCTGAGAGATGTTCATAATCACAGTCGATTGATAGTGATTTTACATCGATGTCAGCATCTAAATTATTTCCAGCCAACTTATCGACACTTAAAAATATTTTTGTGTTATTCGTTCTCAGGTTTAGGTTAGCGACGGTCAACTTCTCCAGTTCCATAATTTGCTCTGGAATATCTTCAATAGTAAGGCTTTCATTTGTTGTCTCTAAAATAAAATTTCCAGCTTGCTTCTCGACTGTAAAGTTTGGAGAGTTCTCAAAAGAGTAGCCCGGAACAATGAGATGATCAGCAGATGCGACTCCTGATGGATCATTGTAACTTAAGTTAAAATCAGTAACAGATGTCGTTGGAACTTGAGCAAACGCGATGCTTGTTACACTTAAAATTGTGATTAATATTTTCATATATAACTCCTGGTTAAAGAGCTATTCGGTGCCTATTTTTTTTAATTCTCGACCATTTCTATTGTCTAGCAAATTTTTCCACACGCACTTCCGGTTGACCGTTTTGCTTGGTTTTTCTTTAGTTTTTAGTGAGTTAGACCTTAGATTTACTAATGTAAATTAGTTGCAATGCAATCTACACATTTTCATCATGAGCCTTAAACCACTTTTTTTTTGAGACGCATAAACTGGTAACAGATCTTAACGCAAAGGAGCACAAGATGAGTTACACAGCAAACACAAACACGATTAACAAATCTGCACTTCAAATGATCCCTCAACTCTTCGATTCTAATTTGATGGATAAATACTCAAACTTCGATGACTCAAATAACAAAGAGATGAGAATGATTGAGCAAGAGATTGAAGATTTAAGAGATGTGAATAGTATTTACGAAAATGGAAGATTTGCTACTCAATTAAAGCTTGAACAACTTAAAGAGAAACTTAATCAACTTGGAAGAGTGTTAAGCTAAAGCTTTTAAAGTTAAAAAATATCGTTTATCATAGATTCTAAAAGGAAATTTATGATAGACAAACAAATGTCAAAACTTTCGCAAACTGCGATTATAGTCCAAACTGCAATGTACATTCTTCTGGTCATTGCTCTTACAAATTTTAATAGCTTCTATCATAGCCTTGACCATGAAGATGGCTTTGTTGAGCTCACAGGTGCATTCTCTTTACTTGTGGCGAGCTTTATTCTCTTTCGATCAGCTTTTGTGAGAAAGACTAAGGTTAAAAAAGACATAAAATTTTGGACCTTGATCGTTGCTGGATTAGCCTTTTTTTGGGCTTCAGGAGAAGAAATAAGCTGGGGCCAACATATGTTTGGAACTGTGACTCCTGAGTGGCTAGCTGAGGTTAACGGGCAAAATGAAACCAATTTACATAATATCAATAAAAAGTTTTTCGACAGATGGCTTGAAAGGCTGACTGCTCTTTTGGCCATCATTTCAGCTGTCGCTCATTTTAGAGGGAAAGATCGGTTCTTGAGTTTTAAGTTACCTGAATACGGTTTAGCTATGGCATTCATTCTCATTCCTATTTATAGAAAGCTTCAATCAATTTATGGACATGATATTTGGCCTGTGGGATTTCTCTTCTTTTTTGTCTATCCTTATCTCGCTTATAAATTGAAAAATTTAAAACTATTCATATATTGCCTACTTTTCGTTTTTACAACAGCACTTGTGGTCTACATTCATCACAATAATCTTGCCCTTTTTAATGGTAAAAGTAATATCTTGCATGAGGTTAAAGAGATGATGTTCTCGTTGATGTGCGTTTTCTACGCTTTAACTCTTTTGAAAGACGAAAAGCAAGGGGCATTGGCTTCTTTGAGTGAAAATTAAATCTAAACTTTAAAGGCAGTTTAAAAGTGAGGCTCTATCAACCTTTCCACTGGGGAGCCTTGGAATACTTTCAAGTTTTTTAAAGTTCTTGAAAGGGATATTAACCGGAATTGTCTTTAATATTTGGATGTGCTGCTGTCTTGATATTTCTATGATTGAAAAACAAAAGAGTTCATCTTTTGGGCTCACTAAGAGAACGAGTTCATTTTCTTTAAGAGTACTTTGAATAGCTTCTTGAAGATGTAAGAGACTAATTCTATTTCCATCAACTTTAATAATGTCATCAGTTCGGCCTTGGATTGTAATCAGACCTTCCTCTTGAGTTGCTTGATCTCCAGTTTGCAGCCATCCATCTTTATCGATAGGAGAATCTCCATCAATATAGCCAATCATCAATTGGTCACCTTTAAAAAAGATCTCTCCATTTTCGATTTTAAAATCAATTCCCTCGACTGGGTATCCTGTAGCCTTTGTTAAAAAATTCTTGTCTTGAGAATTGAAACTAAGAGCCCTAGGTCCGATCTCTGTTTGGCCATAGTTATTATAAATAGTGGCTTTGGGAAAAGCCTCGATGAGGTCTCTTCTAAGGTCTAATCCTAAAAAAGCACCTGCGCTCACAACGTGAGTGATGCAAGTGTTATCTTTAAGAAGTTTTATAAGGCTTGGAAAGTGTGAAGGGACACCGCTGACCATATTGATATGTTGCTCTTCCACAAGATTTTTTACCTTGATGAAGTGATTGACCAAGTAGGTTGTTTTTCCTAATGATAGCGCCGTAAAAAGTTGCCCGATAAGGCCAAATGAATAGGACAGAGGAAGAAAAAGTATTTGAGATTCAATATCTGAAAAGTTTAAACTTTTTGAGATGGAGGAGATATTTCTTTGAATGCTTTTAAGTGAGAGCTGAACAAGCTTAAGTTTTCCTGACGATCCTGAAGTAAGGAGCACAAGAGCACAGTCTGGATGTAGGTTCTCTTTAGCCAATATGCTTTCGAGATATTGGGTCTCTTTAAAATCTTTAGGTAGCACCACAGCCGGAATATTGGCCTTAAGAGAAGCTAGTATTTTCACAATAAACTCAACTGTGGCTCTTGCCTCAAGAATCTGAGTTCCACTGAGCGTTTTAGTCTCCTTTTCCACTAAGGAATTAAGAGCACCGAAGGAGTAGCTTTTATCGTCTATAACGAGGGCAATAGCTTTAGAATTTATTTGTGATAACATAAATTTATTATGAAATTAATCAAGCCTAATATCAATCTAAAAGTCAAAGGTTCTAGCACCTTCGTTCCACGTGAATTTGAGTATTCAAATTTGGACATTTTAGATATTCACCCTACAACTAAAATTCTTCCAAAGTTTGCTAAGAAAAAACTTGCAAGCTCCATTGAGAAGAAATTTGGTTTTGAAAAAAGATGCATGATAAGAAAGCCCGGAGACGACTCAAGTGTCGCTGATCAACTCAGTAGCGAGGCGATGTCATCTCTTTGCCTTAAGAACTGTTATAAGGACAGCCAGGAGGAAGTTGGCTATTTCATCATGGGTACAACGACATCTAGCCGCTATACTGGCTCACAAGCGACAAGTGTCTTAAGTTCGATTAAACAGTTTTCTCCCGCAGTTGAAATGATGGCAGGATGCTCAACCTCGTTAGCATCTCTCTATACCGGAATTATGGCCCTTCAAAGTGGGCACGACAATGTGATGGTCGTCTGCAGTGAGACAATGTCAAAGATTGTTAATCCCAAAATAAGAGAGACTTGGTTTGGACTGGCCGATGGGTCAGCAGCTCTTTGGTTAGAAGTGAACAATAAAGATCCAGATTTTAAAGCTCTAGGAATGATTTTTGGCACAGACGGTGAACATGTCGACATGTACACGACTCAAGGAAAGTTTCCGCCAAATCAAAAAGATCTTGATCATGGAGGCTATGTTTTGGCAGGGGATGGTGACAAGCTTCGTGAACTTTCATTAAAGTATTATGGACAGATGATTGAGCATTTTAAAACGCAGTACAATCTAGAGGAAATAAATTATCTGATCCCTCATCAAGTTAATAATTCAATCATTACCGAATTCGTTAACAGTCACTTTAAGGACTCAGCTCTTAAGGTGCTAAAAAATAATAAAGAAATAGGTAA
This sequence comes from Halobacteriovoraceae bacterium, assembly GCA_963719505.1. Lineage (GTDB taxonomy): Bacteria > Bdellovibrionota > Bacteriovoracia > Bacteriovoracales > Bacteriovoracaceae > CAKZJW01. Next base: position 115,595 of record CAVRCF010000003.1, read on the forward strand.
TATTGGAGGAGCATCAGTTCTCTATACACTTTGCGATTCTATTGAAAAAGATACTTTTAAAAAAGGTGATAAAATTTTACTCATGAGTGTGGGCGGGGGACTAAGTTTCTCGATGCATTTATGGGAAAAGCTATAAAACTTCTAAAACCATATTCGCGGCTAAACCACCACCACCAGCTGAAATAAGAAGAACCTTCTCTCCTGATTTTATGGGATAGGAGGTGAGAAGTTCATTTAAGGCCATCCCCACACTTGCTCCACTTGTGTTTCCATACTTCTTTACCGTTTGAATAACTTTCTCCATTGGAAAATTTAACTTCTTCGCTAAAGCTGTAATCATATGCAGATTGGCTTGATGAGGCACAACCCAAGATATATCTGTAAGATTCATTTTTGAATTCTCTAGAAGAGTTAGTGTGGTCTCGTGCATTCCGGCCAGAGCTTTTATATAAAGCTCTGCACCACCTTTCATTTTTAGATAGGGATGAAACTCCTCCTTTACATCTTGATAAGGTGTTCTTGAACCTCCGTGGGGAATTGAAATAATATCAGAGGCACTTCCATCGCTAAAGAGTTGGCCACAGAGGATTTGAAAAGAAGCTTCCTTTTTAGAAGAGGATATAACACAGCTTGATGCTCCATCTCCAAATAGAACAGAAGTTTGAAAGTCATCTGGATTTAAAAATTTAGATCGAATCTCACTTGAACAAAGAAGAACATCTTTTTTAAACCCACTGGCTATTTGCGCTCCAGTCAAGAGTGAAGTGACAAACCCCGCACAGGCAGCCCCAAGATCAAAAGCTCCAATATCTTGTAGATCGAGTCGATCTTGTAAAAGAGGGGCTGTCGGGGGGACTGGATAATCAGATGATACAGTGGAGAAGATCAGGCTAGCGAGATTTTCTAGGCAGTGAGGATGTAACCTTTTTAACGCCATTACACTTTCAAATCCTAGGTCGCTAACAGCTTTATCTTTTGAGACCCAGTAGCGTGTATTGATTCCTGTTCGCTTTTCTAAAAGTGAGGGTTTTATGTCACTTCCTATCCAGGCCGCAAAGTCCTCATTGGTTATAAGTCTATCCCCTTTTGCCATACTAGGGCCTATAATAAATAAAGGATGATCCGGCTTATAGAAACTCATTATTAAAGCTTACCGGAATTTGGAATGGGGAGTCCACCGGAGACTTCAAGTTTTGTACCAGTTATATAAGAGCTTTCAGCGATAAGCATTCTTACCGGCGCAATAATATCTTCTGGATTGCCCATTCTATTTGTTAAGATCTGCTCGTTCATCTGGTTTTGATAGGCTTCTCTTTTCCAAATCATTTTATTTCGAGAAGTTTTAAAAAGGCCAAGCCTTAGAGTGTTGGCCAAGATATTTGAAGCGCCGTACTCAACTGCAATATTGGTCATTAAACCCTCAAGGGCCGATTTAAGCATAATATAACTGGAGTATTTTGATGTTCCCATGATTGTTGAAATGGATGATATTAGAACGATTCTTCCAAAATCATTATCACGCATGCTCTCTAATGAAGACTTAATAATAGATAGATTTCCCTTGAGGTTGGACTTTATATAATCGAGCTCCATCTCAGTGTCGAGCTGTTCAAGCTTGGCAAGTTTATTCATTTTTGAACAGGCATTAAGAATTAAAATATCATAAGAATCTTTTGGGGCTTCATGATCAAAATGGTGAACGATACCTTTTGCCTTAAAACCCTGATAACGAATTTCATTTTGCTTTAGAGAGTCTAAACTTGAACAGGTGTAGGTGATATCATAATCTTTATCAAAGGCTAAAATAAGAGCATGAGCAATATCTGATGATCCTCCGGTTATAAGCAACTTTCTCACTTTGTATTTCCTTTGATAAAGGACTCTATATTTTCTATTGTTCTAAAAGACTCTTCTGTGAAGTCTTTAGTCGAAAGTTGCCTCTTTGTTGCCGTCTCTAACTCTGAAAATAAAAGGGCACAGGTTAGACTATCTAAACCATAACTTGAGAGATCGTCAGTCGCCTTTTCAGGGAGTGTCTCCAAGCCTACGTTTAATAGGGCATCTCTGATAATAGCTTCCACTAGCTTACCCTTGCTCTAATTTTATTCTTGATATTCCTAAAGTTCATTTTAAAGAGGAAAAGAGAGGTTCTTAAAAGAGATTTAGCCTCTTTAGTTAAAAGCTTACCTTCTTCCCATTTCTTTAGAGTCATTCTTCGTTTTAGTTTTCCTGAACTTGAGCGTAAAAGGACTCCAGGGGAGTAGAGTTCAATCGTAAAAATGGGAAGCGATTCAGAGGCAATGATCTTTCTGATTTTTCCTTTTATTTCGTCACCATCTTTGGAGATGAGAGTTGTCTGGGAAACTTCAGCAAGAACAACAAGCTCTTCAGTATCATTCTTTCTATTATAGAATGATGAAACAATGACTCTTCCTTTTCTGAGACCTTCTATATGATATATTTTTTCTTCAAAAAGTGTTGGATAGTAGTTCTTTCCTCTTATGACCATGGTGTCTTTTAGCCTGCCACAAAGGTAGAGTTCTCCTTGATGTATAAATCCCTCGTCACCCGTATCTAGATAATCATCGATAAAAAGACTTAATGTTTTTTCTAAATCGTTATAGTAACCAGAAGTTATAGATGGACCTTTAATAAGAACTCTTCCAATTTTTCCATCATCTACTTTTGCGCCCTTTTCATCGATGATTTTTAAGTCAAAACTTTTTAGCATTCTACCAATGCAACATATTTCTTCGCCATTTGGGTCGAGTTTTATGTGACCCTTAGCTAGTTTTTCTTTATTAATTTTTATAAAGCTCATCCCTCTTTTCTTGTCTACCATGGCCACGGCCAAGGTCGCCTCCGCCATACCGTAAACAGGAATTAGGGATGCGCAGTCAAACTTTGCAGGCTTCACATGGGCAATAAATTTTTCCATGGTTTCACGATAAACCATCTCAGCACCACACATAGCGACTTTGAGGTTAGACAAGTCGTAAGTGGCAATCTTATCACTGGGGACTCGTTTTTGAATTAGACCATAAGCAAAGTTAGGCGCTGTAGTGCAAGTCGTTTTAAAATCACTCATCGCTTTGAGCCAAAGATACGGTTTTCTTATAAAGTCATCAGGTCTAATCAAGGTGAGATCATTCCCAACAAATAAAGACACCATAAGGACACCCACGAGTCCCATATCGTGGTAGAGGGGAAGCCATGACGTTACAGATAGATCTATTGGGTCAATAGGTGTTTCCTCAATAATAATATTTGTATTAGTGACAGCATTTTCTTGTGTGATAATAACAGCTTTTGGGGCACCAGTAGTCCCAGAACTAAACTGTAAAAAACAGATATCAGACTTCTTATAGGTCTCGATATCAAATCTAAAGAGCTCGACACTTCTGTTGATGCTTTCTATTGTATGAATAGAGATTTGAGTAGAGCTCAGTATGTCATCGCAAAGAGATGATATGTTTAAATCTGTGATAAGGGCTTTACTCTCGATGGAGTTAATCATGGCACTTGTTCGGTCTGACCACTCGGTCATATCCGTTAGGCTTGCTGGTGGATAGAGAGAAACAGGCACTGCTCCTATCATTTGAGCCGCAAAAAAAGCGGCTAAAAATTCCTCACATGTAGGAAGCATTAAAGAGATAATGTCATCTTTTCCAAGTCCTATTTTTTTGTAATAGGCAGCATATTTTTTTGTGTCTTGTAAAAGTGCAGGATATCGATATTCTCGATACTGAGCTTTTCTATCCATAAAACGTATTACGGATCTATCTTCGCCAGCTCGTTCTAAAAGAAAGTGGAGCGTGTGAAAGTTCATTATAATTTTGCCTCTATAATATGCGCCAGATCCCCGACAGTTTCGGGATTTTTCTGTAGTTCCTCAGGCTCGAGAGAAACTTCAAATTTCTCTTCAATCTCATCAATGATTGTCAAAATACCAAGACTATCAAGCCCAAGATCTTCTTTCAGTTTGTCTTCTTTGGTTACTTCTCTATCTAAGTACCCATTTTTTTGCACAACTTCATTAATAAAAGATACAATTTTGTCCATTTTAATTCTCCTGATTTACCTTTATGGAGCAATTTAAGTGCCAAGATCAACAAGATATCTCTTCTGAATCTTTTCAAGGGAGTGTTTAAAAAATAAAAAGTGTCTAAAGTTTAGACATATTAAAACTTATGTGTTGAATCCCAGCGACTATGTCCGTTTAATATCCCAGCGATTATGTCCTACCTTGTGTGTCATATTGCTCGCTTTTTATAGTCATAAATCCTCTTTGTGTTGAACACTATTGGATATATTTCTTTACCCATAATATCAAAGCTCTGACTGCCATCAAGATGGGTATTTATATTCACTTCGCGACCTCGATAGCAAAACTTTTCGTCTATCAACCAAGTAATTGCTTTGAAAGAAAATACGTTTCCAACTCCAATTTTTCTTCTCTCTTTTTTACAAAAAACTCTGTCTAAATTTCCAAAAACATTTTTCCTGTAAGCTGTATCGAAGCTTTGCGACTCTACCGAGAACTGCTTATTAAAAGCTTCTATAAAAGTTGTTCTCAAATAGTCATTTGCCTCTTCCAAAGTTTCTATTTTATAAAACGAAAGCTCCGCTACCAGTCGATCTTGTAGAGTCCTAAAGAGACGCTCTACTCGTCCTTTAGCTTGTGGAGAGCTTGCAAGAATTAAGTTAATATTAACCTGATCAAAGGCTCTTGAGATCTGAGATTCCCAGTCTCGATCTACCTTTCCATAAATCCCTGCTTGATCCATGTAGAAGGCTTCTGGAATTCCATTTTTATCAATTACTTCCTTGATAACTTTCATCGAATGCATCGACTTCTCTCCATAAAAAAACTCTGCTGCTAAAATCTTTCCGGTTGCATCGTCGATTGCTGCAATTAAGTCCGATTTGTGATTACCAAACCAAGGGTGATGGCTTCCATCGAACTGCACGAGCATACCTTCTTGAGGGACTCTGGCTCTAGGCTTGAAAGATCTTCTCTTCGCTCTTCTTGGAGCTTTTACAAGATTGTGTTTAGTTGCAATTCGATGAAGTGAAGACTTTGAAATTTTAATGTTTTCATTTTTAATTAACATTTCGTTAAAGTGAGTGAGATTAAATCCAACATACTTATAAGTTAGAAGATCTACGATCAAAGCTTCTAGTCTTTCAGAAGTTTTATTTACTGGAGCAACACCAGAATTTTTATGTATGACTCCTATGAAGTCATGAGTCTCAACATTCTTAATAATACGTTGAGACTGGCGATACGACTTTTTAGATATGATGGAAAATTCTTTAATAGAAATTTTTCCGGCTAAGACTTCACAGGCGAGTCTATAAAGCTTCATTTGTTTAGCATCCATGCTTATTTTTCCCATTTAACACCTCAGGTTTGATTACCTGAGTATTGTAATATTAATGCGTTAAGTAGGACATTTTCGCTGGGAAATAAGGATAGGACATAATTGTCGAATCTTTATACATATTAAAACTTATGATCTGTATGGAGACAGATGTTTTGAAACCATGGTACATTTGACCTATGAATTATAGATTTTTGAACCTTGCTGTCGGTGACGCATTTTATCTGAGTGAAATTAAGGATCTTCTTGATCCTAATTCTGAGGTTGAGTTTTTTGTCCCCAAGGACTGTGAGAAAATCCAGAGAAAAACATTCGATGGCTTTTTTACGATGATAACGACTATTGAAGGTGAGAAAGTTGCTATTTGTTATAACGATTTTCGAGGTTTTGGTTCCACTTTTGGTGTTGAAAACTCTTTAAGGGTTGGAGCATTCCTAGACCATATTACTGATAAAAAGATCCCTCTTATATATTTGGCCAATAGCTCTGGAATACGAGTTCAAGACTCAAGAAAAGTCTTTAGAAACTCTTTTACTCTTGTGGCCAAGATAAAGAAATTTGCAAAAGAAAACTTATATATTTCAGCTTCCCTTGGACAGACTCTCGGATTAAGTGCATTGCTCTACTCGTTAGCAGATTATCGTCTGGCCTTAAAAGAGGTTTGTAAATTTAATTTGACGGGGCCTGAAATTTTTAAAATGTTTTTTGGAACAAAAGTTGACTTCAGTGATGCCTGTAATGCGGAAACAATGTTGCTTGAAAATCAACTCGTTCAAGACATAGCAGTAGATAAAGCCGATCTTTTCAAGAGGCTCAGAGAGATTTTTCAAAAGTCAGCCCCACAATTTAGTCCCGTGGTCACGAATATGGGAGAGCTTCAAAGGTGGATTGAAGGTGACTCTTTAGAACTTTTTTCGAGTTTTGGTAAATCAGTAAGAATTTTTTTGAAACAGACGGAGCAAGGAAAGATAGGCGTTTTTTATAATCCTTTTAATAACCCAAATATGATGCGGGTTATTGACGTACAAAAAATGAGATTTGGTCTCAGCTTTTTTCAAAAATTAGGAATACCTATTTTAAATTTTGTTGATACTGCCGGTGGAGATCCTAGAATAAGTGAAAATAATAATAATATCGCCAGGCAGTTATATGATCTTGCCAGTGATATTATTGATTATCCATATTATAAAAGGGCGATTATTTGTGGTCGCTGCTTTGGTGGCGCATCGATTTTATCTTTTCCAGTCTTCTTTGGAGGGGATAAAACCATCTTAATTGACGGAGCTAAAATAGGCATCATGGACAATAATATAATCAAGCACCTTCTTTCAAACGCAAAACCTCTTCTATCAATTTGGGAAGAAAATAAAAAAGAAGAATTTGAAGACTATTCTGACTACGTCAAAGATGGACTGACAACCTCCTTAATGTCTATTGAGGAAGCTTTTGAGACTCTTACAAAAGAGATTAACTACTAGTTTTTCCTCTTCATTTTTATAAGAATTTCTCTGTCTGGCTTTAATGTGATGAGCCCTTTTGGTTTTACATCCGGCTTTGACTCCAAAACAAAATCGAAGTGGTAAAAAAGATGCTTTATGACGGTATAAATTTCTGTTTCGGCAAGTATCTTTCCAATGCAATTTCTCGTTCCAAGGCTAAAGGGAAAATAGGTAAATTGATTAGGCTTTTTGAATTGTCCTTGTGAGTTTAGCCATCGAGATGTTTTAAAGACCTTTGCATCTTTGAAGTACTTCTCATCTCTTTGAGTCGTATAGGGGCTTAGACTTAAGTAATCTCCAGCTTTAATTTTTACTCCCGATATTTCTACATCTTCTATAGCTTTTCTGCCGATATTCCAAACTGGAGGATAGAGTCTGAGCATCTCAAAAATAAAAGCCTTAACAATTGGCTGTTGTTCTAAGTCTTCGTAAAGAATTTTTTCTTCATAGCATTTTGATATCGCCTCGAGAAGCTCGCCAGTGATAAGACTGTCTTTCACACTTGTATAAAGAATCCACGTTAGTACTGTGGCCGTCGTTTCATGACCAGCTAAGAAGAGAGCAAGCATTTGGTCATTGATCTCTTTTGGGTCACAACCAGCATTTAAAAGAATACCTATAGCCCCATTTTCCTCGTCATTTGAATGATTTTCTACCAGTTCTGAAGAGATACTCTGGATGTTTAAAATAGCTTTTCTATATTTTAGGTGGTGGGGCAGAGGCAGCCACATGATCTTTTTATAACCAGGAATACTCATGTAGGCTATAAGCTTCAAAGCATCTTGCAAACTCTCGTCAATCACCTTCATTTTCTGATCTAGCTTTTGCCCAAAAAGTAACACTGAAATAATGTCCATTGAGACTTTGGTAAAGAACTCTTCAGTGTTTACTATTTGTGTTTCAGTGTTTTTCAATTGAAGAGACATGAGTTCATTTATTTCAGTCTCAAAGCGAGAGACAAAAGCCTTTGAAAAAACTTTTGAAAGATCTTTCCTTCGCTTTATATGATCTTCACCGTCACTCGATAGAATATTGTCCCCAATTAAAGCTTTTGCATTATTTAAGGCCATTCCTTTGTTGAAGGACTTAGCTTTAGTGAGAAGAATTTCTTTGACGGCTTCTTGGTTATAAAAAAGATATATTTTTGTTCCGGCCATTCCAATCACATTTATGTCATGCCCTTCTTCAGACATTTTAAGCTGATAGGCCGGTGCATCTTTCATATACTTTATGGCAGAGGCTTTGTTTACTTTACTCACTATGCGCTCTTTTGAAAGTAAGTGAATGCAGCGAGCTCAGTACCATCTTTAATTTTATGACGCATAAGAAAATTCCAAGGTCCAATCATGCAGTTGTCTCCAACTTTTGTTCCTGGACCAAGTTTTGAGTTAATCCCCACAAAAGAGTTTTTCCCCATTGTCACTTTCTTAAGATAGATGTGATTGTCTTGAATAAGGTGACAGCCAATTTGAACCTCATCACCGAGCATGGAGCCTGAACCGATTTCAATGAGCTGAAGATCAACCAGATTTACGTACATGCTAGAATTGATACCAAAGGCAATTTTGGCACCCATGGCACGCCAGTATAGGTATTTTAAAATATAAGAAGAGTAGAATAGATCTTGAAGTTGGAAGACTCTAATCGCTCGACCTAAGGAGAGATTCAGTCCCCACGCGATAAAACCTTTGTTCATCGTCATAGGAAAGCGTCCCTCTTTGACACGGGGAAGGCATAGCCTTATGCAAAAAATAAAAAATATAAAAATAAAGGGAATAAGAAGAAGAGGGGTAAAGGCTAAAATTTTAAATTGGATTCTATTTAATAGCCATGAGATAATAGAGTACTCTATGATAAAAGTTAGTATACCGGGCGTCAGTGTTAGGGTTGACGAAATAGTATCGCTTAAAAGAGTGCCAAATGGATTTTTCATATCAATCTTTTCGGCTTTAAAGGGTAAAATAATGAGTATAATTAGATCTGTAATGTCGGTTGTCACTTATATGAAATATCGTCAATTCATAAAAGCGTGCAAAAACCCCAAAGCGGCTCAAGCAAAGGCTTGGAAGAAAACCTTCTCAAAACTGGCCAATACCTCTTCGGTCAAGCACAACTTAAAAGACAATAGAATTACGGAAATATCCGACTACGAAGCTCTGTTTAATGCTAAAAGCAAAAGCCGTTTTAATCCCCTAACAGGTGAGGAGATTCTTTTTTGGGCACAAAGTGCTGGAACAACCGGAACCCAAAAAATCTTTCCTCTAAGTAAGTCTTACCAAGAGCAGTTTCAGACTTCTCTGCCTCCTTTTATCTATGGCTTTATAAAGAAGTATAAAAACTTTTTGGTAAACCCTTCATTATATTTAGCTGCTATAGATCCTGATGAAAAAGCAGCCTCTGGAATACCAATTGGATTTATTTCAAATTATAATTATCATCACATGCCTAGATTTATAAAAAACATCTATGTGCTTCCTGATAAAACATTAAAAAATTCGAAGGTCTTCTCAAAGCAAGGTCCTCTCTATGCACTCGCGGGTGAGCTCAATAGTATTTTCGCCGTGACTCCATTGAGTATTCAAAAATATATGGAAAATATCATTATCAATTGGACTTTTTTTATTGAAGAGCTAGAAAAAGAGAATGTAAGTATTTCAGAATCTAGACTTCGCCATCTCCGAGCTCTCGATCCAGATGCTCTGACACTCAAAGAGATTTGGCCAACTTTAGAGTTTATTTGCTGTTGGAAGTCTTCTATATGTAAAAATCAGTTAAGAAATATGAAAGACCTCTTAGGTGGAGTTGCTGTTCATGATGCGATCTATTCAGCTACTGAGGGATGGATTAATGTACCAACCCCAGAACTTCCTTTTGGTGGACCGGTTCATCCAAGGACCCATGTCGTCGAGTTTCTAGACGTTGAAAAAGAAGTTTTAGAAGAGAACCTGATCGACTTGTGGGAATTAGAGAAAGGAAAAGAATATGAAATCTTCATCACCAATAATATGGGCCTCGTTAGATATCGAATTCAAGATATCGTAAAATGCACCGGCTTTTTTCATCGTTCACCTATTATCCACTTTGAAAGAAAGGCTTCTTCTCAAATAAGCTTGGGGCTTGTGACGATCTCTGAAAATGAATTAGTCCAAGCATGCTTTAAGTTAAATATAAAGTTAGATGAGAATCACTACTTTACTCCCAATGAAGAGTCTGACGGGCTTGTTTACTGTTTTTCCGGAGAGAAGCTTACTCGTGAGGAGTTAATCAACTTGAATGAGTCTCTTAAAGAGATGAATGTAAATTTTAAGAAGTATAGCGAAAATGGAACCATTAAAGGTGTGACTCAGCATAGAAGTAAAAAGAGTGAAAATCGATTTCATGCTCAAACAAAGCCTTGCTATCTTTATCAAGAATACTTAGGCTAAAAAATTGATCACCTTTGTTTATTTTCTCAATGTTTTCTTTAACTTTTTTTATGGGATGTTCATTCCTATCATTCCGTTAATGAATGAGTCTCAGGCGGGTCTTGCCTTCAGCTCCTATGGTCTTTCAAAAATTTTTACCTACTACCTGTTTGGTAAGCTTATTGATTCAGGACGAATAAGACTCTCTCTTGTTATTACCTTATTCTTAGTTCTTTTAGTTCCACTCTTCTATTTATTGCTACCGACCTTACCAATAGTTGGAAAGTTCATCGAGGGAATAGCTTTCGCCGGTGGAACTGTCTTTTGCTTTACTTTTATAACGATCATCTGTGTATCCAAGGAAAAATTCGAAAAAGAACTTAAGAAAATTATGATTCTTTCAAGTCTTGGCTCACTTCTTGGGCCAATGGCAGGCTATGCTCTTATAGGGGCAGATATCAAAAGTGCTTCGATTCTTTTTCTTGGACTAGCACTCTTAATAAATGGCTTTGGATTTATTTTTTCAAAGCAGTTAAAAAAACTTAAAGAGAATCAAATTAATATAGAGTTCTCAGACTCTAGGTCAGATAAACTAAACTACAATCTAGTTGCCTTAGTTCTCATCTTTAAAGGAATTTTGATGGGGATTCAACCATGTATTGCTTTTTGGTGTAAAGATGTGTTTGGGATGAGTTTATTCGCTTCAGGTGGGGCTTATCTCGTCTCTGGACTTGGTTTTATCATTGGTACTTTGAAACCTCGTTTTATGGGGATCATTTTTCCAGTCATCAGCTTTGGATTATTAGAAATATCTTTTCTTTATAGGAGTGAACTCTTTTGGATTGCCAACTTTGCAATCTCTTTTTGGCTAGGATCAAGCTTGGTCAGGTGCCTGCTTGATCTGGGATGGGTGACAACGGACAAAGCAGGAAAGCTTAATTCTTCTTGGATGGCCATCTCAGATTTGCCTTTAATGATTACTCCTGCTCTATTTTGGGAGGTAAAGCTTGTCAGTAGTCTCTCTGTTAGAGTCGGCTTAATAGGGATGTTTTTAGCCGCAGCTTTATACTTTCAAACAAGACAAAAAAGGAGATGGACTTGATAAAAAAAACCTTAATGATTTTACCTCTCGTTTGCTTCTTGTTTTTATTAGGTCGAAATATTTGGATCATTAATGATTCGGTTGAAGAGATAGGAATTCAAATTTCTTGTTCAGTAAAAACGAGTCAAAGTGGTAAAGTCCTCGCTAGAAATATCCCCGTGGTTCAGAGGAAAAATGGTAAAAAAGTTTATGGATCAATAGGCGAGCCAAAGGTCTTTGACTATTGTAAAGGGTCTATCGGGAAGAAGGTTAAAGTGCTCGTTGAAAAAGGTGGATCTGAAGATGCGAGGATTTATACCTTTTGGCAGTTTTGGTTCTTACCTATGCTTTTTGCCTTTTTTTCTCTTATCTGGATTATAGGTATTAAGAATAAAATGACTAAAGATTAGTTCGGTTTTAGCGAATTCTATCTTGTGAAAGTTCACCGTGGCTAACTGTGAGTAAATACTTGAGAAAAACTAAAAAATGCCTAATGATCTGGCCAGTTATTTGACTTAAATGGCTATTTTTAGTATAATACGCGCAATGAAATCAATCGGAAATTTATCACTTAGAAAAGAACTTATTGGCTGTAAACGACTGGTAGTCAAGGTTGGAAGCAACGTTGTTACAAAATCTGATGGTCGCTGTGATATTCGGAAAATGCGAATTATTGTGGAGGATATCTGCGAACTTGTAGACTCTGGCTTTGAGGTTATTCTTGTCAGCTCGGGTGCCGTTAGTGTCGGAAAAGCATTCTTAAAGACCATGCTTCCAAAAGAGGGAAGGGTAGATCTGCAGCAGTCTGCTAGTTCAATTGGTCAGCCAAAACTTATAAATAAGTACTCGCAGTTATTTGAAGATCACGATCATATTTGTTCTCAAATTCTTTTAACTCACGATGACTTTAGAAATAGAAAGAGGTTTCTTCACGCTAAACAGACCATAGAAGTTCTTTTACAAAACAAAATAACTCCTATCTTAAATGAAAACGATTCTATTTCATATTCAGAAAATACAGTCGGCGATAATGATCATCTTGCGGCTTCTGCAGCTCAAATGGTTCATGCCGATGCCCTCATTATTATTACAAGTGCTAAAGGTCTTTACGATAAAGATCCTTTAGAGCAAGGGGCTAAGCTTATTAAAGTCGTTGATTATGGAGACGAGCTTGAACATATCGACATGTCGTCAAAGACGAACGCTGGTCGAGGTGGAATGGAGTCGAAAATTCACGCCGTAATGAAAGTTACACCTCTTGGAATCAAAGCAATTATAAGTTCTAAAGACAATGCAAGGATTGTGCTGGATCCTTTAACCATAGAGACCGGAACAATCTTTGGACCAGAGTCAAACTTCCAGCCAGATCAGAAAAAAGCATGGTTAATTTCCACTAAAAAATTAAATTGTTATATGGAAGTTGATAGAGGGGCTTATGAAGCTCTCTTAGAAGGAAACTCGCTTTTCCCACGTGGAGTTTCTTTCTGTTCCGGACATTTCTTTAAGGGAGATAGTATTGACATTTGCTACCAAGGGCGACCGTTTGCCGTGGGAATTACAGAATACGATAAAAAAGACGTCGAAAGAATAAAGGACGCGCACAGTGATGAGATCGAAGATATTCTTGGTTATAAAATCTCAAGTGCTGTTGTTTTAACACAAAATTTACTTTTAACAGAGGATACCTAAATGAATAGTTTTGCAAAAAAATCTAAAGAAGCCTCAAAAACTCTCAGGGCCATGACTAATGATGTAAGAAAAGAGATTCTTAACTCTCTTGCCAATAATCTAGAATCTCGCAGTGCCGAGGTTATCGAGGCTAACAAAAAAGATTTGGCCTATGCCGAAGAAATTAATTTAAATCAAGCTTTAAAAGACAGACTTCTTTTAGATGAAGGAAGAATTAAAGATATGGCAAATGGAGTAAGATCTATCGCCAATCAAAAAGAAGTTGTCGGACAGTTTTATCAAGAATTTACCAATGATGAAGGATTGAAGATAAAAAGACAAAGAGTCCCTTTAGGGGTGATTCTCATGATATTTGAATCTCGACCAAATGTTGTTATTGATTGTGCTGCTCTTGCTTTGAAATCTTCAAATGCAATTATTTTGAAAGGTGGAAAGGAAGCTAAACATTCAAACGAAATTCTTGGAACGATTATTCAAGATACGTTGGAAGGGAAGATACCTAAAGAAAGCGTCCAAGTTTTAGCTTCTGATAGCAGGGAAGAAGTTAACGCTTTGTTAGAGTTGGATGAGTATATTGATGTTGTTATTCCTCGAGGAGGAGAAAGACTTATTGAGCACGTTTATAAGCATGCAAAAATGCCTGTGATTGCTCACTTTAAGGGGCTATGTCATATGTATATCGATAAGAAAGCCGACATCGAAAAAGCATACAATCTTGTTTTAAATGCAAAAACTCAAAGAACTGGAGTTTGTAATGCGATTGAGACTCTTCTTGTTCATGAGGATGTCGTTGCAAAGTTTGCTCCCTCTCTAGTTGCAAAACTAAAAGATAAAAATACGGAGTTAAGAGTCGACGAGAAATTTGCTACAGCATCTAAAGCTGATCTTAAAAAAGCAACAGACGAAGACTGGAACACCGAATATTTAGAAAATATTTTGTCTATTAAAACAGTCAGTTCAATTGACGAGGCCATTAATCACATCGATAAGTATGGAAGTTTTCATACAGAGTGTATTGTTTCAGAAGATGAGCAAGCCCAAAATGAATTCTTAAATCGAGTCGATGCAAGTTGTATCGCAGTAAACGTATCAACGCGTTTTAATGATGGTGGCCAACTTGGTCTTGGAGCAGAGCTTGGGATATCAACGACAAAGTTTCACGCTTATGGACCAATGGGGGCAGAGCAAATGACAACATCACGCTACGTAATCGTTGGTGATGGAAATATTAGAAGTTAATAAAAGGAATAAATATGATTGGAGTAATAGGATGTGGAAATATGGCCCAGGCCATCGTCGAGGGAAGTCATAAAAAAGACAGCACACTGCAGTTTTTGACTTATGATCCAAACCAACAAAAAGCTGAAGATTTGGCAAAGTCTGTTGGTGGACGAGCGGTAAAAAGTCTCAAAGATCTTAGTGTGGTCGATTCTTTTATGATTGCATGTAAGCCCCAACAGCTTAGTGAATTAAGTAAGAATTTTAAAGACGATCAAGTTGATCTTGGCGCAAAACATATTATTTCAATTCTTGCTGCTACACCAATTGAAACCTTAAAAACACAGCTTGGAGCCAAAAGAATTTCGAGAGTGATGCCAAATACACCAGCTCTTGTCGGACAGGGAATGACTCTTTTGATTCACTCTGATGAAGTTGACACCTCTGAAAAAGATCTTGTCGCAAAGGTTTTCAATGCTTGTGGTGAAGTTTCACTTATGAGTGACGAAACATTGTTTGACCAAGTAACCACTGTCTCCGGTTCTGGACCAGCTTATGTTTTTCTCTTCGCTAAAACTATGGCCGATAAGTTACAGTCTTGGGGCGTTGAAGAAAAAGAAGCAAAGAAAATCGCCATTGAACTTTTTAAAGGCAGTTCGGCTTTAATGGGTGATCAAAGCGATATTACTTTAGATGAGCTGATTTCAAAAGTGACATCTAAAGGTGGTGTGACAATTGAGGCTGTGAAGAGCTATCAGAATTCAAAACTGCCGCAAATAACATCAGATGCTTTAGATGCGGCATATTCGAGATCTGTTGAAATGACTTCCGAGTTTAAGAGTTAACAAACTCTTTAAAACTCTTAGCGTGTTTCTTTAAAAACTCTCTGGTCTCTTGATCTGTTAGCTTTCCGTCTTTGAGTTTGTCCATCGCTTTACCGATCATAACTTCAGGTCTATTTAAAAATTGAATGTTTAAAAAGACTCCAATTTGACGAAGGTGGTACTGCATCCTTGCAGAGCCAATGGCACCTGGACTTGCTCCGATAATAGCGGCTTTTTTTCCAGAAAATGGTTGAGGATCTTGCCGAGAAAGGCAGTCTAGAGTGTTTTTCAAAACTCCAGAAACTGAATAGTTATACTCTGGACTAAAAAAGATAACGGCATCTGCATCCTTGATTTTTTCTGCTAGCTTTAAAACGGTCGGTTCATCGTCTTTTCCCTTATACATAGGAATATCTTCTATTTCACCTTCAACCAACTCAAACTCGTCACTTGATAATTCTTTGTAAGCGTTAAAAATCATTCTGTGAATTGAGTTTTCTCTTATACTTCCTACAATACCAATAACTTTCATTTTATCTCCTTATATTAATGGATTAATTCTCAGGAAGAGGTGTAAATTCCTCTTCATCTATTGTTTTCGGGAAGGTTTGATTCTTCCACCTTAGTTTTGCTTCTTCAATTTTTTCTTTGCTTGTCGATACAAAGTTCCACCACATATAACGCTTTTCAGGCAATGGGGGGCCTCCAAAAAACATAAATTCACATCCAGACTCAGAGGTAAATTCAACAAGGCTACCTGGTTCAAAAATGATCATATCAAATCGATTGTAAAAGGTTCCTTCAATATCGACTTCACCTTTTATGATATAGATAGCTCCTTCAATTGATTCTTGAAGTTGATAGCTAAAGCACTTGTTCTTTTCTATAGAACCATTGAGATAGAAAAGGTCTGAATAAACTGGAACGGGTGAGGTTTTATTCTCTATAGTCCCCGCAATGAGTCGCATCGAAGCATCTTTGATATCAACTCTTGGAACATCTTTTTCTTTGCAGTGATAAAAACTAGCTTCAATATCTTCTTTCTCTTTTGGTAGTGCAAGCCACAGCTGAATGCCTTCTAAATTTATGGGAGTGCTTTCAGAGCGTGTTCGTTCACTGTGGGTTATTCCACTTCCAGCGGTCATCCAGTTAACTTCTCCTGGACGAATGAGTTGTTTATTTCCAAGGCTATCTCGGTGCATAATTTCGCCTGAAAAAAGCCAGGTTATAGTCGCTAGTCCAATATGAGGATGAGAGCGAACCTTTAGCTCCTTGTCACCCATTAATTCGACGGGACCCATATGGTCCCAAAAGACAAAGGGTCCAACAGCTTTGTGTCCAATCGATGGGAGTGATCTTCGAACTTGAAATCCATCTCCCAGCTCTTTTGTTTTCGATGAAATTATTTTCCTAATAATGCTCATTTCTTTTCTCCATAAATCGTATCAATGAGTCTAGGATAAATTTTGATAAAAAACTATAACTCTTAGAGTTAACTCAGGTACATTCACAATATATTCACATAACTTCCAAGAAAATTTTTAAGGTTTAATGTAGAATAGTGTGAATTTTAAATTAATGGAGGAAGTGCAATGGAAGGAAAATGCCCATTTAGAGGAAATCATCAAAAAGAAGCTGCAGGTGAAGGCAGACAAAATGCTGATTGGTGGCCAAACCAATTAAAGCTTAATATTTTAAGGCAACACTCTAAGCTGTCAAATCCCATGGGAGAGAATTACAAATATTCCGAAGAATTTAAAAAACTCGATCAAAAAGAATTGAAAAAAGATATGATGAGTTTGATGAAAGAGTCACAAGACTGGTGGCCAGCTGACTTTGGACACTACGGACCTTTTTTTATTCGACTGTCTTGGCATTCGGCTGGAACCTATAGAGCTGGGGATGGACGCGGTGGCGCTGCAACCGGTAATCAGCGGTTTGCTCCACTTAACAGCTGGCCTGACAATGGAAACCTAGATAAAGCTAGACTGCTCTTGTGGCCTCTGAAGAAAAAGTATGGAAACAAAATTTCATGGGCAGACCTTTTTGTTTTTGCGGGAAATTGCGCCCTTGATTCAATGGGATTAAAAACAGCAGGATTCGCTTTTGGTAGAGAAGACATTTGGCATCCCGAAGAAGATATTTACTGGGGAAGCGAAACAAAGTGGGAGACAAACGACAAAAGATATAAAGGTGACCGAGAACTTGAAAATCCTCTTGGTGCTGCTGTTATGGGGCTCATCTACGTGAACCCTCAAGGACCAAACAATGAACCTAACCCTGAAAAGGCAGCTATCGATATCAGAGAAACATTTGGAAGAATGGCGATGAATGACGAAGAGACTGTTGCTCTTATCGCTGGAGGGCATACCTTTGGTAAGTGTCATGGCGCTGGGCCTGGTAAACATGTTGGAGTTGAACCCGAGGGTGGCAAAATTGCTGATCAAGGACAAGGCTGGCTGAGTACTTATAAATCGGGTGTGGCAGGCGATGCTATAACCAGTGGTCTCGAAGGCGCTTGGACCGAGAACCCAATAAAGTGGGACAATAATTATTTTGAAAATCTTTTTAAATATGAATGGGAACTGACTAAAAGTCCCGCAGGAGCCCATCAGTGGAAACCAAAAGGATCAACCGGGGACGGCACTGTCATGGATGCTCACGATCCAAATAAAAAAAATGCGCCTATGATGGCCACTACCGATTTAGCCTTAAAAGTTGATCCCGCTTACGAGAAAATTTCCCGTAAATTTTTTGAAAATCCTAAAGAGCTTGCAACGGCTTTCGCAAATGCCTGGTTCAAACTTTTACATAGAGATATGGGGCCAACATCAAGATACCTTGGTGAAGACATCCCGAAAAAAGAATTTTTATGGCAAGATCCAATTCCAAAAGCTAACTATCAAACGATTGACGAAACAGACATCTATCTTTTAAAGCAAGCCTTCATGGAAAGTGATCTGAGTATTTCAGCATTGGTTTCAACTGCATGGGCTTCTGCTTCAACTTATAGAGACTCGGACAAGCGAGGGGGAGCGAACGGTGGAAGAATTAGGCTAGAACCTCAAATCAGTTGGGAAGTTAATAGCTCAAGTGAGATAAAAAAAGTTTTAGCTGAATGTGAAAAAATTCAAAAAGAATTCAATTCAAGTTCAGAAAAAGCACAGGTTTCTATTGCCGACCTTATTGTCCTTGGAGGATGTGCTGCTCTTGAAAAAGCATCGGGAAAGAAGGTCCCTTTTACTCCAGGTAGAACAGATGCTTCTCAAAAACAGACAGACATTGATTCGTTTGCCTTCTTAAACCCACTTGCAGATGGTTTTAGAAATTATATCAGTTCTGATGTCGATGAAAACTTTGAAGTCTCAGCTGAAGAGCTTCTCATAGACAAGGCAAACCTTTTGACTTTAACGGCACCTGAGATGACTGTTCTTGTGGGCGGAATGAGAGTTCTTGAGACGAACTATGATCATTCCTCTTTGGGCGTTTTTACTGACTCCAGTGGGAGACTCAATAACGATTTTTTCAAAAACTTAATAAGTATGGAAACGAAGTGGAGAGAAACAACGGAAAAAGAAGAGCAATTTCTAGGAACAGATAGAAAGACCGGAGAAGAAAAATGGAAGGGGTCAAGAGTGGATCTCATCTTTGGCTCAAACTCTGAGCTTCGAGCTCTCAGTGAGGTCTATGCAACAGATGAGTCAAATGATAAATTTGTTGGCGATTTTATAAAAGCATGGGATAAAGTGATGAATTTAGATCGCTTCTAACCAATAGCTCTGGGGGGAGGTATAATCTCCTCTCAGACCTTTAAATTAAAGAAGATTATTTATGAAAAAAGTGCCCATTGCCATCCTGCTTCTGTTAAGTTCAATTTTGGTCTTTTATTCTCTTTATTCGAAAAATAGAAAAGCGGGCTGGAGCTCCTCTGAGATCCTTGAGAAAGACCATTACTATTCGCAAGCAATTCAGCCAATATTTAATGCAAAATGTATCGCTTGTCATTCTTGTTATAATTCACCCTGTCAGCTTAATATGACCTCATACTTCTCTACTGTAAGAGGAGCTAATAAAATTAGTATTTATGACTTTCCTAAATTGGAATCTAGAGAACCGACAAGAATGTTTATTGATGGAGAAGATGAAAAGACTTGGCGAGAGAAAGGTTTTTATAGCGTCCTTTCAAAGGGAAAAGATTCTCTTTTAACGTATATGATTACCAACCCCCATGGAATCGAATCAGGAAAGCAAAATAAGTACATCTCTGAAGAGAGTCGAGTCTGTATGAGTTCATTAGAGGAGTCAGAGGAGTTTACTTCTAAGAATCCTGCTGGAAGAATGCCCTACGGATTTCCAGGCTTAGAAAAATCAGAAATAGAAACACTTATTAAGTGGCAAAGTAGTGGGGCTCCTGGACCTGTTTTGTTAGAGCAAGAAAGGAAATTGAGCCAGTTGTCTGGTATCGATTCTGAAGTTAAGAAGTGGGAAAAATTCTTTAATCGTCAGTCGATGAAAGAGAAAATTGCCTCTCGCTATATCTATGAGCATCTGTTTCTAGCGCATATTTATTTTCCATCATATCCAAAAGTGAATTTTCGACTTGTGAGGTCTAAATCTGAATCGGGAAAAATTAAAGAAATTGGGACACTCTATCCTTTTGATGACCCTAAAGGCGAGTTTTCCTATCGTTTAAGACCAGTAGTTGAAACAATTGTTCATAAAAGTCATATTCCTTTCGAGTTTAATGACAAAAAAATGGAAAAATGGGAGAAAAGTTTTTTTAAAAGTTCTTGGATAAACACGCCCAAAAAGATGCCTGCTTATGGAAGGGAGGGAGCAAATCCTTACAAGACTTTTGAATCAATTCCTGCAGCCGCTCGCTACCAGTTTTTTCTCGATGAATCGAGCTATCACATTATGACTTTTATAAAAGGTCCCGTATGTCGAGGTCAGACAGCTTTGAATGTTATTAATGATCATTTTTGGGTTTTCTTCATCGATCCAAGTAAGGATGCATTGGTTAATTCAAAAGAATTTTACTCTCATGCTGCTAAAAAAATGGTTATGCCAGCTCAATTGAAAGATGACTTTAAGCCTCTTAAAGATCTTAGAAAAAACTATTGGAAAACATTGAATAAAAAGTACGACTATCTTAACTCTCAACTCTTATCAGACGAATGGTTTTGGACGGGAAATAAGGAAGATGACGATGCCTCAATAACTGTCTCTAGGCACTTTGATAGTGCTCATGTTATGAAAGGGCTCCAAGGGGAAGTTCCTAAGACAGCTTGGGTTTTAGACTATCACGTCTTTGAATCAATCTACTATAATTTGACTGCTGGTTATAATGTCTTTGGACCCATTCTTCATCAGGTAAACTCTAGACTTTTTATGGAAATTTCTAGAATTGCCTCTGAGGATCTTTTTATCTCTTTTCTAAAACCTGAACTGAGAACCCATATTCGCAGTGATTGGAATATAGCAGTACCAAAGAGAGACGAATCAATGTTAAAGTGGCTCGCTGATACCATTACTCAAGATGCTAGCGAGGAGATGAAGTATACTTATGTCTACCACGGAACAGAGGTTAAAGTTGAAAATGAAGATTCCAAAGAGAGTTTGTTAAGGCGTCTAAAAAATAAAATTTTAACAAAAGAACAAATTTTGGCGGGCAAAAAAGAGAAGAGCGAAGACTTAGTCGCTCTAGCAGGTATAAAGTCAAAAGGTCTTCAGTACCTTCCAGATACTATTATTTTTAGTGTTGATGATGATGTGTACACACTTGTTCATAATAAAGATCACTTTAATGTTTCTATGCTCTTTTTTGAGCAAGATAGAAGAAATGTAAAAAAAGACTCTATTGATATTATTCCAGGGATTGTGACTTCGTACGCAAATGCATTTATGCGACTCAAAAAAGATGATGTCCAAGCTTTTACAAAAGATTTAAAGGCTGCTGAGAGTGAAAAGAAGATATGGGAGCTGATGAAAAAATATATTATCTCTAGGTCGGATAAAAACTTTTGGTCTCACTATAAGTATTTCTCCGAAAAATCTTATGAAAAAAATACAAATGAGTATGGCTATTTAGATCTTAATCGATACTTAAATATTTAGAATAAAAAAAGCCCTATCATTTGATAGGGCCCTCTCTCTTATCTTTTAAAACTCAACCTCTCCATCTTTTGTGATTTTAAAGCGACAGCCTGTTCCGTCAGAAGTGACATAGGATTTATTTTTCTTCAATATTGTCAAAAACTTGTTATCCCCATTTTCAAAGTAAGCTAGAACATCGCCACTTTGAAGTACAAGGAGGACTTCGTCCTGACCTTGAGAGCTCTCTTGGCCACAAGGATCAACTATTCTTTGAACGAAATCTAACCCGTCTTGACCGTCTTCTCCGTCTTCGCCGTCTTCACCATCTTGACCGTCTTCTCCGTCTTCGCCGTCTTCACCATCTTGACCGTCTTCGCCGTCTTCGCCGTCTTGACCGTCTTCGCCGTCTTGACCATTTCTTATAAACGCTGTTGTTCCATCAGCGCATGAAATAAGTGCACCTAAACTATTGTCTGCTTCTGCTACTGAACAGGCACTTCCGTCTTGTCCATCCTTTCCATTCTTAATGAAGGCTTTGGTGTCTCCGCAAGAAATCATGGCACCACCATCCATCTCTTTTATAGAACATGAAACTCCATCCTCTCCATCTTGACCATCAATTCCATTTCTTATTCTCTGTTGTGTTCCATCTGGACAACTAATAACGACTTCTTGAGTTTCGTCATCTTTTGTGACTGAACAATTTGCTACTAGATTTTCGGTTAGAGTGACACCTTCGTCATCGTTTGCATCCGTGTGAGGACCTCTGCCACAGGAAAATAAAGTTAAAGATAAAGCTAATAATAAAGTGATTTTCAATGCGAACTCCTTTTCTTGACTGCACACCTTATAAATAAGCAAAAGGGATGCCATTGTAAGATACCGAAATCACGAGTGTACAAGCCCGATGGTGCATGATGGGCCTAGTAGGTGGTATCAGTTCTTCACTTTTCTTCATGAGTACGTGTAAGTCCACAGAATCATTATGAAGAAGATCTCACTGAAAACACTAAAAATTATACAATTTAGCTACGAACTCAATTTTTTGAGTGATAGAAAGCCATGTTATTGAATTTTACACGGTGGTCTCATGAAGCTTTTTATCACAGCTATTAGTATGACATTTCTTCTTTCCTCTTTTGCCTCTCAAAAAATTGAGAAAGTCTTTGAGGATGAAAGTCTGATGAAGGGGCACGTGACTTTATTTTTAAGTGATGGAGAAATCGTTCACTTTAAAAAAGAGAATGTAGATCTTTTGAATAAAGTAAAGACTGCTTTTAAAACCTCTTCTAGCATTCTTATGACTAAGAGGGGACAGGTCTCAAGTAATACTGCGGATAAAATTGAATCAATAACATTGTTAGAAAAGTCAGAGTCACACAAGGGGATAGCAAACTTTTCGAAAAAAAGATTATTTAGCGATCCTCTTGATAGTGGAAATCTCACGACACTAAATAGTTACAATGCAGCTCAAAGTTTGATGGATAGTTTTAATGGTAAAACGGATGATGATTCACAGTGCTACAATCGTGCTCATATGTGGACCTATGAAGCGTCATTTGAAAAAACGATTAACATGGGAAAACTTTGGATATTTTTTACTCATAAGTACATTAGAGACTTTGAATACAAATGGTGGTTTCACGTTTCTCCCTATGCTAATGTCGACGATTCAAATGGAAAATATATTCTCGACAGAGGATTCACTCAGGTTCCTTTTAGTGTAACGAATTGGAAAAATATATTCATTCAAAATGAAGCGAATTGTCCTGTTGTGACAGACTATAGGCAATATGAAAATAATCAAGAAGAACAGTACTGTTACTTAATTTACTCTCATCAACATTTTTGGCAACCATATCAATTGAAAAATTTCTCAAGCACAGGCTTAATGCCAACGAAATATAATGACTCTGATTTAAAGATTGCCTACAAGGACGCACTTATTTCTTGGGATGGGTTAATTCCAGGTGTGGATACAACGAATTCACCTAACAGTGATAATGAAGAGAATTACTCAGATGATTATCCAACAAATAATAGTTCCACGACACCAGGTTCTGGTACGGCATCAGTACCTGATGTGACAATTCCATCGACAAGTCATGAACCAACCTCCTCGTGGGTTAAAGTTGGTGAATCTGTTATTAATAGCAATGGCTTTGAGGGTAGAGTTACAGGCGTTCTTAGTGAGACAAAGGTACTCGTTCTCTTTGCAAACTCATACCAGTCAGTCTCAGTCGAGACAAGATACTTGGCCGTAAAGTATGGATCTTCCCAGGGATTTTCAGTTGGTGATTATGTCAAAAATAACTATGGCGAAAAAGGTAAGGTTACAGGTATCTTCCAAGATGGTGGTGTGACAGTAAAGTTTAGAGGCGCAAGCAAACATATCTGGCAAAATCCATTAAATCTTTCCCGGAGATTAATGTATAAATGAAAGCGCTCGTCTTTGGTCACAGATTAGGTATCGCAAGATCTCTTGAAAGAAAGGGGATTCCTTATGTTCTTTGGTCCACAAAAGAAGTAAAAAATAAATTATTAGCTGAACAAATTGTTATTGGACCGTACCCGGAATCACCGCTAACACTTTGTGAAAAAATAGAGAAATTTGCCGATATTACTCATATTATTGCTGGAGTTGAAAATTCTGTCATTACAGCTTCTAAAGCAAGAGCTTGGCTGGATCTCAGAAGAAATCCCCATAGTGTTATCTTAATATGTACTGATAAATTGAAAATGAAAAAATTCTTGGCCAACAAGGGAATTCCGACAACACGTTTTGTTCCTTCTTTAAACAAAGGGGTTGAAGAGATAGTTGAAAAACTTGGTCTTCCTGTTGTTTGTAAAGAGAAGCTAAGTTCTGGTGGTAGAGGCGTGGAGTTTTTAAGGACTAAGGACGAAATTAGCGATCGTTTAGGTAAGGAAAATCTCTATTTTGAAAAAGCAATTGTCGGTACTGAAGGAAGTATTGAATCTTTTATTTGTGATCGAAAAATTCTTTTTACAAGTACCACTGAATATTACAAGCATGGCCTTTGTAATAAAGTACCAGCTCGGTATACAGAAGAAATCAAAAATAAAATTAAAGAGTTAAACCAAAATGTAATCTCTGCAATGAGTATAAAGTGGGGAATGACTCATCTTGAATACTATATTACTGAAGATGAGATACTCTTTGGTGAGGTTGCCCTGAGGCCTCCAGGAGGATATCTCATGGACACACTTGCTCTTTGTTATGAAGAGAACTTCTGGGATAAATTCGTTGAAATAGAAACGGGTTCTAAAACAGTTCAGTTTAACAATCTCAAAAACTTCTCTTCCTCCATTATTATTTATCCAAAAGAGGGGACAATAAAAACTATTGAAGGGTTAGATAAGATTGAGAAACTTTCAAGTCTTAAGCATATGAAGATTAATCTCAAGGTCGGCCAAAAAATTCTTCAAAGAGAGGGTGTTGGTCAAGATTTTGGACATGTCTTTTTGTCAAATTCCAGTGAGAGTGGACTTGATCAGGATGTCGATCGATTTTATTCTGAATTAGTCATTGAAAATGAATGAACGAATCTCGCCGCGAACTCTTTACCTTAAACAATATTAAGAATTAATTTATAAAGTAACACTTAATTATACCGATAGGGGTGGTCTAACTACTAATTAAGAGGAGCTTAACTCTATGAGCACAAGAACCATCAAAAACAAAAATGTATTTTTAGTCTACTTCTTTTCGATAATTACTTTTGGTATTTATTGGACTGTTTGGACTGTAAAATCAAAACGAGACATGAATGCACTGGGTGCTGACATTCCTACCTCTTGGTTACTCATTGTGCCGATCGCAAATTTTTACTACATGTACAAATATTGTGAAGGATTTTCTGAGACCGTTAAGAAGGATAATCATACTGTCCTTTGGTGTGTTGTTTCATTTTTTGCAGGAATCTTCATGCCATTTTTTGTTCAAACCGAACTAAATAAACATGCGACTCAACCTCCAGCATCAGTTGATGCAAACGAAAACATTAAAATCGCTGCGTAGGAAATATGAAGAAAATAGAAGAGATCAATATTGTATTATATATTCTTTTAACGATTATAACTTTTGGTCTTTTCTATTTTTATTGGCAATACCGTCAAATGCAACAATGTAATATTTTGCTAGAATCCAAAGAGCATGGATTTTTAAAATGGTTTTTTCTCTCTCTTATAACTTTTGGAATCTATCATTTTTATCATGAATATTTAATGAGTAAAGACATCATTCTGCTTCAAGAAAAGTATGAATTAAAAGTGAATAGTCAGGATTATCCAATTTTATGTTTAATTATCAGTGTTTTTGGATTTATTCTCATCAGCGACTTTATCCATCAAGACGATTTAAATAAGATCATTAGAAAACTCAATAAGTTCTAGGGAATAAGTTCTTTTAGATAATTCAGTCCACCGACGATTGCAGCAACCTGGGCCTCATTGCATTGTTTATCTGTGACCTTTTTGCTGTCTGGATAAACCTCTGTTGTTGTCACATACTTGGCATCTGTTAACCCAGCACAAAGAAAAAGCTTTTTCACATCATAGTTGATGACACCTTTACTTGAAACACTCTCTCCGATGATTTTACCCTCCTTATCGGCTGGAGCAATATGAGTTACTTTTTCTACCTCATTGATAATAGCTTGTTGAAACTGATTTTCAACACGGCCAGTATCTCCCACAAGATAAAAGCCGTCTGGTATATCCCAAACTTCTTGTGGTATTCCATCACGTTTTTCAATTAAGGGACGAAAAACTGTGTTATCAGTGTCAGTCGTTTCATGAAGATCAAAGTGAGCAAGGAATGTCAGATTTTTTTCTTCTAACAATTTAAAGATAAGCTCACACTCTTTTGCTGGACTATCTTTAAAGAAATTTCTATTGGGATCCAACGCTTTTGGGTTCCAACGATTAATTGTCTCATAACCCCAAGGACTGATGCATGGGGCACAAAATAAGTTAAAGTGACTTGAGTACTCAGCAGCATGCTCTTTCATAAAGAGTAAGGCTCCATGAGCACCGCTTGTCTCATATCCATGAACGCCGCCAGTAATGAGGATGTTTGGCTTGGTCTTATCAATCATCTTGGACTGAAGAAAGAAAACGGGGTAGTCGACATGGGATTCGGTGAGTGTTCCGTACTGTTGAACTTTGAAAAGACTATCTAAATTTTCAATCTGAGAGAGAATATCTTCTTTATAAGAACGTTGAACCTTTTGTTCATTTTTCCAGTTCAATTTATCTTGTTGGCTCCACTTATTCATGATTTCTTCCTTTATTTTTTTGATGTCCTCATGACCTGAAAAAGCTCCATGCCTTGTTGAATAGCACTTGAAGGACATTTATTAATAAGTATACCATCAAAATCGGAAATAATTGGGGTTGAGTATTTTGATGAATCAGTTCGGTCTAGGTTTTGTAGTTGGTAAATCGTGCCAAGAACCTCACCTTTTTTAAAAGGTTTTCCAAGTTCATGTTGGTAATCGATAAGCCCAGAGATGGGGCTATAGATCGTTATATAGTCGCTCAGGTGCTCTAGAATAAGAGCTTTTTTAGTGGCTTTGCCTGTTAGAACTTTTTTGTGTCTTAAATAATTTAAGACTTTTTCTTTTTGCTTTTTTGCCATCGTGATTGAAAAACCTTCCTCACTTTCAAGTTCCAAAGTAAAAGAGTGAAAGTCCATGTTTAAATGACGACCCTGTTTTTCGAATTCTTCTTCAAGATGAACCCAAGGCATGAAAGTGGCTTCATCCATAGCTCCTGCGAACTCGTGATCAACTTCTAGAACATGCTTAAAGTGCAAAAAGCTTACTTCTTTAAGTGAGCGAGTTGCGCTGTATAGGTACTCTGTTGCGCTTGGTCCGGTGTGAAGATCCAGGACAATATCAGCTGTCGAAGCCAATTTTTGTAACATGAGATTGAGCTTATTATTATCGTGAAGCTGATTTTCTTTGGATAGTCTGGATTCAAGTTTTTTGATCTCTTTTTCTAAGAGTCGTTGGTATTTCTCTCTAATAACTTGTTCGGGTTCATTAATATTTTTCTGACTAAACTTTTTTAAATCTACTTTTTGAGCTTTTATAATATCAATGAAATTTCTATTCCAATTATCACCTGTATTAGGATTGAACCTTCCAAATGTGTACTTACCCAGTTTATTATTTGTCGCATAGGGATTAGATAAAGGAACAAAGGTGATGGTTCCATTAAATGAAATATCCTTTAAATGTTCGATAAGAGCAAGTATGAGAGCATTCCCTTGAAGTTCTCCGCCATGTAAACTTGCTTGAATATAAACTTTGGGTCCAGGTTGCGTGCCTGTTAGTGTGTATTTATAAAGAGAGTACTGAGCACCACCAATGAGTTCTTTAATTGGGATGATCTCTTTTTTTAGTTTATTCATTCTATACCTGTGAGGGATGTTTTTTAGCTTCAATTTGTTTTATAAACCAGTCTACAATTGTGTCGTAGAGTTTAGTCTTTAAAATGAGGTCTTCAATTCCATCATCGATATTTGGATTATCATTTATCTCAACGACATAGACGTTTCCGTCTGCATCTTCTTTTAGATCTACGCCGTAGAGACCCTTTCCAATACTGTTGGCGGCCTTTATTGCTGTGTTCATAACTTTCTTTGGAACATCTGAAATTTCTAAAGTTTGAGAGTCGCCGCTAAATTCATCATCACTTTGATCTTTTTTGTGATTGTAGATTTGCCAGTGATCATTACTCATAAAGTACTTACACGCATATAAGCCTTTTTGATCAAAAACTCCGATCCTCCAGTCAAACTTTGTATAAACAAATTTTTGAATGAGAATAAGATCACTTTTTTTAAGCATTATTTCGAGAATTGAAATTAACTCCTGTCTATCTTCAGCTTTCTTTACACCAATGCTAAATGATCCGTCAGGTATCTTTACTACCATTGGATATCCAAACTCTTTTTCTAGTGAGTCGAGAGTCTCCTTCGTTGAAGACGAGACAAAGGAGCTTGGTATATTGGCCACACCAATTCTGTCCATAAGTTCAGCTACAAATACTTTGTTCGTGCACTTGAGCATGGAGTCGGCATCGTCGATAACAACGAGACCTTCAGATTCAGCTTTCTTCGCAAATCTATAGGTGTGATTGCTAATAGATGTTGTTTCACGAATAAAAAGAGCATCGAATTCATTAATTCTCGACAGATCCTTTTTCGTAATAAATTCACAATAGATAGATTTTGATTCACATGACTTTTTAAATTTCTCTAAAGCTTTTGGATTACTTGGAGATAATTCTTCGTCTGGATCATGTAAAACGGCGATATCATAAATATACTGTTTATGCTCTTTTGGAAGACGCCAAATTCTATTGCTATATTTTTCCAGTGCCTTTCCAAAAAAATCTTCATCACCTTCTTTTAATTCGCCTAATGATGAAGGGATAATAGAATTGATCTTCCAAACTTTATCAAAGACGAGTCTTACTTCTAAAATGGGAACAGGGTAGTAGGTGTAAATGTCAGAAGCTAATTTTTTAAACTCAGAAATCTTTGATTGCCCAAAGTAGACTTTAAAGGCGATCATGACGACATTATCTTTTATATTTTGATACTTTTTTAACATGTCCTCAGAAACGAGCTGGAGTTCATCAATATCACTGATGTAAATTCTTTTTTTACTCAAGTCATTTATTGTTTTTAAGTTCGGAATAATCCTATGATTTCTAGCTTCGGCAAGAAGGGAACAATAGTAACCCGAAGAGAGGTACTTATATTTTTTAGAGAGATTAATAATCCTTAGATTTTTTATCTCTTGGTATTTCTTGTTAAAAAGATAGTCTTTGGCCGTAACCAATGATTCCGTTGGGTAGTAGGGTTGCCAGTCTGAAATTTTATCGACTATTACAATAAAGTCATCCACATTTAGTCCTTTTTCTAATACTATGAGTATATTAGCCTAAAGGAAGATTAAGTGAAGAAAAATATCAAATATCGGTTAGCAAAGTTGGATGATGTTGCACAGTTAGTGGAACTTGAAAACTTGTGCTTTGACTATGATGCTTTGGGATCTAGAAATTTTAGGTATTTTATCAATAAAGGCCATGATGATCTCGTTGTGCAGCTCATTGAAAAAGAAATTGTCGGCTACGGGCTATTACTTTACAGAAAAGGTACCTCTCTTTGCCGTCTTTACTCAATAGCCGTATCTCCTGAGCATACAGGCAAGTCTTTAGGTAAAGATCTAATGTTAAAGTTAGAAGACTATGCCCAAAAAAGAGACTCAAGTTATATTAGACTTGAGGTTAAAAAATCAAATGCTCGGGCATTAAAGCTCTACGATAAAATTGGTTATAAAGAATTCTCGGTAAAGCACGAGTATTATGAGGATCAGGAAGATGCGATTTGCATGGAGAAAAAGGTCCAAAAAATCTCTAAAAAAGATGATACTTTAAGCGTACCTTTTTACAAACAGACCACAGAATTTACCTGTGGTCCGTCAAGCCTTATGATGGCGATGAAGTCAATTGACCCCAAAAAGAAGATCTCCCGGACCCAAGAAATTCAGATTTGGAGAGAGGCGACGACCATCTTTATGACCTCCGGACATGGGGGATGTGGCCCCCACGGTTTGGCACTGGCCGCACACAAAAGAGGTTTTGACGTTGAGCTTTATCTCAATACTAAAGACCTTCTCTTTGTCAGTGGAGTCCGGCAAAAACACAAAAAAGAGATTATAAAGATTGTTCAAGAACAGTTTGACCGTGAGATTAAGCATCATAAAATTCCTGTAAAATACGGAAAAATCAACTGGAGTGAGCTGACGCAAATTATTTCTAATGGAGGAGTCCCTCTGGTTTTAATAAGTTCCTATCGTTTGACTGAAACAAAGACCCCCCACTGGATTGTCATTACGGGAATGAATGAAGACTTTGTCTTCTTTAATGACCCGGACCTTGGAGATGACGATGAGGCTTTTGACAATATTAATATACCGGTTCGAAAAGACGAGTTTGAACTCATGGCTAAGTTTGGCTCTTCCCAAATTCAGTCTATGCTTATTTTAACCAATAAAAGAGAGATTGCTTAGTCTCTCTCTTAGCAATATCCTCATACTCTTTCACATTTTTCTTGCTCAATTTAAAACTTAATATATTATCTGATTAAAGAGATCACTTCATATCCCTGGTCTCGAGAGAATATATGAAATGTCACGGCTATCTCCTTTGCGAGTCTATCGATATCGACCTTATCAAGAGTGAAGCAAAGTACAAGCAAGCGGCAGTCCTTACTTATGGTGAGAGTATCTGCTTTATCTTTCCTTACGGAGCTTTAATTATTTGGGGAAGTGGAGATCTTTTTCACTTCGAATCCCAGGTTGAGAGTCTTATGAAGGGAAAGTTCTCGGCCGCTGAGAGGCTTGTCGATGAGTTCGAAGTTGCAACAACAGAACTTTTAAAACTCATCCATGAGGATACGATCTATCTCTCCCAAAATAGTATGGAGATTAAATTTTCCATCTCTCACGCCATTGCACAGTCATTGAGGCTCTCCCATATTGAGGATGATGTTCTTAAACTGATGAAGGTTAACCGACAGGTGCCGCTAGATCTGGCTCAAACGGGAAAAGTTAAAAAGTCCAAGAAGGAAATTTCTAAACTTCAAGGAGAGCTGTATTTGAAGAAAACGAAAATGAGCTTTGAATACTCCATCCTTGATAAGCCAGAATTCTTTTGGGTCTACCCAGAATTCGATAGTTTCTATTCTAAAACGACTGAGTATCTCGAGCTTCATCCAAGGATCGATATTCTTTCTAAAAAAATTCAAACAATTGATGAGATTCTCTCTATCTTGTCTAGTGAGCTTAACCACCGCCATTCAAGTAGGCTGGAGTGGATTATTATTATTTTAATTCTTATTGAGATCGTGATCTTCTTTTTGCAAGATGTTTTTAAATTAATCTAGGGGAATAATCTTCTTTTCCCCCCTTGGGCTTTTCTCTTTGTTCCTGTAAGATACGACTGCGATCAATTTAAAAATAGTGAAGGTTTCCCAGCTTAGATGAAAGCAAGAATTAAAGGCATATTATTTAGCACAAATGTAAAGGTGACCTTTGCCTCTCTTGTCATAGGTATCGGCGGTGGGATTTTCTCTTATGCCCTCCATAATATCGTTCATGATCTGAGTTCACTCTTACAAACAAACCAAGCTTTTACCCTTTACACTCTTTTGGTATCTGGCTGTTTGGCAGCTTTGTCCTTATTCTTAAGCAAAACTATCTTTAAGGACACTCAAGGTTCTGGAATTCCACAAGTGAAGTTAGCACTGGTTGTTCATAAAGGAAGATTTCCAAAGAGAATGCCATTTGGGAAATTTATTGTCTCTTGTTTGACTTTGGTCTCTGGAATGACCTTTGGGAAAGAGGGACCACTTGTAACCATCAATGCTGCATGGGCTCATCTCGTGTCTCATGTCCTCAAGTTAAACCAACAATTGACAAGGGTATTAGTCGCCTCCGGGGCAGCTGCGGGTCTCGCATCAGCATTTAATACACCGATCGCAGCCGTGATCTTTACCATTGAAGAGATTTTGGGAGAATTAAAGACAAAGTATTTGGGATTTGTCATTTTAACGGCCGTTATTGGATCTGTAACCGCTTTCAAACTTAATGGGAATATCTCAACATTTACTCCTGTTCACTATAAATTTAAAATTGAATGGCACCTCATTTTCTATTTTGCTCTTGGACTGATAATGGCGTTAAAGGGTGTCTACTTTATTCGTTTAATTATTTTCTTTAAAGACTTTAAAAAGAAGTATTTTAAAAATGAATACCTCTATATTTTCTTTGTGCTGACCTTGATTGCCCTTGCGAGTAATTTTACTGTTGAGGTTCTTGGGGATGGTGTCGATACCATTAATCGTCTACTACTAGGCTCGGAGATGTTAAATGCTAAAAGTTTGATTCTTCTTTTGATACTCAGGTTTTTCTTTTCAACGACTTCATACAGTACTGGCCTAAGTGGAGGTCTTTTTATGCCCGTGCTGCTTCTAGGGGCCCTAGGGGGAAATCTGATTGGACTTTTATTAGTTCAGTTAGGGGTGGAAGGAGTGCAAGTTGGAGCCTTTACTTTATTGGGAATGACATCTTTATTAGTTGCGGTCATTAGAACTCCTTTTACAGCCTTTGTTCTTTTATTTGAAATGACCTTGGATTATGAGCTGATTCTTCCTTTGATGGTATCCAGTATTTCGGCATTTTGGATTGCAAGTAAGCTTTCTCCAAGTTCTGTTTATGAGAAAGTATCTGCTTATGAAGGAGTCCATCTGCCTACAGCTGCTGACAGTGAAATCATGGATGAAATGAGTGTTGAAGAGTGTATGGTGACAAATGTTAAATCCTTAGATGGAAATAAAACAATAGAAGAAAACTATAAAGAGGTTGAAGACTTGGAGTATCAAGGCTTTCCTATTCTCATCAATGGAAGATACTTTGGTGTCATCAATATTTTTAATCTAAAAAAGGAATTTGAAGAAAACCCAAAACGGCTCACAAAAGAAGTTAAGCAGTTCTCTGTGGCTTACGTTTTCCCCGACCAAAGTTTATTAGTAGCGATGGATAAAATGAAAAAAGCTAATCTGGGAAGACTTCCAGTGGTTAACCGTTTCAACCAATCTCAGTTGGTTGGTATCATTACTCCGGAAGATATCGTGAGCTATTTGGGTATTACTAAAGAGTGACAGATGAGCGGCTTTTGAAAAACCTGTTGTATAATGAATAAATAAATGGCTTAATATTATATGTCCTATCCACTATCGATTACTAAAGAAGAAATAAATCAATTACCTCCTTTCAAGTTTGAAGGAGAAATCCATTTAGTTGAGACTGAAAAAGATGCCTTAAATGCCGCTCAAAAGCTTCAACAAGAAAATGAGTTAGGCTTTGATACCGAAACAAGAGCTGCTTTTAAAAAAGGCGAAAGCTATGATATTTCGCTTCTTCAGTTGGCAACGGGCTCTGATGCCTATCTGTTTAGAATCAATAAATTTAAAGTCCCCCAAGAGATTGCCGATATTTTAGAAAACCCAAATATTGTGAAAGCTGGGGTTGCTATTCGAGATGATATCAAAGGTTTGCAGAAGATCTTTTCATTTTCACAGGAAAACTTTATCGATTTAGCAGATATTGCAAAAGAGAAAAAATATAAAAACTTCGGCTTAAGAGCTCTCACGGCAATTTTCTTAAAAAAGAAGTTATCTAAAAAAGCAAAAATATCCAATTGGAATAGGGTGGATTTGACTCCTGAACAAGTGAACTATGCAGCCTCAGATGCTGTTGTTGGGTATGAGATTTATCAGCGTCTTATGAAATAACTAACAAGCTTTTGTTAAAAGGCGGCTATGTTCTTAAGAAATTGAGCTTTAAGAATTAAGTAGTTTAACTTTGAGTTTACAAGCTGCCTTTTGGTATCCAAGAATAAATTTTGAGCATCAAGTTCTGCCAAGAAGTCAGTAACGCCCGAATCAAATCTTTTTTGACTTTTACTGTAGTAAGATTGGGCTTGAAGAGAAATTCTGTTTTGTATCTTTAAAATCTCTTGGGCGTTTTTCAGAGCAGTTGCAGTATTTGAAGCCTCAATAAAAGCAGTCTCAATAGTCTTTTCATAATTAATAACACTCTTCTCCTTTCTGACTTTAGCAAGCTCTAATTGTGCTGAAAGCTTTCCCCCGGTAAAGATTGGTAAATTTATTTGAGGATTAAAGCTCCAAGATCTAGAGTCCGGATCTATAAGAGTATTGATATCAGAAGAGAGATAGCCAATACTTCCCGTTAGAATAATAGATGGAAAAAATGCTGCTCTGGCGGCTCCTATATTGGCGTTAGATGCCAAAAGGTTCAATTCTGCGGCCATAATGTCTGGCCTTTTTAAAATCACATTGGAAGAGAGATTCGTTGCAAGCTTATTTGTGCTATTGATTAGTTTATCGAGAGAATTATTAAAGAAATTCATTTTTATATTGGTTTGGCATAAAAAGTTGATCATGTTGAGCTGTTCTCTTTTTTCAGTGTCTAAATTTTTTAACTGAACTTTTAATTTATCGACCTCTATTTGTTCTCTATCAATGATCAGGCGAGAGATGACACCAGCTTTCAATCTTTTATTAAAAATCTTTATTCTGTCTTCGTAAATTCTAAGAATATCGTTAAAAATGGCTTCAGACTCCTTCAGGGAGATAATTTTGTAATAGGATAAGACGACTTTGTGAATCGTTGTGAGCCTTATGTACTGCTGGGTCTGGATTGTTGAGAGGAAAGTGTACTTCGCTTTATCTTTTAAGCTTCTCAGTTTTCCAAAAAAATCGAGCTCATAGGATGCAATCCCAATATTTAAGCTCGCTTGTTTTTGAGTAAATCCTTCTGTTGCTCCAGCAGCCTGAGGACCAAAACCACCTCCACCAACAAAGTTAGGTGGAAGAAACCTTTTTTGAGTACCACCACTTAAGCCTACATTGGGAATGAGCTTAGCATATTCGATATCATAGGCTTTCTCTAACTCTTTAACACTAAGTTTACTAATCTTGAGATCAAAATTTTTCTTAAGAGCTTTGTTGATAAGAAAGCGTAAATCTTTTTGTGGGAAAACTTTTGCCCAATTTGTCTTCATAAACTCTTTTTGTGTTTCATTCGAGTACATGAGAAGTTTGGGAGGAATATCTATTTTCGGTTTTTCATAATCAGGAGCGAGTGTACAACCAGTTAAGAGAAACATGAGAAATATCATTGTAATTTGTCTCATTTCTTTCTCCTAAGTTTCATAATTGCGATGAAAAAAAGTGGTGAAAAATAAATAACGAGAAATGTTATCGCAATTATCCCACCGACAAGACCTGCTCCAATTGAGTTTTGGGCTCCACTCCCAGGACCGCTGGAGAAGACGAGAGGAATAATTCCAAGAAAGAATGTAAGGGAGGTCATGAGAATTGGTCTAAACCTTTCTTTACAGGCCTTAACAACGGCATCTTTTAGATCCTCTCCATCATCTACAAGTGATCTTGCAAACTCTACAATCAGGATGGCATTCTTCGCTGTAAGGGCCAAGGTAAGGAGTATCCCGACTTTAAAATAGACGTCATTTGCCTCGCCGGCGAGCCAAGTGGATAAACTTGCTCCAAGAATACCCAAAGGAAGCACAAGGAGAATTGAGAAGGGAATAGTCCAACTTTCATAAAGGGCGGCAAGACTTAAAAAGATCGCTACAATGGCCAAAGAGTAGAGGATGACCACCTGACTACCAGAGGCTTTCTCTTCAAAAGATAAGCCGGTCCATTCAATATCGAAGCCTCGAGGAAGCTTCTCTTTTAATTTCATTATTTTATTCATGATGGTATCGGTCGTTACACCAGGTGAAGCTTGTCCTTGAATCTCAATTGATGAGTTTCCATTGAACCTTTGCAACTGGGGCGCACCATAGCTCCAGGCACCACTGGTAACATCACCCAGTGAAATCATTTTTCCCTGGGTGTTCCTGACGTACCAAAGTGAGACATCATCTGGCTTCATTCTATATTCTTTATCTCCTTGTATAAAAACTCTTTTAACTCTTCCATCTTCTATGAAGTCATTAACATAGCTTCCCCCCCATGCAGAACTGAGAGTTGTGTTAAGCTCTGCGATTGGTATTTTATAGGCTAAAGCTCTTCTCTCATCTAAATTTAATTTGTATTGCGGGTTACTGGGAAGAGCATTTGCTCTGGCACTTGCGAACTGATTATCTTTACTCGTTAAGCCTAAAAATTGATTTTTTGCATCGACTAACTTGTCGTAACCCAACCCGGCTGAATCAACCAATTGAAACTTAAATCCATTCGCGTTTCCCAACTGGGATATTGGTGGTGGGACGAGAACAAAAACTCTAGCATCTTCAATTTTGGCAAATTCTTTATTGGCTCTTTTGGCGATACTAAAAACTGAATTTACGTCATCGCTCCTTTTATCGTAGTCTTTGAAATTAACGAACCCTATAGCCGTATTTTGCCCTTGCCCACTAAAGCTAAATCCAATGACGGTAAAGATATCTTTAATTGCGTCTTTAGAGTCTTCCAAAAAAAACTTTTCCACCTTTTTTATTACAGGAAGCATTCTGTTAAAGGTTGCATTTTGAGGACCTTGAACTAATGTGAAAACACGTCCTTGATCTTCGTCAGGTAAAAAGGTTCCTGGTATTTTGTAAAAGAGAAAGCCAGTAACCAAGAGAAGGCCTACAAAGAGAACAAAAGAAGTCTTCGTTTTTGATAGGAATGAATTGAGGCTTGATTCATACTTATTTTGAGTCTTATCGAAAAACAAATTAAATTTTCTAAAAAAGAAATTCTCTTGAGTTCCTTTTTTAACCAGAGATCGGCATAAAGAGGGAGCTAAGGTTAATGCTATAAAGAGAGACAGGGTCATCGCAGCTAAAATTGTGATCGAGAAGTTTTTATAAATGACGCCAGAGGATCCAGAGAAAAAGAGCATAGGTGTAAAAACGGCCCAAACCACCATCGTGGTACCAATCAATGCTCCAGACAATTGTTTCATTGTCTCTTTCGCCGCTTTTTCAGGTTCTATGTCCTTGTTATTTTCAAGACGAGACTTAAAGTTTTCAGTTACAACAATTACGTCATCAACCAGCATCCCGATCGATAGGACACAGGCAAATAAGGTTAGAACATTTATAGAGAATCCACTTGCGAGCATGATGGCAAAAGTTCCAAGTAAGACAACTGGTATTGAAATAACAGGGATAAGGGTGGCGGTGAAACTTTGTAAAAATAGGTACATCACTAAAACAACGAGAATCATCGCAATAGCTAAAGTCTGAATAACACCAGCAATAGAAGTCTTGATAAAGGGGGAGGCATCTACTGGGAAGCTCACCTCAACACCTGGTGGAAAACTAGGCTCAAGCTTTTTTAGTTCTTTCTTGACAAGCTCAATAGTATCGAGAGCATTGGCTCCAGCGGAGAGATACATCCCAAAACCTGCTGCATTTTTTCCCTTGTACCGTTTTACGGTATTGTAACTTTCCGATCCAATTTCTACTCTTGCAATATCCTTAAGCAGAAGTCTTGAGCCATCAGGAAGAACTTTTAGAAAAATATTTTGAAAGTCCTCTACTTTTGTGTAGAGCCCTTTGGCGATTATCGTCGCGTTCAATTGTTGTGCATCTATTGAGGGTGCGCCACCGATTTGCCCTGAAGAGAGCTGCTTGTTTTGATTTCCAATTTGTGCAAAAACATCACTTGCAGTGATTTGATAGAAGTTCATTTTTTTAGGATTGAGCCATATTCTCATGGCATTTTGTGGTCCAAAAACTTGCACTCTACCGACACCACGAATTCGCTCAATAGGCTCTGAAATTCTAGTTGTGATGAAGTCTGATATCTCTTGTTGGGAAACTTTTCCATCCGAAGAGTAGAAGGATGTGACGAGTTGAAAATTTCCTATTGATTTGTTGACCTTAATTCCCAATTGTTGAACTTGAGAAGGAAGTGATGGAACAGCTTCGGAGAGTTTATTTTGAACCTGTATCTGCGCGATGTCTGGTTCGGTACCAATTTCAAATGTAAGCGTGATGGATGCCGTTCCGTTGGAGTTACTTCGTGAACTAAAGTAGCGTAGGTTTTGTAAACCAGTCATTTTTTGTTCTATGACTTGAGTCACTGTTTTTTCTAATGTTTCTGCTGAGGCACCGGGGTAGACGGTGTTGATAACAACTTCAGGGGGAGCGACCTGTGGATACTGCTGAATAGGGAGCTCCATTACAGCAATAACACCAGCGATGGTGATGAGGATAGCTATGACCCCTGCAAAGACGGGGCGTTTTATAAAAAAACTCGAAATCATTTTTCTCCCACCTTTATTCTGATTTGGGCTTTTTGATTTGAATTGGTGTTCCCGCTTTTCTTATCTTCATAAGATTTGAGACAATGACTTTATCATTTTCTTTAAGTCCCTCTTTGACAATCCATCTCTTTTTTAGCATTTTGCCCATCTGTATCTTTTGACTTTTTGCTTTCCCATCTTTAGGCATCCAAACTTGTGCTTGTCCAGCTGGAGTCATCTGTACTGCTCTTTGGGGAATCATTATTTCATTTTGGTAGCTGATGTTAGAGATCAAAGCCTCAACATACATTGCCGGGATCAAGAGTCCCTCTTTATTTTTTACAAGTGCTCGCGCCGTAAGTGTACCAGTCGATTTTCCAAGACTTCTTTCGACAGAGACTATCTTGCCTCGAATTGGTGCAGCATCTTCTTGGATAAAAACTTCAATTTCTTGGTCCCTAAAGGAGTTTAAGGGAATAGACTTTATCTGAGATAGTGGCATGCTGAGGTCAACATAAACGTTTTCTGTATTGTAAATTTCCGCTAAAGATTCCAGCTGACCTTTTTGAACCAATTCTCCTACTGTAAAATTCGTTTTTCCAATATAACCACTAATGGGAGCTTTAATATAGGCGTCATCTACAATCACTTCAGCTTGTGAGATCTTAGACTTAGCTAAATTTACGGCAGATTGAATTTCACTAACTTTATTCTTGGCGCTGATATATTCTTGCTCAGATATGGCCTGTGCCCTTTTAAGCTCTTTATACCTATTGTAGAGTGAAGTCGCTGTTTTTAGCTGAGACTGAACTCTGGAAAGTTCAGCTTGAGAACTTTCCAGTTGGGCTTCATAAGTTTTTGGTTCTATCTCATAAAGAACTTCGCCTTGATTAATAAAGCGCCCTTGCTCAAAAAGCCTTTTCTTGATCACGCCAGTGACCTGTGGCCTGATTTTAGAGGATTTTGTGGCAACCACTCGTCCCAGAAACTTGTTTGTGACAACAACTCTTTCTTTTTTTATTGTTAGCACTTCAACCACCACTGGTGGTGGTGCTTTTTTGGGAGCATCTTGTTCGCTGCATGAGATGATTGCTAAAATGAGAATTGGTAGTAAATTCATTGTTTTTGATTATGTGTGATACTGAGGTAAAAAGGATCGCTAAGTTTTCTTGAAAATGTGATTATTTCTTCACATTATTCATGTGTCAAGGCCATGCCTTGGCTTTTATGAGTTGATTCATTAAAGTCTAATTCAATCCTCACTTTTTATAAAAAAGACAAACTATCCATTAGTTAAGACGTGGCTCTTTGGTCTATAATGCTTGGGAATAATGAACCCAACCATAAAGAGAGTCCTATGAACAAATTTTTTATTTTAGTCTTGAGCCTATTCCTATTCACAGCGGCCAAAAATATAGGTGAAGTAAAACTTGAAACTACAGAGGGTGAGGTTATCACTTTATCGAAGTATAAAAATAAACCCGTACTCATTGTCAATATTGCGACTCGCTGTGGTTACACAGGACAATTAGATGACCTTGAAAAAATTTATAAAAACTACAGCTCCCGTGGACTGGTGGTTTTAGGTTTACCGTCAAACGATTTTGGCAGTCAGACACCTGAAGAAAATAAAGAGGTGGCAAAATTTTGTCGTTTAAAGTACGGAACGACTTTTCCTATTTTAAAAAAATCGAAGGTCACTGGAGAAAATAAGCATCCCATCATCACTGAGCTTTTATTGAAAACGAATAAAGAAGAAATTTCTTGGAATTTTGAAAAGTTTCTTATTAAAAAAGATGGCTCGGTTACTCGCTTTGCCTCCAACGTGAATCCAAGTTCTAAAGAGTTTAAGCAAGCTATAGAAAGTGCTCTATGATAATTAGTTGTTGATTAAAGCTCACATCAAGATAAAATGAAATTCAATTTTTATTTTGTGAGTTTGCCTATAAAAGGGATTTTACTTCTTTTTATCTGTGTCCCCTTTATTTGTGCGGCAGGAGATTTTTCAACTGGAATAGGTTATATCAAGCCGGGTGATTATAGGGTTGATAATGAAATTAACCCGCTTCCTCTGGGTATAAGTCTTTTACCCATTATCGCGTATCGTGGGGAAAGGTTAAATGTTCTTGGACCCAATATCTCTTATAAACTCATAAAAGGAGCCATTGCTTTTGATTTAAGATTAAATGCAGCAGGCGATAGGTACAAAGCCTACGAGGTAAAACAAAAAGGAGGAACCTTAAATACAGGGTTCCTTTTGAGGATCTTCTTTTTAAGCCTTCAGCACGGAGTGGATTTCTTTAACGTTTACCAAGGCCAAACTTCAAATATTTTTCTTTCCAAACCCTTTTTCCTGAGTAAAAAGCTTATGATAATACCTCGGATTGGAAAAGAGTACTTAAGTTCTCAGTACACTAATTTTTATTATGGAGTCTCTAGCGAGGAGACTGGATTCTTCAAGGAATATGAGATGAAAAGTGCTGCTAATGATTTCTATAATGTCTCAGTGAACTATATCCTCTCTAAAAATCAATCCTTAAATCTATCCTATAGCTATAAGCGTTTTGATCAAGTAATAGCAGAATCTCCCACTATAAGTGAGAATGGTTTTTCAACTTTAGCGCTATTTTGGAATTTTGGGCTGTAAGTACCTGTTTTGTTCAGATTAAGATGGGGGACTTCAGGCTTCTTAATTTGTTACCGCTCATTGACAATATTTTGAATGCCTTTAAACTAGGGGGATTAGCAATAGAATGTATAAAATGTAGGTTTCCATCATAGCTGTAGAAGATGGAGGAGATTTATTTGTGACACCAACCAGAGCTTCAACATTTGAAGTCATCAAAAGTTTAAACCCAGATTCGATGGTGTTAGACGACAACTATCGGTTGATTACCGTTTTTGGAAAAGCGAAGATTCTTCTTGTTGATTCTCAAGACCACATTAATAAAGACATTTCTGATTGCGTTTCACCGGCTTTTAATATTATTTTTAAAAAAAATCTCTCACGTGCAAAAAATGAAGGAACTAGAAATTTTTCCGAAAAAATAATATCTCAAATTAACGGCGTAAAAATAGAAGGTGTTTTAAAGTTTACTTATGTTGAAAATAAACTCGACCACGACTTTTATATTGTATCTTTGCTTCCTATCCCTTTTGCGCCTCAAGATTTTACAAAAGACTTATTTTTAAAAGAGATTCAGCAGTTAGAGTCTGTTGGCAGTTTTTATCATGACCTTAAAGAGTATAAGACTTATATTAGCTCCGAAATTAGCAAAATTTTTGAATTAGAGTCAGATAAAAATTTTAATATTTTGTTTAACTCAAAGTATTTTGACGAACATTCCAATAAAGAAATAGCTAGTAACCTGTTGACTCTAAAGTCTAGTGGTGAACAATTTCAAGGGGCCTACACAATTAACACTGAGCTTGGCAAGACCAAGCTCATAAAGCTTCAAGTAAAAGCCATCGACCTTGATCACAACGGAGAGATCTCCGGCTATGTCGGCACCATTAAGGATTCGACTCAACAAAACCTAGCGCAGGAGCGAACCAAACTTGCTCTCTCTGCTTCAGGAGCTTCATTTTGGGAATGGGATATTGAAACTAATGAAGTCTTTTTTGACGAAAAACTACTTGCGCTTTATGAGTTTCCAAGTGGGATTGAGCCCACAAAGTTATTCGAAACCTGGGCGGAGACTTTAGTGGGAGATGATAGAGCCATGGCAACACAAGCGCTTAAAGACGCTGTCACTGGAAAAAAAGAATATAACCTTTATTTTAGAATAAAAACTCCCTCTGGTGTCATAAAATACATCCATGCAACAGGAAAGGTAATAAAAGATCGCAATGGAATAGGCGTTAGGATGCTTGGTGCTAAAATTGATGTCACAGATATCCTTAAAAAAGAAGAGCTCATAAAAGAGCAAAGACGGGTTGCTGACGTGTCTGTGAGAATGGCGCAGCTGGGAGAGCTAAGCATGGAATTGGGCCATGAGATAAACAATCCGCTGACGATCTGTATGAGTAGCGTCTCACTGCTTAAGATAAATCTCAAAGAGGTGGAGCTAAATGAGAAAAGTCATCGAAGTTTAGAGCTTCTTACAAAGGGTTTAGACCGTATAAATTCTTTGGTTAAGAATTTAAGGAACTATTTAAATTCTAGCAACGGCGATATTTTGAAAGAAATTGATGTAAACAATGCTATTAGAGAAAACTGTTCTTTGGTTGAAAACCTCACAAATAAATCAAAAGCGACCTTTGAACTGGATCTATGTTCCTCTCTCTTTATTGAATGTGACTCTGTTAAAATAAGTCAGGTTTTATTTAATCTTTTGTCGAATGCGATTTATGCTGTCAAAAATTCAGAGCAAAAAATTATACGTGTCTCGACTTTTACTCAAGAAGGTAGGGCGCTAGTAAAGGTTGACGACTCGGGGTGTGGCATTTCTCTGGAGCACCAAGAGAAAATCTTTGAAAAATTTTTTACGACCAAGGGATTGCACGATGGAACAGGGATTGGGCTCAGCCTTTGTCGAGAAATAATTG
The DNA here is from genome assembly GCA_963719505.1 of Halobacteriovoraceae bacterium. Classification (GTDB taxonomy): domain Bacteria; phylum Bdellovibrionota; class Bacteriovoracia; order Bacteriovoracales; family Bacteriovoracaceae; genus CAKZJW01. The sequence continues at coordinate 158,221 of CAVRCF010000003.1, forward strand.
AAAATATGGGAGGAACTATTAATTATGTCCCTTCCTCACTTGGGGGAGCATGCTTTTTAATCTCACTCAATCAATCACAAAAAAAGAAAAATATTAAACGCATAGAAGTAACAGCTAAAGAGCGTGCTTCTTAAAAAAGACAAATATCAAAGCTGCTCTGGATGAACTTCCTGCTTTTTACAAAAATTAATAAAAAGAAAAGGAAGACATAACTATGAAAAAAAATATTTTGATCGTAGATGACGAAGAATTTATAGTTGAAAACCTAGCCGCTCTATTGGAAGGTGTCGTTGATAAAGCCTTTACAGCCTTCAATGGAAAAGAAGCTCTCGAGATCATAAAGTCAAATGACATTGTTTGCATTATTAGTGATATAAAAATGCCACAGATGGATGGTGTCGAGCTTATTAAGGAAGTAAGAGCTCTAGGAGATGAAACCCCTTTTATCTTCTTTACTGCCCACGGTAACGATGAACTTATGAAAGAGGTCGCAAAGCATGGAGCCTTTGATTTTATCGATAAGCCAGACTTTCAAGGTTTAGAGGAGATGATTACACGGGGACTTGTTAGGGGATTTGATTTAGCGATTAAAACCGAAGCTAAAAAGAAAAGTTCTGAACAAATAACAAAAGAGTATAATGACCTTCTTGAAAAAAAATGACTATGGGGAGCCCTTTGCCTAAATTTTTACCAACTGACAAAGATAAGATTCACCTCGCTGAAGTTCTTGACCGATCTCTTTCTGAGGTCTTCGCTTTTGACGCCCAAAACTTTAAATTTTTGTATGTCAACCAAGGTGCTATTTCAAACCTAGGCTATGATGCATTCGAGTTGCAAGAGATGACACCTTGGGATCTTAAACCCCTAAACATACGAGAGTTTAAGAGTTTAATTGAACCGCTGGCAAAAGACGAAATTAAAAAACTTGAGTTTGAAACAAAACATATTCGGAAAAATGGATCGTCATATGACGTCCAGGTGTCGTTAGAAAAAGGAAGCTTCGGAGCAAAAGACTGCTTCTATGCGAATATTCTCGACATTAGCACCAGAAAAAATCTCTTAAATGATTTATTAATGTCTTCGCGGTTGAATACAATTGGAGAGATCGCTCAAAGTGTAGGTCACGAAATTAATAATCCACTTATGATTATTGAAATGGCGCTAAATAAGCTTGAAGATTCACTTATGGACAATCAACACTCAAGTGAAGGTGCAATCAATAAAAACTTAGGTCGAATTAAAAATGCATCCAAGAGAATTAAAAAAATAGCAGGAAGTTTGAGAAGCTTCTCAACGATTGAAAATTTCAGCAAGTCGGTTTGCAATTTAAAAGAGATGGTTCAAAAAGCTGTAGACTCTTATGCTGAAGTCTTGAGAGTCGAAAATATTCAACTCATCACAGATTTTAAGGAAGATGACTTCTATCTCTACTGTCATCCAGATGCCTTTAACGAAATCATCATTCACCTTTTAAGTAATGCTAAGGATGCATTGAGATCAAATAGTCGTCCAAAGATTATAACGATTGAAGTGCATTCGCTTGAAGATAAAATAAGTCTAAGTGTTACTGATAATGGACCAGGAATAGAGTCAGAAGTTTCACAAACACTTTTCCAAACATTTGTGACAACAAAAGCCAATTCTGGCGGAGCCGGTCTTGGTTTGTCCATTGCTAGGCATATCGCTTGCGAGTTTGGCGGCTCTCTTCAATACGATGCCTCATCAAGCGGTGGTAGCTGTTTTACCCTAGAGTTTCCTAAAGCACAAAAATCTCCTTTACAACAAAAACAGAATCCAAAATCAAATCAATGTGAGGCTAAAGTCGCCCTAATTGAGGACGAAGAGCTCTTGAGTGAAATGATTATTGACTACTTAGAGGATTGTGGTTTTGAAACAAAAGCGTATAGAAATGTAGATGATTTTCTTGAGGCCTTAAATGAAACTCAATTTGATCTCATTGTCTCTGATATAAATTTGCCGAAAAAAACTGGTTTTGATCTTATGAAGCATATGGCGGAAAATGCTCCACAAATTTTGCAGCGACTTCTGTTTATTACTGGTGGCTCGTTAGAAGTTTTAGATCCAGAGGGTAAAGACCTTATCACTAAAAATAATATAAAAATTCTTTTCAAACCTTTTGTTTTGAGTCAGCTTCATGAATTGATAGACGATGTTTTAGCTTCTGTTGATCGAAAATAGCCATTACAGTATAAGAATTTTTTGAATTTCTTCTTTGTCGACAAAAATCACAAATTTGCAAATTTACTATGTCTATGTTTTATTAGTTGATAATCCGCCTAATAATTTATCCAAGGATCATCGTTTATGAATATGGTTGCCTACAGTTTTATCGGTTTTCTCGTTCTTTTCATACTCATTGGTGTCTCTTCAGTTTTAAAAAGTCAGAAAAGTAACTCAGACTATCTTCTTGCCGGACAGGGAGTTGCTCCTTGGTTAGCCGCTTTATCTGCCGTTGCCACGAATAACTCAGGCTATATGTTTATAGGATTGATAGGTTTTACTTATACTTCCGGTTTGCAATCAGTTTGGATCATGTTTGGTTGGATTTTAGGTGACTATGTTATTTCTAAATTTGTTCATTTGAAACTCAGAGAAAATACTCAAGAACAAAAGCTATTAAGCTTTGGTGGTGTTCTCGGACGTTGGTACGGGGGGAAATTCACTAAGCTTCGAAAGATAGTAGGTGTTGTCACTTTTGTCTTTTTAGGCATTTATGCAGCCGCTCAATTTAAAGCTGGTTCAAAAGCGCTTTATGTTCTTTTTGGATGGGATTATTCAACGGGGGCTATCATTGGTGCAATTATTGTTTTCCTTTATTGTCTCTCGGGTGGAATAAGAGCTTCTATTTGGACTGATGCAGCTCAATCTTTTGTCATGATTATCTCTATGGGTCTGCTTTACTACTTTGGTATTAAAGAAGTAGGAGGAGTTGAAAGTTTAGTTAGTAAACTCGATGCGGTCTCTCCTGAATATTTAAGCTTAATGCCTTCTGGCTTACAAATGGATAACGGACTTGGTGTGTTTTTCTTTATCTTAGGGTGGCTATTTGCAGGTTTTGGTGTCATTGGGCAGCCCCATATTATGATCCGTTTTATGTCTATTGATGACTCAAAAAATATGAAGAAAACTCAGAGATATTATTATTTATTCTTCGTTGTGTTCACATTTTTGACCTACGGAGTTGGGCTTATATCAAGAGTAATCCTTCCTGGAACTGAGAGCTTTGATGCGGAACTAGCACTGCCTCTCATGAGTCAAAAGCTTTTACCAGAGTTTCTTATTGGAATGGTCTTAGCGGGTCTGTTCTCTGCCACGATGTCTACTGCAGACTCTCAGGTTCTAAGTTGCTCAGCGGCTTTTACTAGAGACATCTTTCCAGGAAAAAAAGATAATCTTTTATATACAAAAATTGCAACAGGATCAGTGACAGTTCTTGCTCTTCTCGTTGCTTTATATGGTGGATCAAATGTTTTTGAGTTAGTTGTTTTCTCATGGAGTGTTTTAGCCGCAGCATTTGCGCCGCTACTCTTTCTCTATACCATTGGAAATAAAGTTACCGAAAATGTAGGGATCATTGTTATTCTCTCTGGAATGGGAATGGCATTTCTGTGGAAGATTTTAGGTCTATCGGGTGTGATTTATGAAGTCGCTCCTGGCATGATGACGGGTCTTATTGTTTATTACCTAATCAGAAAGAAGTCTGACGAAGTTTAGAGCTTAGGACCTTTTTGATGGCGCGCACTTTTTAAGCAGCTTTTAGGGATAGTTTTCTAGAGTAGTGACTATCCACGCTTCCCAGATCAATTTTGTTCAAAAGGTTAGAGAAGGCCATCTTGCCTGCAAGGAGATCAATATCTTGATACCATTTTGGTAAAAATTTGGGCTCTGTTATATTCATAGATTTGTATGCATCATTAAGAAGAAATACATCATTAATATCGACTTTTCCGCAAAAAAGCAGATGAGTAAGTTCTAAATTTTTTGTTCGAAAGGCCCATCTAAAAAAGCTGTGAACTCTAATCAATCCTTCAAGATAGGTTCCATCTTTTGTAAAAACAATTCCTCCTTGAGCTCCACCTCCTCTGAAAATTCTTGAACTTGACAGATAGCTCTCGTGTTCAGACTGATCATTTGCAATAAAAAAATGGTAGAGGTCATAGAAGTCGGCTCCTCTTAGCGCCATATCAATAGCAATAACTCTTAATGCGAGCCTTTTTAATCTGGCAAGGTCCATAGTTCCCGTAATAACTTCAGCAAAGGTTGCTAGACCCTCTTGTGTTTTTGTTGTTCGAGGAGCTCCTTGGCCCATTATGGTTAAATTTTTTTGAAGACTTCCGTTTATGCCTGTTAGTGAGTGAGTCATGACCTCATGGACAAGTAGCTGATCAAAGTCATACTTAGTAAACTGCGCCTCTTTTCGAATTTTTATTTTGGTTTTGCTCGCAGATGCTTTTGCCGTCATCTTTTCTGTAATTTCAAACTTAGGCCCTTGATCTTGAAATACCTTCTTGGACTCCTCTTTGAGATACTTCCTTAAGTCTGCGCTGCTAAACCTTTGTGGAGAGTCTACTAAATAGGGGGGAGCGTATTCTTGATGGGCCAGTAATATCTTATTGGCGGTATCAAGATGTGAGTAGTTACTTCCAAAGAGCTTGTGATCAGGTCGACCATACTCTCTAATACTAAGATCTTGAAAATTGGAACTTCCCGCAGCATCAACTAACTCGATTGCATTAAGATAGCTTCTAATCATTGAAGAAGTATAGATGTGTAAGGGATCGTTGGCAGAGAGCTGCCTCTCTAGTTTTCCGAGTGCTAGTTTGGCGTCAGTAAAGTCAGCCTTTTTGTATTTAAAACTTAAGCTAGGTCTTTGACCTTTTTTCATTTGACTAAAAAAAGAACTCTCTAAGTGACTAGGCCAGCTTATATGTTCGAGTATTCGAATACTCTTTACTACTTCGACAGCCTTATTATTTATATTCATTAATTTTAGATTCTTCATCTCCCTCTGATCGACCTTTTTATGATTTAAGCTGAGTTTTATTTAAAGGATGTAAGTCGTTGAAAATACGTGGTTAATGTCAAGAACGTGTTAAATTTTTGCCTTCTAATTTACTTTAAACCCATAGAATTATAAACAGTTGGGATAAAAGTTTTCGTTGATACAAAATATATCTAAAAGAGAAAACGCATGTTAAGGCGGACCTATAATGTTACAAAAAATCTCGACTCTCTTCTTTCTCTCACTTTTATTTCTTTCAAATGGATATTCAAAAGAGTACGGCTGGGGCACGATTATTGAAGATGAAAAAAGTAAACTAAAAATTGGAGGAAGACTCCAGGTCATCTTAGAACAAGACTCCGATACAGAAGCTCAAGATTTTTATTTGAGAAGAACCAGGTTAAATCTTGAATATAAACCTTGGGAGGGACACACCTTTGTCTACGATATTCGAAATGATGGAGCAAATAAAGCTGATAAGGGTGAGGAAACTTTCAATATTGGTGATGCTTATTGGAAAATTGATATCAATGAGAACACAGTAAACAATATAAAACTTTTTAGAGCGAAAGTGGATGTTTCATACTCGCAAACTTCCAGTTCCAAAAACCTTTTTAATCCTCAAAGAGCTGAGGTGTCAGAGCATGCTTCAGACTTTGTCGTTCATAATAGGCGAGCTGTGAATGCACAAGTTAATGGGAATATTCAAAATTTGGCTTACCAAGTGGCTTTGTCTGATGGCGTGAACTCTGAAGATTTAAGTGATCTCGATGCTAAAGAAGTAAAAAAAGTAAATTATCAAAAGCTCACTTACGGCGCAAAATTGAGGTACTTCTTTGTGGGAGATGCAAAGAAAAATAAATCACAAGACACTTTTTATGGTCTGAGTGAGTCCTTTTCTATTGGATTAGGTTACTTTGCTAATGATAAAATTAATATCGATAACTCAAATAACTCAGCTTCTTTGCAGGAGTTTTCCTTCAGAAGAAGTCTGACAAATATTGATTTTTCATACTCAGGTCAAAATATTCGATTTCTTGCAGAATACTTTGAATTTACTGGAGACTTGCTTGATTTGAGTGCGAACTCTAAAGCAGATGCCCTAGGAGATTCTGGCGGATACTACGCTCAGCTAGAATATGTTTTTAATAAATGGGCTCCTTATATTATCTATGAAAATTTTGATAAAAATAAAGATGAAAGTCAGAGTGAACAATCAGTGAAAACTGTTGGGATAAATTTTTGTCAAAGACTTGAAGCTACGCGCTTTGGTATTGCCCACAAAGAAATTCAAAATCAAAGGCGAGTGGGAGATAATAACGAAGAACTTCTCTATGCTTACTTCATGTTGAATTTTTAAGACCTATTCTTTTATCCATATTCACAAAATATTTTGAACTTTATAAACTATCAAAGTATATTATTCAGATGAATGAGACATATGAGTCTTGGAAAAAAGGTAATATTACAGATTCTCGCATGGCCTTGATTTACTTTATCAATCGCTTTGCTGTTGATTTTGATGATCAAAGGCTTATGAAGCTTATTGGACATATTCCCTATGAAAAGATCCTTGATAACTACCAATTTAAAAAAATAAAAGGTAAAGCCATTATCTGCCTGAAAAAATGGGTTAGTGGTGAATGGGATCTCACTCTTTGTGAGAAAATATTTACGCCCTTTGAGGTACTCTCTTTTCAGGCCAGAGGCATTCGGCCTGTTACAATGAGATATAATAATGAAAACTTGCCTGTTCTACATCGAAAGAACTCTCTGGATTTCTTCGTTCATGATCTGGAACACGGGTATATGTTTTTTCACGATGAAGATTTAAAACAGATGCAAAAACAATTCTTTACCAAAATCGAAAGGTCCTTGTCTTGCGGCCTATGGACAGAAAAATTGGAGGATAAAGTCTTTAAAGAAAAATTCTATTATATGATAAGTGATATGAATTCCCATAAAGAGCATTACAGAGCTTATCTTCAATCAATGCTTTCGTTAAATGAGTTTAGAGAGTTTGAATTTTTATTTGATGAAAAAGAAAGTAGCGACCAAACAAATGTCTGATCGCCAAAAAATATTTAAGCGCTCAATGAGACAATAATAAGAAGACTAAGTCCTGTTCCAATAGTCGCTGGTAAAAGGATTGCTGCAGTACTCGCACCAGTTATGAGAAGAATTGCGAGAATCACCAAAAGGATGGCAGTGGTCATTATTAAAGCTAATATTCCAACTGTAAGCCAAATGGCCATTGCGATTTCATCTAAGATGCCACTTTTTAAAGATTTACTATTAGAGTTTTGAGTAAAGCTCTCAATGCTTGAAAGGTAGTCTTGATAACTCATGCTTATAAGTTTATCTAATCTGCTCTTTAGGACGAACTCAAAGCCCCCAGCTTGACGAGCTTGGCTTAGAAGGTTCTGAGCTGTTTCTTCCTCAGATTCAGTCGTAGCAGATTGTTCTAGTTTATTTTTGAGATCCTTTACAGTCAAACCGCTTTTAGAAGCGAGTTTTCTCAAAAGGCTTCCTCTGCGAAGTATCTTGGAAGAAACTTTTCTAACCTTTCTAAAGTCTTCACTGTTTTGACTTAAAAGGTATTCTTCTTGTTCAACAAGACTTAGGCTTTCCATTTTAGAAATTTTTTGAGTCGTCTTTTTGATGAACTTTCTTTTATTGCGTTCAAATTTCTTAAGAGACATCGGGGAAGAGGTTGCTGACTTACTGATAGTTGAGTTTGCGTCAATCATCTTTGTGACTTCGTCGAGAGCTTGGGCAATCTGTCTGTCTTCAACGCCTGGTGTGTAGGCAAGGGCTTGACCTGATGAAAAGGCGATAAGAACTAGATTTAAGATAAAATTTTTCATTTATTCTCCTGTTTTTTACTTTGTTGTCGTATTTATTAATGCGAATATAGAGATGGTTTTAGGGTTTTGATAGCTTAAGGGGAAACAGAAGCGAAGGTATATGTCACTTTGCCACAAGAGTTATTAAACGATGTATTTTTAGGAAATCAGTATATGGAGTCAAAACAAGAGAAATTTCAACAAGTTATCGATACAGCCTTTAGCCTTTTAGAACAAAGAGGGATTAAAGGGGTGAGTATAAGCTTAATTTCCCAAAGGTCTAAAATATCTAGGGGCTGGATTTATAAGTATATAGCCAGTGATATTGATGGTGTGCTTAGGTTTTGTCTTAAAGCGTATGCTGATGAATTTGCTCGTTTTGCTGACCTCAAAACTTGTGTGAATGCTGAGGAACTTAAAGTTTCGATTCTTAGCTTCACCTCACTGATGGTTGATAGGGTTTGTGAGAATCAATCGATTCTGTCTCTTTATTTTTCTCATATTGGGGCGAAAAATCTAGTTGGGGATATTGTCCGAGAGACTGACCAGCGCTATTTGCAACATATTGCCAATAACTTTGAACTCGTTTTTAAAGACACTAAGAAAAGAGCTTTTGTAAAAGCCGAAGTTTTTCATTCTATGCGCATGGGGGGACTCTTAGTTTTCACAAAACCTGGAGATAAAGATATAGCCGGCTTGAAAAAAGAATATCTATCTCATCTTGAGATCCTTTTAAAATCTCTATAAAACCTTTATGCATAAATAGTTTACCAATAACTTGAAATACATTTGTCATTTCCAATCAATAGGATTTAGAATCTGAAATGATCAAATTTTCCGTCATTCTTATTGCACTTTCGACCATTATTTATCTACAGGTAAAGCGAACAAATGAGCAGTCCATTGCCAGTTTATGTGAGCTGACAACAGATATTCGGCAATGTCCTGAAAATCTAGGAAGTCTTTTTCTTCCCCGAACATACTCTGCAAGGGCCATATATGTTGGCTTTTCTAGAGACCAAATTCATGTCGATTTCTTGTATTCCCTTATTGATGAGGTGTCTAAACTTGATGTGGCTCCCAAGGTAAATATTTTGATCCCCAGTCTAGAAGAATACGAAGCTCATAAAGTTTTAAAGAAGTACTTTGGCAAAGAGGATTATAGCTTTATCAATCTTATTCCGACAGCTTCAAAGGATGCTGTTTGGGCCCAAGACTATTTAGAAATTCTTTTTAATACCAAAACAGGACAAAGCGAGATCGTCGACTTGCCTTATTATGAAAGAGAAGGGGAGGACCTTCCTGCATCAGTAGCACTTGTGTGCCAAAAAGAGTTAAAACCTCAAGCTGAATTTACGACAGAATACAAGCCAGGAAGTGGAGATTATGGAGGAAATATAGAAGCTATTACCACCAAGATTTTAACTGTAGGAACAAATCTCTCTGATGAAACATATAAGGTCCTAAAAAGCTTAACCTCACAGGAAATAACAGAACTTAATGTCGACTGGTTAGAGACAGGTCATGTGGATGAGTTAATTACAACACTTCCGTTTAAGAAAAATGCCGAGCCTTGTGAACAGGCCCTCCTTATCGCATCTCCAAAACTGGCATATGACACTATTGCTGCAACTCCTATAGATCTTAAAGAACAGAAAAATCCCAATAGCCCATTTTTTGATAATGAAGATGTGTGGGTTGATCATTTTCACTGCCTCTTTAGGAAAAACTCCAAAAGATCAGATTGCTTAGAATTAGAAAAAGCAAATTTAGTGTACCAAAGTATTATTGATCAAGGTGTTGCAACTATTCAGACTCTTATTGAGAAACATCATGGATGTCGTCTCAAAGAAGAGAGATTCCCTCAACTCTTTGTCCCTTTAAAGTATAGAGATAAGTATGGAACTTTGGACGATAGAGCAGTTTCTTTGAATCCAAATAGTGTTAATAATATTTTCTTCTTTCCCAATCTAATCTTGGCAAAGCAGTCTTTTGAACCTTTTCAAAAAACAGTTGATAAGGTCTTACTCAACTTTCCTTTTAAAGCGATTTATATCGATGATAAGTTTGCCCACGAACTCAATGGTGGGATTCATTGTGCGACAAATATCTCCTATGGCTGTGCCCCGTAATGAAGTCTAAGGGAAATGTTTTTTGACAATCTTTTTACGATATCGTAATTAGTAATAGTGAAAATAAACGACTTCTTTTCAAGTTTCATCAAGATTCATATCCTTCACCACTGTGATAAGGAAGAGGTTTTTGGTTCGTGGATGATTCAAGAGCTCCAGGAACACGGTTACACCATTAGCCCTGGATCCCTCTATCCACTTTTTAAATCCCTTGAAAAAAAAGGCCTTTTATTGTCTCGAGTCGAGCAAGATGGAAAAACTAGAAGACGCCTTTATAAGATTACGACAAAAGGAAGAAAAGAGCTCAAAGAAGCAAAAGTTAAACTGAGAGAACTCATTGGTGAGATTTTAGAATAGTATCACTATGAGAGGAACAAAATGAAAAAGATTACGACTAAAGAACTTTTTAAAGTCTGGGGGCATGTAGCCGCTCATAGCTTTGGAGGACCAGCAGGGCAGATTGCTGTTATTCATAAACTTGTTGTTGAAGACAAAAAACTCATTTCAGAAGAAAGATTCTTACACGCTTTAAATTTTTGCATGTTACTTCCAGGTCCAGAGGCACAACAACTCGCGACTTATATGGGCTTTCTTATGAGTAAGTGGAAAGGCGGCCTCATCGCTGGTGGATTATTTATACTCCCGGGGTTTCTCTCCATCCTTGCTCTTTCGTATTTATACGTTCTTTTTAATGATGTCAGTATCGTTCAAGGCCTCTTCTATGGTATTAAGCCTGCTATTATTGCAATTGTTCTGGCAGCTCTTTATAAAATCTCTAAAAAATCTTTGAAGACATCTTTTCATTGGGTTTTAGCTAGTCTGGCTTTTATCTCGCTTTTCTTTTTAAACCTTCCTTTTCCTCTCGTTGTTATAAGCTCTGGTCTTCTTGGTATCATCTATGGAAAATTTGTGGCGAATCACGAGTTGAAAGATATTGAAGATCTTGAAAAGCCCTCCGCAAAGCAGACCATATTTACAGTCGTGGTTTGGGCAATTGTCTGGTTTGTACCAATCGTGCTTACTTTAATTATTATGGGGCCAAACTCGACACTGCATACGTTAAATCTATATTTTAGTAAAATGTCATTAGTGACTTTCGGTGGCGCCTATGCGGCTTTAAGTTACGTCGCCCAACAAGCGGTCGAAGTCTATGGTTGGCTGCAAGGGACTGAGATGTTGGATGGTTTGGCGCTTGCTGAAACAACTCCTGGTCCTCTTATTCAAGTCGTCCAATACGTCGGCTTTATGGGGGCTTATCGATTTCCAGATGCCATGAATCCTCTTTTTAGTGCCTTTATAGGGTCAGTGTTAACAACGTGGATGACTTTTGTTCCCTGCTTTCTCCTTATTTTTACTTTCGCGCCCTATATCGAATTTATTAGAGGCCAAAAAATATTTTCTGATGCTCTCTCTGCTATTACGGCGTCAATCGTTGGTGTTATTTTTAATCTTTCTTTATGGTTCGTTTTAAAAGCACTCTTTCTTAGATCAAAAGAATTTGAAAATAGTCTCCTAGACTTTGAATATCCATTAATTTCATCAATTGATTTTTACGCTGTAGGTATTTGTTTAGTGGCGCTTATTATGCAGTTTAAGTTCAAAAACGGACTTTTTACAATTTTGGCCGTAAGCACCAGTTTGGGAATACTGGTTAAGGTATTAATCTAATATTCTGGCTTTATTTTATCGACAAAAAATGAGCATAGAGTCATTTGTGAAGAATTGTAAAAATATCTATATATAGGCTTATTAGCATCAACATGTAATGACACTCTTTAAAAGCTATCATTTAGCTAAAGGAGGGTGTTATGAACATCGAAAAATTAGTTAGTCAGCCATCACAAAACTATGAAGTTCCAGATCAAATTTTAGTAGATAGCCACCTAGAAATTGATCAAAAAATTAAGGCTTTGGAAAATTGGAAGCAGCAGTGCTCTCATTTGCAAGAAAGCTCGGGTGAGGGGATGGAAAACGGATCGGAGAATCAATTGCAAGCTGTGTCAAAAGCTCTCATTGAAGCTCGAGAAATAAAAAAGAGTAGATAACTCTTTTTCTAAAATTGAAAAATGCCACTGCATTCACTTCTTGAATGTTTCCAGTGGTGTAGTAAACTATCTTCACTTAACTCAATAAACAAAGGTAAATTTAAAGATGAAGATTGATAAAAAAGGACTACCTCCGGCTCTGAAAACTTTAGTCAATAGAACAGTCGCCATTTTAGGTGATGTCATCAAAGAGGAAGGCGGGGAACAAATTTTTAAAACTGTCGATTCGATAAGAAAAGAGATGGTGAAGTACAGGTCTTCACCCAATACTCAAAAAGATAAACTCCTTCAAAGTCTTTACACCCGACTTGAAAAAGAGCCAAAAGAAAATAAGCATAAGATTGCTCACTCTTACACGTTAATGTTGGAGCTTATCAATGTTTGTGAAGCAGCTTTTCGAACCTACAAGCTAAGATCACAAGAAGAGCCATTATCTGGTTTTTCAAAACAATCCAGTACGATGGTTTATGTTTTAACCGCTCATCCAACGGAAGCCAGAACACCAGAGAACATTGAACTCTTCTCTAGGATTCAGAAGATACTTGTGGATATTTTAGAAAAAACGGCAGAACAAGACTATTTAGAGTCAATTATAAAACACAACTTAAAGATGGCTTGGTTACTTCCCGTAACGAAACATCAAAAACCTGAAGTTCTCGATGAGGCAAAGCACCTTTTTTCAATCGTTTTTAGAACTGATATTTTTGATACGCTTTTGAGGGCCGACAGAGATTTAGGAAAAATAAGAGTTCGAACTTGGGTTGGTGGCGATAAAGATGGTCATCCTGGAGTGGATGAAAAAGTAATGTTAAAATGTTTACAGGCTTCGAGAGACTACTTTATAAAAGCTTTGGATAGCATAATAGGTAAGTTGAGGGAAGATGTTGACATGCTTGGGAATAAGCAACTAAGTCAAACTGCTCACGATCTGCCAAAGGTTTTAAAAACAATAGCAAAGATTAAACCAGCAGATTCGCAAAAGCTCTCATCACTACATCATCAATTAAATGACCTCAGCTTAGCATATGAGAAGATCGTAGGAGCAAAGAGTCCAAGACTTTTAAAGTTAGACGCCATCTTTAATATGTTTCCAGGTCTCGTTATTCCAATTGAGATAAGAGAAGATAGCGAGGTTATCGCAGAAGCTCTAAAATCAAGTAAACCACTGGCCATTGAAAGAATGCTTGTGTCTCTGTCTCAAATTGCAAAAGGAAAAGCAATCCGTCACTATGCTCAAGGTCTTATTATAAGCATGTGTCACTCTTATAACGATATAGAGAATACAATAGAGCTAAGCAAAAAGACTATTGGAGACCTTCGTATCCCTGTTATTCCTCTTTTTGAAACATCACAAGCTTTAGAAGACTCTTCGGACATCGTCTCTCGTCTTTTAAAAAATAAAGAATACATTCGCAATGTAAAAAAGAGTTGGGATAACAAATTAGAGGTCATGCTGGGGTATTCAGATTCCTCTAAAGGAATGGGGGTTCTGCCAAGTAGAATCGCAATTGCAAAGACTATGAGAGGACTTGATGAGCTCATTAGTAAAAATGGGCTAACTCCTGTTTTCTTTCACGGCTCAGGGGGATCTGTTGATAGAGGTGGTGGAAGCATTAAAGAGCAAACAGCTTGGTGGCCAAAGTCAGCTCTGAGTTTATATAAGGCCACAATACAAGGTGAGATGGTTGAACGAACCTTTACCTCATCAGAGGTAACTCTCTCCGGTATCGATAAGGTTATGACTAACTTTAAAAAAGCGAAGTCGAAAAAAGGATTAATTAAAGTTAATAGAAGTGTAGAAATCTTTGCAGAGGAAGTCGCAAAAAACTACAAAAAGAAAATAGCAGAAGAAAAGTTTTTTGAGATGGTTGGGGCTGCAACACCTTACTCGTATCTCAATGTTTTAAAACTTGGATCAAGACCAACGAAAAGAGCATCTGAGAAAACTCAAACTCTAGACTTTAATTCCATAAGAGCAATTCCTTGGATATTGTGCTGGACTCAAACGAGAATACTTTTTCCATCGTGGTGGGGTGTCGGGAGTGCATGGTCTCAAATTAAAGATGACGACAAAAAGTCTAGTGCACTCAAGAAATCCTATGAAACAAGTAATCTCTTTGCTTCTTATGTGAGAACTCTGGGGTTTACTTTGAGTAAGGTCGACCTTTCAATTTTCAAACTCTATCTGTCAAAGAGTAGGCTCTCTAAAGTTGAGCAAGAAAATGTCTTCGAGGAATTTAAGGTCGAGTACTTATTAGTTGAAAAGTTTTTAAAATCAATAACGGGTCATAAAAACCTTCTTTGGGATAAACCTTGGCTTGCCGATTCAATAAAACTAAGGTCTTCAATGATTCATCCATTGAATGTGCTACAAATTCAGGGAAATAATGATTCTGATGAAAGTCTGGTGCGTAAAACAGTCGCGGGTATATCTTCAGGAATGATGACAACAGGTTGATCCGATATCTTTTAAGCGAAAAGTCTATTGAGAGAGAATATATTTTACTTTATTTAGAGGGAGGATTGGATCTGTAAAAAAGATCCCCCTCCAGCTCTAACTTTTCTTTTACACGAAAAAAGCTAATCTTCTTTTAAACCTATTTTATCATCAACATAGATGACTTTCTTTTTTACCTTGTAGCGAAATTCATATGAAGGTCGAAAGCGTATTCTTGCGAGCCCTGGGATCGACAAACTGGCTGAACCTCTCTCCCTATAGTCTATTTGTTTTAGGTAAAACCCTTTCTTAGGAGGCTCATCTTTTGCGTATGAAGAAGTTAAACAAATTAAAATGACTAGTATTGCTTTCATATTTACCTTTTGTAATGAAACTCTAAGGTCGAGGACTTCTCAACAGTTAAAACTTTAAATCCGACACCTTTATCAAGAGAGTACTTCACTCTTATTTGATGAAGGCTCAATTCTGAATTTGTATCCGTGTAGGACTTATTATCAAAATAATGAATGATGGCTTCATTAAAGGTTCTAATGGGGTAGTAAATCTTACTTAAACTGTTAAAGTTGAGCCCAGGGATATCAAGTCTTATATCATCTATAGCTTTCTTGTATTCAATTTGAACCCCTTTCGTAAAAGAAGAGCTAAATACAGCGAGGTCAAGACCTGCTGTTAAGGAATGGATGGCGAAGACTCTTTCGAGACTAAATTGCTGAAAAAGATTATTACGAGCTGATAGGGCATTAAAGTTTTCCATCATTTTTTTTAATCGTTTTTGTCCAGAAGTTAGATGGTCCCCATGAGAGAGGATATATGGTCTATTTTTTACTTTAAATCTAAATCGAACTCTTTTACTTTTGCCTAAAGAGACAGCTCCTAGCGACACGCCAGTGTTGAAGGAATAATTTTTGAAAAAACCGCCCACATACCAATTTCCAATCCTTGGCATGAGAACAAGGTTACGAATTAAAAGAGATATTTTTTGAGCATCAGAGCGCAGCACCTTAATGATTTTATTTCTTTTCCTTTTTTTTATCTTTTGGAAGTTAAGAAAATTATCTAACTCTTTATAGAGGTGAGAGTAGACTTGCTCTTGCGTCATGAGGTCAACTTCAGCATCAACTTGTTCCAAAGTAGGCTCTTCTTCGTTTATGTCATCTCCAGGGAGCCCTTCTGGTAGGTTTTTTTGCCAGACAAATTCAGCAGCGGCACCTCCAGAGAAAGAGAGTAAGCCCACATCTCCTGAAGCAGTTACTCCAACCTGCATATCAAAACGTTCTAATTCAACTTTCTCGCTGAAGAATTTAGAGAGTGAGTTTGATATTATTTTCCCGTGTGTATCGGCAACACTTCCAATTCTGTTGACGAGCATAGAGTCTCGAAAGTTATTGCTGGCCAAAGTAGTTATGGAATATAAAAGGATGAAGATGAATTTATTCATAAGACTTTACCTTTAAATGATATTCTACCGCAGAGCTCGAAGATAGATTCCAACTAAAAAAGCCAACTCTGACATCGGTACTCATCCCTATAACTAAATAATCAAGATCAAAGTCTTTAGAGGGTCTTTTAAATTGTTTCTTCCTTAAAGCTCTCTTTAAAGAATTATTTAAAAAAGAGCTATAACGTTTTTCACTGATGTTTATTTTTTTAATGTTGTTTTGCTGAGACTTGGTATTTTCATGGAGCACCAGTATGGAAATTTCCTCGGCAAAGACAACTGCTGGTTGGAAAAATGATAATAGTGTCAATAATAGTAAAAGCTTCATATCTACTCCACGGATAAAAAGCAGTGAAGGCTTTATTCTCCTTCACTGCTGTTAAATTCTTTTAGCCACCGTATGGAAGCGAAGAGTCTTGAATCGTGATTTTGATGTCATTACCTCTTTTGATAAAACCTAAAGTGTATTCCACTTTAATTTCATTACCGTCAAGTTTAGTGAAATAGTAGTGGCCCATAGCAATAGCTTTCATTCCATAAGTTATGATATTATGGTTATCAAAACGGACATTTGTATAGGGTGCAATTGCAAAACCGTTGTCTTCAGGAAACTTTGTATTCCCACCAACAAAATATGAAAGAGCCCCTTCTACACTTGGTCTAAATGGGATTTGAGCTGCAAGAGTTGGTTTAAAAAGAACAACCCCATCGTTGTAGTCATAGAGATCAAGAATATGATCTAAAGCTTCTTGTTTGTAATCACCCTTACTCATGAAGACATCGCCAATTCTTACGATACCAGCACCCCACTTTTCTTGTGTTTGCTTTACTTCATCAATTGTTATTCCATATTGAGCAAAACAAGTAGCACTAAACATAAGTGTTAGTGAAAGAACTAAGTTTTTAAATTTCATAATTTCTCCTTGAGAGTGTTAATGTTGCAGAAGAAACATATTCTGGATGGAAAAATAATGAAATTACAATAAAGCATAAAAATTGATCGATTTAATCGATTTATACCTTTATCTATTTGAAAATTAGGAATAGAAATTGTCTTCGTATATATTATCGCCAGGTAAATCTAATTGATGTCGAAGAATTTTTGCGCGGAAGGATCTTGTCAGCGGTTGAAGGTAGACAGCATGGATTGGTTTATCGGAGTAAATAAATTTCTATTCTCGCTTAAATATCTACTTATAAGTGATGTTTACGCACATAGCCTTAAAAAAATATCACATTTATCTCCTTTATCTATCAAAATTCGTTCCTGTCCAGATGTAAAAACGTCTTTGTAGTGGCACAATTATTCAAAAACGAGGAGAGCGTCATATGCCGTTTTGGATGATTGTTGTAGAGTGGTCAGCACGACTTATTTTATTAATTTTGATTGGACTATCAATATGGTCGGTAGCGATAATATTAGACAGAAAAAAATACTTAAAATCTTTTGATCTTGAAAAAGAATTTCTAGATATAGAGAGACAAGCTCATAAGCTTTCAAAAGAAAATATTCAGATTGGTCTTACGAGGCACTTTTATCAGCTTCAGATTCGATTACAAAAAGGATTAGGTGTTCTTGGAACCTTGGGGTCCACGACTCCGTTTATTGGATTGCTTGGAACTATCCTTGGTATCATTGTCGCTTTTGGTGAGTTGTCTTCCGGTAGCGGAGGAACAAATGCCATAATGTTTGCCCTAGCGGAAGCATTAATTCTAACGGCTGTGGGTTTGTTTGTCGCTATCCCAGCTGTTATAGCTTTTAATATCTTCTCTAAAAAATCGAAACATCTTATCTCTGATCTTCAAAGTAGACTTGATGAGTTTGTGGCAAGGGAGAAATAGATGGCTTCAAGTTTTGATCCCAATGAAAGCGATGGAATAAACGAAATCAATATCACGCCATTCGTTGATGTTGTTCTTGTTCTTCTTGTGATCTTTATGGTTACTGCTCCTATGATGGTTAAAGAGACGATGAATATCAAGCTTCCAAAAGGCAAGAGTACCCAAAAAAGTGAAATAAAAACTTTTGCCGTGGCTATCTCAAAAAATGGTCAGGTCCTTTTTGACGGTGAAATTATAGAAATGAGTCTTCTTTATGATAAAGCTGTCAGGCTAAAAAATGAAAACCCCGAAATTCAACTTCTTATCTCAGCCGATAAAGAAGCTATGCACGGAGAGGTGATAAAAGTTTTAGATCAAGTTAAACTCGCCGGAGTTACAAATTTCGCCTTTCAAATTGAAAAAATCATAGAGCAGTAGAATGAATAAGACTCTATCTCAATCTCTTCTTCTTCACAGTTTCTTTGTCATTGTATTCTTCGTTCTAATGCAGATGAGTGAAAGAAAGGTGATTGAAACTTTCAGCTTCGATATTGTTGAAAAGCAAGCTGTCGAAATTAAAAGAAACCAAAAAGTTGTTATCAATGCCAAGCCTTCTGAAGTTATTAAACGGAAAGAGGCCCCAAAAACTAGAGAAGTCTTCGGAGTAAAGAGAAAGACTCTGACCAGTGAGAAGGGAAGCGTTGTTGCAAAGGTTGGGAATACTGTGACAAAGAAAGAAGACGATAAAGTCTTACGTGATGATGAATCAGACTCACTACCTGAACCAGCAGAAGAATTTCTTATCACCTCTATGCCCAGAGCAATAAATGAAATCAGACCCGTCTATCCCAAATGGGCAAAAGAGCAGAAAATATCGGGTTCTGTTATATTTGAAATTTTAATTGATCAAAAGGGAGACGTAAGACAAGCAAAGATATTGCGTGGCCTTCATCCTAAATTAGATAAACTAGCAAAAGATGCGATAATGAAATTTAAATTTAAGCCGGCATTTATAGAAAAAAAACCGGCACCAGCGAGAATAAAATATGCGATTAAATATTTACTTGAGTCTTAGTCTCTTTCTCATAGGCACTTGTTATGCACAAACAGCAATTAAAGGTATCCTTTTGGAAAAGGGAACAAAGGCTGTTCTTGCAGATACGAATGTCTATATTATGCCTTACAAACTAAAGGCGACCACAGATACCCAAGGGAAATTTTTCTTCCCCGATGTCCCAAAAGGGGACTTTGAGTTTCTTGTTAATAAAAGCGGATATCTTAGACTAACTGTCGAATCAAGTACTAGTGACCTCAACTCAGATCTATATTTAGAAAAAGAATTCTACGATGTTTTTGAGACAGTTGTTACTGGTAAAGAGATCAAAAAAGATATCGCTAAAAAAAGTCTTTCTCAAAAAGACTTTTTAAAAGCTCCAGGAGCTCAAGAAGATCCAGTTCGAGCTGTGCAGAATTTACCAGGGGTAGCGAACCAAACCTTTAGCTCTCAGATTGTCATCCAAGGAAGTGAACCTGATGATACTCGCTATACTATCAACGGGCATGAAATCCCTTTAATTTTTCACTTTGGTGGACTAACTTCAGTTGTAACTCCTACTGCAGTAAAAGATGTTGAGTTTTTGGCAGCTGGCTTTGGACCCGAATATGGGCGAGCGCTCGGTGGTATTATTAACCTCAATACCAGACAAGCTAGAACTGACCGATGGCGTGGTGAAGGTTTTGTTGATATCACAAAGCTTGGAGCTTTAACAGAAGGTCCGCTGTCTGAGAAGTCGTCTCTTGTGGCCAGTGCCAGGATAAGTTATTTTGGGAAAATCTTTGAAAAGGTTGCCGAAGAGATGGATGACTTTGCTGTAACAGCGGCTCCAGAATTTCAAGATTATTACGTCAACTATGATTACGATATCTCAAAAGATGAAAGATTTTCTCTCATCGCTCTGTCTAGTAAAGACACCTTAGAGCTCATTATTAAAGAGGGAGACAACCCTAATATAGAAGGAGATATATCGAATGAAACAACTTTTAGTCGAGTTATTCCACGGTATATAAGACGCATCAATGACAAGACAAAATTGGATGTTTCCCTCGCTGTTGGTAAGGATAATTTAAACTTCTCCTTGGGAGATCGATTTTTTGATTTAGATGCAACTACCGTGACACAAAGAGGTGAAGTTGAGTATAAGTATAGTGACAAACTTACCAACTATTTCGGAACAGATATTCAGTGGAGAAAATTTGAGTTAGATTTACTTCTGCCAAGTCGCTCCAGTGGTGGAGGAGTCAATACTGCGGGAAGCACTTCCACATTTGCTCGAATTGAAGATGAAAATACTGAGTCGGCAATCTACCTGAGAAATATTTATAAGTTTAATGAAAAGCTTACGCTTTCACCAAATCTTAGAGCAGAATACTTCTCGACCACTGAAGACTCCTATCTTATGCCTCGTTTGAACGCAACCTACGCTTTGAGTCCGTCTTTATCTTTGAACTTTGCAACGGGTCTTTATTATCAAGCACCACAAAATGGTGAAAATAGTGAAGACTTTGGAAACCCAGATGTTAAAGCTGAAAAAGCCACTCATTATCTTTTTTCTGTGGTTAAAGATTTTAGAGGGGGCTCTAACAAAGGGTTAACTATTGATGTAGGAGCTTTCTATAAGGAGCTCGATGATTTAATTGTCTCAACAAGCGAGAAGCGCTCGGATGGGACAAGCATAAGAAATGATAACGGTGGAGAAGGCTCGGTTCAAGGCGTCCAATTTCAAGGAAGTTATAAAATTGCAGAATACACTTTGCTTACGTCCTACACCTACCTTAACTCTAGAAGAAAAGATCCTGAAAGCGGAGAGTACCCATCACAATTTGATCAAACTCATAATCTTAACCTTATTGGGATTTATGAGCGCTCTCGCTGGTCTTTTTCTACACGAGTTCGTTTTGTCTCTGGTGGTCCCTATACTCCGATTGAGGGAAGCATCTATGATAGTGATGTTGACGTTTATCTACCAACGAGAGGATCGTTCTATTCACAGAGATTTGATGACTTTTTCCAACTCGATTTCAGAGTCGATAGAAAGTTTATTTATCAGACTTGGATTCTCTCAGCTTATCTTGATATACAAAATCTAACCAATGCAAATAACGGTCAAGGGATCTCTTACAGC
Source organism: Halobacteriovoraceae bacterium (assembly GCA_963719505.1). Classification (GTDB taxonomy): domain Bacteria; phylum Bdellovibrionota; class Bacteriovoracia; order Bacteriovoracales; family Bacteriovoracaceae; genus CAKZJW01. The sequence continues at coordinate 179,166 of CAVRCF010000003.1, forward strand.
TATGATTACAGTCAAAGTGAAAAAGCCGCAGGGACACCAATCTTACCAATAATCGGCCTAAGAGGAGAGTTTTAGATGAATAAAAAGATTAATTTTTTTCTGTTACTCGTTTTATGTTTTTCACTTTTTTCTTGTGGAGATGATGACTTCCCTGAAGCTTCTGAGCTTGGAGACTTAAGGGTACTTGCCATCACAGCTGATACGCCTCAGATTAACTCTGCCGGAACAGTAACCCTTACACCTCTTATAAGTTTTGTAAAAGGTGCTGGTTCAACTGTTGATTTTTCCTGGGAAGCCTGCCCAGATCCTGGTATTGACTTTGGTGCTGACCTGAACTGTGATTCATCACTTGCAGCTTTTAAACTTAGCGGAAACGGGACATTTAACACAAATACTCTCTCGGGAAGCTTCTTTACTGGGGTTACCCCGAATATCAGCTTAACCATTCCAGGTGTAGTCTTTACTAATTACTTTAATGCTCTGAATGAGGATCTTAAATTTAACGGTGTCGATTATATTTTCATTATTAAATACACTGATCAAAGTACCGAGGCCAAAGCCACGGCGATTAAACGAATAAGTCTCACCTCAAAATCTAATGCTGATCTCAATACAAATCCTACAGCGGGTAATATTCTTTTTAATGGTAGTGTGTTAGCCGCTTATCCACAAAGTGAAGGAGTTATTACTTTGGCGTCGCCCTCTGCCGCTCAGACTTTCACTCAAAGAACTAATATTGGTTTAAAAAGCTTTCCAGAGGATATGTATACTAGCTGGTACTCAAGTTCTGGTGAATACCTTTTTAATAGAACGGATATTGATGAAGATAATACTTTTACGCCCAGTGGATCAAGTGGGGTCTTTGTCAGTGTCTATAGGGATGGTAGAGGCGGAGTCTTTACAAATATTATAAGCTTTTAATGAAAGAGAAATAAATGATGCAAATACTTATTGTGGGACTTATTGTTATGGGCTTTTTTTCAATTACTGGAGACGACTTGAAGACCAATTCAGCTGTACAGAAAGATTCAAAGATCGAAGCAAAAATTGAAGAAATTGTCGGTGAGATGACTCTCGAGGAAAAGGTTGCCCAAATAATTCAGGCAGAAATTAAGTTCATCTCCCCAAAAGATATTGAGAGCTATCCGCTGGGTTCAATCTTAAATGGTGGAGGCTCTTTTCCAAATAATGACAAGCAAGCAAAAGCGAGTGACTGGGTTTCATTAGCTGAATCATTTCATAGTGAGTCTTTAAAGCACGGCATGAAGATTCCGATCATTTGGGGAACAGATGCCGTGCACGGACATAATAATGTCCACGGCGCTACTTTATTTCCTCACAATATTGGTCTTGGTGCAGCTCAAAACCCAAAACTGATTGAACAGATTGGGCGTGCGACAGCGAAGGAAGTTCTCGCAACGGGAATTGATTGGATTTTTGCACCAACTGTAGCTGTGGTGAGAAACGATAGATGGGGGCGAACTTATGAAAGTTACTCAGAGGATCCTAAGATTGTTAAGTCTTATGCCGCTAGCATGGTATACGGTCTTCAGGGTAGAGGAGATGAAATTCTTAGTCGAGATCATGTCATTGCCACGGCCAAACATTTTATTGGCGATGGTGGAACTCAAGACGGAGTGGATCAGGGTGACACAATTGTCAGTGAGCAAGAGCTACTAAGTCTTCATGCTCAAGGTTATATAAGTGCTATCAATGCTGGAGTTCAAACGGTAATGGCCAGCTTTAATAGTTGGAACGGTTTAAAGATGCATGGGCATAAATATCTTTTAACGGATGTCTTAAAAGGTAAAATGAAATTTGATGGCTTCGTTATCGGTGACTGGAATGGACATGGGCAAGTAAAAGGGTGTCGAAATGATTCTTGTGCTGAGGCCATTAACGCTGGAGTTGATATGCTTATGGCACCAGAAGATTGGAAGGCTCTCTATCACAATACACTTGCTCAAGTTAAAAATGGAGAAATCCCTCAGACGCGTTTAAATGATGCAGTTACTCGCATTCTTAGAGTCAAAATGCGTTATGGTGCTTTTGAGCTTGAGGCACCTTCAAAAAGAAGGCATGCAGGAAAATCTAAAATTATTGGATCAGTTGAGCATAAAGCCCTAGCAAGACAAGCCGTTAGAGAGTCTTTAGTTCTTTTAAAAAATAAAAATAATATCCTTCCTCTTTCAGCGAATACCAATGTTTTAGTCGCTGGCAGTGGAGCTCATAATATAGGTAAACAAAGTGGCGGCTGGAGTCTTAGTTGGCAAGGAACGGGAAATACAAACGATGATTTTCCTGAGGCCACTTCAGTTTATGATGGATTTAAAAAGACTCTTCTAAAAGGCGGAGGCAAAGCGGCTTTAAGTGTTAATGGAGAGTTTGAAGATAAGCCTGATGTTGCTGTGGTCGTTTTTGGTGAAGAGCCATATGCCGAAGGACAAGGGGATATTGAGAATCTTTACTATGGAAGCCGATACCAAGGAGATCTCAAACTTCTTAAAAAGCTAAGGTCACAAAACATTCCGATTATAAGCATTTTTTTAACGGGGAGACCACTTTGGATTAACCCTGAATTAAATGCCAGTGATGCTTTCGTTGTAGCCTGGCTTCCGGGAACGGAAGCAAATGGGATTGCGGATGTCCTGATTAAAGATGCGAATGGAAATATAGATTTTGATTTTAAAGGTAAGCTCTCTTTCTCGTGGCCAAGTCACGCCAATCAAGTCTCAATAAATATTGGAGATAAAGATTATCAGCCGCTATTTCCCTATGGCTTTGGCTTAACCTATGCCGACAAAGATAAGTTAGGAGATAACCTTTCTGAAAACCCTTTTCCCAACAATGATGGCCCAGGTGACTTAAAAAACTCTTGAAATATTCGATAAACGTCCCAGTAATCCTTTTAAAAATTTTCTAGCAGATTCAATCAATCAAAAAAAAGAACTACCAGCGGGTATTGGCACTAGTGCAGATCAGTCGGTTAGGGTTATTGCCATTGATAAAGAACTTCAAGAAGATGCTCGCCAAATTTCTTTTCTGGGTTCAAAAGAGAAGTCCTACTTCTTTGAATCCTCTTACACTTTGGACCTTTCTAAATACCTTAAAACAAATGGATCACTCTCTTTTGATATAAGACAAGATGTCAAAGCATCCAAAGAAATTTATTTAAAAATTGAACAGACAAAGATTAAATTTAGCGAAAAGTATAATCAACTCGGAAACGGAAAATGGACGACAATTGAAATTCCCTTAGATTGTTTTGTGTCCGAAGGTTTAGACTTAGCTTCAGTGACTAGGGCTTTTGAGGTCAGTAGCAAGGGCTCGGTAACTTTCTCCCTTGCTAATTTAAAGCTTAATCAGAAAGCAATCAGCGGCAGTTGTCTTCGGTAAAGCTTTAGCAGCTTAATGACTTTAAAATTTACGCCTCAAAGCTAGATTGCCAATAAATTAGGTAGGAAATAATTGAAAAAATGTAAATTCTTACCTTTTTACACTAATCTAGAGCTAATTATTTTAGCTACTTAGCTCTTTAGATATCGTAAGTATCAATTTGTCTTAGACAATTAGCTGTTGTCTGCTATCATTATATTATGAAAAATTATAAATTTAGTCTTCCTGAAAAAATCAGCTTCGAGGACTTGGCCCAAGAGATTGTGCCAAACTACGATGAATTATCAACCGAAACTCAAGAGAACACTTTGAGTGCATTTGCAGCTTATGGCTGCTTTGGTTCTCCTTACTTTGACATATCATTTTGTGGGGAGTCTTCTTGAGACTCAAGTCAAATATTATTATTAAAAGATATAATGACGAAAGCTGCTACTTGATTGATTTAGAAAGTGAAGAAGAAAATTTTTATAAATGTGAGGATGTAACATCGCTGCTGGTAAATTATATCAATGATAAGGATACATTTGATAAAGAAGACCTCATTAATATTTTAAAGTCTGTTTATCGTGACGTAAAGAGTGACCAAATTGAAAATGATGTGACAGAGTTTATCAATTACATGAAAGAGCAGAATTTTGTTGCTGAATAAATGCACGAAAGCTTTGATTGCGATTAGTATCTCCAAAGTTTGCTGACTTAATCGCATTTAGTGAAATCTCATCAAGTTTACTCGTTTCCATCTGTTTTAATTCCTCAAAAATTAAAATCCAATCTTCAGATTCCATATCAACTAAAAATCCATTGATGCCATGAGTGATTTGTTCCTCATGACCCGAGTTATTCTTATGACATATACATATCGCTCCAAGGCTTAAAGCTTCTTGAAGCGCCAATCCAAAAGGTTCATAGATTGAAGGAAAAAGTATAAATCTTGAAGATAAGATGTCTCTTTCAAGCTGGCTTTGACTATTGGTCCAGTTTAGATTTGTTATATTTTTTTGAGCGAGAAAAGCTTCACCTTCTGATGTTAGGAGGTTGATATCTAAGCCACGAATAGTGAGGCCCGTTTTAGACCAGTCATTATTGAGGATAAAGTGAAACCCTTTTTGTGGGTGAACGCGAGCAAAAGTATAAATATCATACTTAAACTTTCTTTGTGAGTATTCACTAAGATCTTTCTTCTCAGCTGCACCTGGAAGAGGGATGTGAAATATAGTTTTATTTTCTATTTGATCTTTATAGTACTTTTTTAAATGTTCGGATGTGATTTTTGAATTCGTTACATAGGCGCCACTTACCTTTATCCAGCTATTTTCAAACCTTAGAAAGGAAAAACTCATAAGATCAATCATGCTGGTAATGGCATTTTTAAAGAAAACGCCATCAAATTTTTGAAGCTTAGATGTCTTAAGTATTGAATCATGAAGGGGCTTACCCAGAATATGAGTGTCATAAACAGTGGGAATTTTGATGAAGTCGATATAAGCCAAGGTCATATAATCGGCAATTTTGAAACTAAATTTTCTGTGGCCCAGTTGTGTCTTTAGGGTTGCCTGATACTTTGCAATGACTTCCTCTGTAAATGTATTATTGAATTCATCCATCTGTACATGCATTAAATTTTTATTAGTTTTGATTTTATCAGGTGAAAAAATAACAAAGAAAACATCATCAAACTCCTCGGAGTACCTCATTGTCCACTGTGCAATTCTTCTCATTCCTCCATTGTTAATAACACAGCTAAAGAGAGCTTGAGTCATAGGTACCTCTGCATATAGTTGAATATGGTTTTGAAATTTTTAATAGCTTCATCTACATCAAAACCTTTAGAAGTAGGGTAGAGAATGACCTCTAATTTATTTAAGAGATCGACTTTGTTTGCCTTGATGTCATCCTGTGAGGTTGAAAAAGTGTAGACTGTTCCATCTATTTCTGGAAGATAGAAATGATCAACAAAAAAATAGTCAGCATAGTGTTCTTGGACATCTTTTGATATTAAAGACATTTTCTTCTTTAATGGAAGAAGCTCACTTTCTTTATATGAATCAAAATGAGAGATGGGCCTAAAGGATTCTGAGTCAATGCCTCTAATCATATCTTCAATGAAAGAATTCATTTTGAAATCCTCATTCCATATTGAGTTATAGACATGTTGAGTCATAAGACATATCAACCTTAGATCGTGTGCCCAACTTGAGAAAAAATTGATATCTCTGTCGGTCTCTAGATCCATAAGCTTAAAGAGTTGGCCTCTGATATTATCTAGAGGAAGTCCCTTGATAAAAAGTTTAATATATTGAGGTGCACATTCAGGCTTTTTTGTGAAATCAATGGATTCAGTGTCTATAAAACGGCCATCAATCAATAAGTTATCGTAGCTTATTGACTTGTGAACGATTCCTTTTTTGAAAGCATTAATATAATGATGAAATAAAGTTTTTAGTATTTCTGATGGGGGAGAGTTAAATTTATTTTTAATGAAGTTTTGCGCTTTGATCTTATCTTCTTCACTGAGAAGGCAAGGGTGTAATTGGGCTAAGCGATATGTTTTGGCATCTCTTACTTGAAGAGTATTATGCATTTGATTAAAAGTTTTTTCTTTGTATAAGAATGATCCTAAAATCTCCAGTGAACCAAGATTTGATCTCTGATTTACAACGATAGAGGAGATAATCGAGTTTAAGCAGTCTCTGGCCAAATAACCGCCCCAGCGGTGGTGGAAGTCTGGAGTTATCGCCAAAGAGTTTTTTCCGCAACCCTTCAATTGGGTATCATATAGTAAAACATGGCGAGAAGAGCCTATGGATTGATAATCAGGAGCAAAAAATCTTTCAGTGTTCAATGTCAAGTCGGCTTCTTTGTAAAAATTCTCGCTAGATTCTTTACTTTCAAAGCCACCTGAGTTGAAGGCCTTTGTAGCAAGACCAAATTGTGTCAAATCTGTTTTTGTTTTATCAAAGATCATATGTTCACAGGCTTCTTGAACATCTTTAACATGCCATGATTTAAGTTGATGCGGGTAACTAGCTTTTAGCTGCTTAATATACTCAGCATTCATTTCCAATCTTTCTAAGCAGTCAGGGTTGATAACCCATGGCATAACTTCTTTTTCTTTCAAATAAACAGATGTATACTTTCTAAGATCTAAGTCTTTCATCTAAAAAGCTTACAGGTAGATCTGGGATATGAAAATGACAAAGTATTTGTGGATTCAGCTTGAAGGAAAGGACCATTGGAAAAGTTCGAGAGTCCTTGTTGAATCATGGAAACGTGCCTACCAGAGTCGAGCCGACATCGATTTTCAGGAAGTCTCTACAATTAATAACAAAGAGGAAATCTTAGCTTGGTTTAAAAATATTAACTTCAATCCAGACGTAATTGTGGTGGCCGATCCAAGAGTCAATATTGTGCTTCTCAAGTCAATCTTTAAAGAAAAATTCTTTTTTATCCATATTCTTGGAGACCCTATTAGGAAACTTTTAGATATCCATCAACAGGCACTTTTTGTAGATAAAACAAACCTCATTGTTGGAAGCTTAGCTAATTATAAAATATTATCAAAAATCGTTTCTCAAAATATAATTAAATATTTCCCTTTTAATCCTCCAGTTGAGACCCAAGCCCATTTTTCGAAGAAAAGAAAAAAATTTCTTTATATGGGGCGCATCGCTTATTTTAAGAATGTCCATCATCTCATAAACCTTTTTGATGAATTTTGTAAGTTAAACTCTGAGCAGATTGAACTCACTATCGCTGGTTGTCCAAGTAACGTTAATCTTCCAGCCGAGCCAATGGGACATTATATAGGATATCCCGCTGAAATTTTTTTAAATGCACTCGAAAAAGAAAAAAACTCCAATCTTACTGTAAACTATCTTGGAGGTTTGGATGAAGACTCTCTAAAGAAAGAGGTGGAAAAGGCTGACGTCCTGGTGAGTTTGTCCACAGCTCCAGAAGAAGATTTTGGATTAAGTGTTCTCGAGGCTCTCGGCTTCGGTAAACCTTGTATTTTGACTCGCTGGGGAGGGTATCGTGAATTTGAAGGTCTCGAGGGAGTTAGCTTCGTCCCCGTCGACAAAGTTGATAATGGTCTTGTTCTCGATAAGAGGCGCTTCTTTGAGCTTATAAAAAAAGGATGCCTATTGAGTAAATTGACACTTATCGAATGGCAAAATAAAAGGGATGAAGTCCTGATGTCGACTAGCCTTAAACCAAGAGACGAAGAACTTAAGAAGAACGATGAATTTAAAGTGAAATTTGGAGATTTTTATAATGCCTACGAGCGATATGTATCCCCTTACTGGGATTAGAGAAGACGAAAATTGGATCGTGACTCATAAGAAAAGATTGGATTTATCCTTTTCTACAAAAGAGAAACCTGTTTTCTTGAGTGCGAGTCTTCCTGTCATTATTCAATCAGATCAATTGCCACTTGCCTGGTTAAAAAGTGATCCAGGATTTAAAATCTTGCTCAGAGATAAAGCTGCTAACATTGAGAGAGATTGGATCTACCATCCAATGACCTCTCATAATAAAAGAAAATACCAACTACGACAAAAGCCAATTAAAGAGGTGATGCGAGTGTTAGTTGTTCTCGATTCAAACTCCTCACAATCTCAGCTCGCCGCATTTATTGAAGAGTCAAAAAAAAGATGGGACAAAGCTGATGTTTTATTTATTGGGTTTAGGCATTTATTACCGAAACTCAATACAGTATTAGTTGACCCTTACTTGTTTTGTTTTCAGTCCTCTTGGAGTCCAGATTTGATCATCTTTGATAATGGAGAAATCGACTTCTCTCCTTTCGTCCTGCACGGTCTTCATCTTGGGGGCAAGCTCGCTGATACTGCTCTGAGGGATGGTCAAAAGCCTAGTGAAGTTATAACAAGGTGGTATGGAGACTGGGAGCTTTATGATTAATGATATTATTATCGTCGACGATTTTTTACCTAGTGAACTCCTTAAAACTTTTATGGATAAGAATAGGGAGTACAGCGCTATAGATAAGGTTTATTACGCAGGAGAGACTAACTTTCCAACGTCTGGCGAGGTAAAAAAGCTTGGTCAATTTCTAAAAGAAAAAAAGATATTTGAATTTAAAGACTTTGAAATGAGGTTACGCAGAACATCTCCTCAGAATAGTAACGATTTTAAAAGCTTTATTCACGTTGATACTTTCTGTGAATTTTCAGGAATTATTTATTTAAACTCTTCTCAAGATCGTAAAGATCCAACGGGAACATATTTTTGGCAACATAAAGTTACAGGAAGAAAAATGTCACGTTTAGATAGCTTAAAAAATCAATTTATTGATAATGCTATTGTCGAGTCGAAGTCAAAAGATTTCTCGAGCTGGGATTGTTGGAAAAAAATTGAGTTCGTGAGTAATAGGGCCATCTTTTTTCCAGCAAACTTTTTTCATTCACCAGTTCCACCGGATATTTTCTCAGGAGATAGACTTACTATAGATTTGTTTTTTAACAAGTTGAGTGACTTTAAGTTTCGAGAGTAAGGATAATCTAACGAGGTGCCGGTCTTGCATCTTAACTTGTTAACTGTATGCCTTAGGACTCTTTCATGAGCTTTCTTCTTTGTGATAAACTTCTTTGTTGGTACAAACCTTTATCTCATCAGCTCCAAAACACTCATTTAATGTTTCCATAAAGTTGTCGAGCTTATCAAATTGAATTTTTGCAGTTTCTTGGTGGGAATTTACAACTAATGTAAGGTCTTTTTGTTGCGAGTATCGCTCCTTGATTTCATCAATTAGACTGGATATAGTACTTTTCTTCCAGTAATCAATTGCACCCAAATTGTTTGGAATTTCCATGATTTTTCCAGAGTTAGTTTCCAGTAGGAAAGGAGAAGTTGTGCATTCAACACCATCCCATAGAAGATTTAGGTAACGCTGCAGGTTGTCACCTTCCCAGCCACTTCCGTCGAGGAGACTTGGATTCGTAGCAGAACTTTCAACCTTTAGTCCACAATCAATAAGCGACTCACAGACTCGTTCATCAGCCATCCAGCCACCGGCGCGAAAAGATGTTATTCCTTTGAAGCCGCGAGACTTTAGTTTTTTTAATGAGTAGTCGATAAGCTCTCTTATTTCGGATTTGTCATAAGACAATAGCATGACCTCTTGACCTTTCATTTCTCCTTGATTGTAGTCACCGTCAATACTAAAACATGGACCTTGACGGGGTGTTACTCCTGCAGCATGCACAAGGTGATGAGGTGTATGCAGGTGAAGTCCTATCTCATCATCTTGAGCTAAAACCGAGTCTATCTTCTCATCGACTTCTTCAGATGAAAAGCTAGACTTCGTATAGTAGGCGGGGTTCATAAAGTGTACCACAGGGACTTGCCAGCGCTTTTTAAATTGCCGTATTCGTCCAAGGTTTTCCTCTCTGAGTGATGTTCCTTCCCAATCGACACTGAGTATTAGGCTAATGCTCATTGATATCTCTCCACACTTTAGAGCTATTTACCTATCATGGGGGATATATGAACTTATTTAAAGCAGGAGGATTAAGACAGAAAAATTTGCGTTATTTCTTTAAGGGACTTAAATCACTGATGTTTAAAAAAGAGTTTAATCAACTCTCAGATGATACAAGGTTAAATATTCGAAAATCTTTCCTGGCCGTCTTTTCTTGGGTCATAATGATCGTTCTTTCAGTCATTATTGTGAGCTATTTTTCAACAGGTGAAGATTCCACTCATTCAGTTTTCTTTAATGTTGTGTCTGCCTTAACCAATTGCGGTTTAAGTCTTGGTACTCTAGATCAAACATTACCACTTGTTTCAAAGTTTATTTTTATCTTCTTAATGTCCGTAGGAAGGATTAATATTTCAGTGATGATTATGGTCTTTTTTCTCTTCGTCTCTAAAGTCAGTAAGATTAAATAGTCGAGTTCTTATTTGGAACTGAAATCCATCTTTCATAGGTGAAGAAGTATTTTTCTGTCTTAAGGCAATATAAGAAAACCGTAAATAACAAATATTATGACACCAATCAAATGCGTTAAAGATGTCTTTTTACTCCCGTTTTTATAGACAACAATAAAGTCGATTAAAGCCACAGCTGAGATCATGAAACTTGTGTAGGCGATCATTTTCCAAGCTTCATTGAAATAGAGCATTAACATAACAAAGCCTATGAAGATATCCCTTACACCTAGACTCGATACATAAGCGGAGGCGATGCCGCTTACTGGAATCCCAAAGCCCTCAGACATTTTTGTAGGAAGTATTAGTGCAACTGTGCCGAGTAATACTGCAAGTACCCCGGTTATTAGGGCTACGTATTGTAATAAGTTCAGAATATTCATCTAGGGCCTTCTTTATATAATTATTTTTATTTATAAACTGTAACACGACTTAATCATACAGAACTTTCTTTTGAGCCTCAAAAATAAAAATCTTAAATCGTGTATGTGATGCTATATTTTGAATTAAATATTATCCAGTAGCAAAAACATTAACTCTATTGATCGTAATTACGGTCGTTTAAATGGTGAAAAGTGGGGAAAGCAGCTATTTTCGCCCCTTATGAAATCTAAAACACACTTCCTTAAATTTCTTTATAGGTTGTACATGTTTTTGCTGTCCAAAATGGCATATTTTTTAAAAAAGTATTAAATGTAAGCTTTTTTTTCTCCGAAAAGTAACTAAACCTCAATTTATATTTGGAGTAAAACTTGAATTATCAAAAGCTTCTAATTATTTTAACTCTCTCATTTATTAGCAGTTGTGCGTCAGTCGACCCACAAAAAGAGACCGTTTATGTCAAACAATTAGCTTGGGAAAACTATAAAGGGTGTAAAAACAAATTTAATAGATATTATCAAAGAGAGGATGCTAAGGAGGTTCTTGTATGTTCTGTAAAATATATGAGGGGAATGCCCAAGCATCATGCACAGTGGGAGGAAGGTAAAGAGTATATGGCATTCGCGACTAAAGATCGTGAATTTCAGCTTGAGCCAATTTACGATCAAATATACGCTCCTGAGCCAACCTATAGATCAGACCCTCCTTTAAAAGTCTTTCTGTACAGAAAGAAAAAAGGAGATTTCTTTATTCGTTATGATTTACGCACTAATACAGAAAAAGTAACTCCAATTGATCATTTAGAGCTAGGAAAAACTTTTTACCGAGCAACTTCATTCGATAAAGTTAGAAAAGACAAACGACTTTATTCAGGAGCATTTTCAGATAATATGCAGGCTTATTATTTTTTAGATAATGAGTTCAATATTATAAAAAAAATTGAAAATGTTGATAATGATATTAAAAGAAAACTGCTTTTTCCTCCAGTTCATTCACTTCGCTTAACTTTTCATGTTTCAGCAAAAAATGAAACTCGAATGATAAGACATAACCTTAAAGGGAGAGTGTTTTATCAAGTCTACGACCCGCAAGGAAATAAGCTTGGTGATGAGATCGACTTCAAAAAAGTAGTCTATTTTTATCAAAAGACGAGTCGAAATGTAAAAGACGCTACTTATGATGTAAGACCTTGGGTTGCTAAGGGAGGTGGCGTTTATATGCCAATTATTCATCATGGAAGCAATATCTTCTTTGATGGGACTAAAGATTATGGGGATTTCTTAGGTCAATATATATTGCCGGTAAAAGAGGACCATAGAAATAAAGTTTTTGTTGGATATCAAGAAGCTAAAGGGGAAAAAATTCAGAAAAGCACAGCAGGACCTATCGTTTTTAAAGATGACAAGGGCATTTATTTTACAAAGTTAAACTATGATTTTCATGGAGCAGCCAAAGCTCCAATGGGAACTGTTAATTATCTGAAAAAAAAGCCTGAAAGTTTCTATCGAGAAGTTTTAGAGTTGCCATTTTACCCAGGTACTTTAACTTCTACAGGTGACTTAGTAATAGATGAAATTGAAGTCTATAGAGAACTAGATGATAGCTATTCGATTGAAAAAAATGCATTCATCAAACGCAAGATGTCATCAATACATCCTGTAAATCAGTTTAAATCAATTGAAGAAGTTGAAAGAACACTTATAAAAGTTCAAGAAGATCTAATTGCAAAAGCTAAGATTAGAGCAGAGAAAGATAGAGAGAAAAGAGAATACCAAGAATCTTTAGCAGCAGCGAGAGCTAGAACTGATGACATCATGGCCAATAGCAGATCTGCTCGTGACGAGAGACAAAAGAATCACTCAGCCAAAATGGCGATTAAAGATCACAATAAAAAATATGAAAAACCAAACCCCTTGTTTAATCTAGATTTACATAAAATCATGGATTCTGCTGGGGCGAAAAGAAAAGCAGCTTGTTACAAAAAAATGAGCGATTCAAAAAAGAAATACTTAAGCGGATCTCAAGGGTGGTATCTTCAAGGAAAATGTAAGTAATGGAGAAACTCGTTCATAAAACTTGGCTACTTGATGGGATGTTCCATAGTGCTCCTGGATTGCTGGTGTTAGAAGGTGAGCGTTTATCATTTCTCCTCGTTGATATTGGGACTTTCTCTGAGGAAAGACTTTCTAAATTTGAAAGCTTTAGGAAACTGAAAGATAGTTATAGTAAGCTGTGTAATGGTGAAGTTATCGAGATTGTAAGTTGTGATCTTAATAGTATTCAAGCCAGTTTTCCTTGGTACACTATGAAGGGAGGAGCGACTCTAAGCTTTAAGGGCCTTGATCAAAAATTAAAGTTATCTTTCATGCAACCACAAAATACAAAGTTTCCCACTCATAAACTAGATAGCAGCTTGTTACAAGTAATGGCACTTAGTGAAGGAGTGAGTGACCTCAAGTCAGGAATAGCATTTGGAAAAAAGTTCAAAGATATTATGTCTCACATGAACACCTAAATTTTTCTAGTCTCAGAAAGAAATAAACAAGATCAGAGGCTTGTCGTTTCGAATACAAATCTTATACAACTAAGTCACTATCGTTCTCTTCTTCTCTTGATTCATCATGCGTACTTAGTGCAATTCCAAAGGTTAGAATTCCAACTCTACCCATTAACATTAAGATAACAATAAGAACTTTAGCAGTGAAACCAAAGTCTGCAGTGATACCCATTGATATCCCAACAGTTCCAAGAGCTGATGCTGCCTCGAATAAGATTTTTAAAAATTCAATTTCAGGGTGGAGTGCCGTTAGTAAAAACAAAAAGACAAATAAAACAAAAATATAATACGTAAAAGATGCTATTGCTGTGTGAAGTCTTCTCTCTGGTATTTCTCTTTTGCGAAAACGAATCGAGTTTCTCCCTTTTAGTATACTTCTAACAAGGCCTATAAGAGCTGATAAGGTCGTTAGCTTTAACCCCCCACCAGTACCAGATGGAGAGGCTCCAAAAATCATTGCAAAAGTTAAAATGACTAAGGTCGATTTAGAAAGAGTCCCAATATCCAATGTGTTAAAACCTACAGTGGTTGATGCAGTCATCACTTGAAATAAAGAACTCAAAAAACGATTGAATGGTGAAAGGCTTTGTATGCCGGGCTCAGAAACAAATATTAGAAACGTTCCGATCACGGTTATCCATAAAGTCATCGATAGAATGACTTTACTTGTAAATAAGAGACTTTTTCTTTGACCTCTAAAATTTTGCATAATGTCTGCAAAAACAATAAAGCCTATTGCTCCAAGATAGCTTAATAGACTTAAAATAAAATTGACGCTTACAGAGTCTCTATAAGTTACAAATCCGTTTGGAAATAAACTAAAACCAGCTGTACAAAATGCAGAGATACTGTGAAAAATACTAAGCCATAGTGAATTATCTAAACCTTCTGAAGAAAATACAAAGTATAGCCAACACGCACCAATGAGCTCACTTACAAAAGTAAAAAGGATGACATTTTTAAGAAAGTCACCAATTTCAAATCCCTCTGGTAGTGAGAAAGCAGACTTTGAGATTGCCTCTCTCGTTCGGGTGAGTCTAGATCCAATTGACAGAGCTACAAAAGAGCTAAAAGTCATATATCCAAGCCCTCCAGCTTGAAAGAGCAGGAGAACGATCAATTGTCCCCAAAAATTATAGCTAGAAGCTACATCAATAGTAACCAAACCAGTTGTTGAAACTGCAGAAGTTGCGATAAACAAATTATCAATACCATTAACTTCAGTATTTTGAAAAAATGGGGTGGAGAGAGCAATCCAACCAATGATTATATAAGAAAGGTAACCAATAAAGATTGCTTTCGCTGGCTGACTTTTCACGAAAAGATAAATAATTGCAGAAATGCGATTCATAATAAAACCTATTTTTTTTGATCTTAATTTTAGTTGTGATAATTAAGAATGACTACTTTTTTCAAATAAATCCTCGATCCTTTTCAAACCTCAAAAAAAATACAAACGAAGGAGGCTAGTCATTTTGTTATTATAAACCGCCCAAAAAAGGGGCGAAAGTGCTCGCTAAAAACAACTGATCCCTAAATTTGTATCCCGAGTTATATGTGCCCATAATCATTAAGCTTTAGTCTAGTAGCCGACAGGTTTAGTCATCGCTCCTCGATAAGAAGGACTTAAAACAATGGCTCTCTCCACGTCAAAAATTGGCTCTCATTAAAAACAAGAAACCTGTAGAGGTAAGAGCGAGCTTCAGGGAAATCTGAATAATATTGAGCTTTTCTCTTTATTTAAAAAATAGTATCGTTTTTTACGTCAATAATTAAATTGTCACAGGATATGGTTGTATTATGAAACAAGATTTTTTTAAACAAGTAGAGTTAAACTTTGATGAGGCTGCAAAATATTTAAACAGCTCTAAAGATATCCTAAATCAAATAAAAGCAACTAATACAATTATTACCTTGAAATTTCCAATTAAGCGAGATGACGGATCTGTAGAGGTCATTCAAGCGTGGAGAGCACAACATAGTTATCACCGAGCTCCATGTAAAGGGGGAATTCGTTATGCCGCCATTGCAAATGAAGATGAAGTGAAAGCGCTTGCGGCTCTCATGAGTTATAAATGTGCCGTTGTGGATGTTCCATTTGGTGGAGCGAAAGGTGCTGTTAAAATTAATACGAAAGACTATTCTGAAGCAGAGCTAGAGCGCATAACGAGAAGACTGACTTTTGAACTTTATAATAGAAATTTTATTGGTCCAGGCATTGATGTTCCGGCACCTGATTACGGATCTGGTCCTAGAGAAATGGCTTGGATAGCAGATACGTTTAGGTCTCTATCAAATGACATCAATGGCTTAGGATGTGTAACTGGAAAGCCTGTATCCCAAGGTGGTATTAGAGGAAGAAACGAAGCAACTGGTATGGGGGTGGCTTTTGGACTACGCGAATTTTGTGAATCTGAAGAGTACTTAGGTAAATTAGGTTTACCTATTGGAATAAGTGGCAAGAAAGTTGCCATTCAGGGATTCGGTAACGTCGGTTATCACAGTGCTTTCTATTTGGAACAGATGGGAGCTAAAATTGTGGCGATTTCTGAGTACGAGGGAATCATTGAAAATCCAGAAGGATTAAATATTGTTGAATTGCTAGCTCATCGTAAAGAAAATAAGTCTTTTAAAGGTTACAAAGGTGGAACGTTTTCAACTGATACGAATAAAATCTTCTCTTTCGATTGTGATATTCTTATCCCAGCGGCTTTAGAGTCACAAATCACCACGGAAAATTATAATGATGTAAAAGCTCAAATTATTGCAGAGGCTGCAAATGGACCTGTAACTTTTGATGCAAGTAAGAAGCTTTTTGAAAAAGGAGTCGTTGTTATTCCAGATATTTATTTAAATGCTGGTGGGGTAACAGTTTCTTACTTTGAATGGATAAAGAATTTATCACATATTAGGTTTGGAAGAATTGAAAGTCGAAATGATCAGACTAGCTACAAAAACATCGTCAACATGGTTTCAGAGATGACGGGTAAGAAAGTTGATAAGAGTATCATCGAGAAGTTTTCAACTAAAGGTGATGAAGCTTCATTGGTTGCTTCTGGACTTGAAGAAACAATGATAACTGCTTTACAGGACCTTCTTTTAATAGCGAAAGAACACAAATACGAAATTGATCTAAGAACTGCTGCGTTCATTTGTGCTATAAAGAAAATTTCTCTTTGCTATGAAGAAAGTGGAATCTTTCCTTAAAATCAAATGATAATGAATCTCATTCATCAATATGGCTCAGATTTTTTCATTTTTTTACAAGATGTCTGAGTCAGTAATGACATATAAACTATCAATTTCTAAAGATGAAATAAATCAACTGCCCTCGTTTTGATTTCAATGGAAATTCTCACCATCAAACGACTAGACCCGGTGACGCTCTTCGATTACTTTAATAATTTAGCATCACAAAGTGCGAAATAATTTTCTAGATCCAATTTACTTTGAATTTAATTGGGCACGAACTCTTGGACCTTCTCAAACCCCAGAAACAAAAAAGCTGGGAAGCTTGTAATTTGAGTAATCTAAATGTCCAAGAAAGGGTTCTGAAATGGCGAGAGCGGCTCAACTTAAACCTACTTAATATTATATACTACTAATTAGATCGGCTATTGCCGCTTTTAACTTTTTAACTATTGTTAGACTATTAAAAAACGCTTCTAAACTAAATTATACATATTAAAAGTTAAGTTTGAAGAATATGATAAAATTAATCCTGCGGACGAGTTAAAATTTTTGTATTTATTAATAATGTTTAGAAAACGGAGAACTCTAAAATGAGCAATTTCTTTATTTATTTAACAATGTTTCTTTTAAGTATTAGTCTGATTTCATGCTCATCTGGCCCAACTAGTGGTGGTTACTTTCCTCAGGGGAAACCATTCAATATCGAGGGAACTGTATTTGAATATAGATACACAAAAGATAGCAAGTATGGGCTTACTATCGAATATTCTAATACTTGGGAACTTGAACCTATTTACTCTTCGATTAAAATCTTAAGTAAAAATGTTATACTCGTTTTAGAAACTGGAGCTAAATTTTATAAGCATTACAACTATAATACAAAAGAAATGAAAGAGACTGAAATTACCAAGGTTTATGTACCTGCTAATGAAGGCGAAAATGGTGCAGGCAGGGCAGTTTATGTTGTTGTCAAAAAAGACTCATCTCACCATTTAGTTACTGATAAGCAAAACTTGAGTTTATTTGAATTAAAAGATCTTGATACCACAGACTCAAATTTATTAGTGACGCAAACTCCTTTTGGTGATTTATTTATTCGTAAAAAAATTAATGATAGAAAATTTTACCAAGGAGTTTCAGCCAAAGGCGAGCTGACATCTTCTACATTCCCGGCGGATAAAGTTCACTTCATGATGAATGAAAGCACAATTAAAAAAGTCACACAATACCTGATACCGCTATTAACAATTGATGAATCGAGAGAGTTATACTGGCCAATTATCTTCTATTTCAATAATAACAAAGAATATTTAATTGAGAAGCCTGATCACATTCAGGGAGCTTACGTTGATTTTAATTTAAATGTATACAATCCTAGTTACAAAAAAAATCTATTTAATTTACCAACGAGTAGTGTGTTTTTCATTGTTTACTCTGGGCAGAACGGAAACAGTGCGTTTGAAAAAAGCTTTGTTATGCAAGACCTAGGTAGTTTTTCAGAAATGAAAAAAGTGCTTACAGACAAACCTAATAATATTAATGGTCTAAATCTGATTAGCATATTACCCGGAAAAGATAGTACTGGTAAAGGAGTTGTTTTTAATAATACTTTTCCTATTCTAAAAAATGAAGAAGGTAAGTATACTATTAAATCGCGTTTTGGAAGCTATAATGCAAACAATAGAGAATTTGATACACTTGACCAGGTTAGAAATCATTTAAATGAGAGAAGTTTAAATATTAATTCTGTCTCTACGAAAATGTATGCTGATAACAAGAAAGAAGAGGCAAATAGAAGAGCAGTTAGTGATGCCACAGATAAAAGGATCAAAGATTGGCAGGATAAATTAAATGCCTCAGACCTGGCAATTAAACAGGCTAATGAGCAAGCACAAAAAGATGAGAAAAATCGCGCCTGGAAAAGTGTCGGAGATCAAATTCAAAATGCTGGAGATAAAGCAAAGGTCAAAGGGGACTGTATCAGAAAAAGAACTCAGACCAAAAAAGATTACTTAGACAAGAAACAGGGATGGTATGAGACAGGTGGTTGTTAGTTAGATTCTCCAGACTTTATGATATTTACCTAGTTATCACTTTTTAATTTGGTTAGTATGAACTCTTGAACCTTTTTAAACCCCAGAAACAAAAAAACAAGCTCAAGGCTTGTAATTTTGGTAATCTGAATGCCTTAAAAGGGTTCGGAGATGGGGGGAGCGGCTTCACTTGAGCCAATTTTCAAATGTTTAGATGTCTCAACTATGTCAATTCCTTGCAGTTAATCTTACAAGACCAAATAAGTTCTAGTGTGTAAATTAGTGAATTTTATTTACTGCTGTATCGAATAGTGATACAGTGATAAGGCAGATGGAGTTATTTTGATTATTAATTTTCAAGGAAAGATAGCCAAAGACATATGGGTGACGAATACCTCCAAGTCTTTACCAAGAGAATTATGGATACGTGCCAAAGCCTTACTGACAATTATACATGCAACAAGAGACTTGGATGATTTAAAAATTAAAGGACAACCACCCAATATTCGTCTTCATAAACTAAAAGGCGATCGAAAAGAATATTGGAGCATAACAATAAAATTACCTTGGTGTATTACGTTCAAGTTTAAAAATGGTGAATTTACCGAGGTTAAGATAGAAAACTATCATTAAGAAAGTGAGGTCTATTATGATTACTAATCCTATGCCAATGCACCCAGGTGAAGTTTTATCTTCTATTTATATGAGTGAAATGGGTCTTACTCAGGTTGGACTTGCTAAGCTCTGCAAATGTACGAGTGCAAAAGTAAACGAGATTGTTAATAAGAAACGCGGTATCACAGCAGCTTTTGCAATAACACTAGAGACTGTCCTTGGTACAAGTGCAGAGATGTGGGTGAGAATGCAAGCAGAGTATGACCTTTGGGAAGCTAGGCAGAAGTTGGCTTCTTGATGGATGGTACTTTTATGTCTTAGAATTGGGTATTTAAGAGCCAAATTATATGGCCCTTATTGATTGACTTGATTATTTGTTTAGATCAACTCGATATATACACGAATGGTTACCATTAGAATTTAGTAATTTTTCAACCATTTCAAACTGATAAGTTTCATTAATTTTTTTAATAGATACAATATGCCTTGCAATTAAATTAGGTGTTTGAGTTCCTAGTTCATTTGATGCAAAAGAAGTGCTTCCAGTTATTTTTGCATAATTTGGAAGTAACACGAATTGCGTTTACAACACCTGACTAAATATTGCCGGTAATATTTGAGTCATGCGTTCTCAGTTAAAATTGTAGTAACCACAAAACAATTTTTAACAAAAGGAAAACACATGACTCAACAACAGTATCTCATTAATCGTAAGCTCAACATAGTTGAATTTGCAGACACTTTAAAAAATATTACAAAAGCATGCAAAAGACTTGGTGTAAGCCGACAGCATTACTACGATATTAAAACTGCCATACAAGAAGACGGACTTGAAGGCCTTATAGAAAAGTCTAGAAGAGGTCCAAGAGTTGGAAACAGGTGCGCTCCAGAAGTCGAGAAAGCTGTTCTAGACTATTCTTTACAGTATCCTACCCATGGACAAGTTCGAGTTTCGAATGAGCTTAAAAGAAAAAGCAATATTGCTATTAGCGCTGGCGGAATTCGCTCAATCTGGCTCAGGCATGACTTACAAGTAAAACATCTAAGGTTAAAACGTCTAGAGAAATGGTCGGCTCAGGAGAATAATATTTTAACTGAGTCTCAAGTCCAAGCACTCGAAGAGAGAAAGCAAGAGAAAGAAGCTCATGGCGAAGTAGAGACTCATCACTCTGGATTTCTATTCGCCCAAGATACTTACTACGTTGGCTACATTAAAGGTGTTGGAAAAATTTATCAGCAAACAGGAATTGATACCTATTCTAATGTGGGGTTTGCAAAACTCTATCTGGATAAAAGTCAAACTGTTGCGGCAGATTTTTTAAACAGCAAAGTACTTCCATTCTTCGACGAACACAGGATCTCAGTTCTTAGGATTTTGACAGACAATGGACGAGAATATTGTGGTCACAAAGATGCGCATCACTATCAATTATTCATGCACTTGAATGATATAGAACATAGTCGAACAAAAGTAAGACATCCTCAAACGAATGGATCAGTAGAGAAATTAAATCAAATCATCCAAAATGAATTTTATAGTGTTGCATTTAGAAAGAAGCTTTATACGAGCCTAGAAGGACTGCAGGATGATCTTGATTTTTACATGAAGGATTACAACTTCGACAGAACAAATCAAGGAAAGAGGTGCAAAGGAAGAACTCCTTATGAAACATTTTCAGAAGGAGTAAAATTGTATAAAGAAATGGTTTTTGACACCGAGGTAGAAAGTAGCGAAATAGATTTACAATAGTTTTATATTTTGACTGAGAGCGTTTTGTAAACGCAAGTCGTGACTACTGCACATAATTAACAATATCCTTAGGATTAAAAACACCAAGTTCATTTCTGTAGCCCATTATAGGATGTGGGCAGAAGTATCTAGCAGAAGGTTGCAAACGGAGGGTTGAGAACTTCACTATAGATTGATTTGCTAAACTTCTACGGTGGTCACTTGGTACAGGTATGGTCTGCTAGCAAACTAATTTTTTTATTTGGTTTTTAAAGTATGCACGAGTAGAGATTTTTCTTTTGAACCTCTTTCTAGTCTCTATTCTAACCAAAAAGCTTACTTTCCTAGTATTGTTTTAAGTTTATTCCCAAATTCTCTTCCTGCTTTCAAATCACTTATGCCTTCATTAATGGACATTAATTGAATCAATGAATTATCAATCTTGTGATAGGGGAATTTAGTATTTTGAGGTTGTACAAAGGAGAAGCGCACAGGCTTTGCTAGACCTCCAATATTAAGCACTGCACCTCCCATAAAGAAGTACCATGGAAATTTAGCTTTAATATTTTGCTTTGACCCCCAATTCAGTATTGATTAATTGGACCGGTTCTTCTTTTTTCAGAAAGTCGATACTACTCTCTGTATTACTGTAGGCTTCTAAATCTAAAAGCTTTTTCTCACTAAATGTTCCTCGCCCAACAAGAGAAAAAGAAAACATACTGTTATCAATTTCAATATACCCTGGTGCGCTGTGAAATATCCCATCTAATAACCACGTTTTATGAACTATATTTCTCATTATTTACAGCCACCAGTTTCGTACCAACCTTGTTTTTTCGCTAAGTAATCTTTTTTGGTTTGAGTTTGTTTATTTATGCACTTTGCTTTTTTATTTGCAGCGGCACCTGCTTTTTGAATTTGATCTCCAACTCGGCTCCACACAGCATTTTTTTCATCTTCTCTTGCTTTTTCTTCAGCAATCTTCTGTGCTTCACGGTTTTTATATTTTTTCTCTTCGGCGTTTAGAATATCAATCCTTCTTTTTTCTCGCTCAGTTACGGCAGTACGCTCTTTTGTAATTTTGCTGAAATAAGAATTTTTATTTTGAGTTGCTATCGATTTATAGTTTTGAATCCGATAATTTATGGCTGCACGAGCCTCAGGCCTACTATCAAATGCTATAGCTAATTCTCCATCAAGAGATTGATTAGGTCTAGCAGCATAGACATGTTTTTCATTATCGTTTTTATAAATAACATATGCTCTATTGAATGTTGCACCGCCAGTAGTAATATCTATGCCATTTATTACTTCATAATCTGTCGCAGTATTAGTATTTGTAAACGTATTTTTTATAGCGTTGAGTATTCCACTATTAGTATCTAAGCTACCAGGGTTTATACTTACAAATTCTTTTCCGTCTTTTAAGGCTAAAATATCAAAGTTAGAGAAATAAGGGATCTTGTAAAAATCATTTTGTTTTGTCTCTGGATAAGCCCAGTGTTGTAATGAATTGTCGATAAATCCAAGAACACCTTCTGGTCTTTTAGCGATATCTCCTCTTTGATTAAAAAGTATCGGCCAATACAGATTTCTCTCTTTATTAACAATTCTAAAAGGGATAATGAATGTTCTTTTATGGTCACCGTTATAGTAAGTACGTAAAACAACTTCATTTGCAGGGATAGGCTCTAGATCTAGGAGTTTTCCTTCTATATCGTATCTTTTGTAGTATTTTTTATCACCCTCTTTATGTCTTACTAGAAATCCATAATAAAATCCTGGAAGGACTGCATCGAATAGCTCTCTATCGTCAAAAAAATTTCTAATCGGTTCGTCTAGATTACTGAACTTATTAGGGTAAAGCCTACCTGTTTTCGAGTTAATAGGATAAACGTCCCCATTTGATTTCTGTGCAAGACCTAGCCAATTTAAATGGCTATCTCTTTTTCCCCCTCTCTTTGGGTACCAAATTTTTTTAATATCAGTATCAGCGTGAGAATTAGTCTTAATGTTGAAAACTTCGAAAGTATCAGAATTATTTTTTCTTAGATAAATGACTTCGTCGCTAAACGATCTAATATTCGCGTATTTGGGCGGTATAACCCAACTCTTAGAACCTCGTTTAACCATTCCCATATAAATTCCAGAGGTCGTATCTTTCTCCCAGCAATAGCTATATTTTTGTCCGCCTAAAGTCGCAACTCCATTACAAGTATAACTTTCACGAAAACTTGCACAGGAATTAAATATTAAGATAATAAGAGCAATTAAAAATAGTTTCATACATATGCCTTTGAATAGAACTAATTCTTTAATGATAGTTAAAAAAAACCAATAAGTTTAGCAGGTAAAATCGGCGTTATATTGGGTCGAATTATGTACCTAATTATGTGACTAACTTACTGACTGGGTTCTGGGGGAATCGCCCACTGTTAAACGAGAATATCTGGCCCTATGGCTTCGTACGTTACAGGGAAAAGCCATCTTAGTAGATGACAGTTTTTTCGGAATAGGTCGAAAATGGCGGGAGCGGCTCCACTTGAACCTCTTTCCAATAACTTAAAGTCTATGAGCATAGTAATTGCCTTCGCCTACCATACTACAAAATTGATCAGCTCTGTTGGTAGTAAAAACTACCTTTATATAGAAAAATATAGTTTTTTGTGCTATTATGAATTCAATGGAGGTACTTATGGGTGCTAAGCAGCTTGCAACAAAAATTGATGAGAGTATTAAAGATGCTTTAGATCTATTCTGTGAAGATAGAGGTCTGAAGATTAATAGGTTTCTAGAGGATGCAATTCTGGACAAAATTGAAGAGTATGAAGATATATCTGATATTCGAAAATTAAGAAAAGAAAAATCTCGCGACTTTCAAGATGTTCTAAAAGAGTTGAAAACTAGTGGCAAATTATAAAATCGAAATTACTTCTACAGCAGAGAAGTCGTTAAAAAAAATACCTAAAAAAGATATTGGTAAAGTTGTTGAAGCAATCCAGATTTTGGCAATATCACCTTTCCCTAGTGGTTGCCGAAAACTTAAAGGTGAAGAAGACGTCTATCGTGTTCGCCAAGGAAATTACCGAATAATTTATGATATTCTTGATACTAAGTTAATTGTCTTAGTTTTGAAAATTGGACACCGTAAAGACATCTATAAAAAGTAGCTCTATTTCGAGCATACAATTACTTACAAAACAACCACGAATAATAAACTTAAGAAAGCGTTCGATGAATGTGGCATTAGATATAAGACTTGGCATTGTTGCAGACATACTAGAGGTACATTTCTGTATGGAAAAACAGGGGATAAAGCTCTATCAATGAGCTGGTTAGGGCACTCGAGTGAGCGAGTTCACGACAAATATCTACATACTTATGAGGCCTTGATGAGAGAGATTAAATCGAAGGATTGTGATTGGGGAGATTAAATAAAATTAGTAAACTTTGATGCTCAAAATCCGATAATATTGTATGGCATTTCAAGATGATGAGCGTGAAAAAGAGATGATTGAATCATTTGGACTAGATTCTGTCGAAGGACGAACTAGTACTGACGCAATTTAAAAAATTAGTGGAAAGGAATTGGAATTCGAATTGAAGTCTACTCAGTCTGGCTCAGTAACAACTGTAAGAGATTTTGGGCAGGAGCATATTCGAAAATGAAAGACAAAACACTGGTTAATTGGTGTATACACAAATAATATCCTTGATTATTGTTGGTATGGCTCTCCAAAAGATATCGCCAAATGGATAAAAAGCAAGGAAGAGTATATTCAAGCAGACTTTGATTTAGCAAGTTTGGTTCCCGATCTAGTTGGAACTGAAGTATTAAATAAGATCTTAGGTGATAAAGATTTTTATTCTTTGGAAGACGCTAGAAAATTGCATAAGAAACAATATACCAAGAATAAGTACTTAGAGTTAATGGATACGGAAACAGGTTATAGTAAATCTAAAATGCTTAGAATTCTTCAGGACAGATGTAGGTATATAATTGAAAGAGGCTCTCTACTAATATTTTTATAAAAAATGAAAATTACTCGAACTTACTTGCACTCGTTAAAGAGGAGGACCCTGATTTACTCCTCTTGCTAGAACCTGATGAGAAATGGAAGCAAGGTGTGCGAGCTTTAGAGGACCAATTTAAATTCTACAAACTACTGCCAAGGAATAATGCCTACGGGATGTTTCTTTATTCAAAATTTAAGTTAGAGGATCTAGAAGTCCGTTATTTGATAGATGAAAATGTTCCTTCTCTATATACGAAATTTTCTATTGATAATTCGAGCCCAGTTCACCTTTTTTGCCTTCATCCAAGGCCACCAAGACCAGGTGAGTCTTCTAGTCTTCAAAGAGATGCTGAGTTAATTAAAGTTGCAAAGGAAGTTAAAGAGATCAATACAGAGCCTGCTTTTGTGATTGGTGATTTAAATGATGTCGCTTGGTCACATACAACTCGTCTTTTCAAAAGGCTAAGCGAAACACTAGACCCCCGAGTTGGAAGAGGATTCCTTAATACATTTCCTGCCAGCAGTAAGATCTTCTCTTTTCCTCTCGATCACGTTTTCCACACAAAAAAACTTGGCTTGAAAGAAATGAAGGTGCTAAGAAATATAGGTTCCGATCATCGTCCTATATCTATTTCTTTTGAAATCTTAGAGCGTGGCGAGGAGAGCTCTTCTCCTGAGTGTGCTGATTCAGAAGATAAAGAGGAAGCAAAGTCTACCGAGCAAGAGTCAAAAAAGTGGGATGGGCCAGTAAAAGAGGTTGATAGTTAGTAGTATAAAAAACGCTTTTCAGAGGCTTTTTTTGCAAGTGTAGACTGTGAATCTTCAAAATCAAAAGGTTAAAGCTAAGTTATTTTAGACAAAAATTCATTCACCTTTGAGATCAGCAGTTTCTTATCCACAGGCTTTTTTATGTAATCATCAAACTTAAAAGGGTTATTCGTTTCTGGCCAGGAGTCTTCTTCGTAAGCACTCATTGCAAGTATCTTATGATTTGGGTTTTCAGATTTTAGGTGATTTAGTGCCTCAATACCATTCATTTCAGGCATTTCAATATCAAATATGAATAAATCAAAATTAAACTCACTTGCCATCTTTACTGCTTCTAGGCCATTTTCGGCGAATTTTATCTGTGCATTAGTATTGCGTAGATAAAAATCATAAATTCTAAAGTTTTCAATACAGTCGTCTGCAATTAAGATTTTATATTTACTGAGGTCTAAATTTGCTTCATTCAATGGTTATATCTCCAATGATGTGTTGCTTGTATTTTTTCGTGAAAGGAAACTTAATCATAAAACTTGCACCTTTACCTAAAGTAGATTGTGCATCAACAGATGCTTTCATTAATTTAGCTAAACCGAATGATATATGTAGACCAAGTCCACTTCCACCAAACTCTTTCGTTATCTCTGTGCTTTCTTGGCTAAACTCACCGAATATATTTTTTTTAAAGGTTGGATCAAAACCTTGTCCTGTATCATGAATTGTAAAGGTGGCAATATCATTTATATCTGTAGAGACTTCAAAAGAAATTGTTCCAGTCTTTGTGAACTTTAAAGCATTACTTAAAAAGTTATTTAGTATTTGTTTCAAACGAAAGGCATCAGCTGATATAAATGATTTTTCACAAATGTTTTCACAGATATGAAATTCCCAGTTTAATTTTTTTGCCTTTACTAAAACAGCAGAATCTAATGCAAATCCTTGTGCAAATCCATAGATACTTACTTCTTGATTATTTACTTGGAGCTTATTCATCTCAAGTTTTGAAAAATCAAGGATCTCATCTACAAGTCTTTTAATATCGTGAGTTTGACGATAAAAAATTTCGGCGGTTTCTTCCGCAGGTATAGCATCAGGGTCCTCCCGCAAAATATTACTGTATCCTATCATCGTGTTTAATGGGTTCCTAACTTCATGAGCTATAAAGTTCATCAAGTAAGTTTTAGCCTTTACGAGCTTAGAGATCTTAAGATTTCTTTCATTTAGATATGAATTTAACTCATTAACATAGTCTGTTCTTTGACGTAGTGTTTGTCTCTTTTGAAATTTCTCGAGGCCTGACTGTGGTAAACAAAATCCTATAAATTTAAATATTAAATTATCATCATCCTCAGTTACTTTAAAAAAATTAAAATTTGACTCTAAGCTTTCACTATTAATAGCTACCTTTATCTTGTCGCTCTTAATGACTATAATTAGGCTGCTTTTTTCAAAAAGGGATAAAACTATTTTCTGTAATTCACGACATATCTTTAAACACTTCTCAGTAGATTTTTCTGTATAGGTCAGTAACTCAAAGAAGATCTCTTCAAATAAAAAAACATCAGAATTTTGATAAATAGGAAATTTCAAGTTTCTATTCATACTGAAGCACTTTTTTGAAGTTAATGACAGTTCCTTTTGTGTCAGATTTTATTTTAAACTGATCAGCTATTCTTTTGCAGGAAGCGAGACCAAGCCCTAAAGTATCACCTGTTGAAAAATTCTCTTTTAATGCTCTATTTATGTTTTCTATACCTGGCCCTTTGTCTTTTGATATAATGATTGCCTCACAGCTATCCACATAAAAAGTTAGTGAAATTGTTAATTCGCCATCGTGGGCGTACTTAACTAGGTTTGTTCCAAGTTCAGATACTGCTGTTACGTATCGACATAGATCAACACTATTAATATCTTTTCTTATGCCAAAGTTCATTATGGAGCCTAGTACAGAGATAACATCTGATTCGGCAGTGATTGGAAACGTTTTTTCTACTTTTTCCATAATATCTCATAATCACTATGGCTATCTCTTGATGAGATAGACGTTGAGAGCATAGGTGACATGTTTATTTTTTTAGTTTTATGATCCAAGATATTTAAGACATTTATAAATCGCACAAGATCTGTTAATTCTTGATCAGAGATATGGTTCAAACCATCAAAATCTAATATCACTTCACTCGTTGTTGAAGCTTTACACAAGTCATTTAACTTTTCATAAGTTTCTGGGAAACACATTTGTTCCAATGATTCATGATAAATATTCACTTTAATAGTGTGACCTTGTCTGCTAAAAAAATTTATTGGCATATCAGATATTTTCCTGATCCCTTGTTAACTTATAACCCAATTTTAACATACAGTATTGGAGGGCATTACCAATTGTAGTCTTAGTGGTCATTTGATCAAAATTAATATTGAGGGTTGTCATTGAGTGAGCAACGGTGGCATTTATTCCAGATAAAACGCAATCGCAACCCATTAATGTAGCGGCTTTATTAAGGTTTAAGATATGCTTTGAGACGGAACTATCAATAGCAGGTACATTAGAAATATCTACGATTAAAAAAGGTGCATCCTTATCTTGGATTGAGTGTAAGGTTTTTGATAAAATAGCCTCAGCTTTAGTTGAGTCAAGAAAGCCAGATATTGATAAAAATAAAATTCCATCCCACAGTTGATTAACGGTAATTAGTTCTTTGTAATCCGCATTATTTGCAAAATCAGTCATACATCATCCTTATTTAAAAATATTTATTAGTATAAACACAACGTATAGTAAGCTCAATAAGGCTAAACGTAAAAGTAATAATGTATAACTTGTCGTTCATACATAGCTGCAGTGAGTCGTTCTAAAGATTTAAAGTAAAAAGAGATTTTTGAGTATATCCGAAAAAAGTTTGGTTTTTAAAAGGAAATGAACTCTTATGAACATAAGATAACGGACAAGTTTGTAAAAAATGGTAGTGAATAAGTGTCTTGGTGACAAGATAACTAGATGAAAAAGTAGCAATGCGGATTTTTTATAGAGCTTTTGAAGTTATCCGCGCAGGCACTGAAATTGAGCAGAGTTTTGGGTGCAGGAATCCATCCCTGTTTTTGGCCCTCAGGGTGACAGGCCGATTTTTTTGTAGAAAAAGAGGAAAGTTAGTCGTGGATTTGGGTGTTACAAGTCTTGCTTCAAAGATAAAAGTTTCTCGTAAAACCATTTATCATTAGAAAAAGAAATATCCTGATTAAGAGATGCTAAAAGATGACATAGCTAGTAAATTTTGTGAGAATTTTTATATTAAATTAAAATGGAGTTTAATATGAAATTTGTAGCACTATTATTACTTTTATTATCAACTTCAATTTTTGCTAAAGATAAGTTTGATTTAAACTGTTCGTGACCCTGGACTGCGGTCGTAATATCGGAGTCCAACATACTTATTTAAAGCCCTGAAAATAGGTCAATTCTTAAATCTGATATAATCAATTTAGGAGTTGAAAATGACAAAAAGAAACAGAAAAACATTTACCAAAGAGCAAAAAGACTGGGCCGTCGACGAATTCATTGCCGGAAGCCTCAGTGTCGATCAAATTGCAGAGCAACTCGGAGCTGAACCTCAATACATTTATCGATGGAAAGTTCTCAGAGAAGAAAAACTTAAAGGTCTCAGAGTTGAGGAGCTAACAGCTCGCGGAAATTCTATCGAGGAATCACAAAGGATTTTTGAATTTGAGCTCGAAGTTGATGCCTATAAAAAGAAATTTGCCGAACAAGTTCTCATAAGTGACCTTTTAAAAAAACTCCTGAAGTATCCACCCTTACAACGAGAGAGCGAATTGACTGGGTTACTAAAAACTATAAAAGCACAGGAACTAAAAAGAAGGCAATCCAAATAATGGAGCTATCATCATCTACTTATTATAAAGATTCAAAAGTTACCAGAGCAGAAAAAGAAGAACATGATGCTGATATTCGAGGTAAAGTTGAACAGCTAAGAGTAGCGTTTTCAAGAGCCGGTTACAGGCCATTACTACAGCACTTAAAAAGACATGGTATCTCTGTTGGAGAAACTCGTTTAAGACGAATTCTAGGTGAATCAGGGCTCTTTTTAAAGCCAAAAAGAAAGTATATGAGAACAACGACGTCAGATCATGATGAACTTGTTCATCCAAATTTGATTCAAGGGATGACTATTGATGGAGTTAATCAAGTTTGGGCCGGAGATATAACTTATATTCGAATTAACAATGGATTTGTTTTCCTGGCAGTCCTTCTTGATCTTTATTCACGTAAAGTCATTGGTTGGTCAGTCTCAAAAAGAATAGATGGGCAGTTAACTCTAGATGCTTTGAAGATGGCCATCAAACGAAGAAATCCACCAGAGGGAGTTATTCACCACACAGATCGAGGAGTTCAGTATCTCTGTGAAAAATATGTAAAAGAATTGAAGGAAAATAATTTTCACCTATCTTGTTCTCGAAAAGGGAATCCTTATGACAACGCTTGGTCAGAATCTTTTATGAAAACTTTAAAGCACGAAAAAGTTTTTATGAGGAAGTACGATACATTTTTAGACGTGATTGATAAGCTGCCATATTTTATTGAAGAAGTTTATAATAAGAAAAGATTGCATTCATCTTTGAATTACTTGCCACCGGAAGAATTTGAAGATATTTACACTGAAGAAAAAAAGGATCGACCTGTTTTTATACTTTAGCGTGTTGGTGTCCGATCAAACGACCGCAGTCCACCCCCCTTTTGATGGCTACCTCTTAACGGAGGAAAAATGGGAAGAAATAGAAGAAGATTTAGTGAAGATCAAAAAGTTCAAATCCTACAGGAACATCGTTCAAAAGGTGCTCCAATTTCAGTTTTAGCACGAGTCCATGATATAAATGCAGTAACTTTATACCAATGGAAAAGAGCTATGAAAGACAAACCTGATACTAATATTGATGTTGCTGACCTTTTGAAACAAATTGATCAACTAAAAAAAGACAAAGATAAACTACTAAAGAAAGTTGGCGAGTTTACCCTCAGAGAAGAGGTCGCTCAGGATATCATCGACTTTTATAAAAAAAAGATCTTGGAACAGGAGTTGAGCGAGCAAAAGAATTCATCAAACTCAAAAAGAAAGGATCAAAAAAAATGATCTGCGAAATGTTTGGAGTTCACTCAAAATCAATTTATAAAACTACTAGCTCAAAGAAATTTTACTTTAAAGCTGAAGATGAAGATATTCTCAGCCAGATTCGATCTATCGTTTCTTTGCGCCCAACTTATGGTTATAAAAGAGTTACGGCCATGGTCAATCGTATGCGACTTACCCTAGGCCATCCAAGGCTTAATAAGAAGCGTATTTACAGGATAATGAGAATGAATGGCCTTCTTCTTCCAAAGTCTGCTGTGACGAGAACTCACACTTCAACTGGAAAAGTAATGACTCTGCATTCGAATATGAGGTGGTGCAGTGATTGTTTTGAGATTAAGTGCTTTAACGGAGAAAAATTTTTTGTATCTTTTGTTTTAGATACATGTGACAGAGAAGTTCTCTCATTTGTAGCCTCAAAATCACCACTGCTTGCGACTGATATTGAAAGTTTAATGCTAAAAGCTGTACGCTATAGGTTTAAAGATTATAAGACTTCTAGAACGATAGAATTTTTATCGGATAGAGGAAGTATTTACCGAGCCCATTCAGTTAAGAATTTAGCGAATCATCTTGGTTTAAAAAGCTGTTACACAGCAGCCTATAGTCCAGAATCAAATGGAATGAGTGAAGCTTTTGTGAAAACGATCAAGCGAGATTACGTCTACAACAGCGATTGTTACAGCTCAGATATATTGCTTAAAATGATTAAGGGATGGGTGAACGATTATAATGAAATAGCACCACATTCAGGGCTTGGCATGTTGAGTCCAAAAGAGTATTTATTAGAAAATCAAAGGTAGCCTGAAACGGGGTCCAATCCAAATATGATGTCTTGGATCTAATTAAAAACAATAAGTTGAAGTTAGTGCTAGCAGACTTAACACCTGAGTCTATGCCCATTTCATTCATCTACTCACATAAAAAACACCTTTCTCAAAAAGTGACAGCTTTTATGGATTGGTTTGATGAAATTTTCCAAAGCAATATAACGATTAATAAAGGATAAATTTATGTTAACTAAGAAGAGATACTCTCTTAAGGAAATTATTATTTGGACTAAAGCTGAGATTTTTATGTTTTTCATCTTATCAATTGCTGTGGCTATTTTATATTCATTTTTTAAACTTGAGTTTCTTCAAGTCCCATGGACGCCCGTTGCTCTGATAGGTACGGCGGTGGCATTTGTCTTAGGGTTTCAGAATAACTCGGCTTATGGGCGAATTTGGGAGGCACGTAAAATTTGGGGTGGAATTGTTAATACTTCGAGAATGTGGGGTATGAATATTAAAGACATGATAACAAATGAACACGTAAAGGACTCATCATCACTGGAAAACTTAGACGACTATGTGAAACACTTTGTAAAAAGACACATCGTTTGGTTAACTGCTCTAAGACATGCAATGAGGCAACCTAAAAAATGGGAAGTCTATTCCGATTTAAAAAGTAACAATAAGTGGTCAGAGATAATCCACATTCCAGAGAGGAAGGTTGATGTTATAATAGATCTTAAAAAATACTTGTCTGAAAGCGAAATGTCTTATGTTGAAAATAAAAGTAACAAGCCAGCTGCTATTTTGTTTCTCCAGTCGAGTGAACTCAAAAAGTTAAAAGAAAGCGGACATATATGGGAGTTCTCGTATTTGGAACTACAAAGTCTTTTAAATGAACTTTTTACGTTGCAAGGAAAGTCAGAGCGAATAAAAAACTTTCCATACCCAAGACAGTACGCAACTTTGAGCCATATCTTCGTTTGGATCTTTTTAATCTTACTTCCATTTGGCTTAATACCTGAGTTCTCAAAAATAGGTCAAAGCTTTTCAAGTCAGTTTCCCATTGTTGGTGATTACTTTGTAATTATTGGTGTGTTTTTTTGTGTTGTTGTATCTTGGGTTTTTTACACTATGGAGAGAATTGGCAGAACTGGAGAAAACCCTTTTGAAGGCACTCCAAACGACGTTCCTATTTCAACAATCTCAAGAGGTATTGAAATTGACTTGTTGCAATTACTAAATGAGGATAAAGAATCTATACCTTCTCAGTTTCCTGAAAATTATGATGTACAGATGTAGTAACTAATAAATTATATTGGTGACTAATCTGTTTGTGTGTACCAAGCTCTTATGAGAAGCGATTGGAAAAATTGTACTGGTTTTTTAAAGCTTGATGCTTCAAATATCCCTTCAGCTTCTTGCGGAGATATAATACCAAGGTTCTCTTTCACTCCCTTTACAGCATTTTGTAACTCTGATTCATTAACTTTGTGATCTTGCTTCATGCCTAACCAGTTCTTCATTAAATTTGGAAATGAAGAAGTTTCAAAGTCTGCACTTATCTCGGCATTAATAAAAATACCTTTTGCTTTAACCGACTTTCAATATCTTTAAATAGGTTTTCTCTTTCCTCAATAGTTTTTAAAAAAAATGGGTAACAAATAAACACATTGAGGCATCAAATTTATCTTCGCTCACGAGCTCGTGTAGGAAACCGTGGAATAGCTCACACTGACTTTCTAAGTTTTCATTTTTAAATCGTTCTTTACAATCATTAATCATCGATAGTGATGGCTCTATCCCAACAAATTTCCATGTTGGGTTTTCTTTCGCTATTTTAATTACTTCAACTCCAGTCCCAATACCAACGCAAAGTATATGAGCATTGTCAGGTAGATTTTGTAATATTAGCGAATTTAAGTAATGCAGGTTTTCAGAGATTGGTTTGTATGATTCATTTGTTTTATCATAAACATCTGCAGTCATATTATTAAAAATTTCTACAGCTTTATTCTTCATTTTGCTTTCCAGTTAATTTTCTGTCGCACGAACTCTTGAACCTTTTCAAACCCCAGAAACAAAAAAACGAAGCAAAAGCTTCGTAATCTCGGTAATCTAAATGCCCAAAAAGGGTTCAATCTATAATCAGGTTAGAGATTATTAAAGTTTATTTAAATAACTAATATCAATTAATCTCTGATATTTTTTTCGTAATAAAAATGAAGGTAAATATTTAAGAATTAAGTTTCTGAAGAAGTTTTTTAAATTAGAAGTTGAATGGACAAATTTTCCATAACTCCAAGACTCGTCAACTATAGATTTAACTTTTTTATATCGAAGGTTGACTAAATGAGAACCTGCACTATCGAACCCATATTTGTTGATACAAAGACTCAGTGTGTAAGCATCCTCTATCGCTTGACAGGCGCCTTGTGCCAAGTTTGCAGTAGTTGCATGAATTGAATCACCTATTAAAATTATGTTATTAGAATACCACTTTTTTGGAACTGGGTTGAGATCATGCATGTCGTTTCTGTAGATTTTGTCACTACATTCGATTATTTCAATTGCAGTTTCTTCAAAATCATCTAAAAGTTGCTTGAGCTTTTTCTTTACATCTGTTGAGTCTTTTAGACCCTCTGGAGAAGTAGTTGCTAAGTACCAATATATTCTATCATCATAAAAAGGAATAGTGGCAAATCTTACATTGTTACCGAGTTGTTCGTTATATGCATCTTGAAACTTTAATTGAATAGGTTTAGATGTTACTCCTCGCCACACAGTCTGATCTGAGTATCTTTTAGCAATACTAGGAAAGAGTTGTTTTCTGACTAGAGAATTTATACCGTCACAGGCAACAAGAACTTCATAATTCGAGTGTGTTCCGTCTTCCCAAGAAATCATAGATGAATCTTGTTTTATTTGTTTTAAACGTTTATTGAAGATAATCTTTTCTTTTGGAAGATTTTCTAAAAGCATATCAGCTAAAAACTTCCTTGAAACGTTAGCGCCTTGACTTGAAATAGGGAGGTTTCTTATCAAATTTAACTTGTGATCAGTAATTACTGCTTTGTTTATGTATGCTCCTCGAGTAAGAAGAGTTTTTGTATTTATTACGTTTGATAGAATCTCAATAGTGCTTGAGCTTAAACCAATACCTGTTTCTATTTCTGGAACAACCTCTTGAGATTCATAAAGAACAAAGTCAATTTCTAAAATCTGTAAAAAATTTGCAAGTGTTAACGTAACCGCGCACGATGATACCTAATATCGTGCGTTCCAAGTAGTCGTAATAAGGCTTTTCATCATTTTGATAAATTCACCCAAAAATTGAAAAAAAAGTGTTTTTTTTACGGCCCTGCATAAAGAAAAAGCTTTTTTGTTTTGATATCTTTTTATCGCCAAACAAAAAAAAACAAACCAAAAAAGCTTTTTAGCAAAAGAACTGCCATGTACAAAACTATCAAAATTGAATCAACTTCTCAAACATTCTCTTCTCATTCTGGTCTATTTTTATTTGAAGAGCTCTGGAAGCAACTAAAACTAGATAAAAGACTCAAATCTAAGATGCCCCGCAAAAAGAAAAACATAGGTCCAACTCAATTAGATAAGTTTAAATCTCTACTTTATTCGTTTGTTGTTGGAAATGATTGTCTTTCTGATATTGATAATTCAAATAAAGATCCATTGTTTGCAGAACTTACTGGGAAGGTTGCAGCTAGGACTCAAGGTGATTTTTTAAAGTCATTTGGAAATAGACATGCTGAAAAATTACAGGAATTTTTAGTTGAGCTAACTTTTGAGCTTAGAGCTTTGATGTTTCCAGATGATATAAAGTTTATTCTTTCAATGGATTCTACGCCTCATGAACATTACGGAAAAAATATGGAAGGGATGGCGTGGAACTATAAAAATATGTGGTGCCTTGATTCTCAAAATGCTTATGATCAATTTGGATTTAGTTATTTGTTCGATCTTCGTCCTGGAAATACTCATTCGGGTAAAGATGCTGAGCGCTGGGTGCATGAAATTTTTAAGAATTGTCCAAGTCATTTAGAAAGATGGTTTAGAGCAGACTCCGCATATGGAAAGCAAGAAGTTTATAAAGCTCTTCAAGCCAAAGGAGCAAAGTTTGCAATAGTTCTTAGGGATAATATAAGTCGATATGTTAGAAAGAAGAATCGAAATATGTTGAATTGGGAGAAGACAGAACTTGAGTTTTTCAAGTCAAAAGAGTGTGAAATAGCGATGTCTCATTACCCAATTAAAAGCTTAGGGGAGATGCGAGTCGTTTTTATTAGAGCCCGAAAGAGCGTAGATGATATCAATGAGGCTCGAGACCTCTTTAAGAATTACAATCCTGAAGAACACGACTATAGACATTATTCTATCATAACAAACATTGGTTTTTCAGAGATGAACAATGAAGAAGTTTTTGAGTTTTATAAAGATAGAGCAACAGCAGAGAGCTATATTCGAGAGCAAAAGTACGGCTTTGATTTTTTAAACTTTCCTTGTCGTCGTTTGAGAGCGAATAAAATTTTTGGATTAGTAGGAACGTTTGCACATAATTTAACGAGAGTAATTTCTTTTTGCATGGAAGAGAAGTGGCGAACAGTTCGAGATAGAAAAAGTGGAGAAAGGATTCGTGTAAAACAGCTTGGATATTTTTCAAAGAGTGTTAGAAGTCATGTCATAAATATTGCGGGGCAGTTGATCCGAAGTGCTCGGAAACTAAAGTTAAGAATTTACTTTAAACAGGAGGTGGTGCTTAACAGGATTATGAAAAATTTATTGTTTAAGTTTAGTTTACAAACCTGAGCGCGTGTTCTTTGAAAAATGAATATTGTAAACCAGCTTGAACTACTGCCACCAAGGCAGACGTGCGCCTTGAGTACGTCTTTGAGTAGTTAAAACATACGCTCGAGAAGAAAGGTTGTGTTTTTATCGGAGGAAAATAGAGAATGGAAATGAAGTAGGGGACAACTTTTGAATAAAGGTTTGGGAATGGCTGTTTTGGCGACAAAATAAGTAGATGAAAAAGTACCTGGGAGCTTTTTGAAGAGAGTTTTGAGTTTACTCGCGGAAAATTTTGATGTTGGAACGTAACCGCGCACGATGATACCTAATATCGTGCGTTCCAAGTAGTCGTAATAAGGCTTTTCATCATTTTGATAAATTCACCCAAAAATTGAAAAAAAAGTGTTTTTTTTACGGCCCTGCATAAAGAAAAAGCTTTTTTGTTTTGATATCTTTTTATCGCCAAACAAAAAAAAACAAACCAAAAAAGCTTTTTAGCAAAAGAACTGCCATGTACAAAACTATCAAAATTGAATCAACTTCTCAAACATTCTCTTCTCATTCTGGTCTATTTTTATTTGAAGAGCTCTGGAAGCAACTAAAACTAGATAAAAGACTCAAATCTAAGATGCCCCGCAAAAAGAAAAACATAGGTCCAACTCAATTAGATAAGTTTAAATCTCTACTTTATTCGTTTGTTGTTGGAAATGATTGTCTTTCTGATATTGATAATTCAAATAAAGATCCATTGTTTGCAGAACTTACTGGGAAGGTTGCAGCTAGGACTCAAGGTGATTTTTTAAAGTCATTTGGAAATAGACATGCTGAAAAATTACAGGAATTTTTAGTTGAGCTAACTTTTGAGCTTAGAGCTTTGATGTTTCCAGATGATATAAAGTTTATTCTTTCAATGGATTCTACGCCTCATGAACATTACGGAAAAAATATGGAAGGGATGGCGTGGAACTATAAAAATATGTGGTGCCTTGATTCTCAAAATGCTTATGATCAATTTGGATTTAGTTATTTGTTCGATCTTCGTCCTGGAAATACTCATTCGGGTAAAGATGCTGAGCGCTGGGTGCATGAAATTTTTAAGAATTGTCCAAGTCATTTAGAAAGATGGTTTAGAGCAGACTCCGCATATGGAAAGCAAGAAGTTTATAAAGCTCTTCAAGCCAAAGGAGCAAAGTTTGCAATAGTTCTTAGGGATAATATAAGTCGATATGTTAGAAAGAAGAATCGAAATATGTTGAATTGGGAGAAGACAGAACTTGAGTTTTTCAAGTCAAAAGAGTGTGAAATAGCGATGTCTCATTACCCAATTAAAAGCTTAGGGGAGATGCGAGTCGTTTTTATTAGAGCCCGAAAGAGCGTAGATGATATCAATGAGGCTCGAGACCTCTTTAAGAATTACAATCCTGAAGAACACGACTATAGACATTATTCTATCATAACAAACATTGGTTTTTCAGAGATGAACAATGAAGAAGTTTTTGAGTTTTATAAAGATAGAGCAACAGCAGAGAGCTATATTCGAGAGCAAAAGTACGGCTTTGATTTTTTAAACTTTCCTTGTCGTCGTTTGAGAGCGAATAAAATTTTTGGATTAGTAGGAACGTTTGCACATAATTTAACGAGAGTAATTTCTTTTTGCATGGAAGAGAAGTGGCGAACAGTTCGAGATAGAAAAAGTGGAGAAAGGATTCGTGTAAAACAGCTTGGATATTTTTCAAAGAGTGTTAGAAGTCATGTCATAAATATTGCGGGGCAGTTGATCCGAAGTGCTCGGAAACTAAAGTTAAGAATTTACTTTAAACAGGAGGTGGTGCTTAACAGGATTATGAAAAATTTATTGTTTAAGTTTAGTTTACAAACCTGAGCGCGTGTTCTTTGAAAAATGAATATTGTAAACCAGCTTGAACTACTGCCACCAAGGCAGACGTGCGCCTTGAGTACGTCTTTGAGTAGTTAAAACATACGCTCGAGAAGAAAGGTTGTGTTTTTATCGGAGGAAAATAGAGAATGGAAATGAAGTAGGGGACAACTTTTGAATAAAGGTTTGGGAATGGCTGTTTTGGCGACAAAATAAGTAGATGAAAAAGTACCTGGGAGCTTTTTGAAGAGAGTTTTGAGTTTACTCGCGGAAAATTTTGATGTTGGAAAAAAAGATAGCGATTTAAAATGAGCCGAATTGAAAAAAAAGAGCTAGAGCAAAAAAAAAGGCGCAACTATGCGACCTCTATGGACCAGCGAACTCAAAATGAGCCGAATGAAAAAAATATTGTCAGAGCAGTGGAAAAGATTCTCGCGGATTTGGGCTAGAGCAAAAAAAAAGGCGCAACTATGCGACCTCTATGGACCAGCGAACTCAAAATGAGCCGAATGAAAAAAATATTGTCAGAGCAGTGGAAAAGATTCTCGCGGATTTGGGATTTGGGTTTTGTTTTTAGATGTTTTTTTCATTGATATTTTCCGCTCACGAACTTTTGAACCTTTTTAAACCCCAGAAACAAAAAAACAAGCTCAAAGGCTTGTAATTTCGGTAATCTAAATGCCCAAAAAGGGTTCGAAAATGGCGGGAGCGAAGGGACTCGAACCCTCGGCCTTCTGCGTGACAGGCAGACGTTATAACCAACTTAACTACGCCCCCGTGTGTTTTCGTAAGATAGAATATAAATGGTGAGGGGAAAAGCGTCAAGAAAAAAAGGTCTCAAGCCATTAAAAAAACATCTTTTACCAACAGAACCTGTTTATGCTATGATTGGCTATGTTGCGAGGTGACAAATGGGTTTTATTCACAGTCTATGGAATTATATTTTAGTATCAGCACCGTATCTTTTATTCGGTCTTCTTTTGGCGGGGTTCGTTAGCGAATTTATGCCAATGGATAAGATTAAAAAGTGGCTTGGTGGCAATAGCTTTATGTCTGTCATAAGGGCTTCTCTCATTGGCGTTCCTCTTCCGCTTTGTTCGTGTTCTGTTATTCCAACAGCTGTAACTTTAAGAAAATCTGGAGCAAGTAATGCTTCAACATCTGCATTTCTTATATCCACACCAGAATCTGGGGTCGACTCAATAAGTTTAACTTATGCCCTTATTGACCTACCAATGGCCATCATAAGACCAATCGCTGCATTCTTATCTGCGATCGTTGCGGGATTCTTTCATTTAAAATTCAATAAATTTGAGGCTCCACTTGAGCCACAGGCCCCTAAGTCTTGTTGTTCAAAAACCAAAGTAACTTTAGAGCAGCCAGAAATAAGAAAAGAGAATCGGTTTATACGTGCTGCAAAGTTTGGCTATGGAAGTTTACTCAATGATATCGCTTTATGGTTAGCAATCGGAATGCTTGGTGGTGCTCTGATCGACTTTGTTGTTCCAGCAGACTTCTTTTTGCAATATGGTTCTAATGTCGGACGGTACCTAATCTTATTAGTAGGTATCCCTCTTTATATTTGTGCAACAGCTTCTACCCCAATTGCCGTATCCTTGATCCTTAAAGGCCTCTCTCCTGGAGCGGCGCTGATCCTCTTACTAGTGGGACCTGCGACAAATATTTCAAATATTGCAGTTTTACAAAAGTATATTGGTAAAAAAGGTGTGGTTATCAATATTTTGAGTATTGCTCTTGTTGCCCTTGCCCTCTCTTATGCAACAGACTGGATGTATGGAAATTGGTTTACCCTAAATCTTTCTGAGAAGCTTTCAAGTCATGAGCACACTGGTGCTTGGTGGGAAGTTGTTTCAGGTATTACCTTAAGTGCTCTTATCCTTAAGGGTATTTTTATTGAGGAAATTAAGCCACGCTTTCATAAAATGAATGAACACTCTCATGCCTAAATCAATTTTCATCACAGGTGGAACATCTGGTATTGGTCTCGCAGTCGCTAAGCTTTATAAGTCTAGAGGCTTTCGCGTGGGAATTTGTGGAAGAAATAAAGAAGTTCTAAGTCAGTATGCCGGTGAATTTGAAGTTTTTGAAGTTGAAGTCACTAATCTTTCACAGGTCGAGCTCGCCATAGAGACGTTTGCTAAAGGTGGGTTAGATATCGTTTATGCTAATGCTGGTGTTGGGTACGAGCATAAAAGTAGACTTCCAGACTTTAAAAGGGCCCGTGAGATCATTGATATAAATATCAATGGGGTTCTCAATACTTTTGAAGTGGCGACGAAAATATTTTTAGAAAATGGCTCTGGAGCTTTGGTAGCGACGGCAAGTGTTGCAGGCTTCAATGGACTCCCAGGCGTTCCAGCTTACAGTGGATCGAAAGCCGCGATTATAAAGATATGCGAATCGTTAAGACTTGATCTTAGGAGTCGAAATATAGCTGTCACTTGCGTTTGTCCGGGTTTTATTGATACTCCCTTAACTCAAAAAAATCCTCACTCGATGCCCTTTTTAACAAGTCCTGAGTCAATGGCCATAAAGATTTATGAAGGGGTTGAAAAGAAAAAAAGAAATATTCTTTATCCAACACTTTTTGCTAGGGTGGTTCTCCTTTTGTCTTTTATGCCGAGGGCCCTTTACGATAAGATTATTACCAAACGTTCGTTAGATTATTCAAAAGAGTAGAACATTATAGCTTTGTATTGTTTACAGCCAAACGACTTAGGTATATTTTAGATCTATGTCTTTTGGTGTGCATCAATTTATTCATTCAACAGGTCGAGCGAGCTATTTTGTAGAACGACCTTTTGGCAATATCCTTGTCTTCTCTGATGATATAGAACAAGTTGATCATGACTTTGTAAAAGCAAAAGGCGGTCTCTTTCGCCAGTATTTTGAAAGCCCTGAAGGAGTTAACTCCCTTAATAGGCAATTATTTAGAATCTATGGAGCAAAAGCTGTTGGCTGCTGGAGCCAAGAGGCTTTTGACCACGCGATTGTCTTAGAGAGATTTGGTATCGATTTTAGCGACCCCTCTATTAAATTTAAAACACAAGGGGAGGCGAAGTACTTAGTTATCTCCCAAAAAAGCAAAAAAATGGCCGTTATGGGTTCGTCATTCGACTTAAAAGCAACGGGTGAGATCATGGTTTTAGGCCATGAGCAAACAGATAATATTTTAACTAAGTTAAAAAATGATTCAGTTGATATCGTTTTCTTCTCTTCCTTTGAAAAAGAAAACTCTCTTGTGTTTAAAGAGCCAAGTCAATTTCAAAAGCTAAAAAACTTTCTCGTTAACCTCTTTGGTTAATAATCTTTCGATAAAAACTAAACGAAATTATTCCTGCCGCAATATTTGAAATCGCCATTGAAAAAATCACAGGATGATCCATTTCTAAAAAATCAAATATATAGTACAGAGGAGTAAAGAAAATAAGTG
This sequence comes from Halobacteriovoraceae bacterium, assembly GCA_963719505.1. GTDB lineage: Bacteria > Bdellovibrionota > Bacteriovoracia > Bacteriovoracales > Bacteriovoracaceae > CAKZJW01. The sequence continues at coordinate 220,845 of CAVRCF010000003.1, forward strand.
TTCTTAAAGAAATCATCACTAGGGCCACAATTGGTTTGTCGATGGCATTTAAAAAGGAATTAATAACGATCACAAAAGAGTATCCACAAAGAGTGAAAGAGATATAGAAGAGAAAATCTTTTGCATAATCCATCGCTTTTGTATCATTTGAAAAAATATTTGTAATTGGGTCTGACAAAAGAGTGAGGATAATAATTTGAACAAGTCCATAAAAAAGACAAAACTTTAAAGAGCTTAAAACAGTCTCTTTGACTCTATCCAGTTTTTGCTTTCCAAAATTCTGACCTATAATAGGACCGATGGCCACCGAAAGGGCAAGAACTGGAATCATCGTGAAAAACTGAATTTTTGTTCCAACTCCAAAACCCGCGACAAAGTCAGTGCTTCTTGTGGAGAGAAAAAAGTTTCCAATACTTAAGGCAATAGGATTAAGGGCATTTGAAACAGCAGCCGGCGCTGCAATCGAGGTTATCTTTTTAAGGGGATCAAAGGCTTTTTTCGTCAATTCAGATAGGGGGGCAAAAAACTTATACTTAAAGGCAGCAAGAGAGAACTCTGCTATCAAAGCACAAAGGTTTGCAAACATTGTGGCAATTCCGGCCCCTTCAATCCCTAAAGCCGGAATGAAAGCCAGCCCGAAGATGAGAAGAGGATCCAGAGCAGTATTAACAATCGTGGCCAAAATAATGGAATAGCTTTGAACCTTTGTAATACCATGGGCTCTGTATGTTCCCGCTATGCAAAGAGAGCACATCCTAAAGCCCATCCCGATATAGGCATAAACCATGTATTCATTTATATAAACCAGCTGCTGTGTTGTTGCTCCCAGTAAGGAGAAAAGTGGATCAATCGTAAAAATTCCAAGCGTACTTAAAAAAAATGCAGATGAGAAGCCAACCAAAATGGAAACCGTAGAGGCCCTTTTGACTTCACTTTCTCTTCCAGATCCAAGCATCCTTGATAAAACCGAATTAACGCCAATGGCAAAACCAATAGAGAGGTTTAATAAAATCATGACCACCGGATAAGAGAACGAAATCGCTGTCAGTTGCTCAATTCCCAAAAGAGAGATGAAATAGGTGTCAATGATGTTAAAAGACATATTCGCCGCAATACCGATGGCCATAGGAAGGGCCAAGGAGAACAGATGCTTTCTTATGCTGCCTTCAGTGAGGCTGGTTGTATGAGAGATGGTTTTGTCCTTTATGAGGGGGATTTAATTAAATGTTTAGAGAACTTCTCATTTTTTTTCAAAGTTTAAAAGATGTAAAAACATAGACATGTTTTAATTATGACGTTGTTAATCAAAAAGGAGACTATATGAAAATCTTGAACACTTTATTTGTATTTGCAATTTCAGCAGTCTTTTCATTCGCCAATGCGGGCTTTTCAACCGCTAGTGATGGAGAGTTTGCTACGATCTCAGGAAAAGTGACTAAAGTTGGTCCAGATGCCTTTTATCTCATGTCTAAGGGAAAAAGAATGTTGGTTGAGATGGATGACTACGATTGGGATGCCGACGGGTATAAACTCAAAGTTGGAGACTCTGTCGTGGTAAATGGTAAAGTCGATAAGGACTTTATGGAAAAAAGAAAGCTGGAAGCGGGAAGTGTCTATGTTAAGAACATAAATGCTTATTTTTACGCCAATTCAGATGATGAAGAAGGAGCACCTTTTCTCAATGCGAGTTACTACACAATGGACACCATTCCAGAGAATACGTCTTTGGATATCCAAGGTAGAGTTGTCGCTATTAGTGGAAGAGAGCTGGTCGTTGATACAGGCCTTAAGAAGATAAAAGTTGATACGGGAAATCTCATCTATAATCCTTTAGATGATAAAGGTTTCACTCAGATTGATCTCAATGACAGGGTAAGAATCTCTGGAATCGTTGACGACTCTTTCTTTAGTGGAAAATCACTTTCTGCCAATTTTGTCGCGGAACTACCCACAACGAAAAAACAGGTGTATTCCGAATAAAAACTTTGAATTAAAACCAATTTAACCTTAGCCCCTATTTGATTAGGGGCTTTTTTGTGTGTAGTATTTCTTTACTGGAGAAATCATGAAAACTTGTCTTATCTTATCCCTTTTATCGTTTTTAAGTTTTGGGGCCACGAAATATAATGCTGAGCTTGATGGGTATGATTATCCATTTAAAGTTGAGAGTTTTAAGTTTAGCTCTCAAAATCAAGATTTAAAAATGGCTTATATGGACCTTAAGCCTGAGAAAGTAAATAAAGATAAAGTCGTTGTTCTTTTGCATGGAAAGAATTTTGCGGGTTACTATTTTGAAAGAATAGCAAATGATCTCCAAGATGCTGGTTACAGAGTTATTATTCCCGATCAAATAGGCTTTGGGAAAAGCTCTAAGGTTAAGGCTTACCAGTTTAGCTTTTATCAATTCGCGTTCAATACAAAACTTCTTATGGACTCTTTAGGAATAGAAAAATTTGATGTTGTTGGCCACTCAATGGGGGGGATGCTTGCCACTCATATGACTTACCTCTATCCGAAAACTGTAAACAAACTTATTTTAATTAATCCCATTGGACTTGAGCCTTATTTAAAATACGTTGAATTTAAAGATCCAGCTTTCTTTTATGATATTGAAAAAAAGAAGACGGCAGCGAAAATGAGAGAGTATCAAAAAAAGAATTACTATGATGGAAAGTGGAGCGAGCGATACGAGAAGCTTCTGATTCCCCATGTGGGTCAGTTAAATGGTGAGGACTGGGATCTCGTGTCTTGGAATAGTGCTCTGACTTATGGTCCAATTTTTAATGAAGATATTACAAGTAAGATGAGTGAGATAAAAAATAAAGTTTTTCTCGTTATTGGAACAAGAGACCAAACGGGACCTGGGCGATCATGGAAAAAACCAGGAGTGAACCATAAACTTGGTGATTATAAGAAGCTGGCAAAGAGAACATTTAAACGTTTTCCAAGTGCTAAGCTTTACGAGCTAAAGGGCTTGGGACATATGCCTCAATTTGAAGATTATAAAAAATTCTCTTCAGTTTTCTATCCCATCTTTAACAAGTGAAGATAAAAGAGATAAGTCTATTACCTCTTTTGATCGTTTTAAAGGCTCTAGAGTAGAACTATTCTGTATATTGGTTTGAGTCAAATGACTCTTTAGTGTAGTCGGAGTCGACATTGAGTTCATCTAATGTCTCTTGATTCAGATTTCCGGTTGGTCTTAGAGAATTCTTTCTTTGAAAATCTTTAATAGCGGCTCTTGTTCGATATCCCAAAACACCGTCCATAGCTCCCACGTTATATCCTTGCTCAGCTAGAGATGCCTGTGACTTTCTCACCATATCATTTGTCGTTTTCACGTAATCCGTTTTATAAGCTTTGGTCTTGGCCCTAATAGGTTCAACCACCTCACGTTTTGTCGTTTGAAGGTTTACAGGAGCGGCCTGAGGAGTGACCATTGTTCCGTCGGTGTTGTTTTCAGTTGGAGCATTCTCCATAGCCGAAAAAGACAGGGTAGAGGCTAAAGAGAGGCTTATAATGATTAGTTTTTTCATTTTATTCTCCGAAGGTTTGAGACTTTTTAACAGGAATTGCAATCCCCATCTTTCTTAAAGTCTCTCTATTTACCGAACCAGTTGGATCGATAGCATATCTTTGCTGGAAGTTTGATAAAGCCGTGCTTGTTTTTGCATTGAGAACACCATTTATTTCTCCAACATCATATCCTTTGATGTCGAGTTTTATTTGTACCTCTTTCACCAGCTCTGTCGTTATGTCGACAAAAGGGTCTTCAGGCTTATTCATAGGATTTGGGTCGTAGTTTTTGGGAACTTCTTGTGGGGTAGATGCTGATCCTTCATAGTTTGGATTTGATTTATCGTAGATCGTTGCGGCAACTGCACTCATTGAAACTGTCATGATAACAACTGCGCTTATAGCTTTATAGATTCTCATTTTTTGCTCCTTATGAAAGAGAGAGGGTGAACTCATCACCCTCCCAACATCATTTATTTTAATTTAAACAATCTTACTCGGCATAAGTATCTGAGGCTTCAGGTTTAAAGTTTCTCTCAATATTCATTTTCTCTAAAGTTTGTTGGTTGAGGGAACCTGTTGCTGCTAGATTATTTTCTTTTTGAAACTTTGTGATAGCTGCTCGAGTTTTAGCTCCGATAATCCCATCGGTTGTACCAGCTGCAAAACCTTTTTGATTGAGTGCTTCTTGTACTCTTTTCACATCATTCATTGAGGTGCGGGCTTCAAGCATCTTCTTATCCTGTGATTTTTTAGACCATCTCTCTGTGGATGATGCAGTTGTGTTCACGTCATCATAGCTTCTCATAGGCTTATTCATGGATTCATTTTGAGAGCGATTAGAGTTAACGTGATCAGGGCTAGTGTGATAGTTAGAAGCTGATTTGTCTTGATAGCTCCCAGTGCTTCCAGCAAGTGCAGTAGCTGAACCTAAAATCATTGTTGTTGTCAGTAGTACATTCATAGCTTTGTTCTTCATCATAATCTCCTTGATTTTTATTATCCATCAAAATGGAAGTTACAAAAATAATAGGAGAGTTAGCCTGGGAAAACTTCGTTAACCGGTGAAAAGATTGTAAAGAAAATTACAAGTAAAGCGTCTATGTATCTGTTATTCGGCTAATTTTGATGAGCTTTCAACGGCCAAGATATGGGTTGATGAAGCTATTGACTGGTCTTTTGATGCTAAGATTTGTTTTTCAAAACTTGAGTTGGTTAAATGGTTGGCAACACTTGACCACCAAGCGCTATGACTATCGACTGTCTTTTGTGTCGTCCCCATCATTTTGGCTTCGTAGGTAAAACTAAGAGAGCCGTATTTTTTATGAAGAAAGTCTTTCAGTGTTCCCTTTACACTCTTTCCCCAAAAGTCATGACTTTTTGAATGAATGAGCTCGGTGGAGACATGATTTTTTAAAAGAAGAGAGACCTTTTGATATTGTTTTTTATAAAAATCTTTTTGGGCTGAAAGCTTTGGAGATAACAGAACTCCACCACAGCAGTGATAGTCTACTGATAAGTAAAGTTTTGCATTTGTTGAACTCAACTCATTATCGAGCCAGGTTGCAAAAGTGAAAGTCTCCTGAGCTTGAAGCTTATCCTTTTTAAAGTCTCTATTTAAGTCAGCTCCCAGCATACTGTGCCTAGATTTTCTAACAACAGCATCAGGGTTTAACTGAGGAATAAGGTAGATCACTCCGTTATTTTTTAAGAATTTTTCAAACTTATTAAGGGCCTTTGGACTCTTTTGTGCCAAATCAACGAAAGACTTTAGAATACCATTATACTCATTGCCGTGAACGCCTTCGCTAAAGAGAATCGCTTTTTTAGGGCCCTTTTTAGAACTACTTGAGTCAAAGATCTTATAAGCCGTCAATGAGACACCTTGAAAAGACTTTCCGTAATCAATTCTTTGAAGCTCTAAAGTTGACGCGAGTAGGTTAGAGGCGATTGTTAAGGTAAATATTAGGATTCTTGTAGAAATCTTCACATTTCAATTATACGTGGTCTCCAGATTCATTTAAAGGACAGAAAAATGTTCTCTGCGTTTTTTTACATTTCTAGTGGCGTTTTGACACCACTGTGACTTGGAGCTAGATGTAAGTTTGAGCGAGAAACTTGACCTAAAGATTGCCCCTTTGTCTAATCATTGGTCTCTTTTCACAAATGCACCCTAAAGTTACTTTAGTAATCTAAGAAGGTAAGATTTCAGCCCCCGTTGTAAAGCAAAAGCTTGATTTAATGAAAGGAATCGCTTGATTTTAAATAATGATTGAATTATATATAACCTAGTTAACTAATAACCGGATTATGTATTATCGATCATCTTCTTATCTCTAAAAAGTTTTTAAAAGTTGTACCAGACTCAATGAGTTTAATTCGCTCTCATATTAGAAAGGCAAGTGAATCGCAGTTAAGTTTTGCAAAATTTAGAATTTTATCAAACGTCAATCGAGGCTTAAATACTGTTGGTGAATTAGCTGGGCTGCAGTTTGTCTCTCAGCCGGCTATTTCAAAGTTAGTTGACTCTTTAGTTTGTGAAAACTATTTGACTCGACATCATAGCAAAGAAGATAGACGGGTCATCGTTTTAAAGTTAACGAGAGAAGGAAAACAAAAATTTCAAAAAGTAAAAAGTGCAGCGAGTAAAGATTTTAAACCTATTATTGATCTTTTGAGTGAAAAAGAGATTACCAGACTTGAAGAAGCTCTTAGTTGTCTTGAATCTATTTTTGAAAAAGTACAGGAGAATAAAATTTGAAAAATATCACCTTTATCACTTTACTTGGTTTCACTTGTACTTTATACGCCTCAACATCAGTCAATGACCTCTACTTAAAATCACTAAAAGACTCAAAGCAGGTCGAAATATTTAAGCTGACTGAAAAGGGAAGCTTGGCCGAACTTGAAAATAGACGCTCAACTCTTTTCCCTTCTGTAGATATCGTAAGTACCAATAGATACGGAAATAATGCGGTCAATGCCTTTTCAGATGAGAATGCCGTCGATACCCAGGTGGCTTTAAGTTTGGAGCAAAGACTTTTTCAAGGGGGAGCAGAATTCGCTCTCAATGATTATAAGAAAGTCCTTCCAAAACAAGCTGAAGCTTTAAAAGAACAAAACCTCTCTGAATACTACGGTCAATTTACCTCTCTATACTTTCAAGTGTCTTCAGCGATTGAAGAGAACGAAACCGTTGAAGCTTTACTTAGAAACTTAAAGCAAAGAGTTGCAATCGTTAAGAAGAGAACAAAAATTGGACGAGATAGAAAGGCAGATCTCTACGCGCTAGAAGCCCAACTCTACAGATTGGAGGCAGACCTTTCAACAACGAAAGCCCAGCTAAAGTCAGCGAGAACAGAATTCTTGAATTTTTCAGGCTTAGATTCAATTGATGGCATACAGGATAAGGTTAATCCTTTGGCTTTGGAGTTGACTAAAAACGTCGACTTAGAAAATCGTCCAGATTTAAAGAATTTAAAATTTAACTACGACAGCTCTGTTCTCGAGGCAAAAATTGAAAAGGCCTCTTACTATCCACAGGTAGACTTTGGTGCCAATTATTTTCTAGATAAAAGTAACCTCGGTCGAAATGACTGGGAAGTAAGTCTAAATATTCGATTAAATCTTTTAGATTTTGGTCAACGATCCTCTGCCGTTCAAGGCAGAAGAGTGACAGCAAATATTAATAAAGCTCGGTTTGAGTTTAATAGAATGAATGCAAAGGGTCGTTGGAGTAATTTTATCGATAGCTTTAAAGCTAAAAAAAGAGAACTTAAGTCTTTGAGAGCCGCTTTAAAAAAGAGCAGAAATTCTTATGATGAACAGTTAAAAGATTTAAAACGAGGCCTTGTCACTCAAATTGATGTCATAAGGTCTCTTGACGATGTTATTAGTTTGGAGAAACTCTCTATTAGATCTTCTTTGGAAGTTAAGTCTCTTTACTATCAAGCAAATGCATATCTTGGGAACTACCCAAAAAGTTAAAAGGTAAATAAAAATGAGTCTGTCGTCACTATCGATTAAAAATCCAGTTTTTGCTTGGATGTTTATGTTCTCTTTGATTCTTTTTGGAGTTTTGGGATTCTCAAAACTTGGAATAAATGAAAACCCTGATGTGGATTATCCCTCAATCTCAATTTCTTATGAATACGAGGGTGCCACACCTGAAGTTGTAGAAAAAGATGTCCTTGAGCCTGTTGAGTCTGTCCTTGTATCGATGCAAGGAATAAAAGATATGACATCTACTGCCGGTCGGGGGCAGGGGCGAATTGAACTTGAATTCTCGTTAGATAAAAATATTGATTTTGCCCTTCAAGAAGTTCAGACTCTTTTGGGAAGAGCTCAAAGAGAACTTCCCGATGCCATAGAAACTCCAACCGTGACAAAGTCAAACGCAGCAGATGATCCAATATTATACTTAGCTTTGGTCTCGACCAAACTGAGCGAAAGAGATTTAAATATTCTTTTTAAAGATGGCATCGTTGATCAGTTAACAACTGTCGAGGGTGTTTCTGAAGTTCGTGCGTATGGTGCACGAGATCCTATGATGAGAGTCGATGTTGTCGCAGAAAAACTTAACCAATACCAGTTAACTCTTTCGGATATTGTTGAGACTCTAGAGAGGGAAAGTGTTGAACTTCCTGCAGGTAAATTTGAAACGCCTGAAAAGGAAACGAGTATAAGAGTTCTCGGTGAAGGAAAGACAGTCGACGACTTTAAGAATATGATTATTAGTAGACGTGGAGGAAGTCCAAACTTTATTCCTATCACCCTGTCTCAGGTTGCAAATATTTACGCCGGTGTCGAAAATAGAACACGAATTTCCCGAGTGAATGGAAAGCCTTCATTGTCGATGCCCATCTATAAGCAGCGTGGAGTAAACGCTGTAGAAGTGGCAGATATGGTTAAGGCACGAGTAAAAGAGATAGCTAAAACTTTACCTGAGGGAACTCAGCTCTCTGTTAATTTTGACAGGACAGCTTTTATTCGCCTCTCTATTGATGAGCTTATTCAAAACTTACTTTTATCAGCCCTGCTGACGTCAATCGTTTGTTGGGTTTTTCTAAATTCGATTTCAGCAACAATTAACATTTTACTTGCGATCCCGACGGCAATTATAGGGACGTTCGCTTTCATGTACCTGATGGGATTTACCTTGAATACATTCTCTTTGCTGGGGCTGACTCTGGCCATTGGTATCGTTGTCGATGATGCCATCGTTATGTTAGAAAATATTGTTCGGTACGCTAAGAAGGGAAATGATAAGGTTCAAGCTGCTTTTAAAGGAAGTAAAGAGATAACCTTTGCCGTTTTGGCAACGACTGCTGTTTTGATCGCGATCTTTGCCCCCATAACATTAATGCCTGGAATTGAGGGGCGATTCTTCCAAGAATTTGCCTTAACAATTTGTATAGCCGTTAGTTTATCATCTTTGGAAGCTCTGACTCTTGCTCCGATGAGATGTTCACAGTTTCTCAACGTTGAGTCCAAAGGTATCTTTATTCATCACTGGGTGGATAAGAGTGTGAATATTTCAAGAACGTTCTACATTAAAGTCTTGAGCTTCTCTCTAAAGAATAGAATAAAAATACTCGTTGTATCTCTAGTCTTCATCGCCGCTTCATTAGTTTCATTAAATTTTATCGATAAAGAATTCGCACCAGAAGCAGATAGAAGCTTTATGTTTGTTCTTTTTATCGCGCCAGATGGTAAGAGTTTAGATTATACCGATGCCAAGGTAAAAGAGTATGAAGCTATTGTTCAGAAGAATGAAAATGTCGAAAGAATGATCGTCGCCGTTGGTGGTGGTCGTGGGGTGACAACTGGAAACAGAGGTTTTGGCGTTATCATCTTAAAAGATCTTAACGAAAGAAAGAAATCACAGTTTGAAGTCGCCTCAGATCTTCGTGAACAACTATCTGGTATTACGGGTATAAAAATTATTATTCGAGATAGAATGGGCTCGGCTATTGGTGGTAGGCGCGGTAGTCCAATTGAATTTACAATAACAGGACCAAAACTCTCTGTTCAACAAGAGTTGTATGAGAAGCTTGAAAAAGAGATGTCTGATTCAAATTTAATGGTTGGTGTTCGCTCAGATGATATTGGACAGTTGCCTGAAGTTCATATTATTCCCAACCGTCTTCGTGCCCAACAGCGCGGTGTCGAGATTAGAACAATTGCACAAACATTAAATGTGGGAGTTGGTGGTCTAGCCGCAGCTAAGTACACAGAAGGGGGAAGACGTTATGATGTCTTCGTTCAACTTGCTGAAGAAGATAGAACAAATGAAAATATTTCATCCTTACTCCTGCAAAATAACAGAGGAGAGTTTGTCACTCTTAAAGATGTTGTTAAGATTGAAGATGCTTTCGGTCCTCAATCTATCTACCGTGAAAATAGGGCCAGAGGCATAAGAGTTGATGCAAACCTGGGGAAAGATGTCCCTCAAAGTAGAGCCGTCGATTTTATAAAAGATCTTGCGGCGAAAGTATTACCTAGTGGATATTATGTGAAGTTCTCAAAGGATCTTAATGAATCTCTTTTTGGTATTCTTTTAATTATGTTACTGGGCTTAGTAATCGCTTACATGGTTTTGGCAAGCCAGTTTAACTCTTTCTCTGATCCCATTACCGTTTTTCTAGCAATTCCTTTTGGACTCAGTGGAGCCTTTATAGCGCTGTGGTTATCTGGGAGTACTTTAAATATTTATTCTATGATCGGAATTCTTCTTACGATGGGAATTGTTAAAAAGACTTCTATTCTCATTGTTGAATTTTCAAATCAATTAAGAGAAGAGGGAATGGAGACTTATGATGCCATTGTTAATGCTTGTGAGACAAGATTTCGTCCTATCATCATGACAACGTTTACAACTTTAGCCTCGGCTGTACCAGCTGCGGTCATTATTGGGGCAGGAAGTGAAACGAGACGACCAATGGCCTTGGTCATTATTGGAGGAGTATTCCTTTCGACTTTATTTACTCTTATCGTCGTTCCTTGTTTCTATTCTTTGATAGCGAGAAAGAGAAGAGTTATTTTAGAAGAGGTGTAGATTTATACCTCTTTTGAGTAATGTAGATCCTTAATTTTATTTAATTTTTCGAATTAAAATGTGTTTTTTTCTTAACATTTCTTTGGAGTTTTTAAATTTGCTCTTACTATCAATTAGTTAGACATACCTTAACTTTTTTAAAGTTCGCCTTTACCAAACTACTTTCGCGCAGCTGCAAGACAGATTATGAGAATCGATCGAAAGTATCTTCGTTACTAATTTGATTCGAGTCCCTTAACCGCAATGCTCCTCCTACTCCCCCTGCCAGTGAACAAACTACAAAACAAGGGTTCTCTTTAAAGTCCTCGAATCTTAAAAAAGGTTTATGAATTATGGCAAAGCCACAGCCTATTTTATATTTACACGCATTGGAGCAAGAAGAGATAAAAGTTATTAAGTTAACGTTGTGTAAATTATTTAAAGTTAAAACTTCATTGGAGAAAACTGAAAAGAATAAGGTCTCTATTGTTATCTCTGGAAGTCGAGATTTCATCGACGAGCATGTTAAGTCTGGTCAGTTTGATTCCTGTTTCTTTTTTCAAGTTCCGTATGGACAAACATGTTCCGAAAATGCGTCAGGCTTTTTTTCTGCACCCATTGACCCAGAAGTTTTACATATTACTTTGAAGTCCTATAGTTTTAAAAATCTAGAACAAACATCATTTATAGTTGAAAGCTCCTTTGCAGCGATTGAAAATGAAAGAGAAAACTTAAAACGACTCTTTCAACAAACACCTAAAATGGTTTGTATTTTAAAGGGACCAACTCATATTTTCGAATTTGTTAATGATGCTCATATAAAGATATTGGGTTTTGATGCAACAGGAATGCCTGTCAGAGAAGCACAGCCTGAATCGGTAGAGGTTCATTCTATCTTGGATGATGTCTATAAAACGGGGAGGACTGCGCAATTGGTGGAGATTCCTGTCACCGTTGGAAATCAACTAAGATATTTTAATTTAACTTATTCCGCTAGAGTCGATTCATCTGGAAAAATTAACGGGATCATGATTCTTGGAGAAGAAATTACAGAGCAATTTTTAACAAGAGAGATGTTAAAAACACAAAGTACTGCATTGCAGATGACTATGAGTGGCTCTTCCTTGCACGATGTTTTGGATATTTTAGCTCAAGCCATAGAGACGCATCTCTCCGATGAGGTATTGTGCTCGATTCTATTATTAGATGCTGATGGAGTCCACCTTCGTTATGGAGCAGCTCCAAGTCTTCCTGATTCATATAATGAAGCGACGGATGGGATTGCTATTGGTCCCAAAGTCGGTTGTTGTGGGACAGCTGCGTACTTAAATAAGGAAATTTCAGTCAACGATATCTCTAAAAGTCCTTTGTGGGAAAACTATAAAGATCTAGCGAAAGTGCATAAGCTAAATTCATGTTGGTCAACACCAATTAAAACCTCAAAGGGAGAAATAGTAGGAGCTTTTGGTCTATACAATAGACCTCCTGAAGACCCAACTTCTCAGGAACTTCAAATTTTAAATCTTATAACGCAAACAATTTCATTGGTAATAGAGAGAGACCTCGATATTAAAAAGAGACTAAACGTAGAAAAAGCTCTCGATGAAAGTGAAAAACTTTATCACTCAACTGAAGAGCAACTGACTATGGCCGTTGAAGTTGCACGGGTTGGTTTCTATGATTGGAATATTTTAAAAAATACCATTAAGTTCAGTGATCAAATGTTGAATGATTGGGGACTCTCGGGAAAAAATCCAACCTTAGAACAAGCGATGATGTGTATTCACGAAGAAGATCGCAAAAGAGTCTATAAACTTGTAAAGGCCACAATGGAGAAAGATGCAGTTTATCATACTAGCTATAGAGTTCTAAAAGATGATGGAACTGTTGATTGGATGGATGTTAGAGGTGAGGTTCAAAGAAATAAAAAGGGAGAAGCCATTCGATTTTTCGGAACCTCTATTGTTGTTACAGATCAAAAACAAAGAGAAGCGTCTTTAGAGAAAGCCCAAAAAATTGCAGAGAACGCAAGTGTTGCCAAAGGACTTTTTTTAGCCAATATGAGTCATGAAATAAGAACTCCCCTTGGTGCGATCATGGGATTTCTAAACCTTTTAAAAAATCCTTCTAATACACGCAGTGAACTTGAGGAGTATATAGGAATCATTGATCGAAGTTCAAAGCAACTTTTACATATTGTTAATGATGTCTTGGATCTATCAAAAATTGAAGCCGGAAAGTTTTCAATTGATCCTACTGAGTTCTCATTGGCCGAACTTTTGAATGACTTTAATACCCTTATGGCCTTTAAGTCTCGAGAGAAAGGGTTAACTTATGAGATGGAACTTGCCTCTAAAATCCCAGACTGGGTTAACGGCGACGAGACTCGGTTTCGACAGATCTTAAGTAATCTTGTTGGGAATGCCATAAAGTTTACAGACAAAGGTTTTGTACGATTGAAAGTCTCTTTTTCAGATGAAGAATTTTTTAAATATAGATGTTGAGGATTCTGGTTGTGGTATCCCATTAAACTCACAGCTTAAAGTCTTTGAACCTTTCTCCCAAGGGGACAACTCTACGACCAGAATTTATGGCGGTACGGGATTAGGATTAAACCTCTCCAAACTCTTGACCAAAGCTATGGGAGGAGATTTTATGTTAAAGGAAAGTGTTGTGGGAGTTGGTACAACCTTTAGTATAAGTATTCCTTTTGATAAGCTTCCAAAAACCGAGATGATTAGCTGTACTGAGTTTCCAAACGTAACGAGAGAAGATAAATCCAGTGACCAAAAAACATTGTCGCCAGCTCGAGTCCTAATTGTCGAGGATGCCGTTGAGAATCAAAGACTTTTAAAAATTCTTCTCGAAAGTTGGGGGGTCACAACGCAAGTTGCTTCTAATGGATCTGAGGGAGTTGAAAGCGCTCTTAATGGTGACTTCGATATGGTTTTAATGGATATTCAGATGCCAATAATGGATGGTTATGAAGCCACCTCAATCCTTCGTCAAACTGGATATCATAAACCCGTAATTGCTTTGACAGCTCATGCGATGAAAGAGGAAAAAGATAAATGCATCGCCTCTGGTTTTTCTGACTTTTTAACAAAGCCTATTGATCAAGCAAGTTTATATGGACTTATCTCTTCAAGTTTTAATCCAAGTCAAAATGTTATGTGAAACAACATTTTCTATGTATGAAATAACACAACATCTATGCATCGGTATGATCTATAGGGAGACTCTTTGGTGCATGATCTAGTTTAAGAAATGTTATCAAACATGTAAATCAACTAAGGAGATTTTATGAACAAGGATCAATTAAAAGGTAAAGGAAAAGAATTAAAAGGTGAAGCTAAAGAGAAAATTGGTAAAGCTACTGATAATTCTAAAAAAGTTGCTGAAGGAAAAGTTGAAAAAACTGAAGGTAAGATTCAGAAAAAATACGGCGACGCCAAAGACTAGTTAAATAATTTCGACTTCTTTATTTTCTTAATAGAGAAGTCGAATATTTGAATAGAATGAATCATTTATTCGCTATTTCTTCAATCCCATTTTGCAATTGCAAGTTTCAACTAAAAATTAATTCAAAAACAGACAAGGAGTTAAGATGAAAAATATTTATATCTGCGTAAATATAGATAATAAAAGTTTCGATAGCTTAAAGAAGGTCGAGGATTATATTGATATGAAGTCGGTGAATATTACTCTTTTGCATATTTGGAATAAAAAAGCTTATGACTATCCTGGCGATATGATTGTGGCTTTTTACCCCAACGAGTCTCAAGCCCAAGATATAGCAAGTGAGATGGATAAAAGATTAGCCGAACAATTTTCAAAATTCCCAGATCTATCTTCAGATAGATTTCACACAAAAGTTTTTTCAACATCCAACCCAAAGGATGATGTTGTAGATCTTCTAAAAGAAGAAAAGGCTGATTTAGTGGTTTGTCTGACACCTGAGAAGAGAGCTATAAAAGACTTCTTCCACAGTTCGTTTACAAACTATTTAAGCTCTCATGCTCCGTGCGATGTATTAGCGTTAAGAGTTTAAGAGATCTCTAATGTGTCACTAGAACTTAAGTGGTGGCCTCGGCCGGACTTGAACCGGCATACCCGAAAGCGGTTGATTTTGAATCAACTGTGTCTACCATTCCACCACGAGGCCATTGATTTGATTTGAATATATTAGTGAGGTAGAGGGGTGAAGTCAATATAAGGCCCAAGGTTTGACGCTTGAGCCCATTAAATATTTTTTTAAAACATGTTGATGTTAGCAGTAAATCCAATATTTGTTAATTCAGACTTTAAGTCTTGTGGAACAAATTGAATGTTCGGGTAAAGAAATACATCTCTAGTTAATGAGATTCCAAGACCAACAGACTGAGTTACAATTCTTTGCTCAAATTCACTATCTGCTTTTGTATTGTCATACCAGTTCGATCTAACAATTGTTCTTAGGTTGTAAGTGTCGTTGATAATATACTCTGCTTGAGGTAAAAATCCCCAAACAACATCGTTTTGATTTGCTTGAAATTCTTCATCATCTTTATCAAAGTAGTACTTTGTATAAACACCTAAGACACCAATTGAAAAACCAGTTTTTCCAAACGCGTACATTGTGTTTACTGATAAATCTAGAGAGTTTTGATATCCAATATCTGTTAAGTTACTTGCTGTGTACTGAGTAATCCCAACAGAACCAATCGTTTGAACACCAAAAAAGTTATTCATGTGAACATAAGAAAAATATGGATTTGAAATATCTAGCTCACCTTTATTGTCGTCAAATTCTTTTTGGGCTCTTTCTGAATCGGTATCGATATCGTCATTAAAAGGAGCAAGTACTTGAACACCAGCACCAAGATTTAATCTATTTAATGAGTTTAGTCTATATGTACCATTAACAGTCCCACTAATTCCGGCAATACTCGTTGTATCTCCAGCATTTGAAATATTGGGTCTATCAGCAGCAAATGGTTTTGCTAGAGATCCACCATTATAGCTTAAACTAAAGTTCATACTAAAATCAGACAGAGAACCATTACTTGCTCTAAATCTTCTATTAGTGATTTTGGCATCTGCTTCATCAATTTTTGAAGTGGTAGCTTTAACCGGTGCATCATCTGTAGTACTCTTGCGCTCTTGTGCTATGGCATTCCCTGCAAGAAGGGTAAAAGTTAATAGTAAGCATACTTTTGTCATTCCAGTCTCCTTGAAAACATAATATTTTTTAATAGAGTTAACTTATAGGTCAAAAACCTGATTGTCATGCTCATGTAAGGCTTTGAATCTATTTAGTTAAAATTAGGTGAAAACTGGTCTCAAAATGTCCCCAAAACGGTCATTCTTTGGCCTTTGGGAAGTCTAATTTAAGAATCTTGGTGTGATGCGTGTCGCTAAATCTTTAGAAGATTCAGAGCTTGATCAATTTTAAAACGATAAAAATCTTCACCCAGATGCTTCTTGAGTGAAGAGTTACTGATCAGACATGAGTTTTTTAGATAGTCGATGAGGTATGTTGGGATGTCTAAGTTTATCTTTTTTAAAAGTTGGTTTAAAGGAGCTGCTACAGAGATGGGAAAAGGAATTCCCTTGCTGCCGACAATATCAAGGGCATCGTTTAGCGAAATAAAGTCATCTGTAGCGACATTGTAGATCCCCGTTGGAAGATCTGTGCAGGCTCGCGCCAAAACTGTGGCCATGTCAAACTCATGGATAAACTGAAAGACCGGATTGTAATCGATGGGTCTAATAGCATAAGAGCTTGTAAGGTACTTACTCATTGTATTTGAAATTTGTGAGCCAATAATATTGCAAGGCCTAAGAACGATAGTGCTCATTGTGTCTTGGTATTTCCACATCCAGTTTGTGCATATCTGATCCATCTCAACCACATCACGAAGTTCGGAGTGTTTCATACTTGCCCTAAGAGGCGCATCTTCTGGAAGAAAGATCGTGTTGTCGGGCAAGGCGCCATAGACGTGAAAGGTGCTGAGAATGATAAGCTTCTTAACATTAAATCTTAGGCTTAAATCGAGTATTCTATTTGTACCCATCACACTGAGTTCGAGCCTTTTAGATAAGTCGTTATTTCCAATGGTGGAGTGACTCATTCTTCCCAGGTGGTAAACAACATCAAATTCATGCTCTCTAAAGAGCTTTTCAAAATTACCTCGGGAGTATTTCATTTTAATACAAGTGAGGCCTTTGATATCGACTTCCGGAGGAGTTCTATTATCAATGCCGTATATTTCAGACTCGGGATTATTACCTAGAATCACTCTCGAAGTTATTTGAGCGAGTCCGCCGGCAATTCCTATAATTAAAATCTTTTTAGGTTTATTCATTTTTTCTTCTTTTTATAAATCGATCAGCCAAGGGAATCCTTATCTCGTCAAAAAAAGGTCTTCTCGTTTTTAATCCCTTGAGAAGCTGGGCATTTATTTGTTTCTCTATTCTGTAAACATGTTCTCTTATGTCTTTATCTTGTGCATCGACAGAAAGATCACTGGGAACTTCGTAGGGTTTGCCAATATAAATATCAATAGGAGAAGGGAGTGGAAAAAGATTGGCCGAAAGGGGGAGTGTCGGTAAACCAAGTATCTTGCCAAGTTTTTTAGCGTGGTAGACAAAAGGAAACATCTCTTCAGCTCCGACGACGGAGATGGGAAGAATAGGAGTCTTTTCTCCAAGAGCTATTCTGAAAAAACCATTTGAGAACTTTCTCGTATCATAGAATTCATTTGTGCTCTTTGTAATTCCCTTCATTCCTTCCGGGAAAACCAGGATGGATTCATTTTGTTCTAAAAGCCATTTACAATTTCCACGATCACCTAAAATTGAACCTGTCTGAGCGGTGAGGCTTCCAAGAAAGGGAAAGCCTGCTAGAAAACTATCAACCATACTGTGAAGAATTCTGGGTTTTTCAACCTCCATTGCAAGGGCGATGGTAATCATCATGCCATCAATGGGAATTTGTCCGGTGTGGTTAGAGGCCAAGATATAAGGACGATCTTCAATATTTTCCGCACCAAAGACTCGAACGCGAAAATATTTTTTATAAACGGGATAGATAAGGTTGACGGCATCGACAATTTTGTCGATATCGAACCCCCAAGGATCCTTGTAAGCCTCATAGCGTTTACGTAACTTCTGAATTTGTTGCTCTTTATGAAGCTTTTCTTCATCAGAGAGTCTCAGACTAAATTTGTCAAACATATAGGTTCCAATTTTTTGCTTACTATTGTTATAATTGATTTATAGATATACTTAAAGAGAGAAAATCTGAGCCAAAGGAACAATGTGAGTGCAAGTAGAGATGAAAAACACTGGGGAAATAAACTTCAGGATATAATGCAAAGCTGCCAAGTTGAGCTAAAAAAGACAACGCAGATCGGAATGAAGATGCTGACGGCTTCTCAGTCAAACAGCCTTTTAAAAGAGCAGTATGAAAAGCTAGGAATGCTGACGCTTCAAGCGGTGTCTAACAATGAACTGGATTGGTCGAATGAAACGGCTAAAGAGCTGGTTGAGAGAATTGAGAAACTAAAAGTTGAATTATCAGCTTTAGAAGACCAAGTTAATTCTTTAAAAAAAGAAGATTAGTCTTCTTCTGGTAAAATTGTTTGATTAAGCATCTCTTTACCAAGAATAAAATTTTTCAATGACTCTTCTAGAAGATGGCACTCCGTCTTTTTTTCAGCGGAGACAAAAAAGATCTGTTTCACAAATTTAAATTCTTTATATATTTGCGGCTTTAGCTTGTTTAAAGCAGCCCTTTCTTTTTGTTTTTTCAATTTATCAATCTTGTTAAAAACTAGAAAAATTTCAAACTCTGTCGCTTTTACGTAGTGATAAAATTCTTGATCTGAGGTTTGATTTGGATGACGAGCATCTTGAATATTGAAAAGAAGAGTTTTTCTATTTAGCCCTTCAAAAAAAGCTCCCATGAGAGCTTCCCAATTTTTTTTCATTGTTTTAGAAACTTCGGCGTGGCCATAACCTGGAAGATCGAAAAGATAATATTTTTGTTCAGATCCATGAAGCTCAAATGTGAAGATATTTATTTTCTGTGTTCGTCCTGGTGTTTTCGATATTTTTGCAATCTTGTTACCAAAAAGTGCATTGATCAAACTGGATTTTCCAACGTTTGAGCGTCCAACCATGGCAAGACCGATGACATCTTGATTGTGTTCCCACCAACCTTGCATTTGCTTTATGCTATCGATGGCCATTTCAAAGTTTGTTTGTCCGCGGTTAATGATTTCTTGATTCATATATATCCAACCAGTAAGTAAAAAATTTAAACCTCTTTGTCAGATATTAGCCGCCTATTGTCAATGTAAATGGCACGAAGCTTGTATAAATAACGCGAGACTTGAACTTAGAGGGGACTAGCATGATGATTAAAGAGATTGGATTTATGACTGACATTTTAAATAAGAAGGGATTAAAGGAGGGAGATGAGATTATCGTGAAGCCTTTTGGAAAAAGAAGACGCACTTATTGTCTCAATTTTACCAAGCTTGTCTTTACCACAAAAAATGGCCCTAAAATCAGCTGGGTTAAGACTCTTGATTCGATCCAAGGTGAGGA
Source organism: Halobacteriovoraceae bacterium (assembly GCA_963719505.1). GTDB lineage: Bacteria > Bdellovibrionota > Bacteriovoracia > Bacteriovoracales > Bacteriovoracaceae > CAKZJW01. The sequence continues at coordinate 239,992 of CAVRCF010000003.1, forward strand.
GTTTACCTTTGAATTAAAAAGTTTTGTGGTGCCCTCTATAAATCAGCAAAAGAACCAAAGATATTTCCTTCAATCCAGCTGTGGGACACCTTTTAAGCTGAATGGAAGTTTTGCAACACAGGCGTTTATCGAGGTTGGGGATGAGGTCGAAATTGGCTTTCATAAAGTCCTCTTTAATAGGCGTCAAGCTCCTGAGGATCAGATGAAGCTTTTTAGCGGTTTTATTGAAGACAATAAGAAAGTGATTGCTTCCACACTCCCTATTCTCATTGAAGGGGAGACGGGAGTTGGAAAGACCACTTTGGCAAAGGAGTTTCATATTCTCAGTGGAAGACCAGGAAAGTTTGTTCATATCAATGTCTCCGCCTTTTCTAGGTCCCTCATCGAGTCGGAGCTTTTTGGCCATATCAAGGGGGCATTTACTGGAGCTTTAAATGATAAAAAAGGTGCTTTTAGACAATCTCACCAGGGCACCCTTTTTATTGATGAAATAGATTCACTTCCTTTAGAGCTTCAAACAAAGCTTCTACTCTTTTTTGATAGCCAGGAATTGACACCGGTGGGAAGTGAAATCAGTTATAAAGTTGATACCAGAATTATTTGTGCCTCTGGACGATCGTTAAAAAATTTGACTGAAGCCAAGCAAATGCGAAAAGACTTTTATTTTCGTGTGGCAAGCGGAGCGATGATAAAAATTCCCGCTCTTAGAGACAACTTATTCATGCTTTCAAGATTTTGTAAGCTTTATGGAATTGAAAGAAATATCATTATTCCTGAAAAACTTATCGAGTTCTATGAGACTCTTCCTTGGCCTGGAAATTATCGTCAACTCAAAGGTCACTTAGATAAAAAATTTATTATGATGAATGGAAGGAAAATGGACTTTGATGAGGTTGATAATGAACTGGTGGTGTTGAGTTCAGAACTTATTGATATAGAAAAAAATCATTCCTTAACGATGAAAGAGCTTAAAAGTAATTACGCAAAAAAAGTCTATTTTGAGTGCGACCAAAACTATTCTCGAGCGTCACGTGTTTTAGATATAAGCCCAAGAAGCCTCAAAAGCTTAATTGAAACCGAAAAGGCTTTGACTAGTTAGCCACCATGAACGTAAAGCCAACTTCTTCAACGACCCCTTCAACTCGATTTTCTTTCAAAAATCTGTTGAGGTCATTAGTAATTTTTTCTTTAAAGACTAGTTTTCCCTCTTCTTCGATTGGGAATGACGAAATAACCGGCTCGACGTTTGTAAAGAAATAGTCTCTCAATTGATTCTCGTAGTGTTCAAGGTATTGCTTGGCAAAACGTGTGTTAGTTCTGACTGTAAAGTCCACTGTTATGCTTCTGATATCTTTCACAGACTCTCTATAGATTGGTATTTTTACATTGAGAACTTTTATCGTTCTTTTTTGAAAGTCTTTATACTCAGGTTTGTAAGCGTATTCTTGAACACTTGCAGGAGCTCTACTGGAGAACTCATTGAGCAGAATTTGATTTGTAGAATTGATGACGCCATAGAAACCAAGTCCGATAACGGATAACGCAGCCACTCCAAAGGCTAATTGCCCTTTTCCAAGCTTATCTGTAACCGTGTCGATATGGTTAATTCTTCTCTTTGTCGATTCAATAATAAAAACAGCGTGAGACTTCAATGGTGTTTTTAAAAGAAGAACTTTTACTTTTTCCAAGAAGCCAAACATGCGTTCTTTGTAGGGATAGGTCGATGCAAAGTCTAAAACATTATTTATCTTCTCTCTCACCCTTGAAATAAAGAGACTAATGCGGTTAAGGCATTTGAGGATGAAGAACCTCAAGGAGTCTAACTTGTCTTTAGACAACGCTTTAACCTTTCTAAAAAACACCAGAATAAATTTTGGCATAAGAGTGTAGTAAAGACTCCGCAGTGTACTTTGTAAGCGCACAATCCAAAGATTTAATCTCTCTTCGAGCTTTTCTAATGCCTTTTCAAGTTTTTCTAATTTTTCCAACATAAATACCTCTTCAATCTTGTCGGCTATTAGTTGTTAATACTTTAGTATTTTACTCCGTTTTCGGCATTTCTTTCCTAAAATCATAAAAATAAGTCAAATCATTGAAAACTAGGAGCTTATTATCGATAAGGAAGTTAGGGAATAGGGAGAATAGAATGTTAAAACCTAACTACTTAAAATTACAAGCTTTATTAGTTATCAGTATGCTTATGAGCTCTTGTGCGATGCTCGAATACAGAGATTTTGAGGATCAAATGAGTGAATACAGAGATGATGACCTCTCATTTGTACCAAATCAGGACTTTCCTGTTGTGGCCGGTGACAGCGGTGATATGGGGGGAGGCTTAGAGGTTATATTGAGACGGACTCCGGCAAGTGGAAGTCAGAGAAAACTAAATGCACACGAAAGTTCAATACGCCAAGAACTCTATGCTCTTGAGGGTCAGCTTCAAGAAGACGAACTGAAGCAATACATAGAAAATAAGGATAAACTTGGAAGTGATTCCCAAAAGATCTACTTTCTAAGTCTCGATGAAATGGAGAAGTACGACTACTTGAAAACTCGAGGCCTGGTCGAGAGGGCGGATAATTCCTATTATTCATCAGCTGAAAGGGCCATTGCCAGCGTGACCAACGATATTGTCTTAGGCATGGGAAAACAAGAAGTAGCAAGAATCTGGGGACAGCCAGCTCGTGTTGACTATTCGGGCTCAAAAAGTCTTCAAAATGAGCGTTGGGCGTATCGTCGAAATGACAAAGTAAAATTCATCTATTTCGATTCTGGAGTAGTTGAAGGCTGGACTGAAGAGTAGTATATTGTCCTGATAGACAGAAATTAGGTGAATATATGGACTTTACATTAGATTTTGAAAAACCTGTTCTAGATCTTGAAATTCAGATCAAAGAACTTAAAGAAGCCAACGACAAACCCGGCATAGATATTTCCAAAGAAATTAAGGCCCTCCAACTCAAAGTTGATAAAATGATCAACGAGATTTATGGAAACCTCAGTTCATGGGAGAGAGTGCAACTGTCCAGGCATCCCAAAAGACCTCACGCAATAGACTACATAGAAATGATGGTTAGTGACTTTCATGAACTTCATGGTGACCGTCGTTATGCGGATGACCCTTCTATGATTACCGGTTTCGGCTATATTGGTGAACAAAAAATTGCCGTCATTGGAATTGAAAAGGGTCGAAAAACTCAAGATAAAATTAAAAGAAACTTCGGAATGGCTTCTCCGGAAGGATATCGTAAAGCGATGCGAATCATGAAAATGGCAAGCACGTTTAAAATTCCAATCGTCACTCTCGTTGATACTCCGGGTGCATACCCAGGAATTGGGGCAGAAGAGCGAGGTCAAGCTCAAGCCATTGCTGAAAATCTAGAAGAGATGTTTGGCATTGAAGTCCCTATTATCTCGGTTGTGATCGGTGAAGGTGGATCTGGTGGAGCTCTTGGTATCGCTATAGCGGATAGAGTCTTTATGATGGAATACTCTATTTATTCAGTCATTTCACCAGAGTCATGTGCATCTATCTTGTGGTCGGATCCAAAACAGGCCGAGTTCGCAGCGAACTCTCTTCAGTTAGGACCAGATAAAGCTCGAGAGCTTGGTATTATTGATGATATAATAAAAGAACCAGTAGGTGGGGCACATAAGAATATTCCAGATGCTATTGAAGCAGTGAAAAAACAAATTGAAAAAGAATTAAAAAAGTTAATCAAAGTAAAAGCAACGACTCTTATGAATGGAAGATATGAAAAGTTTAGAGTGATGGGCAACCAGACGATCTCAACTTTAAGTGATAGTCCAGAAAAATAGAGTCATCAAAGAAGTGAGAAAGGAAATATAATGCCCATTCAATCAATGACAGGTTTTGGTAAAGGTGAGAAAGAAGGGGAAAAATTCACTGTCTCTGTTGAATTAAAAACGGTAAATAATCGTTTCAAAGATATTCGCTTTAAAATGAGTAATCTGTTTAACGCCTTTGAACTTCCATTAAAAAAACGAATTGAAAAAACTTTCTCAAGAGGAAGTTTTGACGTCTATGTTAACTATAAAAAAATTCAAACAACAAAATCAAATCAAGAAATAGATTATAGTAAAGTTGAATCTTTCCTCGTCGAGATGAAAAAAGTTTCAGAAGCGGCGGGAGTTAAACTTAAATTTTCTCCAACAGAGTTTATGAAATCTGATTTCTATGTTGAAGATGAATCCAAAGAAGAAGAGCTTACAGTACTTTTAAATCCAGCTTTTGAGGATGCCATTAAGGCCCTAGAAGCTTCAAGGGTAGAAGAGGGAACGAAGCTTGTTGAGAAGTTAAAAGAGCACGCAGAGGCTTACAAAGAGCACTTTGAGCATGTGAAAAATCTCAAAGGTACCTATCAGGAAAAAGTAAAAGAGAAACTAGAGAAGAGATTTGAAAGTGATGCCTCTGGATTAAATATCGATGAACCAAGGTTCCTTCAAGAAATAATATACTACTTAGAAAAACTTGATATTGATGAAGAGATTAATCGCATTGTTATTCACCTTGATAAACTTGAAAGTATCTTTAAGATGCCAAGTGAGATTGGAAGACAGATTGACTTTCTCGTTCAAGAACTCAATAGAGAGACAAATACGATCGGAAGTAAGTCCGGCAATAGTGAAATCTCAGCCCATGTCGTACAGATGAAAGTACAGTTAGAAAAGATTAGAGAACAAGCCCTAAACTTAGAATAGAGGAATCGTTGTGAGTACCAGAGGAAAGATTATTGTTATCGTTGCTCCCAGTGGAACTGGTAAGTCAACTTTGCTTAAAAAGCTTATGGAAGAGGTTCCGTCCCTTAACTGGTCAGTCTCTTGTACAACGAGACCCAAAAGAACGGGTGAGAAAGATGGCGTTGATTACTTTTATATAACGACTAAAGACTTTGAAAACCGCATAGAAAATAATGAGTTTATTGAGTACGCAAAAGTGCATTCTAATTATTACGGCACGTCGAAAGTCTTTGTTGATCAAGGACTCTCAAGTGGACAACATCTTCTTTTTGACCTGGATGTCCAGGGATGTGATTCGATAAAGAAGATCTATGGGGATGAAGCCAATATTATTTTTATCGAACCCCCAAGTGTTGATGCCTTAAGGCAGAGGCTTACAGGAAGAGGGACAGATAACCCCGATGTCATTGCTGAGAGATTAAAAAACTCTATAGAAGAGCTTAAAAGAAAAGATGATTTTGATTTCAATGTTGTTAATGACGATATTGATAAAGCATATAGAGAATTAAAAGAGATAGTTCTAAAAATACTGGAGAAGTAGTTGTACGATCGGATAGATTTCTCACATGAAGGCGACCTCACGGTTGATGAGCTGGCCAAAAGAATTAAATATCATTTACCAGAGGTGAAAGAGGAAGAAGATTTTACTCCTGAGGAAAGCTTTCGACTTTGCCGATCACCACCATAAGCCTCAAAAAAGAAGTTCCGGTGAGCCTTATATTATTCATCCTCTGAATGTCGCAGCAACGTTAATCAAATTACAAATGGACATTGAAAGCATTATCGGTGGCATACTCCACGATGTTGTTGAGGACTGTGACGTTTCTGAACAAGATATTGTTGAAGGCTTTGGTGTTGGGATTGCTGATATTGTTATCGGTTGTACTAAAATTTCTAAAATTAAATTTAAAACTAAAGAAGAATCCCAAGCGGAAAACTTTCGAAAGATGGTTGTGGCCATGGCCAAAGATATTCGCGTCATCATTGTGAAGCTTGCCGACAGAATGCATAATATGCTCACTTTGCAGTATGTTTCAAAAGAGAAGCAAGTTAAAAAAGCTCAAGAGACTCTCGATATCTATGTTCCCTTGGCAAGTCGTCTTGGTATTAACTCAGTAAAAAGTGAACTTGAAGATTTGTGCCTGCGTTTTCTCCATCCAGAGAGCTATTACCGCCTAGCTGAAAAAGTCTCGATGAAAAAAAGTGTTCGAGAAAAATATATTCGAGACACTGTCAGAATGATTAAAGAGAAACTCGCTGAGTTTGGAGTTAAAGGTGAGGTGTATGGACGCCCTAAGCATTTCTACTCTATCTATAAAAAAATGAGTAACAGAGAAGTGGACTTTGATCAAATTCAAGACCTCCTCGCCTTTAGAATAATGGTTAGTAATATAACTGAATGTTATAAATCTCTAGGAGTTATTCACTCTTCTTTTACTCCCGTGCCAGGGCGCTTTAAAGACTATATCGCTATCCCAAAAGTGAATGACTATCAATCTCTTCACACCACAGTCATCGGTCCACAAGCTGAGAGAATTGAGATTCAGATTCGAACCCATGAAATGCATGAAGTTGCGGAGACAGGGGTTGCGGCACATTGGAAGTATAAAGAAGGAGCTGTCAAAGATCTGAATAAACTCAAGTGGGTGGAAGAACTCATGGAGTTCGATAGAGATATCCATGCAAGTTCTGAGTTTATGGATTTGGTAAAAAATGACCTAGAAGGTGAGGGAATTTTTATCTTTACCCCATCGGGAGATGTTAAAGAGTTGCGCTACGGAGCTGGACCACTTGATTTTGCTTACGCCGTTCACACAGATGTGGGAAATAGATGCGTTGGGGCCAAGGTCAACGGTAAGATGGTTCCTTTAAAACATAAATTAAAGTCTGGAGATACAGTTGAAGTTTTAACAAGTAAAACTCAGACTCCAAGTAAAGATTGGTTAAAGGTTGTTCGAACCTCTCGGGCCAGAACAAAGATTAAGCAATATCTGTTACAAATTGAACGAGACAAAAATAGAGAAATTGGTGAGGAGATGCTTGAAAAAGTGTTGAGGTCTTATAGTACGAGCGTAAAAGCTCTCGATAAAAAAAAGGACTTTCCCAAAATCTTTACCGCCCTTCGTGTTAAAACGATGGATGAGCTTTTTCAAAATATTGGTGCGGGAAGAATATCGGTCAAGAAAGTTCTTGAGCATGCTGAGTCTATTGAATACGTAAATGAAGAAGATGCTCAAAAGGAAGCCAAGTCAAAAGAGTTTGATACTCTCTACAAGCAGCTTTCCAACACGGCAAAGAAGTCTTCTAATAAAGACAATGCCGTCATCGTTGATGGTCTTGATGATATTGTCGTTAGGATGGGGAAGTGTTGTAATCCAATCCCTGGTGACCCTATTATGGGGTTTATTACCAGAGGTCGTGGTATTACCGTTCACACCAACAAATGTTCAAGAGTTGATGACTTTGATGATATGAGAAAAGTTGATGTTGAGTGGAACTCCTCTTATGCTTTCACCCACTCTGTGAACTTAAGAGTAATCGTTCACGATCGACCGGGAATTTTATCCAGGATCTCGAATAATATAAATAGCTTAAACGTGAATATAAAAAGTGCGATCGCAAAGAGTATGCCTGATCTCAAAGGAAGCTTTCTTTTTGAAATTGAAGTTAAAGGCTACTCAGAATTTCTTGAAAGTTGTAAGTATCATTGAGGCGATGGAAGAAGTCATAACGGTGTCGAGAGCTTAATGGAAGACTTTAGAAATCCAAGAGAAGTTATAGTTTTAAAAAAGCGCAGAAATACTTTGTTGAGGCTCAACTTCTTTACTCTTTTCGTTATTGCATTTAGTTTTTCTAGTTTTTTGATGGACTTTTATCTTGTGGAATCACTTATCACTTTTGGTATCTCGTTTATTGTATTTCTCTTTATCCGCTATCAGCTCTTTAAGACTAAACTTAAGATCTACAGTCCAGAAGTCTTTACTGAGCAGGGTGAATTTAAACCCAATAAAGACGATTTAAAATATATTCATGGTAGCGGTCGCTAAAGAGAATCAATAGCAATAAAAAGGATACCTGTGGGGTTACCAGCAAACCACTCAGCCACAAGAAACCTATCTGTAAGCTCATGAATATCTTGAGTATTTCTTTGAACGTAATCCATGGTCTTATAGAGATTTTCAATTAAAACTTTTTGATAAAGTGAATTAAATCTAATTTTACATCTTATTGATAGCTCGTCGGCTTGAAGACAATGGGCTCTTCCAAAGTATGAGTTTAGGTGATTAACGCCAGCATCATTTCTTTCAAACTTAATTTCATAGGCGAAGGCAGATGCAATTTCTGGTGGCATCGTAAAGCTTAGAGAGTCAGGAGAAATTTTAATATTTTTAACGTTAAAATCGGCCAAGGGACGAAGAGCTGGTTCATCAATAGGAACTATAAAGTGCCCATTCATGGCATTTGCTGCAGCGCTTAAGAAGGCGATAAGGATTAAGATGTTTTTCATAATGAGTAATTCGCTGTTTGCTCGGTCTTTGTCAAGACGCTGACCGTGCGATTTTAAGCTTTAAGTGTGTAAGTTCCTCCTTATGTGTTGAAATCACTTAAAATACTGTGTTTTACATGAAATAATTAAGTCCATCTAAAGAAGAAGCGTTCAAACGATGGAGATTTGATGAAAAAGGGACTTTTAGTCGCAACTTTTGGCCTGATGCTTAATTGTGGCTTTGCAGCAGAGTTTATGGAGTTTGGTGCAAACGATTTCGTTCAAGAGGACTATAAGACGAGTAATTGGCTCTTTGAGATGGGTTATAATTACTTACCCTATGAAGTAGTCCTACCTGCTTATGATGGAGCCTTCGATAATTTTAAGGCTGAAGAAGATGCAAAACTCTCTGGCTTGAGCTTGGGTTTTGGTGGACAGATATATTTCGGTGCAGGTCTATCAACGACGATTAAGATTGTAGCGACTCATTATAGAGATTTTGAAGATGTTCAATCTAAAGCCGCAGAAGATATTGATCTAGACCTCATCGATCTCGATTATAAGCATGAAGTAAGTACTGGTGAGGCTTCCGGTTCATTGGATTATCTTATTGAGACTGAGTATTTTGGCGTTCAGCCTTTTATTGCCTTTGCAGTGGGGATTGGAGAATCGAGAGCTGAAAGAGATTATAAATATGAAGGATTATCCGGGGGTACAAACCCAAACCCTGAGATGTATGACGTAGAGGCGATTGAAAGATTTAATTATAATAAGCTGACTTTAGGGGTTAACTTTATTTCTAATATCGGTCTGACTTCTTATATAACTGTCAGTCAGTATAGTACGGTAAAGACTGAAAGAGAGTTTAAAGGTGAATTCACGACTCAGTCACAGCAAACAGCTCAGTCGGTGGATGAAAAATTTGAGGATCTCGATGAGGATTCAAGCGAGACTGTGGCAAGTGTAGGCTTTGGTTATTTATTTTAAAAAGCAGTAAGGATTTTAATGAAAAAAACAGCAACGATTTTACTTATGTCCTCTATGCTTTTCTCTTGTGGGAAAACGGAGGAGAAGTTTCTCTTTAAAAAAGGCAGCCAAGACTATAATGCGGCTAATGCAGCTAAAGCTGAAGAGTGTAAAAAAGATAATGCCAGACTTATAGACAACTTAACAAAGTCTTCAGCCTTTAAAAACCTTTTTGCCTCAGGTGTTAGACGAGAGAGTTTTTAAGATTACGCGAAAGAGAACTTAGACAGAATCAGAAAGCCTTACAGATAAAGATGATAAAAGAGCAGGCCTTCCATTTTTTCAGTATATTAGAATTATAAAACCACTCGTTGATGGTGATGACATGACTGTCGTTTTCTCTTCCTCTGGAAACTCAGAGTGGGATGGACAAAAGTCAAAAACTTTTCAATTCTCTGAAGCGAGTAGCACTGAGATTCAAAATGAAATTGTTAATGGAGCTTGTAACTCAGCCACTGATTCTTACTCAGGTTCTATTGGATCAAGCACAACACAAATTCAGTTTAGTGATGAAAGAACACTAACAACTGAGGTCGATGATAAAGATCAGATTCAAAAACAAGTGAAAGAGAGTTTTACTCTTAAGTCTGGACTTCCGCTTTTCTTTTACCGCTACAATGGATCTGTTGAACGTTTCGAAAGAGTAAGTTCAAGTGCCACGACAAAAACAATCTACTCTGCTCCGACAGTGGAGATGATGAACTCAACCTCGCAACTGAACGAACTCTATGTCAGAACAATACGGATAATGACAATGGAGACTTTACTGGATGTAGTGATGTGTTACTGGATTCAGGGATTCAGAGTTGTGTTTTAATGTGACAAGTCTCATGCTCAAAATGCTAATCCAGACACTTATTTGACATTTTTTACAGTGTCTGTGACCCTTAATCATTCCAAAAAATCAAAAACGTCGTTGTTCGAATAAGCTTATAAACTTCTTTGAACAACTTCTTTAAATTTCTCGTTTCCGTGTAATCCATGGGAATACTTTCGAAATAAAAATTATAGTTCTCATTTTCAGATTGTAGACGATTTAAGATTAATGAAATTCTTCTGATATGATAGTCGCTTGAGATGATAAGAATATTTTTATGGGCTTTTAAACTCGCTAGGTAATTAAAGGTGGCGATAGCATTTTCAACAGTATTTCTCGCAAGATAGTCGATCTCTATATGATGGCCCTCTGTCCTTAAGAACTCTTCGACAGAAATATCTCTTCCTTGTTTATCCACAAGAGTTTTTAAATTATTTTTTGCATAGACCCCAGAGATAAAAACTTTACTCGAAGGGTAGTTCTCAATTTTTTTGAAGGTGTAATCAAGTCTTCCAGAATCCCCAGTATAAACAGCTATGAGATCGGGAGATTTTTTAAAGAAGGCCAGTTTCGTGATTTCATTTTGATCTTTGGCATAAATAGGAAGATAGATGCAAAGAAGAACAAATGTTGCAGAGATCGCGCCCAAAAACAAGACCAGGTTTCTAAACAGTCTTCTTGAGCGCGTGCTTTTTGATTCAAATATATACTTTCTATTAAACATTAAGCTTTAGCTGCAATAACTTCGATTTCAACTAATGCACCTTTAGGTAAAGCAGGTACTTGAACACAGCTTCTTGCTGGATACGGTTCAGAGAAGTACTCTACATATGCGGCGTTTACCTTGTCGAAGTTCCCAAGATCAGTAACAAAAATTGAAGTCTTCAAAATATGAGACCTTGTTATTTTACAGTGCTCAAGTAATCCATCGATGTTCTTCATAATCTGTTTGGTTTGATCTTCAAATGAGTCCAGAAGTTTTCCTGTTTTAGGATCAATTCCAATTTGACCAGAGAAATAAAAAACACCGCCGTGCTCAACCCCTTGAGAGTAAGTTCCAACGGCACTTGGTGCAAGATCTGTACTAATAATATTTTTTTCAAAACTCATACGTTTCCTATTTTTTTAGCTCACTTAAAAGAGTTGTTAAGTGAGTCATGTTGATAATCTCTTCCACTGTTGATGTTCTTTGAACGATGTTGATTGGGTAATCCATTGGGGCCATGATTGGTCCAATTGGTGTACACTCACTCAGTTGTGAAAGAAGTTTATAGCTAATATTTGCTGACTGAAGATCAGGGAAAATTAAAATATCAGCAGGTCTTTTTAAGTCAGAAAACTTGAAAAGGTTTCCTCGAATAATTTCGTTAACGGCAACATCCGCTTGCATTTCACCCTCAACCATAAGGTCTGGGTTTCTTTTCTTAGTAAGCTTCACCGCTTCAATAATTTTCATCGTGTTTGGATCAATATTCGAACCAAAGTTTGAATAACTTAAAAAGGCTACGGCAGGGTCTTTTTGCATAAGCTTTTTATACAGATTCGTCACCGATTCTGCTGTTGTTGCTAAGTTCTTCAGCAGATGGATTTCTTTGCACTGTACAGTCAGCGAGGAAAAGGACTCTGTTTTTAAAGACCAGAATCATAACTCCAGCCGTTTTAGCATCTTTACTTCCACCAGTGGTTTTCATGATTGGGCCAAAACAGTCAGGATAGTTTTGCGTTGTCCCGGTGATCATAGCATCGGCGTGCCCTTTTTTAACCATCATAGAGCCAAAGTAGTTTCCATTTTTCATGGAGTCTTCACTAAGTGAAAGAGTTGCCCCACGTCTTTGTCTTTCGGTATGGTAAGTCTGGTAATAGTCTTCAAAGTTTTTATCGTAGACTGGACGAATAATTTTTATTTTATCTTTAATGGCCAAGATTCCATATTTTTCCATTCGTGCATGAATTTGTTTTTCATGACCAAGAAGAATTGGTTCAATCTTTCCTTCTTCCACAAGGATCGAAACTGCTTGAAGAACACGACCATTAGTTCCTTCGGCAAAGACGACCTTTCTTTTAGCATTAGGACTTAGTCTTGAACGAATCATTCTCATAAAGCCATCAGCCTGACCCATTCTTGCTTCAAGTTGAAGAGCGTATTGATTGAAATCTTTAATCTCTATTCTGTTAACTCCGGTCTCCATACCAGCTTTGGCAACAGCTGGTGAAACTCGAGTAAGAACTCTTTTATCAAATGGTTTTGGGATTAAATAATCTTTTCCAAATTTAAAGTCCTCTCCACCGTATGCACTTTTTACATCTTCAGGAACTTCTTCCTTTGCAAGATTTGCCAGAGCATGAACAGCAGCTATTTTCATTTCTTCATTGATTGCCGTCGCTCTGATGTCGAGGGCCCCTCTAAAGATGAAGGGAAATCCCAACACGTTATTTACTTGGTTTGGATAATCAGTTCGTCCAGTGGCCATAATTGCATCATCACGAACTTCCGCAACTTCTTCAGGTGTAATTTCAGGATCTGGGTTTGCCATTGCAAAGATAATTGGATTTTTGGCCATGGCACGAACCATATCTTTACTAACAACGCCTTTTGCTGAGCATCCCATAAAGGCATCCGCTCCATCCATAGCATCACCTAAAGTTCTCGCTGTTGTCTCAACTGCAAAATCTTCTTTATATGGATTCATCCCTTCTGTTCGACCTTGATATATAACGCCTTTGGAATCACACATAAGAAGATTTTTTGGTTGGACTCCAAGAGTAAAAAAGAGTTTTGCAATCGCCATAGACGCTGCACCAGCTCCACTGAAGACAACTTTTGTTTTAGAAATATCTCTTTTGGTTAAGTCTATCGCATTTAAAAAACCTGCAGTCGCAATAATAGCTGTCCCATGTTGATCGTCGTGAAAAACGGGAATATCTAGTTTTTGTAATTGCTTTTCAACTTCAAAACATTCAGGTGCTTTAATATCTTCAAGGTTTATTCCTCCAAAGGTTGGAGCAATGGCCGTAACAGCTGAGACCATCTCTTCTACAGTGGTGCAGTCTAGTTCGATATCAAAGACATCAATATCTGCAAATCTTTTAAAGAGAACGCCTTTACCTTCCATCACTGGTTTTCCAGCAAGGGCACCAATATTTCCTAAACCTAAAACGGCTGAACCGTTTGAGACAACGCCGACCAAGTTTCCTTTTGCGGTATACTTGTAAGCATCTTCAGGATTTTTTGCGATCTCTAAACAAGGCTCTGCAACCCCTGGGGAGTAAGCTAAAGAGAGGTCTCTTGAAGTGATACACGGCTTAGTTGCGATGACTTCGATTTTTCCTGGTCTTCCGCTAGAATGGTACTCAAGTGCTTGATTTCTTTTCTGATCTTTCACGTTATTTCCTTTAATAATTTTTAGACATACTCTCTTAAAAGTTACGATTTTTCTAGTGGTTTGCAAGGTGTCAAATCTTTAACTTTCATTAAATCATCAAAATAAGTATAGTGAGCACATGAAATTTTTAAAGACTGACATTATCGTGATGAGTCATCAATGATTCAAGTCACAGGCCTTGATAAAGAACTCGGGGATCGCATCCTTTTTAACAATGTAACCTTTGGGCTTTCTAAAAACGAAAAGGTCGGCCTTGTTGGAAGAAATGGCTCGGGGAAATCGACTCTTTTTAAAATTATTATGCAAGAAGTTGATAAAGATGGCGGGGATATAAGCATTCCTAAAAACTACTCAATTGGCTTTCTTCAGCAATATATCAAATTCACCAAAACGACTGTCATTGACGAATGCATGCAGGTTCTCTCCAAAGAAGAACAATTTGATTTATATAAAGCGGAAAAGATTTTATTTGGTTTGGGTTTTACAAGCGAAGATTTAAAGAAGGATCCGCTAAGTTTCTCAGGTGGTTTTCAAATTAGAATAAACCTAACAAAAATACTTCTAGAAAATCACGACCTGCTTCTTCTCGATGAACCAACAAACTATCTCGATATTGTCAGTATGCGCTGGCTAGAGGGATTCCTTGCTCGCTATCCAGGTGAGATTATTCTCATCACTCACGATAGAGACTTTATGGATAAAGTGTGTGACCACACGATGGGACTTCATCGTCAAAAGCTTGTCAAAATCAAAGGCAACTTTGAAAAGTATAAAACGAAAATGAAGAAGAAGAAATCGTCCACGAGAACACAAGACTTAACCAAGAGAAAAAACGAAAAGAGTTAGAGGCGTTTGTCACTCGGTTCAAAGCGAAGGCCAGTAAGGCTGGACAAGCACAGTCTAGAGCTAAAATGCTAGAGAAAATGGATGAAATTGAAGCTTTAGAAAGTGTGAGAACTCTCGATTTTAAATTTAATTACAAAGACTTTCAGGCAAAGACCTTTTTAAAGGCTAATAATCTCTCCTTTGGTTACGATAAAAATAAAATACTTTTTAAAGATCTCTCTTTCTTTATCAATGCAAAAGATAGAATTGCTATTATCGGAAAAAATGGAAAAGGAAAATCGACTCTTTTAAATATTATCGCAGGAAAGCTCGCGCCTTTGACGGGAGATATTGAAGCTCATCCAAGTTTGGCCCTAGGGCACTTTGGTCAGACAAATATAGATGTTCTTCACGCAGACAATACCATTGAAGAAGAAATTAATTCAGTCAATGCAGACTTGGGGACAGCGAAAGCGAGATCTATTTGTGGAACGATGATGTTTACGGGGGACGATGCTAAAAAGAAAATTAAAGTCCTCTCTGGTGGTGAAAAAAGTAGGGTTTTACTTGGAAAAATTTTGGCCAAAGAGACAAATCTTCTTCTTTTGGATGAGCCCACAAACCATTTGGATCAAGAGTCGGTTGATGAATTAACACGAGAATTAAATAACTTTAAAGGCGCCAGTATTATTGTGACCCATAATGAACTTATTCTTCGCCGCTTTGCCACAAAGTTTATTGTCTTTCAAAAAGATGGCTGTGAGGAATTCGTTGGCTCTTATGATGAATTTTTGGAAAAAATTGGTTGGGAAGATGAGGCAGATGATCAACAAAAGCCCAGCGAGAAACCAAAGCTTTCGCATAAAGAGTACAAACATCTTCGCAGTGAGCTCATCAAAGAGCGATCGAGGGCCACAAAAGAGCTAAGAAAAACAATAGAGAAAACGGAAGAAAAAATAGTGCAAGCCGAAGACAATATAAACCTTGCCAACGAAAACCTTATCAAGGCATCTCACGCTGAAAATGCAGATGATATAACCAAGTACTCAAAGTTACTGGCCGAAAGTGAAAATGAAGTTGAAAACCTTTTTGATAAGTTAGAGTCAGACAGTGAGAGTCTCTCCCTGATTGAAAGAGACTTTGATTTAAAGCTTGAGCAGTTGTCCTAGTTGGCAATCTTTAAGAGCATATTATATGTTTTTTGAATAAGGTCGTTCGCGCCTGTGTATTCATCTAATCTTTGCATTTCACGACCATTGAGAAGCAGAACTACACCTGGGTATCTTTTAAGATCATAGCGTCTATGAACATAATTTCTTGTGATATCTACATTAACGATTTGGATACTTTTAGTCATGGCGAAAACTTTGGGGCTTATAGAGTCCAGCTTCGTTTCAAAAGGGTAGCAATCAAAGCGAGTATCGTTAATAGGACAGTATCTTCCACCAAAAACGACAAGAGACCACTCTTTAGCATTAATAACTTTTGTAAAATCAAAGTCACCTGCCTTATTAAAACTTTCAAATTCATAACTATTATCAGCGGCAAAAGCTTGGAAACTTAGTAGGACTAAAATTATTAAAGATTTCATCTGGGCTCCGGTAGAATGTTTTGTGAACCATAGCAAGTGATTGAAATAAAAGGTTAATAATTGAAAAAATTACTCAAAATAGCTAGAGATAAAGGTGTCGACTTGAGATTTTAAGTGAGTTAAGTCCCCAGTATTATCAATAACATAGTCAGACAGTTCTCTTTTTTTATCTATAGGCAATTGTTTATCGAGAACCTTCTGGGCGAGTTCAGGGGTTGTGCCGTCTCTGAGAATGAGTCTTTGGAGCTGAGTTTTTTGATCGCAATAAACGGTGACAGAGGCATCCAGAAGTTTGTTCAACTTCTTTTCAAATAAAAGGGGAACATCATAAATAATAAACGACGGCTTTTTAAGATCCTGAAGTGCCTTGTTAAAAGTATGAGGTAATTCTTTATAAATAAATGCTTCGATCTGACTTTGAATTTCTCGATGAGAGAAAAAAAGAGTTCTTAAAGCCTTGAAATCTATCACTTTATCTTTGACACAACTTGGGGCCATGCTTTCAATAAAAGATATTGTTTCACCCTTTGCGTATATCTGATGGACAAGCTTGTCAGCGTCTATGACAGGAAAGTCCTGGCTAAGTAAAATTTTAGACACACTTGATTTTCCTGTGGCAATACCACCTGTCAGGCCTATGATGGGTATACTTAACCCATATAGCCTTGCACTAGACGTCTGCGTTATGTATGTTGATTTCAGCTTTAATTCTGTCATGACTCATTGTAAACTGAGCGCATCACAAACTAAAGTAATAAGTTGAATGAGAATATAGAGGACAGATTATGAAAGGACATAAATACATTTCAAATCCTGTAGATGAAAAAGGATATGTGAATTGGTCAGAGACAGAGAATCAAACGTGGACCAATCTTGTTAATCGCCAGAAAGATCTGATAAAAGGTAGAGCTTGTGATCAGTATATGGAAGGTCTTGAAATTCTAAATTTTACAGATAAGGTTCCGCAAATTCCTGAGCTAAATAAAAAGCTAGATGAATGCACCGGTTGGGGAGTCGCCCCAGTACCGGCGCTTATTCAGCCCAAAGAATTCTTTGCCCTTCTTTCAAATAAAAGATTTCCCGCTGCAACTTTTATACGTTTGCCTGAGGAGATGGACTATCTTGAAGAGCCTGATATTTTTCACGAAGTTTACGGTCATACTCCACTTTTAACCAATCAAGCTTACGCTGATTTTATGGAAAAATTTGGGGAGTTGGCACTTAAAGCTGATCCCAAAGATCGACGAAGACTCTTTCGCCTTTTTTGGTTTACGATTGAGTTTGGGCTTTTAAAGACTGAAGATGGATTCAAAGCTTATGGCGGTGGAATTCTCTCATCCATTGGAGAGACTCAATTTGCCGTTTCAGATCAAAACGAAAAAGAAAAATTTGATATTTTAAAAGTACTCAGAACTCCTTATCGCATCGATATCATGCAGCCTCTTTATTTTTACCTTGAGGACTTCAATGAGTTGTTTACAATTCTTGATCACGATATCCTTGGAATACTTGAAGAGGCGAAGCGCCTTGGTGATTTTGAACCCAAGTATCCACCTAAGGTTAAGGTCGTAGAAGAAGATGAAGGTGAGGATGGTTCAATGAGTTCAATGGGAATGGGGTGTTAAGATGAGTAAAGAATTAGATCCAGCATGGGAAAAAATCGATGATAAAAAACTTAAAAGAAAATTTGAGTTTAAAGGCTTTATGAAGACTATGTCTTTTGTTAACGCTGTTGCATGGGAGGCAAATCGCCAAATGCATCATCCGGATATGGAAGTTACATTTAATACTTGTACGATTAATATCACGACTCATGATGAGGGAAATACTCTTACCGATAAAGACTATAAGCTTGCTCAAGGGATTGATGCTCTAATGTCTTAAGTCGATCTGGAGCGTCGACACGTTTTCTTGATGAAAACTTAAACGAATTAAAAAAAAGGGAGACCGAAGTCTCCCTAAGAAAAAATACTATAATAGTTCTAAGAGTTGCTTTTTAGTAAGCTCTGGGTGATAGGGGTTGATTGAACTTTCTTTTGTCTGATCAATTTTTCCATCGCCATAAATATACTGATTAAAGTCGCCTTCAAAGTTTAGTCCCGAGAATGTCTCCAATTCCGATCTAAAAATTTCAGTGTTGATATTCTTATGAGTATATTTTTTATACATCTTACTCAAAAAGGTTTCGAGACCACCTAAGTTTTTTAAGTTGTGATTTAGGTAGCCCATAAAGTTTGCGCCTTGAGTGTATGCTTTTCTATCAGTTGTTCGTTGATATTGAGAGTGTCCTGCCATATTAGTTGAACTAAAATTTGGCTTTGAGCGCGACTGGTATCCATCATCTCGCCAACTTGCAATGGCTTCATCCATCCATCCTGAATTTCCATCGATTGGCATAACACCTCTTGCAAAGTAGCTATGAGTTATTTCGTGGCCAAGGGCGCTCAGAGAAGTAATTGTTGCACCACTGTGCTCCATGCCTCCCATACCAGCAACGTAAATCACAAGGTTTTCATGCGACCAAGCACCAAGCTTTGACTCTAATTCCTTAAGAACACTTTTTGAACCTTTAACAGCTTTAGGAACATTTCCACCGCCCCAAAAAGAGCTTTTACTATAAACAGTGACAGGAATATCTTTTCCGCTAATAGACTTGTGTGTATATTTTTCTTCTTCAAATCGTCCTTCAGTTGCTGTGTGAAAAAACATTGAAGAGGCCGTAAAATATTCTGGAAACTCAATTGAGTAGTTATTATTGGAAAGTTGAATCACTTTGCCGTTTGTATAAATCTTCTGCTTTGCGGAAGAGTTTATAAAGCTTAACTGAATTGTCATTTTATACTGATCAAATTCAATATTACTTGGAACGTATTGCTCGAGATACTTTCTATCGTTCAAGTCACTCATCCAAAATGCTGACTGAACTCCACCTTTTTCAAATCTTACGTTTTCCTCGATTTGGTTTTTAACTTCAAGAGTATGAGTACCGGCTTCTAAACTTTTTAAAGCGGCAATATAGCTAGTCGCTCCATCGGGAGACTGAACTGTTTTACTTTTCACGACTTCACCATCAATTTTAATTTCTGATGCCTTAGGTACCAGATCAAATAGAGGGACGCCTGCTTCACTTTGTTTAAAGATAATTTTAGAAAAAGCTGAAACTTTTTCATTCTTAACATCATACTTAAGAGAGTAGTCAGCTGTTTGAAAGTCAACGAAAGTAAACTGATCCGAGCTAGATGTTTGTGGAAAGTTGGTTGGTGCTTTTGTCGCGAATGCGCTAGCACTTATGATGACTAGCAGAGTCATTAAGTTTTTCATTTTCTTCTCCTTGAAAATTAATTTGTATTTATCCTAGATTTTCTAAAACTGACTGTAAATTCATTGTTAGTAATCGTTAGAAACTATATACTGAATCCAGTAGTTTAGGAGCTTATTATGAGAAAAGTAGATGTTGCTATTATCGGAGCCGGAAGTGCTGGTTTGTCCGCTAGGCGGGAAGTGGCCAAAAAGACTGATAATTGGGTTGTTATTGACGATGGAATCTTAGGAACAACATGCGCCAGAGTTGGATGCATGCCCTCTAAAGTTTTAATTCAATCGGCAAATGATTTTGATAGAAGAAAGATGTTTGAGGTTCAAGGTATAAATGGCGCAGAAAAACTGAGTGTGGATATCGATAAAACGATGGTTCATGTCAGGGCCCTAAGGGATCGCTTTGTCAGAGGAGTCTCTTCTGGAATGGCCTCTTGGATGAATGAAAAAACTCTTATCAGAAAACGGGCCGTCTTTATTGACAAAAATACCCTCGATCTGGGCGACGAAAAAATATGGGCAAAGGAAATTATCATTGCCACCGGCTCCACTCCAATGATTCCAGGGATGCTTGTAGATCACAAAGACTATTTGATCACAACGGATGTTTTATTTGAGCAAGAAAATATTCCAAAAAATATAGCTGTGGTAGGTCTTGGAGTTATAGGAATTGAAATAGGTCAAGCCTTGAGTAAACTGGGAGTGAATGTCCTTGGAATCGCTCGAAGAGAAATGATTGCAGGTGTTAATGATCCCGAAATTTTAGACTATGTTGTAAAAAAATTCTCAGAAAAAATGAACCTCTCTTTTACAGGCCTAACCTCGGTTGAGGAAAAAGAGGGGAAGCTTCATATAAAAACAAAAGACAAAGAAATCTTGGCCGATAAAGTTTTAGTCACGACGGGAAGAAAACCAAACTTAGAAAATTTAAATCTTCAGTGCTTGGGAATTGAATTGGGCAAACACTGTGTACCAAAATTTTCTAAATCAACTTTTCAGATTGAAGGACTCCCTAATATTTATCTTCCTGGTGATGTGAATGGCTACAAGCCCATACTGCACGAAGCTAGCGATGAAGGAAGAATTGCGGGATACAATGCCGTAAGAGAGAAGAAAACTCACTTTCAGACTCGAACTCCAATTGAAATTACCTTTTGTGATCCCAATATTGCGACAACGGGTTTAAGTGTTTCTGAAATGAAAGAACAAGGAATTGATTTTCAAGAAGGAAAGGTCTCTTTTGAAGGGCAAGGGCGATCGATAGTTAAGCTTAAAGAAATTGGTATGCTTAAGGTCTATGGAGAAACAAAAACAGGAAAAATTCTTGGCGCAGAAATGTTTGGGCCAGACACTGAACATATAGCTCACCTAATGGCTTGGGCGATAGGAATGAATCTTACTGTTAATAAAGTGCTCTCTTTTCCTTTTTATCATCCAGTGATTGAAGAGGGGCTGCGAACGGCTCTCAGAGATCTGAGAGATAAAGTCGAAGAGAAGCAACCGGACTTAGAAATATTTGAAAAAGAGGATTAGATGAATATTGCACTCGTAGGTTTTGGCCTTGCAGGAAGAGTTTTTCATGCGCCACTTATTGAGGCTGTTAAAGAATTAAGGCTTCATACAATTATATCGTCTCAAAAAGAAAAAATATTAGACCTCTATCCAAAGGTCGAAGTCGAATCTGATTTTGAAGCAGCCCTAGGAGAAGATATCGATACAGTTGTTATTGCAACTCCCAATGAATTTCACTTTGAACAAGCTAAGGCTGCTTTAAACGCTGGGAAAAACGTGATCGTCGACAAACCCATGGCTCAAAGTTCTGCTGAGATAGAGGAGTTGATACAGCTTTCAGAAAAAAATGGAAAGCTCTTAACCGTCTTTCACAATAGAAGGTACGACGGAGATTTATTAACAGTAAAAAAGATAATAAAAGAAAAAAAGATTGGCGCTATTAGAATGTTTGAATCCAATTTTAATAGGTTTAGACCACAAGTTGATAAAGCAAATTGGAGAGAGACAACTCATTACGCAGGTGGCATTTTTTTTGATTTAGGACCTCATCTTATTGACCAAGCCTTTTATCTTTTCGGGTCACCCAAAAGAGTCTTCTGCGATATAAAAAAACAAAGATCAGAAGCCAAAAATGATGACTATTTTCATATTATTTTTGACTATGAAAATATAACTGTTCATTTAAATGCCAGTGCATTGACTAAAGATGTGCGTGAGCGATTTGTTGTGCAAGGGGAACTTGGATCCTTTTCTAAATTTGGAATGGATGTGCAAGAGGCACAGCTAAAAGCCGAAATGACCCCTTTAAATGAAGACTATGGAGTCGACAACGAAAAGACTTATGGCAAACTTAGAATTGAAGATAATATTTTAAAGATCACGACAGAAAAAGGCTGCTATCAAAACTTCTACAAAGAAGTCTCTAGCGGACAGGCTCCAGTGCTTGGCAAGGAAGCGTTGAAGGTTTCTATTCTTTTGGAAAAGTGTATGGAAAGTAAGAAATTAGAAAAATGGATAAACTTATGAGTATTTGGTTTAAAGAACAAGATTTAGAAAAGATAAACCAACAGTGTGTAGACACCATGGTTGACTATCTCGATATCAAAGTCACAAACATAACTGAAGATGAACTTCATGCCGTTATGCCAGTGTCTAATAAAGTTAAACAACCTTTTGGGATTGTCCACGGAGGAGCAAACTGTGTTCTTGCGGAAACACTTGGAAGTCTCGCGGCAAATTTCACACTTGATTACGAGAAGTTTCACGCCGTTGGTCTGTCCATTACGACCTCTCATATAAAAGCGGTGAGAAATGGGTCTGTCACTGGAGTGGCCAAGCCAGAACATATTGGAAAAAGTACACAGGTTTGGAGAATTGAAACTTATAATGATAGTAAGCAACTTACTTCACTCACAACTCTCACAATGGCCGTGATTAATCGTTTAAAGTAAAGGTTGCTATGACCGCTCTATGGTCTGATGGAAAACGTTGTTCTTTGCCAAATCTCTTTACATCAATCTGCCAAGATTTTGCTGAAAAGAATGAGTTTTTAGAATAGAGGATGTGGTCGACTCTGCAATTAGGAAAACGATCTCCCTTTCTCAAATAACAAAGGTCACTTGAGTCAGAACTTGCTATATCTCTATTTTTTTCGATAAAAGAATTAACAAGCCTATCTTTTATCAAGGCTTTATATCCTCGAAAGTCTACAGTTGCATTGGTATCACCAGCAAAAATAACGGGTAATTTCTTTTCATCTATAAGGGTATTAACGGCTTTGGAGCTTCCCATCATATTCTCAACTCTATTATCAAAATGGCTTCCAATAAAGAGAAAGGCCTTATTAGTTCTTCTCTCTTTAATTATTGAATAAACGAGAATTCTAGGCAGAGCACTTTTCCAACCAAAACCAAAAGCTTTGCCCGTGGGGTTAAGCCACCTGTGGCCAACTTCCATGACTTTAAATTTTTGTGTATTGACGGCTATCGTTGCGTCAGCATAGCTAAGAAAAGGATTTTCATAAAAATAAATCGAATAAGTAGGAAGGTTTTCAAATATCTTTCTTGCCTGGCTTCCTGTTCTAATCTCTTGCAGGCTGATGAGATCGGCTTTGTGAGTAGAGACGACTTTCTTTATTTGCTCAATTCTCAAAGGGTATGGATCATTTGAATTTTTTGTACAAAAATCACAGAGAGTGTTAAATGTCATAACACTAAACTCTGTAGCAAAAGAGCTCAAACTGAGAAGAAAAATAAATAATGCTATAGAGGTTTTCACCATAAAATTATATGATACTGGTAGCAATCGACCAAGGTGAAATTAATGCCATACAAAATAAGTAGTAGATTAAATGAATAAGGTAATACTCGTGTTTCTCGCTTTTACAACCCTCTGCCTTGCTCAGTGGACTCCTAAGGCGAGAGAAATCATTGAAAGTGAAGCTAAGAAATATAATAGTTTTAATGATCCAGGCTTTATTTCCTATTGGGGTGGCATTCGAAGAAGATTCTCTGAAAGGGGAACCACTGGGGAAATAACAGAGCTCAACCTTCCAGGCTTAACCGAATCAGCATTAAAAGTTTATTATAGAGAAAATAAACAAAGTGCAAAACTCCATGTCTTTTTTCCTGGTGTCTTTGGCTCATTGGATTCAGAAATCACAAAGAGAATGACAAATATTTTAGAAAGCCTTGGAGGCAATGTTTTAGTCATTCCAAACTTTTTAGCTGTTGACTACATTCAGTCAAAACCAATTTACGGGGAACGTTCCCTCATCACTGACATTCTCATCCCTTTAAAAATTATAGATAAATACAATAAGAATATGAATGAGATACATCTCTATGCAGAAAGCCTTGGAAGTTATATTGGTGCGAGCGCCCTTGCTAGACTTTCAAATAGGGCACAAATGAAAACTAAAAAGCTCTCCTTGACGCTTCTTTGGCCACCAATGGAAATCAAAGACGCTCTCGTGAATTTTGATGAGAATATAAAACAAGCAAAGCCTATTTATGAGAGTTGCAGCTTTATCGTGAACGCGGCTAAAACAGTTTATTATTTTGTGAAAGACTTTTATCCGAAAGACTTAGGTAAAGATTATATTAAGTGTATGGGGTCAATGCTTTATCATGCGGCATTTGTTAAATCGATAAAGAAATCCTATGAGGAGACATCACGCTTTGATGACAATATTGAAATAGAAAACTTCAATGACTATATCAAGCAGACGAGACCAGGTATTTACAGGCTTTTAAAGAACAGCGAAAAAGATGCGACTCTTAAATATTGGCTTAATAAAAGAAATTTAAAAAATACAAAAGTTGAAATTATCTCAAGTGAGGATGACTTTCTTAATAAAAATAAAAGCTGGTCAACGTTCTTAAATGATGTTGGTCTGAAAAGCGATAGCTTAATTCTCATGAAGTGGGGAGGGCATTCAGGACCCCTTGGAATGCCAATTTGGGCTGAAGCCTTTAAGGCAAATCTTTTGTGAAGTTTAAACGAATTTATATCGAAATTTCTAATATTTGTAATATCCAGTGCTCGTTCTGTCCAGTCGTTGAAAGAGATAATAAAATAATGAGTGTTGATGAGTTTAAAAATGCTCTATCTCAAGTTCAGCCCTTTACTGAAGAAATCTGCCTGCATCTCATGGGGGAGCCTTTGGCCCATCCTAAAATAAAAGAAATTCTTAAAATCTGTGATGATTCAGAAATAAAAGTAATGATCACAACAAATGGAATCTTGCTTAAGCGCTATAAAGATATTCTGTTAGATTCAAAATCGGTGAGACAAATTAATTTTTCACTTCAAAGCTATAAAGATAATTTCCCTGATAAGGATCTTCATTCATATTTTTCTCCCATTCTTGACTTTACAACAGGAGTTCAAGAAAAGAGACCCGATATGTATATCAATTTTAGGCTTTGGAATTATGATGTCGATAATGGGGAAAATGAAGAGATATTTCAAGCCTGTGAAAAGTTTTATGACATTGAGATTAAAAGAAAAGTTGAATTAGGAAATATAAAATCAAAGAAAATATGGAACAAAGTTTATTTGCATTTTGATTCTCGTTTTGAATGGCCAGATATGGATCTTCCAAACTTAGGTGAAACAGGACGATGTCACGGTATGATCAATCATATGGCCATCCAGGCAAATGGAGATGTTGTTCCCTGTTGTTTAGATAAAGAGTCAGTCATTAATCTTGGAAACATATTCAACTCGTCATTTGAAGAAATACTTCATTCAAAAAGAGCAACTCTTATGCGAGAGGGCTTTCAAAATAATAAGTTGGTGGAGGAACTATGCCAAAAATGTTCTTTTATCAGAAGGTTTAAAGTTTAGTTCTTTAGTTTTTCTGCAAGATAGTCGTCGTAATTTGTAAATTTATCTTCGATGAGCTTACCATCTGCGCCTATATCAATGATTCGATCGGCTACAGTTTGAATAAACTCATGGTCATGACTGGCAAACATTAAAGTACCTTTATAACGAATAAGTCCTTCGTTGACGGCAGTAATACTTTCTAGATCTAAGTGAGAAGTTGGTCCATCAAGGGTGACAACATTTGGCCTTTCAAGCATTATTTTTGAAAGCATACATCTTACTTTCTCTCCACCAGAGAGAACATTCGTTTTCTTTTTAGCTTCTTCACCAGAGAAGAGCATTTTTCCAAGGAAACCTCTAACAAAGTTATCGCTTTGATCATAAGAGTATTGTCTCAGCCAATCAATGATTGAATATTTCCCATCCATAAAGAAGTCTGCGTTATCTGCTGGAAAGTAAGAATTATTTATTGTTACTCCCCATTTTACTTCCCCTGAATCGGCTTGAAGATTTCCATGCAGGATTTCAAAAAGAGTTGAAACGGCGAGATCATTATCAGAAAGGAAGGCTACTTTATCATTCTTATTGAGAGTAAATGAAATATTGTCGAGAACTTTAACTCCATCAATAGACTTCGTTAAGCCATCTACTTTTAAGATGTCTTTTCCGGCTTCTCTTTCTTGCTCAAAGTTTACAAATGGATACTTTCTAGAAGACTGTGGAAGATCATCAATTTCAAGTCTCTCCAATTGCTGTTTTCTTGAGGTCGCCTGTTTTGACTTTGATGCATTGGCCGAGAAGCGCTGGATAAAATCTTTTAGCTGTTTTGCTTTATCTTCATTTTTCTTCTTCATATCTGAACGCAGCTGTTGAGCCAGTTCACTTGATTTTCTCCAGAAGTCATAGTTCCCAGAATAGGTGTTTATTTTTCCAAAATCTAGATCTGTGATATGAGTACAAACTTTATTTAAAAAATGTCTATCGTGAGAGACAACAATAACTGTATTTTCGAAATTGTAGAGAAATTCTTCAAGCCACTGGATTGCCGCAATATCAAGATGGTTGGTAGGCTCATCCAAAAGAAGAACGTCTGGCTTTCCAAAGAGAGCTTGTCCCAGGAGTACCTTAACCTTTTGGGAACCGGTTAGGTCTGACATCTTTTTATCGTGAAACTCATTAGGAATTCCCAGACCACTAAGCATTATTCCAGCGTCAGACTCTGCTTCCCATCCGTTCATCTCTGCGAAGTCAGCTTCTAGTTGAGCAGACTTTATTCCATCTTCTTCTGTGAAATCTTCTTTTGCATAGAGAGCATCTTTCTCTTTCATGATCGCAGATAGGTGGGCATTGCCCATAACGACTGTCTCAATAGCTGTGTGGTCATCGAAGGCGAAGTGATCTTGTTTTAGGACAGAGAGTCTCTCTCCTGGGGTGAGTTCTACATTGCCAGAATTTGGCTCTAGCTCTCCAGAGAGAATCTTCACGAAGGTTGATTTCCCCGCTCCATTTGCGCCAATAAGCCCATAGCAGTTTCCAGGAGAGAAACGAATATTAACGTCGTCGAAAAGTTTTCTTCCACCAAAGCTTAGGCTGATATTATTTGCGCTGATCATAGAGCTGTCCTTGAATTTAAATTTAGGTGCAATCTATAGAATTTTTAATGATTTGTAAAAGGATTACGCCCAGTAAACCTTCATATTTACAGAGGCGGGTGGTATGAGTATAAATTTAAAAAGTTACTTCTTATTGGCAGGCTTTGAAGTTATATCGACGTAGAAACTATCAACTTCTTTTTTTAGGTACTCATCAACTTTTTTGTTTAAGTCAGAAATCTTTATTTCATAGGTCTTTTTATCATCTAAGCCAATTTTGCAGTCAAAATGCCAAGTGTTAAAAGCTTCTGGAAGTTTCTTTTTACGCTCACGCGTTATATATTTTTTTATTTCATTCTTAATGCTATCAGCAACTCGCTCCGGTTTTTTAGAATCTGAAACGAAAGAAAAGGTTTTCTGCATGATGTCATCCTTTGAAGTATATGTAGCTCTATATAGCACTATTACAAGAGAAGGTGCAAGCAATATCAGTTTTCCTGTTGTACAATGAAGGGGTAAATCACTAATGATTGAGGAGAGAAAAATGAAAGTTCTTTTATTATGTTTATTTGTTCTTGTTGGCTGTGCCACAAAATTAGACAAAAAACCCGTTGTTGAATCAAAAGATATTGAACCGATTTCTTTTAAGCAAAAGAAGGTGAGATTAAGAGCACTTCTTGACAGTCATCCAGAGTTTAACAAGGAAACAAAAGTAAAGATTGAAAATCTTTTAATTGGTGCCATAGAAGAGGGGCAAAAATTAAAAATGAGAGAATCTCAGCTTATCCAGCAAGTGGCTCGTTACACTTTAGTTGAGCAAGGGTCTTACTCACAGATTAAAAAGTTAAAATCAGCCTTAAAGAAAGTCTATGAGACGAAATATAACAATATTTCAAAAACCATTGATAAACTGAAAAAAATTGTGGGAATCGCACCTGTGAATAAAAGTCTTATTAATGACTTTCAAAAAGATCATATTCTAGAATTTAGATAATATATCATTCCTCAATAGCCGCTGTTTAAAAAGTGAGCTATTGAGGTTTCTCACTTTAGATCTTCCGACTAAAGTTTCTTGGCTCGTCGTAATGACCACGACAATTTCTAACTTCTCCACCAATGCCGTAGGCACAAATTTGGTCAGTGTACTTCTTTCCATTTTTAGTTACTTCTAGATCTATTTCAGTATAGTCTTCATCATAACCAAAGCCGTCTATAGCGAATCTCACTCGAGTCATGCCCGTTTCAGAGCATTGAGTTTTTATATCTATCTGAAGCTCACCAGGGATATTGTTAGAAAAAAATCTTGTTTGAACTTTCTTTATTATTTTAGCATCAATCTCAACATTTAAGCAGTCGTAACCTCTCAATTTGTCATTGAAAAATGTTCGAGCAGTAATGAGGTGATTGATAGCAATTTTCTCGGCATGACAATAGGCTTTTATTCTCTCTGAGACAATGACTTGGGAGAAAGCGTTTGAGGAGGCGAGGACAATAGTAGCAATGATAAGTTTTTTCATCATTGTTCAGTATCTTTGGGCTACTGGAATTAAAAGTTGATGTGTAAAAATGTCATACTTTTTATGAACTGCCCGATCTCAAGAGCACTCTAAGCTCTTGAGATCGGGCGGATGGCTTATCTTTTAAATTAGCTATTAAGAACTCTAACAGATTTAATATTCATGTATTCATGAAAACCAAAACGTCCGTGTTCTCTTCCGTAACCACTTTCTTTAACTCCTCCAAAAGGAAGATTGGGCTTGGCATTTGTAAAACCGTTGATATTAATCATGCCAGTATCCAGATGTTTTGCAGCTATTTCTTTTGCCTTTTCAACATCTTTTGTAAAGATTCCACCTCCGAGGCCAAACTTTGAATTATTTGAAACCTCAATTGCTTCTTCTAGATTTTTTACTTTTATGAGACTTGCAACTGGTCCAAAGAGTTCTCCGTCATAAGCCGGCATCCCTGGACTTAGATTTTCTAAAATAGTGGGCTGAAAAAAGTAACCTTTTCGCTTTTCAATATTTCCCCCCATGACACAGACAGCACCCCTGTCCAAAGATTCTCTAACTTGATCATCCAGTTTTACTAGAAGATCTTTCCTGGCCATTGGTCCTAGTTTTGTTGTTTTCTCATGAGGATTTCCCATTTGAAACTCTTTCATTTTATCGATGAACTTCTCTCGAAATTGATCGTAGACAGACTCGACGACGAGAAACCTCTTCGCCGCTGTACAAGTCTCGGCATTATTGATCATTCTCCCGTTTGCACACGCTTGTGCTGCTAAATCTAAGTCAGCGTCTTCTAAGACAAGGTAGGCGTCATTTCCACCTAGTTCCAAAATTGATTTCTTCAGATTCCTTGCCGCTTTCTCTGCAACTTTTCTCCCCGTTGATGGACTTCCTGTGAAGGTAACGAGTCTTACTTCTTTAGATGAATAGAGAAACTCAATATCTTCATGCTTAGCATAGAGATGTTGAAATACTCCTTCTGGGAGGCCAGCTTCTTTGTAGAGGCTTTCTATTTTTTCAGCACTTGCCCAGACATTTGATGCATGTCTAAGAAGAGTCGTATTACCTGCTAAGATGGCATGAACAGAGTATCTAATAACTTGGTAGAAGGGAAAGTTCCATGGCTGTATTGAAAAAATAACACCAAGAGGACTAAAATGATTAAAAGCTTTTCCGCCTTCAATTTCCATCTCTTCAGGGGCAATATGTTCTTCAACAGTATCGCAGCAGTAGTCTACAATACCGGTACATATTTTAATCTCATCTAATCCACCTGCGTGAGTTTTACCCATTTCATTTGTCATCATGGTAGCAATCTCATCTTTTTGATCGTTCATGAGCTTTCCAAATTTTCGAACGATTTCAATTCTCTCTTTTAATGGAGTATGGGACCAATCTTTGAAAGCTTCTTGGGATTTTTGAAGTTTTTTCTCTACATCGGATTTAGATTCATAATTAAATGTTCTAAAAGTTTCCTCTGTAAAAGGATTGGTTAGGCTGTAAGAGTTCTCCGTTGATTCTGTCGTTGATGCTTGATTTTGCATTTGCTCTCCTTTTTTGGTTTTAAGTACCCGCTCAGAATAACAGTTCAAAGAGGTGAAAAGTTTTAGGGAATATGTAGGGAGAATAAAATTTTGATCATTTTAAGTGTTTATGCTGGAGTTTTATAGTTTGCGTTATGATACGAATCTTAGATGTTAAAGTTTAGTCACATAAAGAAGTTCTTTTAGTAAAGAACTGGAACTCATTTATCGTTGTTGATCATAATAAAATTAGAACTAAAAATACTGATTAGGGAATTAGGCAGTGATTTAACTTCATAGACTGTCTGAGATAGAGTAACTTGATTATATGAATATTAAGAAGTACTTAGTTCAATTTCCACAAACAAACGAACTCAATATTGTAGGACCTCTTTATGAAAAACCGGAGAACCTGAAAGGGCCAATCATCTTTGTTGACGGCGGAGCCGGTGCAAGGATTCAAGAAGAGGGATTTAGTGTCGGTGATGGGGACTCTTTTATTGGAGAATTGGATGAGGTTTTACCAAAAGAGAAAGACTTCTCTGATCTGGCTTTTGTGCTTAGAAATATTCCTTCCTATGTTAACGAGTTGAAGCTTTTTGGGTTTTTGAGCGGTCGCAGAGACCATGAGCTTGTCAACTTCGCTGAGATTCATTCATTTTTAAAAAACTGTCCTACTCCGACAAAAGTTTATTTCGATAAAGATGTTATCGCTTTTAGTAAAGGAACTTGGAATGTTGAGGTCGATGGAATCTTTACTCTTTTCGCTTTTGAGGAAATAGAAGTTAAGCTAAGCGGTGACTGTAAATACCCAATTGCTAAGAAGTTAAAACCATTATCTAGTGAAGGTTTAAGCAATATAGGGACGGGGAAAATAACTTTTATAAATAATGCTCCCCTTTTTCTTTTTCTTAATCATCCATAACTCTTAGCTTGCTTTCTTTTCATTTTCGAGCAGAGTTACTTTGACATGTTCAACGAGCTTTTTTTATATAAAGGGGGCTTGTTAAAAATGGTATCGCAGCCTTTGGCAAATAGCTTAATAACACCTAGCGAGTTTAAATCTTTATCTTTTCAAAATATAGAGGAAGGAAGGTTGAGCCATCAGAATGATAGAAATAAAAAAGCCTTTCCGAAGAAAGGCTCTTTTAATTATAAATTTGGTACTCCCAAGGGGATTCGAACCCCTGTTACCGCCGTGAAAAGGCGGTGTCCTAGACCAGGCTAGACGATGGGAGCATAACTGTTAAAATAAGTAATGCTTATTAAGAATGGTGATCGCGCTGTGACTCGAACACAGGACCCTCTCCTTAAAAGGGAGATGCTCTAACCAACTGAGCTACG
Organism: Halobacteriovoraceae bacterium; assembly: GCA_963719505.1. Classification (GTDB taxonomy): domain Bacteria; phylum Bdellovibrionota; class Bacteriovoracia; order Bacteriovoracales; family Bacteriovoracaceae; genus CAKZJW01. The sequence goes on from CAVRCF010000003.1 coordinate 271,011, forward strand.
CGACCAGATTCTTAAAATCGTGAAATTTAATTTAAACATTTAAGCTAAATTCTGTCAACGAATAAATGATAATATAATCAATTTTTTTATCACTAAATATAATCAACTTGTCAGAGCCAGTATATCAATAGCTTAATTTGTCGTGTCAAATATATAGGGATTTACCATGACTAAAAAAGTATCATTTCACACTCTTGGTTGCAGGCTAAATATGTCTGAAACGGGCTCTATCGCTCAGGGTTTTGTTGACCGAGGCTACAAAGTCGTCCCTTTTGGTGAGCGAGTCAGATGTGACTTTCTTAAATACTTGTACCGTCACAGATGGAGCGGACTCTACATGTCGAAATTTGATCCGAAAGGCTTCTAAGCATTCAGTCCAGAGGGAAAAGTGGTTGTGGCTGGTTGCTACGCTCAAATGGAAGCTGAGAAAATAAAGACAATGCAAGGAGTAGATCTCATCCTTGGAACCAATGAAAAATATAAGGTCTTTGACTATCTTGAAGAGGAAGATGAGACGGCGATCAAAATAGATAAAATGACAGAGTTTTGGGGAGCAGCAACAACGGAAGCTGATAATCACACCAGAGCATTTTTAAAAATTCAAGATGGTTGTAACTATATATGCTCATTTTGTATTATTCCTCACGCTAGAGGGAGATCAAGAACAATCTCTATTGAGGATGCTACTAATGAATCTAAAAACCTCATTTCCAGAGGTTTTAAAGAAATTGTTCTAACTGGTGTTAATATTGGAGAGTATGCTAATAGCTCTGGAGAGCGTCTTGAAGACCTTATTCTCTCTTTGACTAACATCGATGGTCTTAAACGCTTAAGACTAGGATCAGTCGAACCTAATACGATGAGTGAAAGCCTTGTAAGGACTCTTAAAGGTAGTGGAGTCTATCAAGATCATTTTCATATTCCACTGCAAAGTGGAAGTGATGAAATTCTTAAGTCTATGAGGCGTAAATATGACGTCGCATTCTATAAAGAGACGATTGCAATGGTTCAGTCTTACTTTCCCGATGCCTCTTTTGGAGCTGATATAATTGTCGGCTATCCTGGCGAGAGCGAAGAAGACTTTCAAAAAACTTATAACCTTTTAAAAGAGCTTCCGATTGTCCACTTTCATGTCTTTCCTTATTCAAAAAGACAAAAGACCACGGCTGCTAAACTGGATAATCATATTCAAGCTGATGTGAAAAAGGCGAGAGTTAAAACTCTTATTGCCCTTGGTGAGTCCAAGCAAGAAAGCTTTGCGAAAAAATTGGTTGGGTCGAAGCAAAGTGTGTTATTTGAAAATGAAAGAGATGGCATTTTTGAAGGCTATACATCAAACTACGTAAAGGTTCGCTTGAGTTCATCACAGAATATTAAGAATCAAATTCTTGATGTGAAAATAGTTAAAAGTCTTGGTGGTGGAAAAGTAGAATCAGTACTTACTTAATCCAAGTTATGCAAGGTGCCGGCATGATTATAGTCTCGCCGTTTAAATCAAGCATGTCTTTTTGCTCGGTATCGCCTTTAGAGTAACTATAGAATCTTCTGTATTGATAACCTAGCGCCTGTCTTAAAATATTTTCCATTCTAACGGCTCTGTATTCGGCAACTGGTTGAAACTCGTGATCATCTGATTTTACAAATCTTCTATCGAGTAGACCTCTCATTCCATCATAAGCGTGCATCATTTCGTGGGCGAGAATAATGTCGGTATCAATTTTTCTCTCAACCCAATCCGCTTCCATAAACTTGGCATCTGTTTCAGGATTCCATAGAATCTGGCCTCCAAATCCAATCTGATTAAAGGGAAGCTTTAAAACCATGGGTTTTCTATCATCTAGGTTCATAATCATTGTTATTTCATTCATACGCCAATTGGGACGCTCGTTATTGTGATTTCCACTGTAACGATTTCCACCTTTTTTGATATAAAAAGGATAAGGGGACTGTTGCAGCTCAAAAATAAGTTCCTTTGTTTGGGGAACATTTTCAAAGCGCCTTAAAGTTCTCAGTGCTTTTTTTACAAATGCATCTCTTGGATAAACTTGATTGCCTCGAACATCAAAAAGTGATCCATCTCTGTAGGTATAGGTTTGAGTTTTTGACATTACTTTTAGTGAGTCAAAATTTAAGTTTGATATTGTTGTTGTTGTTGTAAATAGAGATGTGCGATCAAAGTTTGAGCAACCAAATGCTTTTATGGCCTCTTCGCTTAATCCTGATTCGATAATAATCTCATCGATTGTTCTTTGAGGAGTACTTGAAAAGTTTAAAAGCTCGTAGGCGAAACAGTTATAAGAGAAAATAATAAGGAGTAAGATAAATTTTTGCATTTTAAGAGTATGACCAAAGGGATGGCCATACTCAACTAACTTAGTCTGACATTATCTTAAGCTATTGAAAATACTTCTTTCTAAAATGAATTTGAGCTCTATCAGGGCCGAATGCCAAAATTCCAACCTTTATCCCAAGAGCACTTTCGATGAGGTCAATATAGTCTTGCAGCTCAGTGCTATAAACATTTTCTTTGTCAAAAGTATCGTTAAAGGGTTTTAGGTTTTTATAAAGCGCAGTTGCCTGTTCTAAATCTAAGCCGGGGTAGGCACAATCGTATTCCTTTCCATCAATTTCGTAGGCGTAACAGACCTTCAATTCTTCTAGGCCACTTAAAACATCAACTTTAGTTAAAGCAATCGAAGTGAGGGAGCTGGCCTTCACTGAGTATTTTAAGATGGGGAGATCTAGCCAGCCGCATCTTCGTCTCCTTCCAGTTGTGGCTCCAAATTCCTGGCCGATATCTTGAATCTTATCACCAATAGGAGTGTGAAGTTCAGTTGGCATTGGGCCTTCTCCAACTCTGGTCGTATAGGCTTTCACAATACCCAGCTTTTCGTCAACAATTCCTGACGAGACACCTGCTCCTGTATAAATCCCAGCTGCTCCTGTAGAGGATGAAGTCACGTATGGATAAGAGCCATAGTCGATATCGAGTAGGACACCTTGTGCACCTTCGAAAAGTACATTCTTTTTTAAACTTAGGGCCTCGTCAATATAACTAAATGTATCGATAACAAATTCTTTAAGTTGCTGACCAAAACCAAAAAGTCTTTCAACTTCACTTTCAATGGTAGGGACTTGGGTCTTATAGAAATGCTCAAAAAGAAACATCTTCTCTTCTAAAGCAATAGAGAGTTTTGAGTGAAGAGTGTCTTTGTTGAAAAGGTCTTTAATTTTAATCGCTCGTCTGGCCACTTTATCTTCATAAGCTGGACCAATTCCTTTTCCCGTTGTTCCAATCTTCTTTATTCCTTTGCCCTCTCTGATAGCATCCAGTAGTTTATGGTAACTAGTAATGACAGTGGCATTTAAAGATATTTTTAATCTTTCAGGGGTGACATCAATATGTTCTTTGACAAGTTTGAGCTCTTTCATGAATGCTTCGGGTTCGAAGACAACTCCATGGGCAACAACGGATACACAATTTTTATGCAGTATGCCTGAGGGAATCTGGTGCAAAACGATTTTTTTACCATCAAATATAATGGTATGACCGGCGTTGTTCCCGCCTTGAAATCTGACGACAATATCAGAGTTTTGACCTAAAAGATCTGTAATCTTTCCTTTACCTTCGTCACCCCACTGGGCCCCTATAATAGCTAGTGTGTTCATTGTTCCCTCCAGAAATGTCCCAAACATTACAAGTGTATCTTGTTGAAAAACCCTTTGGATACAGCTATTTGGGATTAAATACTTACAGCTTAAAAGTTAGTATTATGGGCTTTGGCTTCCCCGGATTTTTATGTTAGTTTAATAGAAATACCAAAACTCAATTCCCAATCAACCATCTATTTCCCAACTAAAGTTATCAGGCAAATCTTCCGACAAGAAGACAATGAAAAATTTGAGCCTGTTACTATTGCTAGTTTCTTCATCAGCCTTTTGTTGCGAGGTGGAGGTTTCCTTATATGGAGAGTCTATCTATAAGGGAGATTCCCCAGAGACCGTTTACGGGAAAATTGAAACCACTTGGAATGCAAATTCAGAAATTTACGACACTCTTTATCTAAGAACGAAGTCTAAAGCTGAAGGGGCAAAACTCATTATCACGAAGAATGAAAAACAACTTTCATCAAAAGAAATCAAAATAGAAAAATCAAATAAAAGCGATACCTATAGACTGACAAATATTAGTTTTAAGGATGATCTTATTGCAAGAAATCAAGACTTTCCTTTTTCAGCTCGAATCGATTACTCAAGAGATGGAAAAAAATTCTGTACTCAAACAATTAAATTTATGGTGACGAAATGAGGTTTCTCTTTCTCGCTCTCCTTTGCTTTAATCTCTATGCACAGAGCTGCTATACAGAAAAAACGTCAACGCCACCTTTCATGGTTACTGATGCCACAGGCATGGGAAGTAAAACCTATGAAAATTTTAAGTCAAAAAATAATTATCGAAAAAATGAAAATATTATTCCTAGACGCTCAATTGTAAAGATTAAAAAAGGAAGTGAAGAGTATGCGAGACACTCGCAAAACTATGTTCCAGTAGAAATTATTTCAACTCCGAATACAGATAAACTTGATGAAAACTTAAAAAATGGAATCTATAGATGGAGTAGTGCTGATAAAAATAGAATGAAAAAAGCACAAATTGGGCAAAAGGGATTTCTTTATGGAAAGTCTCTAAAGAAAGCTGATGAGTTCACTTATATTGTTGATGAAGCTTCCCCTCTCATCGCCGACAATGGCTTGAGTGAAAAAGGTGTTGTTGCAATAAAGCCTGTGATCGATTCAAACGGAAAATTTGAAGTTTTAAAGTGTTGTGATACTCAGAATTTTACTATGCTTCCAGTTTGTAAGATTAAGTACCAATTCAGTTCCATCTTTGCTGATGAGAGTACGGGAACCAATGTCTTGGTTGATGTTGATAGTTGTGCCGTTGCTTCAGGTCTTACACCATTTAAAAATGACGATATTGTCTCAATTATGAATATTTTAAAGACTGGCTTTTCAGAAGATGAAAAAATGAAGCTTGGAGATATCGAACTTTTTGATGCAAAGGGTGTCGTTAAGATTCCCCTTGATTATGAGAAAGGGGATGGGAAAGGGTATCCAGGGCCATTTGGATCCTATCACTACAATACAGATGATAAGGGCGCCAGTGATGTTTTTGCCAAGCCGGTAGCCGCTTGTGTTTTTAATAAAGTGCTGGAGACTCACAATAAAAGTTGTAATGGACCAGGCTGTCAGGTGCAGTTTGGAGATATCTACCACCCAAGAAGCTTCAACGTTCATACCTCCCATGGAGGAGGAAACTGCTTTGATGTTAGACCTCTAAAGAAAAGAGATTCTAAAAGGGCTTTGACCTATAGGGATTCTCTTTACGATAGAGAGAAAACCAAGAAGTTGATTGCTCTATTTGAGAAAGCTGGTGCCAATAAAATAATTTTTGATGATAGAGCAGTGAGCTCGCCCACGATAAGAAGAACTTCTGACCAAAGTCATGCTAACCATATGCATGTTTGTTTTGATGTTGAGAGTTCAAAAACTAAAGAGACTTGTAAGAGTGGAATCGAAAACTAAAAAGCCCCGAAAGAATAACTTCCGAGGCCTTTGCCAAAAAATTTCTATGCGATTGATCTGAGTTCTAAATTTGTTTGTAACGAATCCAATGTTAACTGAAAGTCAGCTAAGGTTGGCAGATCCCCAAAGTGGGTGTTCTGCGTTGTGTTCATCGCAATGAAATCGTAAATTTCAATTGGAGTTGAACATTCCTTTTCCTTTTGGAAGCATCTCCAATTTGTTTCTCCTGTGAGGCGATAATTGGTAAATATACTCTCAATTAATTCCTCTTTGGATTTTACTCCCACGCCTTGGACTTTTCCATCTTTCCCTACTTCTAGGTACCAGACTTTGTAGTCTTGTTTTTGACTTGGGTGTTTACTTGTTTCGACGGCAACAGCAAGATACATGCGAACCTCCTTGTTGGTCTCTCTAAGACCGGCTTTTCATAAGCCATTGTGTGTGTTAGTGTGTAGCGTCCTGCATAACTAATTTATTTGGGCCCTAATTCCATCCTAGAAGTTGTTTGACCCAAACTTCAAGCTTCCTGCTAAATTAACTATATCTTGTCTAAACCCTTTACTGCACGTACTTTCGAGTAACAAAAAATTACAGCTTGATCAGTATTTGTAAGATTGCCCCCACCATCGGGGCTAAAATGCCCCTACGGCTGCGTTAAGAGATTGATATTGTTCATGTATTCTGGCACTCTAAATTATTGGATTATTAAAGGAATAAGGTATGAAATTAAGTCAAGACGTCGAAAAGACGATCTTTCCTCTCAAGATAGTGTGGCTCGCTTTAATCGCTTCCATGTTTGTTTATTCGCTCTTTTTTATCTCTGTTAGGGGAGTGAGTTTTGTGGATGAAAAAGATATCGGCAACCTAAAAAATATACTTCTTTTTATAGCGAGTACTCCTTTTGTTTTTACGTTAATCTCTTCTCAAAAAAAGGATTGGCTTGTTTCTAAACTTGGAAGTAATGCCAAGGCTCCCTATTTAAAAACGATGAGTGAAGAAGAACAAAATTACCTGTCACGTTTTGGTGCTTATTTTATTTCTCACGTCATTGTATGGGCACTTAATGAAGGTGGTGCTATCATTGGTTTTATCTTGAGCTTTATCACGGGAAACTTTACCTACTATATAGCGTTTGCATCGGTGGCAATTTTTATGAATCTTTTTCTTTTTAAACCCGATTATAAAAACTTTATGAGAAGAAATAAATTTGTCTAAGTCAAAAGTTTTTCTCTCCTCACTAAAGATGGCCTTGGCGACTTTTTGTAGTCGTATCTTGGGACTTGTGCGTGAGCAAGTGATGGCCGCGTACTTTGGAGCCTCGGGCTTAACGGATGCATTCTTAGTTGCCTATAGAATACCAAACCTTTTGAGAGATCTTTTTGCTGAAGGTGCTTTTTCATCTGCTTTTGTTCCGACATTTGTAGAGGTTAATCAGGAAGATCCAGAAAAAGCCAAGAAACTTTTCTGGGCCCTTTTTATTTTACTAGGACTCTTAACTTTATCTTTATCAGCCCTTATTATTATTTTTGCTCCAGAGATTATTTCACTCTTTGCACCTACCTTTACACAGGATCCTGAGAAGTTTCTTTTAACGGTTAATTTAACAAAGATAATGGCGCCATTTTTATGCTTTGTCTCTTTGGCCGCTCTTTTTATGGGCGCTCTCAATGCCTTAAAAGTTTTTTTTATTCCCTCTATTGCACCAGCATTTTTTAATGTTGCCATGATTGGATCCATGTTGCTCTTTCCAAGTCTTTTTCTATCAATGGGAATTCCAGCGATTTATTCACTTGGGGCAGGAGTTTTCATCGGGGGACTTGTTCAGGGTTTTGTTCAAATACCTATGCTTGTTAAAAAGGGCTATGGTTGGAGCAAACCGGATAAACTCTTGACCAAAAACTCTAAAAAAGTTTTCAAACTTCTGGGCCCCGGACTCATTGGTTTTGCGGCCACTCAGGTAAATCTTATCGTTAATACTGTTCTTGCATCGGGAACAATTGTTGGAGCTGTAAGTTGGCTTAGTTACTCCTTTAGAATGTTTCAACTTCCCGTCGGTATTCTTTCTGTGAGTATTGGAAATTCAAATCTTGTGCATTTTTCTGATGCTTGGAAAAACGGTGACAAAGATGAAGCGACCAAACTTTTAGGTGGAAGCTTTTTTCTTTCACTCTTCTTGGTTCTTCCTCCAATGATTGCTCTTATAGCCTTTAATGAGGATCTCATTAGGCTTGTTTTTGAAAGAGGTCGATTTGATGCTTATGCTACTTCTCAGACAGCCTTGGCCTTGAAATGGTATGCTTTAGGACTTCCCTTTTACGGAATGTATAAAATTTTTGTTCCTACTTTTTATGCAATCGACAGACAAAAGGTACCTGTTTATAGTTCCATTTTTTCGGTGGGAGTTAATATTGTTTTTTGTATCGTTCTGACACCTATTTATGGGTTTGAGATTTTGGCATTAGGGACAACTCTTTCCATGCTCCTAAACTCCTTTATCCAACTCATTTTCTTGCATAGGGATCTAGCACTTCCTTGGAATCACTTTTTCAATTTGAGAGTCTTGAAGATCTTGTTTGCTTCTTTGGTGACATTTACTTTTTGCTTTGAGTTAAATAAGTCTATGCCTATTGGTAGCAGCTTTCTAGAAGATGCAGTTTATACATTTTTAAAGCTTTCGTTTACTGTTGTGTGTTATGGATTGCTTGTCTTTCTTCTAGGGGAGCGAAGCGTCGTGCTAAGTATTTTGCGCAAAATTAAAAATAGATTGTAGAAACCATTGTTAATGTTGTAGACTTATGCTGTTTTATATCTATTAAAAGGAATTACCGTATGAGAACTGATTTCAATACTCTTATCGCTCTATCTACCCATACAATCAACCATCTTAAGCAAGATTCATTGATTGAGTACAACGTGGATAAGAGAGCTGAGCTTATTGATGCACTTGCTACTGAGCTTGGTGTTTCTTTCGCAACAGATGAAGATATTAGAGATCAAGCTGTTGAAGAAGTTGAAGAGAAGTTTGGGATCGATGAGGTTACAGACGATATTACTGAAACTGAGATGTTTAACCATGCTAGAAAAGAAATTATAAAGTCTTTCCAGGGTGAAAACCTCGGTGGACTGTATATGGTGGAGTCGCTTCATAAAGTTTCTAATAGAGTAAAAGAATTTCTTTTACACTCAGATCTTATTGAAGATGTGTTTTCTACAGATGAAGACCTTATAGAGTTTCTGGTAGAAAATATGAGAAAATTCAGTCCAAAAACTGGCGGTTACGAGCACCACTCACACAACTAAAAACTAAACAAAAATTTAAATACTTGATTGAAAAACCAGCACTTATTTGCTGGTTTTTTTTTGATTTCAAACACTTAAACCCCTAAAGATTATCTTCGATTAAACCGATAAAGAGCAAAAGAGTAGGTCTAATGGCCTATAATTAACTACTAAGAGAGATAATTATGATCAAGGGAATTCATTTATTACTACTACTGGTTGGTTCAATTGTTTTTGAAGCCCATGCTATGAGTCCACAAGAGCTGATGCAAGTTTGTAGACAGAAAAATGGTAAGGTTCAGAAAAAGGGTGAATCATTCGTTGAGGACGGAAAACTCTGTCAGCAAATGCGATGTAGTGGAGCCACTGACTCAAACGCAGCTGGACTTAGCCCAGATATTGTCGAGGGAGATCATCCCCACGGTATTGGTGATGGTGGAGGTATCTTTGCCTATCAAAAGCTTTGTGCTGCTAAAGTTGACTGGGATGCTCTCTTTGATGCTCAGGTAACGGTCAATACGACAGGTAATAATGGAAACAACGGAAACAATGGTAGTACCGGAAGCACTGGCTCTAGTGGCGAGGGTAGTTTTTATATTGATGGAGTCCTAGTTTCTGAAGCTGAGTGGCTACAAAGATGTGTTAAGAAAAATGGAAAGATAAGAAATAAGTGTCGTCGTGGAAGCGCAAGTTACAACGTAAATATTAGAGGCGGCGGCGGCGGTGGCCCTCGTGGCGGTGGATACGTTGTCCTTAGACGTGATGATGGTACAACTTTTAATTGTTCATATACAAGTTCTTGGCAAGAGTGTCAGGGAAGAGACGGCGGAGTGGTTGTCTCGGTTAACTCATATGAAGACTGTGTAAACTGTGGCGGAAGCTCACGCAGAAGCGGAAGTGGTGTTGCAGATATTCTTGGTGCGGTTCTACCTCCATTAGCTCAGTTTGGATCGGCATGGCTTTGGTCAGATGCTTATAGAGATTCAAATGTAGCTTGGGCAGGAGCAGCTGAGACAGGCTTTGAGCAATGTCAATTAATGCAAACAAATCATATGCACACACTTTATGGAAACCCAAATAGAATTTCGAGCCTTCAAGGTTCTGGTGGGTTTTACGCAGATAATGAATTACCACATGATTACATTGCTCCTCCGGGATGTAATGGATATCAATTAGGTGGATTTGCTGGTGGCGCTGGCTTTCAAGGAAACGGATTCGGTGGATTCGGAAGTACTTGGGGTGGTGCAGGTTATAGTCCTGGATTCCAAGCTGGTATGTATGGACCTTATGGACAATATAATCCTTACGGACAAGTTAACGGAATGGGAGGCTTTGGTGGATTCGGTGGACCTGGTGGGTTCGGTGGACCTGGCGGAGGCCTTGGTATTAATATCGGCGGTGGATTCGGTGGACCTGGATTTGGCGGCGGCGGCTTCGGTACACCTGGATTTGGTGGACCTGGATTCGGCGGCGGTGGATTTGGCGGACCTGGCTTTGGCGGCGGTATCGGAATGGGTGGCTTTCCTGGAGGCGGCATGGGTGGATTCCCAGGCGGCGGAATGGGCGGGTTTCCTGGCGGCGGTATGGGAGGATTCCCTGGCGGCGGAATGGGCGGCTTTCCTGGCGGCGGAATGGGTGGATTCCCAGGCGGCGGTGGAGGCTTAGGTCTTGGAATAGGAATTGGTTTAGGTGGCGGATTAGGTTCTGGCTACCCTGGATATAATGGTGGAATGTACGGCGGCGGACCTGGATTTGGTGGCGGCGGAATGTACGGTAACCCTTGGGGCGGCGGCGGAGCTATGGGACAGGGAACTGTTCCATGGGGTCAAGGCACTGGTGGATACTGGAACGGTTCTGGTGGATGGAACGGTGGAGCCGGAGGTTATGGTAACTACGGAAATATCCAACAAAGTTACGCTCTTAATCAACAAGCTCTTGGACAAGATAGTTTCTTCCAACAAGCAGCTCTTCAGAATTCATATGGTCAAGCGGCACAAAACCTTTATGGTGCTGGCGGCGGTGGAGCATATGGACAATACGGTGGCTATGGTGCGAGTGGTGGATACGGATACGGTCCTTACTCACCTTCAAATATGGGTTACGGTATGAGTCTAGGATTTGGTTTCGGATTCTAAAAAAATAAAAAATAAGATAAATCAAGGCTCTCTTTATAGGGAGCCTTTTTTTATTTATTAAAGCTGATTGATTTTATAATTGTTGTGAAGCTCTCCTTAGAACCGTCACCATCAGCACTTAGCCAAAGGGCCATCGTTTTAACTGGCTTTTCCAATTTGTATTCGAAGGAGCTTGGGCCTTGATCTTTTAGCTTAAAGACAAAGTTTTCCATGAAGAGATCACTCTTTGGATGCACTTTTCTTTTTGCGTGGAGATCCTTATTAAAAGTGGCGATAAACATCTCGATATGACTAATCCCTTTGTTCTTTCCTGAAAATTCATAAACCTCGGTCACCCATTGAGGAGCAAAGAATTTTTTCATACCAGAGAGTTTTTTATCACCCTCTATAACCAGGCCTAACTTAAAAGGGTAGTCATCTGAGGCAGAAGGAAGATTAAGTTTATTAGAAATATCTAAGTCTACTTTTATTGATTGTACTGTGACGGGAGAGCTAAACTTGTGAATGAGAAAGGAAGAAGATTTATCGACATTTATGACAATGTTTTCTTTAAAGCTTATATTGTTTTTTTTGATTTTTCCAAAGTCGATATGCTTCCATGAGGGGCTATCTAGGGGAATGATAATAGCTGCGCAGACAAAAGAGGAGGTGATAGACTTTGAAAAATAATTCAAAAATTTTTGAATAATTCTCAAAGCCTGTCCTTAAATTATTTTATTCCGTGAACAAGAGTTTTAATTTCATGCTGAAATAAAACTTCAATTTTTCCATCGATAAGAGCTTGCACGATACCTGGACCAAATTTTTTGTGGTCAATCATATCGTTAACTTCAAAAGATTCTCTTATTGTATAATCTTTTGCTTTTCCTGAGGCATTACCAATGGCTTCAGTCCATAGTTCGTTGATAGGAACTGACTTTGCTCTCGTTCTCCCTGGAGCAGCTTTTTTTGCTCTAACTTTTTTCGTTTTAGTAGCAGGATCTTTGTACATATGAGTTGCGTTACAAGTTTTGCAAGTAACCTTCCCAAGTGTATTCTCATCTTTCATGGAAACAATAATGTGTGCTAGAGCCAACTTACATTTTCCACAATAAGAAATAACCTCTTTTCCAGCAGCGTACTTAGACATTAATTATCCTTTTTTTACTTTAGAATGACTTCACAAAATAGACATAGAAATATTCTACGTATTGAGTTATTGTCTGAATTATAAACAGATCATATTTTATCGAACTTAATGGCTACAGTAAAGAAATCTCTCAGACAAAAGCATATACTTGATCTTTTAGCTCAAGCGAATTCCCTTCCCAAAAATCCGGGTTGCTACTTTATGCTCAATAAAGATAAAGAAGTGATCTATGTCGGGAAAGCCAAGAATTTGAAGGCCCGCGTAACAAGCTATTTCAACAACTCTGCTAAAAATGCCAAAACTCAGATTCTGGTAGGCCATATTGAAAGTTTCGACTTTATTATCACCGAATCTGATGCTGAGTCCTATGTTTTAGAGAACAACCTGATAAAAACTCATAAACCTAAATACAATATTAGGTTAAAAGACGATAAATCCTATCCCTATGTTCAAATCAATAAAAATGAAGGCTACCCAAAGATTGAATACGTTAGGCGCCCAAAGAAGAAAAAGGGCGTAGAACTCTATGGCCCGTATCCTACCGGATCAAATATTGGTGCAACGATAAAAGTTCTCACGAAAGCTTTTGAGCTTAGGGATTGCTCTATTCATGAATTTAATTCTAGAACGACCCCTTGTATTTTGTTTCAAATGAAGCAGTGTCAAGGTCCCTGTGTACCTGAACACAGAAGTAGGCAATACTTTGATGACTTAGAACTTGCAGTGGACTTCTTGAGAGGAAAAAGAAAAGCGAAAAAGTCTCTAGAGTTTTTAGAGAACAAAATGATGGACTTGGCCGAGATGGAAAAGTTTGAACACGCCGCTATGATGAGAGACTATATTGCTCAACTCGAGTCCTTTACGATGAGCTCCTATGATCAAAGCGTGGAATTCATGGATGAGAAAAATGTCGACGTCATCTCTTATTATGAAGGAGAGAAAGAAGTCGATATAAGTCTTTATATGATCAGGCGAGGTGCCCTTCTTGGTCATAGGAATTTTCATTTTCCTCTATCAGACTTTATGGAGAGTACGGAAGAAGAAGTTCTGCAAATTCTTATTCAGCACTATGCAAATAATGATGAAGTTTTTCCTGAACGGATTATTTCCTCCTTTGATCAAGATAGTGCAAAAGTCTTTGAACAAGCTCTCATAAAAATGAATGAAGGGGAGATTAAATTAAAAGTTGAAACAGGCTCAAACAAATACTCAAGTCTGATTGAGACGACTAAGAATAACGCTATTGAAACTCAAAAAATGCGTATCAAAAATCAAGACAGTGTCTACGTGGGACTCAATAGATTGAAAGAGCTTCTGAGCCTTAAGGCACGACCTATTACCTTAGAGTGTTATGATATCGCAATTTGGCAGGGCAAGTCTCCCACAGCTGCTCAGATCGTTTATCACGATGGTGTCCCCGATAAAAAAGCTTACAGACATTATCATATGCAGGAAAGACCTGAAGGAAATAATGACTTTGCAATGATGCAAGAGGTTTTTGGAAGAAGAATAAAACATAAAAATCTTCCTGATGTTTTTATTGTTGACGGTGGAATTGCTCAAGTGAACTGCGTCCAAAAAGTTCTTGATGAATTTGAAATTACTATTCCTGTTGTCGGAATTGCTAAAGCGAGAGATCTGACCAGAGGAAATATAAGAGCGCGAGAAATTTCAAACTCAGAAGAGCGCCTCATCATTCCAGGAAGAAGTAATCCCTATATTTTAAATAAGTGTCCCTCTCTTTTCAAAATTATTGTAAGCATGAGAGATGAAGCCCATCGCTTTAGTAGGCGCCTTCATCACAAAACTGAAAAGAAAAGAATTATTAAAACATGGGTTGATGATATCAAAGGCATCAATGATAAAATTAAAAAGAAAATTCTCTCTCAGCTTACGATGAGTCAAGAAGAGCTTTCTCAAAAAAATGTTAAGGAAATTAGTGATTTTTTAGGTTTAGAGCTTAGGCATGCACTAAAAGTTTATGATTACTTACATGCCAAAGATCAAAACTAATTTAAAACGTGAATAATTTTTCTGTTTCCAGATCCACAATCAATACATCGTGCAGTTTCTTGAACAAGAAGGTTTTTGTAGTCGGGCATATGACTTAGTAATAATTTAGAGCCACATACTTTACATTCACTCATTGTCTTTTTTACATCTTCAGCTGTACCGTAGTATTCTTCGAAACGTTCAAACTTAAAATTAACTTCTTTAGACATAATTGTTCTCCATAACCAATATCAACTACATATCTTTTCGACTCAGAAGCATTTCTCTTTAAAAATTAGTGCGATAAAATAAAGCTAGGAAAATAGTGTCTGATCGTGATAACTAAAGGCATGGAACAACGCTATAAAGAAGCACTGCGCAACCTCCAGAAGGCTAGTTTAACCAAGGCTAAAGGGAACGAGTACCGGGATAGACTATTTCCGGTTCACTGGTCGTATAGGGCAGTTGAGACCATTGTGAAGGCACCAGCTAGCCCCAAACCTGAATCCGAAAAAGCCAAAGTGATTGAATCGTTTAAAGACTTTAGTAAAAACTTAATTTCTCAAAATGATAATAATTCTGTAAAGCTTGATAACATCGAAATATCCACAAAATCCAAAGACTCTCAGTTTAAAGATCCCGACGCTCTTACTCAGGAAAAGCTTGTGGCAATGACATCACAATCTTCTTTTGAAGCCAGGTACAGAGGAGATCTTCTGAATGTCGAAAAACTCGATGTCATTTTTGTGTCGGATAATCTTCTTGATGTTGATTTGGATAAAGCGGACGAGCTTGCACCATTTAAAGCGTTATTTGACGAAAGCACGGCTATTTTATTCTCTAAAATGGTTGGTGCCATGAAGCTTAGAGAGGAGAGTTTTCTCCTGACGGCCATCGCTTTTGATAAAGATGAATCGGCTAAAGATCTTACTGAGCTGGTTTTGTCTGAAATCTCCCATTTCAAGCCAAAGCTTGTGATTACCTTAGGCGTCTCTGCTAGCCATGCCCTTATTGACACCAAAGAGAGACTTAAGGACTTACATGGGAATTTTTACCCACTCACCATAGGTGAATTTTCTAGCGAGATCATGCCGTTATTCTCTCCAAGTCTGCTAAATTCCGCCCCTCACATGAAAAGTATCACATGGGTTGATATGCAAAAAGCGATGGAAAAGTTAACGTAATAGATCCTTGAAATCATTGCACTTTGTCGATACAATTATCGAGATGAGAATTCTAGGATTGAATTTATTACTTCTTACCACTTTTAGCTCGCACTTAATAGCGAGTGAGCCTGAGATAAAAGTGCGTATAGGAAGATCTCTTCATGAAATTTCCTTGTCTGGATCAGACATAAAACAAGAAATCAGAGGCAATTCCGTTAAAAAAATCTTTCCTGGCAGAAAAAGCATCGCTTTTAATTGTGATCCTGTTTTAAGGAAGCTTAAAAGACATAAGCCTTTGATGTTGACGTCTCTCAATTCTAAGACTGGCCTTATTAAATGGAATAAAACTGGTTATGTAGGGAAGCTAAATATTGTCACTTCTATTAACCGCACAGGCTGTGACCTCATAAATCAAATCCCTCTTGAAACCTATATTAGTTCACTTCTTTCAAAAGAGATGAGCCCAGAATGGCCTCTCGAAGCTCTAAAAGCTCAGGCTGTTGCAGCTCGTAGTTATGCTTATCACAAGATGATAACGAAGCAGGTCTCAAATGATAACGGGTTTAATGTTTTCTACGACCTCGAAAACTCAGAAAAGCATCAAGTTAACGGATCTTTTTTTGATACGACAGCATCGACGACAATGGCTTCGAAGCAAACTGAAGGTCAAGTTTTAATCATTGGTACCTCGGAGCTGACACCTATATTCTTTCATTCAAAATGTGGGGGAAAGACATTGAGGCCCGATCAAGTTTGGACAAATTATGTTAAAGGCTATCAATCTGTAGACTGTCCATTTTGTCATAAGCATGGGAAGAAAAACTGGTCTCATACAATGAAAAAATCTAAGTTTAAAACCATGGTTAATACCACATTAAAAAGTTATCAGAACGATTCCCTCAAAAGTAGAAGTCTCTCTCAATTTAGGATGACTCCAGATTCAAAAAATCGAGCTTATATTAGAGTTTACGATGATGAAAGACAGCTGCAGGTAAAAAAATCGAGGCTAAGATCATTACTTGGTAGAAATAAAGCCGCTTCAAACTATTATCAGATTTCAGACGAAGGTGATTCTATAAAACTGGAGGGTAAAGGCTTTGGACACGGAGTTGGTTTGTGTCAGTATGGAGCCTTTGAGTTAGCAAAAAGAGGATACACTTATAAACAAATATTATCTCATTATTTTCCTGAGCATAGCTTAAAAAAGATTTATTAAACCATGAAGTACTTTCTTCTTTTCCTTTTCATAAGCTTTTCTGTGAACGCCTT
Source organism: Halobacteriovoraceae bacterium (assembly GCA_963719505.1). Lineage (GTDB taxonomy): Bacteria > Bdellovibrionota > Bacteriovoracia > Bacteriovoracales > Bacteriovoracaceae > CAKZJW01. Next base: position 287,567 of record CAVRCF010000003.1, read on the forward strand.
TGTCGTTCTCATCGATCCTGGTCATGGTGGAGAGGAACTTGGTGCTCTAACTAGAGTTTGGGTTAAAAAAAATGGAGAAAAGAAGACAAAGAATATCTATGAGAAGGATCTAGCGTTAAAACTAGCCAAAAGTGTTAAGTCAAAACTCGAAAGAAAACACACAACTTATCTGACAAGAAGTATTGATCGAACTGTCACGTTGAATGAGAGAGCGAATATGGCCGAGACCGTGAAAGCCGACCTCTTTGTCTCCATTCATTTTAACTCTGCTACTGAAAAAGAATATAGTGGCTTTGAAACTTACTACTTGGATAATCATGCAGATAAAGCGATTGAGAAAGTGGAAAATGTTGAAAATAAATATCTGCTTGGAGCAGAGAAGGTTGTTAATCAAATCCTTATTGATCTCGTTATTCAAAAAACTGTGCCAAGCTCAAAGAAGCTTGCAAATTTAATCCACTCAGAAATAGCAAACACCGTTGAGTCTAAGTTTAAAATGAAAGATAGAGGAATAAAGCCTGGACTCTTTTATGTTCTGGCCCTTTCAAAAAGACCAGGTGTTTTGATTGAAGCTGGGTTTATGTCAAATCCTGAAGAGCTTAGAAAAGTGCAATCTAAAAGCTTTATAGAGAACTATGCCCAAGCTATTGCGATCGGTATAGAAAAGTATCTCATGACTCTACCACCGAGGGACATTCCTCTTTTTTAGGCTGATAAAAAAAGCAAAAAAAAATGCGCAAAACCGAAGTTTTGCGCAATTGAGAGAGGGAGAGAGTACAAAAACGATAAATCGTCTTTGTGTAATCAAATTAACACGTCACAATATTTTAATAAATAACAAAAGCCTATTGGTGTAAATGTTACATATCTCAATGGAGCGAGGTAGAAATTACCGCAAGGGCTTTTTACGAACTTCTCGCTATAATAAAACAAATGAAAAATCGAATAGTTAGCAAAATTAAAAGCGAGAAGATCTTTAAGTCTGAAGACTCGAAGTTTATTCTTGCGACAGCTTTAAAGGTGTCCACGGCGTACCTTGTTTGCGCTATTTTTGTTGTTTACGCTATCTGGCTGCTAATGTCGGTCAATAATACCTTCTTTGAGGCCAATGGCTTTTTTAGATTTGAGGGGATGGATTCAGCTTTTTTTGATTTTGTGGGCTCAAGGCTTGCTCAAAACTTTTGGTATTTACTGGTTTTCTATATTTTACTCTTTTTTGCGGGGATATATCTTGCGAAAATTCTACTGAGACCCTTTAGCTTGATTGGAGAATATTGCGATAACGCAGCTGATGATCCCAATGCCGTTTACAATCCCGATACGTTTTCAGATTTCAAGCTTCTCACTGGCTTCAGTGAATTTTTCTTTCAGTATCTAAGGGAGATAAGACTTGATAAAAAAATGAAATCAAATAGTATTCCTCCCTCTTTTTCAAAGGTGAGAGGACCTGTTTTTGATAGAGTTTTCTTTTTTCATTTTTTTCTCTTTATTTCAATAATAGCCATTTGCACGATAAGCTTTATCTCATTTATTACAACTGAGGTTTATCAGTCAGTTATTGAACTTGCGATTTCCTCAATTCCTCAAAGTGGGAAAGAAGTCGCTTATTTTTTAAAGAATCAAGAAAGTCTGTATAATTCTGTCCAGTATATGGCGATTGGAATTTTAATCATTTGTTATTTAAGTTTATCCGTTCACCTTTATGGAAAAGTCAGTGGAGCGGTGTTTGGATTTTTCTCTACCATGAGATCATTCATGAAAGGAAATATTAAAGCGAGGATTCATTTGGTGGGCTATCCTCATATTAGGCCTTATAGTAGAGCGTTCAATAAGTATTTAGACTTAGTATGTAGAGAGATAGAGGCCGATAAGAAAACAAAATCTCTCAAAGAGTAACAAAGTGTAACAAATGGCAAAAGTGCTTTAAATTAATGGCCCTGTGCCGATATAATAAATAATAACAAAAGTAAGAATAATATTACTCAAATAATAAAAAAAGGAAAAACGATGAAATTATTAAGTTTACTATTTATCCTTTGTTTATCAGTGACTTCATGTCAGGTAAATAAAGAGCAGTTGAAGGAAATCCTAAAGAAGAACCCAGACGTTCTCACTGATGCGATTAAAGAAAACCCTGATACTTTTATCGAAGCCTTGAACGAAGCTGTAAAGTCGGCTCAAGCTGGACAAGCTAAGAAGAGACAAGATGAAGAAAAGAAACAACTAGAAGATAGCTTCAACAATCCTTTAAAAGCACAAATCAGAGACGATGAAATGTTTAGAGGAAATGAAGATGCTAAAATTACTCTTATTGAGTATTCAGACTTCGAATGTCCTTATTGTAAAAGAGGGTACTCTACAGTTATGGAGCTTATGGAGAAATATAAAGGTGAGATCAGATTTGTTTATAAGCACCTTCCCCTATCTTTTCACCCAAATGCGATGCCAGCTTCTCAGTACTATGAAGCTTTAAGACTGCAAAAAGAAGAACTTGCAGCTAAGTTTCATGATGAACTTTATGAAAATCAAGGAAAGTTGAGACAAGGTGAGAAGTTCTTTAAGACTGTAGCAAAAAAACTAGGTGCTAATATGACGAAATTAGCTAAGGACGTTAAATCTGAAGAAGTTCAAAAAAGAATTGATGAGGATCTAGCAGAAGCGAAAAAATTTGGTTTTAACGGTACTCCAGGATTCTTATTAAATGGTGTCCCTGTAAGAGGAGCATATCCTGCAAGTCACTTCGATGGCATTATAGAAGAACTTAAAAAACGCGGAAAGATTTAGTTTATTTTCGTGTGATAAATACTTTGATAAGAAGGCCCACTTTTATAAGTGGGCTTTTTTTTGTTAATAAATAAGATCCAGTTTAGAGTCGCTAATTGAGATATAGTCCTGAGATAAGTATGACGTTGGACTAAATTCGACGCTCGTTCTAATAAACTCTTTTACAATATTATCTTGCAGGTTTCGAGCGGGAGTCTTATCTGCATAAGGAGTTGTTTGGTTTAAAACCGCAAACCTCGTCTTACTATCATTTAAAAGGTAGCCCGCAAATGCGGAAGTATCATTAAGAGTTCCAGACTTTGCTACGATTTTTTTATTGAAGTTTCCTTGAAACCTTTTCTCCATTGTTCCCGCATCACTTCCAGGAACGGCAATGATCTTGGTCATATCAATTTTGAGCTCCTCGAGTGTTGAACTAAGCTCTTCTAACATTCTTAAAGTCAGACGACATGTTGTGTAGTTAGCACCGAGTCCTGAGCCTGTATAAAAGTAGATCTCACTTGAGTTCGTATTAAGTTTTGTCGTGATGTAGTCGTTAAAGCTTTTTTCTCCTCCAAGGTAGTTGAAAATTGCATCAGTGTAAAAATTATTTGAATACATATTAACTTGTTTGAAATGTTTAATGATGGGAGAGGATTCAAATGAGAGGCTCAGATTCGCTCTGTCAGCTTTTCTCTTTGAACGTGAAGCTTTAGCTGCAGAAAAGGATGAAAATGTTAGGGGGTCTCTGCCTTCTTGTTTAAGATGTCTATTCACTTGATGATATGTTTGCTTGAGAAGGTTGTCCCATTTATTGGTCTTAAAAACTTTAAGAAGTCTGCTCGCAATTTTCTTTGAGTCGCTTGTCCAGTTATAAGAGAAGGCACTGTCAAAATGAATCTTAGAGATTCTTTTCGTTCCGGAGACAAAAAGTTTGTCCATTATAAGCATGATATTTTCAGAGACAAAATAGGGATCAAAGCCACCTTCGATAAAAAGTTCATCGCCCACAAGATGAAATTGTGTTTTAAACCTAAATTGAGGACCAAGTCTCTCCATGGCCCAAAGGGTTGTATAGAGCTTGGATACAGAAGCGGGTTTTGTTACTTGGTCAATATTTTGACCCTGGATACCTGTCTCATCTTCAAAGCAAAAGCTCTGGTCAGCGAACTCTAAATCGGCTCTCTTTACCTGTGTTTCCCAGTAGATAGACAGATCGTTGGTTGCGAAACCGGAGATAAAGATTAATGAGAATACTGTAAGGGTCAGTACTAGAGGTGCTTTCATCATTGTCCTTTTGTGAATAACTTTTCTACAAAAATGGTAACTTTGTGGCAAGCCAATAGGGATGGGGCAGTAAGCATTTCACACTTTTTAAATCTTTTTTGTAAATATTACAAAATAAAGTTTGCCATAGACCTAAAAATTCGTAATGATTTTCCTACAGTATTATTAACATTGACATTAGGAGTTCACATGAACAGAAAAGAATTAGTAGAAGCTATCCTTTCAAACAAAGCACTTAACCATTTAACTAAAAAAGATGCTGATGCATTCATCAACACAACTTTAGACACTATCAAAAAAGCTGTTAAAAAAGGTGACGATGTATCTCTAGTAGGTTTCGGTACTTTCACAAAAGTTAAAAGAGCAGCTAGAACTGGTGTAAACCCAGCAACTGGTGAAAAAATCAAAATTAAAGCAAAAACTCTTCCAAAATTCCGTCCAGGAAAAGCTTGGAAAGAAATGTTCTAATTTGATTTTTTAAAATCAATTAAACAAAATTGGGGAGGCGTTGGTCTCCCTTTTTTATTTGGAGACTTTATGGAACTGATTATACCAATTACAATTTTATTCATACTCACAATCTTTTCGATACTCTTGATGGGCTACAGTCGGGTGACGTCTGTGAAAAAAGGTTTGGTAAAAGCGGGATACTTTAAGGTTTATCAAAATAAAAGTGAAGCTCCTTTACCTGAAACTATGGTCAGATATGCCCGTCATTATAATAATCTGCTCGAGCTTCCAGTTTTGTTTTATGTTAGTTGTCTGGTGGCGATGCACTTTCAATTAAGCGCAGTTGTTGAGAGTTGGGCTTGGTTTTTTGTTTTAACAAGACTCCTTCAATCCACCGTGCACTTAACTTCTAATTTTATTCCTCTTAGAATGTTGAGCTTTGTACTCAACATCATTGCACTTTGTGGCATGTGGATCACTTTAGTCGGCAATATTTACCCCTAAATAAAATCTGGTAAGTCATTAATTTGACGATAATTATCTAAATCTGCACAAAGGATTCAAATTTTTTAGGCAGAAATTTCTCTATCGGCAGTAACTACTTGATCTAAAGATGGTGAACAGCTATAATTTTGACATAAGGGCATAGGATTTTTGCCTGAATTGGTTAACCTAAGGAGAGGGATAAATGGCCGAAGAAGAAAACACTCAAGGCTCTGAAGCAAAACCTGCTAAGACTCCTAGTTCAAAAAATCCATTGGTCGCAATTCTCCTCGTTCTAAATATGCTCGCTTTAGGGGCTGTTGCATTTATGCAATATAAGTTTATGGAGATGGAATCTAATAAACCAGATCTTTCAAAGTTACTTGCTGAAAGTAATAATGTTAATCCAGATTTGGCATCAGAGGCGTTACCCACTGAAGATCTTAAGAAGGAGTCACTTCTTGATCTCGAAACATTCACAGTGAACTTGGCCCAAGGTGACGGTCCAAGAAGGTATGTTAGGCTACAAGCCGTGTTGAAGATGAGTGAAGACTCAGACTCGACAGAAGTTGAAGCAAGAAAACCTCAAATTAGGGATACTGTTATTAGTATTCTCAATTCAAAAAGACCTGAGGATTTACTAAAAAGAGACGGAAAACTTTATTTGAAAGAACAAATAAAATCAGCGATAAATTCTTACTTAATCGACGGCAAAGTTGTTGACGTTTTTTATGTAGGATTTCAAATAAACTAGTTAGCCTAGTTTAAGAAAGTTAAAGTTATGATGAGCAGGATGCTCTTCAAGAAGAAGCCCAGGAGGGGACAGCAATGAGTCAAGTTCTTAGTCAAGACGAAGTTGATGCACTATTAAGCGCCGTAAATGATGATGAGTCAGATGAGCTAGGTGGTGGGATTGATGACTTTGATGATGATTATGATGATGATGATGGTTCTGAGAACGTTCAACCTTATGATCTAACAAATCAAGACAGGGTTATTCGTGGTAGGATGCCTATCCTTGAAATCATCTATGAGCGTTTTATTCGATCTTTTCGAGTTTCTTTATCAAATTCACTTAGAAAAATTTCAACTATTTCAATGATCTCAACAGACCTTTTAAAGTTTGGTGAATTCGTTAATACATTACCAATCCCAAGTTGTATGTGCATTATGCGATTTAACGAATTAAGAGGACCAGCCCTTATCGTTTTTGAATCTAAGCTGGCTTATGCCATTATTGATTCATACTTTGGTGGAACTGATAGACCTTTTACAAAAATTGAAGGTAAAGAATTTACATCAATCGAATTGTCATTCATGAGAAGAGTAATGGATATGGCCATCACAGACCTTGAAGAAGCTTGGGCACCAGTTCACAAGATCGATGCACAGTACTCTAGAACAGAAATTAACCCTCAGTTTGTTGGAGTTGTTCCTCCATCAGACGTTATTATTACAACGACTTTCGAGGTGGAATTTGAATCTGCTTCGGGAACAATTATGGTCGTTATTCCCTACTCAACAATTGAGCCTATTAAACAAAAACTCAGTTCAAGCTACCAATCAGAAAATGATACTGTGGACTCACTATGGACTCAGTCTATTCAAGAACATGTTAAGTTCGCTGAGGCAGAGGCTATTGTTAAGCTAGGTGACACCACGATGAGTGTTGGGGATCTTGTTGGTCTTCAGATTGGAGACATTATTCCTCTTAATCAGGAAGTATCAGGAGAGTTAACTCTAGAAATCGAAGGCGCTAAAAAACTTAGCTGTTTGATTGGTGAGTATAAAGGAAATCGAGCAGTACAAATTACTAAAAGGATAGAGGACTAGTTATGAGCGAAGAGCAAAACAATGTAACACCCATTAGTGCAGATCAAAAAGATGCAATCTCACATCTTGCTGATCAAATCAAAACTGGTGATGATGCTCTTAATAAACTCAAAGTTCAAAACTTGGATTTTATTTTAGATATTCCTTTAAAGGTCAGCGTTGAGCTAGGACGAGCACACGTTGTCATTAAGGATCTTCTCCAACTTGGACAGGGTTCAGTTTTAGAGCTGGATAAACTTGCAGGAGAGCCACTTGAGGTTCTTGTCAATGGCAAGCTTGTTGCAAGAGGAGAGGTAGTGGTTGTGAATGAGAAATTCGGAATCAGACTTACAGATATTATTAGTCCGCTAGAAAGAATCGAAACACTTAAGTAGTAAGGTTAGTATTATGATGAAAATTTACGCTTTTATAACTCTTTGTTTTTTAACTTTAAGCTTTAGCTCCTTTGCTAAAATAACAGTTAAAGATTTAGACCTGAAAACTGAAGATGGTCGTGGAGTTTTAACGATTAGCTATACTGGGAACTTGGTTGATTATCCTGAGTTAAATGTAAATTTAAACTCAGTTGATGTCATCATTCCAAACTCTACAGTTACGAGAACGATTAATAAGAAAGTAAATTTTGTTACTACGAACAGACATACTCGTATCAAGGCAAGTCAAAGAAGATCAAACGTAACGAAGGTGAAAACAATCGTTCCTTTCACCATTGATAAGGTTAAAGATAAGGTCTCTTTGGTTATTAAGGATAATAAGATTTTACTGACTTTCCCAAAGCTTAAGGCTGAGTCTGCGTATATCATTACAAAACCTATCGCAAAAGTTGCGAAATCTGCTCCTGCTGCGGTGAAAAAGGAAGCTTCACCTGTGGCAAAAGACCTCTTAAATGAAGACTATTTAAATTCCCTTATTGATCAAGAAAAAAGCTTTGCAGCGAACTCAGATACAACAAAAAAAGTTGATAAGGTCAAAACGACTCAATCTAGCCAAGGTGCCACTAAAGCGGCACCAGTAGCGGCAAAAGCCCCCCAAAAAGGTGTTCTAAGTAGTGGAAAAAGCTCTTTCTCTTTTATGGAGTATGCTGGCAAGTTTGTTGCATTTCTAGGAGTAGTATTACTTCTGTTCTACGGAGTTGTCACTTTAATGAAAAAGGGTGTTATTAAAAAAGGAAAATTAGGATTTTTAAATAAGACTGATCAGGTGACTGTTCTTAGTCAGACTCATATCGCTCCTAAGAAAAGCTTAATGCTTATTAGGGCCCACAACCAAGTCTTTTTGGTGAGTAATACTGAATCGGGAATTCATCCAATTTCTGAAATCAAAGATGTTTCGGGACTCATTAAAAATGGAGAAAAAATCATCGCGGGAAATAATTTTGACGATTCTCTCGGAGATGCAAATGACGATACTAAACTTGTTACGAAAGTAAAAATTAAAGAAGATATTTCTCAGTCAAATAAACAGTCTTCTCTTTCAGAATTTATTGGAACAAAAGATAGAGTTAAATTTTCTGATCAAATTAAGAAAAAAGTTAAAGGCTTAAAGCCACTCCAATAAAGTTAAACCAGGACGGTTAAGTATGAGTTGTTTAGGACGAACAATCTCAAAATTCAAATTACTAGTATTTGCGGTGCTCTTTATGATGCCCGCTTTTGCTTTTGCACAAAACAATAATGTAAATTTACCTGGGTTAAGTGTTAACTTCGGACAAGGAACAGATCTCGTTGATACCATGCAAGTTGTGATTCTTTTCACAGTCTTAACATTGGCACCTGCTTTTATTATTCTTTGTACATCTTTTACTCGAATCATCGTCGTTCTCTCATTCATGAGACAGGCGATTGGGACACAAAGTATGCCACCAAATCAACTTTTGATTGGGTTTGCACTTTTCTTATCCGTCTTTGTCATGATGCCAACGGGAGAGTCGATTTATAATAATACGATCACTCCACTCATGAATAAAAAAATTACGTCAATGGAAGCAGTTAGAGGGATTGAGAAAGACCTGAGAGTTTTTATGCAATCCCAAGTTCGTAAAGCTGACATTGGGCTTTTTTATGATGTGACAGGAAAAGCCGCACCAAATGATATTAATGAAGTACCCATTCATTTTCTCATTCCAGCATTTATCATTTCAGAATTGAAGACAGCATTTCAAATAGGCTTTCTTCTGTATATTCCTTTTTTAATTTTAGACATGGTTGTTGCCTCAGTTTTAATGGCAATGGGGATGATGATGTTACCGCCGGTTATTATTTCAATGCCTTTTAAACTTCTACTTTTTGTTCTTGTAGATGGATGGTCATTGGTAACAGGTTCTATTTTACGATCTTTTAATTAGGCAACGGCCTAGGAGCAACTATGGATAATACATTTGCAGTCGAAATTACCAACCAAGCGATGAAGGTTACAATGATGCTCGCAGCTCCAATGTTATTGGGAGCTTTAGTTGTCGGTATCCTTGTTTCACTTTTTCAAGCGGTAACACAAATTAACGAGCAAACTCTTTCTTTTATTCCAAAGATTCTCGTGATTGTTGTCTCCTTGATTATGTTAAGTCCATGGATGATGGAGACGATCACTTCGTTTACCCATGATCTTTATGTTAGTATTCCTTCCGTTGTGATGGAGAGGTAACGATAAAATGATCGATGTCTCAGTCATTGACTACACAGTTTTGATTGCATTTTGGATATCGTTCTCTAGATGGCTTGCTATTATCTTTCAACTCCCTATCTTCGACAACGCTGCGGTACCAGGGATTGTTAAAGTTCTTTCAAGCTTAATTATCTCTTACGCGTTTTTTCCTGTCGTTCAGGCAACACTTGTAAATGAGGTTAATATGATAGGGGCCAATAACTTTTGGTACCTTACAATTTTTCACACAGTTGTTGGACTTGCTATTGGATTTTTAGTTAAAAGTATCATGAATCTTTTTATTGCAAGTGGATCCGTTATGACTCAACAAATAGGCTTTGCCTCGGTAAGTTATTTTGATCCCACTTTTGTTTCGAGAACAGGTCCATTTGAGAGAATTATTCAGTGGACTATTATCGTGATGATCTTAAGCTCCGGAGCATTACTTCCCATGTTTAAAGGAGTTTTAAATTCTTTTTTTAGTATTACTATGTTGAATCTAGGGAATTTTTCTAAAATTCATATTTTTTATAATGACTTTTTTAAGGGCATTTTTGAGGCTGCATTTTTATTAGCAACTCCCATCCTCTTTACAAACCTTCTTTTAAATCTCGTTATGGGGATTGTTGCAAGAACTATCCCTCAGATGAATATTTTAATGGTGAGTTTTGTGGTTAACATCGGAATTGGACTTCTGGTTTTTTTCGCAATCTCAGAAGAATTTTTTCCAGTAGCATACAAAATGTATGTCGACCGGCTGGGCGAGTGGTTCCAGTTTGTCATATAACAGTTAGGAGATAGTCAGTGGCTGACGACTCAGGTGAAAAAACAGAAGACCCCTCCCAGCAACGCATAGACGATGCTAGGAAAAAAGGTGATGTTGCTTCCAGTAAGGAGCTCAACAGTGTGCTTATTCTCACTGGAACATTTGCTGTTCTTATTTTTTCATCTCTGTATATTTTTGAGCTTTTATCAGAGTACATTGAATGGCTTTATGGCTTAGAGATAACGAAAGCTTACGGCCAGGAAATGGGGAAGCAGATTTTGACAAAAACATTTGTTGTTGGAGGAAAAGCAATTCTTCCTGTCTTTGCAACATCGCTGGTTCTTGGCATCTTGGCCCAAATGGGACAAATCGGAATCCTTTATTCTCCGGAAGTCTTAACTCTCAAATTTGATAGACTCAATCCAATCACAGGCTTTAAAAAAATATTTTCTAAAAAAGCTATCGTGGAAGTTATTAAAGGTCTTTTAAAGTTTGGGATCGTTCTGGGGATTACTTATTTTGTCATTTCTCAAAACATGCAAACTTTTATCGGTTTTCTTCACGCAGAAGCTGGGGAATCTTTAAGTTTTGGTAAGGTTTTTGCTTTGAAGTTGGCGATGAGTATTATGATGGGACTGGCCATCGTTGCAGCTGCTGATTTTGCATGGGAGAAGCATGCGTATAAAGAAAAACTTAAAATGACAAAGCAACAGGTTAAAGAAGAGCATAAAGAGAAAGACGGTATCTCCTGAGGTTAAGTCAAAAATTAGATAGATTCAAAGAGAAATGTCTCAAAAGCGAATGATCGCTGATGTTCCAAAAGCTGATGTCATTATTACAAATCCTACCCATATTAGTATCGTTATAAGGTATGATGGAGAGACGATGGTAGCTCCTCAAGTCATCGGTAAAGGTCAAGATCACCTTGCAATGAAAATCAGAGAAATTGCAAAAGAGCACAATATACCAATTGTAGAAAATGTGCCCCTTGCAAGAGCTCTTTATAAAACAGTTAAAGTTGGAGAAGGTGTTCCAAGATCTCTTTATAAAGCAGTTGCGGAAATTTTAGCATTTGTTATACAGAATCAAAAAGAACAAAAAAGCCACTAAGCTAGAGGATAAGTTGATGTTAGAAAAGATTAAATTATTTTCAAAACATGCAGAGCTAGTGAATTGCTCGTTGGATTAATATTACTCTTGGAGTTATGATTGTTCCAGTAGTCCCCATTCTTTATGGATTTATTTATCACTCTTACTCTTGCAGCTTCTTTTAGTGATCTTACTTCATTAGTCCGTTTATATCAAGAAACCACTAGATTTCTCAACTTTTCCATCAGTGCTTCTTAGTTGTGACCTTATTTAGACTTTCTCTAAACGTGGCTTCAACTAGAAATATTCTTATTCGAGGTGGATCCGGAGGATCCAGGTGCTGCCGGAGATATTATTCAGGCGTTTGGTGAATACGTTGTTGGTGGAAACTTCGCTGTCGGTATTATTATCTTTATCATTTTTGTTATTATTAACTTTATCGTTATCACTAAAGGTGCTGGTCGAGTGGCTGAGGTTGCTGCAAGATTTACTTTAGATGCAATGCCAGGAAAGCAGATGGCCATTGATGCTGATTTAAATGCGGGACTTATCAATGAAGCACAAGCAAAAAGAGTCGAAGATGAAGTTGCTCAAGAAGCAGACTTTTACGGGTCTATGGATGGTGCGAGTAAGTTCGTAAGAGGGGATGCTATCGCTGGTATTCTTATTACAGCAATCAATATTATCGGTGGAATCATCATCGGTATTGCCCAAAATGGAATGGATTTTGCAGATGCAACGGAAGTCTTTACTCTATTAACTGTCGGTGATGGATTTATCGCTCAGATCCCAGCTACTTATTGTCTCACTGCTGCTGGTATTATTGCAACGAGAAATACAAGTGAGACAGGTTTAAGTGATCAGTTGGTGAGCAATTTACTTTCAATCCAAAAGCGATCTATGTTTACTGCTGGAGTTTTTTTCATGTTTGCTTTGATTCCGGATTTCCTTTTCTTCCATTTTTCATGATTGCTCTTAGTGATTAGCTTTTATAGCGTTTAGAGTTGAAAAACAAAAGAAGCTGAAACTGCTTAATGCAATGAACATCTAGCAGAAATTGAGAGAAGAAAGAAAACAGGTGACAATCTTGAGGATCTTCTTAATCTTGAAATGGTTGAGCTAGAAGTTGGTTATGGTCTCGTTAACATTGTCGATAGCAGATCAAAACGGTGATCTTCTTGAGAGAATCTCTCATATTAGAAAACAATTTGTAGTCGATTGGGGAATTATTATTCCTTCAATTCGAATAAAAGATAATTTAGAATTAAAGCCAGGTGGATATCAATTAAAAATCAAAGGTATTGAAGTTGCGGAAGCTGAACTTATGAGTGATCACTTTCTAGCGATGGATCCAGGAACTGTTATTGAAGAAATTGATGGAGTTAAAACTGTTGAGCCAGTATTTGGACTTGATGCAGTTTGGATTAACGAAGAGCTCAAAGATGATGCTCAGTACAATGGTTATACTGTAGTTGATTTATCAACTGTTATCGCCACTCATATGACAGAGATTCTCAAGTCAAATCTTCATGAGTTATTTGGAAGGCAAGAACTAGTTTCATGTCCTTGATAAATTTAGAGCAAGATTACCCAAAAATTGTTGATGATTTAGTACCTGACATCTTCCTCTGGGATCGTTTTGAAAGTCTTGCAAAATCTTCTTAAGAGAAGGTGTTTCTATCAGAGATTTAAGAACAATTCTTGAATCTCTTGCCGAGCATGGTACAATAATTAAGGATACTGACAGCTTGACGGAAGTGGCAAGAGAAGCGTCTATACCGAACGATCACCGAAAGAGTAAAAAGTGAACAAGGAGATGTTCCACTTGTTTACGCTTGATCGAGGAATTGAAGAATCACTTGCTCAAAATATGATTCAAACTGAGAGATGGACAGCAACTGTCACTTGATCCGAAACTCACTCAAACAATTTTAGCAAGCTTAAATGAACAGAATTGAAGAGGCAACAAATATGGGAGAAAAAATGATCGTTCTATGTTCTCCTGTTGTTCGTAGGCACTTTAAAAAACTAACTGAAAAATTTATTCCGAATTTGATCGTTGTGAGTCATAATGAATTAAGTCCTGAAGTTAATATTAGATCTCTTGGAACCGTGAGGGTATAGAAAATGTTTGTAAAAAAATTTGAAGGTGAGACTCTTGATGACGCTCTAAAATTAGTAAAAAGAGAGCTAGGACCAGATGCAATCATCCTAAAAACTGTCACGAACAAAGGTCTTGCAGGAGCATTTAAGAAAAGTAAAATCGAAATCACAGCTGCAATCTCGGAAGAAAGTTATTCTAAGAAAGCTAAAGTAGATCATGTTCTTACTGATGAGCAACAGAGATCATTTTACCAAGGCTCTGCCAAGGATGTAAATATTCAATCAATCAGTTTAATTCCAATAAGCCTTCGGTCAAAAGGGAAGATCAGCTGCTGGTTATGGTAACATGGGACTAAATAAAGTTGTTAATTCAGTTTCTAAAGCCTCTAAAAAAATTTAAAGATTCTCTAGATGATTTTCTAACAGATCCGATGAGGAATCTCAATCACGAGTGAATTTAGAAGAATTTATTCGAAAAAATCTCAAGTTGAAAATGGTTCTCGATCCAACTTAATTAACGAGGCTTATTCAAATATTGAATCTCATCAGGCGTCTCAAGCCATCAAGCACCACAGAGAACGGAAGCTTACTTAGAGATGAATCAAGAGATTAAACAGTCAACAAATCAAATTGATATTCTTAGAGAAAAAACTATATGGAGCTTTCTCAATACAATGTTGAAGCTCAAGAGAGAATTCAGATGAACCAGAGGGTTTAAAAGATCTAAGAACAACACTTAAATCACTTGGATCTTCACGATACAATTATTTGTAAGTTATTAAAAAAGCTTCTTTTGAATTAAGCAACGAAGATCTTGAGGAAGAAGACTTTGTTTATGACTTTGCTCTTAGAGAGATGAACTCAATGATCTCAACGTTGGAATGCCACTTTTTTCTAAAAGTGAAATGAGTGATAAAACTGTTGTGACGGCTCTTGTTTCTGAGGCGAGTTCTGGCCAGCTTCGTATGGCCATTAAACTTTCTACTCTTTAAGAAAATGTCCGAGTCATTAAGTTTAGAACTAAACCGGGATTGATAGAACAAATAATGATTTTCAGCCCAAAAGGTTTTTAACCTTAGATGTGGTGACAGTTGTAGCACTCTCTCACCTTATGAGTGAAGCTAGAAAGGCTATCTGCTGAGGGGAAATAGTATCTTTCTTGACATCAAAACAAGTGTTACAGAATCGATGAGACTAAGAAGATTCTTGAGATCTTTGAAGAGGTCATTGATAATGTAGAAATTTGTCAATACAGTAAGTGCAATTAATTCTGAAGTCTATAACAGAAAAATTGTCTCTAAGTTTAATCGATTTTCAAATGGTGTTATAATATCCTATGTCGACCAATGTCTTAATTTTGGATCTTTAGTTAATCTCAATGTTGAATTCAGTGAATTAGCCTTTAAATGTTTTTTGGAACAGGAGCAACTGTTCCAGATGATATTGAAGCAGCGACAAGTGAGCGGATTTTATCTGGTATGTTTGAACTATAGGATTGAAGTTAAACGGGAATAGCATGCCCAAGACATTTAATTTACCGCTTAACAGGATGTTTAGCGTCTATGAGGACAGGAAGTTTATGAAGAAAACAAGTGATTGGTTGATGTCTTTCAACCCACAATGTTGAGACTGAGATCAAAACAGTCTTAGATCAACGCAAGCAAAATGTATCCCCGAAAAAAATGCACTAGTATCTGTATCACCGGCGGCAAAGGTGGAGTAGGAAAAACTTCAATTTCACTTA
This sequence comes from Halobacteriovoraceae bacterium, assembly GCA_963719505.1. Taxonomy (GTDB): domain Bacteria; phylum Bdellovibrionota; class Bacteriovoracia; order Bacteriovoracales; family Bacteriovoracaceae; genus CAKZJW01. The sequence goes on from CAVRCF010000003.1 coordinate 302,725, forward strand.
AAATGGCAAAAGAAATTTCACAACAGGTCAACAGAGTTTTACTTATTGACTGTGATTACAATCTCTCAAATACGGCAATTAAACTAGGTAGACCCCTTTCTAACTACTTTTTTGAGCTCGTGAGTGCAGAAAAATCGTTTGAAGAATGCCTCTACAGTGAAGGAAACTTTCAATCTTCTTTCTGCATGTAATGGAAGTGTAGAGCTTTTTAATTCTGAATTTAAAATTAGAAGAAGTTATTTTCGATATTATGCAATGAACATGAAAATGATTATGATTTTATTCTTCTTGATTGTCCTGCTGGACTCACAAAGAGAGTCACTTACTTTTATGTGCTTATGTGATATGAGAGTTGTTGTCGTTACTCCAGATAAATCTAGCTATCACGGATTCTTATTCTTTAGTTAAAGTTTTAAGTCAAAAACATGGAATAAAAGAAAATCATCTTTTAGTTAATAAATATAGATAATCAAAGCTCAATTCTCAAGAGTTGTTAAAACAATGAGTGAGACAGTTGAAAATTTTCTAGGATGTAGAACTCAAATCCTTGGTGGAATTAAGCGTCTAGACGTTGATCAGCAAGGTTTGACGAGTACTTTCTGAGAGCGGCAAAAATGACCTCCACAGAATTTTCTTAAAGTGGTTGAAAAGCTTACCGAAGAGTTAAGCACGATCAACATTTGCGTCTGGAATTCATTTTTCGCACCGCAAGAGGCGAACATGAAGTTCGATCACCTCAACGCTTAAGGAGAAAGCTCAATGTCATCACTAACGACTAAATTAAAAAACTTAAAAGACTATAGATGTACAATGGATCCTAAAGTTAAGGATGAAATTATTGTTGAATATGCTCCGTTAGTGAGATTTATTGCTCAAAAAATTGCTTCAAGACTTCCTTCAAATATTGAGCTTGATGATCTTATTTCTTGTGGTGTTATTGGACTTATGGATGCGATCTCAAAATTTGATCCAACTCGTGATAATAAATTTAAAACATATGCTGAATTTAGAATTAGAGGTTCTATCCTTGATGAACTTAAGATTCTCAAGACTGGGTTCCTAGATCAGTAAGAGAAAAGACTAAGCAACTTAGAAAGAGCTTACGCAAAATTGAGAGAGACTTTGGTACGTCCAGCAACTGATGATGAGATGTGTCTGAACTTGAGTGTTCTCTTGAAGAATTTCATGAAATGCTTAAATAAGTCGAAATCAGTTTCCTTCTTAAATATTGATGATTCAACTACTTTTAGTCGAGGCGATAAAAAACTAATGATGGGACTTCTTAGAGCATAGACGTTCATCTAATCCTTTTGCAGCCGTGAACTATAAAAGAGCACAAGGTGTTATTAGAGGATGGAATTAAGACTCTCCCTGAGAAGCAAAGACTAGTACTTTCGCTTTATTACTTTGAGGACCTTAACTTGAAAGAAATTGGTCAAGTACTAGACGTGACAGAGTCGAGAGTTTCACAATTACACACTCAGGCTATTATTAAGCTAAAAGCAAAGCTTAAGAATGATTTTGAGTCTTATGAAGATTTAGCCGTTTAAAAAATACTATATCCCGGCTGATTCATTCAGTCGGGCATTCAAAAAATTTCCACTAAATTTCAAGAATTTCTTTAAAGATCACTTCAAATATTAGATAATTTAGCGACTTACGCTGGATGTGTAACAATAATTGAGGATTAGGATGATTGAGAAACTTGTACGCAAATTAAACCAATTTTATCACTTTGCATTTATTCTTATAATGGTGGGAATTCTCTCCACGATTTTTTATTTTTGGAAGTCAGGATTTATCGATGGAAGTCGCAATAAGGAACTCCATAAAGCCAACTATATTCTTGAAAGTATCACGACCGAAAAACCTCTCAAAGATGTAAGACTCTCTGTCTATAATGAAAATCCAAAGCAGGCGATAGAGAAGCTGACTGAACTTGAAAAGAAGATTGAAAAGTTAAATGTTCTGGCCGACGACGATAAGTTCTCTGAAATTAAAAAAGAATCTGGAGAAGTAAAAACAGCGATCGCAAATTTAATCTCTTTTTCTAAAACATCTAAAATTATTAGCGTCTTTAACAGTAAGCTTGAAAAATTTAACGACTATGTAAAAGATAAAGAGTGGAGAACTCTAACGAGGACAAGTAGCCGTGTTTTAGGATTAACCCAGGGACATATTAATAAGAAGAAGCTTGGAAAGCTTGTTGGAACGATTGATAAAGACTTCTCTTATATGCTTAAGATTACAGATAACTCTGTGTTATCACAGCCGGAAAAAGCGGAAATAAACTCAAGAATTAGTAATCTTCAAATTGAAACAAGTATGCTTGAAAAGTATACGCGTGAGAGAAATGTCTTCTATGCAAAGATTAATGATTTTAATAAAAATTTAAACAGTTGGATCGAGAGAGTTTCTCCGGAGTTGTCTTATCAGCGTTTGCAAGTAGAGCAAATGGGTCGTTACTACATGATGGGACTTTTTGGGATTTTAATCCTCGTCTCAGGTCTGTTCTTTTCTAGCTTTATTTTTCAAAGATGGCACCGACGAAATGCCAATGGTGAACTTGAAGCTTTTTTAGAAAAATTTGTCTCAAATAGAATTGTAGCGAACTCAAAAGAGAACTACGGTGATTTTAGTAATCAATTTAAAAATTTTACAGATGATATTTCTGACTATGTCGAAAAAAGAATGAGCTACGGTTCAATTTTTCAAAAAGCCTTGCCTCTTTCTTCCATCATGCTTGATAAAAACTTAAAAGTAGCGTGGGCCAATAAACAATTTTGTGAAGACTGGGCTCTGTCAGAAGACGAGATAAAAAAAGACTATTTGTCGTGGGATTATCTCTCTAAGCTTACAAATCTCGGAGATAACGATCCCGTCTTAGAAGCCTTAAGAAATAAAGTTGCAGGCATCTACCAAGTTCAAATAAGAGTTTCGGAAGATGCAGAAGTTTCTCCTTTTGAGATGTTTGTTAATCCCGTCGAGTATAAAAATGAGACGAGAGTCATGCTATTTTTCTACCCTCTCTATCATTTGCAAGAGACTATTAAAGAGCAGGCCAAGACGATAAATAATCCAATTGAAAAAACTCTAAGGCTTATTGCTAGTAACGAGTTCAGGTCTTATCCAAAAGATGAACTTCAAACTGAATATAAGATTGCTGGAATATCACCTCTTTTAGACAAATTTGAAAATATTGTTAGTATTTTTGAAAGTGAACAGTCGAGACTTTTTGACCAAATTGAAATGCTCTATCACAAAATCGAAGTCTTAGAGAATAAAACCAATGTTATAGAGTTTGAAAATCAAAAGATCTCAGAAAATAATAAAGGACAAATCAACGACCTAAAATCTTTTAAAGAGAATATTATTCAAGCCTCTGTGACGGGTAAGATGAGCGAAGAGCTGGCAAAATCTGAAATAGAATCAATCGAGAGAATGATCTCATCATTTGAATCCAATTACTCGAAAGCTAAAACTCTTAAAGGAATGATCGCAAGTCTTAGTAGCGCTATGCCTAAGTTTGCCATCGTCAAAGATGAAGTGAAGGCGCACAAAAATCTGCTAAGTGATACAAAAATGAGACTCTCTCACTCACTGTCTCAGATGGTTCACCTTAAAAAGAAAATCACCGACGCCGAAGTCCTTGAAAGATTTAATAATAGTTATGAGCGAGTTGGAGTTGAATTTAAAAATCTAGATGCAACATCGATTGAGCTCGATAAGAAGATTTCTAGCTTAGAGGTTATGTTATCTAAAGGACAGATTGTTCTTAATGATGTTCATTCGAAGCTCCAGCATTTTGACCTTACACCTGAAGGGCATGCTTTAGTAAATGGTAAGGATGAACTAGAAAGATATAAGAGGGAATTTGCAAAAGTTTCAGGAGTTATCGACAACGTAGAGGCTCCCCTTATTAAAAATCTAAAATCAATGTATTTACATACGAAAGCAAACCTAGAGGCCAATAGAAATATTGCAGAGCAGCTTGTTGAAGAACACGGTGAGATTGGTGTGGACGAAGTTTATTCGGACCATGTGGTGGATATAAACGATCAAAGTTTTACTCACGAGCCTCAAAACTCACTGTAGAGCACAAAAGTATTGTGCTATAGGCAAGTGTTTGTTATATCAAACTCATGACTTTATTAAATGCACTTAAAAATCAAACTTACCTTATCAGCGCTATTTTAGAATGTGATGACGCGATTAAAAGTCGCTTCTTTCAACTGGGATTTATTCCTGGGAATAAGATTCTTCTTAAAAGAAAGGCGCCACTTTTTGGAGATCCACTTTTAGTAGAAATTGATGATTCTCAAATTGCTTTAACAAAAAGTGAAGCCAACTTAATTCAAATTGAAAACCTCGAGGCATAAATGTATTCAATAGGACTTATAGGACTACCCAATAGTGGAAAATCTGCTCTTTTTAACTCGTTGACTGGAAGTAGACAGAAAGTTGCAAACTTTCCTGGTATCACAGTAGAAAAAAAGATTGGTAGAAGAATTATTGAAGAAAAAGAAGTCATGATCGTCGATCTTCCAGGGATCTATACCTTTGATGCGACCTCATTGGATGAAAGAGTAACAAGAGATTATGTTTTAAATAACAGTGACAAAACCTCTGGCTATATTCTCGTTATCGACTCAACTAACCTTAAAAAAAGTCTCTATCTTGCTCTTCAGCTTAAGGAGCTGGGTATCCCTTTTGTTGTCGCTTTGAATATGTTCGATTTGGCCAAAAAAAGAGGGTTAGAATTAAACCTAGATTTACTTTCAGAAAGCTTGGGGGGAATAAGCGTTACGACCACTGTCGCTGTTAAAAAAGAGGGCTTAGATTCACTAGATAGATGCGTATCGGATTTTCTAAAAGCAGCAGATACTCATCCAAAGATAGAACACTCCTATATTCAAAAAATTAAAACACCAGAATATATAAAAGATAAACTGAACCACGTGGAAGATATTCTTTCAAAAATTACGATAAAAAAAATAAAAGCAGATAGTCTAACGTCAAAGATTGATTCTGTTGTCTTACACCCTGTTTGGGGACCACTTGTTCTCATGGGCGTGCTTATTTTTCTCTTTCAACTCCTCTTTGCCTGGGCCGATCCATTTATGGGATTAATAGAGATGGGGTTTGAAGTTATCGGTGGATTCATTGACTCTTCAATCAGTGATGGATACCTCAAAAGTCTTCTTATTGATGGTATCATCGCAGGTGTTGGTGGAGTCGTCGTTTTCGTTCCCCATATCCTTTTTCTTTTTATTCTTATTAATATTCTTGAAGATTTTGGTTATCTTGGAAGAGCGGCATTTCTTCTAGACTTTATCATGAGAAAACTAGGCCTTCCGGGAAAAGCTGTTATCCCTCTGCTTTCCAGTCACGCCTGTGCTATTCCGGGAATTATGGGAGCTAGAATTATCGAAAGTCCTTTTCAAAGAACGGTCACGATAATGATTTCCCCCCTTATGGCCTGTTCTGCAAGATTACCGGTCTACACTCTTCTTATTGCAGCTATTGTTCCAGAGAAAAAGTTTCTAGGTCTTTTTGGACTTCCAGGGCTTACGATGTTTGCCCTCTATAGTTTTGGGATTGTGACAGCACTTATTATTGCGTTTATCACAAAGAAATGGGCCATCACTCCCACAGCGAACACTCTGATGATGGAGCTACCCGCTTATAGAACCCCAAATATCATAAATGTACTTAGGTCGGCTTGGCAAAAAGGTTTCCTGTTTTTAAAAAAAGCTGGGACCATTATTTTTGCACTCTCTATTATTTTATGGGGACTAGTCACATTCCCAGAACCACCGGCTGGGGCAACTGAGCCCGCTATCACTTATAGTGCCGCTGCAAAGATAGGAAGAACATTTCAACCTGTGTTTGCACCACTTGGTTTTGATTGGAAGATGACGACTGCTCTTATCCCAAGTTTCGCTGCAAGAGAGGTACTTGTCGCGGCGATGGGAACTGTCATGAGTGTGGAAGAAGAAGACGAAGATGCAATGATTACTGGGTTAAGTAAAAAGATGAGTAGTGAGTATAGTCTGGCGACATTAATGGCATTATTAATTTGGTTTGTTTTCTCACCACAGTGCATAGCAACTGTTGGAGTTATTAAAAAAGAAACGTCAGGTTATAAAATGCCTATAATTTTCATGGCTTACACTTTAGCTTTGGCCTATTTCTTCTCTTTTATCACTTATATTACATTCTCAGTGTAAGAAAGTGTTAGGCAAATACTCTTAACATTTGGTCAGTTTTAGGAAATTATAGCTCCTCATTACAAAGACGTATTGATGGTAACAGGAGTTTACATGGACAGATTTTTAGTACTTATAACAATGACGGCACTTTCATTAGGAGCTTTCGCAACAGACAAAGTTATCTACGGAGATGACAACAGAGTAGACGTATACGAGTCTACAAATTCAGACTTTGTTGAGCTTTCAAAAGCTACAGCAGCAATGATCTCAACATCAAAAATGAAATTAAACAGATCAACAAATAGCTACAATATCAAAGCTGGAAAATTAGGTGACAGACTTAATGCATGTAAAGGCGAGAGATTCGCTGAGCAACCAAGTGCAGCTAACTGTTCAGGTTTCCTAGTTGGAGATAAGTACCTTGTAACTGCAGGACATTGTATCGAAGATATGAGTGACTGTAAGGCAAGTAACTGGGTTTTCAATTACAAAATGAACAACAGCACTGAAGCAAACATGGATATTAAGGCAGAGAACGTATTTTCTTGTAAGAAAATAATCTCTCGTGAGCTTAGCAGATACAACAAAAATGACTATGCCCTTATCGAGCTAGATAGAGCAGCAGCTCATATTACTCCAGTTAAGTTTAGAACTTCTGGAAAAATCCAAAAGAATGAAAAGCTTGTTGTAATTGGTCACCCAAGTGGTCTTCCAACAAAAATTGCTGACGGAGCTTATGTTAAGTCACTTTCTGGAAAATATTTCTCAGCAAACCTTGATACATATGGTGGGAACTCTGGTTCAGCTGTATTCAATGTCGCAACAGGCGAAGTTGAAGGAATTCTAGTGCGTGGAGCAACTGACTATGTTAGCCGTGGTGGATGTAGAGTTTCAAACAGACTTGGAAATGATGAAGGAAACGGAGAAGACGTTACTTTCATTACAAACATCGCAGAATTACAGAACTTATAATAAATAATTATAGATGTTAAAGAAGCCCTCTTATTTAGAGGGCTTTTTTTTGTCAAAAACTAGGAACATAACCAATGAAAATAATCTCGTGGAACGTTAATGGAATTAGAGCTTGTGTGAATAAAGGTTTTATAGACTTTTTAGAGACCGAAAAACCAGACATCGTTTGTCTCCAAGAAATAAAGGCCATGGAGGATCAGTTCCCCGAAGAGCTTATTGAGAGAAAAGAGCATTTTTACATTCATAGTGCAAAGAAACGTGGATATTCTGGGGTTTGTATCATTTCAAAAAAGAAGCCTGAAAACACGTGGACGGGTCTTGGAATTGAACAGTTTGATGATGAAGGAAGATGCTTAATTGCTGAATATAAGAATTTTATTCTTTTTAATTGTTACTTTCCAAACGGTCAAAGAGACCATGGAAGAGTTCCTTATAAGCTCTCTTTTTCTGATGCTGTCATGAAAAAAGCAAAAGAATTAAAAAAGAAAACAGGTAAAGAGATTATTATCTGTGGCGACTACAATACGGCCCATACTGAAATGGATCTCGCCAATCCAAAATCCAATAAAAATTCAACGGGCTTTTTACCAATTGAGCGTGAATGGATGGATAAGTTTTTTAATAATGGATTTGTTGATACCTTTAGACATTTCACGCCTATGGATGAAAATGGACACTACACTTGGTGGACCTATAGAAGTAACTGTAGAGAAAAAAATGTGGGATGGAGGATTGATTACTTCTGTGTCACCAAAGAATTCTTAAAAAAGGTTAAAAAGTCTTACCACCTGCCAGAGGTTTTAGGTTCGGATCATTGTCCTCTTGCCATAGAGATTTAAAGCTAAGGTCCTAGGAGCTCGTTACTTTTTAATCTCAAAACAAGTGTGAACTTTTAAGTCTCTATAGTCCTGGGGGATAGATTTTAGGGTGATGTCTTTTACTTTAAAAGTCTCACTGACCTCAGTATCTAGTCTAAAGTTTCTAAGATTGGTGGAGAAGTACAAAAGACCATCGTCTTTTAAAAGGTTCATACACATCTGAATCAGACCTGCGTGATCGCGACCAACACTAAATGTTCCATCCATACTCTTTGAATTTGAAAAACTTGGTGGATCACAAATAATAGTGTCGTATTTTTTTCTATCCGATCTTAAAAAATCAAAAGCATTTTGTTTGACAAAAATATGATCTTTAAACATGAGATGGTTGAGTCTGAAGTTATCCTTTGCCCAGTTGAGGTAAGTGTTAGACATATCGACTGTAGTGACATGGCCACCACCGATCGCAGCTGCAACTGAGATTGAACCGGTGTAAGCAAAGATGTTGAGAACTTCTTTGTCTTTTGACGTCTCGTTAACCATCTTTCTTAAAGGTCTATGGTCCAAGAAAAGTCCAGTATCTAAATAGTCGTAAAGGTTGACGTAGAAGAGACACTTTCTCTCTTTTACAGTTAGTTTTTCACCTTCATCGTCTTCTTTTTCGTATTGTTCTATGCCTTCTTTAACTTCTCTTCTTTTAAGAATAATTCTCTCTTCTGGAATATTCATGACTTCTTTTATAGCTTCAAAAACTGCACCGATATGCTTGGCGCGTAAATTGAGCTCTTCATCTTCAAGTTTTTTACCTCTTTCAAACACTACTGCATTGTTTAAATAGATATCTACTATATAGGGATACTCAGGTATATCCCTGTCATACAGGCGAAATGCTTGAATAGATTCTTTATCTAACCATTTTCTCAATTTTTTAAAGTTTTTGGCCATGCGATTGGCGATAATAGAGTTGTTTTTCATAGTATTGGTTATATTATAGCTAGAGTTATAAACGTTAATATTTTGATTAGGTGTAGCATCATATGAGTGAAAAAGATATAGCAACAGGCGACCCAGGCGTTGCCACCATTGACGAAGTAAAAGTAAAAAAACCCGCTATGTATAAGGTTTTATTGCACAACGATGATTACTCCACAATGGAGTTTGTGATTCATGTGTTACAGAAATTTTTCAATAAAAACTACGAAGAATCACATGCTATTATGCTTAAAGTACACCATGATGGAATTGGGATCTGCGGTATCTATACTCATGAAGTAGCTGAGTCAAAGACTTCAAAGGTGAATAAATACTCTAGGGCAAAGGGGCATCCATTAAAATGTTCTTATGAACCTTGCGATTCTGAAGATTGATACCATCTTATAAATGGGTATCGGAATGAAATTTTAGAAAAAAAGAGGATTTATGATCAGTACCAAATTAGAACTTCTACTTAATACGGCCATTAGGCGAGCAAATATTTTAAAACATGAGTTTTTAACAATTGAAAATGTGATGCTCTCACTTTTGACTGATGAAACAGTAAAGTCCACTCTCATCGATTGTGATGTTGATTTAAAAGAATTAAATGAGGACCTCAAAGCCTTCGTTGAAGATAAATCAAACTTTAGTCTTTTGACTGATGAAGAAATAGAGCAACTTGGACAAGAGCAGTTTGCCAATGATGATATGAGAAAGATTGCGAACTCAAGTGGTGTTTTCTATCAGCCAGAGATTAGTTTATCTCTTCAAAGGGTTATTCAAAGAGCTGCTGTTCACGTGCAACAGTCCGGTAAAAAAGAAATTATGCCACTGAACCTTTTGGTTGCTATGTATAGCGCTAAGGACTCACACGGAATCTACTTCTTGCAAAAGCAAGGTGTCGAAAGAATTACCTTGGTTGAAAAGATTGCTCACGGTTTAGATAAACCAGTTTCTGGGGACGATATTAATCATGATGATTTAGATCCTCTGGCAGGTGATGATAAAACAAAAAAAGTGCTCGAAGAATTTACAGTTAATTTAAATGAACTGGCACGAGCGGGAAAAATAGATCCTATCATCGGAAGAGAAGAAGAGTTGCAAAGAGCGATTCAAATTCTTTGTCGAAGAAGAAAAAACAACCCTATTTTTGTTGGAGAGGCTGGAGTTGGAAAAACGGCTATCGCTGAAGGATTGGCCCAACTCATTGAAGAGGATAAAGTTCCTGAGATTATATCTGGAACTCAGATCTTGAGTTTAGATATGGCTTCACTTTTGGCCGGAACAAAATTTCGTGGAGATTTTGAAGAAAGACTTAAAGCAATTATCAAAGCTGTCTCAAGTTTAGATAAAGATAAAGGCTCAATTCTTTTTATCGATGAAATTCATAATATTATTGGCGCAGGTTCAACGAATGCTGGAAGTATGGACGCTTCAAATCTTTTAAAGCCAGCTCTTAGTCGCGGAACTTTGAGAGTCATGGGAAGTACAACCTATGATGAATACAGAAAATTCTTTGAAAAAGATCAGGCACTCTCAAGAAGGTTTCAAAAAATTGATGTTCATGAGCCAAGTCTTCCTGATACAGAAAAAATCTTAAGAGGCTTGAGATTCAAATTTGAAGAGCATCATAATGTGACTTATTCAGATGAAATAATTGAGCCTAACTGTTAATCTTGCCAATAAGCATATTACAGATAGAAAACTTCCGGATAAAGCCATTGATGTTATTGATGAAGTGGGGGCTTATGCCAGAATAACTCATAAACCATCCGTTGATGATGTTTACACAATAAAATCTGAAGATATTGAGAAAATTGTCGCAAAAATTGCTCGAATTCCTGAGAAAACAATCTCTGTGAACGAAAAAGACAAAATCAAGTATCTGGAAAGAGATCTTAAACTTCTTATTTATGGACAAGATGAAGCTGTTGATAAAGTATCAAATGCCATCATTTTATCCCGAAGTGGACTTGGGAATCAGAATAAGCCGATAGCTTCTTTTATCTTTGCTGGACCAACTGGGTGTTGGGAAGACAGAACTTGCGAAACAATTGGCGCTAACCATGGGAATTAACTTTGAGCGAATCGATATGTCTGAATATATGGAAAAACATGCTGTCGCAAAACTGATTGGTGCTCCTCCGGGTTATGTCGGTTTTGATCAAGGTGGAATTCTAACTGAAAAAATTAACAAAAATCCTTATACAGTTCTTCTTTTAGATGAAATTGAAAAAGCTCATCCCGATGTCTTTAATATTCTCCTTCAAGTTATGGATCACGGAAAACTTACTGGATTCAAATGGGAAAACCACTGATTTTAGAAATGTTATTCTTATTATGACATCTAATGCTGGCGCAAAAGAGATGGAAGGCGGAAGTATAGGATTAGGTAAGAGTACAAAAGTGAATACTGGTAAACGTGATCAAGCACTTAAAAACTACTTCACCCCAGAGTTTAGAAATAGACTTGATGCAATTATTAACTTCAATCACTTAACAGATGATAATATTCACTCGATTGTAGAGAAGTTTTTAATGGAATTAGAGAATCAATTAGTAGAAAAGAAGGTCGAGTTAGAGGTAACCAAAGAGGCAATGGATTGGTTTGCAACTAATGGTTATGATCAAAAAATGGGAGCAAGACCTATTGGAAGACTTGATCGATGATAAGATCAGAAAGCCTCTGGCCAACGAAATTCTGTTTGGAAAATTGGAGAATGGTGGGAAAGTTAAGTGCCAAATTAGTGGGCGATTCTAGTTGAATTTGAGTTTTTCGCCACAAAAAGAGGAAGAAATTTCACTATAATAGGTAAAAATAACAAATTAGGAAAATCACTTTTTTCTTAGGGGAAAAGTAAAAAAAAATTACAAGCATAATAAAAGCCGAAACAAAGTTATATCACGATGTTTCGGCTTTTTATTTTTGGCTTCAACTTTTGGGACCTCAAAAAAAAGCTCAAGGGATTCACAAATAAGACCGAAATAAAAACAAAATTTATATTTTTTATTTGCGTTAAAATAAAAAAGTGTTTATCCTAAAATTGAATATGTTAATTTGATAATCATTTATTTCTGGGAGGAAATTTATGGCAGTTAAGAAAAAAGCAACAAAAAAAGTAGCTAAAAAAGCTACAAAAAAGAAAGTAGCTAAGAAAGCGACTAAGAAAAAAGTGGCTAAGAAAGCAACTAAGAAGAAAGTAGCTAAGAAAAAAGTAGCTAAGAAGAAAGTAGCTAAGAAAGCGACTAAGAAAAAAGTAGCTAAGAAAGCAACTAAGAAAAAAGTAGCTAAGAAAAAAGCTACGAAAAAGAAAGTAGCTAAGAAAAAGCTAAGAAAAAAGTAGCTAAAAAAGCTACAAAAAAGAAAGTAGCTAAGAAAAAAGCTACTAAAAAGCGGCTAAAAAAGCAACTAAGAAGAAAGTTGCTAAGAAGACGACTAAAAAAGTAGCTAAAAAGAAGTAATTAAAGCATCTTTTTGATACAAAGAAGGCCATTCCATTAGGAATGGCTTTTTTTTTGGGAGAAAACGACATGAAAACCATCAGCTTAGCGCTAAATCGACTCTTTTTTAAAGGATTGATAGTTGTCCTTCCTGTCACACTTACCATTTATTTGCTTATGGCCATCGCTACCAAAGCAGAAAATGTGTTTGGAACTCTGATAAAAGACCTTCTTGGTCCGTCTTTTTATGTTCCAGGACTTGGAATCTTTCTCGCGGTACTAGCTTTAATTGGCGTTGGAATCCTTGCTGGTAACTTTTTAACAGGAAGAATTATCAAATTTGGTACTTCACAGTTTGAAAGACTGCCTTTTCTAAAAGCAATTTATAATCCCTTAAAAGATCTCATGTCTCTTTTTGGCGGCGACGACGAAAATAAAATGAAAAAAGTCGTGCTGGTTAATTTTGAAAAGCTCGGTTTTAGATCAATTGGTCTTGTGACACGTGAAGAGTTTTCAGATCTTCCTCCAGGATCGATCGCAGAAGATAATATTACAGTTTATATTCCTATGAGTTATATGCTTGGTGGTTTTACGGCCATTGTTCCAAGAAATAGTGTCACGGAAATAGATATGCCCGTTGAAAAAGCACTTAAACTTGCCATCACCGGATGGATTAAAGCCGATCCTAATGCAAATTGAATGTCCACTTTGTAAAAATTTAAAGATCAAAGAGTTTTATAAAGAGAAATTGCTCTTTAAACGCCTTTTTTATCGCTGTGAAGAGTGTTTACTTATTTTTTTAGATCCTAGGATGCATCTTCCTAAAAGCCTCGAGAAATCGAGATATGAGCATCACAAGAACGATAAAAGAAATGAAGGTTATGAAAAATTTCTAAGAACTCTTATCGATCCGCTAAAAGAATTTATTAATCCGAAAATGTATGGCCTTGACTTTGGTTGTGGACCTTATCCGATGCTTTGTGAAATTTTAAACGAAGATGGTTTTAATATAAAAGGTTACGACCCTTACTTTGAAGCAAATGAAGCACTTTTAAGAGGAAGCTATGACTATATTACAAGTTGTGAGGTCGTCGAGCACTTTAATGAACCGATAAAAAGTTTTGAATTGATAGATTCAATGCTTATTCCTGGTGGAATTTTAGGATTAAAGACTTCAATTTACTCCGATGAGATCGATTTTGCTTCTTGGTATTATATCAAAGACGATACTCATATCAGTTTGTACTCCCAAGAGACTCTTGAGTGGCTGGCCAATCACTTCCATTATGAGGTCCAATCTATTTCCAAGACGACGGCTTTTTTCAAAAAGCTTCGAGGCTGACAAATTGCCTTAATTAATCTATGGTGCTCCAAAGAACATCTCACGGAGAACTAAATGGAAAAACCTACAAATTACCCAAGTAATCCTAAGCACTTATGGAATATTTTTTACGATTTTACCCAGACTCCAAGGCCTTCAAAGTATGAGGGGAAAATCTCTGAATACATTATTAACATCGCAAAAGATAAGAATTTAGAATTTAAAACTGATGATGTGGGCAATATTTTTATTTATGTACCTGGAAGGGGCTCAAGAAAGAATGCCCAACCGGTTATTATTCAGAATCATATTGATATGGTCACCGATGCGCTACCTGGAGTAAAGATTAACTTTAGAGAAGATCCACTAGAAATCGAGGTGGTTGATGGTTGGATTCAAGCAAATGGAACAACTTTGGGCGCAGATAATGGGATTGGATGTGCGACTGCTCTTGCTACAATTTTTGATGATTCTTTAGAAAATCCACCTCTTGAACTTCTTTTTACAACAGATGAAGAAACTGGTCTCAATGGAGCTCAAGGTATTGATGTTTCCCATCTCACAGGCAAAAAAATGCTTAATCTCGACACTGAGGAGTGGGGAAGTCTCTACATCGGGTGTGCTGGGGGAATTGATTACGATTTCAATAAAGATCTTGAGTTGAGTGAAGCTAAGATGGATAAAATCTTAAAACTTTCGGCTTCAGATTTTATTGGAGGTCATAGTGGTCTTGATATCCATCATCAAAGAGGAAATGCTAATAAGGTTCTTTCAACAATTTTACAAAGAGTGAATCGACAAGTTGGCTTAGAACTCGAGAGTTTTCGATGTGGAAAAGCCCATAATATAATTCCACGAGATGGATTTTGTGTTTTTAGGGTCGATTCAAAAAATTTTGAGGCCGTAGAAAGAATAATTTCTGATTATGAGCTCGAACTAAAAAGTTTTCTTCCAAAAAATGATCAAAAATTTAAATTTAGCTTAGAAATTATTGATTCTTCCGCTGAAAAAGTCATCTCAGGGCGTGAGCTTCAAAATATTCTCACTTTTATGAACCTTTTTCCTCATGGGGCCCATTCTTATGATCTCAATAATCGAGAAATAACGGCAACAAGTAATAATATGGCCATCACGATCATTATGAATGGAAAGTTTTATGCCCTGACCTCGCTTAGATTCTTTGATCGCAATGAAATAAAAGCAATTGAAGAGAAACTCATTGCTCTTAGTGAGGCAAGCCATATCAAATGGTCAAAAAACTCAGAATATCCTTCTTGGAAGCCCGTTATGGAGAATTCAGTTTTGGATACAGTCGTTGAGGTTTATAAAGAGACTTTTGGAGAGGAACCAGTTATAACTGCTATTCATGCTGGATTGGAATGTGGGATTCTTAGGGATAAGATTGGACCGATTGATGTTTGTTCTTTTGGACCAACGATCACGGGAGCTCATTCTCCGGATGAGAAAGTTAATATCGAATCGGTTGAAAAGTTTTGGAAATTATTTAAAAATACACTAGCGAGGATCTAAAAATGTCTTACGAAATTTACAAAATCATGCATATTGTCTCTATTGTTCTGTTTTTTGCCATTTATGGCATGGCCGCAGTCAAAGCCGTGAAAAATGAGAACATCAAATTTGAAAAAATCGTTACTGGAGTTCTTCTTCTTTTACTTATTACTTCTGGAATGGGTCTTGGAGCAAGACTTGGTGTTATGAAAGGTGGATGGCCTTTGTGGCTACAAATTAAACTTGGTATCTGGTTTGTCATCGGTGCCTCTGGACATATGGTTCTTAAAAGATTTCCTCATTTTGCCATGAAATTTTTCTGGATTATGATAGGCCTTCTGGTTCTTGCAAGTTATATGGCAAATTATAAAATAGGCTAGGCTTGCAAAAACTTGCCATCTTAGCTGATTGTTTTTACAATTAGTTGATATGATTAGATTTATAATAAATTTCTACATTGTGATAATCATTATCGATGCTATTTTGAGCTACTTTCCACAATTCAAGGAAGAAAGCTGGGCGAAGATGATCAAAAAAGCTGCTGATTACACAACGAAACCAGTGAGAGGATTATTACCTGCGGACCTTCCGTTCGATCTTTCTCCACTGATTGTGATTTTTGGATTAAATCTCATTAAATTACTTTGGTAACAAGGAAGTTGCATGTTTGTAGATGATATTGATGCTCTCGTCAAAGAGACCATAAGTCATTCTGAGGGTCTTAATAGAAATCCATTTATGGATTTTAGTTTTAATACTGATGAATGTGGTCCCGGCCAAGTTCCAGGCGTTTTTTATCACCTAGAAAAGAAAGTCTCCACTTTTGTTATCAGAATCTTTGAGTCTCAAAATCTAAGTGCTGACTACCAAGATATACTAGATCACCCTGAAAATTACCCCTCTTTAAGACTTATTGATGAAGAAGATCATCATGTTGCTGATAGGCTTAAGTATTTTGAGTGCGATCTGTTTGAGCTTGCGAGAAATATAAAGTCTGAGCTGGCCAATAAAAGATTTCCTATTTTTGAAGAGCATATCTTTAATGTTTCTGATCCAGGAGACAGTTGGTGGGTTAAGCTGGATGACAATCAAATCAAAATATTTTTTAAACTTTCAAGAACTGAGAGCATGGATAAACTTATCAAGCTTGGGCCTTTGGGAGATGCAAAGGTCGCAATGGAGAAATTTAATAGACTCTATGGCTATTTTAAAATGCTCTTTCCTATCGAGGATTACTCAAGTGCTCATGGTCAATTCACTATTAAAAGTGATGACCAAAACAAAATGTTTTACGCGTTTAAAAAAATATTTTCTAAAGGTGATAGTGGTTTTGAGTTCTGGGATAGTCTTAGAAAGTTGGAGATGAAGTCTCAAAATGAACCTTTTATTGAATCATTAAAACAGGCAAACCTCTTTATGATGGACCTTGCAAATATAAGACGTTTTTGGATCCAGATTCAAAATCAAATCGACTAGGATGAATAAATGAAATTTATGTTAACCGCCGCATTGTTGGTAGTAAGTACTGTGTCTTTTTCTCAAAGTGGAGATAGTAAACAGCAAGCCGAGGAAGTGAAAGAGAACAAAGAACCAACTCAAGAAGATCGCTCCAATCGATATGCTAGAGTTGTTGTTGATGAATCTCGTATGAATCGAGAAAACCTCAAGTTCACTTTTGACTTTAATTTAACAGGCCAGATGTTGCAGTCTCAAGCATCGGGAATAAATATTGGGTACTTTAAAGATCTTGATAATATTATTTATCTTTCTTATTTTGAATTAGAACATAATGATTATGATTGGTTTGATGAAGAGTTAGACAATGGATATATTATTGAGGCTGCTTTAAAACACTTTGTCGGTAACTCTTTTTATATTCGTCCCTCTATCTACTTCTACTCTCAAGAACTTGCTGACGATGAAGATTATGATAGCGCATCGAATAGCTACATTATAACAGATAAGACAGTCTATAAAGCCGCGGGAGTTGGATTTAATATCGGAAACCAGTGGCAGTGGGAGAACTTCACTGTTGGTTGTAACTGGATAGGTGTCAGAAAAGATATTTCTATCATGGATGAAGATGGTCCAGGAACTGATGCGTACCAAGAAGTGACAGCTGAGTTTATGACCTTCTATCTCGGAGCTTCTTTTTAAGAAAGCTCCTTTGCCGCGATAAAGCCAGAGATCATAATCTGAGCTAAAGTCCCAAGTTGATCATCATCGTCGATTCCGTAAAACTCTTCGATATGGTCAACAAAGATCTCAATTGTCTCTTCGTCCATGTATTTTTCAACCAATGTCATCATTTGATCTGAGTTTAATTTTTCAATTTCAACAAAGTAATTTTCTAGCTTTTCTTTATCAATTGTCATGAGAGCACCCTTATCCCGTATTTTTTTCACGGTTTTACCAGTATTAGGACGTAAGGTCTATAAAATCGGTATTTTGCCTTGCGTTTATAGTCTAGCGTGATACAAGGTCGTCTTTAATAATTCTACTGAATGTCATACATAGGTCTCAATGTCGGGGTCATTTGACATTGGCTAGGCTAATTCTCTGCGAATAAGAGATAAGGAACTATGATGTTATTTAAAGATTTAAATCTTAAGGAATCCTCGTTGAAAGCTATTGAAGCTTTAGGGTTCGAAGCACCTTCTGAAATTCAAGAAAAATCAATCCCAATCCTGCTTGAAAAAGATATCGATTTTATCGGTCAAGCACAGACTGGAACTGGTAAAACTGCAGCTTTTGCACTTCCACTTTTTGAAAAAATTGACTTCAACTCGAAAGATATTCAGGCACTTGTCCTCGCTCCAACGCGTGAGTTAGCAAATCAAATTTGCCAAGAGTTTGAAAAACTATCTAAATTTGAGCCCGTAAGAACCCTTGCGATTTATGGTGGTATGCCAATCTCTTCTCAAATGAGAGATCTTAAGCGCAACAAACCACAAGTTATTGTTGGGACTCCAGGAAGAATGCTCGACTTTATTAAAAGAGATGCAATTGATCTTTCAAAGGTTAAGTTTGCGATTTTAGATGAAGCTGATGAGATGCTTGATATGGGATTTTTTGACGATGTTACTGAAATCGTTGCAAAAGTGCCTGAAAAGAAAATTTGGATGTTCTCAGCAACAATGCCAAAACCAATTGTTAACTTAATCAATAGCCAATTTTGTGATCCAGAAATGGTTAAGAGTGACAAAGAAAGTTTTAACAAGTGATCAAATTGATCAGCAGTATTGTGTTGTTAGACGTCACGATATGGGCGAAGCGCTTTGTCGTTACTTAGACTTTCACCAAAACACATACGCGATCGTTTTCACGAGAACGAAAGTTGAAAGCAAAAGAGCTTACTGATGAACTAAACCTTAGAGGGTACCCTTCAGATGCTCTTCACGGTGATATGTCTCAAGATCAACGTGATCTTACAATGAAGAAATTTAAGCAAAAGAAAATTAGTCTTCTCGTTTGTACTGATGTTGCTGCAAGAGGAATTGACGTAACTGATCTTACTCACGTTATTAACTTCTCTCTTCCCCAAGATAACGAATCATATGTTCACAGAATCGGAAGAACTGGACGTGGTGGTAGTAAAGGGATTGCTCTTTCAATCATAGAGCCAAGTGAACAAAGACGCGTTCGTGATATCGAAAGAATCACCAAAGCAAAAATTGAAAAGATTAAACTTCCAGAAGTGAATGATGTTTTAGAGGTTCTTACTGAAAAAGCATTCTCTAAGTTTGATGACGCTATTGAGAACTTTAGTGCTGGAGAAGATAAAAGTTATATCTCTTTCACTGAAAACTTTGCTGACAGAACAAAAGAAGAAATCATGCAAGCTGTTTATGCTTACGTCTTCGAAGAAAATCTTAAGCGTTACCAGAAAGCTCGTCCTTTAGATGTTGAAAGAAGTGAAAGACCTGAAAGAGGGGAAAGAAGTTCAAGAGGCGAAAGATCTCCAAGAGGTGAAAGATCTTCTGGAACTCAAGCTGGATACCAAAGATTCTTCGTTAATATCGGTCGTGATGCAGGAATGGATCCTGGTCAATTAATTAACTTTGTTGCTCGTGGAATAAATGTTTCAGGAAGTGAAATGGGAAGAATTGATATTAAACCTGGATTTAGTTTCTTTGAAATGCCAGAGAAGTTTACTGATGATGTCTTAGGTCTTGCAAACACAAGCTTTAAGCAATCAACAGTCAATATCGAAAAATCCGCAGGTCGACCAGAAGGTGATAGTGGTTCAAGAGGTCGCTCAAATGGTGGAAGAAACCATAGAGGGGGAAGACCGGGAACAACAAGAGCAGCTGGTGGAAGAAGTAGTGAGAGAACAAGTGAAAGAAGAAGCAGACCTTCTTCAAGCTCAAGATCTTTCAACAGATAAAATATTTAGTTTCACAAATTTAAATAATGAAGGCTCTTTTCGAAGGGCCTTTTTTAATTTATTCTTAATGAATGAAAAAAATAATTCTCGTTATCGCTCTTGTAGCGACCAGTGCTCATGGAATGAGCCTTAAAAAGCTTCAAAGAAAACTCAAAAGAGATCTCAAGGTCGATCTAAACATAAAAGATGAACTTATAAGAAATAAAGACAACTGCACCCGTTTGTTCCTTGAGAACTGGTATTATTGGTGGCAAGAGGTGAAGTCTCCCTATAAAGAAGAATATCTCAAAAAAATTCAAAAACTCGATTCAATAAATATTTTGAGCTCAAATCCTGTTCAAAAGATTGAAGGAAAATATACTTCTGTCCATCTTGTGAAGAATTTTTGCACAGGAAGTGGAATGGGGCGTTCATGTCAGACCAAGGATTCTGTTTCAATAAAACTCAAAATGGATGTGACGAAAACCGGAGAAGATCCAAAGTTTAGCTTAAAAATAAATAAAGCCGCTGATATTGTGATGGAGTACTCAGATGATATGGCCGTTACTAAGCGATACGATACTTTTAGTAGGGTTGTTTACGAAAATGTCGAAAGAGACAATAAACTCTTTGATCAGTACTCGCGATACGGACAAATCTATCAGCTGGTCAGACCAGGAACGGACTCATCGGCAAAAGTTCACTGCTCCTACCCAAGACTTGATCAAATGATCTCAAGAATAAAATAGTCGAAAAATTTTCCCTTTTTTGCCGAGTTGTGTTGAAAAATCATAATTGATACAATATTATTGAAAGCACAATAAATTCAAGCATTTAAACAGGAAGTTTAAATTAGGGAAGAAAGTTTGGAATTCGTATTTGAAGATAAAAGTTCACCAGGTTTCTCGAGTTCAACGAGAACAGCTACAGCGCAGCCAATGCAGATGGCATCAAATAATACCATTTTTGGGTCGAGTATGACGCAGGCTCCCGCATCCCGTCGATCTCGCAGATCACTTCCCGAGACAGTTGATGATATTGAGTTAACTGGAACGAGAGCTAAAAGATCAGCCAAGAAGTCGGCATCATCAAAAGTAAAATATGTTAATAAGCCCAAAAGAAAAAGTTCAGCGGCCAAATTCGTTTGGACCTGGCAAAAGTTTTGGTGGATGGTAGCATTTGTGACTTTTGCAAGACTTCTCTTTATGGAAAATGGGGTTGTTGACTACTATAGCCTTGAAGCAACTATCGAAGCTAAACATGAAAAGTTAGCACTGGTTCAAAACGAAAATGCTGAATTAGTAACTGAGATTCATAAAATTCAAACGAGTAGAAAATATCAAAAGAAAGTCGCTAGAGACCATCTCGGTGTTATTGCTTCGAATGAGTATTTGATATTATTTGCGAAAGATTAGGCTTACCCTCTAAAATCATTCCCTCTTTTATTTTGGCGCTAATAGGACTTGATGATTTCATCTCAAGCACGTGTTGGCAGTAAGAAAACTTTGATAGAGGCACGTCTTTTTTTGGAAATCTTTTGGTGTGATGCTTTAAATTTCTTTGAATATCTAAAACTTTCATATCTGGTCCTAGAAAAAATAAATCCAAATCAAAAAAAGTCTCAGGCATCCAAAATTGTCTCGTTTGAAAGTGCTCTCCTGTAAAGAGCATCGCATCGCTATCGCCGAACTGATCGGGCTTTACAAGGCTAAGCCCGAGAGCTTGTTCTTCATCATTGTGAGCGATATAGGTCGTTATTTTTTCTCCAGAATCTAATGTTATGATCATGGATTTATAAGTTTTAAAAGGATTCAAGGCTTTTGATTCGTTGCAAGAAACGTTGCCAATTAAAATAAGAAAAGTGATGAGCATCGGATAAATTTCGTGTATAAATTTCATAAGGGGAGTGTACTATGAATTATCACAACATCGCCAGCACAAATCTAGCTGGACTACTTAGAACTCATTCGTGTGGTGAGTTAAACTCAAAGAACATTGGAGAAGAAGTTACTCTTTGTGGATGGGTTAATAAATCAAGAGACTTAGGTGGATTAAATTTTATCGATGTAAGAGATAAATTTGGACTCACGCAATTGGCTTTTGATGAATTTAAAGGTGATATTTCAGTTCTAAAATCTTTCTCATTAGAGTCTGTTATAAAGGCAAAAGGAATCGTTCGTAAAAGACCTGATTCTGCACTCAATAAAAATATGTCAACGGGAGAGGTAGAAGTTTCTGTTACAGAGATCACAGAACTATCTCATGCAGAAGAAGTTCCCTTTTTACCCCATGGAAAAGTTCAAGCGACAGAAGACCTTAGGTTAAAGTACCGCTATCTTGATCTTCGTGGAGAGTATTTACAAAACATGTTATCTCTTAGATCTCATGCGATGAAAGAGACTCGAATGGCCCTGTATGAAGAAGGGTTTACTGAAGTTGAAACACCGATACTTTATAAAACAACTCCAGAGGGAGCCCGAGATTACGTGGTTCCAAGTCGAGTGCATCCAGGAAAAGTTTACGCTCTTCCTCAGTCTCCGCAGACACTAAAACAACTTCTTATGATTGGAAATACAGATAAATATTTTCAAATTTGTAAGTGTTTTAGAGACGAAGATCTACGAGCAGATAGGCAGCCAGAGTTTACGCAAATAGATATTGAAGTGAGTTTTGCGACTCAAGAATATTTAAAAAATCTTGCGACCAAAATGGTGAAACGTCTTTTTAAAAGAGATGATTCGTTTGAAATTGAGACGATGAGCTATGATAGAGCGATGGAAATTTATGGCTCTGATAAGCCTGATGCACGCTTTGCTCTAGAGCATATGATTGTGAATGAAGAAGTTGCAGCTGCTGGATTTAAAGTTTTTGACGAGGCTTTGAAAGACGGCGGAATGGTTAAATCGATTTTTATTTCCAAAGAGACCAAAGAATTTTCACGAAAAGAGCTTGATGCACTAACAGAAGTGGTTAAGCCCCATGGTGGAAAAGGTGTGGCTTGGTTTAAAGTAAATAATGACGAACTCACTGGTGGTATTTCTAAGTTTATTAATGAAGAAACTTATAAAGCCTTAAAAAATAAAGCAGCAAGCCTTGATGGGACTTTCTTTTTCTTTGCAGATAAAAAAGAAAGCGTTGTCCACGCCTGTGCAGATGTGACTCGTCGTCATTTTGGTAAGACATTAGGTCTTATTGAAAACTGCGGGATTGATTATAAGTTTTTGTGGGTTAACGACTTTCCACTTTTAGAATACGATGACGAAGATGGAAGATTCTATGCCTGTCACCATCCGTTTACAATGCCAAAGCTTGATTGCCTTGAGGACTTTATGTCAGGAGACAAAGAGAAGCTTTTAAAGATGCCGGCTGAAGCCTATGATCTTGTTTGTAATGGATACGAAATGGGGGGAGGGTCTCTTCGAATCTTTGATACAAAAGTTCAATCGCAGATGTTTAAAACCCTAGGTTTCTCTGAAGAAGAGACACAGCAAAAATTTGGTTTTTTTGTTGAGGCTTTAAAGTATGGAACGCCACCACATGCGGGAATTGCTTTTGGGATGGATAGAACAGTTATGCTCATGGCAAAGACTGATAATATTCGTGATGCTATCGCTTTTCCAAAGACCAATAATGCAACGGATCTTATGTGTTCAGCTCCTAGTGTTGCCGACCTAGAGCAGTATAGAGAACTGCATATTGCTCCTCTTACAAAAGAAAAATAAATATCAAATATGAACCTGTCTGGCCTTGAGGTTAGACAGGTTTTCTCCTTCACCTGTTAAAACCGATAATCATAAAAATTAAAGCCAATGCCCATTCTTTTTTGGAATGCCTATATATCATATAAATTGAATCCAAAGCGAAGGGGATTAGTTATATTGGATTCAGATCAAGGCATTCTTCATTTAAGGAGATGTTAATGAGTCATAACGAAAGAATAAGGAGAAGGTAATGAGCATAAAGAAATTATTTTTAATGACACTAGCAATAAGTTCTCTAAGTGCTGGAGCAGTATCAAACAGTTCCGCTCTTGATTGCAAAGAAAAATTTTATTACGCAAGCAAAGGCTCTATAAAGTGCAGCCCCGAAGTTCACAGCTTTAAGGATGCCTCTTTTGATGTTGAAAGAGTAACTGGTGAGCATGTTAATAATTGGAAAATTAATCATGTCCATATCAAGTCAATTGCAATCCAAGGGAATAGAGGGGCCAAGTTTACAAAAGCCCTAAGGACTTACTTAGAGTCGAATTTAACTTACTCATCTTTTGTTGAGATGTTAGAAAATGGACAGCTCGTTCTTAAAGTAAGAAATGCTTCTTTTAGTTGTGATATAAAAACTGAGGTTTGTTCGATTAAGGATGATAACTTTGACCAAGAAGGGGGTCTTTATAGAGATGCCTTTTACTATGGTTCAGGTTTAGAGGGTGATACTTCGGCTATAAGTTTTTTCCAACCTAAGAAGGCTGCTATCGCTATTGATATTGCACAATTTGAAAAGGTTCTCGATGAATCGGACCTTTGTGATAAATTTTTGACTTTCTCATATCGAACAGAAGGTAACTCAATGTGTGTGCTTAAGTTTAAAAAATAGAAATAATTTTAAATTGATTTTTATAGAGCCCACTTCTTTAGTGGGCTTTTTTTTATGAGGCGATATCTCTTAGGCTTTCGATATCAATTGTGACAGCTTCGCTATTATTGGCCCTAAAATGTTTTATGGATGCGATCAATTCTTCAGAGACAGTTCTTGTTCCTGAAAAGTAATCAGGAAGTCCTCTTTTATCTTCAGACATAATAGAGAAAATAAAGAAGGCGCCAAAAGACATATAGCACGCAAGATAACCCATTGTTCTTCGAAATGACTCTCGAAGAGTAATACATTCAGACTCAACATCTTCATCGAAAATAAAGTCATCTTTTATTGCTCTTAAATTAAATATTTTTTTACCAAATGTTTGTCCATCCATGACATAAAGTGAATACAAAAAGTAAGCGGTAAAGCTTAAAAGAAACACGCTGAACTGAACGGGAGAGTTTTCCAGGATAAGAGAAGACTTGGCTTGAAATTTTAGTGAATACAGAAATTCATTAACAAACATGACATAGCTTGTCTGAATAGCTGCGCTTAAAACTAAGATGGAGCTAAAGTCGACCATAAAGCTATAAATTCTTCGCTGAGTGATTTTTTGATTTTCAATCGCTACGGGCTTTACAATAGCCTGATCAAAGGTCTCAACTTCCTTCTTCTTTTTAATGTGATCAACAAGATTTACAACGTTATTTTCCATAGAATACCTCTATTATCTTATCGATAAATTGAGGAGAAAAATGAGGGAAATAAAGCGGTGAGGTAAAAGGTGCCGAAGGAGGGGAGGAGCCCTGGGAATATGAGAAAATTTAGGCACTTAACACATAAAAGGCGAAGTCATGAGAACCTATTTTTTACTATCGATAATCCCAATCCTTGCGATCACATACGCCTTGGGGCACATCTTAACCGACAGCTTTTGGTACCTGTATATGATTGAGGTTCCCATTTTTGCTTTAGGAATTAGAGACACCCTTCAAAAAAAGCACACTATTTTAAGAAACTATCCCGTTATTGGTCATTTTCGTTATCTCCTTGAAGAGATAAGACCTGAAATTCAACAGTACTTTATTGAAAGATATGATGATGGACGTCCCTTTTCTAGGGAACAAAGAAGTACCGTTTACTCACGAGCAAAAAATGAACTTGATACCCAGGCCTTTGGAACTCAAAGGGATCTCTATGCCATGGGAGTGGAGTGGTTAGAACATTCTATTATTCCAACGGTCTTGCCTGAGTCAGAAGATAGAATCGATGTCGGAGGTTCTGACTGTAAGGTGCAGTACTCTTGTTCTAGGTTAAACATAAGTGCCATGAGTTATGGCTCTTTAAGTAAGACCGCGATCATGGCCTTAAACTCCGGAGCAAAACAAGGTGGCTTTTATCACAATACCGGAGAGGGCTCTATCTCTTCTCATCATGAGAAGTTTGGCGGAGATCTCGTTTGGCAAATTGGAACTGGCTACTTTGGCTGTCGAAACCCCGATGGAACTTTCAACGACGAGATGTTTAAAGAACGTTCTGCTAGTGATCAAGTAAAGATGATTGAATTAAAAATCTCTCAAGGGGCAAAGCCTGGGCATGGGGGAATTCTTCCCGCTGGAAAGGTGACTGCTGAGATTGCAATGATTAGGGCCGTTGAGATGGGAAAGGATGTGAACTCACCTCCGGGGCACACTGAGTTTAATACTCCTACCGGTCTGATTGAATTCATCAAAAGACTTCGCGATCTCTCGGGTGGAAAGCCCGTAGGATTTAAATTATGCATTGGTAAAAAACGTGAGTTTCATGCTATTTGCAAGGCGATGATTAAGCTCGATATCTATCCTGACTTTATCACTGTGGATGGAGCCGAAGGGGGAACCGGGGCAGCTCCAAGAGAGTTTTCCAACTCCTTAGGAACACCGCTGAATGCTGCTTTGAACTTTGTGAATAACACATTAATTGGTTGTGATATAAGAGATAAAATTAGAATTATCGTCTCAGGAAAGATTATTGATGCCTTTGATATGGCCCGTAAATTTGCCCTTGGAGCAGATATTTGTAATTGCGCTCGGGGGATGATGTTTGCTGTGGGCTGTATTCAAGCTTTAAAGTGTAACTCCAATGATTGCCCCACGGGAGTGGCCACTCAAGATCCGGCTTTATATAAATTTATTGATGTCCACTCAAAAGCTAAACGAGTCATGACATATCACCATAAAACGATGAACGAGTTTCATCATCTTTGTTCAGCCGCAGGGGTAACCAAAGTTAAAGACCTCAGCAAAGAGCATATTAGAAAAAGAATCCACCAAACAGAAATATCCTCTTACAAAAAGCTTTATCCCACTTTTGAAAAAGGAAGCCTCCTTAATGGGACTTGTATCGATGTCTTTCAAGAAACCTTTGATGAAGCGGTGGCGGAGAGTTTTTAAGGCAATGGTCAAATATTCAAAGAATAAAAACATACCAAAAACTTAGTAAGAGCTCTATTGGATAGAAAAATATAAGCATTTTCACTTTGGAAGAGTTTATCAATATGGAAGAATTGGACTTCTTTCTTATCATTATCATGTTTATATTTGATGTTCTTTATGCTGACAGTTTTCCTCTACAGAGTAGGCAGTCTATGTAATAATCAATTGGTTAGATACACTTAGCATTGGAGCACGATAGTTTGAATAAATGGATCAGAAAAATCTTAAAGCCAAAATGGTATGAACTGTTACTTATTGGTGTTGTATTTCTTTATGTTGGACTAGTCACGTGGCCTAACTTTTTATTCGATTATCGCTATCTACATAACTCTTTTCAAGTACACTCAGATGTTGAAGTTAGTGAGAGAGCGCTAGGTAATATTCTTTCAAAGAGTGAAAGATTAATAAAAAAATCGAAGTTTTATGATTCTAAATATATTCATGATATTTATCTAGTTAGTTCCAACGTCAAATATCGATTACTTGCTTTCACTGCTGGCGATGGCTTTGGCGCAAGTTATCCGTTAATAAATAATATCTTTATTAATCAATATGATATCGAGCGCGATGAAGTTAGAACAAATAAGACAAAACATAATTTGAGATCTTTAAGTAGCGTAATTGCACATGAAGCAATCCATTCTCTTGTAGAGAATGACATAGGCTTCTTTAAATTTAAATTTTCACTAAAGAAATGGATAGATGAAGGTTATGCTGACTATATTGCAAATGAAAGCTCCTTTTCACAAAAGTCTGGAATACAGCTACTCTGCAACGGTAGCACAGATGAGTCGTCTTCATTTCAATATTTCTTGTATCGGAAAGCTATTGAATACCTAATTCAGAATGACGAAATAGACGAGAGGTCGTTATTTGAAAAGAAGTTTGATTTCAAACAAACTCTAAGTGGTTTAAAGCAGTCTACTTGTTCTGTTAAATAGGTCTTATGAAAGAAATTGTTGTAAGTGGCTTGAAAATCACTTTATACGATAGAATTACAACTCTAAAACTATCCCGCTCAATATTAATAAGGGGCAACCCAACATCTACTTCATCCACCACGTTTAAAGTACCGCTGGATCTAAAATACAGCCTTCAGGCCACGTTTTAGTGCTTGGACTCACTTCATGATGGGCAAATTAGTCAGTTGAATCGTGTTCTTTCGCACTCTTAGACCTAAAATTTTTGAAACCGACCAACTTTTGTACACCCTTGGAAGTTCTTTCAAAAAGGTAAATTAAAAGTCTTTGATATGAGATGATGACTCCAATACTTACAAACTTGGAGATTTTATTTTGAAAGTAGCGGCAGCCTTTATGATCTTAGCGACAATGATCTCATGCGGAGAGGGCAATTCTAATTCATCGAGTTCAAAAGTTTCAACGACTTCAAATATATTGGTCGATGGAGATTTACTCACTAAATATGCGCAAAAATCCATCATTGAATGCTCCTTAAGAGATATTGAGAATAATCCTCTAGACTACTCGGTGCGAGAAAGTGGCTATGGGCAGCGTTTTGATATCCAAGTCTCTTCTGTGCTTTCAAGAAAAATTACCGATAACCTTCAAAAGAGAGGACTTATTGAAAAAATAACTCCTTCAACATTTTGGAAAGTTCTAGATTCAAACTTGAAAAAAGAGCTTAATGAAGTTTTGGTTGAATCAGATATAAAGAGAAGCTATGAGGATTTTTTAAGACTACAACAAGAAGTGGCATTTGCTTATACTGTTTATGTAGAGAATCCAACTTATAATGATGGTTATAGAATTGAAATGAGTGATGGACGTAAAACTCTAATGGCCTTTACGGAGTATACAAAAGCGGTGAGAAGTATCTCTCCTTGTGAAAACTTTGAAATGAACTCTGTTGAAGTTGACACGAATTTACTCAAACCCGCTGACATTACGGCAAGAGTTAGCTGTCAGAATAAAGATGGCGAAAGACTTCTGATAGACGAATACAAAAATAAAGACATCTTCTTATCTGTTAATGCAAATGAGATCATAGAAAACTTTATGTTTAGAACTAAGCAGCTTCAGATCTATAAAGATTCAAGAAACTCCAGAGAACTTATCTATGCGGGGGATTTTAATTACGATTATCTCTTCTTTGATATCGATAAAGTTCATTCTAGCAAACCAAACTCAATAGAGAGAATCGATCTTCAGATTTATCCAACGGGTAGTGAAGCCGTTGAGGTTAATAAGCTTGATTGTATAACAATAAAAGAGCTGACACTCTAGTTGAGTGTCTGCTTTATCTCATGAAGTTTTTGAATGGCCTGCATTGGTGTCATATTCATTAGATCTAGCTTCTCAATCT
Organism: Halobacteriovoraceae bacterium; assembly: GCA_963719505.1. Classification (GTDB taxonomy): domain Bacteria; phylum Bdellovibrionota; class Bacteriovoracia; order Bacteriovoracales; family Bacteriovoracaceae; genus CAKZJW01. The sequence continues at coordinate 331,710 of CAVRCF010000003.1, forward strand.
GCTCTATAATGGGATTCGACTCATACGAGACTGCAGCCACGGCATTAAACATATCGATTTGGGGTTTCACTGAAGCTTCTAAAACATCATTTGCATGATTATGATTTTTTTCAAGTTTCGATAATATCTCTGTCGACCTTTTTAGAATTGAGTTTGGAAGTCCGGCCAGTTTGGCGACATGAATACCAAAACTCTGAGCCGCGCCTTCTTCAATAAGTTGATAGAGGAATTGAACATTTCCATTTTCATTAACTGTTTTTACCGTGAGGTTTTTGGCTTCAACTAATGTGTCCACGAGATCAATGAGTTCATGATAGTGAGTCGAGAATAAAGTTAGAGCTTTTGTGTCTTTCACAAAATGCTCAACCAAAGACCACGCGATACTTAGACCATCGTAGGTTGACGTTCCTCTTCCGATTTCATCAAGAATAATAAGGGACTCGTCAGTTGCGTGTCGAAGAATTTCAGCGGTTTCACTCATCTCAACCATAAAAGTCGATTGACCTTTGATAATGTCATCACTGGCACCGAGGCGGCTGAAGATATAGTCACAAAGACTAACCTCTGCGCTAGAAGCCGGAACAAATGAGCCCACTTGCGTGAGAAATTGAATAATGGCGACTTCTCTCATGACGGTTGTCTTACCGGCCATGTTTGGCCCCGTGATAAGTCCAAAAAACTTTTTGGCATCGAGATTAATATCGTGTTTAACAAACTGATCTTTAATAGCCGACTTTATAAGAGGATGCCACCCTTGGTGAATATGAATATTCTTTTTCTTGTTCGATAACTGTGGTTTTACAAAGTCTTCTTGGAAGGCAGCCCACGCGAAGGATTGAAAAACGTCAATAAGAGCGAGAGCATTTGCCAGATTTAAAATCGTCTGAGAGTTACTTTGAACAGACTTTACGATCGTATCAAAAATTTGCCTCTCAAGTTTAGACAGCTTATCTTTGGCCGTAATCATCTCTTTTTCAAACTCAGCAAGTTCAGGCGAGAGGTACCTCTCAGAGTTAACGAGAGTTTGACGTCTAACAAATTCAGGAGGAACTTTACTTGTATGAGACTTACTTATCTCAATAAAATATCCCGCAACATTATTATGTTTAACTTTTAAATTGGGTATTTTCGTCTCTTTACGGTAACGAGATTCTAGATCAATCAGAGACTCAGTGGCATTTGTTGTGAGCTTTGCAAGTCTATCGCGCTCTTTATTTGCTCCGGGCTTGATAAGATTACCCTTATCTAAATTGGCTCCTATTTCATCATTGATCGTTTTAAAAATTTCATTTTCAAGATCACTTAGAGCAGACAATTCTTTTTTTGAAAAGACGGGAAGAACTTTTGGAAGACCTTTTAAGCTGTTCATAATATCAGTAAAAGAGATATTCGCTTTGGCCAAATTTAAAAGATCGCCCCCGTTGACTTTACCTGTTGTCACTTTGGCCATAATTCTTTCAAGGTCGCGGATATCTGAGAGACTGTCGCGAGTGTCTTCAAGTTTATTATGGTGATCTAAGAAAAACTGAATCGTTTTTTGTCTTTCAATTATTTTTGCTCTTGATCGAAGTGGTGATTGGAAAATAGATTTGAGTTTTCGCGTTCCCATCGATGTTCTGGTGTGATCCATAAATCCCACGATACTGGATTTATAATCATCTCTGTGCTTTGGAAAGATCTCAAGGCCCACAAGGGTAGGATAGGTGATCTTCATATCGTCTTCAGAATTTAAAAGCTGAAAAGGTCTAAAGTGGTTAAGCTCTTCAACTGATTGAGTTGAGCAGATATAATAACTTAAAGCCCCAATTGGATTAATGATTTCCCCGTGAAGCTTTAGAATCTGATCTCTTTTATAGCTTGGAATAAGTTTTTCAATATAGAGACTTGTGAATTTTTCTACGAAGTAGTCTTCACTTAAATGAGTTTTCAAAATACTTTCACGGCTTAGGTATTCGCTCATGGCTTTCGAGTGATCCCATTGTCCAAGAAAGGTGATGAATTCTTTTGGACGATAGATATTAAGCTTCTCTAGAAGTGACTCTTCACTCTCTGTGCAAAGACCAAAGAAGTCGCCAGTGGTGTAGTCAACAAATGTGAGGTAATAGGCGTTCTCACCTTTAAAGGCTGAGGCCATAAAACTATTTTCCACTTTTGAGCTTTTATCAAGATCATAAGGCATACCGGGACTCACCACTTGGGTCACAGCTCTTTTAACGATTCCTTTGGCAAGTTTTGGGTCTTCGACTTGCTCACAGATAGCAACTTTCATTCCCATCGCTGTTAGGCGATCGATATACGTTCCCGCTGCATGATGAGGCATTCCGGCCATAGGGATTCTATGCTCACCGAGCTTTCCTCTATGAGTAAGGGATATATTTAAAAGACGAGAAGCATTCACCGCATCTTCAAAGAAGACTTCATAAAAATCTCCCATGCGAAACATGAGAAGAATTCCAGGGTACTGACGTCTTATATTATAATATTGCTCCATCATCGGAGTGAGTTTTACTCCCGACTCAACAATTTCCTTAAGCGTTATCCCTTTTGTCTTAGACATAGTGTGCTTCCCTTAATTTCAATGACTTGTGTGTTGTGTGTGGCTTTAAAACTATCATATCTTGATTAAAACAGTCAAAAGATATGCTGGTGGGGCCAGTAAAAATATAGATAAGTTGTTGAAATAAGGGAGGAAACATTCTGAGATCTAGGGTATACTGGCTTAACGATAAACGTTCAATATGGATATGGAATGGTTAATACTCGCTCTTTCAATATAATTATAGTTTTTGCTGTTTTGACGGCCATTGTTCTTTTTCAATCTTTTAATGTCAGCAGAAAAAATCAGGCTGCTCAAATTCCTATCGAAATAGAAAAAGATCAAGAAACTGAATTTATCAATTTAAAATACTTCTCGGTTGAAGACGCAAAACCCGCGCTAAATATAAATGCCGATGTCTTAAAAATGATTAATAACACCAATTTAAATTTCCAAAACCCTAAGGGATTTCTTTTTAACGAAACTGGAGACAAGCTCAACTACGAAGCGAACCTTGGAAGTTACCGAGGCGAGCAAAAAGAGCTTAACTTGATGGGGGAAGTTAATATTGAAAATATAAAGGGGAGTCATCAATCGGATCGTGTTTTTTATAGCGGCAAGAAAAAATTCTTTGAAGCCAGTGGAGCTGTAAAATCGAGGATGAATGATTTGAAAACGAAAGACTCTATCCTTATTGAATCAAACTCTATGTACTCATGGATCAATAGTGGAAGGTCGGTCTTCTCAGGGGATGTTAAGGGCAAAGTAAAGAGGCGAAGAATTTATGAAGAAAGCTTTGATTTTATGTCGGATCAACTAGAACTCAACCAGTTGAATTCACTTGTAACCCTTACTAACAACGTGAAATTAGATAGAAACAATTATCATTTAGAAGCAAGAAAAGCCGAAATATTTTTAGAAAACTACAACAAAAAGCTCAAGTATTACGTTCTTTATGACGATATTAAGTTAGTTGAAAGACTTGTGCTTAGAGATGGGAAGACCCAATTGAGACGAGCTTTCTCAGAAAAACTGGAAGGTTATATGAGTGAGGCTAAAGTTGTTTTAAGTGGAGCACCCAGAGTTGAACAAGGTAACGACCTGATAAAGGGATACCAGATCACACTAAGAGAGAATGTCGAACTCGTTGAGGTTGATGATTCACAATCAAGTTTTGAACTTAAAAGGAATTAAAAAATGGAAGCAAGCTTTCATGCAAGAGAATTAAAAAAAGTTTACGGCGGCCGAGCGGTTGTTAAGAACGTAAGTATAGATGTGGAAAGAGGACAAGTCGTTGGACTCCTTGGACCAAATGGAGCTGGAAAAACAACCTCATTTTATATGATGGTTGGGCTAGTAAAAGCCGATAACGGTTTTATTAAATTAAACGGCGAAGATATTACGAAGCTTCCACTGCACGAAAGAGCAAGAAAAGGCGTTGGTTATCTTCCTCAAGAGGCTTCGGTCTTTAGAGAACTGAGCGTTGAAGAAAATATTTACTCTGTTTTAGAAATTAGAAAAATTTTTAAAAACGAGAAAAAAAATATGCTTGAGAGATTGATTAAGGACTTTGGATTAAATCATATTAGAAAATCTAAAGGACGTGAACTCTCAGGTGGAGAAAGAAGAAGAGTTGAGATTGCGAGATGTTTGGCACTAGAGCCGGCATTTGTTCTTTTAGATGAACCGTTTGCAGGAGTTGATCCACTAGCGGTAAGTGATATCCAAAAGATCATAACGGAATTGAAACAAAGAAATATCGGGGTCTTAATTACAGATCATAGTGTTAGGGAAACGCTAGGAATTGTCGATAAGGCTTATATAATGAGTGCCGGTGAATTACTTGTCAGTGGCACCCCCGATGAGATTGTAAACTCTGAGGTAGCGAGAAAGTTTTATCTTGGAGAAGAATTTAAAATGTAATACCACACGCACACACATCTGTAGCAACAGAGCGAGAGGTATTTTAAATAGGGAGAAATTATGGCTAAGATGTCACTAGGTCTTAAGCAATCACAAAGTTTGATGATGACGCCGCAACTGCAGCAAGCCATCAAGCTACTTACACTCACTCACCTTGAGATGACGAATGTAATTGCCAAAGAGATGGTCGAAAATCCGATGCTTGAAGAAACAGGCGGAGAGTCTTCGATGAAAGAAGTCGAAAGTCGAAAAGCTGAAACTCAAGAAAAAAGCTCTGATGACTTTTCTGGTCCTGAGCTGGTTGAAGGTGGAAAAGATAACTTCGATTGGGATAAGTACATCGATGGTTATAATAACTCTTCTTCTACTCCTTATACAAAAGAGAACTTTTCAAAAGACGACGGGCCAAACTATGAAAACATGGTCTCAAAAGGCGACAACCTTCAAGAACATCTTGAGTGGCAACTTCGTATGGAGAACCTCACTGAAGAAGAGTGGAAGTTTGCTCGTGGAATCATTCATAATCTTAATGATGAAGGTTATCTTGATGAAGAACTAAGTGCGCTGTTAAGTGAGTGTAAGCTTCATGAAGAGGACGCCTTAGAAATACTGAAAATGATTCAGCACCTCGACCCAGTCGGATGTGCTGCAAAAGATTTACAAGAGTGTCTCCTCATTCAAGCACGCGCTCTTGAAGAGCCAGTACCTCTTGTAAATCTTATTTTAAAAAATCATCTTGATCATCTGATCAATAAAGATCATTCAGCGATTGCAAAAGAGCTGGGAGTTGAAATCGAGCAGATTAAAGATGCAGAGATGATTATTCATACTTTTCATCCAAAGCCTGGACGCCTCATCAACCCTGAGGAAACTCAGTATGTTGTGCCTGATATTTATGTCAAAAATATCGGTGGTGTACCAACAGTTCAATTAAATGATGAGGGCGTTCCGACACTGAAGGTGTCAAAGTTATACCAAAGTTTACTTAAGCAAGGTGCCGCAGCTAAAGATGATGAAACAAGCGAGTACGTGCAAGAAAAATTAAGATCTGCTCTATGGTTAATAAAATCTATTGAGAACAGACAAAAGACGATCGAAAAGGTTGCGATTGCAATCGTCAAGTATCAGCCAGAGTTCTTTAAAAAGGGTGTGGCTTACATGAAACCAATGATCTTAAAGGATATCGCCAATGAGATCGGAATGCATGAATCGACGGTTTCAAGAGTCACGACAAATAAATTTATGCACACTCCACTTGGAACGTTTGAACTTAAGTTTTTCTTTAACGCTGGTATCGGTGGAAAGAATGGTGGAATCGATATTGCAAGTGAAAGCTTAAAGCTCAAGATTAAAGAGCTTATTTCTAAGGAAGATACAAAAAAACCTTTATCGGATCAGAAGATTGCCGATATACTAAGTAAGAGCGATATTAAAGTAGCAAGAAGAACAGTTGCCAAGTACCGCGAGAGCATGGATATCCTTCCATCCTCAAAAAGAAAAAATGCTAGCTAGAAAAAAAGGAGAGTCAGTATTAAATAAAAAACTATGAGAACAAAAATTAACCAAAAACTTTAAAGAAAAAAGAGGCACGTATGAAAATAGTTAGTTCTTTTAAACATCTTGAACACACTCCGGCACTTGATGAAAAAATCGAAGCCAAGTCACAGAAGTTAAAGAAGTTTTTTGAAGGTAATTTTGAAGTCCACTGGACATGTTTTGTAAGAGATGGAAAACAATGGGCAGATGTTAAAGTTATTGGACCTCAGTTTGAGTATCACGCCAGTGCGCACGCGGACTCACTCTACAAGACACTTGATCTTGTCATCGCAAAAGTTGAAAAACAAATTCACAAGAAAAAATCTAAATGGAAAAATCATATATCTCAAAAACATAAACACCCTGTTAAAGAGCAACAACTTGCTCAATCTGAATGGGATGAGAAGTTTTGGGAAGATAAACAAATTGAAGAAATCGCCTCTTAGATTTCCCAATCTAAGAAATAATATTAAAGCCACCTGCAATGGGTGGCTTTTTTTACGTTTGAGTTAAGAAAAGGAAAAGAATGAATATCGTATTAATAGTGCTTGGATTGATTATCGTCATTGCTCTCATATTAGTTTTTTATGTGATTGGAATTTACAATAGTCTTGTCAGAGCAAAAAATGTCTTTAAAAATGCTTTCTCACAAATCGATGTGCAATTAAAAAGACGCTATGACCTTATTCCCAATCTACTGGAGTCCGTAAAAGGCTATATGAAGCACGAGAAAGAAACTCTTGATGCTGTTATTAAAGCCCGTAATCAGGCCGCTCAGATCAATATTGATCTTGGAGAGGATCCAGCGGATCCCGCTCTTATGGAAAAACTCAATAAAGCCGAAGGACAGCTCTCTCAGAGCCTTGGAAAAATGTTTGCCTTATCAGAGGCCTATCCCGATCTTAAGGCCGATGGTAATATTAAGACTTTAATGGAGGAGCTCACCTCCACAGAGAATAAAATAGGATTCGCAAGACAATCCTATAACGACGCCGTTATGAGATATAATATTCTTTGTGAAGAATTTCCATCAGCGATAATCGCTGGAATGTTTCAATTTAAACAAGCGACTCTTTTTGAAATTGAAAATCAAGTTGAGCGCGAGACAGTTAAGGTTAAGTTCGATTGAATTTTTTTAAAGATCAAGAAATTGCTAAAAAGAAAACCAGAAAGCTTGTCGCCCTTTTTTTGGCGTCAGTTGTGGCCACAGGAGCCGCTCTTACTTTAGTTGTGGGCTACGTGTTTTCCATTTCTCAGCAGTCTCAAAGTTCAGCTGCTTATGAACCAATAGATCTTTGGGCCAATATTGATCTTCTTCTCATTCTTTTCTCTATCGTTTGTCTGACTATCATCGGTGCGACGTTTTTTAAGATTATAAGCCTTGGGAAGGGGGGAAGCTATGTTGCAGAACTTTTGGGAGCAACGCCTGTCAAAAGAGAAAATAGCGATCCTGCATTAAAGAAGTATATTAATATTGTGGAAGAGATGAGTATCGCCTCTGGTTGTCCAGTTCCAAAGATCTATGTCATGGAAAAAGAGACGAGCATCAATGCCTTTGCCGCAGGCTATGAGATTGATGACTGTATTATTTGTGTCACTCGAGGGGCTATTGAAAAGTTAAATCGAGATGAACTGCAAGGTGTTGTGGCCCACGAATTTAGTCATATCTTTAATGGGGATATGAAACTCAGTATTAAGCTCATTGGTTATCTGTTCGGTCTCTTAATTCTGACTCAGATTGGCCGTTTAATACTTCACTCCGGTCGTTATAGAACGAGTTCCAGAAGAAGCAAAGATGGAAACGGTATCATGTTTGTGGGTCTGGCCTTTTTAGTTATCGGAGGGATTGGTTATCTTTTGGGCTCATTAATTAAAAGCTCGATCTCTAAACAAAGAGAATTTCTAGCAGATGCTTCAGCTGTGCAATTTACCAGAAACCCTTTTGGAATCGGTGGAGCTCTTTTAAAAATTGAAAAACTTATTGAAGGCAGCACGATCATGGCCTCTAAGTCCGAAGAGGTTTCACATTTGTTTTTTGGTGCTCCAATGAAAATGAGCTTTGCCAGTCATCCCTCACTAAAAGATAGGCTTATGAGAATCTATCCAAATAAGAAATGGGAACAGATTGAAAAAATGGAAGTGAGTTATCCTGAAGTTGAACTACCTGATCCTGAAAAAGAGAAAAAGGAAGTTAATGATATCTTTAGTAATGATGCCGTAAAGATTGCCACAGCTGGGACGGTGCTTTCTTCTTTAAGTTCTAGAAAAGATCATATCGGGGAGATCACTGAGACGAATGTCGAAAAAGCTCATAGTCTTGTGGAGTCCATTCCCTTTAGCATAAAGGAGAAGATCCAAACGACAGCCGGTGCAAAACAAATTATTTTAAGCTTTTTTAATGGTGCCAGTGAATTTAAGGATTCATGGCGATACGCTATTTTTGAGATTGGACTTGGAACATTAAGTGAGCTTTCCAAAAACGAGAAAGTTGCGTTTGTAGCAAAAGCAAAAAAGCTAGTGCTAGAAGATCAGCTGATTACCCCTTCAGAATTTATTCTTTATTATATTGTTAAAAAGTCTCTTCTAGGTGAGAGGGGATTTTATGAGAAAAAAATCACAAAATTTGAAGCGGAACAATCTCTTGAGACACTTATTGAGTTTGCAAGAGAAGGGCTTAATAACGATCGATTTAAATTTAAACCAAGTGAAGTCGGAAAGTCTTTAGAGCTTCTCTCACGTGCCTCTCTTTCTCAAAAAGAAAAAGTTCTAGATAAGCTAATAAGCGTTGTGAATGAAGATGATCAAATCACTATCTTAGAAGAAGAGTTTATCAGACTCGTTTGCCAGGGCTTTAGAGTCCCATTTCCTTTATAACCAAACTATTTAACTCCACAATTCTAAAACTCGAGTATATCTGTCTTTTGATAAGTGCTTGATATTTCTCATTCAAGTCTAAAGGTTAATTATTGAAAACCCGATAAATTCATAAGACTTTAAAATTTTAAGGAAGTTTATGAATAGAATTCTATCAATCTTATTTCTAGTTTGTTTTTCCAGCTCAAGCTTTGCTGGGCCTGCTTGTCCAGCGAATGGACATGTGAGTGGGACGGAAGAGGCTGAAGGGTTGGCGAGTATTATTGGTGCTATTGAGGGGGAGTTTGTCCCTGAGGATGCTTCGGTCTATTTGTTTGTGTATATATTATGGCTCAATTCATAGACCTAATCAGATGAAGTATTTGGAAGAAGCGGTCTTAGAAAAGGCTAGGTAAAAGTATCGATGATAAAGATAGTAAGAAAATCTTGGTAAATTTTTAAATGATAACCATAGTCGCATAATTTGCCACGATGACCACAATGGGAACCTAAGAGCTAAAGAGCCATTGATCAAAAGAACAATAGGTAGAGGTGAATACGGTTTAATAGATAGCTTAATGATATATGAAGATGACTATGGCTATAATCTGAATCATTTCGAAATTGTAGATGGAAAAAAAGAAACAATACTAGATTATATTGAGAAAATATTAAATGACCCAGAACTTCTTTCCAAATACAATGCAGATACACTCAGGCTCTTGCATTCAGACTTCATAGACTATGATGCTAAAAGAGGCAGTGAACTTTGAAACTTTTAAGTGTTTTACTTTTTCTTTCACTTTCTTTGCATGCACAAGTCTGTATGAATAATTCTTTTGGTTTTGACCCAATTGAGGGGGAAGAGTTAGCCTCAAAGGTTTGTATTAAAGGAAGACTAAAGAAGCTTACAAAGGACAAGGTATGTGATTGCCAGAAGTCCAATAAAAAACTAAATTTAAAAGCTTCTAAAAGATTCCGTGAACTCAATGATCAATCAAATCAAAAGATTTTAAATTATGCTCTAGAAAAATTTCAAAAAAACATGGTTGTTAATTTGAATAATATTTACTCTCTAAGCCAATTTACAAGGAAACCTCTTAGTAAAGATTGCAGACTGTCGAATTTAGATAGTCTTCACAAAAGATGCGGAGTTGATGGAAGTAAAGTTTTGGGTAAGTTAATGATAAAACAAAAACCATTGATGGAAATTAAAGAAAAAATACTTAATGAAAGAAAAATGAGAAATTCCCATTCGGCCTTAGACTTAGATGGCTTTTCAAAAAGAGAAAGCAAGACTTGTGAAATTAGTGAGGAAGATGCACTTACTGTTACGGGTCAAAGAAATATGATTTTGATTCAGAGAATGATTGAAAAATTTAAAAAAAATGTTCAAGGTGGTAATTACAAAGACCTTGATGACTATATTCAAAATAATATGAACGAGGCATCTTTATCATTGGGAATGAGTCCTATAGAGTTGGAACTGGTGATGAATGAGATGAGAGAAAAACCTTTGTTTTTAGATATGCTCACTGATAGGCAACTTTTAAGTCAGGCAGGCTCTGTGGGAGTTGATTCAATCGTGGAGAACACTCTAGAAAAGCTTCAAAATTCGTGTTCTAAATCATTTCAACTGTTAGAGGAAGTTATTTGTAAAGGTAGTGATGAGTCTTTCGATATGGATTTACCTTTTTACAGAAAGATGGGAATGGACAAGAGCAAAGGGAATATTGAGTTAGAACTTGATAATCAAGTCATGAGCGAAATGATGTGTTCTAAAAGTTCATTGAATGTTCCTCTTCAACTTAGCAAATTGGGTAAAGTTTATGACCTGGAAGCGGATACCTTGCCTACTGACGAATTTGCAAAACTCAGATCTGAGTCTCAAGTTGAAAAGGCTACGATTAATATTTGTTCGGTTTATCCAGATATTGACAAAGGCTTAGAGCTAAATAACTGTTCCGAAAATCCATTCTCTTTAGTTTGCATGGATCTAAGAAACTTTGGAGGATTAAATTTAATTCCTAAAATGATAGCAAAAAGAGATGTTGATGGAAATGTGATTGAGAACGAAGATGGGACAACGCTTCAGATTCCAAATCCAGATTATTTAAGTTCAAAAGAAATCAACGGTGCAATTTATGGAAAAGGCTCACTTGTTGATAGCTTTTATTCATCTGGGAAAGAGGACACGGTTGAGGAGCCTAATATTGACATCGATAGTAGCTCAGGACCAAACTCATACGTGAGTTCTAAAAGTGACTTGTTACAACAAGGTTCATTGAGGCAGGCTCCTTCAAAAATGCGACAAGATAATAAAGAAGTGTCCATGTCGGATAATAACTTCTATAAAAAGTCTAGATCTAGTCTTTCAGAAGATGGAAATAAAAGAATCTATGACAAACTGAAAGATCTCGTTGATAGCTACAAAAAGCACGACTCATCGACATTTGACCGAGTCCCCAAAGCGAGCAGAAGAATAGCAAGCACACCTCAACAGGTTGTGTCTCCAACGACTTTTACTCCGCCGAGCCCATCGTTCAATAGTTTTCAAGCTCAGCCAAAAAACGAGGTGTACGAAGACTTGGTTCCATCATCTGAAGAGGGGAGTGCCAATAAACCTTTCAGAGATGTTCAAAGAAATACCGCAGGAAGTATTGGCAGTGGAACAATTGATGATCCAACAAGAAGGATTAACCCCACAACTGGTAAGTTTAATAACGGTCTGGCTATTTCATCGGCAACATCGCCTTATGGAGAGATTCCAGTTGTTGAACTCTATGGAAATATTGAAGATGAGTTCTTCAATATTGATCCAGAGAACATGATGAATCTTGATGATTCACAAAAAGAAATACTGTCTAAGCTTCAAAGTCTAATAGAAGAAAAGAAACCTTTTTACGTGAGTAAGAGAGGAGATTCTAGATATAGATTATTACTTGAAATTCAAAATGGAAAATACGTTGTGGCCAATCCACTGGACCTTTCAATTGAAAGGGCAAACTTTAACAAAAGTGACTATATTAAGTTTAAATCAAATATTGAAAAGTCCTTGAATGAGGGAGTTCTAGAAAAACTTGTTGATTTCAATCTTGATAGAGTTAATTAATGCCTTACTTCTTATCACCAGAAATTCACGAAAATTCAGAGGGCTTTTGGTTTGAAGGTCCCAGCTTCCAAAAGGAAAATATCTATAAGATTGAAAAAGATAAGCTTCCCCCAATTAATTACGATAAATTGATTTTAAGAAAGTCACAGTCTTACTGATCAGATTGAGAGGTTCCAAGCATGTAGACAATGGTGGGAAGACAGTCGATGAATACTTTAAAGGCAATTGTCTTTTTGGAAAGTGTACCGTTGTTTAAGGCTGTTGGGTGATAAAATTTCGGAAAAGATGGAACGAAACCACGTATCACTGGGAAGTTTCACTTGCTAATTAAAGGAAGCTTTAAATGAAGTTATTCCAAAAAAGCTTCTATTAACTGTCGATAATTACTCTCCGGGCTGAAAAATGGATATCACGATCCTAACTTGACGTCCTTACTTTTATCTCAAGAAGCTGCTGACTGGTTGATATTTTCAGATGAGTTTAATCTCTATGGTACGAGTTGGAAAAGCTCAGATTTTAAGCAGACCAGGAAAATAGGGAGAGACCAATTCATGAAAACTCTTTTTAAGAAGGCTGTCATTCTTGAGTGCCTGGACTTACAGAAGAGTCCCAAGTGGTGATAGTAATCTTTTGGTAGTTTCAGGCTCCGATGTAGGCTTAAGGGAGTCAAAGCGAGTTCGGCCTACTTTAGTCAAAGCGATGCTTAGTTAATACTAAAGAGAGAGCTGCATTGGCTTTGAAGCGTTTCTACATACGCATCAACCAACCAAACCACTCAACAATGTAAATCCTCTTGCCAGAATAATTAAATTCTCTATAATATGCTTGAAAGCTTTTCCAGGAGGGAATATGAGTCTCAAACTTTCAATAAAACTAGTTTCTATTATTGCGCTTACAGCTCTTGTTTTGATCAACTATTCACAAAATTTATAAATGACTGAAAGTGAGTTCTTAAAACTTACCGAAAACTACAATCATCTCATCTTCGATTTTGGTGGAATCTTTATAAATATCAACTACCAAAATGCGATAGATGAGATGAATCGAATTTGTCAAAGTCATAAAGCATCAGATCTCTATAGCCAACATTCTCAAGTTAATATTTTTTCGGATCTTGAGACGGGAAAGATTAATGAAGAAATTTTTCTTAAAGAATTAAATCTACTTTTGGGGTTAAATCAAAAGGAAGCTGAGCTAAAGGTGGCTTGGAATTCAATGCTTTATACAATACCCAGTGAAAGAATTGATTTTCTAAAAAAGCTTAGGAAAACAAAAAAAATATATCTTCTGAGTAATATAAATGAAATTCATGAAAAGCATATTCACACTCTTGCAAATGCAGCTGACTTTTATGCCGAGTTTGATAAAATTTACTTCTCTCACCATCTTGGTCTTCGAAAACCAGATCCAGAAATATTTAAATATGTCTTAAAAGATATTGGCATCTCAGTTGAGAAGGCTTTCTTTATGGACGATTCTATTGGTCACATCGAGGCTGCTAGGGCGCTTAAGATTGAATCTCTCCATCTAGAGAAGCAAAATAGCTTTATAACTCATTGACTTATCCCCCTCAAAGCATAAAAATCAACTCTAATCCGCAATAATGGAACAAGGTTAAAATCCTTGGCTGTCCCGCAACTGTAAATTGTTAAATCAATGAGCCAGATACTTTATTGCAATTCCTGAAACGTCAGGAGGATTCCCGTGGAGGTATCGTTGAAGTTCTTAATTCTTTTGTTTCCAATCTGCCTTATGGCACAAACACTCGATCCTATTATCGTGACAAGTAAAAGTGGCCTTCGAAAGTCTCAAATGACGACGAGTCCAGATGTCATCTCTGAAGAAAAGATTAATCAAAGTGTCTCTAGTGATCTTATCGATGTTCTTCGATCAGAGCCTGCTTTAAATATTACTCAAACTGGAGGCCCTGGATCTAGTTATAATATCTCTATTAGAGGGGCTGAGTCTCGTCATACCTTAGTTCTTATTGACGGCATAAGGGTGAATGATCCAAGTACCATTGGAGGCTCTTTTAATATGCCAGCTCTTTCAACACTGGATATTGAAAAAATTGAAATACTAAAAGGTCCTCAAAGTCTTCTTTATGGAAGTGATGCCATTGGGGGAGTGATTAATATTGTGACAAAAAAAGGTGAAGACGGAGGAGATGTCTCTTACCAGCAAGGCGCAACTGAGGAGCTCTCAAGTAGTCTCACAGTCTTTGGTCACACCAATGTTTTTTATATAAACACATTTTATAATGAATCCGATCCCATATCAGCTTTTGCCAATGGCAGCGAAAAAGATACCGCGATTAATAGGGGCGTCACACTTAACTACGCTCAAGCTTTTGATCTGTTTGAAATGGAATGGCAATATAAAGCAATAAATTCTTATAATGAGTTCGATGATTTTTTGGCCGACTCAAGTGATAACTTTTCTAAAAATCTCAATCAAATATTTTATCAAAAAATGAAATTTAAAGACTTTAAACACTCGATTAGTCATCAAAAGACAGACCGTTTTTCAAAATTTAGTAATACCTCTTCTTCAAATTACCAAGGGACGAGAACATTGAATGAGGTGAACTATAATACCTCTCATCTTCTTATGGGGCTAACTCATGAGTATCTCACTTATGAGCAATCTAAACTTGATGAACTCAAAGTAAACCAGTACGCCGCTTTTTTAAATTACTCTAATTCTTTTGAAGATCTTTTTTATAGTGCTGGGGGGAGAGCGGACTACCATGAGGAATTTAAAAATTACAATACCTACAGTTTGGGCTTTGGGAAAAACCTGTCAGAAAGAAGGCAGATAAAGATAAACTACTCAACTGGTTTCAAAAGCCCCACACTTTATCAGCTTTATACAAATGAGCCTGGTTCTTCGACTCCAACTTTCGGTAATGAAGATCTCGACCCAGAGACGAGTAAAACAGTTGAAGTCTCAATTTTAAAAAGTAACCCTCTGTCGGGATGGAGTGTCTCTTTTTATGATACCCATATCGATGACTTTATCATCTATGATAATAATACCTATATTAATGAGAGTTCTCTTCGAACGTATGGAGTGGATATTGGCTTCAATCAAAAAATCGATTCATTTAGTTTAAATGAGTCAGTCTCTTTAAATAGATCAATCGATTCATCTAAGAAGTACTCTTTGAGAAAGCCCCAGGCGAAAGCAAATTTAACAGTCAACTACCAAATAAGTGATAAGAGTCTTATCAGTGTTGATAGCACTTGGGTTTCGGCCCAATATGATTTTAATAATGCTCTGGTTGAGGCCTACGACATTACAAATATTATTCATCATTATAAAAATGGTCGTATGAGTTTTAAAAATGGTGTGCGAAATGTTTTTGACCGTGAGTATGAAGAGTTAAAGGGCTATGGAACACTAGGGCTTAATATTTATACTAAGATTGAATACAATTACTGAAGCTTTGTGGGATCTCCGGCGTCCACATAAGTTGTGCAGCAAGAGTCCGTTTTTTCTGCACCCTCATGGTCGTGGACTTCTTCATAAACACTATGCTTAAAGGCATCATCTTCATCTTTATTTAGGCCTAACGCTTCAGAAAGAGTATCGACAACATTTGGGCTTATAACGTAGACATCAATACCCATCTCATCCATTTTCCCAGCATACTGATAGGCTTCAGCTTCATCTTTGAGATCACATTCAAATAATACTTCGTCTGAATCTTTGCTTTTGACTTGAACTTTTTTTGCCATAATTGTACTGTCCGTAAGTTGTATGAGTTGCTGTAAGCATACTATAGAGTCGGGAGTGAAGCGAATGCAAATTATTTTTATCAATGAGTCCAAGTTTGTCTGTGATTTTGTTGAGTCTCTTTGTAAATTTAATGATTTAGCTTGTTTTAGTTTAAATGACAGCAGTGATTTTACTTATCTAATCGATGATTTAAAGCCCGCGTTAGTTATCGTTGATAAAAATGCCTACGTAGGGGATGAGGATCGCTTTTGGAGTGGCATAAGTGGCGCGGCTCATCAAACAAAAACAATGATTATTGGAATGGAGTCAGAAAAATTTGATTTTTCAAATCCACAGGCCATTGTTGCAGAAACTTTTGCCAATGATATTAAATCTAAATTAAAATAAATCTATGAATAAAGATAAGCTATTTGTTATTTTTGGATTATGCCTAACCGTTATTGTTTTTGGTGTAACAATCTATTTTAGAAGCGGTGTGTTTCGATAGTTTCTTTACTTTTATTTGACCAATTTGCAGGACCAATAAAAAAGCAAGTAAGTTTTGGATCTTGTGCCGTAATGATAGAGTTAACAAGCTCTTGATAATGTGTGTTAATCCACTGAGCAGCAAATTGACTTTCAGTTTGAACAATAAGATTTTTATTTTTAAGAACAATCGGCTTTATATTGGCAAACCACTGAGTATGCACTTCAGGGCCTAAAATCGCCAAAATCATCTCACTTGTCACAGACCAAGTATTTCTCGCCTTGATAACAGGATTATCATAGGACTCGTTTAAAAGATCTTGCAACTTTGAGTGAAGATTCTTTTTGAGACTTTTTGTGTATGCACGTGTTGTGTTACTTTTCATTTATCAATGCCTTTTTTGAAGATGCAGAGACTACCGCTTCAAAGGGGTTTTGACAATGGATTATTTTATCACTTGATCAGGTGCAAGAATATATTCGTGTAAACCTAACTGATTAAAAATAAACTCAGGAACTCTTATTCTATAGAAGGTGCCTGTCTCATGGTGCTCTTGATTGATGATGTTTGAGTTGGCAATAACTTTTGAATGAGCATCCCCTTTATCATAGGGGATGAACAGATCGTGGTGATCTTGTTTATCTAAAAAGTAGTTAATAATATATTCTCTTAGATCAAGCATATCTTGATCATCGAGTGTGCTGACAAGAAATGAAGCCTTAAAATTTCTCATGACAATCTTTGGCAAGAAAGGATCTTGAATTTTATCTTTTTTTGTAAAGACCACAATTTGATCTTTTTGCTCGATATTTAATTCCCCAAGAACTTCTTGTGTTACTTCAAGATGCTTTTTGTAATTAGGGTCTGATAGATCACAGACAATAATAAGAAGCTCCGCTTCTAAAGCCGAATCAAGAGTGGTTTTAAAACCGGCAACAAGAGTATTGGGTAAATTTTGAATAAATCCAACCGTGTCGATGAGGATCATTGGTGGCTTTGAATCAGGGTTAAGAGTCCTAAAGGTTGAATCGAGAGTCGCAAATAACTTATCTTCAGCGAGCACATCAACTTTACAAAGCTTATTCATCAGACTTGATTTACCGGCATTGGTATAGCCGATAAGAGCGGCTGTGACGGCTTTATTTTGTCTTTTCTTACGTTGTTGAGCTCTTGAGACGGCGATGTCTTTAAGCTGCTTTTTCATAAACTCAATTTTTTCTCGAATGATACGACGGTCAAGCTCAAGCTGCTGCTCTCCCTCTCCTTTCATACCAATACCACCTTTTTGCTTTGAGAAGTGATTCCACAAAGACTGAAGCCTTGGAAGCATATACTGGAGTCTAGAGATTTCAACTTGAATCCTGGCCTCACTGGTTCTCGCGTGATGGGCAAAGATCTCAAGGATAACCATAGATCGATCGATAACATCAAGATTGGTAAGCTTTTTAATATTTCTAATTTGACTGGCCGTAAGTTCAAAGTCGAAAACAAGAATTTCACTTCCTTCTTTTTTCGCTTCTTCAGAAATCTCTATAAGCTTTCCACTTCCAAGCATGGTTGCAGACTCTAGCGAGTTTTTATTTTGAACATACTGGTTTCCAGCTTCAACGCCTAATGTTCGAAGAAGTTCTTTTAACTCTATCAGGGAGGCGTTTGTTTTTTGAACGGTCTCATATCCTTCAAAACTATCGCATACAATACTCACCATTGAGGCTTTCTTGGAGAGCTCAACTTTATAGTCATCAAAATTCATATCATTACCTCGACATTGTCTAGTAGGCGAACCGTTCCCAATTGCAAATTTCCAAGGATAACAAAATTTGTATCTTCGACAACTGCTGGTGTAAAGGTTTCGGCGTTTCTAATCTCAAGATAGTTAAACCTTGAATCTTTTAATTTTTCTTTGATAAAACCTCGAGCAATTTCCAGTCCTTGTGTTTGAAGGATGAGAAGAATATTGAGAAGAGCTTGTGAGAGATCTAAGCTTTCAATTCTTTGGATATCGTTAAGGTGAATATTTCTACTGCTCATAGCGAGTCCATCTTCTTCTCGAATGATGGGCATACCAATGATTTGTATGGGGTGATCTTTTTGTTTAACCAGCTCTTTTACCACGAGAAATTGTTGATAGTCTTTTTTTCCAAAATATGCTTTTTGAGGCTTAATCAGATTAAAAAGTCGATGAACAACCGTTGCCACTCCATCGAAGTGACCAGGGCGAGTTTCCCCCTCACTAATGGAGCGCAAATGATCTATTGTCACGTAGTCATTAAAGTCATCGGGGTAGATTACTTTTTCATTTTCAGGGATAAAAAAGTGAATTTCTTTTTTGGGATACCTTTTTAAAAGGGAGTTTGCTCTTGAAATATCTTCTTCAATCGTTCTTGGATACTCTTGTAAATCTTTTATTTCACCAAACTGCTTGGGGTTGACAAAAATTGAAATGATTGTCGTCTCATTTTCTTTGAGAGACTCTTCAATTAAAGAGAGGTGACCATTATGCAGATTCCCCATCGTTGGAACAAAGCCCAAAGTTTTATTATTTTGATCATGAAAAGTTTTAATTTGCTCTAGGGTTGCAAGAATCATAAAAGCTCGAGAATCTTATGGGCAAGCTGACTTTTAGAAAGAGCGTGGCTTTCAATCACTTTTGCATTTTTAATAAAGTAGTATTCATTTTCATCGGCACCAAATCCTTTTTGTGCACTCGTCGCGCCGCTACTGACAACATTTCCCACAAGAAGATCAACGGGCTTTTTGTTCCATTTCTTTATAAAGACGCTCTCATCACTGCTTGATTCAGCTGCAAAGCCGACAACTTTTTGTTTCTTTCTCGTCTTTAAGACTGAAGCCAAGACATCGACGGCTTGATGGAACTGAAGAGAATTGTTCATCTGATCTTTTTTAAGTTTTGACTGGGAGAGATCAAACTCAATATCACTCATCGCCGCTGTTGAGATGTAAAGGTCACAGCGGTAAAAGTGCTGAGTCACAAGATCGTGCATTTTTGCTGTTGTCGCTGCTTCATAAATTTCTATATTTGGTAGATCTTTTAGATAATCAATTTGGTGAGTGCAATTAAAGCCTTTGATTAAAATCACTTTATAACCAAGCCCTAGGTATTCTTTGGCAAACTGGTGGCCTGTTAGACCTGTTGAGGCATTAGTAATGAAGCGCACGGGATCTAGTGCACTCATCGTCGCTCCAGTTGTGATAAGAATTGTTTTATTTTGGGGCTCAAGATTAATGATGGGTGTGACGTCGCAGATGAGTTCTACATCTGAGAGTTTTCCCGCTCCAATATCCCCACAAGCTAATTCACCAGACTTTGTTGGATGGATAAAGGTATGACTTAAGTCTCCAAGAGTTTTTAAGTTTTTTTGCGTGATCGGATGGGTGAGCATATTCGTATTCATCGCTGGAAAAATAATACAGGTCTTATCTCCAAGGGCTAAAAAAACACTTGAGAGAAGATCGTCACAAAATCCACCAGCAAGCTTGGCCAAAGTATTGGCACTGGCCGGAGCGATTAAGAGTCGATCACACCATTTGACCAGATCGATATGCAAAACTTTAGTATCACTTTCGTATTGATCGAGATTAAAATCATCTCCTGCTGTGTAAACGTTTTTAGCACCAAGATAGTGAAAGGCTTTTGGGTTTAAAAATTCAGTGGCTCCACGGGAGACGATGACGCGCACTTCATGACCAGACTTTGAAAGTCCACGACAAATATCGAGCGCTTTATAAGCGGAAATTGAACCAGTGACGGCCAAAAGAATTTTCATTTATTTCACCATATTTTTTATAAAAAACAGTGCCTTATGTATCAAATTTTCATCAACTTGTAAGGGGGAAGAAGAGGATTTTGGAAGATAGTTAAAAAGAGGTTTCGCGTTTCCACCTGTAATTACAATGACTTCGTAGTTTTCGAGGCTTATGACTTTCTCAATAGGTGTAAGATAACTCAATATTGCTCCTCGCGAAACGGCTTCCATCGTTGAATGAGGTCGCTTTAAGTAGAGGTCAAAGTCTCCTTGAGCTTGGGGAAGATTGGCCCCTCGAAGATAAGATTTTTCGATAATTTCAAGTCCCGCAAGTATATAGCCCCCAGCAAAGCCCATAGCGTTGACCGTGTCAGCAGTTGTAAATGTGCCGGTATCAATAAGAAGAGCGGGAAGCTTTTTTGTTTTAAAATAATAAAAGGCGATGGCCAAGCGATCCAGACCTAATGTCTCATTGTAGTGAACAGGCATATCGATAAAGCGACTGTCTTTAAAGAGGGTTTTAATCTCCAGTGTTTCAAACGGCAGGGATACTTTTTCTTTTGAAACATTTGAGACGATGGCTTTTGTGTTCTTAGCTGTAAGAGTAAACTTCTCCATTGTCTGTTGCAACTGGGCTTGATCAAAAACTTGCAGGCAATCACCACTGGGGTTGAAAAGAGCCATTTTTATTTTCGAATTCCCAGCGTCGACTGTAAGGATAAAGTTCATAGTGATTTCAGATATCCTTCGATAGCTTCTTTTTTTACACTGTGAAGATCAATGACAGGTTTGCAAAAGCTTGGAGGGTAGTCAGAACCTAGTTTGAGAAGGTCGTTGATAACTAAGACTTGTCCGTCCACGTCTGTGCCTGAACCAATTCCAATAGTGGGGATTGAGAGATTTTTTGTGATCTCTTTTGTAATCTCTTTTTCAATACATTCTAAAACGATTGAGAAGCATCCACTTTTTTCAAGCTCCAAAGCTTGTTGCAAGAGGCTTTGTGCACTTTTCTCATCTTTTCCATGAATATAGTACCCGCCTTGTTCGTGAACCGATTGAGGAGTGAGTCCGATATGTCCCATCACGGGAATTCCAATTTGGGTTAGTCTTTTAATAAGGGCCAGCTGATGCTCAAAAGCCCCTTCAAGTTTTATAGCTTCGCAGCCAGATTTTTGAAAAAGAGACGTTGCATTTTTTAATCCCTCTTCGAGAGTATTATAGGTTCCAAAAGGAAGATCAGCGACGACAAATTTTTTATCAGCTCCGCGTTTGACGGCACTTGAGAAGATCTCCATCTCGTTCAGACTCACTTTTACAGTCGTGTCATAGCCCAAGATAACATTGCCAAGACTGTCACCAACCAAGATGATATCCAGTTGTGTTTCTTGAAGTAATTTCGCTGTTTGATAGTCGTAGCAAGTAAGCATACTAAGAGTTCTACTCTGTTGAGCTTTCTTAAAGGATCTAATTTTTCTTGTGTCTAGTTTTTTCATTTCTTCCTACTGGTAAAGATCTTTTTGCATTTTTTTATGGACGTGGGTTAGTTCTTGAGCTTCCCAAAAATCTTGAACTTCTTTTTTTACGGATTGAAAATCAACACTCTCAAGATCTTTGGCAAATTTTCCTGAATGAATATTAAAAAGAATTTGCTCCAGCTTCTTATCGAACTCACTATCAAAAAATATGCTTTTTCCTATTTGAGAGCCTGCAAGAGCATTGGGACTTATAAGGTCAAAGAACTTTGCTGGTCCAAGTTTAACCATCGTATTGGCGATGAGTTTCACTTCGTGCCAGCACTCAAAGAAAGCGACTTCGGCAGAAACGCCGCTTTGGCGAAGCTTATTAAAACTGTAAAGAGCACTGTAGGGGAGAGTGGAGCACAAAATAGTCTGCTCTGAAAATAGATCTGCAATCGTCTCATCTTGAACACTGGCCTCATGAAGACTTGTCAGTCCAAGATCTTTACCAAGAGTTAATATGATCTCTTTTAGTTTTTTATTTTTTAAATACTCAAAACTATAAACCCCACCATTTTTCCCACCTCTTTCAAATTCAAAGCGAAGCTCAGAGGCTATGGCCTTAGGAGCGAGAAGAATATGGTCTTGTCCGAATTGAAGAACATCTGAATAAACGATTGAGTAGCCATGGGCGTAAATAAATGAAGCTTGTGAATTTTGTGTAGATATTTTTTTAACAATTTCCAAGTGAGTTTCATCAGGTGTGAGCAGGGCAAAAAGTTTATGCTCAGTGGTCTTTTCAAAGTCGAAAGTTTTAAAGCCCAATTTGTGGCAAACTTTAAGGCTGTCAGAATTTGCTCTTAAGCCAACTTCAATTTCCCAGCCAGAATCCCGTAGATTTAAAGCCCAGGCCGACGCCTGATTTCCAAATCCAATAATTGCCAACCTTTTGTCCATTTTATCCTTATGTTCATAGCGTTAGTATCATGACAAGACTGTGGAATCAATGTAATATGAGGCTATATGGATAACTTTAGCTCAGCATTTCTTTATGGATCTTCGGTCTTTTCAACGGCCAAAGTCGAAGGCGGTGTGATCATCGATTGGCGGGCCCACGTAAAGCGTTTGCTAGTGGGAATAAAGAAGTATTACTTTTTAGATTCTACTGAGAACCTCGCTAAAAAATTAAGTCAAATTCATGCTCCTAAAGACTTTACTGGGGCCATACGCGTCACGGTTTTCGTTGCCAACTCAAAGTCCATGGATCAAAAGATCTTGGAAAATGATTTAGATATCAGTGTGAACCTTCGAAAAATTGCAAGCTTTGAAAGAGAACCTATTGTGTTAAAGCTTTGTAAGAGATTGCAATCAAGTGAGCTGGATGAATTAAAAATTGGCTCTTATGGTAAAGAGATTTACCTTCGCAAAAAGGCCAAAGCTTTGGGAGCGGATGATATTTTATTTTACGGTGAGGGGCTTGTCTTTGAGACGACTATTGCTAATATCTTTTTCAGAAAAGGAGACCAAGTCTACACGCCAAAAAGTGGTATTTATAAAGGTCTAACCAGAGAGAAACTCATCGATAACGCTGGTGTTATTGAAAAAGATATACATATTAATGAAATAGAAAATTATGATGAGATTTTTACAGCTTCAAGCCTTTTCGATAGGGTTGTGGTGAAGGAAATTATTGATGACAAATGAAAAAAAGAAATTAGAGGTAAACTGCCCTCACTGTAAGAAGGCATTTAATTATTATGATTCAACATTTAGACCGTTTTGCACGGAAAGATGTAAGATGATTGACCTAGGCCACTGGTTTGATGAGTCCTATTCAGTTGCCGGAAGAGACAACTCGGTTTACATAGAAGACCCAGACGCAGTCAAAGAAATTATGGAAATGAATGAAGACCTCGACTACTAAACTTGAAGAGTATTTACAATTTGCCTTAGACACAAGCTACGAAGCGGGTGAGATTCTTTTGAAGTTTCAAAAGAAGAGACAAGAACTTCTTATCTTGGATAAAGGCTCAGATGGAATCGCCTCTGAGGCCGATCAAAAATCTGAGGATCTTATTTTGGCCGAGATTAAAAAATCATACCCCTCCCATAGGATTCTTTCAGAAGAAGATTTTTCAAAAGACAAAGAGAATCTCATTACGGATGCGGATAAGATAGAATACCTTTGGGTTGTTGATCCTTTGGATGGAACAAATAATTTTGTGAACGGTATTCCCATTTATGCCGTCTCCATAGGACTTCTTCATTATGGTAAACCCATCGTGGGCGTTGTTTACAATCCAACAAGCGGTGAGTGCTTTCTTGCTTCAAAAGGCGCAGGTGCTTTTTTAATTGATTTTAGAATTAATCCCTTTAAGAAGTATCTTCTCAATCAAAGTGAAAATAATAAACAGATGAGTGAGTGCATCTTTTCTCCAGCGCCAACTTATGAAAAGACGAGAACTTTTGAGGCCCAGCTTTCAGTGTTCAAAAAAAATATTATTGGTTGCCGAGCGGTGAGACGTCTTGGGAGTGCGGCTTTGGAATTATGTTATGTCGCCAATGGAAACTTCGATGGTTATTGGGAGAAGAACTTAAAACCCTGGGACGTGGCCGCAGCTGGAATCATTTGCATGGAAGCCAATGTTCATTTAACTGACTTTGATGGTCAGGCTTATACGCCATTTGACCACTCCATCCTCGCCGCAGCCGATCCACTTCATAAAAGAATCCTTGGGAAAATAAAAGCTTAGCGTTGCATTAAGCCAAAAATATTCCTATAATTATACCAACTTATAAAAGTATCAGGACTTCCACGGAGGGAACGAGTGAATTCAATAATCAATTATGTTGAGAAGTACTCTGACAATATTTTTGTCATTCAAGTTTGGCTTCTCGTAATTATTTTAGCTACCTTTGTGTGGGTCTGGTATTACAATCGTAAAAGGTATAACCACCTTAAACATCAAATTCCAGCAAGTGTTGTTAAAAATTATCTCGATTCAATTATACAAAATTCTACAGCTTTAAAGTCTTCTCTTTTTCGAGGAGGGGGACTTGATGTAAACCCTGATAGTGTCCCTTCTGTTATGCCGCTTACGGATCTTCCCGGTGGAACGTCGGTTAACGTTGACGATGGTGATGCCGATGCCGCTTTAAAAGCACAAGTGGCAAAACTGCAGTCTCAAATTGTTGATCAAAAAAATGTTATTAAAGATTTAGAAAATAATAACCACTCACTTGAAGATGTGATTGGTACTAAACAGGAAAGAATAATCGAGCTGGAAGCACTTTTAGCGAAAGCTCCAGAAGACTCTGGTAATAGTGGTGGCACTGATCCTGAACTTCAAATAAAACTAGATGAAGTGACAGCTGAGCGCGATGAACTGGCAGAAAATTTAAAACAATACGATATCATCTCAGGTGATCTTGCAGATCTAAAAAAACTGAAACAAGAAAACATCCAACTTCGCCGTGCCCTTGCTGAAAGTGGTAAAGAACTTCCTGTCATGGATGAAGCAGAGGATGAACAAGAAGATGAACAAGAAGAGCCACAAGACAATTTAAAAGAATTTGGCTCAGAAAAAGAAGACGAAGAAGTTAAAATGGAAGAGTTTTCATCTGAACCTGTCGAAGAACCAGAGGCAGTGGATGAGGATGAGCCTGAGGAAGAAGAAGTTGTTGAAGCTGCAGCTGATGATCCTGAGGAAGATGACGATGATGAAGAAAGCTCACCAGAAGATTTACTATCAGAATTTGAAAAAATGCTAAAATAAGGAAAGTATGAAACTTATATTGATCACAAGTTTACTCATCATAAGCCAGCTCTCGTTTGGAGCCGTCAAAAAAGAAGTAAAAGAAAAAGTTCCAATGGAAATTCAAAAGCATAAGCTTTTTCCTTCCTTTTTGAAAAAGTATAAATCAAAAGCCGAGCTTGATGGTTTAAGAAGTAAAACGATCGCGCTTAAAGGTAAGGCCGTGCCTCTTTTAACTTATGTGATGAAATCAAAAGCTTTTCCTGAAAAAAATAGATGGATTGCAACCTTTGCTCTTGGGCAAATTATGGGAAAGAAGGCAGCTCCTTTTCTCTCAAAGTTTACTCAGCATCCCAACTGGCTTTTAAGACTTGCAAGTTTAAAGTCACTCATGTCTTTGGATCAAAAACAGTACAAAGGGATTTACACGCGACTTTTATCGGATAAGGCCATGATTGTTCGTCTTCAGGCTTTGGAGACAATTAAGCAGTTTGAGCTCAAAGAACTTGCTCCTTATGTCTGGGCGATGCTGTATGATGACCAAAATTACTCTGGCGCTCAGGGCACAAGAAAGCGCGGAGAGATAATCCGCTCTATTATTAGAACTGTAGGGGATCTCAAGTTTGAAAAGGCCACAAAGCCGATGCTGGCGATGATTCAAAAAAAGAAATATAAAGATATCCATGAAGAACTTGATTATGCTCTTTCAAAAGTGACTGGCAAGGCCTCTCCTGATGGAAACCTATCGATTAAAAAGCACTTTTGGAGAACGGAATCGCTTAAGCTTGTAAGCTTGTAATTATTACCTAAGTCACCAAAATCCTTGAAAATGAATCGCTGCGTGCTAGTATCGTCAGATGTTAAAAACATTTGTGCTACTTTTACTTCTCTCCTGTGCTCACGCTCACGCCTATCCTGCTAGTTGCCTGGCACAAGTGAAGATTAAAATGGAAATTTTAAAGTCTAAAAACCTAGGACTCTCTCAAAGTGTGGAGGATTCAATTGCTGATAATATTTACTACTTCTGTGATCTAAAGCTTCGAGATGTCGAATCTTGGGCTTGCATGAATAGATCTTTTATCAGGCAAGATAGTAAATCTGACGTTATTCATATTGGGCCTCAGTATAAAATTTGGTTTGAGGGAGTGAACGAAGAGGGAGTCTCACCTGAAGTTTTCGCCTACCAGGAAGATCCCCAAAATGGTACCCACCGTCTTAATACCTATATTTTAAATAATGATTTCAAGCTGATGCTTAGAGGTTCGTCGCCAATAAACTTTAGGATGTATGGTATGACCGTGGATAATCGCCAAGGCAGAGATAGAGCTTTCCATAATGTAGAGTGTTTTGATGTAAGAGGGCTAACGAACTACTAGAAATCTTCTAGTGCTTCTTTTTCTCGAGTTTTATCAATAACCTTTAACTTCTTATCTATTTCAATCAGTCTCTCAATTCTATAAAGAAGAGTTTTTTCTTGGATAATATCAGTGGGCTTCTCTTTCCAACCTTGAAGAAAATCATTCTCCACTCTTTGTCTTTTAAAGACTGTCACCTTTGTTACTTTTCGACCATAGCTATAACCTTCGGCGACATTAATAAGCAGCTTAAACTCGGCAGCTTTAATAGCATCTTTACTTCCAAAAGAGTCAGCGAAATTGACTTGAAGAGTATTGTCCATCCACCTTGTTTTTATTTTTCCAGACTCTTGGTTTTGATAGGAGATATCAAATCTTTTCATTACTTGAATAACAGCTTGCCAAGTTTGGTTATAATCAGAAGCGTAAACTTGTGAAGGAATTTCAAGCTCCTCTGTTATCATCTTAAACTTTTCGTAAGAAGCACAAGAAGAGAAGAGGAATGTTAAAATGAGAAGTGCTTTAGTCATGTCTTAATCTTATCCTTAAAAGATGAAAAATAAAATAAAGAATCCAAAGAGGGAATATCGTCAAAAGACCAAAGCGCTGAAAGAGCGTTCTATCATTGACACCAAAGTTTGTTTTTATATCTAAATTTCCTGTTTTAAAAACCCCTAAACGTCTACTTTCTGTTCCATCAGGGTAAATAATAGAGCTAATACCTGTGTTGGTTGATCGGATGATGGGGATATTAAATTCAAGAGCTCTCCACTTGGCCAAAAAAAGATGTTGCTCCGGCTCCATGGTCTGACCATACCAAGAGTCGTTGGTAAGATTTATCATAAAGTGAGGCCTGTTTTTCAAAGAGTTCAAATAATCTCTAATGAACTCAGGTTTTAAAAGTTCATAGCAAATTGTACTGATAAACTGAGATCCATTTTCCAATTCAAAGACTGTAAATCGATCGCCTTCTTTGAAAAAGGAAATATTTTGAATATACGAGCTAAGGTATTTATTAAAGGGACCAAACGGGAGAGTTTCTCCAAAAGGAATGAGCACTTGTTTATTGTAGTGGTCAAGAAGCTCTCCACTATCAGAGATATGAAAAGCTGTATTGCTTTCGGTTTTAAAATAAGAGCTGTCATCGTTTTTTCTTTGACTATCGTAACCACCAACAAAAAGATTAGAATTTTGATTAATAGCAATCTGGGTCATCACAAGAGGGATATCGGTCTCACTCATTTGTTCTAGGTTTGTTCGAAGAGAGAACGGATAAGCTGTCTCAGGCCAAATTATAATATCTAATGCAGAAGAGAAGGGGCTGGGTTTATTAGAGAGACTTTTATAGCGATTGATAACTTGACCTACCGATGCGTAAGTTCCTTTTTCTGAATCAATTTTTAAAAAATTAGAGATATTGGCCTGAACGATTCTTATATTCGTCTCAATTCTTTTTGAAGTATTTGTTTCTGGAATGAAAAAGGGGTTAAGAATAATAAATAAAATCACTGAGGCGTAGTTGAAAATATTAAATTTTTTGTTCTTAAAGAGCGAGAGAAATTCAAAGACCAGCAGATAACTAAAAAAAGAATAAATAGGAAGTCCAGCGATATGAGCGAAGCCCAAGTATTGGCTTAAAGCGATAATCGGTTGCCCCAAAAAGACGTTGAACTGCTGAGGCACCAAGTACTCACAAAGTGTGAGAAATAAAGCGAGAACAAAACTAAAAAGTCCGCGATCAAGGTTTTCGAGTGTTCGACTATCTTTTTGAAAAAAGTGAATGATAAATAAAGCAGCCCAGTAGTGGGGGGTGATGATAAGACTAAAAAGAGCGTTGAGTAAAATCGCCACAGGATAAGGAAGGGCACCAAACTCCATCAACGTATTGGCGATCCAATAGAAGCCTGTCAGATTAAAGGCGAGATTAAAAGTGAGAAGGTAGAAGATCTTGGTCTTGAGCTTGTCCGTATTTAAGACAAAGAAAAAAAGAATTCCCACGCCAATCATAGGTGTGATGATAAGGCTTTGAGAGATGAGGCTTGGATAACCTAAAGCGTAGAGAACACCTGCAAAAAGCAAAAAAGCGTATGGTTTGATTTTTTCCATACGCTTATAGTAAATGATTTAATTGTTTTTGACTATTTTGTCGCTACGTTTCTTCCAGTTGAGAAAAGCTTTCCATGAACGTGACTTGCGATATCTAGTGCTCTGGATGCATCGAGCTTTCCACCACCGAGAACTTTACCTTTTAGAGTCTTAGCTTTTAGTGATGAGCTGATAATAATATTTCTTACTTGTTGGTAATTAAACTCAGGAAATTGAGATTTAACTAAAGCGACAACACCAGTAACAAAGGCCGTTGCTTGAGAAGTTCCTGTCATGAACCCTGCACCATTATTAGGAATTGCTGACTTAATTCTAAAACCTGGAGCTGCGATATCAACTGATTTTGATCCCCAGTTTGAAGCAGAGATTAAATTATTTGATTCGTCGTGAGCTCCAACCGTGATGATATTTGAGAGTCCATAACTTGCAGGGTAGTAGGCATTCTTTTTTCTATCAATATTTGATCTTTCATTTCCAGCTGCTGCGATAACAAGGATTCCCTTTCTCTCAGCTTTCTTTAAGACTGCAAGCTCTGCTACGCTGGCCTCTGGACCTCCGCCTGAGTAGTTGATGATATCAACATTTTGATCAACAGCGTACTCAAGGGCCTTGATTGTTGAATCTAGGTTTGCTTGGCCTGATGCTTTTGGATTATAGTATTTTAAAGCGAGAATTCTAACATCTGGAAAAATACTTTTTACAATTCCTGAGACGTGAGTTCCATGCCCGTGTGAGTCGTCTGGTGTCGTCGTTGGAGACTTTGTTGAAAAATCCATACCGTAGTTCTTTTTATCCAACTTTCCTTTAACTGCTACAAGATTGTCTTTTAGAAAGGGATGGTTGAATTGGATTCCGGTATCCACAACTGCAACAGTAATATCTTTTTTCTTATGAAATCTTTTCCACGAAGCTGATAAGTTAATTGATGACTTTGAGTTATTCGGATCGATTCCCCAGCTGGTAAATCGGCTTGTTAGGTTTGTCGGAGCATAAAAAGAGCTCGACTCCTTCTTAACAACAAGATTAGTTGTTTTTAATGACTTTGA
This sequence comes from Halobacteriovoraceae bacterium, assembly GCA_963719505.1. GTDB lineage: Bacteria > Bdellovibrionota > Bacteriovoracia > Bacteriovoracales > Bacteriovoracaceae > CAKZJW01. The sequence goes on from CAVRCF010000003.1 coordinate 361,363, forward strand.
TTGAACTGATGAAGTAGCGACAAGAGTTGCTGCTAGTAATGTGATTTTCAAGTTCATTTTCAACATAATTTAACCTTCGGCTTTAAGTATAGTCTCACACATATAGAAGCAAGTTACTTGCCAATACTTAAAGTGTGATTCCTTATACTTATAGAACTTATCTGTGTCTAATGTTTAAACATGTACCTAAAAAATTGATAATTTGATCAAAAAAAACCCTCAAGAGACTTGAGGGCTAAACTACTAGAATATTTAATCTTTTGGAGTGTTTTAACGTTAACTGGACTAAATTTAGGCTCTTCTGCTGAATTGGTGAGAAGCTTCGCGCTCTCTTTCTTCGGCAACTTCTAGGCAAAATTCCGCCCATGGCTGAGTCTTTAGTCTTTTTTCAGAAATTTCTTCTCCAGAATCTAGGCAGATTCCATAAGATCCATCTTCTATTCTTTCAAGTGCAGCATCTATTCTTCTGAGCTTGACCATTTCTTTTTCACGTATGCTAAATGAAACTTGTTGATTTACTGTGTTGTTGGCAAGATCGGCTTCATCGGCAACTGGCTCTATCTTTAGGTCTTCAAGATTGCTGAGAATTCCACTGTTAAGTATCTGATTTCTCGATTCAAGCAGTCTTGTTTTAAAAAACTCTGTTTTCTTTTTGTCCATGATCTTCTCCTCCGTGATTAATTGCTTTGATTTCCCACTCAGATCCTTGAAAGGGAAAGTCATCAAAGCCCAATAATTTTAACTCACTTTGTAACCCGAGATCAAGAAGAATGAAACTAGGCAAGAATTGTGTAAGTATTTGTTTGAAAACCCTAAATAGGAAAAATTGACAGTCTTTGTCTAGAATAGATATGATAGTCGTTAGTCTTTAATTATAGGTGGTTAGGAATATCTTAATAAAACTGATACCCATATTTATTTTTATCTCAGTTCTTGTTTCAAGTTGTGGGAAGAAAATTGAAGAAGATAGTTCTTCAGGCGATCCACCTACTCGTGAAGATAGGGGGATAGATCCTGCAGATGATCAAAGAGTGCGTGAATTTATCTCCAAGCAAACCATTACTTGTGAGGATCAAAATGAGTGTTCCAGAAGCGTCGCTAAAGTTGTTGTGCTTAATAGGCAAGCGGTAAAGTTTTGCACCGGCACTCTTATTCAAAAAAACATTGTTGCCGTCGCCTCAAGTTGCCTCACCCGTGCGCTTAGAGTTCCTGGAATTAGCTGTTTTGAAAGTGTGCATATTTTGTTTCCAGAAACAAAGTACAGAAATAAGAAAACTGTAAAATGCCAACGAATTATTCAAAGTGATAATAATAACTTTGCCGACTCCGCTCTTTTAAAAACAGATGTCGCCCTTATTGAACTTCAAGATGATGTGAGTAGTAGAAGTGCGAGGTACTCAAACGAAGGCTTTAGAGAGAATGGAATCTACACAGCTTGGAAGGTCAATGTTCAAAACCAATACGATGCAACCATAACGCAAGATAAATGTAGCGCCCTTTTTGGAAGCTATGCCAATCCTTTTGTGACAAGTTCAAAAGCGCCTTTTATGACCGTTAGTGGTTGTCCATTTCAAGAAGGAAATTTAGGGGCTCCACTTGTTAACTTCAGAGGTGAAGTCAAAGGTATTATTAGCGCTCCAGTCAATCAGGGGTTAATCGACTCTTTAAAGAGGGCTGGAAGCCTAAGGGAAGAAGTCAGTAAGATTGCTCACGTTTCTAACTTTTCGTGTTTTACCTATCCCTTTGACTCCGACTCCTTGGATCCTGAATGCAAGGTCTCTGTAAGTGAGATCAAATTAAAGATTTTAAGAATCGAGATGCTTAATAGAGACTCTGTTCACGATGAAAATAAGGCTGACATTAAAGAAGAGCTTGAAGAGTATCGACGCTACTTCAAATGGAATATAGACTTTGTTAAAAATCAACAAGACGATTTTTATGAAACTCATATCACAAGTCCCAAGTGTTTATTTAGCTCGGCTTCTTGGCTTGGTGAGTTTAGAAATGGAAGAAAGTATCGAACTTGGGTCACCAAAGAGATCTCTTATAAAAACTATATTTTAAAAAATAAACTTGATCGATTTTTAAAACCCGTTTCAGTTGCAACGATTACTCCACCGAAATCTTATTTCCTCTCTTTCAGTCCTTCAAGGGTTTACGAAAACGGAAATACTAATCTCTATATTAATTCAAGCTTGTTTGGGGCAGACACTGTGACGGAACATAGTATCGTCAGAGAAGAATGTCGTTAACGGTTTAATGCCTTCAAGACAGTTAAAGAACATAGACTTTATTGCTTAAGATCTCTCCAGCTTTTTCCTTCTCTACGTCTAGAATTCTTTTGCCAATACTCTACAGCTTTTAAATGTTCTTTGTAAGTTGGAGTAAAAACATGAGTGCCATCATTTTTAGAAACAAAGTAGATAAAGTCGTGTTCTTGTGGTTCTAGAACAGCTTTAATCGCGGCTAAAGAGGGGCTTGCAATAGGTCCAAGTGGCAGGCCACTCATTTTGTAGGTGTTATATTTTGTTTTTTGAAGGAGATGCTTTCGTCTTAAGTTTCCATCAAAGTTTTCCCAGATTCCATAGATTGTCGTAGGATCTGCTTGTAAACGCATTCTCTTTTTTAATCTATTGAGATAAACTCCAGCAATCGTCTTTCTTTCAAATTTTGCCCCAGTCTCTTTCTCAACAATTGAAGCTAATGTGATGACTTGGTATTTTGAAAGATTACTTTTTGAAAAGTTTAGATTTGAAACCTTCTCATTAAAGAGTCTTACCATTGTTGCAACAACGATATTTGCAGGAGTATTGGGAGCAAACTTGTAGGTGTCAGGAAAGAGGTAACCCTCTAGGCTAGGAGCTTGTGCTGAAATTAACGCAATATTTTTAGGATTTCGGCAAGCTTTCACAAAGGCTTTATAGGTTGTGATTTTACTTTGCTCAAAAATTTTACCAATCTCGAACATGTTTTTGCCTTCGGGAATAGTAACACTTGTAAGGATAGGAGTTCCGTTGGTGAGGGTTTCGAGAACCTCTCCCATATCCATGCCGTCGGTGATGGCATAAGTCCCAGCTTTAAACTTTGTCAGCGAGTCATTAAATTTTGTGTAGTAGTGAAAAAGTCTAGCATTATCGATGATTTTTGCTTTTTTAAGACGGTAATTGATGCTGGAAAAACCTTCTCCTGAACGAATAGTAAAGCTCGTTTGAGGACCAGAGTAGGGTTTGTAAAAAGCAAACATAATTTGAGCGAGCCCAAAAATAACTAAAAATAAGACGGCTACAATTGATAGCCCAATGACGGATCTTTTATTCATGCGAAAAGTCTAAAGGATTGATTTAACTCTGTCCCAACTAATTTTCGGCGAGATTGACGAATTGCTCTAAAATGATTGAGGCACTCATTGCGTCAATCTTGGTAAGATCAACTTTGAAGTTGTAGCGGGGATCATTTTTCATTCGCTCTTCGGCTTCAAAAGTCGTGAGCGTTTCATCAATATAATAGACGGGAATTGAGACTGAATTTTTTAACTTGTCACCAAAAGCCTTAATGGTCTTGGTCATGGTCGATTCTCGTCCGTCAGTAAAGCGGGGGATGCCCAAAATGATAATATCGATGAATTCTTCGGACAGAATCTTTTGAATTTCGGATATTAATTGCTCATCTGACTCATATTTAACTCTTCCAAAGAGAAGGATCATGGGGTCGATATTGACCTTGTAGTTAGACAAGCCAGTGAATTTCTGTCCATAATCGATCGCCAACAGGTGCTTTCGATCGATGTCAGATTTTTTGGGGGATATTTCCATGCTTGACATCCTACTCCAAGAAGCTATTATTTACCATATCAAACAATACTAATCAGATTCATTCAGTAACAAAAGTCTATCGAGTGAAATTCCCTAAATGTGCCATTTTTCGGAGAATCCATGCATTTAAATGAACTAAGAGAAAAAGAAATTAAAGAACTTACAAAAATTGCGACTAAAGACGGTATTGATAACACTGCCGGAATGAAAAAACACGAAATCATTTTCGCTCTCTTAAAAAAGACTGCTGAAAAAGAGAGTCTATCTATGGTGAAGGTGTTTTAGAAATTCTTCCTGATGGATTTGGATTTTTAAGATCTCCAGATTACAACTATCTTCCAGGTGCGGATGATATTTATGTCAGCTCCTTCTCAAATAAGAAGATTTGGCTTAAGAACAGGTGATACAATTGACAGGTGAAATTAGACCGCCAAAAGAAGGCGAGAGATATTTTGCTCTTTTAAAGATTGAGACAATTAACTCTCAGACTCCAGCAAGAACATAAACAAACAGTTCTTTTCGATAACTTAACTCCATTATACCCTGAGAAAAAAATTAATCTTGAAGGCAGATCCAACGGGTATTCGACTCGAATTATCGATCTTTTTGTTCCTCAAGGTTTTGGACAAAGATGTTTAATCGTTGCACCTCCAAAAGCAGGTAAGACTGTTTTACTTCAAGATATTGCCAACTGCAATTTCAACCAATCATGCGGAAGCAAAGCTTAATTGTTCTTCTTATTGATGAGAGACCAGAAGAAGTTACAGATATGAAACGAAGTGTAAAGCTGAGGTTATTTCAAGTACATTTGATGAGCCAGCATCACGACACGTTCAAGTTGCTGAGATGGTTATCGAAAAAGCGAAAAGATTAGTTGAAGCGGGACAAGATGTTATTATTCTTCTTGATTCAATTACTCGTCTTGCTCGTGCATACAACACAGTTATTCCACCAAGTGGAAAGATTCTCTCTGGTGGTGTTGACTCAAACGCCCTTCATAAACCGAAAAGATTTTTTGGTGCTGCTAGAAATATCGAAAATGGTGGATCTCTTACAATTATTGCAACAGCACTTATTGATACGGGCTCTAGAATGGATGAAGTTATCTTTGAGGAATTCAAAGGAACTGGTAACTCTGAGATTCAACTTGATAGAAAGCTTATGGAAAAAAGAATTTTCCCTTGTCTCGACATAAATAAGTCTTCGACACGTAAAGAGGATCTTCTTATCGCTCCAGAAGATATGCAAAAAACATTTATTCTTCAGACGAGTTCTTCACCCAATGAATACAATCGATTCGATGGAATTTGTTTTAGATAAAATAAAAAATACCAAAGACAATGCTGGATTTATGGATTTGATGAATGGTTAATAATGCTTAAAAAAGTATAACTTATTCTTCTTGGAAAGCAGTACACAAGTATTGGTGGACAAGCTGTTATTGAAGGAGTGATGATGCGTTCTCCGAATGCATTTGTCGTGGCCGTTAGAAAGCCGGATGGAACGATCAGACTTCGTCGCGATCAATGGTTTGGTCTTTCTCAGAAATGGAACTTCTTAAGAAAACCATTTTTCCGTGGAATTATTATGCTGGTTGAGACAATGGCAAACGGAATTGTCTCTCTTAATTATTCTGCTAATATTGCCATGGATGAAGAGATGAAAGAGGAAGCCTTAAAAAAAGGTAAAACTCTGGAACAATACGAAGCCTCAAAAAAGAAAAAAGAGAAAATTGATTGGGCGACATTTTTTACCATTGCAACAAGCTTTGCTTTTGGGATGGGACTTTTTGTTTTCGTTCCCCACGCAGCGACTGCAGGGATTGCGAATACTTTTTAACCTCAATTGGGATCTTGATGGTTTTGCCTTTCACTTTGTTGATGGAGTTATAAAAGCTTGTATTTTTATTCTCTATATTTGGCTTATAGGATTTCTGCCTGATATTAAAAGAGTTTTCCAATATCACGGTGCGGAACATAAATCGATTTCTACTTTTGAAGCTGGAGATGCACTGACTGTGGAAAACGCGAGAAAATATACAACTCTTCACCCTCGATGTGGAACGAGCTTTATTTTCTTTTTGCTTTTTATCTCAATCATTATTTTTTCCGTTCTTTTTACAATTGTTCCAATAGGTCAGGGTCTTCCGCTTGTGCTTAAGCACCTTACTGCGATTGTTGTTAAAATAGGTTTTATGATTCCTGTGGCCGGTATCTCTTATGAGATTATAAAACTTGCTGGGAAGTATCCTAATAATCTTGCTTGTAAGTCCTTGAGTATGCCTGGGATGATGCTGCAAAAATTAACGACGAAAGAGCCGGATGACACTCAATTAGAGATCGCTTTATCCAGTATCAAAGCCGTACTTTTTCTAGAAGATAAATATAATCTTAAAGATGCAAAAGAGAGAGTTATCTCACAAGAAGAGATCGATATTGAGAACTTGGATGCAATTGAAAGCGCCAATACCTCACTTAACGATTTTTTGGAGTAATACACTATGTCTATGTTCGATCAATTAGATCAAGTTGTTAAAAAGTTTGAAGAGCTGACTGAGAAGATGGCCGATCCTACTCTTTACGACAGACAAGATGAATTCAAGCAAGTCTCTACTGACCGTGGAAATATGGAAGACTTGGTTATTTGTTATAGAAAATATAAAAAAATAAAATCAGATCTTGCTGGAGCTAAAGAGCTTCTTCGCTCTGAAGATGACGCTGAAATGAAAGAGATGGCCAAAGAGGAAATCTCTGAATACGAAGCCCTTATCCCAGCACTTGAAGCTGAGCTTCAAGTTCTTCTGCTTCCAAAAGATCCTCTCGATGATAAGAACATTATGCTTGAGCTAAGAGCTGGAGCTGGTGGAGATGAAGCCTCAATTTTTGTTGCAGACGTTTTTAGAATGTATAGAAATTACTTTTCAACTTTAGGTTTTAAATGTGAAATCGTCTCAACTTCAGAAGGAGATGAGGGGTTAAAAGAAGTTATCGCCTCTGTCACTGGAGATAAAGTCTATTCTAAAATGAAATATGAGTCTGGGGTTCATAGAGTTCAAAGAGTTCCAAAGACTGAATCTCAAGGGCGTGTTCATACCTCTACTATCACAGTTGCAGTTATGCCTGAAGCTGATGAAGTAGACTTTCAACTCGATCTAAACGACGTTAGAATTGATGTCTATCGTTCAGGTGGAGCTGGTGGGCAGTCGGTAAACACCACCGACTCAGCTGTTCGAGTAACACATATTCCAACGGGAACTGTTGTTGCCAATCAAGATCAAAAGTCACAATTAAAAAATAAAGAAAAAGCCCTAAGAATTCTTAGAAATAGAATCTACGATAAAATGCTTCAAGAGCACAATAAAGGTATCGCAGATGAAAGAAAAGGACTTGTTGGAACGGGAGATAGGTCTGAGAGAATTAGAACCTACAACTTTCCACAAGGAAGACTTTCTGATCACAGAATTGGTCTAACTCTTTACAGTCTTGATAAAATTATTGAAGGTGACCTTGCACCTGTTACCGATGCTTTAATCGCACACAATCAAGCCACACTCCTTCAGGGTAATGAAGACTAAGTCCATTAGAGATCACTTTAAGGTTTACTTCGAGAAGAATCAAAAACGTCTTGACCTCAATTATCCAGGAATTCAATTTCAGCGATTTCTTCAAGAGTACTGTGAGTATGATAGCTCTAACCCAGATGATCCTTATGTTATGGAAAATCCTGGTTTCTTTGAAAAACTTACTCAAGGTGTGCCTTTTGAGTATATGAACTTCAAATCATTTTTTTATAAACAAGAATTTTATGTGAATAAAGATGTTCTTATTCCTCGTTCTGAAACAGAAATCCTTTGTGAAAAAGCCATCGACTTTATTGAATCTCACTATCATGATGACTTCTCACTTCTTGATGTTGGGACAGGATCAGGTGTTATCGCACTAACAGTGGCCACTGAAATTAAAAATAAGCTGAAGATAAAAGCCACCGATGTATCTAACTCTGCTTTAGAAGTCGCCAATATAAATTACGATAATCTTTTCTCTCAAATTCCTATAACCACAAGAATTGAGTTTGAAAACAGAGATCGACTTTTTGGAATCGATGAGACATTTGACCTTATTGTAAGTAATCCACCGTATATCAAAGAGATCACTGATAGAGAACATGTTCACCCTCAAGCTGAAATGCATGAACCTCATCTTGCTTTATTTTTAAATGATGAGACTTATGACAAGTGGTTTGAAACTCTTTTTGAACAGGTCTCGGTCTGTTTAAAAGCTGGAGGATTATTCATCATGGAAGGGCATGAACATCATCTGAAAGCACAAAGAGTACAGGCTTCTCCTTTTTTTGAGAGTTTAGAAGTTCTTTGTGATTATACTGGACGAGATCGATTCCTAATCGGGAGAAAGAAATAATGAAAAAAATCCTTCTGCTTTTTATGATGGGTTGTGCTTCAATTACTCCCGACTTTAAACAAGAGGAAGTTATTGCGGGGAAGTCACAAATTGTTTTCTATTGGCCCTCTCAGTGGCAATCACAGTGGGGAAGATATATTATCTCTATCAATGGCGAAGATAAAATCGTTTTGAGAAACGAGGGATACTTCTCAATAAGGGTAGATGTTGGAAGAATTGATATCAGCTCAAGACATTTTCAAAATAAAGATTTTATCTTAAACACCAAACTTCACGCTAAAAGTAAAAAACAATATTTTTTAAAACTCGATACTCAGCCAAAAGAGGTTACTCTGATGAGTGCGATGGGAGATATTACTTCCGTTGGAACTGTTATTTCTGGGCTAAAGTCACATCAAAAATTAAAAGAAGGAAGAGGGTCTTACAAGGACGCCTCTAATTATATTAAAGCTGAACAGTTGAAACTTGAAATGGAACATAAAAAGACCAAGCCCTTAGGCTTCCATGTGCTCACTCAAATAGAAAACGATGTGGCCTTATTAGAACTTGAGACGTGTTGCTCTTCAAAAAAGACAGATAAAATACAAAAGGATTAAATCATGGATAAACTCATTGTAAAAGGACCGACCACTTTAAGTGGAGAAGTTAGAGTCTCAAGTGCAAAAAATGCATCTCTACCTATTCTTGCGGCAACGATTTTATATCCAGGAAAAATAAACTTCAAGAACCTCCCAGGTCTAAGTGATATAAACTTCTTTACGCAAATCTTAGAAAGCTTAGGAGCCGTTGTTTTAAAAACAGATTCTGGACATCTGATCGATGGTGAGAATATTAATCGTGTCACGGCAGATTATGAGCTTGTGAGAAAGATGAGGGCTTCGGTCTTGGTTCTTGGTCCACTTTTAGCGAGATTTAAAAAAGCTAAAGTCTCTCTTCCTGGTGGCTGTGCTATTGGAACGAGACCTGTTGATATACACCTAAAAGGTCTTGAGGCTTTAGGGGCAAAAATTGAGATTGAAGAGGGGTATATTAATGCCAGCTGTGACAAGCTAATCGGTGCATCAATTCACCTCTCTTTTCCTTCGGTTGGGGCTACTGAAAATCTAATGATGGCCGCGTGCTTTGCACAGGGTGAAACCATTCTTGAAAATGCAGCCTGTGAGCCTGAGATTGAAGATCATGCTAATTTTCTAAATGCCTGTGGTTTTGAAATCACTGGGGCCGGTACTTCAACGATTAAAATTCAAGGGAAAACAATTGATGATATTAAGTCTGGTAAAACGATTGATTACTCCATTATAGGAGATCGAATCGAAGCGGCGACCTATATCATAGCTGGTCTTATGACGGATTCTGAAATAACAGTTACAGGCTTTAACCCAAAGCATATTGAAGAGGTTTTAAAGGTCTTAAAGTCGATGGGAGCAAAGCTTGAAGTTTCCAAAGACTCTGTGAAGGTCTTTAAGTCTGGAAAACTCAATGGTGCAAAAATTGAAACCAGACCTCATCCAGGTTTTCCTACTGATGTTCAAGCCCAGCTTATGAGTCTGATGGGAGTTTCAAGAGGGTATTCAATTGTTAGTGAGAAGATCTTTGAAAATCGCTTTATGCATGTTCCAGAGCTTGTCAGAATGGGGATGAAAGTTGATCTTGATGGGCATTATGCTTTTATAAGAGGCGTGGAGAAGCCCTCAGGTGCTCCTGTTATGTGTACTGATCTTCGAGCAAGTGCGGCTCTTATTTTATCTGCTCTTCTCGTTGATGGAGAAACGACAATAAATAGGATTTATCATCTCGATCGAGGTTACGAAAATATCGAAGGGAAACTCAAGTCTCTTGGAGCAAATATTAAAAGGGTGAAAGAATAATGGACTGTTTATTTTGTAAAATCATAAATGATGAGATTCCTTCAACAAAAGTTTTTGAAAATGAAAACGTTTTGGGGTTTGTGGATATCAATCCCATGGCAAAGAAGCACTTTCTTTTTATTCATAAAGAACACACTACGGATATTAATGATTTAAGTCTTGTTCATCCAAATCATTTGGCTGACGTTTTTAGTGCTATCCATTCTTTTACAACGGATAGTGGTCTTTCAAATTCTGGCTTTAGAGTTGTAACAAATAAAGGTTCAGAAGCTGGTCAAACTGTCTTCCATACTCATTTTCATGTTCTCGGTGGAGAGCAGTTAAAAGGGTTTGGAGCTTAGTTTACTTCTCTGCTTGAAGACCTGAGAAAAGAGCAATGAGAATTGATTGTTGTAATTGATTGAAAGTGTTTAGCTTGGCCATAAGAAGGATCGGGCTTAATTCAATCTTTGCTGTCGCAATAAGATGTCCTCTGTCTGAGTCGTACTCGGTAATGCTGAATTGCTCGCCAAAGTCTTTCTCATAGTCTTCCATGATTTTAGCTTCTTTTTCTTTTCCATCAAAAAGTTGTGGTGATTTTTTACCTTTTACGTATGAATAGCAAAGAGTATTTTTCGCCCCTTTTTCTTTTTGTTTTTCTGTGGGCTCTTTTAAATCATGGAAAATCATTGTGAGCTCGTGGGTGGCAAGGTTTGTTTTTAAGATAAACCAAAGCTCTTCAAAGAAAGCATTTCTATCATTGATCCAAAGATCGCGCAAATAGGTGATAAGGCTGTAGATCTGTTCAATTGTTTTTACGTTATTTGTAAGAATCCATCTGGCATTTACTTTTGTGTAAAGATCAATCAGCTCTTCAAAGTTTAGGTCTTCAAAGATTTCCTTTTCAACACCCAAAGATTCACTTGGTGTGACAGGATAAAACTTTCCCTCTGCATTTACGACATCTTGGATGGCATCCATATCCTCTTCGTTTGAGAAAAAAAGAAGGTTGAGGTTTTGTTCTTTAAGGTTGGTCATGTCTATGACTTTAGATTTAGCTGATTTATTGGCGACATCTAGATCTTTTATCATTACTTGAGCTGGTGACTTTATATATCCAATCTTAATTGACATGATTTATTCCCTATCCTTTTGGTCTGATTTGTTTTTATTCTAACAGACCGGTTTTTAAGTTACAATATCTAGGTGAAAGCAATAGCTCTAATATCTCTATTTTTGATTTCCTTCAGCTCTCTGGGTCAAGATGAGAGGTTTTATCGTAAAATTTTTACGGGTGAATTAACAGATAAGACGCAAGAGGCCATTCAGTATAAAGTTATCGTTAGATCTCCCAGATATGAAATTGATCTTAACCAAGATAAAATCATGGAAACGATACGAGTTGAAAAAAAAGATGGTTATGATTTTTTCCTCATTTTTGATCAGTTTGGTCGAGAAATCTTTAATCAAAGACTTCCGGCCATCGGAGCCAAGAGTAGACTTTTAAAAATAGACTTAAAATCCATCACAAAAGATGTCAACACATTGATCCTTCATTTCTATGAGGGTGCTATTGATTCAACCAAATTTGAAGCAACGGCAAAACTTTTCTTTGTGACTTTCCAAAAGAATGATTTAAAAAAGATAAAGTTTTTTAACGGACCTCATTTTTTCCACGAAAAGGAAAAGGGAAGTCAGTATCTAAACCGCCGCTACACTGTCAATACTCTCGACTATAATAACGATGGCTCCCGTGAGATAAGTGTCTCTTATAATAAAATTAGTCGGATCTACTTCTATACCAGTTCAGGTGAATGGAAAATGCTCTAAATAACAAGTGTCAAATTTATTGACACCTTCTATAGAAAGTTCAAAGAGCGTACGCTAAGTCTTAAATTCCTCTATTATCTAAAAAAGAAAATTTTTGTCGTTTATCGAACATGAAAGTAATCATTTTATTAGTTTCATTATCGGTCTTGATATCAGTTAAAAACGAATCTTTAAATATAGGAGAAAAAATGAAAACAAAATCTTTAATTGGAGTGCTAAGTCTTGGAGTGTGTTTGTCCGCGTTCGCGTCTAGTGATAATTACAGAGATCTCAAGGTTAATGACGATGGAACTTCCACCATTATAGGCCCCGCTTTCACCATTGCAACCGGTGGAAACGCGAGGATTAGTTCGAAATCAAATAGGAATGGAGTTTGTAAACTCTATGGTTTTGATCTTATGATTGGAGAAGGTTCAATTACAGTTGGTGATGACAGAGAGAGAACGGCAGTCATCGATGGCAATGGTAGGTACTCGGCTTATACAAGTTATAATAATTCATATAATAACAGCTATATTGACTCGATTGTTTGTGCGAGAAATCATCAAACTCTAAGCGTATCGGCCAGAACACAGCCTCTATTAAACGACGACGGATCGTTCACGTTACTAGATCCAAAAGTTGGTCATTATGATGGGGGAAGAGTGAGTCGAATCAGTGGACACTCTAATCTCGACGGTGTCTGTAACTATCATGGACTTGGAAGGGCTCTTAATGCAACGGCGATTAGAGTTGGTGACGATAGAGAGCGCACAGTTGTTTTAGAAAGTGGGGGACGATTCCAAGGATTTAAAAAGTACAATAATAGCTACAATAATAGTTATATTAAGAGTCTTGTTTGTGAAGCCCAAGCCGGATATCCAGATAATAATGGAGAGATTAATGAGACAGTGGAGATCTCTAGACGTGAGCTTTTAAGAATGCAAAATTTAATAACAAAGCTTCAAGAACTTACAAATGTCCTGAGAACCGATCTTCAAAGAACTCAAGCTGAAAGAGATGCTCTTCGTGCTCAACTTGAACAAGCAATTGCTGATCTTGAAAGAGAAGTGATTGATAATGGTGAAGCTAAAAGAGAGCTTATGAAACTAAAAGCGCAACTCCTAAGACTTGCGCAGTAATCAACAAAAATATTTATCATTGAATGAAGCAGTCTTTTAGGCTGCTTTTTTCTTGTCTTCTTTTTCAGTTTGCTCAGGTCTGTGATCAGACAGGCTTGCAACATTCTCTTGTCCAATTGTATCGGCATAAGTCTGATGAGTCGTTTCCTCTTCAGTTGTCGTTCCAAGCTTTTGAGTTGATTTGTTGATGAAAAACCACATCATAAAAGGAAGAAGAGCAAAAGAGACAAGGGTTAATCCTGCAAGCCACTGAGGTGTTGCGGTCTCCATTGTATTTGGTCCCATATTATTTGCTTTAATGAAGTTCCCAAAGTTATATTGAACCTCAACTCCTACTGAAGTTGGGTTATAGCTTTCAGTTTCAACTCCCACCACAGGCTCAACTGCCGGTTTTCGAGCAAAGGAATTTGCTGAAAAAAGGGATAAGAGAACGCCTAGTAGTAAAAAATGTTTTGTCATAATAAGTCTCCATTCAAACTTCTTAAATTCTTTATCGGAAAAGGGTGTTCATTTCTTTAGTTAATTTCTTTAATTGAGTGGCCCAGTAGGCAATTATTGCAATATTGCTGAAAAAACACTAAAGCATTGATTGATATAGTCCGAATAGAAGGTGAAGTTACAACCTTGAAGTAGGAATAGGACATGAAAGAAATCACAGCAATGGCAGTTTTTACATTTATTTTCTCGTACGTTATAGGCCAATCAGGCTTTTGGGGAGAGTTTAAAGAGAAAGCTGAAGTTGTGCATAATTATGAGTTCAAATCCATGATGCTGGCCAAGGAACTCAGACTTGCACAAAAAGAAATTGAAGTCTTGAGAGGCAAAATCTCCAAGATTAATTTAGAGAAAGAACACCTTGCTCTAAAGGCTGAAGATAAGTCGAGAACACTTGCGAGTGTCCCTCTTAAATCAAAAGATGACTTAGTTAATTTCGAGGTCTTTAAATGGTCTGCAGAAAAACTTCTGGGGATTGGAGAGAAAAGTCTTCACTTTAAGAAATATGAAAAAGCTTCTCAGTACTACCAAACTCTTGTGAAGAATTACCCAAGTAACAAAATTGTGACAGATAAGGTTCTTTTCGAAGCTGGTATTGCCGCTTACGAATCAAAAAAACATTATCCTTGGGCCGTAAGCCACTTTGAGACGGTAATAAAGAAGTATCCAAAATCCAAGCTAAGAAGAGGGGCTAAGCTTTGGCTAGCACTTTCTCACTATCATCAAGGGGATGAAAAAGTCTTTCTTGAGACTGTTGAAGAGTTTAGATCTAAATATAGAAATACAAAAGAGTGGGCCGTCCTAAGTAAATACTACGAAGACATTGCCTACAAATATAATAAATAGGAAAAGAAAATGAAACATTTAGTTCTTTTATTATTCATTTTAGGTGCAAGCTTCGTTCACGCAAAAACTGTGGCAAGAGTTCTCGAAGTTGAAGGTAATGCTTTTAACTTTATGAGTTCTAAAAAAGCAAAGCAACTTATCTATGGTTCGAAAATTGAAGAAGCTTCAGTTGTTATGGTCGAAGACGGAGCCGTTGTTTCACTGAAGGATGAAGAGGGAAGAGTCTATCATCTTGGTGGAGGTTCGCAGGTAAAACTTTTTAGTAAGTTGATTGAAGTTCAAAAAGGATACCTTTGGGTTTCTTCTAAACTAAACTCAATTGGAACCATTAGTTCTGCAAATGCTGTCGTTAAATACACTCAAGGACAATTCATTTTTAATTTTGATAATTATAGATCTAAATCACAGGTTATGGCCTTAACGGGTAATGTTCAGCTCTCTAATAGTGTGGAGCCTGAACTTCTTGTTGAAATTCCAGCGGGGCACTTTTCATTTGTCGATAATAAGATTGATGAAGGTATGCCAAGGGGCGCAACCAGAGTGGGATTGAGTTCATACAAAGCCTTTAAAAGTGTCTTTGACAATAACCAAATGATTCAACACAAAAGCTTTGATAGAGCTTTTGGGGATGAGGAAGCACCAAAAAGAGCTATAGCTTCTGTTGAGCCGACTCCAAAAAGAGGGAAAATCATTTATTTTGATGAAGGGTCCTCTCGAGTTCCAGCATCAACTAAACCAGATGCTATGAGCTATTACAAAAGTGTTAAACCTTCCAAAAAAGTTGTAAAGAAAGTCAAAAAAGTAAAAATGAGGTTCTTTGGTTTCGATGATACTCCTTCAAGACAGGTGGCAAGTGTGCCGACTCCAGCATCTCACATAAAGGACTCCATTCTTAAAGAGAGACAAAGACTTCAAAATGAGATTATGCAGTTAGAGAAAAAGAAAATTGCTGCAAAGTATAAAGCTCAGATAGAGGAGAGAAGACAACCTTCGTCAGTCACCCCCTATGCTGATAAAGCAACTGCTTTTGAAAAAAGTCTAAAGAAAAGCGAGCAGCTAAATAAAAGACATTCAGATGAGAGAAACTCTCTTATTGATGAGTTGGAATCTTATAATAGAGCTTACGAGAAGCAGTACTAAAAATACTGCTTTTACCTTACTGTCTTCGTCTACTAAAGACCCTTTCATTCTTTGTATAATTCAATCTTAAAATATGTTAAAATCTCTTCAAATAATCTCTTATATTTGAAGGAAAAATCATGTTTTATTCCAAAGAACCAGGCCTTACCTATGATGATGTTTTACTCATGCCAAACTACTCAGAGATACTTCCTCACCAAGCAATTTTAAAAACAAAATTCAGTAAAAATATTGAATTAAATATTCCCATTGCAAGTTCTGCGATGGATACAGTGACGGAGTCGAGAACGGCAATCACCATGGCCCAAGAAGGTGGCATTGGTGTTATTCACAAAAATCTTGATATCAAAGCCCAAGCAAAAGAAGTGATGAAAGTTAAAAAGTTTGAGTCGGGAATCATCATGGATCCTATCTGTGTCAAAGAGAATCAAACCTTAAAAGAGATAAGAAAAGTTGTTGAGAAATATCACTTCTCCGGATTTCCTGTCTTGGATGAATCGGCAAAGGTTGTTGGGATCATAACGAATAGGGATCTTCGATACGAGCCAGATCTCACTAAGTTTGTATCAGATGTGATGACGGGCATCGATAAACTTGTAACAGCTCCCGAGGGAGTAACTTTAGATGAGGCCAAAAAGATTCTTCATACTCATCGAATTGAAAAACTTCCTATTGTTCATTCATCGGGAACTTTAATAGGTCTTGTGACAGTTAAAGATATTGAAAAGTCGATTGCTTATCCAAATGCGAATAAAGATAAGCTTGGGCGCCTAAGAGTTGCTGCAGCAATTGGTGTGGGTGATAGAGAGTTAGAAAGAGCTCGAGCTCTCGTTGAAGCCGAGGTGGACGCGATTTTAATTGATACAGCTCATGGTCACTCCAAAGGAGTGATTGAAATGGTTAAAAAAGTAAAGGCAATCTCAGAAGCTGTGGACGTCATTGCTGGAAATGTGGCGACAAAAGCGGGGTGCGAAGACTTGATTAAAGCTGGAGCCGATGGAATAAAAGTTGGTATCGGTCCTGGAAGTATATGTACCACGCGAGTGATTGCGGGAATTGGAGTTCCTCAACTTCAAGCTCTTCTTGATTGTAAAGATATCTGTCACGAAAAGGGTGTACCCTTTATTGCTGATGGGGGAATTAAATATTCGGGCGACATTGTCAAAGCTCTCGCTGCAGGGGCCAGCACCGTTATGATTGGATCTCTTTTTGCTGGGACTGATGAAGCTCCAGGAGAGAGAGTCATTTACCAAGGTCGAGCTTACAAAATGTATCGTGGTATGGGTTCTATGGGGGCGATGGTTAGAGGCTCAAAAGATCGTTATGGGCAAGGTAGTGTGACGGAAGATAATAAACTTGTTCCAGAAGGAATTGAAGGACAGGTGCCATTTAGAGGATCACTTTCAGAGAATGTTTATCAACTTCTTGGTGGTGTAAGGTCTGGAATGGGTTATACCGGAGCTAAAACTCTTGAAGAACTAAGAGAGAAGGGGCAATTTGTCAAAATTTCTCCGGCAGGTTTAAAAGAGAGTCACCCTCATGATGTGACAATAACAAAAGAAGCTCCTAATTACAGAAGTTAAAACAAAAAATTAAAAAGGAAATTAAATGGATATCTGGATTGTAGACTTTGGATCTCAATACACTCAACTCATTACAAGAAAATCAAGAGAGCTTGGTTATTCAAGTGTTATTGTGACCTACGACAATGCTATTGAGAGACTTGATGCCGGAGAAAAACCAATGGGATTTATTCTCTCTGGTGGTCCACAGTCAGTCTTTGAAGATAAGTCAGACTATTCAAAAATACTAGATAGCAAGCTTCCGGTTTTGGGAATTTGTTATGGAATGCAAATCATCGCCCAGTACTTTGATGGGAAAGTTGAAAGAGGTCTTCAAGGTGAGTATGGACATGCTGAGGTTTCCGCTGAAAGTGATTTTGATTTTCCTAAGATGCCGAAAAAGTTTAACGTATGGATGAGTCACTTTGATCATGTTGTTAACCCTCCAAGTGGGTTTAAAGTTATTCTTAGATCAAATAATAATCTTATCTCTGCAATTCGAGATAAAGATAGAAAAATAATGGCCTTACAGTTTCATCCGGAAGTTAACCATACAGAATTTGGAAATGAAATTCTAAGTTACTTCTTTGAAGAGGTCGCACAGCTTAAAAGTAACTGGTCAAATGATAAAATGCTTGAAGGATGTATTGCAGAAGTTCAAGAGGTAAAAGGCCATAAGGTTCTTTGTGCCTTCTCTGGTGGTGTCGACTCTTTGGTTGCGGCTACAATTGCCCATGATGTACTAGGAGACGACCTTTACTGTTTCTTTGTCGACAATGGACTTTTAAGACCTCAAGATTATCATCATATTGAGCTTCTTAAAAAAGAGACACCACTGAATATTGAAGTCATAGATGCGAAGCAATTATTCTATGATCGCTTGGCAGGGCTTGGCGATCCAGAAGATAAAAGAAAGGCCATTGGAAAAACTTTTATCGAAGTCTTCGAAAAGAAAGTTCACGACTTTGAATCTAGTCATAATTTTAAATTTAGCTATCTTCTCCAAGGAACGTTGTATCCAGATGTTATAGAATCTATTTCTCCTCATAAAAAAGGAGGGAAGTCTGTGACGATAAAGTCTCACCATAATGTGGGAGGTCTTCCAGAGAGAATGAATCTGAAACTTTTAGAGCCTCTAAAATTTCTTTTTAAAGATGAAGTAAGAAGGTTAGGAGAGTCAGTTTCTCTTCATCATGATTGGGTTTATAGACATCCTTTTCCGGGACCTGGAATCGGAATTAGAGTTCTTGGTGAAATAAAACCTCATTACGTAAAGATGGTTCAAGACTCTGATCAAATTCTTTTTGAGGAACTCAAGGAATCTGGATTTTACGAAGCTTGTTGGCAAGCTTTCACAGTCCTACTTCCCGTTAAAACTGTTGGAGTAAAAGGTGATGCCAGAGCCTATGAAGAAGTCATCTGTGTGAGGATAGTGAACTCAACGGATGGAATGACGGCCACATGGACAGATTTCTCTCATGCTTTTCTTTCGAAAGTATCCAATAGAATTACGAATGAAGTCGCCGGTATTACAAGAGTTGTTTATGATATCACCAGCAAACCTCCCGGCACTATCGAGTGGGAGTAGTTTTGCAAACTTTTAGAGCCTATCCTTTTGGGCTTTAAGCTTCTAAGTGGCTGTTATTAATAGCGGATGTTAAGTAATAGAAAAAGATTCCATGTATTTCACTATACTTATAAATGATAATATTAAAGAGGAACTTTACTGGGAGTCTGCGTGCAAAAATTAACAATATTTTTAATTTTTCTTTCTTTTTTTAGCGGCAATTCATTTGCTGAAGACGGTAACTATCAGTGCGCAGCAGGGGACCTCACTGTAGATGTTAGTAATATGACTGAGGTCCTAAGTAATATTACCCCTGATGCTTGTAATGAAACTTCAAATGATGTTGATTTAATAAATATGATGAAGTGTGTGCCTCTAGCTATGGAGATGTACGACAAAAATGAAGAAGTCCTCAAAGAATGTGAGGGTGTATCTAAGTCTTACTATTTTTCGGGATTAATGAGAAGTTTAATTGGACCCAAATATCCTGGCAGAGAGGATCTAAAAGATGAAAAGTCTTCAATTGTCGACTTTATGCATATGGATGGTTTAGCTGCAACAACATCGAAAAAGCAGATTACTGAAGAGTTAACTCGAAATATTTTACAATTTGCTGGAAAAACGAACTGTCCCATTTACAGAATCAAAGTTGAAAGAAAGTACGATATGCCTCTTATTGTCGATTCTATAAAAATTGGTGATCGCTCTTCTCAGATGGACGTGTTATCAGAGACGAATTAATCCGTCGGAAGCAGAGGGCTTTATAGAGCCCCTGAATGAGTCATTAGAAAGTGAAGAAACTAAGGAGAAGACAATTCGTTCTAAAGATGCAAGAGCGTTTTACCAGAAAGTATGGGCAAACAATTTGGGCATCAGGTGTATCTCAATCGACTTGTTCGACAAAAGTTGTAAAGGACAATCCAAGATACTATCGAAGAGCAACTTTACCGGCACCCACATGTAGTGGAAGAGTTACAATTAATTTTAAAAATGACTCAGCAGAAATTTCGAGCTCTAATTTGTCTGAATTGATGACTTCAGATGAATACACTAAGCTAAGAACTTGTATCAATAAGTTTGAAGCCCAGAAACTTGAAGTAAAGCATATAAGAATAAACGGTTCTGCCAACAGATTTACGGGTAAAAATATTCCTGGGCAAATGAGTGAGGCCACAGCTCTAAATAAAGATCTAGCTTTAAGAAGGGCAGAAAGTACAAAAGATAAAGTTATTGGAGATCTTCTGGGAGCTAATTTGCTTAGCAAGTTTACGGATTCAGGAAAGAAGATAACAGTTCTAGCATCGGGAACTCATGGCGATGGAACATCAGGTCCATGTCCTTATTCAACAGATATTGATAGTAACGGCTTTTACAAAGTCAAAGAAGAATTTAAGGATAAGGATTCTTTAGAGAAATATAGATATGCTTCAATCGATGTTGTCTTTGAAGATTTGCCAGCGAGACAATTAACGACCGAAGAAAAAAGTAAAGAGTGGAGAGCTATTCAAGCTAGAGTTGGGTGCCGATCTTATACTGTAAAGTGTCAGTAATAACTAGTCGTAAGTGATTGGATCAACAACTCCAGCTTCTTTAAATCCTCTCAGGCGTAGTGCACATGAGTCGCACTCGCCACAAGCCTTATCAGCTCGGGCATAGCAAGACCAAGTCATTTCAAGTGGGGCTTTATGGTCCATGGCCAGTTTAACAATTTCTGATTTTTTCATCATGATAACAGGAGTCTCAACTTTGATGTCTCCATCTTTTGTACCCTGTTTTATAAGTTCATTATACGCCTCATAATACTGAGGACGACAATCTGGATAGCCAGGAGAGTCTTCATAGTTTGCCCCGATATAAATTTTCTTGGCCCCAATTACTTCAGCCACAGACACGGCCATGGCAATGATATGAGTGTTTCTAAAAGGAACATAACTTGAAGGAATTAAGTCAGAGTCACCGGCAAACTTTGAGACTTCGATTCTTCCATCCGTAAGAGAGCTTCCTCCTATTTGAGAGAGAAAATTCATATCTATAATCTTTTGATGATTTTTATCGACACCATAGAAATCTGCAATCTTATCAAAGCATTCTCTTTCTTTGTGAGAAGTTTTTTGACCGTAGTTTAGGTGAAGAAAGGTTAGCGACTTATGGTTCTCATTCGCTACTGCGGCGACGGCTAAAGAGTCCATCCCTCCACTTACAAGAACAATCGCGTGATCACTCATTATAAAGCCTCAATTGTCTTATTAATAAAACTCTCAATTGTCTCTATTCTTTCTTGAGCTTTTTCTTTTTTAGACTTTAAATCTCCTTCAGAGATTTTAATCATCGTGTAAAACTTTATCTTAGGCTCAGTACCAGATGGCCTTAAAAAGAGTTGGTTTCCAGATTCAAATTTAAATCCTAGAACATTACTTTTTGTCATCTCTATCTCAGACTCAGAGTTCGTTTTAAGATTTTTTTCTTTTTGAGTTTCAAAGTCCTGAAAGACTTCAGTGACTTCATCCGCTATTTGTTCTTTAAAGTTTTCTCTAAAGTAAGCCATAATATTATCTATTTTTTCTTTGCCGGCGATACCTTCATAAGTGTTTGCGATGAGGCTTTCTTGGGCGTACCCATGTTCTTCGTAGATTGAATCGAGGGCATCGACCAATGTTTTCCCATTGAGTTTATGAAAAAGTGTTATTTCATTCATCATGGCCATCGCACCGACAGCATCTTTATCTCTGGCTTTATCGTGAGTCATATAACCAAAAGACTCTTCACTTGCAAAAACAAAATTATAGTCCGTTCCAGCCTCTTGAAGATCTCTCCACTTTCTGGCCATCCATTTGAAACCCGTAAGAGTATCAACTACTGTACCGCCAAAAGATTCAACGATGTTATTTTGAAGACCACTTGTCACAATACTTTTTAAAACAAGTGGATTAGCAGGTAGTTTATTTTGTTTTTTCAATTCACTAAAAATATAATCAATCATTAAAAAGGCGATTTGGTTTCCGTTAAGGTATTCGGGTGCTCCTTTGTGATTAACAACAACACCGAGTCTATCTCCGTCGGGATCAGTCCCGTAGGCCACGTCAGCATTAATCGCCATCATTTTATCTACTGCAAACTTTAAGGCTTTAGGATCTTCTGGGTTTGGAGTTGTTTCAACTGTTGTGAAGTTTCCATCAAAAACAGCTTGATCGGGAATAATATGGAAATTTTCAAAACCTAGTCTCTTACTGATCGTCTTACAAGGAATGAAACCCGTTCCGTGAAGAGGAGTGTAGACAAAGCTTGCTGCTTTTGGGTTGTCTTTAATCATCTTAGGATTTATTGAAATTTCTTCAATCATCTTATAGAAAGATTCGTTAACTTCTTCACCGATCCATTCAATCATATTTTCTTTTACAGCTTGATTGAAATCCATTGTTTTTACTTGATTCCAGTCGTTGATTGCCTCGTATGATTCAATAATATTTCCATCTTCTGGAGGTGTAACCTGTGAGCCATCAGACCAGTAGGCTTTAAAACCGTTATAAGCTTTGGGATTGTGACTTGCTGTTATCATAACACCACAGATACAGTCATAATATCTAACGGCATAGGAGAGCATTGGAGTAGGAGTTAAATCAGAGAAAATATAGGCTTTTATTCCGTTGGCCGCAAATACTGTTGCCACTTCTTTTGCAAATTCGAAAGAGAAGTTTCGACAATCATAAGACACTGAAGCTTTTGGGTTTTTAGGGTTACTAGCGAGAGCAACATTGGCCATTGCCTGAACGGCTTTTCTCACATTGTATTTATTTATTCTATTTGAGCCCATTCCAATAATAGAGCGAAGCCCACCTGTTCCAAACTCAAGATTTTTATAAAATCTATCAGTGATCTCCTCTTCTTCGATAGCATAGTCTTTTAAGAGGGAAGTTATCTCATTCCTATCATCTTCATCGATGTACTGATCATTTGCCCAAGTTTTTGCAAGTTTTAACGCTGTTTCTTTCATATACAAATTAGCCTTTTTTAAGTATTATAAATCCTCAAATATGAGTGTGGAGGAAATAAATGTCAAATAAAGAGATGAAGCATCCAAAGAATATACCTGGAAGGTTTTACTGTACAGACCCAGATGATGAAAATGGAGAAGGATGCATTGCGTGTAACGTTTGCTACAACGGAGCTCCGGACTTTTACGCTGAGGATGAGGACGGAAATGCCTACATCTATAAGCAACCAGAGACAGAAGATGAAATTGAGATGTGTATAGAACAAATGGAAGCCTGTCCAGTAGGGTCTATCGGCGATGATGGTAAAGAATAGCAACCATTTATATTGATCATTTAAAAACTCCCAGAAATAGGGAGTTTTTTTTTGCTAGAAATTCCTTGTATTTAGACTAAACTATAACGACTTATTAATAATTTACCCCGGAGTATAATATGGATCCAACGCCGATCGAAATATTAGCCACTGTGTTATTCGCACTTGCTGTGCTGCACACATTTTTAGTCAAAAAATTTGAAGAAATTGCACACAAGTATCCAAATGGATCAATTGGTGAGAATACTTTCCATTTTCTTGGAGAAGTAGAAGCCGTTTTTGGTATGTGGGCTGCAGTCTTAGTTCTTTCAATTATGGCTTATAGTGGTGGGGGAGCTGGGATAACATTTCTTGAGTCTCTTAACTTTACTGAGCCTGGATTTGTTTTTGTTATTATGGCCATGGCGGGTACTAGACCTGTTATTAAGTTTGCAGAATCATTGATTATCGCTTTTTCAAAAATTTTTCCCTACGATGAAAAAAGATCTTTTTTTATGTCAGCGATGATCTTTGGACCTCTATTAGGATCTTTTATTACTGAACCAGCGGCGATGACAGTTACCGCTCTCATCTTACAAAAGAACTTTTATTCCAAACCAGATATGTCTATGAAGTTTAAGTATGCCACTTTGGGTCTTCTTTTTGTGAACATCTCCATTGGTGGAACTCTTTCTCACTTTGCAGCACCACCAGTTTTAATGGTTGCAGGAAAATGGGGATGGGGCTTTAGTCATATGTTTATGCACTTTGGATACAAAGCAGCTATTGCGATTGTTATCTGTACTTTTGTTATCTCAGCGATTTATAAAAAAGAGCTTGTTGGGCAGTTTTTATTGAGAGAAGAAACTGGAGAGAAGATGCATCCGACTTGGTGGATCACTTTAACTCACCTTGTCTTTCTTGCACTAGTTGTTTTAACGGCTCACCATATGATTGTCTTTTTTGCTATTTTTCTTTTCTTTTTAGGCTTCACGTCGGTAACTCAAGAATATCAAGACTCTGTAAAACTAAAAGAATCTCTCCTTGTTGGGTTTTTCTTAGGTGGTTTAGTCACTTTGGGCTCACTTCAAGCTTGGTGGTTAAAACCTGTTTTAAGTGCACTTGGGGATATACCTCTTTACCTAGGAGCGACTGGACTTACGGGTATCACAGATAATGCGGCTTTGACCTACCTTGGATCACTTGTTGATTTATCGGATGCTAAAAAGTACTACCTCGTTGCCGGTGCTGTAACTGGTGGTGGTTTAACTGTCATCGCGAATGCTCCAAACCCTGCCGGGTTTGGTATATTAAAACAAAACTTTGGAGAAGACGGAATTAGTCCTCTAGGACTTCTAAAAGCCGCTTTATTTCCAACTTTTATTGCCTTATTAGCATTTTACTTTCTAGGTCCTAAATTCTAGTCATTATAGTTAAACCCAAGTGTAATGCTTGGGTTTAATTTTATCATAACCTACCAATTGTTAAGTTTTATTTTCCGCCTTTCGACTAGAATGTAGTTTGAGCTACAATAGAGAAAACGGAGTTTCTTTTTGAAAATATTCTTCATCTTACTATTCAGTTTACCTGTTTTTTCGTCGACGTTTGATAACGATTTTGACGGATACAGCTCAAAGGTAATGATAAATCAAACCAGAGATGCCCTTTTGAGTTACTCTTTCATTAAAGAGCGCTCCCAAAAACTAACAAAAGACTTTCAAGAAAAAGTTTTAGGTGATTACGCTGACAAGATCCTTCTTATCGCTCCGTTTATATTGGGAGAAGTTGAAATAAACTCGAACGATGTTCGATTCTACGTCAATGCTAAAAAAGAGAAAGGTGGAGTCGAGTATGTCTATAATTTCTAAACTCGTCCTTATTTTTATCCTCTGTTCTACGGCTTTTGGAGAGGATATGAAAGTTCTCTTTAAAAAAGGCAAAGTCCAAAAAATAAATCTTGAAAATAAAAAACTTAATATTGATAGCGGTGATGTCCTGGTCGAGGGAGATATTCTCTTAACGGGAGAAGATTCTTTTGTCGTTGTGACCTTAAAGGGACATTCTACTCATAAGCTTGAACAAAACTCACAGATCACAATTTTGAGTCTTCCTTATTACTTCAAAGGATCTAAGGAACTAGATCAAGGTGCGAGCTTTCTTTTAAAAGCGGGAACGATTTTTTCTGACGTTGTAACAACTGAAGGAGTAAAGTCTTTAACCATCAAATCCAATAATACTGTAATGGGTGTCAGAGGAACAAAGTTTTTAGCCTCTCGTGAAGAAGAAACTCAAAATGTGTGGCTTTTGGTAAAGTCAGGAGAAGTCGAAATTCACAATGAACTCTCTGGTGATAAAGATATTTTGATCACAGAGCAAGGAGTTGTTGTTGAAAATGATAGAACATTCACTGGAGTGAAAAGATATGAAATCCTAAAGGAGTTGTCTTGGGACATGTCTCCGGCTTCCGTTTTTAACTCTTTTGCTAAAAAGAAGCAACAGGCGCTTTCAGAGTATTCACAGAAAAAGACAAAGTGGAATCGAAACGAAGTTATCTACAGTCAAAAAGAAAAAAGATGGAATAGAGAGCAGCGCGACTATGAGGAACGCACAAAAAGCCTTAAATCAGTGAAAATTAAAAAGAGAAGAAAAGCGCAAATTAAAGAATCGATAAATAAGTCTCCAAAAGATTTAGCGAGGGGAATAAAGAATAAAAATAAGATAAGAAGAAATGATTTTCTGGAGTTGAGGCAGAAGAGAAAAATTCAACGAAAACTTGATCAAAATGATTTGAAGGATAAGAGAAAGAATAATCGTCCCAAGCCGACACGTAGTAGACCAACCGACTCAAGCACTAATTAGAATGAGATAAAAATCATTTTTTATTCACTCCTACCGATAAGTTGGGTAGGAGAACTAATGCTGCAACAATTTTTAAGACCAAAGAGATTTAAAACAAAAGAAGACTTCTTTTTTGAGTTTTTTCAAAACCCTGAACATTCTTGGATTGCCAATGATAGGTATATTAAATCAAACTTTGAAGAATTTTTTAGTCTGGTTCCTCTAAACATCTTAAGAGAGCTTTACGGACAAGGTGATATTTGGTTTATTCCCTCTTCAGGCAAGTTTAGTTGTGCTATACAGCCAATCCGTTGCTCGATCGTTATGGTCTTTCCTGAATTTCACAAAATGTTACGCTCCTTCAGTCCTGATGATGCTTGTGCAGTATTGGCCCACGAATTAGGACATATCTTTTATAAGCACTCGGATAGAAAGTTAGATGTTTTAGAAGCACAAGTCGAAGCTGATAAGTTTGCTATCGATCTTGGTTTTGGACGCGAACTAGAGTCTTTTTTAAACACGATGCCTGAGGGATTAGAGAAGAGAGTTCGATTATCCTATTTAACCTCTCGCCACTTTGAAGCCGTCCTAGATTAAAAATTATCTGCATTTAGTTTTTATATAACCACCAGGAAGAGCAACTTCTTTTTCAGAAATAGGACTCGCACCTTTTTTCGTTATGGTTAATTTTGCAAAACCTTCATTGAACCCACTAATTTGCCATATAGTTGACTCATCCGGTTTTTGTATGCATTGACCGACCTTAAATTTTTCTCCAAAGCATGAAACAAGTAATAAAAGCGATGAAATAAGAATTAATTCTTTCATATAAACTCCTGGTGAATATAATAGGTTAAGGAGTTATTATGGGATTTTGGAATATCTTTAGCAATAAAAATTCAGCGGATTCGGCTAAAAAGTACAGCTCGCTTCATTATGAAGTCAAGGAGATGTATCCAGACATGTCTGAGGAACAGCTTATAAAAATCACTTGTATCGCTGGTCTTTTTGCCAGAGTTGCCTATGTCGACTTCTCTTTAGAAGAATCAGAGATTGATCATATGAAGGCTGCCCTTAAAGAGATGACCGACTTTAAGGACGAGGAGATCAACAGCATTGTTGGTGTCGCCAATAAGCATATCAAAGAGCTCGCTGGTTTAGAGAATCATAAATACGTCTATTCTCTTAAAGAAGTTATGGATCAAAATGAGAGATATAAGATCATTGAAGCCCTCTTTTATGTGGCCGCTAGTGATGGAACTGTTTCAAATGATGAGTCGGAAGAAATTAGAATTATTAATAAAGGTTTTGATTTATCAGACAGACACTTCGCAGCCGCCCGAGCAAAAGTGTCGGATAAACTTGGGGCCCTAAGAGGGTAAAGAGTTCTTTTTGAAATCCTTGATATTATTGATATAATATTGTCGTGAGCGACTCAACGGTAAAGAACATTCAAAATTCAGATTTAAAATTAAAAAAGTTTAATTCACTTGATGGTTCACATCCTTTTAAAAAAGTTCTTCCAGAGGGATTTGTTGATTATAAGGCCAGGTTAAGACCTGGTGCTAAGGTAAGATATTTTAATTTCGACTTAGCAAAAGAGATGGGTCTTATACCAAAAGACCATGATCATAAATTGGATAAAGAATTAACGGAAAAAATAATTAACACCTTTGGCATTATCATCATCAATGAATTCGATATTGAAAACAAAAAAGAGTATCCCAAAAAAGAAATTAAAGATGGCTCATACATGGCCACTCGCTACCTTCAACTTCAACATAAAGACAAAAAAGGTAAGTCCTCTGGAGATGGAAGAAGTATCTGGAATGGTCGAGTCAGGCACAATAATCAGCTATGGGATGTCTCTAGTTGTGGAACTGGAGCAACAAGACTGAGTCCAGCCACAACAAAATTTAATAAATTTTTTGAAAACGGGGATCCTTCTATCTCTTATGGCTGTGGATATGCTGAAATTGATGAGGGGATTGCACAAGCTCTCTTTAGTGAAGTTTTCTATCAAAATAATGTTCGAACGGAAAGAACACTTGCTGTTTTAGAATTTGAAAAAGGCTACGCTATCAACGTGCGGGCCCATCAATCTTTGTTGAGACCAAGTCACTTCTTTATGTATTTAAAACAAAATGAAGTCGAACCTCTTAAGGATCTTCTGGATTACTATATAGAAACCCAAAGGGGATTAAAGTCTTTTGAAAACTGTCCAAAAGGTGATGGGAAATACAAATTTTTTCTCCAATCTTTTGCCAAAGTTTTTGGACAAGTGGCAGCTACATTTGAAAATGAGTATATCTTTTGTTGGCTTGATTGGGACGGGGACAATATCTTAATGGACGGTAGTATTATTGACTACGGTTCTATCAGGCAGTTTGGGCTCTTTCACTCTGAGTACCGATACGATGATGTAGATAGATTTTCAACATCAATACTGGAGCAACGAGATAAAGCTCGCTATATCGTTCAGACCTTTGCCCAAGTTGTTGACTATGTTCTTTGTGGAGAAAAGAAGAATATTCATGCTTTTAAAAGAGACGAAAGTCTTAAGATTTTTGATCGTGAATTTGAAAATGAAAAAAATAGAAGCTTACTTTTTAAAATTGGTTTCTCACAAAAGGAAGTGAATAGTCTTCTCAAAAATGAGATCAAAACTATTTTGCAGTATCGAAAAGTTTTTTCATATTTTGAAAGAGCAAAAAGTAAAAAGGGAATTATAAAGGTTGCTGATGGTGTCACTTGGGATGCTATTTTCTGTATAAGGGATATTCTTCGCACTTTACCCAAGCTGATTATAACAAGAAAAGAAAAAATACAAGATGAAGAGTTTATCTCAATATTGAGATCTAACTACGCGACAGATAAAGATTGCGAAATAAATCCTTACCGCAGCAAGATGATAAAGTCTTTTCAAGAGCTTTATTGGAAGCTTGTTGAACTTGTGGCAAAAAATAATAGAACCTCTTTTGAAAAACAAATTCTCGATGTCTCCATGCGATCTGCAGTCATTAATAAAATGGCAAGAGTGACAGGTGATTCGGTCTCACTTATTGTTGAGCAGCTTTTAAAAGAGCGCAATAAACTCTCGGTTGGAGAAGTTTATGATGTCATAAGAGACTTTGCTCAAATCCAAAACTTTAATCCACTTAAAACACCTGTCGAGAACCGGGAAGTGAGCGGACTTGTTAAAAAATTCTTTGAAATTGTGAAAGATAATAGGGAAGGCTTATGAGACTCGTCTTCTACAGTGGAGGCCACGACTTTGAGAATAGTCTTTTGGATGAATCCTTATTAGGACTTGCCGGAAAAAATCCTCAAGTCACTTATATCCCTTCCTGTTCTTACCTTTGTGACCAGGACTTTCGAGAGTTTGTTGAGCAGTACGGAAAATACAATATCCATAATATTATTAATTTCCCCATCGATAATGACTACACTGAAGTTTTAAAAGAAGAAGTTTTTAAATCTGATATTATTCATTTGTCAGGAGGGAATACTTTTTACTTTTTAAAACATCTTCGAAAGACGGGAATGTTAGCAGAGCTTAAAAAGTATGTGCGAAGTGGAGGGATTTTAACTGGTCTCTCAGCTGGCGCTATCATTATGACAAAGTCTATTGAGACGGCTTCATTTCCTGAGTTTGATCGCGATGAAAATGACGAGAATGTAAAAAACTTAAAAGCAATGGGGCTAGTGAACTTTGAGTTCTTTCCCCACTATAAAAACTCAAAACGATATGACAAAGAGATCGCTATTTACTCGAGAAAAACGGACAAGCCAGTTTACGCTTGTCCCGATGGTAGTGGAATCGTTGTTGATCATGATAAGATTCAATTTATTGGGAAAGCCTATTGCTTTCACCAAGGCAAAAAATTTATTTTAAAGTAGGAACTAATGGCAATAACAAATGAAGACTTTGTTAAACTGGTAAAATCGGCGGCATCAAATGGAGTCTCAGATATTCACATCCGTACCAATGAGAGACCTTGTTTTAGAATGAGAGGTGATCTTGTTCCGATCAAAGTTGATCCCTACTCCTATGATGATGTAAGAGACATTGCTCTAATCCTAGTTAAAAGCGAAGAGAAAAAGAAAAATATAGATAATGAGAAAGAGCTTGATGGTTCGTATGCGATTCCCAAAATTTGTCGAGTTCGTTATAATCTCTTTCGTTATCAAGGTAAGATGGGAATTATTCTTAGACTTATCAACGCTGAAATACCTACGACGGAAGCTCTTGGTATTCCGCCAATTGTAAACAAAATAGCACTGGCCCATAACGGATTAGTTTTAGTTACCGGTGCTACAGGTTCTGGGAAGTCCTCTACACTTGCGGCGATGATAAATCATATAAACAAAACGAAAGCTGTTCATATTTTAACTCTTGAAGATCCAGTTGAATATATTCACCAGCCAATTAAAGCTCGAATAACTCAAAGAGAGATTGGAGAGGATACCGATGATTTTGGTGGTGCTTTAAGGTCAGCTCTTAGACAAGATCCAGATATTATTCTGATCGGAGAAATGAGAGATGCAGAGACGATTAGTATTGCTATTAAGGCCGCAGAGACTGGACACTTAGTTTTTGGAACAGTTCATACCACTGATGCTTTAAATACTATTGGTCGACTTATCTCTATGTTTCCACCAGAAGAGCAGGACGCAGTTAGATCAAGAATTTCCGACAACCTTTATGCAACAGTCAGCCAAAGACTTCTTAAAACCGTTGATGGAAAGGGGAGAGTCGCCGCTTTAGAGGTCATGATTACAAGCCCAGGTATCCGAGATGCTATTAACGATCCCGATACCATTGCTGAAATCTATACTTATATCGAAAAAGGTAAAAGAGGCTCTGGAACTCAAAGTTTTGATCAGCATATTACCGATCTCTACAAAGAGGGGAAGATCTCTATGGAAGAAGCTAAAGCCAGTGCAACATCGGCTGAAGATTTTGAGAGAAACCTAATGTTTGGTGGCGGAGATGATGACTAAACGAGGGATTCTATAATATCCATCATTTCATTATAGTCCTTACTCAAGAGAAATTTTTTCTTTTTGTCCTTAGATTGGGCAATAGGGTCAAAAATATAACGAGAGACCGATTTAAGCCTTCGATTTTTAGCAAGGTCATTTAACTTTGGCAGACTTTCCATCTGTATATAGAACTCTTTATAGTATTTGAGCATTTCGACTTTTCTCATTTGAGGATCTTCAATACTTCTTCCCGCATGAAATTCCCGAGCAAGCCATGGTGTTTTTAAAGCACCCCTAGCAATCATAACGGAATGACAACCAGTATAGTCATAATAGTCTTCAATATCAGAGATACTCCAGATATCTCCGTTTCCAATAATGGGAATATTTACTTGTTTGACTGCATGCTTGACGTACTGCCATTTTGCAACGCCTTTATAGAGCTCATCCCGAGTTCTAGCGTGAATTGTAATTGCTTCCACTCCTTGATCTTCTAAAAGTTTTAGAGTTGAATCAAACTGTAAATCATCCTTATAACCCACGCGAATTTTTGCTGTGAAGGTGCCTTTAAAGTTCTCTCTGATAGTTTTAATTATTGTCTTAAGATTCTTGTGGTCACTAAGAAGGTAAGAGCCACCTTGGTTTTTACACACTGTCTTCGAAGGACAACCAAGATTTATATCCAGCCAGTCGATTCCAAGTGCATCGATTCGAGCGATATGATCTTCAGTAAAAGCGGAGCTACTTGTTAAAATTTGGTAAATAGTTTTTTTCTTCAGTTCAGGAGTTGAATAAACGGTTTCCCCATAGTGCTTAAGAAGATGCTTGTCAGGATATGATCCGGTGGTTGGAATTCTTAAAAAATCGGTACAAATATAATCCCACTCTGGATAAAGAGTCGTTATAACATTTCTGTAAGCCTCATCCGTTACGCCTTCCATAGGAGCAAAGAATAATGAATTTTCTTTAAAGGGGACCTTATTTTTCACCAATGACAGTTATCACAATTTTTCTAGGACCACCATGATTTCTAAACTCACAAAGGTAAATTCCTTGCCAGGTGCCAAGGTTGAGCTTGCCATCAGTTATGGGAATTTGAAGCGATGTTCCAACAATACTTGATTTTACATGGGCAGGCATATCGTCAGGCCCCTCAAGGGTGTGCTTATAGAAGGGCTCATTCTCTGGGACTAATTTGTTGAAAATACTTTCAAAGTCTTCTCGAACGGTTTGATCTGCATTTTCGTTTATTGTTAGGCCAGCTGAGGTATGTTTGATAAATAAATTTAGTATACCTTTGTTTGGAAGATCCAGAAGTTTTTCTAAAACCTCTGAGGTAATAAGGTGAAACCCTCTGGGCTTGGGGTTAAGGACTATTTCAAGTTGAGTAATCATTTTGGTAATCTATCTAAAATTTAGGTAGATGTCATGCTTTCTTTAAAATTTACAGCTCGAAGGAAACCATGTGATAAAGCGTTAAATTTAATATCCAAGGAACATATGTTGCATTTTTACTTACTTCTTTTCATTTTCTCTGGGCTGTCATTTGGCGCTTCAATCACCGAGTCAGACTTTTATAAATACGATGTTTTTTTTACAAATCCAATCTGTCAGCAATACGACTACTCTGAAGTTGTTTATTCAAACGATGGAACTCTTTTAAATTCCAAGCCCAAAAATGTCTACTGTAAACAAGGAGATAAGAATTTCAATTTGGAGAGGGAAGACTCGCCAAATTATAATTTAAGAAAGCTTATCAATAATAGTGATGTGAATAAGATCTTTTTAACGTACCTCTCGTTTTCAGATCAATCTGTTACTGAAGCATTATGTTCGGCGATTGAACAAAGAAATCTGGATGTGACGATTATTGTTGATTCGAAAAATGAGTCTAGAGCAAGTGCTATGGCCAAGGTGGAAAAGATTTCAAAATGTAGGGCTAAAGAGTCAGCTCTTGAAGAAGGAGAGCTTTCAAATATTCCAACAGTAATGACCAGAGGAAATATTGGTGGACTGGGGTACGCTCATAATAAAATTATCATTGCGAACTTTAAAAGCCAGCCTCGAAAATCGACGATTGTTTTCTCTTCGGGAAATATGTCTTCTGGAACAGTTCTTCATCACGAAAATTGGCATTTTCTGACAATGGATACCAGTTCATTTTTTTATCAAATCCATCAGTGTATAAAAGAGGGGATGCTAAATCATGCCTCTAAAAAGTCACTTTTTAAAAAATTCATCTCTCAGTGCAGAGGAGCGATAGAGTCAGAACCTGAAAGTGATATTCAAGTGTACATCGTTCCAAGTGATGGAGTAGAGGCAATGAACAACCTTACTTCTTCAATGGAGAAGGCTAAATCAATTGATGTGGCTGTCCATAGATTAACTCATAAGAGCTTTATTGCAGGGCTCGTCAAGCACTCTTCAGCTAAAAAAGTTAGACTGATAGTTGATGATGATATTTATTGGGCCGGAAAGCTAAAGAAAAATATTGGTTCAAGTATGCCCAGTGAAGCAGGTGGGATGAACAAAATTAGAATCGCTGGAGCTCAAATTGGTTATATGGAGACAAACGAATCATCGAGACTTCTCCACCATAATAAATTTGTTATTTTTAATAATGCAGATGGAACAGGTAGTGTTCACACCGGAGCTGGAAACTTTACTCATGCGGCTTTTTCCAAGAACTTTGAGAACTACTATTTCATTAAGATTCCAAAAGTTGTGGATATTTTTAATAAACAATACAAATATATGTTCGAAGAACTAGCCGAGTCACTACAATAAGCTACCTGATCGTTATGTAAAACCGTAGTCAAACTATCTCAAAGGCTCTCTTTAGATAGTTTATCAAATACTTTAAAGAGCCCAAGAGCAGAAAGAGTCCACTGGAGCTCTCCTAGAGAGAGCATCTTTTTTACAGTTTCAATCTTTATTTTTCTAACATCCAAAATAGTATCTTCTCCGTCAGGATTAGGAAGTTTAGATTCTTCTAAGTCAGTTGCTAAAAAATAATAAAAATTACTATTGATTGTTCCATTGGAGCGATGAACCATAAGTTCCTCAAGTTTATTTGCTTTGAATCCCGCTTCTTCTTGCAGCTCTCTGTTAGCACAAAGAATAGGAGTCTCTCCTGGATCAATATGT
The DNA here is from genome assembly GCA_963719505.1 of Halobacteriovoraceae bacterium. Taxonomy (GTDB): domain Bacteria; phylum Bdellovibrionota; class Bacteriovoracia; order Bacteriovoracales; family Bacteriovoracaceae; genus CAKZJW01. The sequence goes on from CAVRCF010000003.1 coordinate 395,256, forward strand.
CCCGTGACCATCTTTAGCCGCTGATTAGGGGTTTCATGAGGTCGCTTCTCTACGATAAAGATGATCTCGTTATCTTTCGTTAGGGGAATGACGACAAGAGAATCAGGCAAATAGACCTTCTCCCAGACATGGCCATCAACAACTCTCTCTTTAACTTGAATATATTTCCCGTCGTATTTTAATTCTTCCATAAAATTCCTTTTCCGTACTATAATATAAAAATGGAACCAATTAGACTAGCTGTATTACCTTTAACCGATGCCAAGAGTTTGCAAGACGATTTGCGAAAAGAGGGTGTTGAGCTTATTCTTAATCATAATGATCAGACTTGTACCAGAGGCTGTACCGTAACGGTAGAGGTTTTGGGCTTCGAAAAAGATATGGAAGCAATCGCAAAAAAATATCAAGAAAATTATCAGAAGTTAGTTGAAGGCCATGACGTTAATTGGGAAGCAATCAACTCCGTTTTTGATCCTAGTTCAGAGTCCGTCACTTGCCCGGCTTGTACTTTTACCTTTACTCCAACGAGTAAAGAATGCCCCGATTGTGGCCTTGTTATTGGATAACCTTATCAAGGTATGCTTGAAGAATTTGTTGTTCTATTAGACCTCTTGTTCGTGAAGGAACAGTTGCTCTGACGACGAGATTAATTTCATTAACTCCAGAAAACTTGACATTAATTCTTGGTTTTATCGCTGGAAGATCGAGTTGTCTTTTTGAGGCAATTTTAGCGAAGTGTCTGATGGCCTGCTCTAAATACTGCTCACAAACTTCCATTGTTGAATCGTAAAGCGCATCTCTATGTCTTTTCCAGTCGACATCTTTAATGACTGGAACGGTGAAGATATGCAAAACATAGTCTGTAGAGAATGTTTCATTTGTCACTGATTTGGTAAGAAATAAACTGTTTGGAATTGTTACGGCCCGACCAGTGTACTGATGAGTAAGATCTCCGGGACCAACCTCCATAAGTTGCGTCGATAGAAATCCAAACTCAATAACATCTCCTCTAATGGAGTCAATCTCGATTCTATCCCCAACACTAAAAGGCCTTGAGAAAGTTTTGTAGAATCCACCGCCAATACATAAAAGAAATTCCTTTGAGGCAATGGCGATTGCCGCAGCTACAGCAGTGAAGGGAAGGATAACGGAGTATATCTCTGTTGACCAGATGAGCAGTGCTGCAAAAATTAACGAAAGGGTAAAGAAGCCTCTAAAGTTAGAGAGAAGGCGTCTTTTATGATCAATTTGAAAGTTCGATCTTTTAACAAGATTCTCAAAGACCAAATAGGTCGTAATGAGAACAAGTGCGATACCAACATAAATGATAGCTTCTTTATAAATAGAGAGAAATTGTAAGCCCATAGGAGAAGTTTACCTCCCGATGGGCCAATTGAAAAGAGTTAACTGTTTTCTTGTTCAGCGAAGAAACTAAGAGGTTGTCTGACAGCAACTCGTCCGCCACCTTTAGGTTTTGGAAAGTCGATAATACTTAAGACTTTACCCATGCAGTTGATCCCACCACGAGAAAACCTTTTATCTTTTGCTGTGATGTCTATTTCTGATACCTTTCCTGATCCTAGAATCGTAAAGTTTAGGTCGACAATACCCTTAATATCTTCAGAATTAGTTGCAAGTTCCTCTTGATAACAATGTCTAAACTGAGGAAGGTAGCGTTGGAGAATCTTTCTTAAAAGCTCTGGATCCATACTACCAAGAACAACAGTTTTTGTTTGTATATATGAGGTATCTCTTCCTGCTTTAGAAGACAGTCCTTTGGATCCCATACTTGCAGCAGCTCCGGCAAGATCACTTCCCATATTCCCAACTTCACTGGATGCAGTACCGCTTACTTGTGTGTTTAAGCTACCTGTAACCGCACTGCTGGCATTTTCTGATGCCACACTTCTTGAAGCCGTTTTTGCCACAGACTTAGAGTTTGAAAATAAACTTTTAACATTACTTTTCATTTTGAAAGCGTAAGCCTTAACTGGAGCTTTCGCCTTCTTTGTTGGCTTTGCAGGTGCTTTTTTAGGAGCAGCTTTTGCGACTTTCGTTACTTTCTTAGGTGCTTTCTGTTTTGCTTTCTTTCCCGCTTTACTATGAGAAACCTTCTTCTCTGGTTGTTTTGTTGATTTATGTCCCGTATTTTTCACTTTATCCGTTGGATTTGTAGACGCAAGCTTTTTACCATCTACTTTTGCATTGGTTGGCTTTTTGTAGATAATAGAGATCTTCTTTTTAGGCTTTGGTATTTCAAAGTTAACAAAAAGGAGCATTAAAAGAGGAAGCATAATTCCGGCAAAAACTTTTGCCGAGTCTTTAATAAAAGCTTTCTCTCTTTTTATCTGAGGAATATTAATCAAGTGATTTGGAACATCAGAGATTTCAATGAAGATCTGATAAGTACCCTTCGTCAGAATAATAACCGTAGATTCGTCATCTAGGCTCAGACTATTTTTAGAAATTGAAAATCCAGCAAGAGGGTTAATATGGACCATACCATTTTCAATGGTGATAAAGTCCTCTTCAGCCCCTTCGAGGTTCTCGACGAGAATCGTTTTGTTTTGAAGAGTAGAGCTGGCCTTAATCGTTTTCAAATTCAAAGGAAGATAAAATTGATCTAGGATTGTACCCGTTGTTAAAGTTGTAACCTGGATACACTTAGCATAGTCTCTTTTTTCTAATTCAAAGGACTCATCGATTTCTTCCAGCTGAATATAGTCAGAGATAGATATGTTTTTAACGGCAACTTCTGTAATAGGATTAAAATGACTTTCGTCAAAAATAATATCGCAGTATTCATCGTCGATAAGAATTTCGTTACCCGACAATTGAGTTGGAACATAGACTTTCTCGTCGCTTGAGATAAATGCGACTTCGCTATCGAGTTGCTCAAATGTCGCCTTCTCTTCTCCACTGATAACGGTGTAGTGGATAGAGCCAATTGTGACACTATCTTCTATTGTTATAGGCGTAATTGACGTAATTCGCGATCCATTGACAAAAACACCATTGGCACTATTGAGGTCCATAATAAGCATCATTCCATCTTTATCCGACTCGATAAGAGCATGATAGTGAGAGATAGAAGACGCACCAATTGTAATATCACAATTAGAAGCCGAACCGACTAGTATCTTTGATTTATTAATGTCTATTGATTCAAACTGATGATCAGCAGGAATCAAATTTATACTATTTGTTTTCATACTTAATCTTCTTTAATATTTCAGTTTGAGTTACAGAGTAATACGAATCTGAACCTTCTGCAGAGTCGATGACTTGTTTCGCTTTATTGTGATCTCCTTGCATGAGTAGTGCCATAGCATAGTTTGTCGCTATAGAGTCTCTTTTTGCAATTGTTGATGGAATCTTATTATAAAACCAAATTGATTGTTTATACTTTCCTGTCATTAAATTTAAATGACCTAGATTTGCTAGGAAGTCGATATCTTTAGGAGCTTTTTTGTAAAGGTCATTGAGAAGTCTTCTCGCTTTTTTATAAATCCCATAGCGTAGATATAGCGTTGATAAGTTATACTTGGGAGTTAAGAAGTTCGGCTGAAGCTTTGTTGATTCTTCAAAGGCTTCAACGGCAAGAGTTTCTTTGCCCAGGAGGTTAAAATATAAACCAAGGTTGTTTTTTATTATCGCTTGAGTTCGAGTATCTTTGTTCGATGTTTTAAGAGCGAAATCAAAATAAAACTTAGCCTTTGGCAATTCTTCTTTCAGAAGGTAGCAAGTCGCAATTTTGTTCCAATACTTTGGGTTGTTCAGGTCTTTATCTAAAGTCTGCTTTAAGCTTTCAAGAGATTGAGAAAAATCACCACTATGGCATGATGCTAGAACAGTTTTTGATTGAACGCCTTCGAGCCTTTTTTCATTGTAGCGGCTAAAAGATTCAAATCGCAAACCATCATTTTCTGAGTCGGCGATAGTATTAACTTTCGAAGATGTTGCACATCCCACAAAAATAAAAAATGAAAGTAAAGTTATCACTCTAATCATTTTTCCCCCAGGTCTAGTGTTGACAGCATCACTCCAGCAGGCGCTCTCGTTTCACCTATCTGAAGTATCTGATAGGCGCTATGAGTTTTTCTTTGGGTAAAGGTTAAGATATTATTTGAAGAGACAAATTGATTTGCCTGTTTTTTATAATTTGCACTCTGACTTCCAATTTGAGAGCTGACAGAAATCATTTGTGCTCTAAACTGCTTTTGAAAGTCTTTGTCATCAACGGGAACTTCAATGTTCTTGATTTCAGTTGCAAAGTCTTCAACGAAGCTTGTCAGCTTATCATAGGCCATGACAGAAATTTCAGGATGGGCCATTGCAAGAAGGTTGTCACCTTGTTTTAAAATCGGCTGAATTGACGTTAGTCTATTTGATAGGGCAGTGTTAAAAGCCTCCGGATCAAATGTTTTTCCAATTCTTACTTTTTCTTTCAAATGTTTATTTATTGACTGGTCTAGCTTTTCTAAACCAAGCTTACTTTGAGTGAATATTTGACATGACTTGCAGTTTAAATCAGAGATTTTTGAGCTGTAGAGAATTTCTTTTCGTTTATTTTTGCCATAGTACTTCCAGTATAGGTTCTCAAAGTAGACGCCAAGCTTGTCTTTAAATTCATCTTTAATTCTACTTGATGCTGCAAATTTTTCTAAGTCTGCCTCGTGGTTCATCATATATAAATGAGTGAGGATATAATCATCAATCCACTTATTCTCTTTTGGTATACATGTTTTGTATTTATTATAAGTGAACATCGCTTTGGTGACATAGTCATTTGCGAGGTCATAGACGATAGACTTATTGTATGAGTCTAGGTTTTTTTGTTTATCTTCGTGACAAAAAAGTTGCAAGACAATCTTTTGAATATTGGCGGCATTAAGAAAATCTTGGAGTAGAGAAGATCTAAGAGAAACCTTCTCCATATATTCTCTGCGTTGAATTTTCTCTTTTATAGTAAAAAGAGGAAAAGACTTCTTGAACCACTTTACACCTCTTGATGAATCTAAGAGGTCAATGTAGATGATACCCATATTAAATGCAGCATCTGCTCTAACTGATTTAGGGTACTTTTTCTTGTAAAAAATCTCTTTGTAACCGGCAATGGCTTCGTCTTTTTTCCCCGCGACACTGAGTTCTTGGTATCTGTTGAAAAGAATGTCCGCGAGAATTTTTTCTGTCTTCTTAGTATCTTCAAATGAGAAGTTTAAGTAGCCTTTGTACATAAGGTTAATTTTGTCAGCAATGAGATTAATATTTTCTTTCTTGATGAAGTAGTCAATTTGCTGCTTAAATAACGTCCTTTGTTCATTGATAGATTTTGGGAAGTTAGTGTGAAACACATCAATCGTCGCTTGAGACTTATCAAACCTCTCTGAAAATAAATACAGAGAAAAGAGCTTTGGATAAATAATAAAGCTTTTTTGAGATTTTGGCCAAATGGTAATATGTTTTGTGTAGGCGTACTCAAGTTCAGCTGTTTTCTGAACCTTAGAAAATTTACCTAAATCAATACAAGAGAAAATAGAATCAATAGCTTTTTCATTGATGTCAAGATCACTTTTAGTCTCTTGTTGGGTTTCAACCGCTTCTTTATAGTAGGTGAGGGCTTTTTTGAAGTCCGCAACAGTATAGAGAGTCTCGGCTGAGTAATAGAGGTATTTAGCCTTATTCTTTTTGTCAAAGCCCGACAGAAGGTCAAAATAGCTAATAATTGTCGTGAGACGAGAAGCTGTGTATGTACCATCTTCTTTTGTGTATTCGTTTTTAAGTATAAGTTGTTGAGTCCCAACTTCTTCAGATATCTTGTAGGTGATATCCTCTTGTTGGTAGTCCGTTAATTTAAGCTTACTAATGGCTTTACTTATCTCATGCATTTTGTATTTTTCGTTAAATTGCTTGTGAAAGTCGAACTGGAATAATCTAAGATCTGCCAATTGTATGTCTTTTTGCTTTGGATCAATATACTTTTCTGTTAGAGCTATCAACTCTATTGATTCTTTTTTATAGCCTTTATTAGCAACCTTCTTGAGGTATGAGAAAAGGGCATCGTACTTATCATCTACTTTACTTAAGATGAAATTTTTTCCACGCTCAATTTGTTTACCTAGAACATAGAAGTTCACAAGGCCACCCATGATTTGTCCTCTAAAGTCGATATAGAAGTCCTTGGATGAAAGGTCGTAAGCATGTTCTAAGGTCGAAATAGCTTTCTCAAATTTGTGAGTTTTTAAAAGACACCAACCGTAGTTATAAAGGTTTTTTGTATGCCATTCATCATCTAAGTTTTTTGTCACAATATCGTAAAGCTCAACGGCTTTTTTATACTTTTTCTTATTGTAATAGTATTCTGCTAGTGAGGTTCTCGTTAGATACTTAATCTCACTTCCTTTCGGAGAAAGAGCAAGTGCGGACCTTAGATAGGTAAACTCTTTATCATCATAGGCGTAGTCTCTTGAGTTGAGAGCAAGGGTATAGTAGATTGCAGGCCTATAAGGAGATCGAGGATGGCTTTTGAGTATAGATAAGCCTTGCTTTCTAGCTTTTTCGTAAAGAGCGAGAGTCTTTTTAAAAGCTTTTTTTCGCGAGATCTTCTTACCAGCGAGTCCCATTTTTACAAAACTCTCGTTTTCTTTTTGCTTCCAAAGCTTAATTTTTTCAGATTGTAGCTCTAGAAGTCTATATTTGAGACTACTTGTCTTTTTTCTGGCGCGATTAATCGTTGAGATCTCTTGATCGATCAATTTCATCAAAGCATGCCACTTGCTAACTTTCTTAGGTTTAGCACTGACACTTGTGAATATGAGTGTTAAAAGTAAAAAATACTTCATTAATAATTGCCTTGTACTATAAACTTAAATTCAGTAAAACCTGCAATCGCAGATGTATGCATAACCTTTTGAAGCGACTTATAAGGTGTGTCCTTGTCAAAAACTAAGTTTACAGCTTTTGATTTCTTCGCTGCCGGCGCGCGGTCTTGTTCTTTTTTTGATTTAAGAAGCTCTAAGAGCTTTGGTATTTCTGCTCCCGATGTTGGGATCTGAGCAATAATATCTTTACCAATCCAAATATTATTATCTTTATCAACTTGTATAATAATCGCGTGGCTACCCAGTTTTCTCGCTTTAGAGTCGGGGACACTTAAGTTTTTTACAAGATCGAGTTTTAAGTCAGAAGCGTTATAACTTTTGAGAAGGAAAACGAGTAAAATAACAAGGATATCCAAAAGAGATGTAATATCGATCTCCATCGGCTCCTTTTTTTCTCTTTTATTTTTTCCGAACATTCTTCTCATTTATAATCCTATTCTTGTGTTTCAAAAATGATTTGATCAAAAAGTTTTGTCGATGCAGTCTTTCTCCCTTTATCGTCTACCGAAGGAACAACCACACCTGGTTTTAGGACTTCTCTTGCATTATCGATTACCTTTACAATCTTGTGGTACTTAAAACCTGATGTTGGCTTTAAAATAACCGACGACTCTTTAGGGTAGTCTTTCTTTATATCGATCAAAAGGTCATTTAATAAAGAAATCTCTTTATATTGAATTTTCTTTTTCACATCTCCATTAAGTCCCGTCTTTACAGTAATGGTGTCGTCGCTTAGCTCTAATGTTAAGTTCAGCGGATCTTTCTCCGGGTGACTTTCACTGCTGGCCGAAATAGGAGCATCACTACCAATTTCAAAGATGTCCAAGAATTGAGCTGACATCAAGAGAAAGAAAATGAAGATAAAAATCGCATCCAAAATTGGGATGAGATTTAACTTCGGTGGTTTCGCTATTTTTCTTGCCATGGTTTAAGTCCTAAGCTGCTTCGTTTTCTACTGAGTCAATTTTAGCTGGTGCTTGCATACCTTTTTTAGTCGATAAAAGATCTGTAAGTTTCACTGAATAATGCTCCAGTTCACCCAGAATTTTTTCCGCTTTTGCAGAGAGAACTTGGTGGGCAACCATAATCGTTATCGCTGAAATAAGGCCAAAAGCCGTCGTGTTCATGGCTTTGGAAATACCGAGAGCCAGAAGTTCTGCTTTTGATGCTGCGTCTGCCGATGCAACAGCAGCAAATGATTGAATCAGACCATAGATCGTCCCAAGGAGTCCTACTAGAGTCGAAGTGTTTGCTATAAGGGCAAGGTAACCAAGTCTTTTTTCGATATGGGGAATGGCCTCTAACATACTTGCTTCCAGGGCATCTTGAATTTGTTCTTTCGACTGATTTGCTCTTTTTAAGCCATTTCTTAATACATTTGCTAGAAGTGCTTTGGAAGATGCACAGTCTTGAATTGCTGTTTGGACGTCATTGGTTAATACTTTCTTACGAATATCTCCCATTAGACTTTGACCATCAATATCATATTTAAAAATACTTTTAAATCTTTCCAGAGCGATTGCCACACCAAAAGCCCACATTCCAAGGATGATCCACATGAAGACACCACCATCGTCCATGAATTTCGCAAATTCTTGAACGAAGTTAAGTTCTGTTTGTGTAGGTGCAGCGACAGAGTTTACAAGCTCTGTTTGACTAGTGACGTCCTGTTTTGTTATTTCACTCATCTTTTTATCCCCCGAATATTTTTACCTAATAAATTTTATGTCTCTTTGGATAAACTCATCAAAATCTTTTCTTCGATAGAGCTTACGCTTAAAAATCTTTCTTCTTCTCTCTTTAACGGATAAATCACCTGGAGCGATGATTGACCCTTTAATCTCTAAGTCTCCAAGATCAAACTTTTCATATTGCTTGTACTTGTAGACAACATTTTCCTTGGCATAAACGGCAAAAGAAAATGTAAAAATTAAAATCAACAAAATGCTTTTTTTCATGACTACCTCTTTAAACATTGAGATTTTAAACCAAGGGAGTAATCACCCAGTTCGTCTGCCCAAAAAGCATTTTCGAAAGTCCAGAATTCCTGATGACTCTCTCTCTTAACATTCTCTAAAGAACCTCTTTTAAGATTCTTAGAAACTTTGTTTTTATAAACAAGGTTTCTTTTGTCTGATAAGATTTCCAACTTCAAATTGAACATCTCTGTTGCAAAAGAGTGGATCTGGTTTATGTATCGGTACATTGAGACTTTTACATAATGGTTGATTTGCTCTTTTAGGTCTTTTTTTATCTCTGCTAGCTTGTCTTGCTTTGATTTTTCATCATTCCTAACAATTTCAGTATTTAATGTATATAAAGTATTAAGATCTAGATTATATTTAACTCTCTTACTTACTTGAGTGATTAAGTTTCTTAGAAATTTACTGTCTTTCTCTGTCTCAGAAATTGGCGTAAACATCAGATCAAAAAAGTATGTGTTTGAGTTATTTTTTGCAATCACTGATCTCAATTTATTACTCTTTGGTGTGTAGTTTTCATAATACTTCTTGATGACCAATAAGGCGTCGTCATACAAACAAAGCTTGTAGTAGCTCAAAGCCTTCAAGACTTCAGCTTCAGGAGTAAAATAACTCGCCAAAAGAGGGGAGTTGTAAGTGATTAATGTACCAATCGCATTATTGTAGTTTCCCAGATAATAGTGTGACCAAGCTTTTTCAATAAGAATATATGGCCACTGAAATGACGTTTTAGGAATACTGTCGTAAAGCTTCAAGGCCATGATGAAATTTTTCTGTTTAAAGCGCATTCTGGCCCTGTTTATAAAACAGTCTTCTTTAATAATCGTAAAGTAACGTTGAACCTTTTCTTTTTGAAGTCCAATCTTTGATACTGCATCTTCTGAACATTCTGCCCAAGCCTTATCAGCTTTTTCAAATTGGTTTTGTTTATTGTAGACGGCACCTTTTAAAAGAAGAGCCTCAGGTTTAAGCCTGTGTGCTTTAGGAATTTTTCTTAGTCTTTTTATGGCATAGCTGTATTTACCGAGGTAAAAGTTCCTTTTCGCCATGATAAGGTCTGTTTCAGGAATATTCATTTTCCTAAGTTCAAGGTCTCCGTAAGTATTAAAATAATGTGTCCCCGTATGGTCAAGAATTTTTTCAATAAGGTGCTTTGCATTCCTATCAGGGCTTTTGTACTTATACTGTTTACCAATATGATCCAAAGCAGAGAAATAGTTCTTTCTCTTATAGAGCTCTAGTGCTTCCTCATAGATCTTATCTCTCTTGTCAGCTTTTGCGTAAGAGGTAAGTGAGAATGAAAATATCAAAATTGCGATGAGAGTTAACCTCAAAATGATACTCCGATATTTAGAGAAAAATCATTAAACTGCTTCCATTCTTTTCTGTCTGGAAACTTCGGTGAGCCTGCTTGAAAGTTTGAATTTAAGAACTCCACACCAAGGTGAAAATTTTGATTGATGTGAAACTTTAAATTTGTTTTAAGCATAATGGGGTTGTATTCCTCACTGTCAAAAACATTCGGTGCACTTGGTGTTCTTACTGATTTAAGATTACTCTCAGCACTCATTGCTCCGTAACCCAGACCAAATGAAAGATCGAAGTAGTAAATTTTATTAAAAGTGTTTATCTTTCCATAAAATGGAGACCAAATTGCAAATACTGCAGTTGTCGAATTAGCTCTTCTTATGAAAGGTTCAGCGTCGTTGACGACCTTAACACTTTCATACGTTGAGTTTGTTGAACTTGAATATGTATTGTACATAAGTTCCACAGCCCATTCTTCAAAGAAGTAATAACCAACTTTCATCGTCGCTCCGTTAACATCTTCAAAATCACTAGAAATATTTGTGAGATATCCAATGTCAACGTAGAGCGAGTTTTTCTTTTGGTATAACTTATTTTGAAGGACGTAGACCTTTTTATCTGGATCGAGCCAGAGAAAATCATAAAGATCATTTTCTCCGGCAAATCCATTTAAAGGTACTACTAACATACATAACAACAACGTGTAGATTTTCTTCACTATGATTCAGCCTCGTAGGTTACAGTAATAACTTGATTGTTTTGTGGCTCTTGGCCTTCACTAAATTTGATCGTTTTCGTTGCACTGTCGTAAGTCCAAGATGAATTTATGACACCATCAACTTTCACGATAATTGCACTTGGGTTAACTGGAGTTTTACTAAGAGCAAAACTTTTCGTTAGAGTTACAATCTCAGTAGAGATGTTGAGTAGAGATGTGTAAAAATCCGCATTGATATCAGAGATTGTTCCCCCCGAAGTGTTACTGATTTCTTGGTATCTCTCTGAACCTAAGTCATATCCATTACCCGAGTTAGCTGGATTGCTGAAAGTATCAACAATACTGTAAGCCTTCACTAGGTTCGGATTCGTCTTCCATGCAGAGATTGCGCTTAGGTGAGTCGCGATATCATTTGGTGATTGATCTTCTTCATCAGAAACATAGATTACAGCGTAATAAGCGTCATCTCTAAAGTTCTGAGCTGCGTGCTTTTGAGTAAATGCTTCTGAAGCTAAGATACCTTTTTCACGACCAGAGCCTCTCGTTCCAACCTGAATCATACTCTGGAAGTCACTAATGAACTTTGATCTGTTTTCTGCTAACTTCTGGCTCGTGAGGGCTTCAAGAGAACCTGTTACTGGCCTACCCGCTCTATAATTAGAGCTGGTATCAGTCGTCGTAATGCTCATTTTAAAATCAACACCAAGGTCAGCAAACTGATTGATAAAAGCGTCAAAGTTTGAAGCTAAGTTGGCCTGCTCATTTTGCATCGATCCAGAGTTATCAATAACCCAAAGAATATCAACAGTTTTTTGAGATGTAGCATTCTGAGTGAACTCATCAACAATCGTTACAGTGCTTGTTCCGTTTGTCGCCGTCAGTTCCGTTTGTCCCGTCAGTTCCGTTCGTTCCATCAGTTCCATTTGTCCCGTCAGTTCCGTTCGTTCCATCAGTTCCATTTGTCCCGTCAGTTCCGTTCGTCCGTCAGTTCCGTTCGTTCCATCAGTTCCGTTTGTCCCATCAGTTCCATTTGTACCATCAGTTCCGTTTGTACCAACTGTACCATTCGTACCGTTTGATCCGTCAGTGTGACACCGTCGCCAGGAACATCTTCCTGATCTTGAAATGTTTCAATGTAGTCTTTCTCATAGAATTCTTCTTCATTACAAGCCGAAGTAACACAAAGTATTACGACGAGTGTAAGAAAATTTATAACCGATTTTTTCATCTTGCGCTCCTGTATTAAAGTGAGCGAAAAGAAATGGCGATCATGGGACTTAATTAAATTAATAACCAAATCCAAAAGGCGATTGCCATTCGTATTTCGGTTATCTATGGAGATTGCTAACAGCTAACGTACAACGGTAAAAAACGTACAACACAATACCAGTAGGGTTTAATGAATTTATTATGGACTATATCGGAATTTGTTTCAATAATATTTAGGTAAAAACTTGAGGTATATTAAATGATAATAAGACGTTATAGAGCCTTTCTACAGTGTTTCGCATCAACGGTGTCAATATACTTTTCACCCTTGGTTAAGCTATCGATTTCAAAGCACTTTCCAGAACTTTTGCCCTCAGGAGTGTGGAAAATATAGACAGTCTCATTCGGTTTACACTTTTCTTTTATGACTCTTTGAGAATATCTTTGGGCTCCGTCGGGGTGCACTTCATAGCAAGTACCCTTAAAGAAATCAGAGCCTTTATCAAAGAGATATTCTACTACATCGGGCCTGCAATGAGAGTCTTTGGTTTTTACAAAGACTATTTCTCCTGAAGAAGTGTCTTGAATAAGACAGTCTCCACGCATATTCCCGGTAGGTTTCCATTTGAAAATTTGTTCTTCGTTGTCACAGTATTTATTTTCTACTTTTTGATAGTAAGCTTTGCCTTGAGTTGGTTTATCTAAAGAATAGCAGGCGGAAGTCTTTTTTATTTGTTTGAACTCATAAATTGTTGTGTCAGTTGCGCATTTTTTTGTTTTTGTTTTCTCAATATAGTTTTGACCATTTGTCGCCTCGTCTACTATGAAGCAGTACCCACTTTCGTAATCGAAGGAAAAACTGGTTTTCTCTGGAAGACAGTTTTTTCTAGAAACTTTTAAGCGAAAAGTTTTACCTTTTGTTTTTATATCGCGCTCAAAGCAGTGGCCCTTTTTTTGATTTTCTTTGATAAAGATAAACTCAGTCTGAGCCAAAACGGTAAATGTCATAAAAAGGATTGTTAATATGTACATTTAGATATCATAACGGATTGAGAGGGCTTTTATGAAGAAAAAAATAACATTCTTGTCAATGACCATTCAAGGTGACAAATCTCTGGATCTGCTTTATCCTTTTTGCATGGATAATTACTTAGATCTTTCAAAGTTTAAAACTAGTTCCATTGGGACAAATGTTGACTCCACTGATGATGTTCTTCAAATTGATTATGAATTCACCTGGTTGGGGTGGTTTTTTATCACCTTTTTTGGAACCACTCAAACACCAACTAAAATCAGTTTTACCTGCAAAAAGACTGGCGAAGTTTTTGAGGTTCTCGAGGATAAAAAGATGATTAAATACTACATGCTTCTTTGTCGTAAGTGAGGCTTAGGAACATCTTCGAAGCGATAGTTTATTTTAGCTAGAGATAAAAGTTAGACAGTAAAATAAGAAATGTTTTGGCGGATGAAAAAATGGTGGTCGTGACAAGGATTGAACTTGTGACCCCCTCGATGTCAACGAGGTGCTCTCCCACTGAGCTACACGACCAATAAAAAGTTAGTATCTATTTAAGTGTTTTTACTTCAACTAGTCAATATATAGTGTTAAAACATGGCATGCAAAAAAGACTTGATCGAAGATTTCTGCCGTGGCTCATCGCGCATTCATTCGAATTTTGGTATTATTATATAGGTGCAACAGCATCATTGTACTTTCTGCACTATTATCAAAGTGAAATTCCCAGAATGGCGAAAGAACTAGGGGATAAAGTTGCGATTGGAAAGATCGCTGAAGTTTCTATTATGGACTTCATCTACCTTGCTATTGGGATTCTGATCTTTAGAACGCTGTCTCGTCTTTTGTTTTTTTATCCAGCGAGAATCCAGCAAAAAAGTTTAAGACTTGAGCTTATCTCAACTCTCGAAAGGGCAAATCCACAAACATATAAGGATTATAACGATGGTCAACTTTTTCAGACTATCTATAATGATCTGAATCGAATTAGAGGGTTTGTTGGGTTCGCATTGTTGCAGGTCGGGAATATCGTAATCGCTTCATCTATTTTTATTCCCAAAATTAATGAATTCAATCCGGATCTTTTGATAGCCTTTTCTCCAATGCTTCTTTGTATCGTTATTTTTACATCGGTTGCCTACTTTATGCAGCCTGTAAATGCCAAGGGGATGGACCTTGCAGGCGAGGTTCAAAATTTCATTATTGAGTCTTATGATGCTAAAAAAACAATAAAGAATTTTCACTCAGAAAAAGCTTTTTATAAATTGTTTAAGTTTCACTCCAATGCTGAACTTTGGAATTTCTTTGTTTATTCGGCTTCTCGCAATATCTCTTTTCCTCTTATTAAGATCGGCAGCGGAGCTTCATTGATTTGGGGAGCTATTATCATCAAGGAATCGGGTCAACCGGGAACGGCCCTTATCTTCTTTGCAGGTTTTCTTTATTTAGTTTTAGAGCCACTTATGTTGATGTCTTGGATTGGGGTCGTTACCAGTCAGGGCTTTGCATCTTGGGCCAGAATTAAAAAACTGCTCGCTTCTATTGAGACAAAGGCTGATTTAAAGATTTCAGGGGCCTTGGATGATGCAGAGGTTTTATTTTGGACAAAGCCTCAGCAAATAAAAATTAAAAAGGGAAAGTGGAATGTTCTCGTGGGAGATACGGGTGTTGGAAAGTCATATGTGTTAGAAAATTATGCACTCCTACTTGAAGCGAATAATCAATCGATAAGTTTTATCCAACAGGAACCCTTTCTGTATAATGATACGATTAAAAATAATATCTTTTTAAATTTAGAGGAAACTCCAGAAAAAATAGAACAGGTTAAAGAATATCTGGTCATGTTCGCCCTTGATAACTTAGATAGCTCACTGGATGAGATCTTGAATATGGAAGTCGGTGAGAATGGAAAAAAAGTCTCTGGAGGACAAGCAAAGCGTGTGGCTTTAATAAGAAGTTTAATTAGTGATGTCGAGTTTATCGTTTGGGATGATCCATTTTCAAGTGTTGACTTGATTTTGGAGCGAGATATTTTGGCCAAGTTAAAAGACAACCCAAGATTAAAAAATAAAACTTTTATTTTCTCTAGTCACAGGCTTTCGACGGTGCGAAGTTGCGAGTGGCTCATCTTTTTAGATAAAAATGAAAATGAGTTTTTCCACGGCAAAACGGCAGAGATTTTAAATAAGGAAAATAAAGTAAGTGAATACTTCAATAAGCAATTGGTTTGATTACCTCTATTTAAAGAATCATCGAAGGCTAGTCATTTTAATTATGATCTCTCTCGGTGCGGCAGCTTATCTAGGATATCTGACGCCTAAGCTGATTTCTGACCTGTATGCCAGCTATGATGATAATAATATGTTTTATCCCGCTTTAAAAAATATAGGGATCCTCATCATTGCTGAATACTTGGTTCAGGTGACCTATCAGGTCTGTCTCTCTCGTTATGTTCAGCACCTTATTCAAAGTATTCGTCTGAGAAGCTTTTCCAAATGGATCAGAAGCTACGAGTCGGTGGGAGCAGGTAAATTCGGTGATAATAAATACCCTCTAGGAGAAGTCCTTTCAAGAATTCTCTCTGATACAGAGGCCATTATTGAGCTTGTTAGTTCTGGAAGCTTAAAAATATTTATTGACCTCACTTATATTATTTCGTGTCTGATTAGTTTTATCTCTCTTAATACAACAAGTGGTCTCACGCTTATTTTTGCTGAGGTTTTGGCCTGTATTCTTTTGGTTTTAGGGTCAAAAAAAATGTCTTCAGTTTATCTTGCCGTAAGAAAATCGATGGGGCGCATGTCCAGAGTTGTGGCCAATATTACTGCTGGATTTAGATTTACATATTTTACTCCCAATAAGCTTTATGCTTCTAATCGCTCCTATGCTGCTTTTGAAGACTTTCTAAAAAAGCAGTTAAAAGCTAATGTTTGGGATGCTGGATATTATTCCATCGCAGAGTCTTTATTTCCTCTGCTTTTGGTTGTTCTCGTTTTAATTTTTCCTTATTCCAATATTGTCGAGATGGCTATTTTAGCTGCGATTATAGATCTTATTCAGCGCTCAATTTCTCCCATTAAAGAATTTGCTTCGAAAATTTCGAGTATCCAAAGAGCAAAGTCTGGGTTGATTAGAATTGTTGAGTTTAATAAAGATATAGATAAACTTCCTAGTGTCTCATTTGGTGAGTTAAAGCCTGTTTTTGATTTAGATCAGATACGAGTTGATGTGAATTCATTTCATTATCCTGAAGTTAAAGACCAAAAAAGATCGGCTTTTGGGCTTGAAAATGTTGTCTTTGAAGCTGGTGCTGGGGATTTAGTGGGAATTGTGGGAATGTCAGGTTCTGGAAAGTCGACTCTTTTAAAGATTCTCTCCACTGATATTTTGGCAAATGACTCTTTGATAACCCTGAGCAAAAAGACAGGTGAAAAAATTGAGTTTTCTGGAAAGAGTCTTGATACTTTGGATGAATATAAAAGACAGGTGAGTATTGTGTCTCAAGAGTCCCATGTCTTTACCGAAAGTCTCCAGTTTAATATTACACTGAGTACCAAGACTAAAGATGACTTCGCGGAATTTTGGAATAAAGTTGCGCTGAGTATTCCTTATATAAAAAAGTGGGGGATTACTCCTGAGACAATTGTTTCTCCAAAAGACTTGTCCCTTGGGCAGAAGCAACTTTTGTCAGCGCTTCGATCCTGTTATCTAACAAAACCTATCGTTCTTTTTGATGAGATATCATCAGGCTTAGATTCAGACCTAGAGGAAGCTTTAAGGAAGTTAGTGCTTCTTATCCAAGAAAATTCACTGACATTTATCGTCGCTCACCGTATCGAGACTATTATTCATGCAAATAAAATTATCGTTATGTCTGAGGGAAGGGTGGAGTCAATTGGAAAGCACTCAGAGCTGCTGGAGAATTCTGCTACGTATCAAGAGTTCATTACTCAACTACAGGGTGTCTCTTAAATTTCTCGTTCGTTTATTCCCCTTTTTGACGAGTTCATGTATCATCTTGAAGTTATTAGAATTAAATCATAAATCAATCTGAGTCGAAAGGAGTCGTCATGAGTTTAAAACTGCGTTTAGTTGCTCTATCAATAATTGTGATCGCTTTTGGTGCGTCTTGCACTAAAGGAAATACAAAACCAAGTTATAAGTACAAAGCCGCATCGGGTGATGGTGTCGCTGTGAAAGTTGGAGATATTACTATCTCTCAAGAAGAGCTCATGAAAGGTCTTGAGACTGACCTTTATGATATCGAGCAAAAAGAATTCGATTTGAAATTTAACAAAGCTAATTCACTTGTTATTGAGAAGTTGATGGATAAAGATCCAAAGAAAAAGGGCCTATCAAATGACGAATATATGGAAAAGTATATTGTCTCAAAAATTGAAATCACAGCAAACGATATTAACAATTTTGTAAAAGAAAAAAATATTCCTGCTGCTCAGGTTAACCCTCAGATCAAAGAGAGAATTAAGCAATATCTCATGGTAGAGAAGAAGAAAGATGCACTTGATGACTGGTTAGCTGAAAAAACAAAAAGCACACCGATCGAGATCTTTTTTAAGAAGCCAAGAAGACCTAGCTTTGATGTAAAAGTAGGGGATGCTCCAACAATCGGTGGAAAAGATGCGAAAGTTGAAGTGGTTGAATTCTCAGACTTTCAGTGTCCATTTTGTTCAAAGGCTTCAATTATTCTTAAGCAGTTGAAACAAAAATATGGCAAGAAAATTAAAATCGCCTTTAAACAATATCCTCTTCCCTTTCATGCTCAAGCAAAAGGAGCTGCTATTGCTTCTCTTTGTGCAAATGACCAAAAAACAGAGTACTTTTGGAAAATGCACGATGCTATGTTTGAAAACCAGGCAAAGCTTGCAGTTGCTGACTTAAAAGAGACGGCTAAAAGAATCGGTTTGGATTCGGCAAAGTTTGATAAGTGCCTTGATTCTCAGCAGTTCTTAGCGGCAGTTGAAGCTGATATTAAGCAAGGTCAAGAAATAGGTGTTAAATCCACACCAACTTTCTTCGTCAATGGCCAACTTGTTCAGGGAGCTCAACCGATTGAAGTTTTCTCTGAAATTATTGATGCAGAATTAGAATAAACCAATAAAATAAGTCAATTATCGGGGTAAGCGAAGAATTTACCCCGATTCAAAACAGTCCCTCTCTAATGCTATACTATTCATAACGGCCAGGATGGCCCTCATTTAATCATATAGGTGTTACCAATGAATGGTATTGATTATTCTAGAAAACTAGATCTTGAACGACAAAACTATCGTCAAAAAGCGGATGAAACTCGGCGGGCGGCAGAATCCTATACTAAAGATGTTAAAGAAAACTATGAAAATAAAGTTGAAGATATAAGAGAAAATAGTCTTAAGCACAAAGCAAACCTTGAAGAAAAATTTAAAGATTCCTACGACAATATGGATAGGTCCACAAGAGACGCACTTCTTGATAAGCAGCTAACTTTTAACAAAAAATTAGATACAGAACGCAAAGAGTTTACGGGGATAAGAAAAGAAAATCTTGAAGATTTTAATCGTCGTTTTAAAGTTTTAAATGACTCTTATCAGTCTTCAATTGATGAATTAAAAGAGACTTCTAAAGAAAGAGGGGATTACCAAAGCGAAAACTATGAGGCGAAGGTCTCAAAGTTACAGGCCGAGAAAGACCAAGCTCTCAAAGAGTTCCAATATCGATCTTCGGTTTCAAATGATGAAGTTGCTTCTGACTATAGAAAAGAGAAGAGTGAGATCATAGACGCAAAAGATAAAGAGATGCGTGAACTGGTTAAACAGGAACAAGATAAGAGAAATTTCTTAAAAAATACCGCCGTGAAAAGTGTAGAGGATTTAAAGAATGATCAAGAAGCTTCACTCAAGAGATTAAGTGATGTGACAGATGCTAGGATAAGAGATGTTCAAAACAACTCTTCTGCAAAAATAAATGAGTTAAATGACAAGAGCACACAAAAGCTTAGTGACTTAAATAATAAAGCTCAAAGTGAATCGTTAGCACAAAACAAAGAATTCAATGAGGCTTTCGAAAAACAGTCTTTTGAAAATAGACAAGCGATTAGAGATCTCAACTCTCACCAAAGAGCTCGTGGATTGGGTAAAGATTCTCCAGCCAACGTGAGTATAAATGAAAAGAAGCTTGAGTTGGAAAGGTTATCCAACGAATCAAGAATAGATACTCTCAAAGACCAAAAAGAAAATGTCGAAAAAATTTACGCTGAAAGAGAAGAGCGGGCAATCGATCGTTTTCAAGATGGATATCGAGAAATGAGAATTGACCTGTCTGATAAGCTTCAAGAACAAGAAAGAGAAATGTCAGAGGTAAATAGGGTTGAGAGATACAAAGATTTAAAATTGATGTCTGAAAAGGATGACTCTCATTACAAAGTTCTCAATGAAGAAAGAGAGAACTCTTCAAGAGAAATAAATAAAGTTAAAAGAGAAGCGAGAGAAAACTTTCAAAGGGTAACAAAAACTTACTCAGGTGATCTTAGAAATGTTCAAACGATAGCTGATGCTCAAGTTGATGAAATGAAAAAGAATACAACAGAGGAGAAAAAGAGTCTTCAAAATTCTCTGCAAGCAAATACTCAAGAAAGTCTCGCTAATGAGCGTAAAATTCAAAATGAAAAGTATTCAAAAATGGAACAGTCTTTTCAAAAGAAATTTTTGAATCTCCAAAATAAAAATACAGAAACCAAGACGGCTTATGAAAATAAGATGCGAAATCTTATCACTGCAACAAATGATAAAATTAGACAAACCAAAGAAGACCTCCAAGAATCAGCGAACAATCAGTTGAAAATGGAAAGAGAGAATAACGAATCAAAGCTGAAACAACTTCGCGATTCTATGGCACTTCTTAGGGCCACTTCGGATAAGAAATTAACGGAGCAAAGACTAGAAAATACTCAAAAAATTAGCGAACTAACCTACGGCTACGAGAATAAACTTAAGAACCAAGAAGAGAAGTTTAAAGATATTATTGATCAAAACCAAAGAAAAGCTGAAATTGATAACGATAGGCTAAGGCTTGCTACAGCTCAAGAGAAGGAAACTTTGATGGAGCAATATGAGCAAAAGCTAGAGCGTATGGAAGCCATGAATAATCAGAAGCTTACCAATATGGAAAAGTACGCTGGTCTACAAATTTCACAGAAACGTGGATCAATTCAAGCATAATCTTGTCACATATCACTCACTAGGCTAGATTGAGACTATAAATTTATGGTCTTAGGAGTTTAGGAATGTCACGTCGCGCAAAAATAGTTGCAACCATCGGTCCCAGTTCAAATTCGATTGAAATGATTGAAAAGCTTATTAAAGCTGGAATGAATGTCTGCCGACTAAATATGAGCCACGGAACTCATGATTCTCACGCACAAGTTATTTCCAATATTCGTCAAGCAAGCCTAAATCTCAATCAAGAGGTGGCCATTCTGTGTGATCTCCAAGGTCCAAAAATTCGTGTTGATAAACTTCCACAAAATCTTATGCTTGAAGCCGGTACTGAATGGGTTATCGGTGCAAGTGATGTGATGGACAAGTATCCAGAATATAAAGATAACTTTATCCCAACAGTTTATAAAGATCTTGTGACTGACGCTCATGCAGGTGCGGTTATTCTTTTTGATGATGGTTTGATGGAAGCAAAGGCATTTGAAAAAGATCGTGATGTTTTAAAAATAAAAATTGTGATCGGTGGAGAGTTAAAATCTAACAAAGGAATTAACCTTCCCAATGTAAATATCTCAGCGCCAAGTTTCACTGAAAAAGATAGAGAAGACCTTCTTTTTGGTTTAAAACACGACGTTGATTATGTTGCTTTAAGTTTTGTCAGAACAAAAAAATGTATTCAGGAAGTTAAGTACCTTCTCCACAAACTTAGAAAAAATACACCTATTATTTCTAAGGTTGAAAAGCCAGAAGCGGTTGAGAATATTGATGAAATTATTGAGGTCTCTGACTGCATCATGATTGCAAGAGGTGACATGGGAGTTGAGGTTGGTAATCATCTGGTTCCGGCTATTCAAAAAGATATTATTAGAAAGTGTAATGAAGTGGGAACTCCTGTTATAACGGCAACTCAGATGCTTGAGAGTATGACGAATAACCCAAGACCTACTCGAGCAGAGGCCAATGATGTGGCCAATGCTATTTGGGATGGGACTGATGCTGTTATGCTCAGTGGAGAAACAGCTGGGGGGCAATACCCAGTAGAGTCAGTAACAATGATGAGTAATATTATTATTGAAGCTGAGAAAAAGCCTACAGAACGTCCTCTTCTTCGTCATATGGATATTGAAAGTGTGGCTTCCAGTGTGCAAATTGCCGCTTCAATTATTGGTGAAAAAAATAACGCCAAATGGGTTGTCGCCGTCACTCAGTCTGGTTACTCATGTTTAAAAATGAGTCGTTTCAGATCGAAGATGGAAGTTCTTGGCGTCACAAACTCACTTCAAGTCATGAGAAAAATGTGTCTTTACTGGGGAATTACTCCTTATTATTTCCTTGAAAGCGAAGAAGACCTCTCAACATTACAAGAGCAGATGATTGAGCAGTTAAAGACTCATCAGATGGTTCACAATGGAGATAAAATTGTTATTACTCACGGTGATGGAAAGTTCTTTAAACAAGGAACTTCGAATTCTATTCGCGTTGAAATCATTAAAGATGCCCATATCGAAGATAAAAATTCAAAAAAGAAAGATGCCATTTTACAAGAGAATATTAAAAATGGTCGCATCATCTTGGATACGGCCCAATGTGCATCTTGCCAGTCTTGTATCAATATCTGTCCTCATGACATTTGGATCAGAGATAAAAATAATGACACCATTATTAATGCGGCTACCGCAAATGATTGTGCTCGGGATATGGAATGTGTTTCAGCATGTCCAACCGGGGCTATTGAGATCATCTCAACAGATATCTAGATGCGTGATCTTCTCTCCTTATCCGTAGAGACTTTGCAGTCAATGCAAATTGTTGACTGGAGTTATACTGAAGAGGATAAGCCCAAAACATTTGATGACTACTCAAGTTGGGTCGATCGAAAGCTTCATGGAGAACTTGGTTATCTCGCTGATCACCGAAAAGATCTAAGACAGAGCATCTCATCTTTCTATCCCCCTTTTAAATCATCACTGGTTTTTCTTTTTGACTACACTCCAGCTGCTAAAAAAAATAAAGAAGATGATAACCACTCGTTTGCGGCCTATACTTTGGGCTTTGATGGAATGGATTATCACTACTGGATTAAAGACAAGCTAGAAAGCTTGGCAAAGCTATTAGGTTTAAAAGAGTACTCTTTTAGTATTGATGCTCAACCAGTTTTAGAAAGAGACTTGGCCTACCGCTCGGGTCTTGGGTGGTTTGGGAAAAACTCAATGCTCATCAATAAAAATCACGGAAGTTTCTTTCTAATAAGTGCGATCTTTTTAGATCAGAAACTAGATCTCACGACAAGAACTCTTGATGTCGATCACTGTGGTACTTGTACTCGTTGCATTGATGCCTGTCCCACTGATGCCATTATTGAAGGCAGAATGATTGACGCCAATAAATGCATAAGTACTTTTACGATCGAGCACTTTAAAGATGATATTGATCCCCCCAAAGGGTATCCAACGGACAGAGGGGAGATCTTTGGTTGTGATATATGCCAGGACGTTTGCCCCTGGAATTCAAAACCTTTAGTGAACTCGACCGTTGGTGAAGAGGCCGAGTTTGTCAAAGTATTCAAAGAAACAAATTTACACGATATTTCTAATAGAGAGTTCAAAAGAATCTTTAAAGGCACTTCCTTAGAGAGAACAGGACGAGTAGGTCTTTTAAAGAATATTAAATATTTAAAATAATTACCAAGAAAATTCTTTTCTCATAAAGGCATTGATGTGACTTGCACCACTGCTTGGCTCGTGGTGAGAAAGCTTCTTTGGCTCATTCAAAGAGACTTCATTTCCTAGACTTTTTAAATTAAACGACAAGGCTTCAGCTCCACCAGATCCCACCACCACATCATCCAAGCCTGTTATAAGGTGAATTCTTTTATTTGAAAGATCTAGCTTGAGCTTTTCTTCTTTTATCCAAGGAAAAATATTCTCAGGACTAAGAGCTGGGCTCACAAGCTGTCGTCTAAGATCTAAAGTCTTTTGATAAAAAGCGGATTCAAAAAGATGAGTTTCCTTATGTTGGCTAATGCCAAGACCGACGCAAATCGCAGTCGTTTTAGCGGACTCAAATTCAGGTAGAGTAAGCGCCCTTAGAGCGAGTAAAGCCCCAAGGCTGTGTCCTCCAACAATGAGATCCGTCATTTCAATTTCAATTTTATTGTCCTTAAGACTTTTATTTAAAAACTTATAGGCTTCAAAGAAGCATAAATGCGCCTGAGCTTTAAAGTCATCAAATGATTCAGCTTCTTTAAAACTTCCAAGATAATGTCCGGGAAGATCAAAGATAACCGCGGGGGCTCCTGCATCAGCAAAACGCTGGGCCCAAGTGAGGCAGTCGTTTTTACTGGCCGTGTATCCATGGGTAAAGACTCCAAACTGACCTTTATAATTGTCGGGAAGTTTTGCATCTGGAAGGACTACAATCGCATCAAATGAGAAGAATTCGTTTTTTAATGTCGCTTTTTCAATTTTTATGGCCATAGAAAAACAATACCTTAGGAGAGAGAATTTTAAAAGGTCATAAAACTTTTACCAGTTATATTGCCACTTTTATGCAAGGTGCTATTGTCACTCAGTTTTAAAATTCTAGGAGAATATTATGAAATTAAGTCTTTTGACCTTTATTTTTGCCCAGCTTATAACGGCAAGTGCCTTTGCTGGAACATATGTTTGTTTAGCTCAAGAGGGAAGTGAATACGCGGATGCGGCATTGGTTTTTAACGTTGAAAACAGCGCACTTATACAGACATCAAAAGAGATGGTTGTTGAGGACGGTTTAGAAGAGGCACTAGAAGACGCTCTTGTTGCTACTGACGTAAAGGTTATGACAGCAAGATGTCCACACTGCTATACAGTTTCTGGGACGATCATGGGAGCTTACGAACTGACCCTAAACATCCGAGATACAAAAGGAAGCTTTAGTATTAAATATGGCGATGAAGAAAGTTCTAATTCTCCTTCTGGAAACTTAGACTGTTCATTTACTAAATAAGGATTCTCTTATGAAAAAATTAGTCTTTTTAATAACTGCAGTTTTATCACTTAGTTCAATGGCAGATGAGACTTATATCTCATGCAAAGCCGTTGATTCAGATATAACAATAAAGATTTCAGATGCAATCGATGAATTTGGAATGAAAGTTATCAAGGCCCAGACGAATCATCCAGATATCGGAGGAGCTACCCTAGAGACGCCTAAGTATACTGAGGTCATCAATAGGGAAGCAGGTATTTACGCTTTAAACTTCAATGCAAAACTTGAAGGCAAGAGGCTAATGGTGGAGTTTCTTTACGATAGAGATGGTTTAATGGGAGCTGGAAGACAAGGAAAGACTCTAAAGCTTGATTACTACTACATCAACGACAGTGAGCCCGTTATCATTCAGCTTAACTGTGACGAGATGTTTGGAATTACTTATTAATTTTGACTCATAGCTCAGAGGTTTCCAAACTGAAAAAAGCGACATTACTCATATAATAAGTTGACGTTTTTATTGAAAATCTTTATCTTAATCCAATAAATATTTTGCCCTGATAGCTCAGTTGGTAGAGCAAAGGACTGAAAATCCTTGTGTCCGTGGTTCGAGTCCGCGTCGGGGCACCAAATAAAAACCCTTGTTTTTACAAGGGTTTTTTTATGCCCTAAAACCAAGTCTCAAATTATTATTGTTTAGAGTTCGAAGTCATGTTAAAATCTCTAGATCATGAACATATAAAATAAACTCAAATTTCTACTATCAACTTATCTCTAGTGTAATACTAGTGTTTTTTACGGAGTTTATTTTATGAGATCAAAAATTATATATTATGTTGCTATTACTTTAGATGGATATATTTGTTCTAAAGAAGGTGGAATCGATGATTTCCTACCTTGTGAAGAATTAAATAAACATTACTTTAATGAACTTTCTAGGTTCCAAACTACAATCATGGGAAGAAATACTTATGAGTTTGGTTATCAATATGGTCTGAAGCCAGGAGATAGAGCTTATGAGCATATGGAGCACTATATTTTTTCATCTTCCTTGAGTTTTGATAAGCGATTCAAGGGAGTCCATGTTGAGTCAAACCTGTCTCGGAATGTAATTAATCAGATTAAAGAAAACAGCAATTCAGATATATATCTTTGTGGGGGAGGAAGCTTTGCTACTGAACTCTATAAGCTTAATTTAATCGATGAAATCTGGCTTAAAGTAAATCCTGTTCTTATAGGAAATGGTATTAAGTTTCTAGATTCTAATGATCTAAATGAGAGGCTTAAACTGCATTCAACTAGAGAGTTTGCATCAGGAATAATTGAGTTGAGATATAATCTAGGTTCCTAAACTTGATAAATAAGAGCTAAATCTCAGCACGATAACCGTGTCGTCGAGACATAACTTTAATAAACTTGT
>CAVRCF010000004.1:0-284457 GCA_963719505.1 Halobacteriovoraceae bacterium
GTATTTGGGCTTTTGCATCAACTCCTATAGAGTATGTAGCATATGACCCCAATACGAAGTCATACTCAGCAAGTATTGCACTTCCCAGGAAATACATCATTCAAAATAGGAACAGATTGGGAATCTGTTAGCAACCTGACATTGAGAAAACAATTATCAGGGAAAAGTAGGGCCATAGAAACAAGTTATAACCCAAACGACGAAGAAAAGTCTAAAAATGTAATGTTACAAAAGGAAATTAACTTTTAGCTTTCTCTAATGTGGTTAGATAGTGAACATATTTTCTAAAAAGACTTTGTTCAACATCTCCAACATACTCATTCTTCGCAGGAAGCTTCAGAATAACTTCAAGTTCTTTTTTCTCAGTCATTACAAGTCGTACTCTTGGCTCTACATTTGGGATGAGAAGGCCCTTCTTTATGACAAAACTTTTCTATGATTTTCTTTGCATCCTTTAGATAGTCTTTACAAATCTCATTAGACCAGGTTTAGAAGTTCAACTTCAAATTCATCGAATGTCACTCCAGGCGGCATCGAAAATGCAAACGACTTTATAGAATAGTTTTTAAAGTAAGATTCGTTAACTACAGCTTTAGTTAAAACTAAAGAGTTTGGTATAGTGATTATATCACCAGTTGTTTGCTGAGAATGTTTCTCTGGTCCAATTTCTAGTACTTTCGTAGTGGTAAGGTTTCTTTCGACAACAAAACCTCGAATACCATCTACTTCTATTCTATCACCAACTTCATAGTGGTTATTCATTTTTAATAAGCACTCCCCCCATAAAAGTCATAATGACTTCTTTAGTCGCAACGACAATAGCTGCAACGACCGCAACGAAAGAGATCATTACTGTTTGCAGGTGAGAAAACCATAGAATAAAAAGTAAAAATACAGAAAGAAAAGTTAAATAGTTTGAAGTTGACTTAATTTTTCTAATTTTTTCGACAGAAGAAATTTTTCTGCTTTCCTAATCCTTAAATTATATACAAATTTCAAGCTTGTTACAGTCGAGGATCAAAACTAATTGTTAAGCATTACTTGTCGTAAATTATTTCCTTGAGATATCCAAGAGTCAACAGTCATTTTTATTCCTCAGCAATGTCAATATCATAGTAGTCGAGATAATTATCCTCTTCATCACAATCAGATTCTTTGAAATAACCAAGATGGTAAAGTGGATCCCCTGTCATCAATAATGCTGATTCAGAGATACCTATTATAACAGCATTTTGAGGGGCGATTACTTTTATGAAGGAGAGCTCCCCGGTAACTTTTCTTACTTCACCTAAAACTTCGCCTTTTTGAATAACTTTACCTGGTTTAACTTTATTTATCATAAGGCCTCCACGCTCCGTTCTCATCCAGCTCGTTTTCATAAGTCTTAGAGTTTCACTTTGCAACTTCTTCTTTTGGCTCTCAACATTTTATATTCAGCGAGAACACTTTTGACAAGATTTACTCCATAATTTGTAATTGAAGTATTTAGTCTAAGCCTTCTCCGCCCTCGTAAACAATACAAGGTTTACCAACTGCCTTAAGAGCTCCACGCAAAGACCCAGAACCTGGATTACTGTTAACTGCGACTGGAATACTTAGGTTGGGAATAAGTTTTTTTAGTTGTTTGTCTTTCATATCTATTCTGATCTGAGGAATATTAAATCTTCCCATTCCCCCGGAATGAAGATCGACATAAATGTCGCCGTATCTTGAAATGTTTTTAAAACAAAAATCGGCAAATTTTGATCCAAAACTTCCATTTTGATTTCCAGGGAAAAACCGATTTAGGTCTTTTCTCTGGAAGGTATCTCGACTTGTTATAGAATCCATAGATATTTATTAGGGGAAAATTATGAGAGTACCCTTCGTTATTTTTAACTTACTTTGCATTAATTTTTGGGCAATTCTCAATGCACTAATTTCATCACCATGAATACATGCTGTGACGACCACGCACGGTGATATTTCTTCGGTTGCTCTATGAATATAGAACGGGACTTCTTGTCTACTCACGCCAAAAAAAGTGGGGAAGGTAATAAACTCCTGATATTGTCTGCCAACTTCGTAGTCTTCAATATCAAAATCAAAAATTTCTTGCTTCATATCGTTCTCCATTTTTTAGAATATAATACCACTTATGTTTCCACAGCGCTTGAATTTTATTTAAGAGATCTGATTTTTTCTTTTATTATTTTTGCGACTTCAGAGTGAACATACTGGGAGATCTCTTCGTCTAATAGTGCAATTTGTCTAACAATTGACGATGAAATCGTGGCGTAGTGTGGCTTGGAGAACATGCATATGGTCTCTATCTTCTTGGCTATTCCTCTATTACCGACGGACAGTTCGAACTCCATTTGATAGTCAGAACTGCTTCGTAGCCCCCTTATAAAAAAACTTATACTTTCATCTTTTGCAAACCTAGCGGTACTACCAGTGACAATCTTGATTTCGACATTTTCTAGTTTGTAGTGATCAATATAGATCTGCATCATTTGTTTTTTTTCTTCAATCGAGAAAAGGTAGTTTTTTTCTGGATTTTGAGCAATTGGCCCAATCGACTCGAGAGAACTTTTTTGACGCGCGCATCATTATATCTGCATGTCCCCATGTCGGCGGATCTGCACTTATTGCGTAAAGTGCTGAGTTTTCTCGAGTTAGAGCTTGATAAGCTTTCTTGAGTTTACTTGAAGCAACGCCGGCTCCAGTAAAAAACTTCTCAATCCAACTGTCGAAATTCATCTCAATCCTCTTGTATTAAAGTGTTCTTAAAAAGTATCTAAGAATTAAAATAGTGGCAAGATAATCTTGCGAAAGAGGTTAAAACAGCTGATTATATAGCGATGGAAAAAACGATTGAAAATTTTGATTTAGAGCCTGGTGACACTATTGGTAATAAATATATTGTCACTGATCATATCGGTTCCGGACTGAGGGTGAGGTCTTTAAAGTTCTAGAGATCGATTCGGAGATTCGAAGTGCCCTCAAGTTTTTTTTTCCTCAAAGAAATAAAAAATTTCAAGTTAGTCTTAGTAACTCAAAGAAACTCCATAAGCTGGCAGAGTCCGCTTATCGTTAATTTTCACTCTCATGAAAAATTTAAGATTCGTGGACAAAAGATTGCTTGTATAGTGTGTGAACTTATTGAGGGAGAGATTCTTGGAGAGCTGATAGAAAAACAAAGACAAAAGAAGATGAGCATTTTTGCTGGGATCCACCTTCTCTACTCCCTAGTCTGTGGACTCGAGTTTATACATTTAAATGGCGAGTATCACGGTGATCTTCACGTAGATAATATCATCATAAAAAAATTTGGACTTGAATTTGAAATAAAAATAATCGACTTTCACCATTGGGGTGATTCTAAAAAAGATAATAGAGATGAAGATATAATTAAAACAATTAGAATCTTTTACGATATTTTGGGTGGCTCAAAACACTACAAGAATCTTCCTCCTTCTATCAAATATATTATTTGCGGACTTAAAAGAGGATTAATCCTAGATAGGTTTAAAACTGTCTCTCACCTTCGCTTCACCTTGAACAAATGGATTGGTCAGATGCTGTCTAAAAATATAATCCTTACTGGTGATTCAGAAGATCATTACAAACTTATTGAGATTGAGAACTACAAGTTTGGTTATTTCAGGTTAAAGAATAAGACAAAAAGCTCAACGAAGACTCACTCATTATTAGTGAGAAGGGAGACTCTATATTTTTTGCCGTCGCTGACGGAGCCAGCGGCGATCCTAAAGGAGCTGAAGCCTCCAAGGTGGCGGTTGAGACCTATTCGAATTTCTTCGATAGTGGCAGATGTGCTTGATTGATACCAGCATTGATGCGAACGAGAATGTAAAAGCCTTGAAGGTGGGGGCGAGGACGACTCTAGTCTGTGTCAAGATTGAAGATAATATGCTCCAGTCAGTAAGTGTTGGAGACTCGGAAGTTATCTATTGGAATTCTAAACTCAATGAGATGTACAGAAATATTCCGCAGTCTGAAGTAGGTTACATGATCGAAAGTGGAACGATTGATCAAGAAGAGTCTCTCGATGATCCCATGAGACATTATGTTCTTAATCTTTTGGGTGATAAGAATATTCCAATGGAGACAACTTCAAAGATCGAATTAAAAAATGGCCATCTCATTCTATTGGGAAGTGATGGTTTATTTGATAATTTTTCTCATGATCAGCTTAAAGAAATTATTGAGAAGGTCTCGTTCGAAGATGGCTTTGATAAGCTTTGTGAGATTTGTAAAGCAAATCCCTCAGACTTGGAAGAAGGATGATGATATCTCTTTTATTTTTATAAAAAAAATCAAATAATATTTGGTCCAGTTGCTTTCGACTTTCGTGTCTCTTGTTTTTTAAATCCAAATCTTCCAATGACGTACCCCCCGACAAAACCTAATAGAGTAAGTAGGATAAGAAGATAAAGTTTAGGAAACTCAGTTAGAGTCCAAAAGAAAAGGTCGATTGCAAGGGGACCAGTATTTTGCACACAGAAGATGATACCAAAAAATGCTGATAATGCGACTAACGATTCCTTTCACTCCTAATGCATTGTAAATTTTAGTAAACATTTTATCTCCTATTTAATTTTCTTTTTAAAAATTTTATTCCTTTTACTATTGGCTCTTTAGAAACATCAAAGGAGTTGCGTGGCCCCACCAGGATACAGTCAGAGACTCTACTTCAGCACTCGCTGTTAAGAGTCTTCCTTCAAAGTTAGTCATTTGAGAATGTTCAAGTAGAGTATCAGACTTTCCGTGATAAAGAAAAAAGCATGCTCTCTCCTTTGCGTATGTGAATGATTTGGATGCTTCATAATATTCTTTTAGAAAACCTTCTCTGTGTTCTCCTAGATAGTCTTTTATGTAGGGTGAAAACTTGGCAACGAGCTAAATCATAAGGACTCTCCACTGACGATTGCCTTTACCTCGCGATTATGCACCATCCCGTACATCAATGACGTGTGAGCACCGGAAGAATAACCCCACAAAGCAACTTTTGAGCTGTCGATGGAAGTCATAATTTTTTTATAAATAAAACAGCTTCAGAGAGATCTTCTATAGCTGCAGGGTGTCTGTGTTCAGGGCTAGCCCATAATTGATGTTGAAGACATTAAAACCGTGGCTGGCCAATGAGACACTGACATTATCCATATCTGACTTGTTTCTCGATGACTATCTGCCCCCGTGAACGACAAAAAACAATAGGACTATTATTCTTTGAACTTAGGTAGAGGTCTCCTTGCAAAGGTCTTTCATCAGTTTTATAAGTCGTGTAGTGGATATTTTCAATTTATTTTATATGTTTCATCCGCTTTGTAAGTCGCGCATGAACTGGCAACAAGACAAAGTAAAAGAAATATAAGTGATTTTTTCATTTTTCTCCTCACCTACTAATTTCATGAAGCGGGCACAGCTGGGTTACTAGTATGCTTTTGAAGTTAGACTCTTTTCTTCTATTTCCAATATACTCATTCTTTTACCAATTTCATAACTTTTATTAAGCCTCAGATAAATATACTTAGACATAGACCGATCAAAGGCCGATTCAATACTCTACAGGTTATCTATGCCTATGCTTCTACCTTTATTCTAATCATTAATAACCAAAGTCACTTTATTTTCCAAGCCAACAGAAACTTTAAATGTTTAGTTTTTTACACATAAAATCAATGAAAATAGATTATAGTTTGGTATGTTATTTTGAAAAGGAGAACCAATGGAAATGAATGCAATCAAAGACGGAGTTGCGAAACTTTACGATAAACTCGAAGGATGGGCTGAAGCTAGCATAAAAATGCTCCCAAATCTCATTATCGCTCTTCTCATTGTCATTTTCTTTTGGATCCTCAATAAGATCATTTATAACTGGGCATTAAAAATGTTCAAGAAAACTCATATCAATGAAAATATTGAACGCTTATTGGCGTCTACGGCAAAAATACTTGTTATATGTTTGGGCTTAGTCTTTGCTCTTGGCGTGCTCGATCTTCAAAAGACTGTCTTCTTACTCTTAGCCGGAGTTGGTGTTATAGGACTAGCACTGGGTTTTGCTTTCCAGGATCTTGCCTCAAACTTCATTGCAGGTATCATGCTAGCCCTTCGAGCTCCAATAAAGATTGGGGATGTTGTCAAATAGTAGGCACTATGGGAACCGTCATTGATATAAGACTTAGAGATACACATGTTAGAAATTTTGACGGCCAAGATCTTTATACCAAATAAAGACTTCACAACCAATGAACTTACTAACTACTCTAGCTTTGGAAAAGAGAAATTAAGATTGAAGTGGGTGTTGGATATGAAGATGATCAAGCAAAAGCTGTTAAAGTCGTTTTAGAGGCTCTCATTCTGTTCCGGGAATTCTCACCGACCGAGCACCAGATGCCTACATAGAAAGCTTAGGTGGAAGTAGCGTGAACCTTTTTGGACAAGTGTGGTACAGGTATCCAGGTGGAAATTATTTTCAGGTCCGCCACGATGCTATAAACTTAGTCAAAAAAGCTCTTGTGGATCAAGGATTCAATATCCCTTTCCCAATTCGAACTCTCGAAGCTGGCGATTCTTTAAAAGAAATTTTAAAGAAAGATAAAGACTCATAAAAAAGATAAAAAAAAGCCTCAAACTAATTTGAGGCTTTTATAACTATAAAGATTTTTTTACTACAAATAAGAAAGGCAGTCCTCATCTTCAAGAAGGTTTTTTCTTGGTACCAAAGGTTCTACTTTCGTCGCATTAAAGTCTATAAGATCTTTAATTTCTTTTTTAGCTTTCTTGTAATCAGTTTTCGTCTTTGTTTCTTTAGATTTAACTTTGTGCTCTTTTTTCAATTCTTTTTAATCTCCTATTTGGTGGTGATAAATATGTCTAGATAAGTATACATGAGCCCTTTAATCAATAATATTAGTATTTTTACAAGTTCGCATTTACCGAACCTTCTAAAGGATGAGCAAAAAATCTTTCAAGCGACTGAATTAATTCAACTTCTCTTTTGAAACGTCTGCAGACTTCTATTTGATAGTCAATATCATCATACCGAATTGGGAGGTTGGTCATTTCGACCAATAAGGTTTTGCAATGTCGAAATGGAAAGAACCATTGTATGATTACCTTTTTTCCAAATAGCGTACAAAGAAATTCTAATTGGCTCATCTAAGGTAAAGGTTTCTAACTTAGTATAGTTGGCCAGAGGGTTTTGAGGAATAAACATCACACAACGACCTCTTTCACAACAAAGCTTGTCGACAAATCCTCTATGGTCACTAGATATTTTCTCTGGAAATATTAATTTTTCTCATATGTTTATAAATAGATTTATTTAATGTCTTATCCCAACTACTTTCAGCAAAAGGTATATTAATAAGAATATCTTTTTTAAATTTTTGATAGTATTTTTAGACAACAAAAACAATTTCCAGGAAGCTAATTTCAGCGTGCTCTATCGTTTTCCTTCTTGGAGGTCTGGTGCTAATTCCCCAGTCAATATTTCCTCTAACTAAACTTTCAACCAGTGCCTCGTGACCAACTTCCTGTAACATCGACAGTGCCGTACTTTGTATAGAGTGTCCAGTACTGAGACGCAAACTCCGTCGATAGATCACTCGAAACAGTTTCTTCTAATGCCAATATTGACGGGATATCTCCTTCTCGAACAATCTCATCTGAGAATTGCTCAAGGAGTTTATTTCCTTCTTCGAATATAACTTTTGATCTCTCAAAGAGCTTAATACCCTCTTGAGTAAGTGAGAGCCCTTTCGAGCTACGAATAAAAAGTCTAACTTCTAAATTTTCTTCGAATTTTTTGAGCTGTTCGCTTAAAGTGGAAGATGCCAAACCTATTCCTTCTGCACCTTTCTTTAACGACTGGACTTTTGCTACCTCATGAAAGGCATAAAGATGATTCCGGAGTCTGATATCTTTTAACTTCTTCATTTTTCTTCTTAATTTATTGTTACTTTTTCTTCTGCCATGGCCATATCAATTCCCATGATAAAAGATATCTCGTATTCTAGTAACTTATCTTTTAATGATGTAAGGAGTTTTCTTTCACTAACTGTGATCTCTTTATTCTTTTTTAAAGAGTGTTAGGTTATGGTAAGAACTTCAATACTTTTCTTAAAATTAACCAAGCTTTAATTTGATCTTTTAAAGAATTTATAGCGGCTACCATCAATTTGGTTGAGACTCAATTAAATCACCTTTGGCAAAAGATTTTAACGAATAACCGTATCTTTGGTTGGTAGTTTTTAAACTGTACCTTCTTCTCCAATAGGAACAAAAACTGTCATTTTTTTAGTATTGTCATAAATACGGTGAAAATCTTTTCCGTACATCGCTTCAAGCCCTAGGTATTTACCAATGTTTACTTTCGCCTGAATCGCTTCACCAACTTCGAATTTCATTTATATCTTTTGAATGAATCCATAAGAACCATATTAAAAGCGACAAAAAGACTGGAGTTGTTCCATCTTTGAATTGCCCTGTAATTAGGTCCCTTCAGAATAATGGGACTATCTTGTAAAGGGATAGTCAGATTCATGTTCTTTGTGTTGGAAGATTTAAGAAATAAAAGTTCCAACCTTATCATTTTTTTTCTGAGCGAATTGGTGAAGAAAATTTGCAATGGACGCGTAGTAACATCAGCTTTCGTTGACCAAATGTCGATCTTTCCATCCTTGTTATAATCCTGCCCGTAAGCGGGAATATTAGATGGCATAAATTGGCACTGACCTGTTGCTCCTGCCCAACTTCCTACAAAATCTTTTGCTGTTGTGTGCTTGTTCTTTATAAGTCTCAACGTGGCATTCAATTGAGTTTCGTAGAACTTTCTTCTTCTACCATCATGAGACAATGTTGCTAATGATCTCACAACATTATAGTCACCGGTAATTCGTCCGTAAAAAGTTTCAACTCCCCACAAAGAAACAATTATTTCTTTCTCAACTCCATACTCATCTTCGATTTTTTGAAGAAGAGTTGCGTGCTCTTTGAGAAGTTTTATTCCTTGGACTACTCGCTCATTATAACCGCGAAGCCATCTGCCCATAAACTTTTGATAGCTTCTTTCAGTGTCGAGAGTAACTTGATTTTTGTCTCTTTCGACAACTTTAGGGTCTCTTTGAACGTTCTTTAGAGTACTGAGCACAAAGCTCTTAGATAAACCTATTTTGAAGCCCTAGCTGCATAATCCTGTTTCCACTGCTCGAATGATTCACTTGATGCTGAATTTGAAATTACAAAACTTGAAATTATTAAAAAGGTAGAAATTAAGGATTTGCTATTCATCCACTACTATTATGGCATGAAATCGGTTTTTATGAAAGTGCTAATTGTCTTTTTAGGTTTTACCGAAGTCAAAGTGACACTATTCCAACTCTTTCGCTTACTTCATCCCAAAATTTCAATCTCTTATCTAGAGCTAAAATAGCTGACTGTTTCGCTTCTTCCCAATGCGTGCTATTTTCTCCGCAGAGGCTTTCAATTATTTTAAGCGCCAATTAGCCAGCTGATGGGATTCACCATCAATTTCGATATGACGATTCAAATAGAGGTGAAACATTGGGGCATCTGATTGCCTTATATTCATTTTGTCCAAGATACTTTGAAACATTATGGGAATAACTTTTTCTCTACCAAAGCAAAAGGCTGAAGCTATTTGGTGAATCTTTGCTGATCGAACGAGATCGAAAGAGTACTGTGAAAAATCGCGACAACTTTTTGGTATCGCTTTGTCAGCTAGGGCTTGGTCCACACCCAAAGAGCCTACTTGCCTCACAAAGTGCATGGCCAAATCACTGTTTGCCCCGACCTCATTCATCGCTTCGATGTACATTTCAAAATGGCTAAGGTTCTTCCATCGCACTCGTCGGATTCCTCAGCTAAAATGATTTCATTCACAAATCTCGCAAGCTTTTGGTCTTTTGGTGGTAGCCAAATGGTCTGAATTGGCGCGAATTCATTTTGAAGCGCTTTGGCCAAGGACATAAAATCAAAAACAGCATAAACATGCCTTTGCATAAAAACTTTTAACTTTTCGATGCTATCGATACTTTTATAAAGCTTATGATTTTGAAGCAGTGTGATTTGTGGCTCAATGGCTTTTTGTAGTTCTATAATTGACATGGGAAATTTTTAGCACTATCTCTCCCCCTAACAATATTCTTTCCTAGTACATTTGTTGGATGTTTGACATACCAAACTCTTATACATAAGATTTTATCTTTCAAGGAGATAGAATGAAAACAATAATTATCGCTCTATTAGCGACCCAGACTTTACTTGCCTTCGAGCCTCAGTATGTTGAAACTCAAAGCTATAAGGTAGAGACAAGTAGACAGTATGAATCTCAAAATGCGCCTAGGTTTTGCCGTTTCGAGACGAGACTGGATGAATCAAAGAGTGTCATAAAAAACTCAAGGTTGTGTTGTCGGCTCACCGATAGATTATTTTGGATGGAATATGGAATTAGACCCTAGTGATCTGCCTCTTAAGGATGGATTCGAAAAGGTCTTTAAAACTCCTGGTTCTACTGGAATGATCTTAACTTACAAGAATAGAACTTTAACTTTTGCAAAGATAAAATCGGAACAAGTTTGGAATAGACTCTATCCTTTTAGTATTTCTGTAGATCAAAATTTAGCAAATCCGAAAAGTTTTAAGGGAGTCATGGAGGGGTATGAAAGAACGAGACTTGGTAGACTCAAAAAACATGTCGTTCAAAGCTGTAACTTTTAGTACAGATCCACATAATCATAAGTAGAAGTGCCTGCTGCCAGGTAGTTGTCTTCAAACATGTAATTGATGACTTCATTCACATCGGTAGACTCTTCTTGTTGATAAATATTAAGCGTAATTAAAAGAAGTAAAGTTGCAAAAACTCCAAACGTTGAAAGTTTGACCTTTATATCTGGCCATTTCAACAAAAGTTGCTTTTGATCTATTTCCATCTCATTTCTTGCCTGCACCGTCACATTCACTGAACCAACAGCGTACGTGTGCTTTCTCAAAAAATCTTTTGCCGTGTTCATGGCAATTCTATAGATCCAAGTTTTAAAGGTTGTATCTCTTTTAAAGCTAGAGTAATTTTTCCATGCTTTAATAAAAGTATCTTGGGTCAACTCGTTTGCATTCGCTTCCCACCATCCAGAAAATTGAATTCCTCACAAACTCTTTATGCTCAACAGAGAGATTTTCAAACTCCTCCAAGGATAGGCTTCTAGGAGTAAAAAGATCTAGCGCTCTTTTAAACACTTATTTTTTACCTTTTCTTTTTTTCTTTCTTTTTTCAAACTGATAAATTTTTGTCTCTGCTCTTTGGTTAAAACAGACTTCATAAAGACAAGTTCTATTATACTGACAATCGTCTTAAGTTTTTTAACTTAGAATGAAGAGCTTTTAGACGAGAGTCTGACTCTCCATTTAAAAAAGCTTTATCAAACTCAGCTTTAGCTTGTTTCATCTGGATCTAATTTCTTCCCTTCCCTTTCTTTTCTTTTCTATGAGTTTTAATTTTTTCTATCTGTTCTGAGGAGAGATCAAGTTTTTGAGCCAAAATGTGTCCTCTTTTATCAGATTTTCCATGTCTGAGCCAACATCATCATAAAAAGAATCGGTAATAATAATTGTTTCATCATAACTCCTTTGCTTCATTTAAGTTTTGCTTATAAACACAAGCTTCATTCTTTAGACCAAGAGAAGGCCTATATAGTTCATCTCTAGAACATAATCTTAAAGAACTTGTAATTCCGGAAGCTTAAGGACTTATTTTATAAAAAGATCGTAACCCGCTTTATACTGGATGGACTTGAGCTCAGCTTTTGAAAGAAGAGTATCATCTTCAAAAGTGATGGTGACTTGCTTTTTCTGAACATCAAATTGAATATTTTCTTTTTTCATTTTTCTGATTTTTAAAAAGCTCTTTTGTAATTGCCTTTTCACAGTGATCACAAACCATATCAGGGATAGTGTAAACTTTTTGTCACACTAGCAAAAGAAGAAAAGCTAAGAATAGATAAAGATATAGACTTTCATTGTCCCTCCATACCAGGGGCGACATTAAAATGAATATACCGCCCTATACTATCACCAGACTCAAAGTGATCATAAAAGACAGCTTGCCTAAGTCCTTTGGATGGCAAAACTTTTGGGTGGCAAGTAAGTATCACCAGGTTTCATCCGCTCATTTACATTACAGTGCTTTAAGGGGGCTGTCGTATGAATACATGGACCCATACCATCGTCTCCAAAGCCTGGGACTTTATTAACGAAAACAACTTGAAGCCCTTCATCGTGGGCCCTTGTATAAATTTGATTTGGCTATTCGTAGGAATAGGGAGCATCTTTGGTGAGAATACCAATCGTTAAAATGGGATTGACCTTTAAACCAATAACTTTTTCTGACCGTCCTGTGACAGCACCTTGATTTCCTACAGCACTCATTTCCATCTCCACCTTCAGAATAGAATTAAAGAAGGCGCCATTGATTTCAGATCATCGAAAGTAACATTAACTCAATTTCTTGTCCTGCCGATAAAAAGATTCTCTCTGGCGAGAAAGAGACGTCTTAATATAGTCCCCTGCATTTATAGAGAAACCCAAAAGATCTCCATAGTCGACGTAAACTTCAATGCTACTTATTTTGAAATGTCTTGTGCTTTGATTTTTACCGGTATCTGCTTGACCGATGAAGGTTCCATGGAAATATTAGACTCGGGAAATAGGCTTGAGCCCTCATCGCTTGGATCAGGTTCATCAATGTAAATTTGAACAACTTCTTGATCGTTTTTCGCTACGTCTATTGCTCAAGATTATTTTGGACTGGCTTCTCAAGGCATCCAAGATAGGTCATAAAAATAAGTAAATAAAAGACTTTAATCATATCAGCTCTCCCTAAACCTAAATCGGAAAGCTGACTAAAAAACTTTAGTTTTCTAACTCACTGAATATTTAAGCTATTTGGAAATTGCCACTTCCCACCACTTAGCAGCGCTGGCACAATTGATGTTTCAATCATCTGTCATTACAGCTTTCAAAACCCATGCATAAAGTCTTCATCACATTCTGATCCTTCTATGTGAATAGAAAAGGACGTCATCTCTATTTTCATATTGTCATACACTCCATCTTCTCTTCATAGGTCATTTCTTTTTTGACATTGTTCACTTGTATGACCAAGGTATAAATTATGCCCTAACTCGTGAATAAGCTCATTCGACAATTTCATAGTCAGAGATATAGTCAACTCTCCCCCCATCGTCTGCGTTCCAAGCCATCTCTCTTGGATACTCCGTCACTGAGAAATGCTCCACTTGCAAAGCCCAAACCTTCAAATTGAGCTCCGGTAATAGCGGCCATGCACTCAATTTGTCTATAGTGGCTTTTGACTCATACTTTTTATATTCTTCGTAAACTTCATTCATAATTTGGGTTCCGACATTTTCACTATAACTCAAATTCTGTGAAGTCTCTTCTTATCGGTGGCATCTCATTGAAGCGCATAGTTTTCAGGTAGTGCGTGTTTAAAATTTAAAATTTTCTTCGATATAATATCAAGTGAAATTTGATTTCCAGTTGCTCTGTAAAATCTGTCTTTTAAGATAGGCTCTATTCTGTTGAGATCTGATAAAGTCATGTAGTCACCATAATAAAGAAGTGCGACTTTTAGTTCACTTTGGTTCTTTTTTAGTAGCACTGTGGAATAATTGAATCATAAAGAGAGCACGATGGCTCTTTTGCTTTAAGAACTGGCAATGGTTTTGAAGCCACTGGCCTATAAGTCATAGGCTTGTTTCTCTCAACCTCATTTCTTGTTGACTGAATACTTCTTTGTAGCCTTCTTTGTTTTCTTCTCTCTATTCTTTGGGTTTTCTTGGTCTATTCTTTATCAAGATGTCATGAACAAAAAGTCTCCACAGAAAGTTAATGTGATCGAAGTCTATTTTCTTTTGGGAATAAGCATTTGATGAGCTTAAAATGAGAACCATGAGGGATAAAGATAAAAAACTTTTCATATGCTTCCTTTGTTAAAATAGACACTATAAATAAGTTTTGACAGTTTTTAAAGTCTTAAGTGACTAAATATATACATTAAATGCTCCTGCCTATAGTGTATTAAGAAGCAAGTTGGGTGCCAAGTTTCTGACATTTCACTGAACTTTAAGGTCATTCTATCACTTTCACCACAATATTTTCGTATTTCTCTTTATCTTTATCTCCTAACTTAAAGAAGGAGGTAGCGTCCAAACACCCTTAGGATGATTTGCACTGTCTTTTGCATTGGCATTAATTTCACTTTTAGCAACAAGAGTGACTTTTTTGGCAAAGTCTATCACATGGTCTTCTCAACATATCCGCTTTTAACTATTGGGTCCTGTTTTTCTTTTGTAGAGCTCTATGCTCAACAACGCCAAGAATTCCCCCCTGGCTTAAAAGCTTTGTAGAAACTTTTAAAAACCTCTAAGCCCTTATCATCTTTCATCCAGTTGTGAACATTTCTAAAAGTAAGAACGCGATGAGCACCTCCCTGGGGAGCAGGACCGATATGTTTTGGAGCCTCTAGAACTGTGAACTCGACATCACCGTAGTGACTTTTATCTTTGGTCTATTCTCTTTTATCTTGGCATTAAGTTTTGGAGCATATGACCTTTCAGAAGTTTCCGAGAATATTGCAAGGTATAGCTTTCCATTGTCTTTTAGAAGTGGTCCGTACTCCTGTATACCATCCACCACCTGGTCCAATTTCTACGGGACCCGTGTTCAAGTTTTACCTCAAAAAAGCAAGCGTTTCAGCTGGATGTCTTTGGAGACGGTTTTCCTCTGATCGGTGATTTGAATTCGATATTTTCTCAATATCTTTTTGTGAAAATGAATGATGGGCACACGCCCACATGGCAAAACTTAAAAGGACCATGAAAAATTTCGTCATAACTATCCTTGTTTTCTAAATTTATTCTTAGAACTGTCCTAATACTAGTCGAGATCCTCAAAGGGTAAAGAAACAATTTGTACCAGTTTGTAAACAGGTTCTTAAGCGCCTGCTTTACTCGACGTTTCACTACCTTTATGGTCAGGTAACTTCTTAAGCTTTGGATTTCTTCTCTTTTCTTGTTTTTTCTGGGATTAAGCCTTTCATTGACTCTAATTTTCCAAAACATAGTAGACGGTCATCTGCTTTAAAACTCTATCAATTTTTTGGATTTGGTATAACTTTTCCAGCTCTGTGGTGAGTAAGAAGGATGAATATCCTTCTCTTTAAGACCCGACTCTATAATTGTTTTTCCAACATACTCTGAACCTGCGGGAATAGAAATCTCAGTAACACCATATCCTTTGGAAACATTTTATGGTTGAGGTCTATTTCAGGGAAGTCTACTCGAGAAGCGATGTAGTCAATAAAGGCTCCAGCAATATCCAAGCCTGTGCACTTTTCAATTCCCTCTAAACCTGGGGATGAATTGACTTCCATAATTGTGGGCGTTGCCCTTCCAGCACATGCAATTCCAAGACCCATCAGTTTTGCTGCGCGGATGGCGCACTCTTTGTATTCATCACTTAATTCTACTCTTTCTGTCTTCCCACCTCTATGAACATTACTTCTTGAAACTCCTGTCCTTGGGCTACCCTTCTCATCGCTGCGATAACTTGGTCTCCAACAACAATAGCTCTCACGTCCTTTCCCTTACTCTCAGCGACAAACTTCTGGATCAGAACATTTTGTTTTTGACTCTGTAAAAGTTCAATTATCGATGTCGCCATCTCAACAGTGTGAGCAAGTAGAACCCCAATACCTTGAGTTCCTTCTAAAAGCTTAATAACTACAGGTGCCCCTCCGATCTTTCAATTGCTGGGAAGACACTTCTTTTTCATCTTTAACAAAAGTTGTAGGAGGGATTCCAATTTTATGTTGAGAAAGAAATCTGAAAGCTTCTAAGTTTATCTCGGGAATTTAAAATTCCATCTGCAGAGTTGGCGCTAAATATACTCCCATCTGTTGAGATGCTTATCTTGCCTTCAAAATAAGTAATTGAGGCACCAATTCTTGGAAAAAATTATCAAATGCTCAACTGCTTGTTTGTAGGACAAGTCCGGTCCCTCTTCGATGTCGAGAGAGAATTTCAAGGTATTAAGGACCTTTACTTCGTGTCCTCTTTTTTTACAAAGCTCTACGAGCCTTGTGGTCGAATAGTTCTTAGGCTCTTTTGATAGGATTGCTAATTTCATTTTTTCAACCTTTGCCTTTTTCGGCTTGTAAGTTTTTTGAATACAATATTTTCGTCATGAAAAATTTGTCTTTAATGCTTGCTCGTCCCACAAGCATTCTAAAACCCATTTTCATCCCTATTTGATAGTGTTACTTCAATTTGCCATTTCTGATCCAAAAAGTTCAATTTCAGTCATAATAACTGGTCTTTTCTCAGTCATACCATTTGAACTCTTTATTTTCCTATACTCTATGACTCGTGCGTGGCATTGAATCGTTTTGTATTATTTTTTGTTCGGGATGAATATCAAACTTACAAATTCTTCCCCGCGCGTTTGTAGAAAGTCATATCAAATGCATGAAGGGGAGATGATCGAGCACCAGTATCAACTTTAGCTTTGACAGCTTTGATTCCCAGCTCAGGCAAACTGACCCACTCCCTCCAACCTATAATTTTTAAGTCTCTTTTTTCATCAGTTTCTCGCGATTATTTACAAATCCATGCTAGAGCTTTAGGTTTGAAATGTCTTAATTAAAT
Source organism: Halobacteriovoraceae bacterium (assembly GCA_963719505.1). Classification (GTDB taxonomy): domain Bacteria; phylum Bdellovibrionota; class Bacteriovoracia; order Bacteriovoracales; family Bacteriovoracaceae; genus CAKZJW01. The sequence goes on from CAVRCF010000004.1 coordinate 16,749, forward strand.
TGAGGTTTGCAACGTGTCAGATTCAAAATTTTTACCTCTTTTTCTGAAGTCCCATGAGACTGTGCCAGAAGAGTTTACCTATCATTTGACCTCATGAACCCCACAGCTTAGCTAAAAGGGCGGCCGACGAGCTCCAAAGTAGCAGAGAGGCATCAAAAAGATCGGAACGACAATTTTGGACTAAACACAAGAGAAGTCCCTTCTCAAATTCGGAAAAATGTTTGGCGTCTTGGTGGTCGAGGATAAAACATCTGGGCTATCTCAGAGGTTTTTCGGGTGAGCTTTTAAAAACTAGTCACCCGAGGGTTTTGTTCCCTCCCTTATTAAAGACGGAATGATAAAGACCTCGCCAGTGATGTTGAGCAAATAACGATCAAAATATCTGACTGCGATGAAATTATAAATAGTCTTGAAATTGAAAGACAATAATTTCAAATGAGCACGAAATTATAAATCGATCAAACACAAAGAAAAAGATGAAAAGACTCAAGACTGTTCGAGACCATAAAAGAGAGGAATCTCGATCAGTCCTAATATCATAAAAGCTTTAGACCAAGAAAAAAGAGTGATCAAAAAAGATATTAAAAGCACTAAAGATCAAAAAGATCAAAGCTATAGTAAAAAATTGAAAATCAATTACAAATTGAAAAAAACAAAGCGTTTTTTGCAAGTTGAAAGAAAGAACATTCTTAATCGATACCAACAAGATAAATATGGAGATGTTTTTTTAAACAACTCCCTAGGAGAAACTCGAAGTTTAATAGAAATATTTAAAACTTCTCTCGAGAAATGTTTGGAAGTGGTCAATGTGCTGCTCCCAAACTTCTTCAATTTGCCTATGATCAAGGCTTGAAGCCTCTGGCCTTGGCAGAGTTTTGGTGGAAAAAGTCCAAATGCCGAAGTGAGAAAACACAAACATTTTTACCCAGCTTGAACGCTTTTGCTGTAAGCCAATACTTTCATTCATGTTAGAAGGCTTAAAGTCCAGAAAAACCACTTCTTATTAACGGTGGTAAAAATAAAACGATTGCTATGGTCTGGATCCTAGGACGACCATATCGTTATTGTCGACAAACCTCAGGGTCTTCTCTCTGTTCCTGGCAAGTCAATCGAAGATAGTGTTCAAAATCGCATGAAGTCCCTTTTTCCAACATCAACTATCATCCATCGACTAGACCAGGAAACCTCAGGGTTGATAGTTTTGGCGCTAACAAAGAAAGCCCAAAGTCTCTCCAAAAACAATTTATGAGAAAAGAGGTAAAGAAAACCTACACCGCTGTTCTTCGACACTCTAATCGATCGCATGCAAGGAGAAATCGTACTTCCTCTGAGAGGAGATTACGATGACCTTCCTCGACAAATCGTCTGTAAAGAACATGAAAAGAAGCCCACACAACCTTTAAGGTCATAGGAGAAACGAATAAAAGGCTCGAGAGTTTTCTTCTCACCTTTGACAGGGAGAACACATCAATGTAGAATTCACAGTGCTCACCCCGAGGGTCTCGGTGTGTCGATTTGAGGTGATACACTTTATGGAACTAAGGACTCTTTTTCGCACGCCAGTGAACTATTGAGACATCCCCTTACTAAGGAGGTCATGACTTTTACTAGTGAACCTGAGTTCTAAGAAATAGAGTGGCGTCTCGGGATCAACTTCTTATTGATAATTTTGGCAGACAAAGGTTTTCAATATCCAGAGGCTTTGTGGCGTAATCATTACAACCAACTCCAAGACACTGCTCTCTAACCTCACTCATCGCATGGCCGTGAGGGCAATAATAGGCTTGTTAAAACCAATATCTCTCAATCTTCTGGTTGCCGTATAACCATCAAGAACTGGGCATTCAAAAAATATCCATGAGAACAAGATCATAAAGAGCCAGTTAGAGCTTTTTGAACTCCTTCTAATCCATTATTTGCGATTTCAATACTCACCCCTCTAGCCTCTAAAAGAGTTTTAAAACAAAATTTGATTCTCTTTCGCATCTTCCACCAGCAAGATCTTAAGCCCCGATATACCATCGAAACTTGAATCTAAACTGACCTCAGTCTTCTCAACCAAAGTAGTCAGATCCTTTGCACTTTGCTCTTTAACAGAAAGTGTAAAGATAGAACCTTTCTTGTTGTCTCGTCTGAATTTGTAAGTTCCAAATAAGCTTCAAGAAGATCTGCAAGTTTTTTAGAAAAGGGCTAAGCCAAGTCCAGTCCCACCATACTTTCTTGTCATCGATACGTCGCATGTTTAAACAATCTTTCTATTTTATTTTTCGGTATTCCGATCCCAGAGTCTTCAACTGGAATCGTGTTCTTTTCTCCCTCTTTCCAAAAATATCAATACTTCCGGGTCGTGAATTTAATGGAATTACTAATTAAATTAAAAAGAATTTGTCTAATTCTAGTCGGATCCGAAATAAAAAGATCTTTCAATTTTCCCCCTCATCTATATAAAATCAAAGTTAATCCTTTTGCTCAGCTTTAACCGAGAAGGCTTTCACAACATCTTTAACAAGTTCACTGACTGGAAAATTCGATACTTCTCCGTCACAAACTGTCCCGACTCCACTTTTGAGAGGTCTAATATATCGTTAATGATGGTAATGAGTTGTTCAGTGGTTTTCTTAACAATTGTTGAGTACTGTTTTTTCTTGTTAACGAATATCTCCGTTAAAAGGAGGTAATCATTAAAACCCGCTATAACTCCCAGAGGCGTTCTAATCTCATGGGGAATATATCGGCCAGAAAGGCACTTTTTAGGTTATTGGTACTTGCTTGTTTCATAGCTTTTTGAAGCTCATAATATCTTCGTGATATTCGATACATGTTCCTGAGAGCCTAACAGCTTTGCCAAATGAATCATAAAGGCAACGCCCTTTTGCATTATTGAAACCCTTCCCTTGTCGAAAGTTCTAAACTCGATATCAAAACTCGACTTTTTGCCTTTTATCGCTGGCTTAATTTCAAGAACGACCTTTGCCTTATCAGAAGGATGGATAAGGTCTGAATATCTTTACTTCCCCAAGAAAATGCCTCTTGATCAATACCCCACTCTTCAATAAAGGTATCACTTAAATATAAATCTTTATCTTCAAGGTCATAATCCACAGCCTTATTCCAGACGAAGTCAAAGTGACATTTAAGCGGTCCTCAACTTCAGACAACTTCTGTTACTTTTTTTGTGATCATGAATATCTGTACATGTCCCAACCCAGCGGTGAATACCCAACTTTTTATTATTTAGCTCATAAGGAAGGCCCTTATCAGAAACCATCTATACATTCCATTAGCATCTCTAAGTCTACATTCGGTCGAAAATTCTGAGACATTTTTCTAGAGAATGATGCCATTTTTTTTGGCTTTGTTAGCGTCTTCTGGATCTAAAGGCTTGGAGTTCTGCTCTAATATCTTCAGCTGTTATTCCTGTATATTCTTCCCATTTTTTATTACAATATTCATTTTCTCCAGAGCATGGCAGACCAAACGATCTGAGGATAGATCTCGGCTAGCGCGATAAAGCTTTGCTGACTATCATAAAGGTCTTGTTCACTTTTTATAAAGTGGGTTGCGACATCTCTTGATATCTGGGTTGCACCAACAACCTCTCCCATCTCTCCAAATATAGGTGAGTAACTAAACTGATAACACTTGGTCTCAGAGTCTGGAAGATCAAACTCTTCTGTAAGAGTAAAAAAGATTTCACCACTTAAAGCTCTCTTCCAAATTCCTTCAAGCTTGAGTTTTTCTTCTGGATAGCTTTCGAACTTTTCAAGAACATGAGAGCGAGTCTCAAAGGTTAACGTTGAAAAATCATGTATTTACTCGATGAGCTTCATTAAAAAAAAGATACTTTAAATCTTTATCAACTGCTGCAATAAAAGTCGGATGAGCTTTCAAATACATTAAGAAAATCTCTGTTTATTTAAAATATCTGTCTGTTATCTCATTGCAGCTAACATCTAAGAAATACAACGATGCAACTCTTTAGTGGTGAAAAGCTAAAATTCCAATCAGTTAATTCGACCTTCCCATTTCTAGGCATCATCATGATACTTTCATTTTCTCTGTCGACGTTTTCCCCACCGGAAAAAACTTGCTCAAAATAATGACCAGTGGTTGAATCCCAAAAAGTGCTCATACTTCCTTTCCTGACATGCCTCCGCATTTTTTCACTATGACTTCCGTCTCCGACTAGAAAAAATTATCGTTAAAAAGAAGGAGGTTCTTTGCCTTAAAATAAATAACGCCGGTGTGGATTGACACAAAAGACTTGAGAGGTGAACTTTAAGCTCGACAGGCTAATTATCAGCGGCCCCAAAAGATGCTTTTTCCAATTTATCACGAATCAATTTCGCCGTTTTTGAATTGTTTAAAAAGTCCATACCGCCCATGCTTCTGTTTAAATATAGCATTAGAAAGGCTTTAAATGAACAGGCAGCGGCCAATCAAACTCTTTGTGTAGAAAAAAACACATCTCCTTAGAGCTCAGGAATTCTGAGCCTACTTTGTCAATTAATGGCAAGAAACTACATTCTTTACGTCTTTCATTTGTGTCGAGATTTATTTACAAATTCTCAATTTTTTTTCAAGATTTTTTTTAGCTCCTCACTGATAATTTTATCAGGAGGTTTTTATGACTATAAAATATAATAATGAAAAAGGTATAAACGAGAGAAAATCCAATCAATCTTCACAACATCTCGAGGAGGGATCAAGAGGAACTTCTCGAAAAGCCATTTGGAATATAAGGATCAAGAAAAGATTGGAGTCCATTGCCGGTGAGCAAGGTGTATCCAGTGGAGACAGCTTTGACAAGTACCCTCAAGGGACAGCAGAGGATCGTTCAAAAAATGTTCAAGGCAAGGCTGCAAAAAAAGTCAACCAAATGAATGGCATGAAGAAAGAGGATCCTAGTAAAACTACTCTGACTCAAAAACGGATCAATCACAATAATAGAAAACAACAAATAGAAAAACAACAAGAACATAAGCCAAGAGATAATGCTTGATACCAAGGACAAGGAGGTCGTTGTGAAAAGTGAAGTAAAAGATGAAATCCTAGAAAACAAATTTGGGGTTTTATTAGAGAGAAGACTACGTTTGTGATTTGAAAGAGAATTAGAACATTTAATGGACAGATGTCCCTCTAGTCGCAACGCCTCTTCTTCAACTTAAGATAAAGGGGCAATACTACCAATCAAAACTATTGATAAACTGCTTTGATATAGTTTTTCAAGTCGAAGGCCGAGGTAAGGATCCGCTGACAGTATTTAAACTTCTTGAACGAAAAATGGATAAGAAGCTTTTCTCCAAGCCAAAAGCTTCTTATCCATTTTTCGTTCAAGAAGTTTAAATACTGTCAGCGGATCCTTACCTCGGCCTTCAACTTGAAAAACTATATCAAAGCAGTTTATCAATAGTTTTGATTGGTAGTATTGCCCCTTTATCTTAAGTTGAAGAAGAGGCGTTGCGACTGAGGGACATCTGTCCATTAAATGTTCTAATTCTCTTTCAATCGCAAACGTAGTCTTTCTATCTAATAAAACCCCAAATTTGTTTTCTAGGATTTCATCTTTTACTTCACTTTTCACAACGACCTCCTTGTCCTTGGTATCAAGCATTATCTCTTGGCTTATGTTCTTGTTGTTTTTCTATTTGTTGTTTTCTATTATTGTGATTGATCGTTTGAGTCAGAGTAGTTTTACTAGGATCCTCTTTCTTCATGCCATTCATTTGGTTGACTTTTTTTGCAGCCTTGCCTTCGACATTTTTTGAACGATCCTCTGCTGTCCCTTGAGGGTACTTGTCAAAGCTGTCTCCACTGGATACACCTTGCTCACCGGCAATGGACTCAATCTTTTCTTGATCCTTATCTCCAAATCGCTTTTTCGAGAAGTTCTCTTTTGATCCCTCCTCGAGATGTTGTGAAGATTGATTGGATTTTCTCTCGTTTAGTCCTTTTTCATTATTATATTTTATAGTCATAAAAACCTCCTGATAAAATTATCAGTGAGGAGCTAAAAAAAATCTTGGGGAAAAAGTAGAGAATTTGTAAATAAATCTCGACACAAATGAAAGACGTAAAGAAATATCGTCTTGCCATTAATTGACAAAGTAGGCTCAGATTCCTAAGGGTTGTTAAGGAGATGTGTTTTTTTCTACACAAAGAGTTTGATTGGCCACTGCCTGTTCATTTAAAGCCTTTCTAATGCTATATTTAAACGAGAAGCATAGGGCGGTATGGACTTTTTAAACAATTCAAAAACAGCAAAATTGATTCGTGATAAGAATTGGAAAAAGCATCCTTTGGGGCAGCCTCATGATTGGCCTGTCGAGCTTAAAGTTCACCTCTCAAGTCTTTTGTGTCAATCCACACCGGGCGTTATTTATTTTAGCAAAGAAGCCTACTTCTTTTTTAACGATAATTTTTTAAGTTACCTCGGAGACGGAAGTCATAGTGAAAAAATAGGAATGTCAGGAAAGGAAGTATGGGGGCAGCTTTGGGATTCAACCACTGGTCATTATTTTGAGCAAGTTTTTTCCGGTGGGGAAAACGTCGACAGAGAAAATGAAAGTATCATGATGCCTAGAAATGGGAAGGTCGAATTAACTGATTGGAATTTTAGCTTTTCACCACTAAAGAGTTTGCATGGTTCTATTCTTGGGGTGATTGTTAGCTGCAATGAGATAACAACAGATATTTTAAATAAACAGAGATTTTCTAATGTCCTTGAAAGCTCATCCGATTTTATTGCAGCAGTTGATAAAGATTTAAAGTATCTTTTTTTTAATGAAGCTCATCAAGTAGAATACAGTCGATTTTTCAACGTTAACCTTGAGACTGGCTCTCATGTTCTTGAAAAGTTCGAAAGCTATCCAGAAGAAAAACTCAAGTTTGAAGGAATTTGGAAGAGAGCTTTAAGTGGTGAAATCTTTACTCTTACAGAAGAGTTTGATCTTCCAGACTCTGAGACCAAGTGTTATCAGTTTAGTTACTCACCTATATTTGGAGAGATGGGAGAGGTTGTTGGTGCAACCCAGATATCAAGAGATGTAACCCACTTTATAAAAAGTGAACAAGACCTTTATGATAGTCAGCAAAGCTTTATCGCGCTAGCCGAATCTATGCCTCAGATCGTTTGGTCTGCCAGTGCCTCTGGAGAAAATGAATATTGTAATAAAAAATGGGAAGAATATACAGGAATAACAGCTGAAGATGCTAGAGCGGGAAGTTTCTTCCAAGCCTTTCATCCAGAAGACGCTAACAAAGCCAAAAAAAAATGGCATCATTCTCTAAAAAATGTCTCAGAATTTTCGACCGAATGTAGACTTAGAGATGCTAATGGAATGTATAGATGGTTTCTGATAAGGGCCCTTCCTTATGAGCTAAATAATAAAAAGTCATATCACCGCTGGGTTGGGACATGTACAGATATTCATGATCACAAAAAAGTAACAGAAGAATTATCTAAAAGTGAGGACCGCTTAAATGTCACTTTGACTTCGTCTGGAATAGGGCTTTGGGATTATGACCTTGAAGATAAAGATTTATATTTAAGTGATACCTTTATTGAAGAGTGGGGTATTGATCAAGAGGCATTTTCTGGGGAAGTAAAGACTGTTCTAGACCTTATCCATCCTTCTGATAAGGCAAAGGTCGTTCTTGAAATTGAGCTGACAATAAGGCAAGAGTCGAGTTTTGATATCGAGTTTAGAACTTTCGACAAGGGAAGGGTTGTTTGGATGAATGCAAAAGGGCGTTGCCTTTATGATTCATTTGGCAAAGCTGTTAGGCTCTCAGGAACATGTATCAATATCACGAAGAAAAAGAAAGATGTTATAGAGCTTCAAAAAGCTATGAAACAAGCAGAGAGTGCCAATAACCTAAAAAGTGCCTTTCTGGCCAATATGTCCCATGAGATTAGAACGCCTCTGGGAGTTATAGCGGGTTTTAATGATCTCCTTTTAACGGAGGATATTTCGTTAACAGAGAAAAAACAGTACTCGACGATTGTTAAGAAAACCACTGAACAACTCATTACCATCATTAACGATATATTAGACCTCTCAAAAGTGGAGTCGGGACAGTTTGTGACGGAGAATATCGAATTTTCCATCAGTGAACTTGTTAAAGATGTTGTGAAAGCCTTCTCGGTTAAAGCTGAGCAAAAAGGATTAAGACTTGATTTTTATATAGATGAGGAAACGAAAGATCTTTTTATTTCGGATCCGACTAGAATTAGACAAATTCTTTTTAATTTAATTAGTAATTCCATTAAATTCACCAACGCCGGAAGTATTGATATTTTTGGAAAGAGAGAGGAAGCGAAACTTACGATTGCAGTTGAAGACTCTGGGATCGGAATACCGAAAAATAAAATAGAAAGATTGTTTAAACCCTTTTCTCAGTCCGACGTATCGATGACAAGAAAGTATGGTGGGACTGGACTTGGCTTAGCCCTTTCTAAAAAACTTGCAGATCTTCTTGAAGGCTCTTTGGAACTTACAAATTCAGAACAAGACAAAGGTTCTATCTTTACACTTTCTGTTAAAGAGCAAAGTGCAAAGGATCTGACTCCTTTGGTTGAGAAGACTGAGGTCAGTTTAGATTCAAGTTTCGATGGTATATCGGGGCTTAAGATCTTGCTGGTGGAAGATGCGAAAGAGAATCAAATTTTGTTTAAAACTCTTTTAGAGGCTAGAGGGGTGAGTATTGAAATCGCAAATAATGGATTAGAAGGAGTTCAAAAAGCTCTAACTGGCTCTTATGATCTTGTTCTCATGGATATTCAAATGCCAGTTCTTGATGGTTATACGGCAACCAGAAGATTGAGAGATATTGGTTTTAACAAGCCTATTATTGCCCTCACGGCCCATGCGATGAGTGAGGTTAGAGAGCAGTGTCTTGGAGTTGGTTGTAATGATTACGCCACAAAGCCTCTGGATATTGAAAACCTTTGTGCCAAAATTATCAATCAAGTTGATCCCAGAGACGCCACTATTTCTTAGAACTCAGGTTCACTAGTAAAAGTCATGACCTCCTTAGTAAGGGGATGTCTCAATATAAGTTCACTAGCATGCAAAAAGAGGCGCTTGTCCTTAGTTCCATAAAGTGTATCACCTCGAATCGACACACCGAGACCCTCGGGGTGAGCACTGTGAATTCTCAGTTGATGTGTTCTCCCTGTCAAAGGTGAGAAGAAAACTCTCGAGCCTTTATTCGTTTCTCCTATGACCTTAAAGGTTGTGTGGGCTTCTTTTCCATGTTCTTTACAGACGATTTGTCGAGGAAGGTCATCGTAATCTCCTCTCAGAGGAAGTACGATTTCTCCTTGCATGCGATCGATTAGAGTGTCGAGAACAGCGGTGTAGGTTTTCTTTACCTCTTTTGTCATAAATTGTTTTTGGAGAGACTTTTGGGCTTTCTTTGTTAGCGCCAAAACCATCAACCCTGAGGTTTCCTGGTCTAGTCGATGGATGATAGTTGATGTTGGAAAAAGGGACTTCATGCGATTTTGAACACTATCTTCGATTGACTTGCCAGGAACAGAGAGAAGACCCTGAGGTTTGTCGACAATAACGATATGGTCATCCTGATAGACCATAGCAATCGTTTTATTTTTACCACCGTTAATAAGAAGTGGGTTTTTCTGGACTTTTAAGCCTTCTAACATGAATGAAAGTATTGGCTTACAGCGAGCGTTGCAAGCTGGGTAAAAATGTTTGTGTTTTCTCACTTCGGCATTTGGACTTTTTCCCCACCAAAACTCTGCCAAGGCCAGAGGCTTCAAGCCTTGATCATAGGCAAATTGAAGAAGTTTGGGAGCAGCACATTGACCACTTCCAACCGGTATCTTTTCTCGAGGAGAGTTTTTAAATATTTCTATTAAACTTCGAGTTTCTCCTAGGGAGTTGCTTAAAAAAACATCTCCATATTTATCTTGTTGGTATCGATTAAGAATGTTCTTTCTTTCAACTTGCAAAAAACGCTTTTTGTTTTTTTCAATTTGTAATTGATTTTCAATTTTTTCTATAGCTTTGATCTTTTTGATCTTTAGTGCTTTTAATATCTTTTTTTGATCACTACTTTCTTGGTCTAAAGCTTTTATGATCTCAGGACTGATCGAGTCCTCTCTTTTATGGTCTCGAACAGTCTTGAGTCTTTTCATCTTTTCTTTGTGTTGATCGATTATAATTTCGTGCTCATTTGAAATTGCTGTCTTTTCAATTTCAAGACTATTTATAATTTCATCGCAGTCAGATATTTTGATCGTTATTTGCTCAACATCACTGGCGAGGTCTTTATCATTCCCGTCTTTAATAAGGGAGGGAACAAAACCCTCGGGTGACTGAGTTTTTAAAAGCTCACCCGAAAAACCTCTGAGATAGCCCAGATGCTGGTTTTTATCCTCAACCACCAAGACGCCAAACATTTTTCCGACACTGAGAAGGGACTTCTCTTGTGTTAGTCCAAAATTGTGGTTCCAATCTTTTTGATGCCTCTCTAGGTAGCTTTGGAGCTCGTCAGCAGCCCTTTTAGCTAAGCTGTGGGGTTCATAGTAGAATGGATAGGTAAACTCTTCTGGCACAGTCTCATGGGACTTCAGAAAAAGAGGTAAAAATTTTGAATCTGACACGTTGCAAACCTCAATTTAATTAAGACATTTCAAACCTAAAGCTCTAGCATGGATTTGTAAATAATCGCGAGAGAAAACTGATGAAAAAAAGAGACTTAAAAATTATAGGTTGGAGGGAGTGGGTCAGTTTGCCTGAGCTGGGAATCAAAGCTGTCAAAGCTAAAGTTGATACTGGTGCTCGATCATCTTCCCTTCATGCATTTGATATGACTTTCTACAAACGCGCGGGCAAAGAGTTTGTTAAGTTTGATATTCATCCCGAACAAAAAAATAATACAAAAACGATTCAATGCCACGCACGAGTCATAGAGTATAGGAAAATAAAGAGTTCAAATGGTATGACTGAGAAAAGACCAGTTATTATGACTGAAATTGAACTTTTGGATCAGAAATGGCAAATTGAAGTAACACTATCGAATAGGGATGAAATGGGTTTTAGAATGCTTGTGGGACGAGCAAGCATTAAAGACAAATTTTTAGTAGACTCTGGGAAGTCCTTCTATTCAAAAAACTTAAGCAAGCCGAAAAAGGCAAAGGTTAAAAAATGAAATTAGCAATCCTATCAAAAGAGCCTAAGAATTATTCGACCACAAGGCTCGTAGAGGCTTGTAAAAAAAGAGGACACGAAGTAAAGGTCCTTAATACCTTGAAATTCTCTCTCGACATCGAAGAGGGGAACCCGGACTTGTATTACAAACAAGAGCAGTTAGAGCACTACGATGCAGTTCTTCCAAGAATTGGTGCCTCAATTACTTATTTTGGAACAGCGGTCGTTAGACAGTTTCAACAGATGGATATATTTAGCGCCAACTCTGCAGATGGAATTTTAAATTCCCGAGATAAACTTAGAAGCTTTCAGATTCTTTCTAGACATAAAATTGGAATCCCTCCTACAACTTTTGTTAAAGATAAAAAAGATGTTCTTCCAGCAATTGAAAGAGTCGGAGGGGCACCTGTAGTTATTAAGCTTTTAGAAGGAACTCAAGGTATTGGGGTTCTACTTGCTCACACTGTTGAGATGGCGACATCGATAATTGAACTTTTACAGAGTCAAAAACAAAATGTTCTGATCCAGAAGTTTGTCGCTGAGAGTAAGGGAAAGGACGTGAGAGCTATTGTTGTTGGAGACCAAGTTATCGCAGCGATGAGAAGGGTAGCCCAAGGACAGGAGTTTAGAAGTAATGTTCATAGAGGTGGGAAGACAGAAAGAGTAGAATTAAGTGATGAATACAAAGAGTGCGCCATCCGCGCAGCAAAACTGATGGGTCTTGGAATTGCCGGTGTCGATATGCTGGAAGGAAAAGATGGCCCACAAATTATGGAAGTCAATTCATCCCCAGGTTTAGAGGGAATTGAAAAGTGCACAGGCTTGGATATTGCTGGAGCCTTTATTGACTACATCGCTTCTCGAGTAGACTTCCCTGAAATAGACCTCAAGCATAGATTAAATGTTTCCAAAGGATATGGTGTTACTGAGATTTCTATTCCCGCAGGTTCAGAGTATGTTGGAAAAACAATTATAGAGTCGGGTCTTAAAGAGAAGGATATTAATGTTCTTACTCACCACAGAGCTGGAAAAGTTATACCAAATCCAAAAAATGATAGAGTTTTAGAAGCAGATGACCGTCTACTATGTTTTGGAAAATTAGAGTCAATGAAAGGCTTAATCCCAGAAAAAACAAGAAAGAGAAGAAATCCAAAGCTTAAGAAGTTACCTGACCATAAAGGTAGTGAAACGTCGAGTAAAGCAGGCGCTTAAGAACCTGTTACAAACTGGTACAAATTGTTTCTTTACCCCTTTGAGGTATCTCGACTAGTATTAGGACAGTTCTAAGAATAAATTTTAAAACAAGGATAGTTATGACGAAATTTTTCATGGTACTTTTAAGTTTTGCCATCGTGGCATGTGCCCATCATTCATTTTCACAAAAAGATATTGAGAAAATATCGAATTCAAATCACCGATCAGAGGAAAACCGTCTCCGTAATAAATTCCGACATCCAGCTGAAACGCTTGCCTTTTTTGAGGTAAAACCTGAACACACGGTCGTAGAAATTGGACCAGGTGGTGGATGGTATACAGAGATCTTAGGACCACTTCTAAAAGACAATGGAAAGCTATACCTTGCAATATTCTCGGAAACTTCTGAAAGGTCATATGCTCCAAAACTTAATGCCAAGATAAAAGAGATGACCAAAGATAAAAGTCACTACGGTGATGTCGAGTTCACAGTTCTAGAGGCTCCAAAACATATCGGTCCTGTTGCTCCCCAGGGGAGTGCTGATCGCGTTCTTACTTTTAGAAATGTTCACAACTGGATGAAAGATGATAAGGGCTTAGAGGTTTTTAAAAGTTTCTACAAAGCACTTAAGCCAGGGGGAATTCTTGGCGTTGTTGAGCATAGAGCTTCTACAAAAGAAAAACAGGACCCAATAGCTAAAAGCGGATATGTTAGAGAAGACCATGTGATAGAGCTTGCCAAAAAAGCAGGATTTACTCTTGTTGCTAAAAGTGAAATTAATGCCAATGCAAAAGACAGTGCAAATCATCCTAAGGGTGTTTGGACGCTACCTCCTTCTTTAAGATTAGGAGATAAAGATAAAGAGAAATACGAAAATATTGGTGAAAGTGATAGAATGACCTTAAAGTTCGTGAAATAGTCAGACTCTGGCACCCAACTTGCTTCTTAATACACTATAGGTAAGAACATTGATGTAATTTTAGTCACTTAAGACTTTAAAAACTGTCAAACTTATTTATAGTGTCTATTTTAACAAAGGAAGCATATGAAAAGTTTTTTATCTTTATCCCTCATGGTTCTCATTTTAAGCTCATCAAATGCTTATTCCCAAAAGAAAATAGACTTCGATCACATTAAGACTTCTGTGGAGACTTTTGTTCATGACATCTTTGATAAAGATAAAAGAGCCGAGCGCAAAGCCCAAAGAATAGAGAGAAGAAAACAAAGAAGGCTACAAAGAAGTATTCGTCGACAAAATGAGGTTGAGAGAAACAAGCCTATGACTTATCGGCCAGTGGCTTCAAAACCATTGCCAGTTCTTAAAGCAAAAGAGCCATCGTGCTCTCTTTATGATTCAATTATTCCACAGTGCTACAATAAAAGAGACCAAAGTGAACTAAAAGTCGCACTTCTTTATTATGGTGACTACATGACTTTATCAGATCTCAACAGAATAGAGCCTATCTTAAAAGACAGATTTTACAGAGCAACTGGAAATCAAATTTCACTTGATATTATATCGAAGAAAATTTTAAATTTTAAACACGCACTACCTGAAAACTATCGCTTCAATGAGATCACCGATAAGAAGAGACTTCACAGAATTTGGTATAGTGAAAATGTCGGAACCCAAATTATGAATGAAGTTTACGAAGAATATAAAAAGTATGAGTCAAAAGCCACTATAGACAAATTAGATGCAGTGGCCGCTATTACCGGAGCTCAATTTGAAGGTTTGGGCTTTGCAAGTGGAAGAGTCTCAGTGACGGAGTATCCAAGAGAGATCGCTTGGAACGCAGACGATGGGGGGAGAGTTGACTATATCTCTGACTATGAAATTGTCGATGAGCTTATTCACGAGTTAGGGCATAATTTATACCTTGGTCATACAAGTGAACAATGTCAAAAAAGAGGAATGACCTATGAAGAGAAGATCAAGTGTTGTGAGCAATCTGAAAATAGAGATGACGTCCTTTCTTATTGCCGTCAAAGATCAGATGTAAATGAGAGCTTTATGCATGGGTTTGAAAGCTGTAATCGACAGATGATTGAAACATCAATTGTGCCAGCGCTGCTAAGTGGTGGGAAGTGGCAATTTCCAAATAGGCTTAAATGTCAGTGAGTTAGAAAACTAAAGTTTTTTAGTCAGCTTTCCGATTAGGTTTAGGGAGAGCTGATATGATTAAAGTCTTTTATTTACTTATTTTTATGACCTATATTGGATGCCTTCCAAAGCCGGTCCAAAATAATCTTGAGCAATCAGACGTAGCGAAAAACGATCAAGAAGTTGTTCAAATTTACATTGATGAACCTGATCCAAGCGATGAGGGCTCAAGCCTACCTTTGGATATTATTATTCCCGAGTCTAATATTTCCATGGAACTTTCATCGGTCAAGCAGATACCGGTAAAAATCAAAGCACAAGATACATTTCAAAATAGTAGCATTGAAGTTTACGTCGACTATGGAGATCTTTTGGGTTTCTCTATAAATGCAGGGGACTATATTAAGACGTCTCTTTCTCGCCAGAGAATCTTTTTATCGGCAGGACAAGAAATTGAGTTAATGCTTTCAATAGATGTGAAATCAATGGCGCCTTCTTTTAATTCTATTTCTGAAGGTGGAGATGGAAAAATAATAATTCGTGCTGTAGGAAATCAAGGCTCTGGCCAGAGACAGTCAGAAAAAGTTATTGGTTTAAAGGTCAATCCCATTTTAACGATTGGTATTCTCACCAAAGATGCTCCCTATTCCTACGATCAGCCAAATCAAATTTATACAAGGGCCCACGATGAAGGGCTTCAAGTTGTTTTCGTTAATAAAGTCCCAGGCTTTGGAGACGATGGTATGGGTCCATGTATTCATACGACAGCCCCTTTAAAGCACTG
This sequence comes from Halobacteriovoraceae bacterium, assembly GCA_963719505.1. Classification (GTDB taxonomy): domain Bacteria; phylum Bdellovibrionota; class Bacteriovoracia; order Bacteriovoracales; family Bacteriovoracaceae; genus CAKZJW01. The sequence goes on from CAVRCF010000004.1 coordinate 32,009, forward strand.
TAATGTAAATGAGCGGATGAAACCTGGTGATACTTACTTGCCACCGAAAGTTTTGCCATCCAAAGGACTTAGGCAGGCTGTCTTTTATGATCACTTTGAGTCAGATGATAGTATAGGGCGGTATATTCATTTTAATGTCGTCCCTGGTATGGAGGAACAATGAAAGTCTTTATCTTTATTTTTATTCTTAGCTTTTCTTCTTTTGCTAGTGTGACAAAAACTTACGCTATCCCTGATATGGTTTGTGGTCACTGTGAAAAGGCGATTACAAAAGAGCTTTTAAAAATCAGAAAAATCAAAAAAGAAAATATTCAATTTGATGTTCAGAAAAAGCAAGTCACCATCACTTTTGAAGATGATACTCTTCTTTCAAAAGCTGAGCTCAAGTCCATCCAGTATAAAGCGGGTTACGATCTTTTTATAAAATAAGTCCTTAAGCTTCCGGAATTACGAGTTTCTTTGAGTTTATGCCTCTAGAGATGAACTATATAGGCCTTCTCTTCGTCTAAAGAATGAAGCTTGTGTTTATAAGCAAAACTTAAATGAAGCAAAGGAGTTATGATGAAACAATTATTATTACCGATTCTTTTTATGATGATGTTCAGCTCAGTTTCCTATGGAAAATCTGATAAAAGAGGACACCGTTTGGCTCAAAAACTTGATCTCTCCTCAGAACAGATAGAAAAAATTAAAACTCATAGAAAAGAAAATAAAGGGAAGGGAAGAGAGATTAGATCCCAGATGAAACAAGCTAAAGCTGAGTTTGATAAAGCTTTTTTAAATGGAGAGTCAGACTCTGGTCTAAAAGCTCTTCATTCTAAGTTAAAAAACTTGAGGACTAGTCAAATGGATCTTCAGTATAATAAACTTGTCTTTATGAAGTCTGTTTTAACCAAAGAGCAGAGACAAAAATTTATCAGTTTGAAAAAAGAAAGAAAAAAAAGAAAAGGTAAAAAATAAGTGTTTAAAAGAGCGCTAGATCTTTTTACTCCTTCAAAGAGCCTATCCTTGGAGGAGTTTGAAAATCTCTATCTTGAGCATAAAGAGTTTGTGAGGAATTCAATTTTCTGGATGGTAGGAAACGAGAATGCAAACGAGTTGACCCAAGATACTTTTATTAAAGCATGGAAAAATTACTCTAGCTTTAAAGGGGATTCAACCTTTAAAACTTGGATCTATAGAATTGCCATGAACACGGCAAAAGATTTTTTGAGAAAGCACACGTACGCTGTTGAGTTCAGTGAATGTGACGGTGGGCCAAATGAGATGGAAATAGATCAAAAGCAACTTGTTGAAATGGCCATCGCGAAATTGTCGGTGGCACAAAGAGAGATGTTCATACTTTTCTACAAATTCGAATATAGCTATCGAGAAATCTCTGACATCACCCAAGTGAAAGAGGGGACGGTTAAATCAAGAATTCAAAAAGCAAAAGTGATATTTTCAACATTTGTTAAAGATAATGGAGAATAAAAATGAAGGACGAAGAAATTAAAAATCTTTTGAAAGTTAAGTCGATAAAAGAGCCAGATTTTGAGTGGTCAAAAATTAAAAGCTCAATCAAGGCGAACGATATAAAGGTCAAACTTTCAACGTTTGGAGTTTTTGCAACTTTACTTCTTTTAATTACGCTTAATATTTATCAACAAGAAGAGTCTACCGATGTGAATGAAGTCATCAATTACATGTTTGAAGACAACTACCTGGCAGCAGACTCTACTTATGATTATGTGGATCTGTACTAAAAGGTACAGCTTTGAACGACATGTTTTTTGAGTCTACCAAGTCTCGTTCTTTCATACCCCTCCATGACTCCCTCAAAACTTTTCGGATTTGCTAAATTTTGATCTACAGAAATACTAAAAGGATAGAGTCTATTCCAAACTTGTTCCGATTTTATCTTTGCAAAAGTTAAAGTTCTATTCTTGTAAGTTAAGAGCATTCCAGTAGAACCAGGAGTTTTAAAGATCTTTTCGAATCCATCCTTAAGAGGCAGATCACTAGGGTCTAACTCCATATTCCATCCAAAATAATCTATCGGTGAGCCGACAACCCCAACCTTCAGTTTTATGACATTCTTTGATTCATCCAGTCTCGTCTCGAAACGGCAAAACCTAGGCGCATTTTGAGATTCATACTGTCTACTTGTCTTTACCTTATAGCTTTGAGTTTCTACATACTGGGGCTCGAAGGCAAGTAAAGTCTGGGTCGCTAATAGAGCGATAATTATTGTTTTCATTCTATCTCCTTGAAAGATAAAATCTTATGTATAAGAGTTTGGTATGTCAAACATCCAACAAATGTACTAGGAAAGAATATTGTTAGGGGGAGAGGATTGTGCTAATTATTTCCCATGTCAATTATAGAACTACAAAAAGCCATTGAGCCACAAATCACACTGCTTCAAAATCATAAGCTTTATAAAAGTATCTATAGCATCGAAAAGTTAAAAGTTTTTATGCAAAGACATGTTTATGCTGTTTTTGATTTTATGTCCTTGGCCAAAGCGCTTCAAAATGAATTCGCGCCAATTCAGACCATTTGGGTACCACCAAAAGACCAAAAGCTTGCGAGATTTGTGAATGAAATCATTTTCGCTGAGGAATCCGACGAGTGCGATGGAAGAACCTTTAGCCATTTTGAAATGTACATCGAAGCGATGAATGAGGTCGGGGCAAACAGTGATTTGGCCATGCACTTTGTGAGGCAAGTAGGCTCTTTGGGTGTGGACCAAGCCCTAGCTGACAAAGCGATACCAAAAAGTTGTCGCGATTTTTCACAGTACTCTTTCGATCTCGTTCGATCAGCAAAGATTCACCAAATAGCTTCAGCCTTTTGCTTTGGTAGAGAAAAAGTTATTCCCATAATGTTTCAAAGTATCTTGGACAAAATGAATATAAGGCAATCAGATGCCCCAATGTTTCACCTCTATTTGAATCGTCATATCGAAATTGATGGTGAATCCCATGGGCCTTTGGCACTTAAAATAATTGAAAGCCTCTGCGGAGAAAATAGCACGCGTTGGGAAGAAGCGAAACAGTCAGCTATTTTAGCTCTAGATAAGAGATTGAAATTTTGGGATGAAGTAAGCAAAGAGTTGGAATAGTGTCACTTTGACTTCGGTAAAACCTAAAAAGACAATTAGCACTTTCATAAAAACCGATTTCATGCCATAATAGTAGTGGATGAATAGCAAATCCTTAATTTCTACCTTTTTAATAATTTCAAGTTTTGTAATTTCAAATTCAGCATCAAGTGAATCATTCGAGCAGTGGAAACAGGATTATGCAGCTAGGGCTTCAAAAAGAGGTTTATCTAAGAGCTTTGTGCTCAGTACTCTAAAGAACGTTCAAAGAGACCCTAAAGTTGTCGAAAGAGACAAAAATCAAGTTACTCTCGACACTGAAAGAAGCTATCAAAAGTTTATGGGCAGATGGCTTCGCGATGATAATGAGCGAGTAGTCCAAGGAATAAAACTTCTCAAAGAGCACGCAACTCTTCTTCAAAAAATCGAAGATGAGTATGGAGTTGAGAAAGAAATAATTGTTTCTTTGTGGGGAGTTGAAACTTTTTACGGACGAATTACCGGTGACTATAATGTTGTGAGATCATTAGCAACATTGTCTCATGATGGTAGAAGAAGAAAGTTCTACGAAACTCAATTGAATGCCACGTTGAGACTTATAAAGAACAAGCACACAACAGCAAAAGATTTTGTAGGAAGTTGGGCAGGAGCAACAGGTCAGTGCCAATTTATGCCATCTAATATTCCCGCTTACGGGCAGGATTACAACAAGGATGGAAAGATCGACATTTGGTCAACGAAAGCTGATGTTTTCGCGTCCATTGCAAATTTTCTTCGCCAAGTTGGCTGGAAAAAAAATGATAAGGTTGGAACTTTTATTTCTAAATCTTCCAACACAAAGAACATGAATACTGCGACTATCCCTTTACAAGATAGTCCCATTATTCTGAAGGGACCTAATTACAGGGCAATTCAAAGATGGAACAACTCCAGTCTTTTTGTCGCTTTTAATATGGTTCTTATGGATTCATTTCAAAAGGAGTTAAAATGAAATTCGAAGTTGGTGACAATATCTCAGGCGAAAGTATTACAACTGGTAAATACCTAGGGCTTGAAGCGATGTACGGAAAAGATTTTCACCGTATTTATGACAATACTAAAAAAATGACAGTTTTTGTTCCTATTGGAGAAGAAGGTAAGTTGAGAAAACTTCCGACCAAAGATACGGTTATTTCTTCGTTAAAATCTTTTGCCAAAGGTGAATTAATTGAGTCTGACCAAATTGATGGTAGCCGCTATAAATTCTTTAAAGATAAATTAAAGCTGGTTAATTTTAAGAAAAGTATTGAAGTTCTTCATGACCTAACACTCTTAAAAAAGAATAAAGAGATCACAGTTAGTGAAAGAAAACTCCTTACATCATTAAAAGATAAGTTACTGATTGAGATATCTTTTATCATGGGAATTGATATGGCCATGGCAGAAGAAAAAGTAACAATAAATTAAGAAGAAAAATGAAGAAGTTAAAAGATATCAACTGGAATCATCTTTATGCCTTTCATGAGGTAGCAAAAGTCCAGTCGTTAAAGAAAGGTGCCAAAGGAATAGGTTTGGCATCTTCCACTTTAAGCGAACAGCTCAAAAAATTCGAAGAAAATTTAGAAGTTAGACTTTTTATTCGTAGCTCGAAAGGGCTCTCACTTACTCAAGAGGGTATTAAGCTCTTTGAGAGATCAAAAGTTATATTCGAAGAAGGAAATAAACTCCTTGAGCAATTCTCAGATGAGATTGTTGGAGGATATCCCGTCAATATTGGCATTGAAGAAACTGTTTCGAGTGATCTATCGACGGAGTTTGCGTCTCAGTACTGGGATCTCTATACAAAGTACGGCACTGTAAATACTGTTAGGGAAGTTGGTCACGAGGCACTGGTTGAAAGTTTAGTAAGAGGAAATATTGACTGGGGAATTAGCACCAGACCTCCAAGAAGGAAAACGATAGAGCACGCTGAAATTGGCTCCTTTGAAATTGTTTTTTGTTGTGCTAAAAATCTCTATCAAAAATTTAAAGACAAAAAAGATATTCTTATTAATATACCTTTTGCTGAAAGTAGTTGGGATAAGACATTAAATAAATCTATTTATAAACATATGAGAAAATTTAATATTGTTCCAAAAGAAAAAATATCTAGTGACCATAGAGGATTTGTCGACAAGCTTTGTGAAAGAGGTCGTTGTGTGATGTTTATTCCTCAAAACCCTTTGGCCAACTATACTAAGTTAGAAACCTTTACCTTAGATGAGCCAATTAGAATTTCTTTGTACGCTATTTGGAAAAAAGGTGATGAATCAATGATCTCCATATCGACATTGCAAAAGCTTATTGAGTCGAAAATCACCAACCTCCCAATTCGGTATGATGATATTGATTATCAAATAGAGGTCTCAGACGTTTCAAAAGAGAAGTTGAATTAATTCAGTAGCTTAAAGCTTCTTGACACCTTGGAAGGTTCGGTAAATACGAACTTGTGAAAATACCAATATTATTGATTAAAGGGCTCATGTATACTTATCTAGACATATTTATCACCACCAAATAGGAGATTAAATTGAAAAAAGAGCACAAAGTTAAATCTAAAGAAACAAAGACGAAAACTGATTACAAGAAAGCTAAAAAAGAAATTAAAGATCTTATAGACTTTAATACGACGAAAGTTGAACCTTTAAATTTTACAAGAAAAAACCTTCTTGAAGATGAGGACTGCCTTTCTTATTTGTAGTAAAAAAAAATCTTTATAGTTATAAAAGCCTCAAATTAGTTTGAGGCTTTTTTTTATTTTTTTTATGAGTCTTTATCTCTCTTTAAAATTTCTTTTAAAGAATCGCCAGCTTCGAGAGTTCGAATTGGGAAAGGGATATTGAATCCTTGATCCACAAGAGCTTTTTTGACTAAGTTTATAGCATCGTGGCGGACCTGAAAATAATTTCCACCTGGATATTTGTACCACACTTGTCCAAAAAGGTTCACGCTACTTCCACCTAAGCTTTCTATGTAGGCATCTGGAGCTGGGTCGGTGAGAATTCCCGGAACAGAATTGAGAGCATCTAAAACGACTTTAACAGCTTTTGCTTGATCATCTTCATATCCAACACCCACTTCAATCTTAATTTTTCTTTTTCCAAAGCTAGAGTAGTTAGTAAGTTCATTGGTTGTGAAGTCTTTATTTGGTATAAAGATATCTTGGCCGTCAAAATTCCTAACATGTGTATCTCTAAGTCTTATATCAATGACGGTTCCCATAGTGCCCTTTATTTTGACAACATCCCCAATCTTTATTGGAGCTCGAAGGGCTAGCATGATACCTGCAATGAAGTTTGAGGCAAGATCCTGGAAAGCAAAACCCAGTGCTAGTCCTATAACACCAACTCCGGCTAAGAGTGAGAAGACAGTCTTTTGAAGATCGAGCACGCCAAGAGCAAAGACTAATCCCAAACATATAACAAGTATTTTTGCCGTAGAGGCCAATAAGCGTTCAATATTTTCATTGATATGAGTTTTCTTGAACATTTTTAATGCCCAGTTATAAATGATCTTACTGAGGATCCAAAAGAAAATGACAATGAGAAGAGCGATAATAAGATTTGGGAGCATTTTTATGCTAGCTTCAGCCCATCCTTCGAGTTTATCGTAAAGTTTCGCAACTCCGTCTTTGATTGCGTTCATTTCCATTGGTTCTCCTTTTTCAAAATAACATACCAAACTATAATCTATTTTCATTGATTTTATGTGTAAAAAACTAAACATTTAAAGTTTCTGTTGGCTTGGAAAATGAAGTGACTTTGGTTATTAATGATTAGGATAAAGGTAGAAGCATAGGCATAGATAACCTGTAGAGTATTGAATCGGCTTTTGATCGATCTATGTCTAAGTATATTTATCCGAGGCTTAATAAAAGTTATGAAATTGGTAAAAGAATGAGTATATTGGAAATAGAAGAAAAGAGTCTAACTTCAAAAGCATACTAGTAACCCAGCTGTGCCCGCTTCATGAAATTAGTAGGTGAGGAGAAAAATGAAAAAATCACTTATATTTCTTTTACTTTGTCTTGTTGCCAGTTCATGCGCGACTTACAAAGCGGATGAAACGTATAAAATAATTGAGGATATTCCTTACACAACTAATAAAACTGATGAAAGATTGCAAGGAGACCTCTACCTAAGTTCAAAAGATAATAGTCCTATTGTTTTTGTCGTTCACGGGGGCGGATGGTCATCGAGAAACAAGTCAGATATGGATAATGTCAGTGTCTCATTGGCCAGCCACGGTTTTAATGTCTTCAACATCAATTATAGGCTAAGCCCTGAACACAGACACCCTGCAGCTATAGAAGATCTCTCTGAAGCTGTTTTATTTATAAAAAAGAATTATCCTAAGATCGACAGCTCAAAAGTTGCTTTGTGGGGTTATTCTTCCGGTGCTCACACGTCATTGATGTACGGGATGGTGCATAATCGCGAGGTAAAGGCAATCGTCAGTGGAGGAGCTCCTTATGATTTAGCTTGGTACAAGTTTTCACCCTACATAAAAGACTATCTTGGAGAACACAGAGAAGGTTTTCTAAAAGAATATTATGAAGCATCTCCGATAAACCACATACGCAAAGGAGGGCCTGCTTTTTTTCTTTATCACGGAAAGTCTGATAGTCTTTTAGAACATTCTCAAATGACTAACTTTGAAGGAAGACTCTTAATGGCAGGTGTTGAAGTTGAATCTCTCAGTGTTTCTTGGTGGGGCCACGCTACACTTTTGCTGTTTTCTAAAGAGCCAATTGTAAAAGGAATAAAATTTATTAAAAGAAAATTAAATTAGGAGAGTTATATGTTTACTAAAATTTACAATGCGTTAGGAGTAAAGGGAATAGTCGTCACATTATCAGCTTTTCTCTTTATCATCTTCTGTGTTCAAAATACTGAACCCGTAGCAATCAATTTCTTTTTTTGGGAGCTAACTCAATTTCCTAAACTTTATCTTCTTGTACTACTTACTCTTTTTGGTTTTGTTGGAGGGTTTGTCGTTGGGAAGTTTGGATTTAAAAGACAAGAGCCGAAAGTGGAAAGCTCTGGGCCAAATATTATTTGATTTTTTTTATGAATATGAAAGAGATGTCATCATCCTTCTTCCAAGTCTCAGGGTTTTGTTCTTTACAAATTTCACAAAGCTTCTCAAAGCCTTCTTCGAAAGAGACCTTTTCAATAATTTCTTTAAGTTGATCATGGGAAAAATTATCAAATAATCCGTCACTTCCCAGTAAAATAAGATGGCCAATTTTTAATTCGATTTTTGAAGTTGTCTCCATTCGAATATTTTTATCGCCCAAAAGATTAAGAACATAATGTCTCATGGGGTCATCGAGAGACTCTTCTTGGTCAATCGTTCCACTTTCTATCATGTAGCCAACTTCTGACTGCGGAATATTTCTGTACATCTCATTGAGCTTTGAATTCCAATAAATAACTTCCGAGTCTCCAACACTTACTGATTGAAGCATATTATCTTCAATTTTGAGACAGACAAGAGTCGTCCTCGCTCCCACTTTCAGGGCTTTTACGTTCTCGTTAGCATCAATACAGGTGTCAATCAAACCTCTGCCACTATCAAAAAAATTCGAATAGCTCTCAACTGCTACCTTAGAGGCTTCAGCTCCTTTAGGGTGGCCGCCGGCTCCGTCAGCGATGGCAAATAATATAGAATCTTCCTTTTCGCTTATGATGAGTGAGTCTTCGTTGAGGCTTTTTGTCTTATTCTTAAACCTGAAATAACCAAACTTGTAGTTCTCATTTTCAATAAGTTTGTATTGATCTTCAGTATCGCCGCTTAGGACAAAGTTCTTAGATGGCATCGGACCAGTCCATTTGTTCAAGATGAAATCGTAAATGAGAGACCGTTTTAAATCGGCCTAGAATTAAGCTTCTTTTTAAGCCACAAACAATATATTTGATAGATGGAGGAAGGTCTTTGTAATACTTAGCCCCACCAAGGATGTCGTAAAAAATCCTAATTGTTTTTATAATATCTTCATCTCTATTATCTTTTTTAGAGTCACCCCAGTGGTGAAAATCAATTATTTTGATGTCAAATTCAAGACCAAACTTTTTAATGATAATATTATCGACGTGAAGATCTCCATGGTATTCTCCATTGAGATGAATGAATTCGAGACCACAAACTAATGAATAAAGAAGATGAATCCCAGCAAAAATACTTAGTTTTTTCCTCTTCTGTTTTTCAATTAAGTCACCAAGGATTTCCCCTTCAATAAGCTCACAGACAATACAAGCTATCTTCTGTCCCTTTATTTTAAATTTTTCATGTGAGTGAAAATTAACAATAAGCGGACTTTCTGACAGTTTATGGAGTTTCTTAGAGTTTCTAAGGCTGACTTGAAACTTTTTATTTCTTTGAGGATAAAAAAGCTTCAGGGCCCTTGGAATCTTTGAGTCGATCTCTAGAACCTTAAAGACTTCACCTTCCAATCCTGATCCAATATGATCTGTGATAATATACTTATTACCAATAGTATCACCAGGCTCTAAATCAAAATTTTCAATCGTTTTTTCCATCGCTATATAATCAGCTGTTTTAACCTCTTTCGCAAGATTATCTTGCCACTATTTTAATTCTTAGATACTTTTTAAGAACACTTTAATACAAGAGGATTGAGATGAATTTCGACAGTTGGATTGAGAAGTTTTTTACTGGAGCCAGCGTTGCTTCGAGTAAACTAAAGAAGGCTTATCAAGCTCTAAGTCGAGAAAACTCAGCTCTTTACGCAATAAGTGCAGATCCGCCGACATGGGGACATGCGGATATTATGATGCGCGCCTCAAAAAAGTTCTCTCGGGTCGTTTGGGCCATTGCTCAAAATCCAGAAAAAAACTACCTGTTCTCGATTGAAGAAAAAAAGAAAATGATGCAGATCTATATTGATCATTATAAGCTAGAAAATGTTGAGATCAAAGTTGTCTCTGGTAGTACCGCTAGGTTTGCAAAAGATGAAAGTATAAGTTTCCTTATCAGAGGGCTGAGAAGCAGTTCTGATTATCAGATGGAGTTCGAGCTCTCTGTCGGTAATAGAGGTATTGCAAAGAAGATTGAGACCATCTGTATGTTCTCCAAGCCACACTACGCCACAATTTCATCGTCGATTGTTAGACAAATAGCACTTTTAGACGAAGAAATATCCCAGTATGTTCATTCTAAGGTCGCAAAGATAATCAAAGATAAGGTGAAAACTCTTTAATGAAATTGAAGCGCTGTGGAAACATAAGTGGTATTGTCTTCTATTAAATGGAGAATAATATGAAACAAGAAATATTTGATTTTAATATTGAAGACTACGAAGTTGGCAGACAGTATCAGGAGTTTGTTACTTTTCCCACTTTTTTTGGCGTGAGTCGGCAAGAGGTTCCATTCTATGTACATAGGGCGACAGAAGAGATTTCACCCTGCCTGGTAGTCACAGCATGTATTCATGGTGATGAAATAAATTCTTTGAGAATTGCTCAAAAATTAATGCAAAGTAAATTGAAAATTACGAAGGGTACTTTGATCATTATCCCTTTATTAAATATATATGGGTTTTATAACAAGTCGAGATACCTTCCAGATAGAAAAGACCTTAATAGGTTTTTCCCAGGAAACCAGAATGGAAGTTTTGGATCAAAATTTGCCGATTTTTGCTTCAAAAATATATCAAGGTACGGCGATATTTATATCGATCTCCATTCCGGGGGAGTCGGAAGATTTAATATTCCTCAGATTAGAATTGATATGAAAGACAAAAGATTGAAAAAGCTTCTTCCCAACCTTAGTATTCCAGTCGCTGTCAATAGTAATCCCGGTCAGGGATCGCTTAGGGCGGCACTCAAGGCGATTGATAAACCTTGTATTGTTTTTGAAGGCGGCGAGGGATTGAGACTAAATACATCGATAACAAATTACGGGGTTAATTTAGTCAAGAGTGTCTTAGTCGAATATAAAATGTTGAGACCAAAAAAGAAGTTAAAAAAAGAAACTCTAAGGCTTATGAAAACGAGTTGGATGAGAACTGAACGCGGTGGACTTATGGTCAATAAGGTCAAGCCTGGTAAGGTTGTTCAAAAAGGTGAGGTTCTTGGAGAGGTAAGAAGAGTTACAGGTCAGCTTCTTAATAAGATTGTCGCTCCCCAAAATGCCGTTATCATCGGGATTTCTGAGTCGTCATTGCTCATGACGGGAGATCCCCTTTATCACCTAGGGTACTTTAGAGAAGAAGACTGCGATCAAGAAGATAATTTTCTTGATTTTTACGATATTGACATCGCTGAGGAATAGAGATGGTTTTAGAATCCTGGCTTTCGCAGGGCTATAATTTAAGGCAAGTAGTACTAACACTTCTTTTGATAGTAGCAGTTGTAGTTTTTAAGTTTATCTTTAATTTTCGAGTGAGAAAAAGTAAGAAGATTACTTCTGTCGAAAAAATTAGAAAAATTAAATCTACCTCAAATTATTTAACTTTTTTCACTTTTATACTTCTTTTCGTTCTTTGGTTCTCCCACCTTCAAACTGTCATGATCTCTTTGGTTGCTGTTGCAGCAGCTATCGTAGTAGCCACAAAAGAAGTTATCATGACGTTCATGGGTGGTGTCTTAATAAAAATCAATAATCACTATGATGTTGGAGACAGAATAGAAGTCGATGGCATAAGAGGATTTGTAGTCGAGAGAAATTTGACGACAACGAAGGTTCTAGAGATTGGTCCAGAGAAACATTCTCAGCAGACAACCGGTGATATTATTACAATACCGAATTCATTGGTTCTAACAAAAGCTGTTGTCAACGAGTCTTACTTTAAAAACTATTCAATTAAGTCGTTTGCATTCTCAATGCCCACGGGTGTAACTTTTGAAGAATTTGAAATTGAATTGTTGCAGTGGTCTCAAGAGATCTGTAAAGATTATTTAAAAGAAGCAAAGAAAATTATAGAAAAATTTTGTCACAAAGAAGGCCTTTTAATTCCCAATGTTGAGCCAAGGGTGAGGCTTGTGATGACAGACAAGAAAGAGCTGGAAGTCCTTCTTAAATTGCCTGCAAAAAATGAGTATATTGGAGATGTCGAGCAGAGTCTCTTTAGAAAATATGCCCATTATCTTATGACTTTAGAGAAGGCTAAAAGTTAATCTCTTTCTGTAGCATAAGATTTTTGGATTTCTCTTCATCGTTTGGATTATAGCTTGTTTCAATGGCCCAAGTTTCAGATAATTGTTTTCTCAAAGTTAGCGCACTAACAGTTTCCCAGTTTGTACCTATTTTAAAAGATGTATTTCCAGGTAAGCTAATGCTTGCTGTGTAAGACTTAGAACTTGGGTCATAGGCGACATACTCTATGGGAGTCGATGCAAAAGCCCAGATACTAAAAAGGCCTAATGCCCTGTCTGCTATAGCAGCTTCAGTGCCTCCGACACTTTGTCTTTGAGAGCCTGATATTGCATTTGCTTTTCTTTTAAAGATGAGTAAAGAAAGTATGTCCTCACGAGGAAGAGTAGGGTAGCTAGACAATATTAATTTTGGTTTTTCAAGTGTCCCTATTATTTTTAGATTGATCTTATAACCTGATGTGAAATAGCTGGAATTGATATTTATTTCTGTCTTTTCATTTTTCTTATTTTCTACAACAAACGAGTTTAAAAAAAGCTCTCGTTTAAGATAGGAGATTGTTACTTTCTTTGACCCTTGAACCTTTACTGTTGTAAATTCGTTGTTAACTTGAGCGTTTAGTCCAAATGCCAAATAAGGTTTCAAAAGATAGTAGTAGATTCTTATAGACTGACTTGATGTTGTGGTAACGCTAATATCATAGATCAGCGGGGTCTCTTTGCTTTTGGTATTAGGTCTCTGTATTTTTTTTTGTACTCTACTACTTCCAGACAAATTTGGAATTCCACCTATAGGGTCTATTTTAGGGACGTTTACAACCACTTCATCAAGACTAAGGTTTCCTTTTAGGATTGGTTTAAGCTTATTTCGAGCTTGGAAATTCCCTTCAAAGTTTAGTTTTATGGCATTTTTCTTTTTGTCACTCAGGTCTATCTGAGCAACCAATGGAATATTATATCCATTTTTATTTAGGTCAAGCATCTTTTCTGACTTGAGATGAACTTTCCCTTCCATGGTATTGAAAGGCGCAAAAATGGCAAAGGAGGTCTCTTCTAATCTCTTTACTAATTTTTGGAACTTTTGAAAACGCAGATCCCACCTAAACTCATTGATGTTAGGGTTTAGAGAGCCTTCTACAATATCGACGGAGGCCTTTGCTTTAAAGTCGAGTTCAAAAAGCTCTTTTTGTTCACCAAAAGATTTGACACTCATCTTTATGGCCTGATCAGTCTTTTTGAAATCTATTGTATTTTTAAGATAAGAATCAACTTTCAAAGAAATTAACTTCTCGTTTGAAACAACAAGCATGATATCGGGACAAATGAAGTTGTGCTGGGGTGACTCTGTAACCTCAAAATGACAAGAGTCTAGCTTCACAACTGCTTGGGGAAGCTTTATAGCTGTTTTTTGTACTTGTAAATTAAAGTTCTCTTGAAAAGAAAGCTTTATTGTTGAGTCAATTTCGAAGTCATCCAATGTAACTTTTGGATTTAGAGTTAATAATATATTTTCTTTAAGATGAAGGGTTATTTTACTGTTAACTTTAAAATCATCCTTTTTAACCTTTAGCATCCCCGAGAAGGATTTATCTGATTTTTGGTCTAAATCTAATTCAACGGAAAGTATAGGGGAATTCATCCTTAAAAAAATCACATCTTTGTTGGCCAGAAATTCTACATCAGTACCCTCGTCTATAGTGAAATTTTTTATCTTTACATTAACTTCTTGGGGGAGTCTCTTATTGATTTTGCTATAGAGGGCATAGACTTGCTGGTATAAGCTGTAAATATTGACCTGTGGAAGTTCTTCAGATTTTTTTTCAGTCTTGCCAAGCTCTCCTTTACTAATATTAATGTTCATTTTCTTGATTTCAATTTCTAGCGGTGAGAGTATGTTTATATTGAAATCTAAATCTAGGTTCTCCAGACATACTTTTGTTCTAGAGTATTCGATACATTGAGCTTTCGAAGTGAAAGTAATCTCTCTTTTGAACAATGAGCTATCTTCTATAGAGAGATCAATCTTGCTATAGTCTATGGCCAATTCTTTAACGTATTTATTAGTGATGTACTCGCTTACTTTTTTTATTGAATCGCCGCTAGTTGAAATAAAGTAGAGACCAATTGTGATGGAGACAATAATAATAGCGAATAAAAGGAGAAATATTTTTTTCAAAATTCTCTCCCATAGCTTAAATAAAAAACATACTGTTGGTCCTCATTCTCAACTCCGTTTTGAATAAGACCATTGGCCAGAGTCGTTCTGAAACTTCCAAATGGGCTTTGCCATCTCAGTCCCACTCCAGGTGAGTAGTATAGAGTGGGCGTAAGAGATGACTGGGAGAATCCCACCTTTGCAAGGTCGATAAAAGCCAAAGGTTGTAAATTAAACGGTAGAACATGGGTGAAACGACTTTCAAACCCAAGGTACGCTGTTGTTGTATAACCTTGTTCATCGTTGTTAAGAGACTTTCTTGAGAAACCTCTAATATTATTTTCACCACCAAGGTAGAGTCTATACTTTTGAGGAGTAAGGTCTTCTTCCTCGATAAGAATAGTTTTGTAGTGATACCTCATACCTAGAATGATGTTCGGCGGGCTAAAATTTCCAAGGTTGATCAGACTTGTACCAGTCAATTCAATGAGGTTTCCATTGATCTGTTCCCCAGTGACTGTTTCTCCAGAAAAATACGTATTCTTGAGCTTTACTTCTTTACCTCTTCTGGGGGACGCCAAGAAGTATTCAAAGTAGTGGTCCAGAATATTAAAAGATGTCTCCAGAGCAAAGAAATTTGACTCCCCAGGAGCTTCACCCTCATCTTGGACTTCTTTCGTTCTTGTTGGCGTGACAGAAAAAATAAATTGCGAGTCATCTAGGTCGATAGAGTTACCAGCTTCAATACCTACCGTTTGACTCCTTGTCTTGTAGAACTGTTCTGTAATAATTTCTACTCGACCAAAGGGTTTAAAATAAAGAGCTGGTATTGATTCAGACGTGAAGAAGTTTGTCCCGAATTCAATACTTTGCTCTATAGAAGAAAGATAAAGAGTTGATTCTAGTCTTGAACCCATTTTATTGAGTCGAGAATTATTCCAAGTGACCTTAAATATTGGAAGCTCCTCTGTTGAAGCACCAACACCCATTATAATCGTATTGGGCTTATTTAGAGTGATCTTCTGGGTTAATGTCTCTGGCTGGTTACACGAGTGGTTAAAGTAGGCGTAAGAGACCAAGCCTGAATTCGTTAGCCTTCGAGAGGTTAGGGCGAGATAGTCACCATTGTACCAATCACCTTCTTCTAAAGCATCGTGCCTTTTATAACTATTGGCATTTAACGGTGATGAAAAGTCTCTCTCAATAGACTTTACCCGGTAGCGTTCACCTGGACTAATATCGACCAAAACTTTTCCAGTAAGATACGAAGCTTTAATTTCTACTTGGTTGCAAGGATATCCTAGTGTCTCTAGACGGCCTTTGGCCCAGTTCTCAATTTCATCTAGATTCTCTTCTGTTAAGTCTTCTCCGGTACTACCTTGGTAGACTTCATTACCAAACATTGGAGGTTCGTTTAAAAATTCAATTTCTTTGATTTTTGATTTCGTCCCAATATCTATGACAAATTTCTCTGCCTTTTTTTGTATTGTTGGTTGGTAATAGCCTTTTAAAGAAAGAAAGTTTTTTATCGTCGTTTTGGCCTGAGAAATAGGTATAGTATTCCATCCCTCACTCTTAGATCCGCAGATGAAGATCTTTTCGTTTTTTGTAAAACTGACGATTTCTTCTTTAAAAAAATAGGGATCACAAATTTCCTCTAACGCAAAAGCTGAGTAGAAAGGAATAAAAATGATCAAGCTTAAAATGTATTTCATTCCTTAATGTCATCCTTTTTTTGTGACTATAGGACCTTACCATTAGGAAAAAAAAATGAAAAGTGACCTTGACACTTAAAAGAGTGAATCCATCTTTTTTAAAGAAGGAATACAAGCCTTTTAAACAAAATAACAAGGAGAAAGTATGAGAACAGCACTTTTAACACGTGACGGAGTTCAATTTAAGCCTGAATATTTTGAGACGTCAAAAAGCTCATTCGGTGCACAAGTAAAAGAGACCGATAAAATGGTTTTGGCCTCAATAGAAATGCCTGGGGTTGATGAATCATCTTTAGACTTAAAAGTTGAGGATCAGCGTTTAATTATCAAAGGTGAGAAAATAGAGGGGATTTCTAATAGTGTATCGACTATATCTAGGAGTATCTCTCTGTCTAAAGATATTGACAGCGATAAAATCGAGGCTACATTAAAAAATGGTATTCTTTATTTAGTTTTTCCTAAAATCGTAAAACCAGAAGCAAAAAAAGTTACGCTTTCAAAAGATATTGATCTAGAGCGACTTTTAAACTGATACAAAGGGGAGTTTCATCTCCCCTTTTTAAAACTCTTTAAATATTACTCATACCTTCACGGTATTGTTGCCCTTGCGACTTTTTTTGTCTTTGTGAAAAAGCTATTCCAGCAGAGACAAAAATTTCTTTTTCTTCTTCCTCCAGATGGTGCCTGACTCTTTGAGCAAGATTTTTAGCCGTAGCAAGCCAACCTGAACTGGAGAAATCAGTCGTTTCTAATTCCTTTATGAAGTCATCAATTTCTTTATGTTCAGCGATACTATGTCTGGCTTTTAGTTGTGTGTTATCTTGTTCAAGCATAGGCTTGTAGAGAGCCCTCTCTTCATATTTTGCGTGGGCTTTGAGTTGGTCTTTTAATTCGGCAAAAATCTTTTGCCTTCCTTCACTATTTCCTTCTGTTTCAAGAAGCATATCTAGGAGCTCCCTGATGAGATCGTGATCTTCTCTTAGTTCTTCGAATATTGTTTTCATCGACGTCCTTGTGCTATTGGTTTAGTCTTCATTGACACTCCAAGAAGAGTTACATCTATTAAACAGTATATAAAAATTTTATTCATTTTAGATCATTTTAAACTATGTGTAGTTTCGTTCAAGACTGACAGCTAAATATCTGTTATTTTGTTAAGATGAATAAATTGAGAAGAAAATTAGCTTATTTATTACAAGAGATTCGGTCAAGTTATTGGTTCTTGCCTGGTGTAATGGTTACAGTGGCATTTCTTTTGTCTTTATTTGCTATTGAACTCGATAGGAGTGCCCCCAAGGACTTTATAGACTCTTTATCATGGGCCTTCACCGATGATCCAGAAGCAGCGAGAGTCATTTTAAGTACAATCGCAACCGCTACTATGGGAGTGGCAGGGGTGACTTTTTCAATGACCTTATTGGCAATTTCTTTTGCTGCGTCGCAAATTGGACAAAGAATACTTTCTGGCTTTATGAGAGACAAAGGAAACCAATTTACGTTAGGTGTTTTTATTTCAACATTTGTTTATTGTATTATGGTCTTGAGAACAGTCTACAGTTCTTCTTCCGGGCAACCTTTTGTTCCAAACTTATCAATTGTTCTTGCTATTGGATTTTCAATACTAAGCATCTTCGTTCTGATTTACTTTATTAACCATATTCCAACGATGATGAATATGACGAATTCTGTTAATAGGACCGGAAAGCAATTGATAAAAAGTATTGAAATTCAATTTCCAAAAAAAATGGGACAAGAAGCTGATAAAGATGAAGACTTCTTTTCAAAGTCAGGAGATCCAGTTGAGATAAGAGCAAGAGGTATGGGGTATATTGAATACATAAACTACGAAGTTCTTTTGGAGACATGTGACGAATATGATCTGCTTGTCGAGATTGTAAAAAAGCCTGGTGACTTTGTCTCGAAGGAAATAACAGTCGCGCACGTTTATTGCTCAAAAGAAATTAGTAATGAGGTAAAATTGAAAGTATCGGAAACCTTTATCGAGGGAGTCATCCGATCTTATGAGCAAGATATTCGTTTTCCTGGTAATCTTTTGCTAGAGATTGCTGCAAGAGCTTTGTCTCCCGGTATCAATGATCCCTTTACGGCAATGGACTGCATTAACCAGCTTCAAACAGGGCTTCTTTTCATGCAAAATAGAGATAAGCCAAAAAGATTTAGAAAAGGAAATGATAAAAAAATAAGAGTTGTGGCTGAGCCTTTAACCTATGAAGAGTTTTTAGAAGATACGCTCAATTCTCTAAGAGGCTTCGTCAAGCGAGACTTTATCTGCTCTAGACACTTAATGCAGCTTATTCGCCTTCTTAACGATAGTGATCAAGCTGGAAGAGATCAAATTTATAAGCAGCATTCAAAACAACTTGCTCAAAGTTTTATGGATAATACAAAAGATGAAATGAATATTAGAGCCATAAATGACTTGAGAATTTCTTAATACCTTTTAATTTATATCATTGATAAAGCTATTAGCTTGCTGATTGGACTCATCAATTTGACCGATGAGAGACACAATATCTTGTTCAATATTTTTTAACTCAATTTTTATTTTTCCTATCGCTTTAGCATTTAGATTGTGCTTTAGATAAAGGACTCTGTCGTTGAGCTTCACTAAGACCTTTGTCATCTTGGATTCAACCTTTCTTACACTCTTCAAAGCGACCTTAAATTTAGTCATTGTTATGACTCTCTTTCTCAAAGATTCAGCTCGAAATTTGGAATTTGTAATTTTAGACGCTTCATCTTCCCACTCATCAAAGAGGTCCTCAGCAATATTTTTTGCTTTATCTATACTTTTACTTAGATCTTCTGCATTAGAATGCAAATCATTGTAGTCATCAGATAAGTCATCATAAGTACTTTCTAGGCTGCCCTCTTTATAACTGTATTCGCTGCGTATTTTTGAGAGGGTATCTTTAAAATCTTCCTTTGTATCGGTTTGGTTGCTTGTTATCGCTTCCATCTCAGATTGTAGAAGTTCTCTTTTTTCTTGGCCCAAAAATTCCCAGAAGTTATAGTAAACAGTTGAACAACTCGTACACAATAGAAAAATCAGGAAGTATTTCATCTTTTAGCAATAATCCAAACGGCATGGATAACACCAGGAAGATAACCCAAGAGTGTGAGTAGAATATTTAACCAGAAAGCTCCACCTAAGCCCACTTGTAGAAAAACACCAAGTGGTGGTAATAAGACAGAAAATAAAATTCTAATAAAGTCCATTTAAACACTCCTAACAGTAATTGTTTTTATATTTACAAATTCTTTTATGCCATTTTCTGAAAGCTCTCTTCCATGACCACTCATTTTTATTCCACCAAACGGTAGGAGAGGGTTTGACTTTACATAGTCGTTAACAGAGCAATTGCCAGTTTTTATAAGCTTTGTTGCGATATGAGTAGCTTTATCAATATCTTTTGAAAAGACTCCGCCTCCAAGGCCAAATTCGGTATCATTTGCAATCTCTAAAGCCTCATCTAATGATTCGTATTTATATAGACAAGCTACAGGCCCAAATATCTCTTGGGAGTAGGCCGGCATATTCTTCGTTACATGAGTTAGTATCGTAGGTGGATAGTAAAAACCTTCTCCTGATTGTATATTTCCACCTGTGACAGGCTTGGCACCAAGTTCAATTGACTTGGTTACTATATCGTGAAGCTCCTCTCTTAGGTCTTCTCGAGCAATTGGCCCAATATCGACATCTTCTTCAAGAGGATCACCAATTTTCTTTGACTCAAAATCCGCTTTTAACTTCTCAAGGAAGGTATCATAGACAGTTGAGTGAACAATAAATCTCTTCGCAGCGATACAACTTTGCCCATTATTCAAAAGTCTACTTTCGGAGCACTTTGAAACAGCCAGGTCAATATCAGCATCTTCTAAAATGAGATAGGGATCATTTCCACCAAGTTCAAGAACGATCTTTTTAAGATTTTCTCCAGCTATCTTGGCCACTTTAATACCGGCTTCTGTACTTCCCGTTATCGTAACAGCGGCAACATCTTTGTGGGCTATTAGAGGTTCTATTTCATTTGAATCAGTGACCGTCGATTGAAATACACCTTTTGGGAATTGAGCATTTTCAAATAGCTCTTGAATTAAAAGAGAACATCCAGAAACGTTGGATGCGTGTTTTAAAAGAGCTGTGTTCCCTGCCATAAGAGTCGGGGCAGCAAATCGAAAAACCTGCCAAAGTGGAAAGTTCCAGGGCATTATAGCGAGGATAAGTCCAAGGGGTTGGTAGGTGACAAAACTTTTATCATTTTCAGTTTTTACTTCTTTGTCTTTGAGAAAATCATGTGCGTTTTCGGCGTAGTACTCACAAACCTTTGCGCATTTTTCTACTTCACCTTTTGATTGTTTAATTGGCTTCCCCATTTCTTTGGTCATAAGAGCCGCAATTTCATCTTTTCTGTCAATTAAGCTTTCCTTTAGATTTTTAAAAAGTTCAGCTCTTTTTTCAAAGCTTGTTTCTTCCCACTTTGAACTTACGGACTTTGATAGTTTGATAAGGTGAAGATTGTGATTTAATCCATTTTTTTTATATTCTTCTAATGTCTTTCCATTAGAAGGATTAATTGACCTTGTGTTGCTCATAAGACTCCTCTTCTAATATTGTGGCATCGATCAGCATTTCTAAGGTCTTGATAAATGCACTTTTATCGAACTCTCTAGGTTCATTTAAAAGTTCTACTTCTGAAAAATAATTCTCTATGTTCATCGTGATCTCTCCTGAAGTGATCATAGCCTAGAAATTTTTAAATAATTACACCAATTTGGAATTTGATGTTTAATTTTGTACACATGTTTAAAATGGGACTGCACTCAATTCAAATCCCTAATGTACTGATCTCTTTTATCTGGGGAAGCTTTTGCAATTGCCATTTTGGCTGCTTGTTTATATTTAACTAACTTTTTTGAGGCTTTATAACTTAAAGCGAGATTGAACCATGCTTCAGGGAAATTTTCTTTTAGATCAATAGCTCTTTCATAGTTTTTTATCGCTAAAGTGAGTGAGTTTTTCTTAAAATAGATATTTCCAAGCCCGTAGTATGCAATTTCGCTGCTAGGCCATTTCCGTGTAATCGACTCATATGTTTTGATTGCGGCTTTGTAAGACTTTATATTTTCAAATGCTGCCGCTGATCTGACCAAATCCATCGCTGAAGCATTTTGTGACATCATTCCAGGTTTGATGATTGAGAATGCCCAAAAGTTTGCTCTCTCCCAACTATTGTCAAAGTCTACTAGCTTCATGGTGCTATCTTTATCAGCTCCTGAATGCATTGTGATGGTCTGTTGCTGCTTATCATAGCCGGTGATGACGGAGTAGTGCCAAAGGGGTACCCAATCAAATCCTAAGTTTCTGAAGACAATAACGGGGTTTCCAGAAGATATTTCTTGAAAAAGATCTGCATAGTTCTCAATAGGGATTGTTATAAATTGGTTAAGTCTAGCTGCAGAAATCATATCTTGTTGGAATGTCCCACTGGCAGATTGGACAAATAAAAGTTTCGACAGTTGCTCTGCTGATACATCCTTCCCATAAAACTGCATAACCATCGCCAGTGTTGATGGGCCACAAAAATCTTTTTTTTGGGAAATGAAAGGGACATTCTGGACTTGGGCTGATGGAGGTAGATTATCGATTCTTTTCTGATTGCTAGGAGAGTGTGCAACAATTGATGCACACCCTATGATATTAAACAGACTTAAAAGTAATAAAACTTTTATCATATTTTTTGAGCTAAATATATAATCAGAAGTACAAGCACAACTGTAACTAAGATTCCTCCTGCTTTAGCTTGGTTCATGTTCTTCTGTAAACTTTGAATCTCAGCGTCACTTAAACTTGCAAGTTTGGAGTCAATTTGATTTACACTAAAGCCATTTGATGCAATTAGAGAAGCTGCTTCTTCTGTCTTCAGCAGTGTTGCAAGTTCTTTTTCCGTCGCTTTCCTGTCCATAGCATTTACCATGTCCATAGTAGAGATGATTTCGACTCTGTTATGTGATTGAGAGGCATGGGCAATAGGTTGATTGATATTAAAAAATACAATACTTAAAATTATGCATAAACCGCCACGAAAATTTGTTCTCATTGAAATTCTCCTTTATTATTTTTCAATTAAGCTTTGTCTAGCATTTTAGCCCCAAAGTGAGGCAAATATGTGATGTGAATATGTACTTATGTGTAGATATTTACACAACTAGTAGGTTTTATGACCCTTTTTCCAGTCAACATTCATTGCGTTTAATGTCTCTTTGTCCAAAACACCAGTTACATCGAGCTTTTTTTCAATCTGATATGCCTTAACAGCTTGTTTCGTTTCAAATCCAACAATGCCGTCTGGATTAGACTTTAAAAAACCTTGGCTCTTTAAAAGCTTTTGTGCATCTCTTACTGAAGATTTACTAACAGTGGCTTTTGGTTTTCTTGTATAGGCAGTGGGATTAAAGTCTTCGCCCATCTGAGCGACCTTGGGTGAGTTCATTACCGCAGAATTCATGTGAGAAGACTCAGTCTCCATACTGGCCAAACACAATCCGCTTGTGATCAAAATAATAATTGTAAGCTTTAAAGGTATTCCATTAAAAAATTTCATTTGTTTTCTCCAGTTTTATTGAATCTTCTCAAGTCCATTTGAGAAAATGTTAAGGTACGAGTTTAGTTGCTTTCGAATCTCCATTATGTCCGACTCCATAGCAACGAGCTTCTCTTTCGTTTTCTGAGGAGCTGCATGAGGCAATGAAGTGAAAATTGTGTCTATCCTGTCAACTCGACTTCGAAAAGTTGAGACAACTGAGTGGTAAAAAGCATGAGCAGGAGTTCTATTATTGTTTATATAGGTCTCTAAAATATCTAAGCAGCTATCAATCTCGTCAACTCTAAGTTCGAGGAATTGTTCCTTCTTACTATTGAGTTCAATTAAATCATGCGAATTTATTTTTGATTTTTTATGTGTTGTACTAAACAGATTTTTCATAAAACTCCTTTCTATAAAATTTCTACTTTTATTTTATAAGGTAAAGAGTTTCAAAAGATCGAAGGTTTTTGAAGGCTTTGAGTATAAAATTAAACATTTCCCTTGGTTGTAGTAGGAAGGAACTTATATCCTCTGCCTCTAATAGTTTTTAAAATATTACTGTAGGGACCAAGCTTCTTTCTAAGTTTACTAATGTGTATGTCCACTGATCGAGTCGATATATCTGGATTGAGTCCCCATACATCTTTGAGAAGACTTTTTCGCTCTATAACTCTATATGGAGCTTTTGCAAGATAAACAAGAAGCTTATATTCAATAGGACTTAAGAGAATATCCTTAAACTCCTTTATCCCGTACTTGATGAAGGCTTTTTGGTTACTGATATTAATTTTAATTTCTTCCCAGCTTAGATTGTTTTCTTTGGACTTCGTCTTTGATATTTCTCTAACCTTTGCCTCGATACGAGCTTTTATCTCCAGTAAAGAGGTATCAGTGTGAATAAAGTCATCTGCAAATCCATTAAAACACTTTTCTAAAAATTCATCATTTTTTTGTGAACTCAGAATAATAAAATAAGTCGAAGGGTATAATTTCTTCATACGAGTAAGATATTCAAAAACCTCTCCGTTTTTGTTTAACGCACAGATGAGTATTTTATGCTCTGAAAATGATTCAAGAGAGGATATCTCTCTAAAATTTACCTTTTGAATTTCTAGGTCAGAAACCTTAAACTGGTTTAAAATGTCCTTGGTCGTCTGACTTTCAATGATGAGAGCTTTCATACTAATGGAACACTTTCTCTTCATTTATTTGATACGTTAAAATCTTGCAAGAAAGACTTAACAACTCTTCTTCAATCCTATCATAGGCTTTAGAAGCTTTTCTGGGGTGCGTTCCTTGAGATTGCTGATAAAGTTGTTCAACCTTCTCAAAAGCGCTAAACAGGGGATTGATAGTTTTTAGGTAGTCTTTTACTGAACTACTTTTTCTCGCTTTTACTATAGATGAAAACTCTTCAAGGTCACTTTCCATTTCCTCAATTTTACTCCTTATAAGAAACTCTCTGTCTTCATTTAGTTTTTCAATTTGGGCAACGGTCAACTGACTGTATTGGGTGAAAAAATTCTTGTTATTATTTTCAACTATGTTCATCTTATTCTCCGTTTTAAAAGACGACCAGACCTTTAAGGCTGGCCGTCAAGGCTTATATTACCTAGGAATGCTGTGGACGCCTTCTCGAAATTCCTCGATCATTTTGTCGAGAAATGGTTCAAGGTCTTCTGGGGTTCTTGAAGTGACAAGTCCTTTGTCTACAACAACTTCCCTGTCTACCCAGTTCGCCCCAGCATTTTTTAAATCTTTTTTAATAGAGCTAAAAGAGGTCATCGTTCTTCCAGCTACAGCCTCAGCGTTGATTAACACCATCGGACCGTGACAGATTGCCGCAACAGGCTTTTGCTTAGATTCTTTGAAAAAACCCTTAACAAAATTTACAGCTTTTTCATTGTCTCGTAGTTTATCGGGGTTTATAACGCCGCCAGGAATTAAAAGAGCATCGAAATCATCTGAATTGGCAGAATCGAGAGTCATATCTACATCTATCTCTTTTCCCAAATTTCCATCCTTCCATGATTTGATTGCTTTTCTATCTGGTGATACAATCACTGTATTAGCTCCAGCCTCTTTGAGGGCTTTGAGTGGAACTGTTAATTCACTTTCCTCAAAACCATCTGTGGCGAGAATTGCGATTTTTCTTTTGTCTAATTTCATAAAAACTCCTTTTTAAAATTCATCTTGTATACATAGTAGCTTCCGATAGCGCTTAGTTCATGATTTAAGGTTGATCAATCTGTGAATTTTGCTACACAAGAAATTTATATTTGAGTCTTTCCCTTTCAAGGATAAGTGGTATCCTTGTTCAATGGAAGGTATAGAAAAAAGCAAAGTGTATCTCAAGCTCTCAAAGTATTTATTAAAGTACTCTGATTTCTCCTCTGGCATGCAAGATGTCGAGAGTAGTTCATTGGGAAAATCTACGAGTAGGACAGAGGATGCGAAAAATTTTGTCAAAGACATCGAAAGTCTAGGTCCCACATTCATAAAACTTGGTCAAGTTTTGTCGACACGAAAAGAAATTCTACCGATAGAGTTTACATCAGAGTTATGTAAACTCCACAGTGATGTCGATCCAATCGACTATTCAATCATTGAAGAAATTGTTGAAAATGAGCTCGGGGCAAAAATTAAGTCAGTCTTTCATTCCTTCGAAAAAGAGCCGCTCGCTGCAGCGTCTCTCGGTCAAGTCCATAGAGCTGTTCTTAAATCTGGACAGCAAGTCGTTGTAAAAATACAAAGGCCAAACATATATAAAAAGATTAAAGAAGATTTAGAACTTATTTACAGCGTGGTTGGATACCTCGAGAAGTTTTCAGAAACCGTCAGGCGTTTTAACCCTAAGTCGATGATAGAAGAATTTGAGAGAACACTTCTTCAGGAGCTCGACTATAATGAGGAAGCCCACAATCTTGAGGTTATCTCAGCGAATTTAACTAAATTTAAGAAGATCGTTTTTCCTAAGGTTTATGAAAGCTATACAACTCACAAAATTCTGACAATGGATTTCATTGATGGCAGAAAGTTTTCAAATATATCAAATATAGCTATGACGGAGTTAAATGGGAAAGAAATAGCACATGATGTTTTCGAGGCTTACCTTAAACAAATTTTTGTCGATGGATTCTTTCATTCTGATCCCCATTTGGGCAACTTACTCTTTGTTGAGCCAGACAGTATCGGGATCCTCGACTTGGGAATGGTAACAAAGTTAGGACCTGAACTGAGAAGTGAGCTCCTCAGCCTCATCGTGGCCATAAGCGAGGGGAGAGGATATGAAGCCTCAGAGATAGCCTATAGACTTGTCTATCCGATTGAGTCTGTCACAGAGGACATGGATTTCTTTAAAAAAAGTTTATCTCGAATGGTAAAAGATGAGCATGGAAGGTCTGTTGAAAGAATTAAAGCGGGAACAATTTTATTTGAAGTCTGTAAGATTGCCTCAAGTGCTGGTTTATATTTTCCACCTGAATTAAGCTCCATAGCCAGAACTTTAATGTATTTGGAAGAGTTGGGTTCTATTCTCGATCCTAGCTTTGATCCAAACGAAGCCGTAAGGGATCAATCAATTAAGCTTTTAAAAGATAACTTTAAGTCCGATCTAAGCTTGTCAGATGTTTTTTTAAGCTCGGTTGAGGCCAAGAGGATTGTCGAAAAAATTCCCTCAAATTTAAATAAAATTCTCGAAGACCTCGCAAATAAAAAATTTAAGATTAAGGTTGATGCCATTGATGAAGACAAAGTTATGGTCGGTATTCAAAAAATAGCCAATAGAATCACAAGTGGTTTGATATTGGCTGCTCTTATTATTGGAGCAGCGATGTTAATGAATATTAAAACGAACTTTATTCTTTTTGGGTATCCAGGATTTGCAATCATTTTGTTTTTGATTGCAACATTTGGAAGTTTAATTCTTCTTGTTAATATATTCTTTAGAGATGAATAATTAATCAATGAGTGGAATTGTAGTTGATCCTGATTGGTAGAAAAAGGGTTCTACAATTCCAAACAGTGTATCTCCGATAATTTCCATTTGTTCGATCTCAAATCGATCATTATTTCCTTGAAGAGTGTTGCTTTCTTTAATTTCGTCAATGTCTCCTGGAAAGGCACTCAGAGTGCTAAAGAGACGGACATCTCTTTTGTATTCTTTGTCTTTAGCAAAGGAGATCATGAATTTTGCTATATCATTTTTAAAATTTCTATCATAGAAAAACTTAGATATTCTTTTGAGATACCTGTCTTTTGTCTGTTGAATAGGACTTGCTATTAACTTGTCGTAATTTCTTTTTGCTCTATTATAGCGACGCCTTAGTCCTTTAAATTTGCGGTGAAAGTCAGGATTTAGTTGAGTATTTTTACAGACATTCTCAACTTGTGGAACTTTTCGATAGCGAGCGAAATTAATGCATAGTTTTTCTTGTGAAAATTTATTACTAAAGAATCTCTTTATAATATTCTTATCGAAGACGATATTGACATCAGCTGAAAAGGCACCCATATAAAATTTGACGTGCTCTACGCTAAAAGGAATAAGGTCCTCAGGAAGTAGGTCTCTATATTTGGTAAGGAACTTTTTCAAGTCCTCTCTTTTTGCTGCTTGCTGGTAGTATTTTAGGTCAATTGCGACATTTATATCTTTGTCATCGTCAATATAAGCTGTACTTGAAAGTTGATCTGTCGAGGTTTCTAAGTTTCTAAAACCAGCTGAGTTTGTTCTAAAAACAAAGTATCTATCAGTTAAGACGGTATTATCCCGGTTATTGAAATATTGCCTGAAAGCCCTATAGGTGATTCTATTATTTCCAAAAAGATAGAAGAAGTTAAAGAGTCGCCGAGATGTTCTGAGACGAGTCTGTCTTACGATACTTGGAGACTTACTACATTTTTGGTTTATCTTTAAGCATTCTTTAAGTTCAGGTTCTAGTTTGTCAGTTTTAAAACTTACGATCTTATCTTCAAAATTAGCAGTTGACGTGCTCACTCCAGCGATTGGAAAGCGTAATAAAAAATCAAATAGATTAAAACTCAGGTCAAAATCAAAGATTGATCCTTTGTTATATCGAAGACTTAGTTCTTTTCTCTTTTTTTGTTATAAGTGTTCTTCTGAAGTTTGCAGATGATCCAGCAAGTGTCACTGATGCGAAGGGAACCATCTGAAAAGGACGAACCCTTGCTCTTGCACCAAGGCCAAAGTAGTGATTGATAAAAAGCTTTTCATCTTCCTCAAGTAGCTCGATTCCCTCATCAAAGTGTGGCAGGAAATTATTCTCATCGATCTTAAGTATTTGAGGTCTATTCACAAATGTCATAATATTATCGATTTCTCGAACCTTTATATACTCTTTCATGTAGTAGACTTTTCCACTTGCATTATTTTCTACTAAGCTCGATAGGTTGATTCCCAAACTAGTTGTAAAATGATCGTCATGCTTTCCAATAAATATTCCAGCTCTGAAACACATCCACTTGCATAAGTTGTTTTGGAGAATCTGGATTTGGGTTATTGATGACATAACGAAGCGGAACTAGGCCTTGAACTCCAACCTGCATGGCATTTAAAAAACAGGTTCCACCACAGAGACTGATAAGATTATTAGGCCTTATTCGAGATGTAAAAAATCCAAGACCTTGATTCGATATATAACTTCCTCGCAAAATGTGGTCATTAGCCAATGATAATGCTCTTCTTTTCAAAACGTATGTGATTTTTTGGCGCATAAAACTTTGAGGAGAGTTAGCCCGAAAGTCCCTAAAGGCAGCTCCCCAATATCTTGGAAAGTTCTCTTGTGTTGAGTCATAAATTAAATTTTCTGGATCGTGAAGTTGGCCGTTATCAAATAGAGACTCATGGCCTTCGATTGTACCGTTAAACTCTTTTAAAAGTTTAATGGTAAATTCTTTGCCCTCGTCATCTAGAAAAGTATTATTCTCCATTCCTAATATTCTAACCAATTCATTTCTCTTCTTTGCAAAAAGGAGAGAGTAGTATTTGGCTATTATATCTGGATATCCACCAGAGACGAAGGCTTTGTATATCTGGCCGTTACTCAGTTGTGCTATCCTTCTTGTAATCCACTTAGCATCGTCAAAATTGAGAAGATGTTTTTGACCATACTTAAATATTCTCAAATAGTTAAATTCGATTAAATTAGGTGTAGCATTTTTTATAAGTTTAAAGTTATAGAGGTTTGGGTAACCAGTTCCCAAAGAGGAGCCCATATCTGAATTAGAGAGCATCACTTTATACTGAGTTTTTCCGTTTTCAGTAAATGGGACGATCTTAACCTTTGTGTTATCATCTTTAATATCTGGATCCATGATTAATGCCATAAATAAATAAAGAGCTCTATGTTCTCGCTTTAAGCCTTTACCAATAGCCGTTCTATTAAAGAAACCAATATTAGAATCTGTCTCTATATTAGATTTTTGTTCAAGGGTCGCTCCACGAATCAAGATAAAGGGTCTACCTTTTTTATCTATTCTTACATCGTTCAAGGCTGAATGGGCATTAAACGCTATACCATATTTAACATTAAGGTTTTGGATCAGCTTTTCCCTAACTTGCTCAAATGATTGATCAGGGAACTCTTTGTGCGAAATATAAAGCTTTATCTTTTTTTGAAAGTAAGTCGGGTCAACAGTGTAGCCAATGGAGTGTGCCAGAGTATTAACCACAGGCTCAACATTTGTCTCGCTTCCCCAAAGATGTTTTTTGACTTGTTCAAGCTCGTTAAATGTGTCGGATCCTTCTTGTTTGTTTGTAATGGGCTTTAACTTAAACTTTTCTCCATTGATATAGATATCAAATTTTATCGTGTTTCCACCACTGAAATTATCACCTCTATACTCTGCTACTATCTCTTGGTTAGGGTCAACAATTTGTTGGGCTATCTTAGACCCTAACGCTTTTTCTAGTCTTGAAATTCCATCATTATTATATCCTATGGGACTATAGTTTGAGATAGAAGTTCTCGGCTTTCTCCAAATTCCACTATCATGAGGGTCCAGTGTGGAGATATCGAACCCACTGTTTTTCAAATTTTGAAGTTCGGTGTAAGAATAAAATATCTCTTTTGAATCCTTTGGTTTCAACAAATTGGACGCATGCCTATCGTGATTGCTTATAAAGTCTCTGCCAATAAGACTACGCAGCTGGCTTACTGTAGCCAAAATGCTTGTCCCAGAGGCTCTTTGTTCGTCTTCGGCTTTGACAGCTTGGGTGATCTCAATTGCAGTAAAAAAATATTCTAAGAAATCAATATTCTTTTTTTGATTCAATTCACTAGCTTTAATATCAAAGAAATTAATTTTAATTTTTTGAAAATTTTGAATAGCTAGAGAGAGGGCAATGTTAAATTCGTTTTTAGCCCACCATTTACTTTTGTGTTCAAGAAAACGTTTGTCAGTACAATCATGATAAGACTCAATCTCATCTTTAAATTTGTCCATACAAAGGGAGACAGCTGTAGACTTTCTAAAACTCTTCAAGGCAGCAATTTCTAGGTTAATTTTATCGAGGTCTAGTTTGTTTGCTCTAAAGTAAGACTTTAAAATTTTTGAGGGGTTTCTTCTTTCAATGGAGTCTGTTTTGTATCTACCCGTGCTAAATCCCAAGAAAAATGGATCTTTCTCATCAAAGGTTATGAAGCCCGGAAGTATTTTGGTCTCTCTTACATCTCCCAGCATCGCACCGTAAGTGTTTAATACTATGAAGAAGATAAAAAGTGATTTTATCATTTTTTGTACCCACTCTTTGTCAATTTTTCTCTCTGGCAGGTTCTATAACGCGCAACTGTGATAAACAAACAATAAAGGGTTTGTGTGAATAAATTCACACTTTTCATTAATATGATAAATTGTTGTAGGTAAAATGTTCATACATGGCCGATCTTAAAAGGAAATATATAGATTTTCTTTTCAAATAATCGGGCTAATGAGTGTTATCGCCATTGCGAAGATAGATCTCAAAAGAGCTTCTATAAAGCTAAGGAGCTTTATAGAAACTTTCTTGGAAGTCGTAATATCTTTCTTGAAACATTTTCAAGTCGGATTGAATAAAGACTCTCAAGTCTTCGAAAAGTTGATCTCTATGGGTTAGGAATAAACCATGAGGTGCCTTCTCGTAATATCTTACCTCAGATAAAGGCAATAACTCCTTTAATTGAGCTGAAGTTGTTGGTAGTGGAACAATCTTATCACCAGTTCCGTGAATGATGAGAGTCGGCACTTTAATATGTTGTATATCTGGCCTAAAGTCCGTAAAGGCAAAGGCGTCAATACATCTTATTGTTGCCTCCGGTGAAGCTTGAAGGGCTAAAGACTTAGTCCACTCTAGAGACTCAGCGGAAACATCGTGATGAAGAGTATCGAGACCATAGAAGTTTTTAGCAAATTGTTTAAGAAATTTTGGGCGATCGTTGTCCAGTTCAATTTTCATATTTTCAAAGAGACTGAAATCGACACCAGTGGGGTTATCAGCAGTTTTTAAAATAAAAGGAACAACTGACGAGATAAAGACGGCAGCTTTGATTTTGTCGTCACCATGACGACTCAGGTAGCGTGCTACTTCGCCCCCTCCCATGGAGAATCCCACCAAGGTTACATCTTCGAGCTGAAGCTTTTTAATGATCGAGTGAAGATCGTCTGCTAAGGTATCGTAGTTATAGCCGTAAAAGGGCTGTTCACTTTTTCCAAAACCTCTTCTGTCGTAAGAGATAACACGAAAACCTGCATGCACAAGCTTTCTTGCTTGATGTTCCCACATATCAGAACTCAAAGGCCATCCGTGAATTAAAACAATTGGTTCTCCCGATCCCCAGTCTTTGTAGTTTAAATGAATATTGTCTTTGGTTTTGATAAACATAGTATTCTCCTTGTCTTTCTTTTTATAGACACTTCTATTTTAATCCCTTATAGCTTTGAGAACAGATATCAAGTGTTGAAAGTTTGTGTAGAAAAATAGATACTTCCCTTGAAAGAATCTACAAAAATGAGAGTTAAGAATGACCGATTATCTAAAGTTACTTATACGAAAGATTGATGAAGATCAGGTCCTCACAGGAGCTGCGGCTTTAGCTTTTTATTTCTCACTCGCTGTATTTCCAGCCCTAATGACTATTATTGCTATCATTCCATATCTTCCTATAGAAAACCTTCAAGAGGGTCTCAATGCTATCATAATGAGTAATTTACCGGATGAAGCTTCTAGCCTCGTGGTTTCTATTACTGCAGAGGTGGTTGAAGTGAAGAGACCAGGGGTACTATCTACTGGATTTGTCTTCGCTCTATGGTCTGCATCAAGTGGAGTGATGGGTATCATTCAACAAATTAATAAGGTGCTCGAAGTTAAAGAGTCGAGAAATTATTTCAAATTGCGACTCATATCTACTGGTATTACAATCTTATTTGGTTTTCTAATCATAGCGACAATTACTTTTATTCTCTACCTTTCAAATTTTGATTCTTTATTCGTCGATTTTGTGAACTACCTTGTCTCATTTTTAGTTGTTGTCCTCGTATTTGCTGGACTATATTATCTTACACCAAAGCCTTCTAAAAGATTTGAATTTATTTCTCCGGGAAGCCTTTTTGGAGCCATTGGATTTATTCTCTTTGTTAATGGCTTTAAGCTCTACTTGTCTCACTTTAATAGTTATAGCAAAACTTATGGCTCTTTAGGGGGGATGATTATTTTTATGCTTTGGCTTTATGTCATTGGGTTATTGATTCTGCTTGGAGCCGAAATTAATAAAACTATTGAAACGAAGAAAATGAGTTAGATTTTTCTTGGTTTTCTATCTTGGTATTCAAAGCAGTTATGGCATCAGCCACTGACACTAGAGTTTTATCAATATCGTGAAACTTTTTGTCGACATGGTTTTGAGGCTGGTGTTGTGGTGAGAATGTCTCTTTCACTTGTCTGATTGCTTCCACGATTTCTAAAACATTTACAGCACTTTGTTGCCTGATTTTCTTGCTTTCGAAAATTTCTTCAATTCTAGATCTACTTGTCACCATCCTGATGAGTAAAGCCGTAATAACGAGAATTGGAGCTAGGGTCCAAACAACGCCTTTTAAAGTCCCAAGTTCTATGCTTTGGGGTCCATAAAAAAGTGAGAGGCTCAGAGCAATCCCTAGTAGTGAGAAAGAAAAGAGGAAAGCTGAAATTTGTTTTATAAAAGATAAAACAAGTACTTTATGGGTTTTATCTGCTGCAAACCTATTAAGGTCTTCAACTTGGTCTTGAAAAATTGATATTAAAAGACTTTTTACAAAATCCATTTTCAGCTCCCTTCTTTCTTTTTTTACTGATTATTTCTTTCTTGTTAAAAGTGCTCCTACTGCGGCACCTGCAGCAGCTGCGATTCCAACTGATCTCCATGGATGGCTTTTTACAGAATCGTCAACGGCTCTTGCTGTGTCCTTAGTCGTATCTGAAATCTTTCCATAGGACTCAGTTGCATAAGTTCTAATAGTATCTAATGCGTTTGAGATTTTTTCTTCTGGTGATAATTCTTTTTGTCTTGGCATGTAACGCTCCTTGTGTAAATGGTTCTTAACTATATTAGTTCAGATTCTTTTCCCGGTAACTACTGCTAAGTGCTCATTAAGTGTAGAATCGTAAACATCTTGGAAACAATTACGAAATAATCCTAAATTCCAGACTGGCTTTACCGATAGGGGGACTGATGAGAATTTCAGCCCTTTTACTTTTTTGCCTCTTTTCAAATGTTTTTGCATCTGACCTGTTGGATACTATATCCCAGTTAGAGTTGAACAAAAGAGATTTAAGCATCTTACAAAGTGAGATAACGTCTAATTTAGAGTTCGCTTTAGATTTTGAACAAGATCAAACCTCTCAGAATCTAAAGACAGATGTAGGGGAGATGGTCCACAAACAAGAGGCGATCTTGAGCTCATTCATTGTTTTTGAAAAGAAATTGGATTTTATTGAGCTCAAAGCAAAGTACCTTGAGATGAGAGATCTAAATGCTGAAATCGAAGATTATAAATCTCGACGAGTAAAGGTTCAAAGAATTTTGGATCGAGCATCTGGCTCAGCTAATTTAAAAAAATATTTTGATTTTTATTTGGGCAAAAAGTTCGATCAAGCCGCGATAGCTGAGCAAGGTCTAAACTTTCAAGAACTCTCTATTGTAAAATTGTATAAAACTGAAAGTGAGCTTTTACAGCGAGACCAGCTTCTTCAAGATCAAAGGCTCCACTCTCTTGAAAAAACTGAAGCAGAGGTTCAAAAAGAAATTGCTGGGTTCCAAAGCATCTTTAAATCTTTATCTGACTTACATCAACTTTCTCAGAAGCTAAGACAAAATTTTAAACTAATAAACCTATAATCCAAGACCAAGAGGCAATCGAGCTATTGCTCCATCTCATCAAAAGATGAGATAGGGCAGGAGTAAAGCTACACTCTGTACGGCCAAAACCTCCTTTATTGCTCGCAAGCTTAATTGAACCCTATAATATATTCATTTTTATTATTCAAACCTCAGTAAAATTGATAGGTTAAGCAAAATTAGGACAATTAAGAGGTAATAAGTGAGTCAAAAGACTTTTCAGGATTTTTCTTTAGATGAAGATTTGCTTTTGGCGCTTGAAAGGATGGGCTTCAAATGCCCAACTGAAATTCAAGATAAAGCTATTCCCGTCATTTTAGAAAGCACCAACGATTTTGTTGGTCAGGCCCAAACCGGTACGGGAAAAACGTTTGCTTTTGCTCTTCCTGTCCTTCAAAAAATTGATCATTCTTCAGAAAAAGTCCAAGCTTTGATTCTGGCTCCGACTAGGGAACTTGCTCAGCAAGTGGAATTGGAGATAAAGAAGCTAACGCTTCATCAAAAAGTGAAATCAATCTGTTTGTTCGGTGGAACTGATTTTGAACCACAGCTTAGAGGCCTCCAAAAGAATCCACAAATAGTTGTCGGTACACCAGGGAGAGTTTTAGATCTTCTCAAGAAGAAGAAGTTAAAGCTCGAAAGTGCAAAGATCTGCGTTTTAGACGAAGCCGATGAGATGTTAACAATGGGTTTTATTGAAGATGTTGAGGATATTCTTAAATATTTTAATGGCAATAGGCAGCTCATCATGTTTTCAGCCACTATGCCAAAAAAGATCTCAACGCTTATTAAGTCAATATTTAGAAAACCCACATTTGTTAAAGTAGATAATGTCTCATTGAGTAATGACGATATAGAGCAAAGCTATTTCGTGGTAAAAGATAAACATTTTAAAGAAGCGCTCGCGAGACTTATTGATGAAGCTTCTAATATTTATGCGATGATCTTTTGCCGTACAAAGCTTGAGACTAAAACAGTCGCAGATGATCTGAAAAAACGAGGTCATTCTGTTGAAGTGCTCAATGGCGATATGGGGCAGCCCGAGCGCGACGACGCCATGAATAACTTTAAAAAGAAAAAGGTTAATCTCCTTGTTTGTACAGATGTAGCAGCTCGTGGGATTGATGTTGATACCCTCACCCATGTTTTTAATTTTGGTCCACCAAGAGATAATGAGAGCTATGTTCATAGAATTGGAAGAACGGGCAGAGCAGGCGAGACGGGCAAGGCCTATACAATTATTGGTCCTGGTTCCATATCTGAGATCAGAAGTATCGAAGGACATATTAATAAAAAGATAGAGAAAAAATCTCTTCCAGCTATTTCGAGTCTAATAAGAAATATGGTAGAGAAAGAAGTTACTGCTGCTGGATTTATAAAGGAAGCTATTCAAACTAAAGGAGATGACTTTAAGGTTGATCCTTCTTTTGAAATTGTAAAAGAGGCGTTTGGAGATTTGAGTAAAGAAGATATTTTAAAAATTATGTTCGTTTGGAAATTCAATAAAGAGATGAGGCATTTAAATAATTTGTCAGATATTGAAAAAATAAATCCTAATAAAAAAATAAAAATTAACAAAAAGAGAAAAAATGTTCGAAATCGGAAAAGTTAATACACTAACAATTGCTAGAGAAACAAAATCAGGCTTCTATCTAAAAGATGGAGACGAGTACGGAGAAGTCTTTCTTCCGCCTTCAATGGCCAATAAAGAGCTGGTGATTGGTGACTCAATAGACGTCTTTTTATACATAGACACAAAAGATCAGGTGGTGGCAACTTGCTCAATACCATTTGCTCAGGTTGGTGAGTATGCCGTACTCGATTGCATTGATGTTCAAGACTTTGGCGCTTTCTTTGACCTGGGAATTGAAAAACATTTGCTCGTTCCTGGAAATGAACAAAAAGAAAAAGTTTCGAAAAATAATGACTATCTGGTTAGAGTTTGTCTTGAAGAGGGTACGGATAGAATTTTTGGAACGACTAAGCTTGGAAAGTATATTGAATCAAGTAAATTTGATATTGAAGCCAATGAGAAGGTTGAACTTTTTCTTGCCAGCGAAACAGATCTTGGAATAAGGGTCATTATCAACAAAAAGTTTATTGGTATCATTTATAATTCAGAAATCTTTACAAACGTAAAGCTTGGTACAACAGTGCCTGGTTACGTCAAAAAAATTAGAGAAGACGGATTCGTCGACTGTGCTCTCCAAATTCAGGGTATTAAGAATCTAGATAAATCAAAAATTAAGATTATGGAATTTCTGCATAAGCATAACGGGAGAAGTCATCTCAACGATAAGAGCTCTCCTGAGGAAATTATGGATCTTCTTGGCATGAGTAAAAAAACATTTAAGAGCTCACTGGGTATGCTTTACAAGCAAAAAAAAGTCTTGATATCGAAAGACGGAATTGAGATCGTCAAAGGATGAGTTCTCCTTACAAGATTATTCGACTCACATCGGAGGAGTTCTATCCTTACTACAACAAGTATAGGGATGAACTCTTTGACCATGACCACAGCTACCTTTTATGGGAGGCTCTTTCTGAAACTGAGCTCAACGGTGTTAAGCGCCTTAGAGATAGTTTGAAGCATAGAGTTGAATTCTATTTAGGAGCTTTTGATCAAGATGATACTTTTGTCGGTTGGAGCTGGGGATTTCAAGAGAGTTCTACGAGTTTCTATATGGCCAATTCGGCGGTCTTGGAAAGTCATCGAAGAAAAGGTGTGTACTCATCTTTGTTGAGGACTATGATAAAGACGGCGATTAGTGAAGGGTTCCAGGTTATTACTTCTCGGCATAACGCCACTAATAACGCAGTCTTAATTCCCAAGCTAAAAGAAAACTTTATTATTTCAAAAATGGAACTTGATGATGTTTTTGGTGTTCTGATTCATCTTCATTATTATGCAAATGCAATAAGAAGAAAAATGATGGATTATCGAAGTGGTCAAGCAAAGCCTGACAATCAGATTAAAAAACTTTTAAAAATTTAGGAATCACTATGAGCTTTAACCTCTTAACTCTTCTCGATGATATCACCTCAACAATGGATGATGTTGCTGTTATGACAAAACTTGCAATGAAAAATACAAGTGGACTCATCACTGATGACCTGGCCGTCAATGTTGGACAGGTCGATGGAGTCGAACCTAAAGAAGAGCTTCCAATTGTTTTTAAAATCTTTTTAGGCTCCTTAGCAAATAAAGTTATTATTATCCCTTTCGTCTTACTCCTCACTTTCTATGCCCCAGTTGTCTTGAAGTATATTTTACTCTTAGGGGGGGCTTATCTTTGTTATGAAGGGGCTCATAAAATCTATGATAAAATTTTCGAAAAGAAGAAAGTAAAAGATGAGATCAGGTCAACAGATGTAAAGGGAAAGATTTGGGGGGCCATCAAAACCGACTTTGTTCTGTCAATTGAGATAATGGTCATAGCTCAAAGTTCAATAAAAGGAGATGTACTATCACAATCTCTTACTCTTTCAGTTATTGGCCTAGCAGTCTCCTTACTTATTTATGGTCTTGTTGGCATTCTCGTCAAGATTGACGATCTTGGACTCTACCTCTCCTTAAACGGTTGGAAAAAGTTTGGAGTGTTTCTCATTAACCTTATGCCTAAGGTCATGAGAACGTTGTCAGTGGTTGGAGTCATTGCTATGTTTATCGTCGGTGGTGGTATCTTTAGTCATCATTTTCATTTTCAGTTCATTCCGATTGAGATCGTTCAAAATACTGTTGTTGGAGTTTGTATCGGCACTATAACACTCGTTTTTTTCTTTATTCCCAAGGTTTTTAAACGTATTTCTTAAAAAAGTGGTGCATCTTTTGTTTTGGCATTTAAAAGGGTATGCTTAGGATAAGATAAACTCTAAAAAAAGAAGAAAATATGGAAATTAATATATCTCAAAAAGTCGCTATCCTTGTCGATGGTAATAATATCGAAAGGTCAATTCATTCACTCTACAAGTCAGATCAAATTATGATCAACTTTGACAGCCTCGTTCCTTCTTTATTACAAGACAGATCCCTTTCTCGATTTATTTATTTTAGAGAAGGGAAAAGGATCTCAAGTAAGCTGGCCGACAGGCTTCAAGAGAAGTTTCACGGTTCAGTCCAGCCTTGCCATAAAAGTGCGGATATTCCGTTGACAATTAAGGCTACTCAATTGGCCTCTAAGGTAGACACCATCATTATTTGTTCTGGTGACTCTGATTATGTGGAATTGGTCTCACATCTCAAAGGTGAAGGCGTCAGGGTTGAAATATGCGCAGTCGAGCAGACATTAGCGGGTATTTTGCTAGATGAAGCTGACTACTACCATCCAATCTCAAAGGTCGATTGTTATAATTTTCCCAAAGGTAAAAAAACAGCTAAAAAGACGTCAAAAAAACCGACCTCTAAAAAGGTGTAACTAAAGGTTCTCATAAAACCGACCGATATAGTTTTATGAGGCTTTTTCAAATACTATTCCTTATTTTTTCGTTTTCTGTCGCTGCACAAGACACCCAGCTTTTCGATGACTATTTAGCTGAAGTTAATGCGGGTAGAGTAACGAACTCTAATTCATTACAATACGTAAAAAGCGCTGAAGTAAAATTGTTTGAAAATATCTCGGTTTTATTTGATGAGCTTCACGTAAGTATGGATGAGGTTGGGTACATCTCTCCCAAGGATAGAGTTATAGAATTTTCCAGTGGTTGGAAAAAGCACTCTAAGGATCAAAAATTAGTAAAACTATTAAAGCGCTTAGTTGATGATCCAAAACTTGCCCTAAACGATCCAAGCATCCCCAAAACATTAAAGGATAATAGAAAGTTCTCTCAAATGCTTAGAGAGAGTTTTTATATTTTTGACCGAGATCATTCAGCTCCGAAAAGTTTGGAAAAAGTCGTTAAACCTTTTGGTAAATTAAATGACGCCATCGTCGCAGGGAATCCAAATTTGATAGAGGAGTACTCTAAAAAAGTTCTAAAGGGTTATAATAACCTCGATACAGAATTGATACTCAAGGAATTTGACTTCATCAGTAAAAGTGAATTTGATGACTTTTATAAAACGATAAAAAAAGATGTAAAAAGCCTTCTTGCTAAGCCAGCCCACACTGTTCATGATTTTCATACACTGAGAAAGCAGCATAAAAAGTTTCTGACCATTTATTTTAATCTTGAAGGAGCTACTCCTCCGGCAAAGCTTAAAGTTTTAAATAATTACATTACTCAGTTGGGTGATCTAAATGATATCTATGTCGATATGAAAATGAGGCTTGGTGTTGATATTGACTCTCACACGATTGTTATTGATGATTCAATAAAAAGGAATATGAATAGAACGATGAGCTTTTTAGAAGAGGATATGATTAACGTAAAGCTTGGACCAAGTTGCTATTCCGCTTTTAAAGGCCTATGATTTTCTCTCTATAGGAGAGAACATGATTATTTTATTAGCGTTACTATCGCTGCCCACCTTTGCCCACACAATTTCTCATTATCCTAATGCTCCTTTAGAGATTATAAAAATTGGGCATCCAACACTCAGATTAACCGCAGAAGCTGTCTCGAACCAAGAGATTGAGTCTGAGCAGTTTCAAAATCTAATTAATGATATGATCACAACAATGAAGGCTGCTTCTGGTGTCGGTCTTGCTGCTCCACAAATAAATGTGTCTAAGAGACTATTTGTCATGAAACCCAGTATGTTTAAAAAAGCTGAGGCCATAATCAACCCCGTTGTTGAATACTTAGCCGACTACGGAACCAAAGAGTCTACAGAGGGATGTCTGTCGATTCCTGGAAAGCAATTTACAGTTGAGAGGTATAAAAAGCTTCATATTCACTATCAAGATAGAACTGGAGAGGATAAGTTTGAGAAAGCTTCGGGTTTTAGAGCTATCGTTATTCAGCACGAATATGATCATCTCAATGGGAATCTTATTTCTGATATGTTTATTAAGTCATTGGATTTAAAGGATGACTTCGAATTCGTGATCCCACGAATGTAGTAAATCTTTCATTTAATATAGCAAGGCGTTAATTTTCTGATATACCTCCATGAATTCTACCCCTGGAGCAAACATGAAAAACCTTTTAGCAGGACTACTCTTAACGACAATCACTACAACAGCAAGTGCAAACTGTATCTACGCCTTTGAAGAAGCGGCGATTGATAGAGAGACGAGAAATAATATCCTCGTTGTGGCAGGTGTTGCAGCAGCGGCGATTACGATTGCGATCCTGACTGAGGATGATGCTCCAGCAAGACCGCAGACAAGACGTGAACAACAAAGACAGATTCATCGCAGAAGATATAATAGAAGAACTTATGGAGTCGTCTATATTTCAACAACAAGCTCATCTGACGATAGGTGGTTTGGAAGCAATAACTTTGATAAAGTTCTAATTGCCTACAATGATGCAGTGATGGCGTACTCTCAAGGAGTGGTTAGAACTTATTCCACAGAATTAAATGATCTTAACAAAAAAGTTGCTAAGAAGATCATCCACATGGCCCGAAGACAAGGTGTTTTGGATAGTGTTCGCGACATCAAATCTGACAAAAACTTAACAAACGACGAAGACCTGAGAATTGTAAGAGATGAACTCATGAATGGAATGGAGCAAACGGCTTCTATGAACTTCTGTCCGCAAAATGACGCCATCAAAAGAGTCGACGTTATCGAGCTTCTTGCACAAAAAGTGATCGATAGCAGAAATTGACAGTAAATTTTCTGGGTGACACCATTTAGTGAGTTAAAATACTAAATGGAGTTTACCCCTGAGACTAATTCTCTTGCTATTTTTTATAGCGCTCAATTCAAAAGCCTACTATGTCGAACTTCCAGTCATAGGAAAAATAAAAAAAAGCTATGATCTAAGTGCTATCAGCTGTATCGATCTTAATCGTTGTCTTATTGCCTCAGATGAAGCCACCTTTGTTCAAAGGGCCAAGATCGTTGCAGGCTCTCTTGTCGTCTCTGGAGAGAAAGTTAGCCTTGGAACCTCTTCAGATGAAAATGATATAGAAGGATTGGCAAACGATGGAAAGTCATTCTATGCAGTTGGCTCCCACGCTCTTTCTCGTAAACATGGAAAGTTTCAACCCAGTCGATACCAATTTTTTAAAATTGATCTCAATAAAAATGGACTCTCAGTTTCCACTTATAGCTTGTCTACGGTTCTACGAGATGAGCCTCAGCTTAAAAAGTTTTACAAAAAACCTTTGGATGAAAATGGCATTAATATCGAAGGGCTCGCCTATCGA
The DNA here is from genome assembly GCA_963719505.1 of Halobacteriovoraceae bacterium. Taxonomy (GTDB): domain Bacteria; phylum Bdellovibrionota; class Bacteriovoracia; order Bacteriovoracales; family Bacteriovoracaceae; genus CAKZJW01. Next base: position 73,336 of record CAVRCF010000004.1, read on the forward strand.
GATGGAAAAGTATTTCTTGGTTTTCGAGGTCCGATCATTGATTCAAAAGCTCAAATCCTCTCTTTTGACCTTGTGGCGTTTTTATCTACACAACAAATTGATTCCACACTTACCTCAATTGATTTAGGAGATGAAAGAGGGGTGAGGTCTTTAGAGTTTCATGGCGAGCTTCTCTATATTGTTGCTGGTGGAAATGATAGGTCTTTGAACTCTTTAAGTGAGATTAAAAGCTATAGTTTTAAGAGCAAAAGAATCATGCACTCTTATGCGACCCCATTGGCCGAAGAAAAGTTAGAGGGCATAACATTTATAGGAAGTGGAAAAGTGATAACAATTTTTGACTCCCTTTTAAATGGCAACCCCTTTCAAGTTCACCTCTTTTAAAAGACTCGTCCAAGATGAGAGTGAGTACCCACAGACGTATTTGCAATAATATCTTTTTGAAAAGTTTCAAGCTCTTTAAAATGGGTTCTGACAAATTCTTTAGAGGAATCGTTGTGAGTGTGATCAAAAATCTTCTTTAGATTAATAGGTTGTTTTGCGATGAGAGACTTTAGGACCTCTAGGGTCTCTGATTCAATTGTGTTAATAATATAGATTCCCATTTGGGTCGGAGTGAGAACAAAGAAGTCGCTGTCTTTTCTTTTTTCATGTTTGATAAAATCTCCAATGAAGGCCCCTAGAATATTTTGCTTTGGAAAGATAAACTCAGCATCGTGAGATTCACTTGAGAGAACTCTTCCCGTTTTGTGAGAGAAGCCCAAGTCGGACAGCTTGTCTAAGAGATATTTTCTTTGGTCTTTAGATAAAAGATCTGCATCTGATCGATCATAATGAATATGCTCGAAAACACATACCAGGTTGTGTGGGGACTCTAGAAAGAAAAGATATTTGTCATTTTTTAGTTTTTCTATATTCATGAAATAAATATACCATAAAATTTTGCGCTCATTTTTTTGTCAAAGTTATGTTAACGTCCAGAAATGCGTGAAATTAGAACAGATATTGCAATTATTGGGGCTGGAGCATCGGGGATGATGGCCACGCACTTTTGTTCTGAGTTTGGAAAGTCTGTAACGGTTCTCGATCATAATAAGCAAATTGGAAGAAAAATTCTCATCTCAGGTGGAGGTAAGTGTAACTTTACGAATAGGTATGGAGAGTCAAAAGACTATTACTGTGAAAACTCTCATTTTGTAAAAAGTGCGATGTCTCGTTTTACAGGTTTGGATTTCCTCAAAATGATTGAAGACCATAACGTGGAATATGAAGAGAGAAGGTTTGGTCAACTTTTTTGCAAGAAATCAGCTAAAGATATAAATACTATGCTGTTGTCTCAGGTTCAAAAAGATAATGTTGAAATTCTTCTTCAACAAAAAGATTTAAAAGTTACTCGGCTTGAAGATGAGAACTTCAAAATTGAAAATGATGCTTTAAGAGTTATTGCTAAAAAACTTGTCATTGCCACTGGTGGTTTGGTATTGCCCTCTATTGGTGCAAGTGATTTTGGTCATCGGCTGGCCAAAGAAATTGGTCATAAAATAATTCCGACCGTTCCAGCTCTCGTCCCCTTTATTCTTGAGGGATTTCAAAGTCTTGCTGGAAACGCTTTTGAAGCGGGTATTACGGTTAACGGACACTATCATGAAGAGCCAGTTCTTTTTACGCATAAGGGACTTTCAGGACCTTGTATTCTAAAGACATCTCTCTTTTGGAATCATAATGATGTTATTACCGTCAACTGGCTTCCAAAAATTACTCTTGATGAAATTTTAGAAAAGATGAAAGGGAAGTACCTGGTTATCAAATCCCTCAGACATCATCTTCCCAATAATTTTGTCGACATTCTTTTTGACAGGATTGGACTCGATAAAAAAGTAACACTTGGAGGGCTGACAAAAGTTGATAGGGTCAAGCTTGAGCTCGAGCTCCATAAAATGAAACTCACACCCATTGGAACTGAAGGGTTTAGAAAAGCCGAGACAACGAGAGGTGGAATTGATACTTCAAAGGTGTCATCAAAAAATTTGGAGAGTAAACTCCAACCCGGAATTCACTTTATTGGAGAAGTTTTGGATGTCGCGGGCCAACTTGGTGGTCACAATTTTCAGTGGGCATGGGCCAGTGCTCATGCAGTAGGGGTATCTCTTCGCTAGGAGAAACTTCTGTTACTGGCCTATCTTGGCAAAAGACTTGCAACAATTGATGTATGAAAAAACTTATCTTACCACTCCTTTTAGTATCAACCGTCAGCTTTGGGCAAAGTAACTATCTTGCGCAACTGACGATTCCCCAGACCTCATCTGATAGCCTTTATGAAGGAGAGCTTTCTAGTTCTGGCATGAGACAAATCAAAGTTTCAAGTGCTTACTGTGAGATCTTTAAACTAAAAAGAGAAGAAATTCAGATGTATTCTGGAACAGATAGATTTTCCTCAGAATATGAAAAGCTCAGACCTCTAGAAAATCTGTGTTACTTACAAATAGCAACGAACGATGATCAAGGTGGTCTTACGGGATTCTCAGTTTCAAGGCAGTTTGAAGGTGGCGGAGAGAGAAGTCTTCGATTCGTTTTCGATAAAAGGGCCATGAATGACGCTCACTTAGAGATTACAGATGATTCCCAACTAACGGGAAGAATGTCTCACGACCTATTGGAGACGACTGTTCAGTTCATTCCGAGGCTTGTTATCCCTTATATTAAGTTAAATCAGGAATCGTTAGAAACGAAACGAGAAGTCGTTCTCTCAACGGGTGAGTCAGTTGTTATAGACTTTGCAAAAAGTAGCATTGTCGGTGGCGTCTTAGAATCTAGTCCCATTGATTTAGAACTTTCGAGGCATACGAGAAAATTTGTTGGTCTTAAGTATACAGGTTCTGGAATCATGATCCGGGCGGACAGAAGAGCTGGAACTCCAAGGCATATCTATAGGACTTCCTATAATTCTAATGAAAAGATCTCTAAAGCCACATTAACCTATCAAGGGGAGACTTGTTATATAGATAAGTCTCTTATATGGGCGAACTCTGATAACGCAAATCTAGGGGCCTATCTGCTCTATGAGAGTGATAAAGAGCTGATGGATAAAGTGATAACTCCAAAGTGTGGATGGGTGCTGGATACTGAGACTTTTTAGTCAACTAATTAGACAAGCGTCAAAACTTTAAACAAGTAAACTTTTATTAAGGCAAAATATTCCAAATTAAGACTTCTTTAGTTAAATCCAATCTCTACGAGTAAAATACTCTTAATAGATTAATTTAACAAAAGAGGAATCAATTGAAATCATTGTTGTTTTTGGCCATCATCTTCACAGGTCTAAGCGGTAAAGCTTTTGGGGTAAATCTACAAAAATTTCATTTTTCAAATTCTCCCATTTTTGCCACTCTAGAAGATGGTCTTTTAAACGATGGTCTCATCACGACTGACTATAAGTACATTGTCGTTTCAAGTTACAATTATGTTCGCTCTCCTTTTATAGAAGTTGATGGAAATCAAAGAGATAAAACTATTATCGAGTGGATGCATACTCTCAATATTGGCGGCGCCTACCGATTTACAGATTACTTTCAGATTGGTCTCAGCACTTTTTTCACTTATGAGGAACTAGAGCCTGCAGATGAGACTGAAAAAGAAAAAGTTTTTACAACAGGTGATACAACAATTGATTTTAAATATAAGTTTTATGATAAAAACAGACTCTCACTTGCTTTTACACCAAGGGTTTATCTTCCAACAGGACAAGAAAAATTTTTCACCTCTGATAACGGGGTTGGTTACTACCTGGGGTTTGCACTGGATAAGGCTTTTGACTACTTTCAGGTCGCTCTAAACTTTGGCCATAGAGAAAATCCAAATGCTCAATACGATATCGTTGATTACAGACGCCAGTTTCACACGTCGATAGGTGCTATTATCCCACTTCTAGGTCCACTCGATCTCACCGCTGAGTTCTATAGAGATACACCTTATGATGCTGAAAATGAACAGGTACCAAGCGAGGTCAATGTTGGTCTTCGCTATGCTAACGCCAAAGATAGTGCCTTTTTTGCTGGTATGGGAACAGGGTCTCTTGAAGAAGACAATTCAACAGATGCAAGAGTCTATTTCGGATACAAGTATTTCCCGTCAAAAGACTTAGAGAATAAAATTATTGAAGAAGAAAAAAAATATGGAATCTTTTATCAAAACCACAATATTCTTTTTCCAACGGGAAAAGCACAAGTTGTTGGGATTAACCAAAACAAATTGAATCTTATGGTTAAAAATTTAAAAAGTGATCCTTATATATCCAAAATAGTCGTCGAGGGATACGCCTCTCGAATGGGTGAGAAGGAAATGAATCAAGAGCTCTCTAATGAACGAGCTCAAGTGGTAAAGGACTATATCATTAGTCAGGGAATGCCAAAGAGTATGGTTGAGATCGTCTCATATGGAAACTCAAAGGCAGATAAAAAAATTATTAATAAAAAAACAGATAGAAAAGTAGCGTTTCGAATTTATAGAAACAAATAGAATCAAGGATTGATTATGAAACTAACATTAGGTTTACTCTTATTAAGTTTGTTAACTTCTTGTGGCAAAAATGCTTTCTTGGAAAGTAAAGATACTGCCGGAAGGATTATTAGCGGTGTTGGTCCTGGAGAAGGTGATGGAGAAAACGACGGTGGTGTTCGTGATCCTCAAGGATGTTCGCTCAAAGAAGTCGTCATTGAAGCAAAAAATAGAGATCTTAATAAAGCTGATCACCCTTTTAATTTTTGGCCCATGAGACAAGCTGAATACAACCGTTATGTTAAAGACGGAAAAAATAAACTTTATATGGTTGATTTTGGAATGATTATCCTAGACTTTAATCTCTCTTCTTTAAACATTGAAGATAAGAAAGTGAAAAAAGTTTATGTGAGTTTTAACTCTGATCAGTACTTTCAAATTGACGGAAGCTATGAACACGCATCTCAGATTTGTCATAATCAAAACTATGTTTGTTCCGGTGTTGAGAAGAGTATGGATGGTCACGTCATCAACACGCAGTATACTTGGATTGATGAGGACTTCTCTCACTACGTTGATGCTATAGAGACCACGCAGAGATACCGTAAATGGGCTTTGAGAGAAATTCGTGGAGGCTATGATGTCACGAAAATGCTTTTAAACGGGCAGACAGAGATCTCAACAAACGAGTTAAAGAGCGACTATAGTATTTTTATTACTGATAATCATAAGGTTACTTCGGCTAAGCTTGCTGTTTCTTATTGCCAGTAACTTTAAAGACCTTCTTTTCGCGTAGGTTTTTTAAAATTTCTAATTGCTCATCTGTCGGAATACATCGGCAGTATGGGCAAGTGATCCAGTCTGGTTCTAAGTCCTCATTGCACTGAAGACAATTGGGGTCACTGTTATCAACCCACCGATCGTTTTTGTGATAAATAATCTGACCAATAATGACGACTACAGGTATTGTTGTTGCTATTTGTTTGACTAAAAATATTGTTGAATTCTCAATCCAAGCAGTCAAGGTCAATATCCCAAAGCCCATTGCGAGCATTACATGGTAGATCATTGAGAGATCTCTTACTTCTTTGTGAATTTGGATCTTGTAGATTTGAAACCAATAGCTCGTAGATAATAACACTACCGCAGCCCAAGAAAGAATCTTTATAAACTCTGGTGACATATATTTACCCTTTAATTTGTTCGACTCGCTATTTTATCTACTAAGCTTTGTTAATGTCAAATTATGGCAGATCAAATGTATAAGTGATATAGTTAGTGCGAGGGGATTTCTAGCATTTTCTAAGTTTTAACGCCTTGTTGTGTCGCTATTTGGATCCCAAGATCTTCATATCCACAAGATATGATGCAGTGAATTTTAAAGAGAGATAATGATAAATGAATGATCAAATTCTTAGAGTTTCTATATTCGTTTTGACCTTAGTGAGCTTTACATTGTTAGAGCTCAAATTTGAATATAGACCCAGACTTTTAAAAAGAAAGGATCGTTGGGGGGCCAATATTGGAATGGTGATATTTTCATCGGCCTTATTGAGACTAATTGCTCCTTTGGGTTTATTTTATTTTTGCCACATGGGCCAGGAGAGATCTTTGGGTTTCTTCCATCTGGTTGATATGAATATATTCGTGGAAATTATTATATCTTTAATTCTTTTGGACTTTCTTATCTACCTGCAACATCGTCTCTTTCATCACTTCGATTTTTTATGGAGATTTCATAGAGTTCATCATGCCGATGTTGATTTGGATGCTAGCTCAGCGCTGCGTTTTCACCCTCTAGAAATACTTTTTTCATTTCTCTACAAAGCTGTCTTTATTTTATTATTTGGATTTAGTTTCGAGTCAGTTTTCTTCTTTGAAATTATTCTCAGCAGCATGGCCATTTTCAATCATTCTAATCTCTATATTCCTCACAAAATTGAGAGACTTCTTAGACTCATTTTTGTCACTCCTCAAATGCATATTATTCATCACAGTGTGAAGCAGATCCAAAGTGATTCAAATTTTGGATTTAATCTTTCTTGTTGGGATAGAATATTGAAAAGCTATACTGATAAATTTGATCAGAATTCTAAAATTGGACAAAACTATTATCGCGATAGACAATCACATAGACTTTTAAAACTAATAGGACTGCCTTTTAAAAATGAAAATAATCTCAAGTAATATCAGATTTAATAACCCCGCTGACAAAGAAAATGCGTGGCCTCATAGAAAGTCTTTTCTTACAAATCTTCTTCTGTCTTATCATCCGGATATTATCGGTACACAGGAGGGAAGAGAGCCACAAATACGAGAACTATTGTCCTTGTTGCCAGGAAGATTATTGGTCGATGGTCACCGTAAATGGATCGAGCAAAGAATGTACCCCTGCCTTTTTGTGAGTCATAATATTCTAGTAGAGAAGTCCGCTGACATTTGGTTTTCAAAGACTCCCCATGTTCCTGGAACTAAGCTCGAAGATTCTGCTTTTCCTAGAATGGCGACGTTTGCTATAATCAGTATAGACAAGAAACAAATTCTCGTGGCAAATATGCACTTAGATCACACAGCTGATCCCGTTAGAGAAGATCAGATTGATATCTTCATAAAAGAAATAAAAAATATTGAGTTTGATGGGCCTTTGATAATTTGTGGTGATTTTAATTCTAAAGTTGATGGTGCCGTTTATAAGAAACTCATCGACGAACTCAGCCTAGTCGACCCATGGAAAACTCTGTCGTTAAAGGAAGAGACGAGCTTTCACCAATTTATGGGAACGTTGGATACGGGGCATAGAATCGACTGGATATTGCATTCTGAGCATTTTATGTGCAAAGAAATTAAACTCTTAAAAGACACTGAGAATGGGCTTTATCCATCAGACCATTTTCCAGTTTTTTGTGATATAGTATTAAAAAAAGAGTAAAGGAATATATATGGATGATTCAAAATTAGGAAAATGGGTAGAAGTTGAATTGGTTAATGGTAAAAAATGGGTAGGTCGTCTTGAAGAGTGGGATGAAGAAGCTGTTTTTATCAGTAATGGCTTTAAGTTTGGCCATACAAATCATAAAGGTGCAGAGTGCGCCAGTAGCGAAGTAAAAGAACTTTCTACGACAGAAAAGTCGGAATTTAGCGTTTCTTAAAAATCAAACTCATTATTGTCACACTTAAAAAAGCACTAAATCCAAGTGTGCCACCTAAATTGATACCTAGGGTCGCAGTTTGGTTAAAAATGAAAACAAAAAGAACAGATCCAAAGAGAATATGAGAGCTCCTTAGAACTTTTAAGGAAGTCATGCCAACAAAGCTAGAGCCGTAAATAATGGGCTGTAGACTTTGGTCGTTAGGAAAGATGGCCATCGCTAATAAGGATAAAATAAGGGTTGATAGGATCGATGAAAGCACAATCGATATTCTGTGCCCAAGAGCCGTCGTTATTGCACAACTTGATATCGCAAAAGCAAAAGCTATCAAAACAACTCCACAAAGAGATTAACCGAACAACCGATAAAGGCAATTGTTCCCAATTTCCCACCAAATCCGATGAGACGGTTCTCAAGTGCGATGAAAGCCAAGGCTGAAATAAATGATGCCGTTATTAAAAAAAATATATTATCGATATTCCCCATGGCGATAAAAGATCCACAATATAGCAAACCATCATTTTTGTAAGTTTTGAAAATAAGTCTATGAATAGCGATAAAGAATAAACTGGCAAGACAAGAAGCTATGACAGCTGAGAAGAAAGCTTTCAAATAGAATGTTCCAAATGAGCCAATTAAAATAGGCAAAAAAATATTAAGGAAGAGGGCAAAATACTTCGAGATCATATCTAACAGTCCGAATTCATGAAGGGGCAAATAAAGAGATATATAAAGTCTAAATATCTTTTATAATTCAAGATGACAAGAAAGCTAACCAAAGTCAAAAAATAAGGAATCAAATGAAAAAAATTATCTTAATGACCTTTCTCCTTCTATCTTTTATGAGCTATTCAAATGATTCTGAAAAAGAAGAAGGCAATATTAGTGAGCGTAAAAAAATGCGTCAAGAAAAGCGCAAAGCTCGAAAAGCCCACATGAAAACTCTAACCAAAGATCAAAGAAAAGATATGAGGGCTGAATTCAAAGCTAAAAAACAACAGCATTATGAAAACTCTAGTGATGAAAAGAAGGCCAAGATGGACAAAAGAAAAGCCAGAAGACAAGAAATGAGAAAGAAGAGAAAGGCAGAAAGGCTAAAAAAGAAAGAATCTTAAAAAGATTATTTACACCTGGAGTAGCGAAGGCTACTCCTTAGCGGCATTTAAAGATGATCATTTTATCTCCACCAAATTGAGAGAAGTTTGAGAGATATTTTCCCTCTCCCCCGGAGCTATTTTCGAATCTTCCAAAGAAAAAATCATCTTGATCTAACTCAAGGTATTTATCATAAAGGAAGATCTCTTTTATTCTGTAAGGGGTATCCTTGATATTTGCTAAAACTGTTGAGCTTGTAAACTCCACAACATGTCTTTCACTATCAAATGTTTTTACATCCAATATCTGTTCTTGAGAAGATGTTTTGACAACGATAGAAGAGTTGATCAAGAATGGATTTTGTCTGAAGTCCTCTGTGTCATGGATAATATCAAGGACAACCTCAGTCTGGTTTAAAAGGGCTACACACTCTAGATTTTTGATCTCCGAGTGTGCAGTAAATGATAAAAAGATGAGAGCTAAAAATTTCATTATTTCTTCATCTTTAGGACTTTAGAACGAGCGTTAACCGCTGTAATAAAAGCTCCATAACTCCAAGTTAAATGTGGGGCACCAGTCATATAACCAGAGTATCTTCCAAATTGTTCGTCAAGTTGGAGAGTCGATCCAGAGTGGATTTTGATTCTTTCTAAGTTTTCATCTCCAAGTTCAGTAAGGGTGTCGACCAGTCTTTTTATAACTCCAGAATGAGAGATCGTTGCAGGGGCTAGGTTCATCTTTAAAATATTATTAAAGAATCCCATATTGTCAGATGTTATATTTACCTTACCGTTTTCTTTAATCATTAAAGCGAGTTCATAATAGTACTCACTCAAAGCCGCTGTTAAAAGGAACCATGGCTGTCCACCAAAGTATGTATCTTCAGCATATCTTCCAATTCCTACTCCAACGAAAGTGTTGTTGATTGGATAGATTTCTTTAAATTTCAAAACGAGTTTTTCAACTGTTCTTAAAATTCTATTATCGAGGTGGTTGTAACTAAATTGTCTTACACCACTGTGAAGAACGGCTAAGATTGTCGAAGCATCTAACCTTGAAGGCTTAACAAGTCCACCAGTTCTATCTATTGTAGAGAGAATATAGTTTCTGTCTTTAGACCAAAATGTTCTAAGTTTTGCATTGAGATCTTGGGCCTTGGCAAAATACCAAGTTGCAGCTGCCTCATCTCCCATGAGTTTTGCAACTTTACTTCCCATAAGAAGAGCTTTTCTTTGTGCCATTTTTGTATAAAAATGTGTCCCTTTAATTTCTTCCCAAAGGTCGAAATCATCCTCTTGAAAATGATGAGACGTATATTCAAGATCAACCTTTAAGACTGTTCTTGCTGGAAGGCTAGGGTTGTATAAGTGCTTTTTAACAAATTCTATCTCGCCTTGGTCAATAAGTTTCAAAGCGTATTGAGCAAGTGTGATAACTCTCAAAGCCGGACCATCGTTTTGAGGTCTACCCCAAGGTCCTGTAAAACTTGTTCCGTCTGGATTAAATTTTGGCTCACCTTGATTGGTTAACTTGGAAACATTTTGATGATGAGAGACAAGATTAATATAGTCCTCCACCATTGGCTTAAACTTCTCAGCGCTCAGGGTCTCTTGAAGAGAACTCATCACTAGTGCAGCGTCTCTTACCCAGTGGAAATAATAATTAGGGTATGACTTAGAAGGAGCAGCTATGATAAAGCCAGGTCGTGTATCGGGTCTACTGGTGTGGTCTAAAATACGTTTAAGACTATAGTCGTATTGATCTTTAACCCATTTTTCAGAAACGGTCTGTGCGAATGAATGAGCTGATAAAAGTAAAGAAAGCATTACAATAAATTTCATTTATTTCTCCCCAATAATGTGTGCAATGCAATTTGTTAGCAATTATGGGTTGAGCTGACAAGGGTAACTTGTTAATTGACACTTAATATTCACAGCGATAAAAGCAAGTTACATAAATTTCAATAGGATACAAATGATTACACTCTCTTCACTCGATTACGGGCTAATAGGCCTCTACTTCCTTGTTGTTTTTGGCCTGGCTTACATGGTTACAGGAAAAAAATCCTCTCAAGATTCTGAGGAATACTTTTTGGCCGGCAGAAACCTCGGTTGGTTTGTCGTTGGAGCGTCTATTTTTGCCTCAAATATCGGTTCCGAACATCTCATAGGTCTTGCGGGCTCAGGAGCTACAACGGGCGTGATTGTGGCCCAATTTGAACTGATTGCTTGCTTTGTGCTTCTTCTTTTAGGATGGGTTTTTGCTCCCTTTTATATCAAGTCGGGTGTTGTAACGATGCCTGAGTTTCTTGAAAAGCGTTACTCTAAAGCCGCAAGAGATTACCTTACATATGTCTCTATTATTGCCTACGTGCTCACAAAAATTTCAGTAACAATCTATGCGGGTAGTGTTTTATTTGAAAGTATAGGTGTGTCTTTTTGGGATGGGGCTTTAATTGTCGTTATCGCCACTGGTATCTATACTATTTTTGGCGGACTTAAAGCCGTCATCTACACCGATATGATTCAAATGATCGTAATGCTAGTTGGTTCAACTTTGATCGTCTATTTTGGATTGGATGAGCTCGGTGGTTTGGGTGAATTAAAAACGACTCTTAGTCCTAGCTTCTTTTCCATGTGGCGAACAATGGATGATCCCAGTTTTCCTTGGACAGGTATTTTATTTGGAGCTCCCATTTTAGGGGTTTGGTATTGGTGTACCGACCAGTTTGTTGTTCAAAGAGTCCTGTCTGCTAAAAATATTAAAGAAGCACGTAAAGGAACAATTTTCGCTGGATTCCTAAAGGTACTTCCACTCTATCTTTTTGTCCTCCCAGGGATGATTTGTTTTGCCCTGTCTCAAAAAGGTCTTTTAACCCTAGAGCGAAGTGATCAAGCCCTTCCTGTATTGGCCTCGTTCGTCCTTCCAAACGGAGTAAGGGGATTTTTTGTTGCCGGTTTACTCGCAGCTCTTATGAGTTCATTGTCTTCAGTTTTTAATTCGTGTTCAACCCTTGTGACCTATGAAATATTTAAGAGAAAAAACCCTAGTCTTTCAGAGAAAAAGTTAGTTCAGATTGGGAGAATTTCAACTGTCGTCTTGGTCGTTTTAGGTATCGCTTGGATTCCAATGATGAAACATATCTCAGGAGAGCTTTTTACTTACATCCAAAGCGTTCAGGCCTATATCTCGCCTCCTATAGCCGCAGTCTTTTTTCTCGGGCTCTTTATAAAGAGAATTAATGCAAAGGCTGCTATCACCGCTTTATATGCTGGGCTGTTCGTGGGACTTTTTAGGCTCATCTTAGAAATTCAAAAAGCAAATATAGATGGAATCTTATTAGAATTTGCCACGATGAATTTCTTGCATTTTGCAGCCTTCTTATTTGTGTTTGTCTCAGTTTTAATGATTGTTGTGAGTCTTCTTACAGCTAAGGATGATAAAGATCTCTCTAGCGTTACTTACAATGGAGATATGTTAAAACTTATGAAGGGTACGAAGACTGAGTATGTTCTTTCTGCCCTTCTTGTTTTTACAGTTCTCTTTATTTGGTGGTTCTACCGATGATCTTAGGTATTGATATTGGTGGAACAAATACAAAGCTTGGTGTCGTTGATGATAAGGGGCGCGTTTTAACAAAAACTGTTTTTCCAACCATGGCGGACCAAGATATCTCCATGTTTCTCGACAATTTAAAACGAGAAGTCGATAAGATTTCTAAGCAGTATCCTTTTACTAAAATAGGCGTGGGGTCTCCAAACTATTCTTCGAAGACTGGATTTCTCGCTTCACCCCCGAACCTTTCATGGGGAAGTGTAAATTTAAAAAAATTAATCAACGAAGCGTTGCCATCATTTGAAATCAATATTGAAAATGATGCGAACATAGCCGCTGTGGGCGAGAAGATTTACGGAGAGGCACAGTCTCTTAGTGACTTTATTGTGATCACAGTGGGGACTGGTATTGGTTCTGGAATTTTTATTGAAAACAAACTTTTCACTGGATTATCGGGACTAGCTGCCGAGGCAGGGCATATTCAAATTGCAAGTGAAAATAGAGCTTGTGGTTGTGGTGGCAGAGATCACTTTGAAAGCTATTGTTCAGTTAGTGGCATTAAGCAGACCTACAAAGAGGTGACCGGTAAGGATGAAGTTAGCTATAGAGGACTTGTTGGTGAGTTTAATGATGGTGATCCTATTGCGCTAGAGGTTTTTACTAAAACGGCTATTCACTTCGCTAATGGCTTAAGCTCCATTGCCGCTTTATTTTCTCCTGAGAGATTCATACTCACTGGTGGTGGGATGACCAATGGTGAGAAATTTTTAAATCTTATTCAAAAAGAGTTTTCGGCCAGGGCCTATAGCTTACAAAAACATATACCTATCGAGATTTCCTCGATTGCAAAAGAGGATGGTGCGATTTTAGGCGCAGCAGCTTCTGCTTCTCTTTAGCTTTTAAACTTTTAAAGTAAAAATTTGAGCAGCCAAGATGGGAGTGAAAGGAGTCTCATTTGCGTTAACCCACCCGGGTGATGACCGAAGCGATTAACTTCTTCTTTTGTTCTATTATCTCTCGCCTTTCTTTTTGCTAATATTTCCAAGCCATGGGAAATTCTAAGTTTAACATTATCTGCGACTTCATCATAAAGTTTTTTACTTCCTTTGCAAAAGAGACCAAGCTCTGAATTGTAATGGTTGGATCTATTGTCTACATTATAGGTACTAACCATAAATTCTAAGGTGTCATGACTTTCAAAAAGGTAAGTTTTTGAATGCGTACCCCACCGAGCATCTTTAATAGCGGGACTTATAACTTCTGTTTCAGGGATAAATGAACCTTGATGGAGATTCGTTTTAATACCTTTTTTTCTCCACCTATAAACATCTTTGTAGAGGTTTGCTGCTACATATACGGCGTCTGTAGAAGACAGTGAATTAGTATAAGTTTCAATTTCGACACCTTTTTCAAGCATCTTGTCCATTAATCTTCGCGAGTATTTATTGTTCAAAAGATAGGGAGATGAAATCGTCACTTTTTTATCTGTGGAACTCATTTTGTCGTAAAGTGTTTTTCTTAAATATCTATAGTCGTCTGAGTATGAGTCAACAAGTCTTCTCCAAAAAGTTGCCCCCGGTCTATCTGTAGACCAAGTGACTTCGGGGCAGAGACTAGAAGTGGCTTTGCTTAAAATGTTTTTTCCTAGGTTTCTTATTTTTGATAGTTTATTTTCATCTTGTTCAGATCTTACTAGGGTTTGCTGTGCTTTTTTCAAAAGAAGATCATAGTCTTTAGGTTTTTTGTCTTCGAGAATTGGAAAATTCACTCTTTGTGAAATTCTATGATCAAAATATTCATCAAAACTGGCTGCGATCGTTTTGACTAAAGGTCCTTCGACAACAACATCTCTATCTATAAAATTATATGTCTCTGATAGGTCAAAATAATCGTCTCCTATATTTCGTCCACCAATAATTGCGATTTCATCGTCGGCGATAAGAATCTTTCTATGGTTTCTAAACTGAATTGTTGAGACTCTGTAAAGGGGAGCTGAATTGTAGAATCTTAACTCCACACCATTTTGAGAGAGAACTTGGGAGTCGTATTTATCTAAGCTTACGATGGGCATTGATTTGTCTACCAATAGTCTGACTGAAACTCCTCTTTTTGCTGCTGCGACAAGTTCCTGGAGAATGATTCTTCCTGATAGATCCTTTTCAAAAATAAAATACTCTACCTCAATCGAGGTTTTAGCGTTTTGGATGAGTTGAATTCGTTTTTCAAGTGATCCTATCCCAGAGTTTAGAATAGTTAGGTAGTTGTTTTGATTATTTTGCGCCGATTGAACTTCATAGTAAGGATATGGAATCCCTTGAGACAGTAAGGCCTCTTGTGCGATGGCACCAAGGGAGAGAACGAGCAAAAATGCTAAAATAAATTTCTTCATAAAACAGTCCTTTAGACTATTTTACTGTTCTTTGGGGTTTTTACGAGGTGGTTGACGAGGTTTACATAGGGGTGTATAGAAACTAGACGATTATGTCCTATCCTTATTTCTCAGCGATTATGTCCTATTCAATAATATTTATGTACCCTGATTCCAATCAGTTATTAGGGGAATTGAATGGGAAAAGTCACTATGTCACAAAAAGAATTGAAGCAGTATCGCCTGGCCATGGATGTTATTGAAGGTAAGTTAACTATAATTTCCTTCTCTGAACAGATTGGAAAATCGTATCGACAATCTCAGAGAATTATCAATAAAGTTAAGGCCAAGGGTTCGATTGGTGTCTTACATGGAAACATTAATCGAACTCCTCACAATAAAACTCCATTCGAAGTTGAAGAAAAAATAGTCTCTCTTCTAAAAAATCAATATCGAAACTTTAATCTAACTCATTTTCGAGAAAAGATAGAAGAGTATGAGGAAATTAAAATCAAAAAAGATGCACTTCACTCAATTGCTAGGAAACATTGCCTTGTAAAACATCCTAAACGAAGAGGAAGACGGTGCCATAAACCAAGAGCAAGACTTCCAAAAGAAGGGATGATGATTCAGTTTGATGGAAGTGATCATACTTGGTTCGGTGATGAAAGAACTGATTTGATTGGAGGAATTGATGATGCTACCGGGATTGTTGTTGGTGCTGAATTTTTCTATGGAGAGACGTCAAATAACTCTCTGAAGGTGATTAGGGAGATCGTTGATAACTATGGATTGCCAGAAAGTTTCTATATGGACCAAGCAGGTATTTATGGTAAGAAAGAGCGCGAGTGGGAATCACAAATTTCGAGAGCATTTGATCAAACAGGAATTCAATTAATCTTAGCAGGTTCTTCTCAAGCAAAGGGAAGAATAGAGAGACTCTGGAGAACATTCCAAGACAGACTGGTAGCGGAGTTAGAATTTAATCACATAACAAATATTGAAGAAGCCAATTATTACTTAAAAGAGATTTTTATTCCTGCATACAATTTTCAATTCTCAGTCAAAGCCGAAGAAGAAGAAGAAAAAGCCTGGAGAAAAAATGTTTTTGGAGACCTAGATATTATATTTTGTAAAAAGATTAGGCGAAAAATTATGGTTGGAAATGTATTTAGTTGGGAGAATGTGACTTGGGTGTTGGATGAAAAAAGGTGTTTCTATGGACGAGAAATCAATATAAATATTCACCTTGATGGAAGCTACAGCTTCGATGTGATGGGCAGAAAAGTTCAATGTAAAGTTAGTAATAGGAAAAGATTAAGTGACTATGGTGATAAGTCGAAACACAGAAAAAGCGCTTAAAGTCTGATAGGACATAATCGCTCAGAAATTAACCGGACATAATTGCCCAGAAACAACAGGTTTACATAGGGGTGTTTAAATTTTAGACAGCTTTGCGATACCCTCTAAGTCTTTGTATTGTTTTGATGTTTTAAAAAATCTTAGTGAATGATTATAAATCTCTTCCTCTGAAAAATTTAGTATTTTTCGGTAAGAATACTCTTTTCTTAAAAGCTTAATAAACTCGAAAGATACTTTTGGTATGATTGTGCAGTCAAAGTTTTTGACATTATGACGAGCGTGAAAGTCTCTTTCACATGCGTAATTAGTCATTGCCGGTAGATCAAAGACTTGAATATTAAAAGTTTCTAACTCTTCTTTCATTTTTTCATGAATTTTAATTATCGCCGGGTTTTGATTGTAGAGAGTTTTCTTGTTTACAAGCTTTGCGATATTGAATTCTCCAAGGCCTGAAATTAAAAGAAGTCTCGAAAAACTAATCTTTCCTTCAATACTTTCCACGGTAATATTGGGGTTTGATAGATAGTCAAAATGAGTAAATTTATGAATGAGAATGTTTTGCATCTGTTCAGGGGCCAGGGTGATAGTGTCGCTATTGATAAGCATAAGGTTTTTAGCTTTTCCTTGTGAATCAGATGTGAGCATTGAGCCACTTGAACGTCTCGGACCTAAGGGCATGACATAAATTGAGCCATAAATGATTGAATCAGGATATTCTCTAATATATCTTTCTCTTGCTTTATCAACTTCGCTCTCTATAAGGCTTGAGTTCTGAATGATCCTTTGACCGTGGATTTCGTAGAGCTCAAAGGCTGCCCAGAGATCTATTTTTTTACTAAGGGCGCCAGCTGGGTCAGTCCAAATCAACTTTGAATAAAGCGGCGCAAATTTCCCTTCCACGATTTCGTCCCAAAGTTCTAGTCTCTGGTAAAGGGGCTTTGACTTAGCTTTATTCCAAAAAGCCTCAAAGCGAGCGGAGATATCAACGTAGTCAATATTATTTGTTTGAGTTACTTTGACCGGTGTGGAGCTACAGCCCCAGACGGATATTCCTATAAAAAGAAATAGAATGAATGTGTTTGACATGCCAAACTCCGATTTGTATGCTGAAGCGATGAACAATTCACTTAATCACATCATCTTGGTGGCGTCTATTATTTTGGCGCAAGTTTCTTATGCGGCACAAGGAAGTCTTGTGGATCAGAAACTTCAAAAATACATAAAAACTTTTGTTATCTCATCTCCTAAAACAGTTCCTGGTCGTGGCTCTAAAAAATTTGAATTTGGCAAAATGCTTTTTGAAGACAATGATCTCTCAGTGTCAAAAAATATAAGTTGTCTGTCTTGTCATAATCCCACGTTGGGATCATCAGATGCTTTGCCTTTTTCTATCGGCTCAGGCGGTGTTCACAATGGTTTAAAAAGTAAGCAGCTCTTGGCAAAACTCACTTCTCGAAGTTCTCCGCATCTTTACAATAAAGGGCATGACTCTTTTAGAACTATGTTTTGGGACGGGAGAGTTTTTTATGATGATTTTGAAGACGCATACGAGACACCTGAGCCTGGACTCAATGGAAAGGCTCCCGTGTACAATGATATTGTTGAAAAGATAGAAAATGTTTTGAGCATGCAAGCACTTTTTCCGATTGCTTCAAGTGTGGAGATGAGAGGAGAGAGCTTTAAAGGTCTTAGTAATAGAGAGGTTTGGAAAAAAATTTCTGATAGAATTGCCAATAAAAAAATCTATAAACAGTACATCACTCACGATTTCAATATTGCCGATATTGCGAATGCATTGGCTTTTTATCAAAAAGTTGAGTTTCAGGTCAACGACACACCCTTTGACCAATATATTGCTGGAGATCTTCAGGTTCTTTCTGATAAAGAGAAAGAGGGAGCTGTCGTATTTTTCGAAAAAGGGAGATGTTCTCGTTGTCATCACGGTGCTCTTTTATCTAATCAAGCCTTTCAAGGGGTGGGAGTTCCTCAAATTGGACCAGGGCATACTAAAGATAAAAATGATGAGGGGAGATATCTGATAACGGGAAAAGAATTTCACAAGTATGGCTTTCTCACCCAGCCACTGAGAAATATAGCATTAACAGCTCCCTTCATGCACGATGGATCTTTAAAGGATTTAGAAGCAGTTGTCGTCCATTATAATAATCCTTCTCGATCGATAGATGATTATTCCGTTAGAGACTTGCAGACACTATATAGTGGGATTTTCAACGATTTTATCTACGTTGATAAAAACCCTTATAGAAATATCTACAGAAAGCAGGCTATAGCTCCTCCTATAAAAGCACCACTGGGGCTTAACTCAAGAGAAATAGATTCCTTAGTTTGCTTTTTAAAAAAATCATTAACCCAACAGAAGTATCATTTTCAAGTTAATTTTTCTCAGTGCCAATAAGTCTTTTCTTAGACCCAGCCTTGTTTCCAGGAGGATTCATTCTCTAGTTGCCTGTGGTTTATCTGATATGTTTTTCCTGTAAATATTGCTGTTAGGACGATGAAGTCGATGATCTGAGGATCGTTATCATTAAGTTTGACTTCGGTAACGGTGAAATGCTTTTCTTTGTTTTTAGGTTCAGCTGCAGTCCACTTACTATTGAGTAGTTTCTTTTTATTAGGGTGATTTTTATTTTTCATATCTTTTTCCATGGACTAGTATTTTAGTATGCATTCCACAGGACTTAAATCAAATATTCAAAAGATCTATGCCTTAAAGTTTTTTGGAATGTTTCTCGTTCTTATGCCAATTATAGTACCCTTTTTTCAGTCAAAGGGAATAGGCATGAAAGGCGTATACCTACTCCAGTCAATCTTTGCAATAACGGTTTTCATAATGGAGGTTCCCTCTGGTTATATTTCAGATCTTTTGGGAAGGAAGTCGACTCTTATTGTGGCAGGTTTTCTAAAAGCTGTTGGGTTCTCTTTATTTCCACTTGCGGATGATATCAATATTTTAATTTTTGCTGAAGTGATTCTTGGAATCGGAGCATCCTTGAGTTCTGGAACAGATATTGCCTTGATCTATGATACGCTAGCGATAACGGCACCTAAAAAAGCTCACATAAAGATTTTGGGAAGGACCTTGTCTTACCTCTCTTTGGGTGAGGCTGTCGCGGCTTTTATTGCCTCGGTCCTGATGTTGTTGAGCGTGAATATGCAAAACTTGGCGATTGTATCTGCAGCAGTGAGCTGGATTCCTTTTTTTATAGCCTTTAGTTTATGTGAGCCTAAAAGAAAACTTATGAATTCAACTCATAGGGAAAATGCCACCTATATCTATCTAAAGCTTTTTAGAGAGTCTCAAGTGTTACGTCTCATTATTTTAAATTCAGTTCTCATCTCTTCCGGTACGCTTTTCGCCGTTTGGCTTTTTCAAAAATACTGGGAAAATATATCGATTCCGATTGTCTATTTTGGTTTTCTTTGGGCGATGACAAACTTGATTGTATCCGTCGTTAGCAAACGGGCCCATAAAATAGAGAAAAAATGGGGAAGTGCAAAGACTCTAGTCATCATTGGTATTCTTCCCATTATTGGATATTTCGGAATAGCATTGACCAACTCTGTCTTTGGTCTTGTTTTTTGTTTTTGTTTTCAGCTCACTCGAGGACTTGCACAAATAATTTTAAAAGACGCCATCAATAGAAGAATTTCAGCCGATTTTCGAGCAACAGCAAATAGTGTTACTCAAATGGGTGTAAGAGTTCTCTTTGTCTTCTTTGGACCACTCCTTGGCTTCATCATAGACCTGAAAGGATTAAGTTTCGCTTGTTTCATCATGGGATCTGCTTATATCGGTGTTTTTTGCTTTTCAACTCTTAGACTTCTTTCTAAAAAATCAGAATTTATACCAATAAAATAATTTACTTTAATTTCTCGTAGGCAGGCTGGATCTTTTCAAAATCAAAGCTCCAATTTGTAGTGGACTCAATTTCATTTTTAAATTGTCTCTTAGAGTGACCTAAAATAATAGCATCATAAAGAAAAGAAGCCTCTCTAATCATTTTCATTCTTAAACTTAAGATGGGACTTCTAATTTTAAAATTTGGATAAAGAAGATTACCATCTCCGTTTCCTCCAAAGTTATAGGTATCTAGCAGAGGATTAACACCAAACCTGGAAAGTTTCCACTGCTCAATTGAGTTATAATAGAGCAGTCCAGTGATGGGGTACCGAAGAGATAAAAGATAAAACATGTAGATGTCCTGTGCGTCTGCTTCGATGGAGAGATCAGGAGTTCCTGTCTTGTCGTGAATCAGTCCTGGATTTGGATACTGCGGACTTGAAGTATACTCTCTCGATGGGCCACAGCCATGACTCATGCAACTGATGTACATCCACAACTCAGAACCCGCATCAATTATTTCCTTAGAACTTTGTTCATCTATATGTTCAGCGACGGGACAATAGATATCAATTTCAAGATCAGAATTATAACTAGTCGTGACCATTGTAGATACACTGGGATGTCTTTTTTTAAGATCAGTGAGACTCTTTTTGAGGGCGACAAATTCATCACCAAAAGGCTCATCCCATACATAAAACCAAGGGTTTTTGAGAATGTTTTTACTTAGCAGCTTATCTATTTCGCCGTTGATTGGGATATTGGTTTGGGTTATTCCATTTTTTGACACATATGTTTCAAATCGATCATGCCTTTTTTCATTATAGGGTTCAAGCCATGACTTAATAGGGCGAACTCTATGTTTAAGCGCTTCCCTATGGGCCTGTAAGGCAAGACTTTCGTCTTCTTTTTTATAAGTTCCACGGTTGAGACCGAGTGAATAGGCATAGGGCTCAATTGGAATAAACAGGTTGAGCTTTGGTTTAAGAGAGGACTTTTTTAGTTTATCAATGGAGATTTCAATATTTTCAAGTTTAAAGGACTCACTGGTTTCAAAAAAAGCGTAGTCAGTTCGTCCACAGTTTTCTGCAGTCAGAGGCTTAAGGGCATCGTAGTAAATACCCGTAGCATAATCCCTTGCAGAGGGATGATCGATTTGAATTGGGAGTATGGCAAAGGCCAGTCCTTGGAGCTTACAAATTTCACCTGTAAAAATAAAGCCTGTCGTTTGATTTTTAAAAATAGTTCTTTTTAAAGTATCGACCCAATCATCTTTTTTTATTTCGTGAGGCTTTTGAAGATAACGTGCAACTTTTAAAGGACCTCTTTTTATGAATGACTTTTTACTCGTTTGTTCTTTAGGGTTTTGGCAGGAAATGAAAATAAAAAGAAGGGCGAGGATTAGCTTTATCATAAGGAGTAGGGATAAGCCCCCGATTAAATCGAGGGCTTTATATTTTATCTAAGTGTTGATCTACAGTTTGCAAAAGCTGATCTATGCGTATTGTTTTGTCTTACTCTCATTGTAAAGTTGTGGTTATCGTTTTCAAAAACTTGATTTGGAACTTCAAAAGTAATTCCTCTAATTCCTGAAAAATCTGTATTGATACATGTGCTATTTCCAGAACATCTTGCTCTATTGGTCCAAAGTCTATTGAAGACTTCGTAGCCTGGTCCAAACATGTCTCTGATAACGAGAGTTGTTCCTGAAACATCTTCTTTTTCAACATTCATAAAATCTAGATCTGCTCTTCTGAAAACGACATTTCCAAAAGTACCCTCAACAACAAGCGGTCCACTAACACTACAGTTAATGTCTGCAGTTCCAGCAAAAACGGAAGTCGTAAGCATTAACGCTAAAATAAGCTTTTTCATAAAATCTCCTTAAGGTTTTTTATCTTTTTTTCACACTCTGGCATTCAAGTCAACTCAGTATGAGTTTGTTATATAGTATTCAAGTATTTGCACCAGCTCAATTTTCTTCTCTTTCAGGGTCTCTTTCTGGTCTTTATTCGTATTTGTGATCATTTGGCTTAGGAACTTAAAAAAACGCTCATTCAACTCATTGTTTTCATTGAGTGACTTGGTAAATAGAGCAAAAGCAGATTCAACCTGTTCGTAGGTCTTTGCTTTTTTCAGTGCCCTTTGAATTTTTAACCTTCTGTTTATTCTTTGTTTGGAAATATCTTTGAGAAGAGGCAGATTGCTTCTAATCAATTCTCGCTGACCATCATTGATATAGCCAAAAAAGCCATCGTATTTTTTGGCCACCGTTTTTACTGTCATTTCATCAGCTTGTTCTTTAACGCTTTCGTTTTTCTCTTCTTGAAGCTTAAAAAACTCTTTCTTTTGTTCAACGGAAAGTTTGAAGTAGTATTTGGTAATAAGAGGCATCAATCTGTTGGTAATCTCTATGTATTGCTCTTTTAATCCTTCGATGGGGATGGGGCTATTGACATCCAGCTTGGAGATTTTCTTCTTGAGCAGCTTAGCTGTCTCTTTGTTTTGGTTGAGAAACTTTTTTACATCGACTCTCAGTTCGTCTTCTTGTTGGTCATTTAAGTTTAGTTCTCCGGCAATTTTACTAGTCATAAGGTAGTCTAGCTTTGAGACGATGAGGCTTTTAAAAGAGCACGATGCTGATAGTAAGAGTATAAGGATTAATTTCATAACTTTATCCTATCCAATAATGAACAAAATGTTGTGTAGATTAGTTCAAATTTGATTTTGGTGTACAGCGATATATCTATGGGTTAAGATGGAGGTTAATTTTTTTTTGGTCACTAAGGATTTGTTTTGTTATTAAAGTTGTTTTGCGTTGCACTGTTAGCCTTTCCTGTTTACTCACAAGTTTCGAGAAATTTTAATAAATCTTCACAGCCTAGGTTTGAAGGTGGTGTGGGCGCCATTGGTTTAAATATTCCAAACTACCCGGGAGCTGGCTCAAACACTGTTCGTTATATTCCTTTTCCTTGGATTATTTATCGAAGCGATTTTCTTCATTCTGATGAAGAAGGGACGCGGGCAAAACTTATTCAATCTGAAAACTTTGAACTGGGACTCAGTGGTGGATTAAACTTTCCAATTGATTCGAATGCCAATTCCTCAAGAGAGGGAATGCCAGATACTGATATCCTGATTGGAGTTGGGCCAGCCCTCATCTATAGGATTGTAGAAGGGCACGATACGCATAAACTGACAGCTGGTTTAGGATTAAGGTTAAACCTCTCAATTGATGATCAGTGGGGATTAACACACCAAGGCTGGATTGTTGAACCAAACCTTAGGTATTGGGCCACACTTACTGATAGCATTACTCTCTTTACAGGTTTAAGTTTTGCTTATGCCGATAAGAAATACAATCGTTTCTTCTACGAAGTTCCAGTGGAGTTTGCAACCTCTTCGAGAGAGGCCTATTCCGCTCAAGAAGGAACAGTAGATATCGCTGGATCCTTGGGTTTCTCTTACGACTACTCCAGTAAACTTGCTTTTTTTGCAGGCCAGTTCTACAGCAACCTCTCTACAGCATCGAATAAAGATTCACCCCTAGTCGAGAATATTCATAACAGTGGATACATCGTGGGTTTTAGATGGCAATTTTTTGAATCAGACGAAATGATAAAAAGAAAATAAAAATCTCTTTCCTGACTTTTTGACTCTGCTATTGCCCCCTTATTTTGTCTTACATTGACTAGAAAGATCGATTTCTTTGATCTAGCATTAGCTATGAAAATTTTTATCCTACTTCTGTTGTGTTCTTTTAGTTCAGCCCTTTACGCTAATACCTGTTGTATTTGTCAAACGGGCGCCAAACCTGAAAATCAAACCCATTGGTTTAAAAAAGGTTGTCATGCTTGGTTATCTAAACAAAAGTCTTGCACCAGTAAGAAGATTGTCGGCATTGAAAAAGATTCGATTATTGAAAGTGCGGCCAGCTGTGAAGATGGAAAAGTTAAACTTGGTTATGTTGGCCACTGGGGAAACTCTAATGAGTTGATTAATTTTATCGAAAACTCCTTGGCCCCCACCATTAAGTATTACAATGTCGAAGTTGATTACGATCAAACGGCTTGTACCTCTATGAATAAGCCTCGTGTTATTGAGAGATTCTTCAAGACACTCAACTTGAATCGAAAACTGACAATTAAAGGCAATCAAGTTACAAGCACAGGTATCTGGGACGATTATCTTCCACATAAAACAAATTTTTGGGCAAAGATTGATAGCGAAGAAAAAAAGATTGAGTTTCCAAGTTGCTCAGAATTTGAAAATAAGACCTGTTTTGGAAAATATCAAAAAAATGAATTCGGTAAATGTGTTGAAAGTGGCTCAATCGTAAAGCTATTTTGCGAAAAGGTTAGCTTTACAACTTATAAGTGGAAAAGAGATGAATAAATTAATTGTCGGGTTACTTTTATTAAATATGAGTTTTGCCTCAGACCGTCTTCAGCGCTCTGAAACTGCGAAAACAGAACTTGAAAATTTAAATTTCTTTACCAAGGGTAGAGGGATGGTGATATCTCCTGATTTAATCAACATGTATGAAATTCTAAAAAAGACTGGCATAGGCTTAAGCACTAATGGAATTTTAAATAAGCGTTGGGGATTGAATTTATTAGATAAAGAAGTAAAAGGACTTTTTAATATACCTTATAAAAATATGAATATGGGCGTTCTGGGATGTGTGGCCTGTCACTCTGGAAGAGCAGCTGGTCAATGGATTATAGGTTTAGGTAACAAAAATATTGATGTTGGGCAGGTTGGTAAAGATGCCTATTTGGCCGAACTTATTTGGGGAATGGCACCAAGGCCTTCTAAACCAGAGTTTAGAGAAATTCACAACAGAGCACTGGCCTTCACGAAAATTTTAAAAAATGATAATATTAATAATCTCACTCAAGGGCTTGTTCCAACCTCTTTGGTGAAAACTTGGTTTTATGAAATAAATGATGTTGAGATACCAAAACGATTTGGTAGGGGACAAGTAAAAGTTCCCCATCTTTGGGGCTATGGAGAAAAAAGAAAAAGTGGCTCCTTTTGGGATGGTTTTGCCGATGGAGTCTATCCGGGCTGGGCCGTTGCCGTTGAGCTTAGAGGTGGTCAGTCTGTTGAAAACGTTAGAGGCTACGTAGATAAAGTTCATCATGCTGAAGATCTATTAGGCGACCTTCTTCCTCCTCGCTATCCCTTTGAGATCGATCAAGCTAGTGCCGCGAGAGGTTCAAAGACTTTTAATAAGTTTTGCATAAAATGTCACGGTGAACACGTAAGGGATGAGAACGATCTACCTATTTTCAAAGAGTCAAAAGTGATTCCATGGAAGTATGTAAAAACTGATTATGAGAGGCTTGAATTTGTGACTGATGAGTTCTTGAGTTTAATTGATAGCTCGCCCCTAAATGATCTTATGAAGTATAAAGACCGTGAAGGGAAAGGCTATGTCGCTCCAAGGCTTTGGGGTGTGTGGTCAAGGTTTCCCTATCTCCACAATGGTTCAGTGCCTACTGTAAGAGACCTTTTAAGTTTACCAAAAGATAGACCAATTGTTTTCAATTTGCATAGAGCTGGAGAGTTGGATCGTTACGACCGTGAAAAATTTGGATTAATAGTTAATAGAGATCCCAATTCAAAGTCCTATAAAAAAATGCTTCGCGCGGCGAAACGAGGAAAGAGAAGTCTTTATTTTACTGAGAGAATGGGCCATGGCAATCAAGGTCATGCTTTTGAATTTTATAAAGAGTTAACGGAAGGTGATAAAGATGATCTGATAGAGCATCTCAAAACCTTATGACCCAAAAACACTACCTTCATAAACTGGATTCTCTCAGAGGTATTGCGGCCTTTATGGTCGTTATTCTTCACTTCCAAGACTATCTCGCTCCGATTATAAATGAACTTCTGCTCAAAGTGACTCCCTTTATACATAGATCCTACATCTTAGTTGATATGTTTTTCATTCTCTCCGGGTTTGTCATGAGCTATACGTATCATGAAAAATTCAAAGACGGTGTTAACCTTTCTAAATATAAAAAATTTATGCTTAAAAGGTTTTTCAAGTTATACCCTCTTCACATCGCAACATTTTTGTTTCTTGTTATTTTCCATCGTTTCTTTTTACCATTTTTTGATATCCCACCAAGTGATTTTGTTTTAAATCGAAACAATTTTCATATTTTGACAAATCTTACACTTTTGCAATCATCTGGTATTGGGTGGGGGGATTGTTTTAATTGTTCAAGCTGGAACTATCCTTCGTGGTCCATTTCTGTTGAGTGGATTAGCTATTTCTTCATTCCCTTATTGATGTGGATTTTTCGCCGAAATAAATTTTTAAGTTTTGGTCTGGTCTCCGTTTTGTATCTAGCTTTTTATTTTCTTGTCGAAGTTCCCATCGGAAATACAGATGTCCTAACACTAAGAGGTATTGTCAGATGTTTAATTGGTATGGCTTTTGGTATAAGTATTTTTTACCACGCTTATAAAAAGTTCGAAGTAAAGAATGCTTTATTCTATCTCTCATTTTTTGTAGCCTTTCTCTCTTTGCACTTTGTTCCCATTGATACAATTTGTATTGTTTTGATGGGTATAATGCTGATGCTAACTTCCAATCTTAAAGAAAGTAATTTTTTGGATTCTAAAGTCCTTCTATGGCTTGGTAAGAGATCTTTTTCCATCTATATGGTTCATGTCTTAGTTCAAGACTCAGTCGACTTTGCCATTAGATTTGTCTTTGATAGAAGTCTTTATGACGCCAGCGCATGGCTGCAAATAATTGTTTTTTTAGGGGCCATTTGCCTCGTCTTTCTAGTCGCCGAGATAAGTTATAAACTGATAGAAAAACGACTTAATTCGTTCTTAAGAAGTAAGTTTTTGTAAAAAAATTTAGACATCTTTGTTTCTTTACATTTTTTGAGTCTTTGGTCATTATTTATTTATGCTCGAAAAATGAGCAGACAAATTTTTATGAACAAGGAACAGATTATGAGTACAGGTACAGTAAAATTTTTTAATGAAACGAAAGGTTTTGGTTTCATCACACAAGACGACAATGGAGAGGACCTTTTTGTTCACATCTCAGCAATTGAAAGCGGAGAACTTCGTGAGAATGATAAGGTTGAGTACGAAGTTGGAGAGGGAAGGAAAGGTCCTTGTGCTGTAAATGTAAAAAAGCTTTAAATATTTTTTATATTGGAGAAGGAAGCTAGTAGGCTTCCTTTTTTATTTCGATCTCTTCAAGCTCTTCACTAATTTTATATTCCCATTTTTTATATGCAGGTAATCTTTTTCTAAAAAATGGATAAACCATAAGTCCCGTAAAAACACCTATAAAAAATCCGATATAGTGAGCTAAATAGCTTGTCGTGGGTGAGTAGCTAGTAGGAACAAGTAAAATAAAAAAAATGGCCAAAACTTTTACCAGTCTTCTTGCAAAGCTAATAGTCTCATCAATAAATAGGTAGAGAACAAACCAAAAACCCCAAAGATAGTAGATGACGCCAGATATGCCAACAAGTGTTGTGTTGTCTTTAAAAGTATAGAGGACGCAAAGGTTAATAAACGCACCCATGACAAGACTTAAAGGAATTGAGACAAAATATCCATAAAAAGATGAAACAAAATATGTGAGAAATAAAAGCATGAGACTATTACTCAGAAGGTGTTCAATATCACCATGAGCGAAGAGGGTTGTAAAAAGTCTCCAATACTCCTTCGCCTTAAAAATATTTTCTGGATTGGCGCCAATCAATTTTGATAATTGAAAATCATCATTCCAATAGAAGAGACTTGTAATAATACAGGCCGAAAGAAAGAAAGCTGAAACAACCAGACCGAAGTTATACTTTTTTTTACTGAGATATGTGTCAACAAGTTTTGATTCAATTATCATGTTAAGAATATGAGGTTGAAAAGATTTTTGTCAACCTTCAGCCCCTTTGCCAATATATCATTTTAGAGACATTGAATTCACAGATAAACGTTCGATAGGGACAAAGAAAACAAAACCCTTATGATCTTTTATCCTTATATTTCAAGTATTTGAGGGAGTCTCAAAGGACTTAAATTTCTCTGAGAGAGTCTATGTAAATTATTTATAGAGGTTTGATTTTGGGTGGTCAGTTGATTTTGGTTGTGCTACGTTGCGCAAATGAAAACTATAGATACAAAAACTCCAAAAAAGAAGAATCCTGCACCTATTGATCCAGGGGCCCATAACTTTGGCCGCCTAAGTCGTGAGGATAGGTTTACCACTGTTTATATTGGCAATATGTCTTATGAAAAAGATGAGTTTGAGATTAAAAAGCTTTTTTCAACCTACGGAAAAGTAACTTATGTAAGGCTTGTTAAAGATCAAAAAACCAGTAGAAGTAAAGGGTTTGCTTTTGTTCAAATGCCTACTGAAAAGGATGCTCTCTATGCTATCGAGAGGCTAAATGGATCGAAGATGGATGGCAGAACTTTAAAAGTTTCTGTAGCCGTTGAGAACGATACGATTATTAAAACAAGAAATGGTGAACCTACAAGTGGCCCTATCAAAAGAGTTAAAGGTGAAGATGCTCCTGAGGTTGAAGCACCAAGAAACAGAAGAAGAGATAAGAAAAAAGGCCTTGACCTTTTATTCGAAAATACTAGATCTTAATTGCAAGTCCAAAAACTGGAATAGTAAATAGCCTCTCATTGAGGCTATTTTTTTTGATTTCTTTCTTTAAAAAGGTTTTTGGATCATTGTAACCCTCGTCGGTAAGTTTAAAAGTTCCAAAATGAATTCCTATCATCGTCTTTGTTTCCAGATCTTTGAAAGCTTCAATAGCATCAGCAGGATTCATATGGGCAGCTTTCATAAACCATCTTGGCTCGTAGGCGCCAATAGGTAAAAGAGAGACATCTGGCGCCCCTAATTTTTCTTTGATCATTTTAAAAAATGATCCATAGCCCGTGTCTCCAGCGAAATAAATTGATCTTGATCCTTTTAGATAAAATCCTCCCCAAAGCATTTCTCTTCTATCGAAGAGTCCTCTGGCAGACCAGTGCTGAGCCGGAACAAAAGTAATTTTTAGATTTCCTTGTGAGACCTCTTGCCACCAGTCTAAGTCTTGAGCTTTTTCGATTCCTTGTTCAGCTAAAAAATCTTTGGTTTCTAGCCCGGCTAAAATCTTTGGTTTATGCTTTTTTGCGATGATCCTTAAACTATCAAGGTCGAGATGATCATAGTGGTTGTGAGAAATAAGGACGATATCTATTAGTGGAAGGTCATCTATTGCAATTCCAGGTTTTACGACTCTCTTTGGTCCAATAAAGCTAAAAGGGGAGGCCCTTTGTGAAAAATGAGGATCAGTAAGAATATTGATATTATCGATCTGGATGAGAGCGGTTGCATGATTGATTACGGTGATCACAAGCTCATTAGATCTTTCAAAAAGTGGCTTATATTGTTTTGACTCTACTTGATCTGGCCACGGGACTGAGTTTTCTATCCCTCGAATTTTCCACTCCAAAAGTTTAAAAAGACTTTTATCGGCAAAAGGCTCAATATTTTGGAATTGGTCTCCAATTCTTTTAGCCCCTTGATTTGCGCTCCAGGCAAGTGAGTTCACGTAAATAAGGGAAATTATTAGTAAAAGTATATTCATCAGTAGTCCTTTTTAGAGTATAATATGCCCTTGGAGGCACTATGAAAAAGGTATTTCTTTTCATCATTCTATTATCAAATGCTTATTCAGCCCAGATTGAATGGCCTAAAAACAATGCTGTCGCGTATATCGCGCAAAAGACCATGTTTTTTTTCAAAGATGTTACCGTCATAGGTATAAATTCAAATATAGCCTTTAGTAAAGCCACTTTAAATGAAGGAATCATTTTGACAATGAGTATTCCAATCGCTGACTTTAAAAGCGGCGATGAGGATAGAGATGAGGAAGTGAGAGAGATTTTAAAGGTCAAAAAGAGTAAGTTCTTAATTTTTCGCTCAGTCAAAATGAGTAAAAAAGATTATCAACAAATGCTTGAAGGCGATCCCTTTTATGTCGATGGACTATTGGCGATTGGAGACAAGAATTTTCAAGTTAAATTTAGAAGTCTAAGAGAAGATCAACATATGTTATTTGACTTTGAAACGACATTTAGTAACTTTGATATAGAACCTCCAAGTGTGGCTTTTGGAGCAGTTGCTAAAGCCAAAGATTACCTTGTACTGAAAGCAAAAATTAATATCAATGACTTCTAAAGGATGCATATGTTTGGCTTATTTAAAAAGAACCCGTTGAAAGACCTAGAAAAGCAATATGCGAAAAAGCTTGAGGAAGCTATGAACGCCCAAAGAAATGGTAAAATGGACGTCTATGCCAAGCTTTCCACAGAAGCGGAAGAAATTGGAAAGAAAATGGATGAGCTAAAACTGTCTAAAAATTAGACGTATCCCTGTAAAATTGTTGTTTCTGGGCAATTATGTCCGGTTAATTTCTGAGCGATTATGTCCTATCAGACTTTAAGCGCTTTTTCTGTGTTTCGACTTATCACCATAGTCACTTAATCTTTTCCTATTACTAACTTTACATTGAACTTTTCTGCCCATCACATCGAAGCTGTAGCTTCCATCAAGGTGAATATTTATATTGATTTCTCGTCCATAGAAACACCTTTTTTCATCCAACACCCAAGTCACATTCTCCCAACTAAATACATTTCCAACCATAATTTTTCGCCTAATCTTTTTACAAAATATAATATCTAGGTCTCCAAAAACATTTTTTCTCCAGGCTTTTTCTTCTTCTTCTTCGGCTTTGACTGAGAATTGAAAATTGTATGCAGGAATAAAAATCTCTTTTAAGTAATAATTGGCTTCTTCAATATTTGTTATGTGATTAAATTCTAACTCCGCTACCAGTCTGTCTTGGAATGTTCTCCAGAGTCTCTCTATTCTTCCCTTTGCTTGAGAAGAACCTGCTAAGATTAATTGAATTCCTGTTTGATCAAATGCTCTCGAAATTTGTGATTCCCACTCGCGCTCTTTCTTACCATAAATACCTGCTTGGTCCATATAGAAACTTTCTGGCAATCCATAGTTATCAACGATCTCCCTAATCACCTTCAGAGAGTTATTTGACGTCTCTCCATAGAAAAATTCAGCACCAACAACAATCCCGGTAGCATCATCAATTCCTCCAATCAAATCAGTTCTTTCATCACCGAACCAAGTATGATCACTTCCATCAAACTGAATCATCATCCCTTCTTTTGGAAGTCTTGCTCTTGGTTTATGGCACCGTCTTCCTCTTCGTTTAGGATGTTTTACAAGACCATGTTTCCTAGCAATTGAGTGAAGTGCATCTTTTTTGATTTTAATTTCCTCATACTCTTCTATCTTTTCTCGAAAATGAGTTAGATTAAAGTTTCGATATTGATTTTTTAGAAGAGAGACTATTTTTTCTTCAACTTCGAATGGAGTTTTATTGTGAGGAGTTCGATTAATGTTTCCATGTAAGACACCAATCGAACCCTTGGCCTTAACTTTATTGATAATTCTCTGAGATTGTCGATACGATTTTCCAATCTGTTCAGAGAAGGAAATTATAGTTAACTTACCTTCAATAACATCCATGGCCAGGCGATACTGCTTCAATTCTTTTTGTGACATAGTGACTTTTCCCATTCAATTCCCCTAATAACTGATTGGAATCAGGGTACATAAATATTATTGAATAGGACATAATCGCTGAGAAATAAGGATAGGACATAATCGTCTAGTTTCTATACGTATCCCTGTAAAATTAATTTCTAAGACCAAGTCATTTAAAAACTGAGTTACTCTCTAGGGAAATAATATTTCTTGGAGAATACCTATGATGTTTAAAAACAAGACCGCTTCAGCCTTAATTCTAATGTCTCTTGCCCTAACACTTCCTTCGTGTGAGATGGCAGACAATGCCGCTAAAGCTTCTGAAAACTCCGGAAAGGCGGCTAAGGCCGCAAGTGACTCAAGAGAGGAAATTGCCAATTCAAGATTAATGGCCAGATCAGGTGCCGCTTCCGCTTCGAGAAGAGAAGCCCTTGAAGGTATTATGGCGATGGATTCAATAAGTATGAAAATTACTGAGGCTTCAAAATACGTTAAATCCTTTGAGTTTCAACTCTGGACGGGTCAAAGGTACGATACTCAGGCTTATAAAGAAAGTATGTATGAAGACGCTATGAGTGAGCTTTTTAGGTCGGTAGAGGAGCTTTATGGCAAACCTATAGCAGGGCAGGAATTATCTCCCTTTAAAGCCTTTAGTGGAGCAAAGAACAACAACATGAATGTCTATGCTCTTGCAGTCTCAATGCACGGAGTTCATCAAGTCCAAGGTGTCTCAACAACCAATAAAGCCTATAAAGGTGAAGATTCAATCTACGATATTATCAAAAACTCATTGAGGTCTATCAAAAAGGTAGAAAATGGGACGGAGTCTTTCAGTTCGCTCAAAGAGCATGAAATAGTCGTTTATAATTACAAAGAGGAAGCTCTCGCTTTAATTCAGGCCCGCTATAATATGCTTCTGACAATGAATCTTGCAAAAGTGTCAGATCTTAAAAAAAGTACCGTTTCGGGTTTGAGTCTTTTGTATTTTAAAAAGTCATTTGATTCAAAAATTACGAATATCAACCTTGGTGAGCAAAA
Organism: Halobacteriovoraceae bacterium; assembly: GCA_963719505.1. Taxonomy (GTDB): domain Bacteria; phylum Bdellovibrionota; class Bacteriovoracia; order Bacteriovoracales; family Bacteriovoracaceae; genus CAKZJW01. Next base: position 105,873 of record CAVRCF010000004.1, read on the forward strand.
AGAAGCTAATAAGTATTTAGATGCAGCGCTTAAGGTTCAAGACTTTATGCAGGAGATTGGTGAGAGGACTATCGTCAACGATAAGATAGCAAAGATCTATTCAAAAATGAGAATTTCCCAAACTGACTCGGTCATCATCTCGGATATAACAACGATGGAACAAAGACAAAGTAACAGTAATGTTGATGAACATAAATCTTTGTTAGACAAACTTGGTTTATAGGATAAATATTTATAGTCTTAAAAAAGCTGTGACTAATCACAGCTTTTTTTTTGGAATAAGATGAGTTTATTTACCGCAAAAACATTTAAATACTTTGATGAGGCCAACAAAAACGCTAAATCTGAAACTTGGTTTGACGAAAACAAAGACCTGTACAATGAGCAAGTTAAAGATCCCTTTGGTGAGCTCTTAAATGTGCTTGATGCAAGGTTTGCTGATGACCTTGAAAGTATCTCAATATCACCTCGAAACCTCTCAAAGCCAAAGCGACCCAAGAACAAATGGGCTGACAAAGGAGTTAACAAAGACTTTGCCGGCTTTCTTTTAGCTCAAAAAAGATCCTCACTGTTTGAGTGGAATCCTGGTATTCATTTTCAACTTGGATCGCCGCGCGATGATAATCATATTGGAATGGGTCTGTACATGGTCTCTAGTCGACAAATGAAGCGGCTGCGTGAAGCTTTAGTGAATGATTTTGATTCGCTAGAGGAAATTATGGCTGATAAAAGATTTATCAGCCACTGGGGCGAAATTGTAGGGGAGAGATATAAACGTCTTCCTGCAGGACTCCCTGAGAAGCATAAGGCATTAGACTACTTTTTTTATAAGCAATTTTATATTTCTAAAAGTTTTACGAGAACTGAGGTGAAGAAAGCCTCATTCCTGGGTGAGGTTATCGATTCAATTGATGCAGGCTTGCCTCTTCTTCGGTGGATCAGAAGATCAGTGGGAGTCCATTAACTTCTGGTGATATTTAATTGAGGGCTTTCGGGGTCAGAAAAATCAACCTCGTACTCAATAGGCCTACAACAGACTTCACAGTCAATAATCATTTGCTGTTTTGTACCATCTGAAGGGTAGAACTCCATCCAAATATTTTCACCACAAAAGGGACAATTTAAGTTAAACTCGTTAATCATTATGGGATTATAGCAAATGAAAAAGACTTATTCTATCATTGATATTGAGACAACCGGTGGATATCGAAATGGCAATAAAATCACAGAGATTGCCATCATTAACTTCGACGGAAAACAAATCCTTGAAGAGTACTCAACCTTGATAAATCCACAGATTAATATACCCTTTACCATTACAAGGCTTACTGGAATTACTAACGAGATGGTTGCCGATGCCCCTAAGTTTTATGAGGTTGCAAAGAAAATTGTCCAAATGACTGAGGGAAATATTTTTGTAGCCCATAATGTCTTTTTTGATTACAACTTTATTAAACACGAGTTTAGTGAACTTGGGTTTAACTTTAAAAGAGATAAGCTTTGTACCGTGAGACTGGCAAGAAAGTTTCTTCCAGGTCATAGTAGCTACTCTCTAGGTAAAATCTGTCATGACTTGGGCATTGAAATAACGGCTAGGCACCGAGCCATGGGGGACGCCAAAGCCACGGTTGAATTATTGAAGATGATTCTTGCGAAAAAGGACTTTGGTAGTGAACAGTTTGTAGAGAGTAAGAAAATAAGTCTTCCCAAAAATGTCGATCGAAAATCTTTTGAAGCTTTGCCATCCAAACCTGGAGTTTACTACTTTTATGATTTAACAGGAAATTTGCTCTATGTTGGAAAAAGTAAAGAGATAAAGAAAAGAGTCTCGAGTCATTTTAGACCAGACATGAAGCGCAAAAAAGATATAGAACTTAAAAACGCTATAGCACATATAGACTTTACGGTGCTGGGCTCAGAGTTAGCGGCACTTCTTTTTGAAGGGAGTCAGATTAATGAATTAAAGCCAAGATTTAATACTGCTCTCAAAGGATCACACTTTCCCATAAGGGTAAGTTTATCAAAAGCCTCTGCTGTCCACGCTTTAAAAAAAAGTAGTCAAGTTAATGAGGGAAGTGAGCTTTACTCATTTAAAAACAAAAAGAATGCTCAAACGTTTATCAATAGTATCTACCAGAGTTTTTTGAATGTTGACGAGGACTCTTTGGAGTTTGAAAATAGGAAGAATCAGTTTATAGAAAAGTTTGGAGTGGATTTGTTTAATAATTTTCTATCTTCAAATCTTAATCGTTTGATTCCTAAAAAAGATTCGTTCATGTTAAAACTCAATGGCCGCATAAGAGGTGAAGTTTGCTTTTTGATTGTTGAAAAATTTATCCCGAAAAAACTCGTTTTTTTGTCAGAAGACAAAGAAGTTGTTCCACTGAGGTCTACTCCACAGATGCAAAGATTGCTTTATAATTATATTAAAAAGTACAAGCTGAAGATTATGGATTTGGAAACTGACTTATAAATGCTTCTCTAACATTATGGGTTCCACCTAGTTGTTCAAGATTTTGGTAGAGTGTTATAAGGTAGACTCCAAGAAAAATAAAATCTGTCCTGATCTCGACCTCATGCTCCACGAAAAACTTAAAAAGTTCAGCAAAAGAGTCGTTGAAGGCATCCAATTTGAACTCGACTTGTGTTTGGTCTCCACTTCCAAAATGATTTATAAAGAGTCCTTTTAACTCTAGGACTTCTTCGTCATTGAGGTCGGTGGATAGTCCTAGATCAGACAAAGCTTTTACAAAAGTGGTATGTTCTTCGAAATAAAAGCTTTTATATAGCTCAATTAAAGCTTTTCGAAAGTCGTCTTTCATTTTGTACCATGTACTATTTGGCTTCCAATGAACGACAGAGCCAGACTGAGAAAAATGCTGAGATCTCATATCTAGGACCAAGCCTTTTTCATTCTTCAATTGCCCAAAGTACAACTTAAGAATCTCTTGGCCTAAACTTTGGTCAACCGTACTTTGTGTACTTTTGTTCACAATTTTTAAATTCTTGCCTTCAAGATATTGCAAGGTGCCAAAAAACTTCGGCTCCAGCTCAGACTTACCAAAACGCAGAAGGAAAGGAGCTGCCTCCTTGAGAACCTCTTTGATATTGACCGATTTGAGGATTATCGTTGGAAGATTACTGAGGATTTCTTTGAGAATTTTTGGAGCGAATAATAACATGGTCCTAATCTAAAGTAATTCGGAATCATTGTCCAATTGGATTTAGATCTGATACTTTAACTCTATGAAAACAATCGCAATTGCTGGAGCCTCAGGGTTCGTGGGCAGAAAAGTTATTCAAGAAATACTCAATCGAAGCGATGACAAGATCATCGCTCTTTCCAGGTCTCATAGAGAATCTACCCAAAGAGTTTCTTGGAAAAAATGTGATTTATTTTCACGTAAGGAAATAGAGGCTTCAATCAAAGGGGCTGATGTACTTATTTATCTTGTTCACAGTATGGAGCCTAGTGCCAGGCTAGATCAAGCGCGCTTTGATGACTACGATCTGTTTTTGGCCGACAACTTTGGACGAATCGCTGAGAAGTTGGGAATTAAGAAATTCATTTACTTGGGAGGAATTATTCCCAGTGGTATTGAGTTATCAAAACATCTCGAGTCAAGACTTGAAGTTGAATACGCTCTTAGAGAATACATTCCCAATTACGTCTGTTTAAGAGCAGGTTTGGTTTTAGGAAGTGGTGGAAGTTCTTATAATATACTCATCAATCTTGTGAAAAGACTCCCTGTTCTTATTTGCCCTAAATGGTCTTTAAACGAAACCAGCCCAGTTCACGTCTCACAAGTTGTTGAATCTATTCTCTTTGCCTTTAACAGTGATAGCGTAAATAAATCAGTCATTAATCTCACATCAAAAGATAAGGTCTCATACTTTGATCTTTTGAAAAAAACGGCCGGTTTTTTAAATAAGAAAAGAAAATTTATAAAGATTAATATTCCCATACTGACCATATCAAGGTTTTGGGTTTCTCTTTTTTCTGGAGCATCGAGAAGGCTAGTATATCCTTTGCTTGAATCTCTTAGGCATCCGATGCTTGTGAGCGAAAGAAATAAAGGTTTAGGTGTCAAGATTTACACTGTAGATGAGGCATTGAAAAAAACTGTTGAGGAGGGTGAAGACAAACCCTATAAGTTTAAAAGTGGAACGAATCACGAAAGCTTTGTGCGATCAGTACAGCGAGCGAGACTACCAGGTGCTTTAACTGCAAAAGATGCAGCCCATGAGTATATGGTTTGGTTGCCTCGGTTTTTATTTCCTTTTGTTATTGTTGTGGTGGATGGTCCGTGGATTACTTTTTCAGTTATTGTCCCTCAACTAAAGATTTTAATTTTAAAAAGAAGGCAAGAATCTACCAGTGATCTCCAATCTTTTCGAATCAAAGGTGGTTTGTTGGCCCTTAAGCACGACAAAGGACGTCTTGAATTCAGAGAGGTTTTGGATGGGAAGTATCTTTTGATGTCTATCCATGACTTTTATCCTTCGCTTCCTTGGTATATTTATCGTTACTCTCAAGCTGTGATGCACTTGTTTGTGATGAATTCATTTAAAAATTATCTATCTCGATTAGGAGCTAAGCATGACTAAAATTTTAATAATCGGTGCCTCTGGATTTGTTGGGTCAAATCTACTTAATCATTTTGAAGGTCTCTCTACTTCAGTTAGAGTTATGTCTAGAAACCCAAAAAAAATAAATTCTGACAGTTCCTTGACTGAAATAGTCGAGGGCGATTTAGATAATCCTGAAACTCTAGGAGCAGCTGTCGCGGGAATTGAAACCATATACTATCTGTCTCATGCCATGGGGTATGCCGGGTCTGATTTTGAACGGCAAGAGAAAGTTCAAGCTGAAAACCTTCTCTCTGTGATTGATCAGAATGTGAAGATTATCTATCTTTCGGGAATAATTCCCTCCAGTGTTCTCAGCAAACATTTGCGATCACGAAAACAAGTTGGTGATATCTTACGTTCAGCCGGAAATATTGTAATTGAGTTTAGAGCTTCTATTATCATCGGAGAGGGGTCGACTTCTTTTGAGATGATAAGGTCACTGGTTAATAGAGTTCCATTTATTCTCAGTGCTAAGTGGTCTCAAAGCTTCTGCCAACCTATCTCTATTGTTAATGTTGTTCAGTTTTTGGCACTTGCTGAATCCAAAGAATTTGAAAACCCTGAGTATTTTGATATTGGGGACAAGGATATATTTAAGTACAAAGACCTCTTAGTTGAATACGCGAAATCTGAAAACCTAAGAAGACCAGAGATTAAAGTTGATGACTTCCCAAAGGAACTTGCCGCTAAACTTCTAGGTGTCGTTATTCCAGAGTACAGTCTCGTTGGCGAAAAGCTTATAGAAAGTATCGAGCACGAAACAATTTTGACTGATAGTAAAGCGGCAAAGACCTTCGGGATAGAGCCTTTACCTTTTGATCAGGTTTTAAATCTTGTGCCAAAGATAAAGCTTGAGGAGAGAAACTTTGATTCTTTCTTTCGGTTTTTGCAAAACAACAAAGACTTGCCAGATTACTTAAAAGGGCAAGTCCTAATGTATACAATAGAGGTTAGTGATTCTTTTGATATCGCTAGTTGGATCGACAATCTCAATTCGATACCGCTTTTAAAAATATCTAAAGATCAGACCAAAGGTTTTATTTTAAAGATTCCTTTTGTTGGACAAATTGGAATCAAACTTTCTCCTGATAATAAAAAACTTCTCCTTGCTGTCGAGGCTAAGTATTTCTTTCAAAAAGCTGGCTTCGGTCTTGTGAATGCCGTTTTAAGTAAGATTAAATGAAAGTTCTCTTCCTGCTGTTTCTTTCCATCAGTCTTTACGCTTTTGAAATCGAAATAGAGGGAAATACAAAAACTCAATCCAATATAATAAGAATTGAACTTGCAGATCTGACATCAAGAAAAATAGATTCAAATCTTCTTGATGAGATCGAAAGAAGAATATGGAATTTGAGACTTTTTTCTAAGGTCGATATTAAACCAAAAGATGAAAGTGTTTTAATTACAGTCTCTGAGAGGTGGACGACAATACCAATAGCCAAGTTTTCCTCTGGGGGAGACTCAACTTATATTGCCCTTGGGGCTTACGACATCAATACCCTAGGAAGAAACCTCGAGATTGGTGCCCAGTATGAAGAACTCAATGACAGACCAGCTGGAGTTTTATGGTTTCGAAAACCTCAATTCTTAGACAATAGAAATTTAAATATTGGAATGGATTTTTGGACGATTAATAGGATTCGTGTTTTTTACGATAGTAATGGCGAAGAGAATGGGGCATTTACACTTATTCGCAAGAGGCTGAATACCTTTGTTGAGCAAAAATGGGATAGTGACTTTTTCTTATTAGGTCTTCAATTTGATTTCCATAACGATGAAATTTCGGAGTTTGGCATCGGTGACGAATTAGAGGACGAGAATAGGGAAAATAATTTAGTTTTTGATCAGCGCTCGATTAGTAAGTTTCTTAGAATCTATTTTCGAGTAGGGCGAGTAAACTTTCAAAATTATTTAGTCGATGGATCTGATGTTCAGGTCGAATCGGCTGTTGTCTATTCCTCAGTAGAAGATAACGCTTTGTCTGATTCTAAACTAATATTTAGGCATTTTACCCTTCTTCCTAATCACATCAATGTGGCCTGGCAGTTTTCTATGGAAACGACAAATTTAGAAAATATTCAATATCAAAAGTTCGTTGGAGGTTTCTCTGAAGTCAGGGGTTATAGAGATGGTCAGTTTTATGACAACGCCTTTTGGAATAACAATGTAGAAGTCAGATTTGATGCTTGGGAAAATAGTTTAGGAGTTGTTCAAGGGGCCATTTTTTCTGATCAAGCTAAAGAGGGTGAAAGCATCAAGGAGAGTTTTAATTCTGAGGAAAGAGTTTTGGTATCTTCGGGTTTTGGCATTCGATTAATTTCTCCTAAAATTTTCAGATTTGTAGCCAGGCTCGATTATGCAATAACGCATACCCGTTTTATCGACCAAAATCTTTCTTTTGATATTCAACAGTTTTTTTAGTTATGGAACCTTTTAAAAATAAATTTAATCCAAATTCAATCAAGCTTCTGTCGGAGTCTTTCGCATATTTCGATGAATCTTTTAATCGAGATAGCTTTATAAATGAGGCTTGTCAGAATCTTGCCTCACTAGAGATGAAAGACAGGGCCGTCCAGATATCTGAAGCTTTCTCCAATCAATTAAGTGGTACAAAAACAGCGAAAGCGCGGAAGATTAAAGCATTTTTAATGAAAACCCAGCTTTCAGGCTTTATTCTTTGGCCAATTTCTATTTATATCGAAAGGCACTTCATAGATGATTTTAAGCTAGGAATGGATCTGTTAACCGAACTCACAAAAGTTTTTACCAGTGAGTTCGGTGTAAGACCTTTCTTAGAGAATTATCCTTTAGAAACTTATGCTTATTTAAAAAGTAAGTGTGATCACAAAAATGAGCATGTGCGACGGTGGATAACAGAGGGAACGAGACCTAATTTGCCGTGGGGAATGAATATCTCTCATTTAAATAATAATCTTTCTCAAAATATAGAGTTATTAGAACATCTCAAAGAAGATTCTTCTCTCTATGTGCGAAAATCAGTCGCAAACCATATGAGTGATATTTCAATGATAAATTCAGCTTTGGCCTTAAAGACTTTAAAGAGATGGAATGCAAAAGGTTCTGTTCATGTTAGGTGGATCGTAAAGCAAGCTTTGAGAAATTTAATTAAGGCTGGGAATAAAGAAGCATTGTCCATTCTTGGGTTTAAAGAAGACTTTGCCATTACCCAGATAAAAATCTCTTTTAATCCAAAAAATATTAGACCCCCTGAAGATGGAAGACTCAAATTTTCTTTCCAATCTGATAAAGACCAAAATCTCATGATTGACTACATTCTCCATTTTCTAAAGAAAAATGGTACCTATTCTCAAAAGGTATTCAAATTAAAATCAAATCAATATTTAGCTGGCAAAAGTGTTCTTATAGAAAAGAAGATTAGCTTTAAGTCTATAAGTACTAGAACTTATTACCCAGGCCTTTATAAAATTGATATCCAAGTCAATGGTGATCTTGTTGCAGGGACAAGGTTTAACCTTCTAGAAGGTTGAATCTATTTGGTTCTTGTATCTGAGAGCTGTCGTTCTTAGAGCATAATCCTGTTCTTGTTTAAGCTGCGCTAATAGTTCTTTTTCCAAAGGAAAATAGCGAGTTAACTTATCAATATTTATTGGTTGAGAATAAATTAAGTCTATGATTTTTTCTTTGGGTGCTTTGTTCTCTCTCATGAGATAATAGGCATATTGCGTTGGTGTGATGGCATAAATAGCACTGGGATCTTTTGCAAAAACTTCTTGTTTTGGGAAAAAAGATCTGATCTTGTATTTTGGAAAGACTATATTTGGGTACTGAGTTTCGCTTTTAAGGATGCTTCCAGAGAACCAAATATAATTAAAATCGATTAATGACTTTTTTAAATAGTCTCTTTGAACCTTTGAGAGGATATCATAGTCGTTATAATCATACTCTTTAGTACAGAAGACAGTTATAAAATTGATTTCTTCTTCATGAAGAAGAAGGTAATCATCTTTTTTTATTCTCTCTCTAAACTTTTGCATCGTTGTGTTAAGCTCTTTTTATTAAAGAAGAGGTTTAGCTTTCTTCGGTTTCAGATTCAGGATTACTTTTAATTTCTACCGTGACACCTTGTTTTTCCATCTTTAAAGCCCACTGATCGAGATGATCTTTGATCGTCGGATCTAGATATTGAACTTCTCGAAGACAAACCTCTAGGTTGGAGGGATAGTTTTCACCCGCATCTTTAAGTTCTCGGTTGAGGACTGGAAGATCTAAGAATGATAACTTACCTGTAAAGGTTAAAACTTTATTTCCATACTCTTCTTTGACAACCAAATCGTACTTTAGGACTTCGAACAGGAGGATAAAAATGGCGACGAGAAATCCTGCTACAACACCGATGAGTAAGTCGACAGTTATCGTAAGGATAAAAGTTGTAGCAAATATCCATGAGGTCTTATTATATTTCTTTATATAGTCAAGAATATGAGACAGATCTAAAAGCTTAAAGCCTATGAAAAAGAGAATACCAACTAGGGAGGCGATTGGGATCAGTTCTAAAACAGCAGGGATAAAGAAAATGAGCATGATCCACACAGCATGGAGGATACCTGCAAGTTTTGTTTTAGCTCCTGCCTCAACGTTTGCGGCACTTCTAGATATAACTCCAACCACAGGTATAGTTCCTATAAACCCAGCAAATAGATTTCCAATCCCTTGGGCAAGAATTGTTTTATTGTACTTGGAATGGGTGTGAGTCATTTTATCGAGGGCACTTACACAAAGCATCGTTTCAACACTTGCAACAAAGGCGAAACCTATTGAATACAATACAAGGTTAATATTCAACGACTCTATCGCATTAGAGTAATGTATATTAGCAAAAATTTCACTGAAACTACTCGAGAGATGAACTTTTGGAATGTCCCAGCCAAATATTGATGTAATAGCTGCGGTTATAATAACGGCAACAAGAGACCCAGGGATGAGGTGAAAGATGATAGATTTTTGTCTCGACCAAAAAATCATAATTCCTAAAACGAGAACAACGATAGTTCCACCAAAAATTAATGAGTCACTACCACTTGAAAAGCCGGAACTTACAACATTTGGTAGGTTAAAAATATTCATATAACTATCACTACTCATGGGTTGACCAAAGAAGATAAAGACTTGGGAAATAATGATGAGAAAGCCAATTCCAGAGAGCATTGCCTTCACCAGAGCTGGTGGGGTCGCCTGAAAGAGATGCCCAACCTTAAAAAGAGCAATTGAAATTTGAAAGACTCCTGTAATGACACCAAGAGAAATGAGCGCCGATGCACCAAAGTTTTGAACGACGTGAAGAACCATTACGGCCAATCCCGTGGATGGACCACTTATCTGTAAAGGGGAGCCAGTAAGTGTCGATGCTACGAGTCCACCAATTATTGCACAAGTAAGCCCAAGGTAGGGTTCAACTCCTGCCGCAACAGCAACTCCCAGAGAGATTGGCAGGGCCACCAAAAAGACAACAAGGGACGAGAATATATCTTTTGTTATAATTTTCTTGTTCATAAAATTTTCCTCTTGAATGTGAAAGTACCTTTAATTTTGCCGTTTTAAACCCCTGTAGGCAATAAAAATGGCATAGACACGGTTTCGTGACTATTTTTTTTGCACAGCACAGTAAAAGTGCGTTGCACTGATGATTGCTGACAATGTCTTCGATGTAAGGCATATTATTAACTTTGGTTCCCAAAAATTATAGTTCAGGGCAAGTATTATGAAATTTCACTTCGACAAAAGTAAGCTCAGCGATCATTTGAGAGAAAAACAAAAAATTAAAGGCACGTTTGACTCACCATGCATGTCTATTTGTAACTACGACAGCGCGACAAGTGTGTGTCAAACCTGTGGGCTAATGAAAGAGGAGAAGAAGCTTTGGAAAGTCTCTGATGACTCCGTCAAAGAGAAGATCGCAACTTCCGTTATTGAAAGAACTGAGCATAAATAAGCACAAGACTTAGAATCATCAATGTAAGCAGTGTAAAAAGCATTCCTGAAACTCTAAACTTTATGATATCAGAGACAATTCCTTTAAAGTGGAGGAGTCTACCTATAAAAATCATCAGCCCCAGTACAGTAATAAATGAGTTGGGTAGCGCTGCTGTGTTTTCAAGTAAGAATAAAAGAATAAGGAGAAAAGGAGTATAAGCTTGAAAGTTTGAGTGTGCACTCATTGCTTTGAGCATCTGGGGATTATTGCCATCACCCAAAGAAATCTTTAAACGTCTTCTTGTTTTGATAACGAATACAGAGAGGTAGAAGTAAAAGACTCCGAGGATGGCCGCGATAATAGAGGTGATCATATATTCTCCTTTAAATAAAGTTTTCTATTCTTTTATTAATTTCTTGCTCTAATCTCATGCGACTTTCTTTGCTCTCTTTTGTCAAAAATGAAAGATGGGTTTTGGATATCTTGCGGTCAAACCAAAAATGACCGCTTTCAAAAGAGTGACATATTAAGAAACAAATTGTGTCAGCTCCCATTTGAGTTGTTCTAAGTCTATTTCCCATATTCGTATAGAATCCTGGAAGAGCATCTTTGACCGCTTTGGTTTCAACCCATCCCGGATGGATGGTCGCAAAATTAAAGTCTGGATACTTCTTGGCCAAAATTTCACCCATGATAACCTGAGCTCTTTTAACATTGGCATAGGTTGCAACCTTGTCATAGCTATCGTTGGAAAAAAGATTCTTTAGGTTTAATTTCTTTAGCAACATCCCACCAGAACTTGTGATGATGATTTTGGCATTCTTACTAAGTTTCTTGGCGTTGTTTAATCGATGAAATAAAATAATATGACCTAGGAGTTGGCTGGCGCATTGAAGCTCCACGCCCTGTGAGTTTTCTTTATATTCACTGGGCATGGCCCCGGCATTTAAGATGAGATTGTCAATAATTGGAAGTGTACTAATAAAAGAATCGATATCACTCCAACAAGAGACATCCCACTCAATAAATGTTCTCTTACTTTTTTGGACGTATTTATCTTTATTCCTTCCAACGACAAAAACTTCTTCGCCTTCAAAAAAGTCTGCGACAGCTTCCCCAATGCCGCTCGTTCCACCTGTGATAAATATAGTTCCGGGATGATCTTTTTTCAACTTATCAAAGTATTCTTTTTTATGTCTTTTGAAGCCGCTTCTGTCAAAGGAGAAAAAGATTGATTTATCTAGTAATGTGTTCCAAAGTTTCTTCATAGAGAAATCCTAACTTAAAGTTCATGAAAAGGAAAAAATGCTATGGCAAAAAACGTATTAGGCACGCAGCTAGAGTCTTGTAGCCATGACCCATTAACGGGTTGGTTTAGAGATGGTTGTTGTAATACAGACCTTGGAGACGAGGGAATTCATACGGTCTGTGGAATAATGACTGAGGATTTCTTGGATTATATGGTCTCTGTTGGAAATGACTTAAAGTCATCAAACCCACACTTTCCTGGTCTGAAAGCTGGAGACTCTTGGTGTTTGTGTGCCTGGGCTTGGCTTAGGGCTTATAAAGAGGGAGTTGCGTGTAAGGTTAATCTTGCTGCAACCCATGAAGAAACGTTGGCCATGATCTCCTTAGATGCTTTGAAGACTTACTCACATGTCTAGTCTTATTTAATTGATCATTGATATTTTGAAAAGAATTTAAAGTGGGGCGGTTTTGGTTATAAAGTAGAGGAAAGCTTGATACTTTCCTCTACATTGGCATTACTTATTTTTTACTCTTCGTCTTCCATTCCAGCAGAAGTATCTTCAGACTCATCGTCCTCAAAAACATCTTCAGATGTAGTTGTAGTCATAGACGAATCGTCATCTTCACCGGATGCATGAGCTACTTGAGCACCAACTGACATGATAAACACAAAAAGAGCTAGCATGCTTAGTAATTTTGTCATTTCTTTTCTCCTAAATCCTATTTAAAGGTTTGGTCTAATTTTAGACCGGTGGTTTGGTTTTTAAGGCCAAACACGTTGTTACTTTTTCATACTCATTCGGAACAGAACAAACTTCGCTTTAAATATATTTGCATAAGTTTTATCTTTTCTTCTCTTTCTCTTCTCCCTATAGCAGCTATGCTAGGAGAACAGATATTGAGTATCTTTGGCTATTGTAATCCAAACCTGTCTGAGCGCCAAGAAAATTGTGAAGGGTAGCTTTTGGTAGGAAGAAAAATAGTGATCAAGCTGTCCCCCAGATCTGGGGGAGCCAAAGTGGAGGAAGGCTAGTTTAAGCCTTCTTTATAGAACGCCAATGCTCGATGATAGGATTCTCTATGGTCCACCATCTCCTTTGGGTAATCATCTGATCCATATTCGGGGACCCATTTCTTGATGTACTCAAATTGTGGATCGAACTTCTTTTGTTGCGTATAGGGGTTGAAAATTCGGAAATAAGGGGCGGCATCGCATCCAGTTCCGGCAACCCATTGCCAATTACCATTATTAGCAGACAGTTCAAAGTCGAGAAGCTTCTTTGCAAAGTAGCGTTCACCCCAGCGCCAATCAATGAGCAGATGTTTAACGAGGAAGCTTCCGGCCATCATTCTGACTCGGTTGTGCATAAAACCCGTCTCATTTAGCTCCCTCATGCCAGCGTCGACAATAGGGTAACCTGTGCGTCCATCACACCATTTTTGAAACTCTTTTTTGTCATTTTTCCACTTGAGTGAGGAGTATTTTTCCTTAAAAGGAGCATCCACGACATGGGGAAAGTGATAAAGTATCTGCATGAAAAACTCTCGCCAAACCAACTCTGAGAGCCAAACTTGATTGAGAGCATGACCCACTTTTACACACTTTCTTACTGAGACAACCCCAAATCTTAGGTGAAGACCCAAATGTGTTGTGCCCACTATCGCCGGAAAATCTCTGTTTTTGTCATAGTTCTCTACGATCGGTTTCTTTATACTACTCACTTTGTTGTGAACTTGTGCTTTTTCAAAACCCATGGACTTTAAAGTTGGAATATTTGTCTTCTTTTGTTGAAAAATATTCTTTAGTAATTTTTTAGAGCCAAAGGCCTCGCATAGACTGATATCAAATTGGGAGAGCCATTTGTTTTTAAAAGGGGTGAAAACGGTATAAGGTTTTCCATCATTTTTTAAGACATCATCTTTATGAAAAATGACTTGATCTTTAAATGAATGAAACTTTATTTGGTTTTTCTCTAATAACTTTGAGATCTTCTCATCTCTTTTGATCGCGTAGGGCTCGTAGTCTTCATTGGTGAATACTTCATCGATATCATAATCCTCTATGATCTTTTTCCAAGCCTCCAAAGGAGAGGAATAATAAAAGCTTATGCCGCCGCCATTTTTAGCAAGTTCTTCATTCATATCACTGAGATTGTCGTGAATAAATTGAAGCCTTGCATCCTCTTTATCTTCAAGTTTCTCGAGAATTTCTTTATCAAAAATAAAAACCGGTAGAACTTTATTTTTGCCCTTTAGAGCGTGGTAAAAGCCTGCGTTGTCATCGAGTCTCAAATCTCTTCGAAACCAAAAGATATTAATTTTGCCCATATTTGCCTCTACTTGGAAAAATGATTCCCAATTACCTTCTTGCGATAATTGAAAATACTTTCTACATCTCGTTTAACATACCAACCGGCTACGGTTCTACCAAAACTCCCCAGAGGTAGTTTGTAGACGACATGATCCTTTATTAAGGTTCCGCCATTAACCTCGGTAAAGGTATGAGTGTGAACCCACTTGTTGTAAGGTCCCTTCTGTTGCTGATCTATAAACATTTCATTCTCTTCAAACTTACTAATAAGTGTTTTCCATTTAAAAGGAATTCCTCGAAGCTTTAGTTTGTAGTCAATTAAGGAGCCTTTTTGTATATTATCTGTGCTCATTCCTAGAACTTTAAATTGAAGATATTCCGGAGTTATTTTTTCAAGATTCTTTGCTTCTTTAAAAAAATCAAAAACAACATCCTTAGGCTCTTCTATCCATTGCTGTTCAAGTAAGAGTCCTTCTCCTTGCACTTCGAATCGAAGAAGATTTCTCAGGGCATCTTCTAACTCTGAGAATTTAAACTTAAAGCCACTTTTTATAAAAGAGGTCGGCTCTATTCTTTGAGAAGAGAGAACAATTTTTGACATTTGTCCTAAAATTAACTTTAGAATCATTGCTGGTACAGGAAGAAAGGTTATTTTTCCTAAGACTTTATTTAATGTTTTTGTAAATTGAGCGTTAGTCACTGGTTTTAATGAAACACCATTGAAGATTGTTTGAGTGGTTTCATTCTCAATAAGATAAATAAACATAGAGACAAGGTCATCGATATGAATCCAACTCATGAACTGATCACCACTGCCTAAACGTCCACCCAAATTAAATTTAAAGGCGGGAAGCATCTTTTGAAGGGCCCCACCTTGGGTAGACAGAACAATACCAATTCTAATAATTGCTTTTGTTATTCCCTCTTGAGTATCTTGTAATAAAGTGTCTTCCCACTGCTTACACACATCGGCAAGAAAACCATCTGCAGCTTTTTGCTCTTCATTAATAAGTTGTTCTGAACAGTCGCCATAAATTCCTATCGCTGAAGCTTGAATAAATTTAGTCTTCTGATTTGGATATTTTTTTAAAGCATCTATTAACAACTTAGTTGAATCGACACGAGAGTTGAGAATTCTGCGCTTGGTTTCTTCTGTCCAATATGATGCTACATTTTCTCCTGCCAGGTGAACAATATAGTCAACTCCCTCCACAGCTTTATCTTCTAGAGATTTTCTTTCAACATCCCACTCATAAAATGAAAGGGGAAGAAGGATCTCCTTTTTTGCTTTGGTGGCGTCTCTCGTTAAGATTCTTATCTCATAGCGATTAGACTCTATGAGAGCATCGAGCAGATGTGTTCCTACTAAACCCGTGGCACCAGTGATAAGTATTGTTTTCATTTATTTTCCTATGAGGTCTTTTTTCATTTCTTCTTTGGCCGGATACTTTCCAATCCACGGGGCGAGCGCTAGTTTTGCTATCGTGGCTTCACTACTTTCATGAGTGACCTTGCCATTTTTAGAAATCGTGAGTTTTTGGTTTTCTGTTTTGAGTTCAAGTGTGTCACCTTCTTTCAAATCAGAGGTCGTTTCAATGAGCCATTTCTTGGCCTTAATCTCTTCAGGTTTTGTGTACTTCTCAAGGCCTGTCTCCCAACCTTCAACTGAATACTTTTTTTCTACGTCACGCAGGTACTTTAACGAAATCTTTTGGTTCTCCCCATCTTTTAGGTATGAAGCTTTGTAGACGTCAATACCAAACATCGTAACTTCTAACAGGTGAGTTCCAATTAATTTGTATTGACCTGCAATTGCCGAGGAGACGATGAGAAATAAGAGGATAATTTTTTTCATGTAAGTTTTCCTTTGATTTTTATAATTCCTAGAAAATGGAGGACTTTTGCTATTTGATAAGTGACATCCACTTCAAAAAAGCGATAGGCAAAATTCATTCTTTTACCGTTTTTATGGTGATTGTTTTGATAAAGCTCGCCCATCAGTAAGAAGTCTACTGGTAGCGTATTTTTACTATTATCTCCTAAATCAAAGTTACTGTAACCAAATTTATGTCCGGCGTAATTGACGATTGCTCCCTGTATAGGCCCCATAAAGAAATGAACCAATAAAAACGGGTAAAAGTACCACTGTACGTCAAAGAAAAAATACATAACGAAGTAGATGGCAATCCAAAGTATCGTATTCCAATGGCTTTGTGAGAAACGGTCTAAACCTTTCCAATCCTTAAAATGAAGAGAAGTCTGGTGGTCTAACTGATTTGAGTCATCAATTAAGCCCATATATTTTTCATATGTTTTTAACATCAAACGAACGAGATTTGGCTCTTGAATCGGTGAATGGGGATCAAGCTCTGTATCAGAGTGTTTATGATGTTCCATATGCATTAAAGCGTAGCTACTTGGGTGAAGAAAGCTTGGACCCTGAGTGAGCCAAGTTAAAAAATAAAAAGTCCTTTCCCAAAATGAGGATAGTTTATACATCTCGTGAGAGCAGTATCGATGTAGGAAAAATGTTTGAAAAAACAGCGAACTAAACCAGTGGGCCGTAATTAAAATAAGTACTGTCAGCATAAAATCCTCTTTATGTGGTTATTGTAGTGCCTAGAAAATGGAATTTCTACATTGTCGAACTCATGTATACATTTTATTGCAACCTTATTACTGGGAACTTTGGAAAAAGGTTACACACAATCGTATATGTGTAGAATATTACAAGGTTACTAATTTTGTTTTATTTCACTCTACATATGTCTATAATTTGACAAAATAAATTTAAATAGGGGTTTCAATTGACATTTATAATGCTCTTCGTCTTTTTTAATGTTTTCTATGTTATAGCGCGGTTTAAGAATGACTACGGTATCATCGATGTCGCTTGGGGCTTGGCATTTTTCATTATCTTTTTAAGTTCCAATTATAGCGCCGTCCTCGCTGGTGATATAAGATACAATGTTTTGGGACTCGCGGTTTTTTTATGGGCCGTTAGACTCTCTGGATATATCCTCTATCGAAATTTGAAGTCTAATCACGAAGATAAACGCTATAAAGAGATGCGAGAAGATTATGGCGATAAAGTTGAAATAAAGATGTACATAAGAGTTTATATGCTCCAAGCAGTCTTGGCTTTAGTCCTTGGGATTGAACTGTACTTAATTTCATTTGACCACTTTGAAAACTATAATACTTTTGGTTCAAAAACTGACCTCATTGGCCTTTTTATTTTTATCATTGGTTTTATTTGCGAAGCCCTAGCAGACTATCAAAAAGACCAGTTCAAATCTAAGCCTGGAAATACAAACAAAACCTGTAAAGTTGGTCTTTGGAGATATTCTCGACATCCCAATTACTTTGGCGAGTCTTTGTTGTGGTTTGGAATAGGTATTATTTGTCTAAACTATCTTCCTTTATATTTGGCATTTATTGGGCCATTATTGTTGACTATCTTTCTTTTAAAAGTCTCAGGAGTAACAATGCTTGAGAAAACTTACTCGGACAGAGAAGACTTTGAAGAATACAAGGAGAGGACAAGTGCGTTCATTCCTTGGTTTCCTAAGGAGAAAAAATGAACAAGAAAATTTTGATCATCCTCTTTTTGACGTTATTTGCATTAATGTTGGGCTCCACCATCTATGCGTCTGGCCATCAAAACTTATTCACCGAGTTCTCTTTTTCTGGAAGCCCAGAGTGGTTTAAGGCCACGTTAATTGATTTCTATATTAACCAGTTCATTATTTGGCTTGCAAGTTGTTACTTTGTTCGTGGAAGCTTTAAGCGCTTTATTTGGTTAATCGTTTTTATTACTCTCGGGAGTATGGGAACATGCGCCTTTTTACTAATAAGACTATTTCAAAATAAATCTCTTGTCCAAAGAGACCATAAGGAGCTTATGTGATTGATTCGATGATAGGTAATGGCATTGTGCCTGACTTTGCTTTAAGACTTGGTATTAACAACCTTCTTAAGAAAAGACTTGAAGATGAATACGGAGATGATTTTGATAAGGCCGATAAAAGTAGGTTAGAGCTTATTGAGGAATTAAAAAATTCACCAGTGGCCATTGAGACTGATAAAGCTAACGATCAACACTATATGGTTCCCCCAGAATTTTTTGTTAAATGTCTTGGTAAAACTCTGAAATACAGCAGCTGCCACTGGGATAAAGCAAAAAATTTAGATGAGGCAGAAATTGAGATGCTGGAGCTTACGATAAAGAGAGCTGGCATAAAAGATGGAGATAAGATTCTTGAGCTTGGTCATGGCTGGGGATCCATCACTCTTTTTATGGCCCAAAAATTCCCTAATTCTAAAATTACAGCCGTGTCAAACTCTAAGTTTCAAGGTGACTTTATCATGGACCGAGCTAAAGAGAGAGGCCTTGATAATATCACCATCAATACTGCTGATGTCACAACCTTGGAACTTGATGAGAAATTTGATCGTGTCATTTCTATCGAGATGTTTGAGCACATGAGAAATTACAAAGAATTGTTAAAAAGAATTTCTAGCTGGTTAAATCCAGAGGGAACACTTTTTGTTCATATTTTTGTTCACAAAGAATTAAGCTATAAGTTTGACGTGGTCGATGAAACGGACTGGATGAGTAAGTATTTTTTCTCTGGTGGAATTATGCCAAGTGAACATCTATTGTATTATTTCAAAGACGACATGGTTGTGGATCAACATTGGAGAGTCAACGGAACTCACTATGCTAAGACGGCAAGAGCTTGGCTTGAGAATCAAGACAACAATAAAGAATTTATCATGAATCTTTTTGAGAAACATTATCCTAAAGGCGAAGCGAAGAAGTGGTTTAACTACTGGAGAGTCTTTTATATGGCGTGTGAGGAACTTTGGAATTACAAAGATGGAACTGAGTGGTTCGTAGGTCACTACCTTTTAAAGAAGAATTCCTAATGAAGAAACTAGCAATAATTGGCTCTGGCATCGCCGGTATGAGTGCTGCTTATTTTCTAAAAGACGATTTTGAAATTACCCTATTCGAAAAAGGTAGCTATATTGGTGGGCATACAAATACAGTTGATGTTCATGATGGAGAAAAAGAGTGTCCTATGGATACAGGTTTTATGGTTTTTAATGAAAAGACCTATCCTTATCTGTTGAAACTTTTTAATAAGCTTGGTGTTCCCTACAAAAATACAGACATGAGTTTTAGCGTGAGAAATGAGCAGCTAGACTTAGAATTTAACGGGTCTTCATTGAGTGGTATCTTTTCACAAAGAAAAAATATTTTTAATTTTAAATTTTTGAAAATGATTAGAGAAATTTTAAAGTTTAATTCACATGCTCCAATAGTCATCGAGGATCCAAGGTATAAAGAAATGTCTATAGGCTCCTACCTTGCTGAACGTGGCCATTCTGACTATTTTTTTGAAAATTTTCTCGCACCCATGAGTTCTGCTGTTTGGTCTACACCGACAAGTAAAATGAAGGATTTCCCCGCACGGTCTTTGGTACAGTTTTTTTATAACCACGGGTTTGTAGGAGTTAATACTCAGCTTCAATGGAAGACAGTTGATGGAGGAAGTCGAGTTTATAGGGATATCTTAATTGATTCTTTTAAGGATCAGATAAGGATCAATTCGGAAGTTGTTGGAGTGATTCAAAATGAGACAGGCTTTACCGTTCAAACCAATAAAGAAATAATTGAATTTGATAAGGTTATTATTTGT
Source organism: Halobacteriovoraceae bacterium (assembly GCA_963719505.1). Classification (GTDB taxonomy): domain Bacteria; phylum Bdellovibrionota; class Bacteriovoracia; order Bacteriovoracales; family Bacteriovoracaceae; genus CAKZJW01. Next base: position 125,725 of record CAVRCF010000004.1, read on the forward strand.
TCACATGCAGATGAAGCTTTAAAAATGCTAGAGAACCCAACCAAAGACCAAAAAGATGTCTTGAGCAAGTTTAAGTATCAACTTAATATGGCCACCGTTCATACGGATAAAACTGTAATGCCAAACCTAAAAGCAAATTGGTCTTCTTGGAACTTTTTGATGAATAAGAGCAAGCAGTATACTGTCTATTACATGAACAGACTTCAAGGTGTGAGTGATAAAAAAGATTTCTTTGTCAATATCAACGGCGAGGAATTTGTTGATAAAAGTAAGATTATTCAATCTATAGAATATCATCATCCTATCTTTGACGTCGAAAGTGCTATTGCTCAGACTAAAATTGATCAATTAAATGCCCAAGGAGAGATTCATTTTTCCGGTAGCTATTACCGTTATGGTTTCCACGAAGATGCGCTTTTATCTTCGGTTGAACTTTGTTCGACGATTTTAGGTAAGAGAGTTCTCTGATGCATTCCCTTGTTAACTTTGAAGTTTTGCATGCTCGGCATACTCCAAAGAAGTACAAATTTACTCATAGCTTTTTCTGGTTTAAATTTGACCTCGATAAGCTAGAGGATTTTCCCTCTCAACTTCTTAGTGTTAATAAAGCAGGTCTCTATTCTTTTTGGGATAAGGATCATATGGACTTTGGCGCTGAGACGGCAAAAGAGAACTTTTTAAAATTCGCAAAGGAAAGTGGTTTTACCGGGAATGCAAAAAAAGTTATTCTCTATACTCAAACACGTTTTTTAGGCTATATATTCAATCCGGTTAGCTTTATTTTAATAACGGATGAACAAAATAGAGATCATGCTATCATAGAGATAGGAAATACCTTCAATGAACTCAAACCTTTTTTTGTTCACAACGATCACTTTAAAGACGATGGCTTTGTCTTTGACACTATTAAACATTTTTATATTTCTCCATTTATTGCCCTCGATAATAGGATGACCTTTAGATTCAAGAAGAATAATGATCATCTTAGTATCCATATAGATGATTATAGTAAGACTGAAAAAACTCTGACTGTGGTCTTTAAAGGAAGTGAGATTGAAGCTTCTACGAAGAATCTTTTAATTAACACATTAAAATTTCCTTTTATTACTCTTAAAATAATAGGTCTCATTCATTTTCATGCTTTTGTCCTATGGATCAAAGGCATTAAGTACTATAAAAAATCAGAAAATATAGATATTCAAAAAGGAAACTTACCGTGGAAAAAAAAGAAAAAGTAGAATCTAAGGCATCTGTTTATCAAAAGATAGTCTTAAGTCTCCTTAAAAAATTTAAAAAAGGAAGCCTGGAACTTACTCTTCACACGGGAGAAGTTATTAATGTTGGAGATGGTAATGGCCATCATGCCCAGATTCATATTCATGATATCTCTTTTTACAAAAGATGTGTTTTTTACGGTGACATTGGTTTCTCTGAAAGCTTTATGGATGGTCATTGGACAACGAATGACTTAACAATGGTTGTTCGTTGGATTATAGACAATATTGAAACCTCTGGTGTCATGTCAGGATCTAAAGCAAAAACAATAGGTCTCAATTTTCTCGAAAAAATTAATAGGGCAAAACATTTATTTAATAAAAACTCTAAAGGTGGATCGGCAGCAAACATCTCCTACCACTACGATCTTAGTAATGAGCTCTATATGCTTATGCTTGATTCGACAATGAGTTACTCCTGTGGAATTTTTGACAAACCTGATACTGACTTACACCAAGCTCAACTTAATAAGTTAAAAACACTTTGTACCGATTTAGATATTCAAGCCTCTGATCATATTTTAGAAATAGGATGTGGCTGGGGTGGTTTTGCTGTCTATGCGGCAAAAAACTATGGCTGTCGAATAACCGGAATTACGATCTCTAAAGAGCAGCTACAATACGCCAAAGCCTTAGTAAAAAAAGAAGGTCTTGAAGATAAGATCAATTTGATCTTTAAAGACTATAGAGAACTTGAAGGTAAGTTTGATAAGGTGGTTTCTATTGAAATGATCGAAGCCGTTGGAGATGAATTTTTACCGGAATATTTTGAGTGCATCGATCGACTTCTCAAAGATGATGGAGTAACCACTATTCAAGCAATCACAAGTCCAGATGCTCGTTATGAGTCTTTTAGAGATGGCGTCGATTTTATCCAAAAGCATATTTTTCCAGGCTCACTTTTGCCCTCAGTAAGAAAAATGAGTGATTCTTGTCGAAATACTCAGTTACAATTGGTCAATCTTAGAGATATTGGACCTCACTATGCCAAGACTTTGCGAATTTGGCGTGAAAAGTTCTTTGCCTCAGTTGAAGATGTTAAAAAGTTGGGCTTTGATGATACTTTTGTCAGAAAGTGGGATTACTACCTTAGTTATTGTGAAGCCGCTTTTATTGAGAGAAATATCTCTGATGTTCAAGTCACTTATATAAAACCAAATAATACAAGTTACTTGGCAGGCCTTATAAAAGAGATGGAGTAGTTACCACTTTATATTGACACCATCCCATGAGATAAAAAGATGGTCTTCTAGGTTGGCCATGTCGATTCTTTTTAAAATATTTTTTGCGGTCTCATAAGGCTTGTGTAATTTATATTTTGTATTTTTTATAAAAGGTGCCGACAACTGCGTCTCAGTAGTTCCTGGGTGGATGGCCCTCACCACACATTCGATTTTGTCTCTTTTAAATTCGATATCAATCGTTTTAAGAAACATGTTAAGAGCTGCTTTAGAGGATCGATATCCATACCATCCGCCAATTTCATTATCGTCGATACTTCCAACTTTAGCAGATATTGCACAAAAGAGAGAATTTCTACTCTTTCTAAAGTGGTCTTTAAAGTGGCGGGCCAACATTGGTGTAACAAAGCTGTTGACCGCAAAGTATTCTGTAAGGGTTGAAAAATTGATATCTTTCAAACTTTTCTCTGGTGATAAATTTTTGTGATGGAGAGTTCCAATGCAGTTGATGATAAGATCGACACTTTCGATCTGTTCAGAGAGCTTCTCATAGGACGCTTCTTTTGATGGATCAAAGTGAAGCGCCTCAATTGAATCGACAGCTAAGAGATCTTTTGCTGTTTTCTCATTTCTATAAGTGCCATAAACTTTATCAATCTTATAGTCATCCTTTAGCATTTTTACTAAAGCAAAACCTATTCCTTTGTTGGCCCCTACGACTAATGCCGATTTCACTTTCTTAAGCTCGAAGATCATTTTTGTATTCCTATGAGTTTATTATAAATATTTATAGAGATTGGAAAGAAGATGGCCCATAAAATCCCAATAAGGGGGAGAGCTTGTACAGCTTGCAGCTTGATCGAGCCAATTTTTGAACCTGAGTAATAGGAGACGGGGGCAAAAATCAAAGCGAGGACTATAGACAGAAGAGTCTTTCCACTAAATCGGTAAAAGCCTATTTGGTAATAAGGGATAAAAATTATCCACATACCCCACATGAAAGGCGAAGAAATAGGTTCACTCCAGTTTGCAAACGAGATATAGCCAAGGTTGAGGACAATAGAGTCTATGATCATTCCCGATATGACAATAAAGGCCGTAAAAGTGATGAATCTTCTGATCGGTACTTCTTTATAATAGATAGTCTTGTCGATAAAAAGAAAGATTAGACTCAAAGGCACAGTGAAATATAAGTAGGGCGTTTTGCCCAAATACACATTTGCAAACCATAGGGATTGAAAAATAATGAGGCGAATAATATTATTCATAAGAGCTCTAAAATATCTTTTTCTATACTCATGGGTTTCGTTTGTGGAGAGTATCTTTTAATAACCTTGCCGTGAGTGTCTACTAGAAACTTAGTAAAATTCCATTTGATTTTTTTAGATCCCAAAAGCCCCGGTTTTTCTTTCTTTAAATATTTATAAAGATCACTGGCGTCTTTGCCGTTAACGTTAACCTTCTGAAAAATATCAAAAGAGACATTAAACTTTAAGTCACAAAACTCTTTTATCTCTTCAGAGGTTCCTGGCTCTTGGGATCCAAATTGATTACACGGAAAAGCTAGAATTGACAGCTTGTCCTTATGTTTTTGGTAGAGCTCTTCAAGACCAGCATACTGGGGTGTAAAACCACAAGCTGAAGCAGTATTAACAATCAAGACGACTCGGCCTGCATATCTTTTAAGCTCAACATCTTTATCGTTTATATCTTTTTCTTTGTAGACGTAAATAGTCATTTTAATTTTTCCTTTTTATGGGTTTATCTGGTTTGGCATACTCAAGCCGGGCAAGAAGCCTTGGCTTATAATATCCCTCTAGTGAGACTCCACTGGTAACTTTTAGTTTCTCCAGATCTACATAGCCGCTATCGTCACATGCTTTTTCATCGAACTCAACACTTTCTATGCTACCAATGATCATGATCGTCCCATTCTCATCAATCTCAATTTCTCGAACAAGCTTCATCCCTATTTTTAAAGGGGACTCTTTAACAAATGGCGCAGCGAAGTCATCTTTAAATAGGGCTTCAAGTTTTGTTGCAGTGAATTCGGATCCATCAAAGCGGGCGCTTGTGTGGTGGGCTTGTTCAAAGAATTCTTCCCCAACGGCGTTGATTGTATAAAAACCTGTCGTTCGAATATTTTCTAAAGTGTGTCGGGCCACAGAATCTGGTCTAGAGATCATTCCTAAAAGGGCTGGGTCTGCTCCTAGATGGAAAACGGAGTTAAATATAGCAAGGTTTTGCACACCTTTATTGTCGATGCTGCCGATGAGATTAAGTGATTTAAAACCACTTAGAGAGTTAACAAAGGCCCCTCGAAAGCGCTTTTCAAATTGGTTTATATCTTCTTTTGTATATTTCATCTTAAAACTCCTAGACTTGATATTAGCTTTTTAGAGACAGTTTCAAAATAAGTGTCGAGCATTTGTTTACTGTTCAAATAATATTGTTAAAATGATAATGCATTTATGGAACTACTTGAAATAAAAAAACTACTACATCATCGTGAGCCTTACCTTATGGTGTCTAAAGTCTTGCATCTATCTGCTTCAGAGATCGAAACTCAGTGCGTTCACCGCGGAGATGAAGGTCATTTAAGGGGGCATTTTCCGGGGGCTCCGGTTGTCCCAGGCGCGATGATTCAAGAGTTCTGTACCCAAAGCGCTGGTATTCTTATCACGAAGCATTATAGCCCTGTCGAAAATTATGATTCAGAAAAAACCAAAGGATATGCTCTTGGGGTTTTAAATAAGATTGAGTTTGCAAAGTATTTAGAAATAGTTAAACCCTCACATTCACTTGAAGCTAAAGTCGAGCTTGTAGAGAACGTAGACAACTTGTTTAAGTTTAAAGCCCGTGTTTTTCAACAGGGTGTTTTAAAAGCGAAGCTAAAGTTTAACTTAGTTAATATCAGTGATTCTTATTTGACTGAATAGTAACCAATAATTCCTGAGTCGGTTGCAAAATAGACTTTGTCTTCGATCGCCTCTAATGCTCTAAATCTGTCATTTAAATTTTCTGATAACTTTTCTTGGGAGCTAAATTTACCATCTTTAATTTTTAATCTCACCAGTTGTTGTGTTCCTAGGCACGCTAGGTAAAGGTGATCTTGATGGATGAGTATTTCAGAAAATGAAAGGGAAGGAACCCAGTGTTTTACTGGAGAGACATACCCTTTCTTTGAGGTTGCACCTATTTCTCCACCACCGTATTCTTCTCCAAATGTAACCACTGGCCAGCCGTAGTTATTTTTGGCTTTTAAAATATTTATTTCATCACCACCTTGGGGACCAAATTCTCCTTCATAAATAATTCCGTCGTGCAAAGTGAGTCCCTGGGGATTTCGGTGTCCGTAAGAATAGATGGCCCTGGTCGATTCGTTTTTATTTTTAGCGTAAGGGTTATCTTGCGGTATACTTCCATCAAGGTTGAGCCTTAAGACTTTTCCATTGTGAACTGTAAGGTCTTGAGACTTGTCTCTTTGTCCTCTCTCCCCAACAGTCATGAAGATCTTGTCATCTTTTATAAGAAGCCTAGATCCATAGTGATGGGTTGTTGATTCATACGCATCGGCTGTAAAGATATTCTCTAGCGCAGAGACTTTAGAATTTTGAAAAGTCGCCTTTGCAAGTCTTGTCGTATTGCCTTTGTCAGCTTTAAAAGAATAGGTAAAAAATAGAGTGTCTTGAAAATAGTAGACATCTAATAAACCACCTTGGCCTGAAACTTTAAGATTAGGAAAACTAATATCTAGTTTTGTGGCTTTGTTCGTTTTTAAATTCAAAGTAAAGACTGAACCCTCTATAGTGGTAAAAACCATTTCATTATTAGAGACTTTAGTGAGGCCCCAAATTTGAGAATCGTGTTTGTAGACCTTTGTCACATTGGAAAAAGAGAGTACTGAAAAGAGAAGGAATGGGATGATTAAGTTTTTCATCCCATTATTCTAGAAGTGTTTTAATCTAATGTTAATAACTTTCTTTTGGTTTGGACCGATTGTGAACACGGCTTTACTAAAACTTGGTGCGCCTGTGAGGATGGTTGGATTATTAGAAAAGCCAAACCCCTCTTTAGGAATACCTAGAAAGTTTGTATCGAGTTTACTGTTTCTATTTTTGTCGTGGTACATGGCAATGGCGTAGCTTCCAGGTTCTAAATTCGATATTAGAGCGCTAAAATTGGGTTTCGCCTTCTGTGTGGAAGTCTCGTACGTTGTGTTGTAGTCGTCAGGAAAACCAACACTTGAATTCCAAAGTGCTATTTGCACATCTCCGTTGTAATTTTTAAATCCTGTTATCTTCACCTTTAAAGAGGATGCAAACGCCGATAGTGAAAGTGTAAGCATAATGAGTAGTTTCATGAGCGATCCTTTGTTGTTGTGCAATGAGTCTACCCTGCAAGGGCTCTGGAAAGTAGGGAATGTGTAATATTTTTACTTGTGTAAACCTCTGAAAATTCGTACCTTTAGGACATTAATTCTTCCAAAAGGTCATTATGAGTCTTCAAACAGAACTAGAAAATAGATCAGGTCATAAATGTGAAATTTGTGAAAGCAGTGATTCGCTCACGAATATTGATCTTAAAGAGGGTGAAGCCTTGGCTTCAAGTGTTTGTCTTTGCCTTAAGTGCAAAGAGGCTGTAGAGGCGAAAGACTTTTCTGATCATAATCATTTTAGGTGTCTAAATAACTCCATGTGGAGTGAGCATTCAGCAGTAAAGGTCTTAAGCTATAGAATTTTATACTCTTTATCCTCAGAGGTTTGGGCCCAGGATCTATTGGAGCAAATCTATTTAGATGAGGATGAACTTGAATGGGCCAAAGAAGGAATAGAGGCCAAGGCAAGTGGCGCGGTTATTGTCGACTCAAACGGCGCTCTATTAAGTGGTGGGGATTCAGTGACTTTAATCAAAGACTTAGTCGTTAAAGGTGCAAACTTTACGGCCAAGCGGGGCACTATGGTGAGAAATATTAGTCTGACTGAGGACCCCAAATATATTGAAGGTAAAGTAAACGGAAGTCACATTGTTATTATTGCGGCGTTTGTCAAAAAGCAATAAGATGTATTTTTTATGATTAAAGCTCAAAACACCATAAATACCAATATTGAGTTCAAAAAGCATCTCTATAAGATAGTGAGTATGTTGCTGCTGTCTACATTTCTTCTCGTTCTTTACTCTCACATACAAAACAGCTTTCTCAAAGGCACAGTTGACTCGTTAGAGAAGAGAAATATTATCTTCCTTAACTTTATTACGATGAGACAACTCCAAACAGACATGGAGACTGGACTTCGAGGCTTTGTTATCGAAAAAGAGGAGGCTTATCTTGCTCCTTACACACAAGCTGAGTTGAGGCTTGACGTTTTAGAAGAAAAAATTTTTAAAGATTTGACGGATGAATACCTCCTCGCAAAGTATTACAGGGATGTCATTGAGAAGTTTAACTCTTGGAAAAAATATTCAAAAGATATTATTGCTGTTGTTAAAGAAAATCCTGATCAAGCAGACAGGTATACGAAGCAAGGAAAATTACTTTTTGATGATTTAAGAATGGAGGCAGATGCGTTCGAGCGTGAACTCAATAGAGAGATCTTAATGAGAAGAGGGAAGCTCGACAGATTTGATAAATACTCTTTAGGATTAGAGCTGGTCTATTCAGGTTTAATCGTTATTTTTCTAATCTACTTTTTGATAAAACAAATAAGAAATCTTATTTCAAATTATTCGACTTTATTGAAAGAAAACGAGAGAAACCTCAGGAAAATTGAAGATGCTTCTAAGGCAAAAGATCTCTTTCTTGCAAATATGAGTCATGAAATAAGAACGCCTTTGGGAGCTATTATAGGCTTTTCTGAAATTGTGGCAAAAGATCCAGCCTTATCCCAAGAATCCAAAAGCCATATCAGTTTCGTAAAGCGAAATAGTAAACATCTTCTCAGCTTGATAAATGATCTTTTTGACATCTCAAAAATAGTTGCAAAAAAACTTGAAGTGAAAAGTGAACAAGTAGAGATTTCTACTTTTGTTGAGGACTTGGATAATATGTTTGCAAGCCAAGTGAACGACAAAAAAATCGATCTATCTTTAAAGACCTCTAAGAATATTCCACAGATGATTAAAACTGATAAAACAAGGTTGACTCAAGTTCTTTCAAACCTTATTGGAAACGCTGTTAAGTTTACTCCGGAAAAAGGGAAGATTGATGTTCTTATCACTTTTGAAGATGAAAGTTTGATCGTTGACGTAATCGATTCGGGAATTGGAATTGAAAAAAGTCATCAGCATTTAATTTTTGAGGCTTTTAATCAAGGTGATGACACACATTCTAGACAATACGGAGGAGCAGGCTTAGGTCTTGCTATCTCTCAAAAACTTGCATCTTTAATTGGGGGAGATATCATACTCGTGTCCTCAAAAAGAAATGTTGGCTCTCACTTTCGTTTCGTTTTAGAAGTATCAGAGCGCAGCAGTGAGCGGTTAAACAGCGATGAAGTCTACAAAGATGATCATAGTCTTTCCAATTATGATAACTCAAACGTTTCACTTGTAAGCTATGACTTTTCCGAAAAAAAGATATTACTTGCTGAAGACTCAAAAGAAAATCAGATACTGTTTAAAGTCTATATAGAATCGACAGGTGCACAGTTGGAAGTCGTAGAAAATGGATCCGAAGCTGTGCGAAAGATTTTAAGTGGAGAAAAATTTGATTTAGTTCTTTTAGATATTCAAATGCCAGGGATGGATGGCTATGAGGCCTTGAAAATTTTAAGAGAGGCCAACTATGCCGGAAATATTATCGCTCTCACGGCGCATGCTCTCAAAGGGGTGCGGGATAAGTGTCTTAGACTTGGTTTTAATGATTACGTATCTAAACCTGTCACTCAACCCGCATTACTCACCAAAATAAACCTCTATCTCAGTGAAGAGGACTATCTCAACTAATAACACATCACTTTAGATAACCTTGAGTAGAAAACTTTCTTTTCGCTACAGCTAAAGAGTCCGTGTTTTACACAAATTTCTCTTGATTCCCCAGCGGGAATTGTGACCTGTCTCTCTCCACCAAAGAAGTTCTTTTTTTCTGTGACAACGCTTTTAGAGAACTCAAAGCTTCCAAGGGTCCAAGATTCAGGACAGTAGTAGTCGTCAATATTTTGAGTACCAGAGTTAAAAACCTCTAGAGGATTTATTGAAATAGGAGTCGTCTCACTGTCATAGTAATTTTCCCCTCTAAAAGAGCAAAACTTTTGATTCCCAATGGCTTTTACAACTCCTGACTTTTGTCTGAATACTTCTTTTTCGCAATCATCTTGTGAATGAATTCCATTATGAAGAAGAACAACATCTCCCGCCTCGATAGTGTCATTAATAATATAGTGTAAAGTCACTGATGACTTGATTCCGTAAACATCATAAGAGACATCAATGCTTTGATCACCGGCTTCAACTACTGTATAAACAGCTGCGAAGCTACATGTTGCTCCAACTTCTAGAGTGTCAAAGCAGTTAAGTCTAGTCACGTTTACTAGACTGGGGGCTCCAAAAAATTCGAACCCTAAATGATTCAAAGCTTTTGTTCCGGTGTTTTCAATTTTAATGACGATAATTTCGCTGCTATCAAAATGAGTTTTCGACACACTTGCGGTAAATTTATCGTTAACACCCACAGTTTCATCAATAGTGTCTTCTGTTATACCAGGTGTAAGAGTGACAATCTTATTATCTTTTGAGTCATCTACTTTTTTGCCACAACTAAAAAAAGTGAGAAATGTAATCAAAATTCCAATGCTTTTCATAACGAACTCCCTTGTTCATATGCTAGCTTCTATAGAGCAACTTCCGTGCCAATCTAAGGTGCTGATTTTATAATACATGATTATGCTTAGTGCCAAAAGGCGAACAGAATGCCCTGCTTTTAACCTTTAAAGTCGGTGCCATTTAGGTTATGCTTCAGCTGTTAACCACCTGATTTATTTATAAAAAAAGGATAATTTATGTCTTCAAAAATCATCTACACTAAAACGGATGAGGCACCAGCTCTCGCAACTCAGTCATTCTTACCAATTGTTAAGAGTTTTACAGCTCAAGCAGGTATAGAAATTGAACTAAAAGACATATCTCTTGCCGGCCGCTTGATTTCAAACTTTCCTGAAAACCTAAACGATAACCAAAAAATTAGTGATGCTTTAGCTGAGCTTGGAGAAATCGCAAAAACGGCTCAAGCAAATATTATTAAACTTCCGAATATCTCAGCTTCAGTCCCTCAGTTAAAAGAGTGCATCAAAGAGCTGCAAGATCATGGATATAAGATTCCAAACTTCCCAGATGAAGCTAAAACCGATGAACAGCAACAGCTTAGAGCTAAATTCGCCAAGGTTTTAGGATCTGCTGTAAATCCAGTTTTAAGAGAAGGAAACTCAGACAGAAGAGTTGCAGCTCCCGTAAAAGAGTTTGCTCAAAATAATCCGCACTCGATGGGACAGTGGTCAAAGGATTCTAAGTCACATGTAAGCTCTATGAGTGAGGGTGACTTCTATGGCTCTGAAAAATCATATATTTCTTCTAAGGACCAAAAAGTAAACATCTCCCTTCATACAGGCTCAGGTGTTGTGGTTTTAAAAGAGGGGTTAAATATTCTTAAAGACGAAATCATTGATGCCAGTGCTATGAGCGCTAAGGCCCTTGACTCATTTTTCAAAGAAGAGATTGAAGATGCAAAAAACAAAGACGTTCTTTTTTCTCTTCATATGAAAGCGACGATGATGAAAGTTTCAGATCCTGTAATATTTGGTCATGGTGTTCGAGCATTCTATTCAGACCTTTTTAAAAAGCACTCTGCTACTTTTGAAAAAGTTGGTCTTAACGTAAACAATGGAATTGGAGATTTATATAATAAATTTTCAAAAATGGATGCTGCTGAGAAAACTCAAATTGAAAAAGATCTAAAAGATCTCTACGCTAAGCGTCCCGCTCTTGCCATGGTTGATTCAGATAAAGGAATCACAAACCTTCATGTTCCAAGTGATGTTATTATCGACGCTTCAATGCCAGCGATGATTCGTACAAGCGGAAAAATGTGGGGTCCAGATGGAAAGGCCTACGATACAAAAGCGGTTATACCTGACAGAAGCTACGCTGGTATTTATCAAGCAACGATTGATTTCTGTAGAGAAAATGGAGCTTTTGATCCAAAGACTATGGGAAGCGTTGCCAATGTTGGACTTATGGCCAAAAAAGCTGAAGAGTATGGCTCACACGATAAGACATTTATTATCACTGAAGCGGGAACAGTAAAAGTAACGGGCGAAGATGAAACTGTGATTTTTGAACATACGGTAGAGGCCGGAGATATTTGGAGAATGTGTCAAACTAAAGATGTTGCAGTTAAGGACTGGGTTAAGCTTGCTGTCAATAGAGCGAAGCAAACTGGTGCACCAACTATCTTTTGGCTTGATAGTAAAAGGGCGCATGACTCTAATCTTATCAATAAAGTGAACGAATATTTAAAAGATTACGATACAGCTGGTTTAGAGATAAAAATTATGAATCCAGTTGATGCCACAATCTACTCTTGTGAGAAAATAAAAGACGGAAAAGATACGATCTCTGTAACGGGAAATGTGCTTAGAGATTATCTTACAGATCTATTTCCAATCCTTGAACTCGGAACAAGTGCAAAAATGCTATCAATTGTTCCACTTCTTGCTGGTGGTGGGTTATTTGAGACCGGCGCTGGTGGATCCGCACCAAAACATGTTCAACAATTTGAACAAGAAAATCATCTTCGATGGGATAGTCTTGGAGAGTTTTTAGCTTTGGGTGTGTCACTTGAAGACATAGCGATTAAAAATAACAATACCAAAGCAAAAGTTCTTGCAACTTCTTTGGATCAAGCAAATTCAAAGTTTTTAAAAACAAATAAGTCACCTTCTAGAAAAGTGGGAGAGCTAGATAATAGAGGTTCTCATTTCTATCTTTCTCTTTACTGGGCGGAGGCGTTGGCCAATCAAAATGAAGATGCCCAATTAAAAGAAAAATTTACTAAAATATTTAAAGACCTAAGTTCTCATGAATCTGAGATTGTTAATGAGTTAAATGCCGCGCAAGGGAAATCAATAGATATGGGTGGTTATTATCACACTGACGATCAAAAAGTTTCAAAAGCTATGCGACCGTCTGAGACTTTTAACACAATCATAAATGGTCTTTTATAGTGAACGAAAAACTTCAAGAAGCCATTGAAATAGCTTTAGAGAACCAATATTGCGTTCAAGAAAAACACCTGCGCCATCTTTTAAACAACTGCTTTCTCATCGTGAGAGATTCAGCTGAAGAGAAGGGAGCGGATATGGCAGATGTACAATTCTTTGTCATGAAATTCTTTAAAGAACTTCCTAAAACTCTCAATGGTATTAAAAGAAGTGAACTCTATAAGAAAGGGGCAAAGCTTCTCTCTTTGATCTTTAATAAACTTGATGTGGAAGTTTCTGAAAAGGAATGTTTCGTTCTTTTTCACTTTAGAGACCTTGGTAAGTTTAGAACAAAAGAGGCCAAAGCTTTTAACGAGTTAAAAACTGAGTGGGGGCTCCATAAAGACTTTTCTTTAGACGAGCCCGACTTTCTAGAAGCCGTTAGAGATTTAAAGAATCACGGCTTTATCAGTCATAGGCGAGGGGCTATCACTTTGAGTGAAGCCTGTGTCTTTAGATACAAGATGGTTGAGTAGGAGTCTTATGAAAGCTTTATTGATATTTGTTTTTTCTTTTTCAGTCTTCGCCACCTCTGAACTTGTAGAGCTTGCAGATTATGTCAGTCAAAAAGTTTTTGAACAGGAAACGACTTTAAACCCCGAACAAAAAAGAGATATATACTCGAGGTTAGTTCAGGTTAAAAGTATTCTCAATAATCCCAATCAGAAAAGTTTATCATGTCTTAAGTACTCACATAACTATCAAGGTTACGCCCTAACGGATCTTGCTTTAAACCAAAAACTGTCCATACTTGTTGATAAAAATGAATGTGACAGACTACTATCGACTCAACTAAATTCACTTGTTTGTTCAAAAGTTTCAAATACAACTCTTGGCTACAAAGTTTTCTCACTGAAATTAAACAGAAGCTTTGGAATTGGTTCATCTTTTGATAATTGTAAAAGAGCTATTTTAAGTCAAAGAAATGGGTATTTTTGCCAATATCAGTCCCACACTACCTTTGGCCATATACTAACACTGATAAATAGCGGTGCTACTATAGGACAAAGACAAGAACTATCCGTCTGTCTTTCTCAAATACCTCGTTAATCAAACCAAAGAGATATGCTTTTTAAAATGCGTTAAGGCCCTCGCTACTGGTCCTTCTTTCTCATTGAAATCGATAATGTAACTTTCTAATTGTGATGAGAAGTCATATGAGCTCTCTTTAGGTAGGATCGATGGCAAATTATCAATAGCTGTCAAAGAGGTCTGTTGTGTTATCTTAATAATTGGCTGTGATAACGTAGTTGCTTCTTCATATAATGGAACCATATTACAATCACTATCTGGGTCACAGCTAACATCACTGACCATTTTTAATTGATGACCAGAGCTTTGAATCATCTGCTTTGTTATGAAAGGTGGCATCGGCTTCATAGCTAAAACACAATTAACAAAAAGATCATGCTTGAGAATTTCTTCAAAGGGACCTCCTGCTTTAGTTTCTTCCATGTCCCATCCTGTAATTTCCCAATCAAGAGAAGTTAAGAAGTCAAAGGCGCCAGTACCACTTCTACCTTTTCGACCTATTATGATTCCAGACCCTGGACCAGTAGTATTAGCTTTAACAAAACTTAAAAGATCTTTTTTATCTGGAAATTGTTTTTGGATATTTAATTTTTTTGTGACTTCAGTTGAGTCACTACATTTAGCGTAAAGAGCACCAAGAGCGGCACCGACAAAACCGGCCCAGTATCCAAAAGCGTTAGTTCTTCTTCCATTTTCATCGACCATGAATTCAAGATCTATAATCTTTCCGCCTCCACTTTTGAACTTTGACAAAAGCTCACTCCAGCCCTCTTGTTCTTTATAGCAATGAGCGAAGTAGATATGGGTGTGTATATAGTTTAAGGGGGCTTCATCAAGAGCTTTTAGGCCAATGACGATAGTTTCTTTGGGAGAGTTTTGCCAAGAGTTTTCAGGTGCGATCTCGCATCCAACTTCTTTATAAAGAGAAGTCGGGATGATTGAATCTTTCCAGTCTTCCACTGTAACTTTGTGACCAGCTTTAATGATTTTTTTACAGCTATCGGGAGTAAGGGCCCTTCTGAATTCGTTCTTCTTAGTTTCTGCTCGAAGCCAAAATGATTTACTCATAGATATTTCCTTTTTACTAATTCTTTTTCAAGATAGGGTTCAATGCTCCACTGTGCTTTAAAGTGCTGGTAAGCCTTCAGCGCTTTCTCTTTATCTTCAACTGACTTATTTGTCTTGATACATCTTAACAGAATATTCTTCGCTGTGTGTGCAAGGTCAATAAACTCCATGGATTGAACTTTATAACCAAGACTTTCAAGAAGTTGTGTTCTCATTGTATCTGTAACTAGAGCACACATTCTGTCTCTAAAAATTCCATGTTTGAGTAAAACAGAAGACTTTTCATTTTCTAATTGCTTATTCAATTCGTGCTGGCAACAGGGCACAAACATCATTTTAGTTGCTTCGTTATCCAACGAGAACAAAATGGCATCATCTGTTGCTGTATCACAGGCATGAAGTGTTATAACCAAATCAATTGATGACTTCACTTTAAAATCATGGATAAAGCCATGGACAAATTTTAAGTGTTCAAAATCTAGTTTTTTCGCAATAGCATTGCAATGATCGATAACTTCTTGCTTAAGATCAACTCCTACAATTGAAACATCTTTATTTTTTATATTTTTAAAATAATGATAAACAGCAAAAGTCAGATACGATTTACCACAGCCAAAATCCACAATATGAAAACTTTCTTGTTCTTCTTTTTTATAAAGATCATCCAGCATTTCTAGAAAACGGTTAATCTGTCTGAACTTCTTGTACTGATTCGATTTGACCTGCCCTTTGGTGTCCATGACTCCTATCTCAATAAGAAACGGGCATATCTCTTTATCAGGAATAAAGTAATTTTTCTCTCTATTATGAGAAGACGTTTTTAGAACGGTCTCTTTGGAGATAATCTTTGACTTATTTTTTTTGTTGATAAGAACCTGATGTTCTAAACCAGAGGTCTTAATGAGAACTTGTTTAAAGTCATCAAGGTATTGAGAAAGGTTTAGATCTTTACGAGAAAGTGTCTTTATATCATTATGTTTTTGATGTCTAAACTCAACTTTGAATTCGTCTTTAGTTTTTAAAGGAGAAATAATAATGTTTTTTAATCCACCCTTTGTTTTTGGCGAACTAAAACTCACTTGTACGAGGGAGTCTAGACTATCTTTTAATAGAGCTAAGGCTTTTTCCATTACTCGCTGAATTCTTCAGAGTATTCCATATTATGATAGACTTTTGAAACATCATCATCATCCTCACAAAGCTCTACAATCGTTGCAACTGTATCATAGATCTCTTTAGAGCCTGCAGCTTTTGTCGTGAGAGGAAGCCTTTCTAGGGATGAATCTTCGATCTCTATTCCCAGCTCTTCGAGTTTTTTATAAATGTCTCCAAAGGCTTCGACTTCACTTTGGATAATAATTTCTCCATCTTCTTTTTCAACTTCTTCTGCTCCAGAGTCAATGAGTTCCATCATTAACTCATCTGGATCTTGTCCTTCATCTTTAATAGTGAACATCGCTTTTCTTTCAAAGACAAATTGAAGACAGCCTTCCTTGCCAAGGGATCCACCTTTTTTATTAAAGTATGAGCGAACATTGGCGATCGTTCGGGTAACATTATCTGTTGCAGCTTCTACAAAAATCGCAATTCCATCAGGCCCATAGCCCTCATAATTTACATCTTTCCAGTCCGCTTGATCATTTCCGAGACCTTTTTTAATGGCACGATCGATATTGTCTTTTGGAACGTTAGCTTTTTTACATCTATCAATGGCAACTTTTAAAGAAAAGTTAGATTCTACTTCGGGACCACCATTTTTGGCCGCGATCGTAACCTCTTTAAGAGCTTTAGTATAAATTAAACTTCTCGCTCTATCGGCGGCACCCTTTTTACCAGCAATCTTCGCGGACTTTCGACCCATTTTATATTCCTTATTTTCTTTGATTTTATTGAAGTTAATTATCTTGAATATAAGCGATTATGTAAAGATGTTTAGAGGACTTCACTTTCTTAAAAGACCTGAGATAGCTCATCCATTCACTTTAAACGATTGGGCCAAACTGAGAACAAAACAGCGCAGACTACAAAAATTTCTTGAGTTCTTAAAGGACAATTTTATGAACTTTTTTACACAAGATTAACTGATTTTGCTTCTGTGCTTAACTGGGTTGCTATTGCAGGTGATTTCTTTAGTTTCATAAGGAAAAACTTGTGTGGTGCGTTCGGCGCTTTGCATTGCGACTTTTTATACACTTGCAAGTTAGACATATACGATCGTAAAAAATTTTCATAGTTTCACTTCAATTAGATTATCGATGGGAGATAGAGATGAGAGTTTTTCTTTTAGTTGCACTTATGTGCGCAAGTTTTACTGCTTTTGCTGACGAAGAAGCAGCTGGTGTTAGAACCAGTAAATGGGATGGATATAATAATCCGTTTAGATTAGACGCAAATTTTGAAGATCGATTTAGTTCAATGCCACTTTCTGGAGACACATCCAAGTCTGGTTTTGGTTGGCCAGCTTATTTTTGGGCGAATGAAAAAGGTGGAATTGCTCAAAGATGGTCATCAAATGATCCCCAACATTTTAAATATGAATCACCAACTTTATACGCACTCCAGTCCATGAGCCCAGAGAAAATCAATGAACTCTCACCGGCTGAAAAATTCGATATCATGAATGGAAGATACGATTATCCAACAGTTGAAAAAGTTTGGGGACAGACAAGTAGAGGAGCGAAAGATTGGCATGGTATCTGTCATGGGGCAGCACCCGCGGGTCTTCACCACAAAGAGCCGTCAGCTAAAACGATTACTAATGCTGATGGAATTAAAATCACTTTTCACTCAAGTGATGTAAAAGCTCTTACTGCATATTACTACGCTAAGATTTCAGATCTTCCTTCAACTCAGATTGGGCGAAGATGTTTTATGGGAAGGTTTTCTCCTTTTAGAGGAAAGGGCTGCAAGGACGTCAATCCGGCTTCCCTCCATATCATACTCACAAATAGACTAGGACTTACTAGTAAAGGCTTTATCGCAGATATTGATAAATTGAAACAAGTTTGGAATCATGTTGCGGTAAAATACGAATCAAAAATTGTAGCGACATTTAAAGATCTTGATAGATCTGTGGATGGAACTCATAGAAGAATTCAAGTTGTGACAAATGTTTCTTATACAGGTGGAGTTGATCCTTCTCAATTTGCAGTTCTAGGAACTGAGAATGAGAAGTGGGATGTGAGAACCTATGAATACGTTCTTGATCTTGATGTTAATGATAAAATCATCGGTGGTGGTTGGATATCAAGCGAGAGACCTGACTTTATATGGGTTAAGGGTAAAGAAACGTTCCTAGATACCTATTACGGTGCAGTTAAATCTCTATTGAAGTAATTTAAGCTGGATAAGAGAATAAGAAGTTTTAGATAAGTTTTGTGAGATTAATAATATTCATTATTAATCGAAGAGCTTTTGAGGTGGGGTAGAAGAATTCTTCTATCCAGCTTACTCTTTATAAAGCAAGGCTTGTGCCAAGAACTAACAGTTCTAAAGTATTGAATTTAAATGTTTATTGAGTGGCCAAGTTGATCCAGGATCAATTTGGCCATTTTTTTGGGGTAAAAAGTCACTGTGTAATAATTAACGACAAGTGATCTAAAATACTTTGCTGACAACAATTACACTTATAAGCTCGTCCTTTCGACATTTAACAACTGTTGTATCTATTAATGGAAGTATTTGTTAGAGCCAAAGAAATGAGTTTAATAAAATAAATATAAAGCACTGAAGGTCACATTACATGCAGTAGTCACGACTTGCGTTTACAAAACGCTCTCAGTCAAAATATAAAACTATTGTAAATCTATTTCGCTACTTTCTACCTCGGTGTCAAAAACCATTTCTTTATACAATTTTACTCCTTCTGAAAATGTTTCATAAGGAGTTCTTCCTTTGCACCTCTTTCCTTGATTTGTTCTGTCGAAGTTGTAATCCTTCATGTAAAAATCAAGATCATACTGCAGTCCTTCTAGGCTCGTATAAAGCTTCTTTCTAAATGCAACACTATAAAATTCATTTTGGATGATTTGATTTAATTTCTCTACTGATCCATTCGTTTGAGGATGTCTTACTTTTGTTCGACTATGTTCTATATCATTCAAGTGCATGAATAATTGATAGTGATGCGCATCTTTGTGACCACAATATTCTCGTCCATTGTCTGTCAAAATCCTAAGAACTGAGATCCTGTGTTCGTCGAAGAATGGAAGTACTTTGCTGTTTAAAAAATCTGCCGCAACAGTTTGAGTTTTATCCAGATAGAGTTTTGCAAACCCCACATTAGAATAGGTATCAATTCCTGTTTGCTGATAAATTTTTCCAACACCTTTAATGTAGCCAACGTAGTAAGTATCTTGGGCGAATAGAAATCCAGAGTGATGAGTCTCTACTTCGCCATGAGCTTCTTTCTCTTGCTTTCTCTCTTCGAGTGCTTGGACTTGAGACTCAGTTAAAATATTATTCTCCTGAGCCGACCATTTCTCTAGACGTTTTAACCTTAGATGTTTTACTTGTAAGTCATGCCTGAGCCAGATTGAGCGAATTCCGCCAGCGCTAATAGCAATATTGCTTTTTCTTTTAAGCTCATTCGAAACTCGAACTTGTCCATGGGTAGGATACTGTAAAGAATAGTCTAGAACAGCTTTCTCGACTTCTGGAGCGCACCTGTTTCCAACTCTTGGACCTCTTCTAGACTTTTCTATAAGGCCTTCAAGTCCGTCTTCTTGTATGGCAGTTTTAATATCGTAGTAATGCTGTCGGCTTACACCAAGTCTTTTGCATGCTTTTGTAATATTTTTTAAAGTGTCTGCAAATTCAACTATGTTGAGCTTACGATTAATGAGATACTGTTGTTGAGTCATGTGTTTTCCTTTTGTTAAAAATTGTTTTGTGGTTACTACAATTTTAACTGAGAACGCATGACTCAAATATTACCGGCAATATTTAGTCAGGTGTTGTAAACGCAATTCGTGTTACTTCCACATTACAGGCTAGGGTGTCTAATATAGCTTTGTATCTACTGACGAACCAAAAGTATTTTCATAAACTCTTCTGGATTTAACTAAGTGTCCAGCTCCGTAAATCACAAGAACTTTATTGTACTTTTTGAGACTTTTATCAATTAATTGAACCAAATATCTTTCTCTAATCATTCCTATATGTGCAGAAATTTTTTGAAAATAGGTACCCGCACTACCGTTGATCGGAGCTACATCCATTGATCCCAAGTCTAAGTAACTTCGCTTCAAACTGGAATGTAACTCATACCATTCCTTGAACTGGTTAAAAGTAACAATATTAG
The DNA here is from genome assembly GCA_963719505.1 of Halobacteriovoraceae bacterium. GTDB lineage: Bacteria > Bdellovibrionota > Bacteriovoracia > Bacteriovoracales > Bacteriovoracaceae > CAKZJW01. Next base: position 145,835 of record CAVRCF010000004.1, read on the forward strand.
GAGTATTCAAGTTATTTGAGAATCTAGTTAGATATTTTGAGATCTGTGAAATCTGATTAGTTATATCTATTTTTTTTTGTTTCTTGAGCTGCGGGATCATCCTTAAAAGATAAAAGCCAACAACATCAATTTCTTGAAAGCCTATCTCGTTGAGACCTTTTAAAATCATCGTGTCCTTAATTTCACCACCAGCAAAAGGAATATTCTTTTGATTTGCAATAAATGCTGCGTAAGAAGGCTCTCCACACTTTCTAAACCTTGATGTGCTACACTTGTTGGCATAATCAATATACCACTGAGGACTAACTTCTTCATTGTTTTGAAAACCTTCTAATATAAGAAAATCAGGTTTTTCCTTTAGTATTACCTGTTCAATTGTTTTGAAAGTCTTACTATCCATTGAATTTTCATGATCGGCAGCAACGAAGATTAGTTGTTTATCATTCTTTGAGAAGACAGAAATATAAGGAGCTTCATATGATTCCTGTTTCTGATAATCTAAACTCCAGTGGCGAATTAGGGATTCATTCAAGCTTATATTTGAGCAACTAATCTTTAGGAATACAAAGCAAATAAGAATAAACTTCATAATTTTGACAATATCATGGTTTGATTAAAATGTTTGTCAAAATCACAATTAGGTGTAAATTTAACATTAGCTAAGGATAAATAACGTCTTAAGACCCAGCGGTAATTTAAAGGTGGAAAGGATAAATTCTATCTTTAGGTGAACAGTCTTAAGGCTTGAGTTAAATTGCTGAAAATAAAAAAGGCTAGGATTTTTACTCCTGGCCTTTGTGATTTCTTTTGATCTTTTAGTTTGAGTATCTTATTTTTGAGTATCTTATTAATGACAACGATTACCTACAAACTTAGCTTCAGCAACGACCTCGGCGGTTTGTCCTACCTGAACACAAGTCACTTCAAATGATGATTCTTGCTTTGCTCCTTCGTAGTAGAGAAATCGCCAATTTGCTTTTTGCCTAGCATCTGCTTTAGCTAAAGCTTTCATAGCTTTAAGAACTTCATTTTCGGGGTTACTACAGCTACCTGAAATATTCGAAAATTCAACTTTTCCAACAAAGCTCTCTTCAAAGCAGCCAGCGAATGCACTTTGGCCGGCAAGACTTACTAAAATTAAAAGTATCCTCAATTTCTTCATGCTATCTCCTTGCCCTTTAGGCTTTTGTGAAAACGAATTGTTACCTCAACGATTCGTTTTTATCTATAATTATTGGTCTAAATCGTTGATGACCAATCTTCTGAACAATATGTACCTATATCGATGTTATATGCATAGTTTACAAATACTTCTACTTGATATAGGTATTTGTTTATATGATAAGACTAAATGATTTGAATAATTTTATTGAAGCAAGTGGTTTTCCTAGTTTAAGTATGGCCTCTAAAAAGTTAGGTGTAACTCAACCTGCTCTTTCTGAGTCGATTAAAAGGCTCGAGAAAGATTTAGAAACAGTACTCTTTTATCGAACAAAAAATGGAATCTCTCTGACACCTGAAGGGAAGAAAGCTCTTGAGAAAAGTAAAAGCATCAGAATAATGCTAAACGATCTTGGAGAGATGAGGAGTGATCAAAAACAACCACTACTCACTTTGGGGTGTCATCCTGCTATTGGTTCTTACTTCCTTCCATATTTTATAAAGCGAGTTAATCACACCATCCCTGAAGGGAGATTCAAAATTACTCACGATCTTTCTAGAAATATTCAACTACAAGTTCAGTCGGGGGAAATTGACTTTGGTATTATAGTCAATCCTTCTCCAAATCCGGATCTCATTCTCAAGCATATAGGGGTAGATATGGTGCGAGTTTGGAAATCAAAAAAGAAAGGGGATGACAACAAAATCATTGCTGACTTAGACCTTCTACAAACTCAAAATATTTTGAACAAATGGAAGCGTGCTCCTAAAGAGTTAATGTCTATGTCAAGCCTTGAGATTATCGCGAGAATGACCAATCAAGGTTGTGGGTATGGGATTATACCAGAGAGAACGGTCAAACTTTTAAACTTTGATTTAGAAATAGTTAAAGGGAGTCCTTGTTTTAAAGATGAGTTTTACCTCGTTTATAGACCTGAATTCGGAAAGACTAGATATGAGAAAGATGTGATCAAGCTGATTGTTGAATCTTTTTCTTGATATAAAGAGACGAGGTTTTTGAAAAGAACAAAGGTCCTGATCAAAAAAATTAATAAGCAAAATGTCCAATTTGATTATATCTCAGAATTTTTTTTGAATACTATAGATGAACAGAGAATCTTTTTTTCTTAGAAAAAAAGTTCAAGCTGGATAAGAAGAATGAGAATTTATAGGTTAGTTTTGTGAGATTTGAAACATTCGTGACAAATCGAAGAGCTTTTGAGGTGGGGCAGAAGAATCCTTCCATCCAGCTTACTATATATGAAGCAAGCTTCGTGCCAAGGTGTTTGATGTCTAAGTGATTAATTTTATTATGTGAATTTGGTGTCACTAAAGCATCGTGCCCCTAAACTCCGACTTTTTGACTCCAATTTAAGTCTCAATTTGCCTGACTTCGACTTTTCTAAGGTAAATCTGTGTAGTCTTCCAAGACCGAAAACTTCGAACTAACGACTCTTAAAGCACCTTCAGTATTTTCAAAATGTGGTAATTCTAAAGCGTATTTTGCACAGTACTCACGGTAGTAGATACTTTTTTGGGGGTGACGAGGATTGCTTAAGTTTATTAAGCGTGGAGTTTCAAGTTGGTAAATCAGTTTAACAGCTTTGGCGACGTCAATTCGAGCAATAAGATTCAAAGGGTCATTACCATTTTTGAGACCCTTTTTACCAGCAAGATACATTCCGGGGTGTGAACCCTCTGAGTAAAGGCCACTAGGTCTAATAATAAATGAATGGTCAAAATCAGCTAATAGTTTTTCAATCTTAAAAAGCTTATGACCATTTTCAGTATTTGGTTGAGGTGTCTTATCTTCGGTGACGACACCTTCATTCTCTCCATAAATTCCCGTTGAGCTTATGAGAATAACTTTCTTATCCTTTACTTCATTTAACCTTTGAATCCAAACGTCAGTTGAAAGAGCACTTGGTGGGATACAAAAAATATAGGTATCAAACTTTAAACCAACTAGTGAATCCACATTAAGGTCTAGCTTGATAGAGCCACTGTGTGGTGTTGTTTTTGAACCAGTAATATCACCTTCAGGAAATTGGTCAATAATAAGTTTTCCAAGCCTTCCGGCTCCAATGACAAGGATCATTTGAGTGCGTCTTTTACCATTTGCGAAGCGAGCTTTCCATCAAAGCGACCTTTGATTTGTGGTTGGAGGTGCTTCATAATTTCTCCCATATTTGGAGAATCAAGATTCCCTTTAATCTGATCAATAAGATCTTTAACCTCTTGTTGATCTAGGGACTTCGGAAGAAATTCAGAGAGAACTTTGTGTTCTGCATATATCTCTTTTTTAGCTTCACTATCATCGGGGTATAGATCAGCAGAGTCTTTAACTTTTTTGGCGTAAGAGATAACGATATCAATTTCCGGTTTTGGATTCCCTGAGACATCATTTTCAATAAATAACTTCTTTACGTATCTGAGAGCATTGAGACGAGTTTTATCTCTGGCCTTCATTGCCAGCTTGATCCCTTCGTTTATTTGTTCCTTAAGATCACTCATTATTTTTCCTTTGTTATTTTTGTAAAAACTAAAATTTTATTATTTGCTGGCATATCAATTTTTTGAGAAAAGATGAGAGATGATTTTTCAAGGTTTTTCTTTATATCCTCAAAGTTTCTGATACCGCTATTTGGATCTCTTGCTTTTAGGTTCTCATCGAATTCTTTGTTTGATTCGGAGGTAAATTCACCGTCAAAATTAAAAGGTCCATAGATAATAAATTGACCGCCCTCGATAAGAATCTGATCGATACTTTTTAAAATTGTTTTCACCTTTTTCCAAGACATAATGTGAAATGTATTGGCCGTGTAAACAAGATCATATTTCTTATTGGGAAGCTTCGTTACACCGGCTTCAAACTCTATAGGATGGATGAGGTTTTTTAAATTCGCTTGATCAATATAGGCGGATATTGTCTTATGGTTCTCTTTTAAGTCCGAAGTTTGCCAGTAGAGATGTGAAAAATAGTTCCCTAGGTAAGCAGCATGCTGCCCAGTACCGCTACCAATTTCGAATATATTGCGATCGTGTTTAGTAATGATCTCACTTAGAGCTTTAGCTATAGGTTCTTTGTTTCTATCTGCACTAGGTGAAAATGGAAGGTCTAAATTCGTCATGGGTAACTATAAGGCGAAATTTGTCACTTGTCGAAATATTCCATAGAATTTCATTATGGAATTGTTTAAACACTCAAATCATCGAAACTCAAAGTACCTTGCTTGGTTAAGGGAGCAAAACTGTATTGTTTCTGGAAAAAAAGCCCAGTGTGCTCATCATATAAGACTGGAAACAAATGGTGGCCAGGGGATCAAACCTTCGGACTATTTTTGTATTCCTTTAACAAACGAGTTTCATACCACTGGCAGTGGAGCCGTTCATCTGGTGGGAGAGGAGACTTTTTTAGTAGAAAATAGTATTGATAAGGTTGAGTTTTTTATCTATTATTTACAGCGTTTTATCGAACAGATGCTTGGTTCAAAAGTAGACGTTAAGAAGCTTGCACGATTAGAGGCCTTGGAAACTCTCATTGAAAAAGTTGAAAGTTTTAATACAACGGGGAGTAAACCTCTCAAAAAGAAAAAAAAGAAAGTAAAGGCAAAGCCCAAAGTCTCTATAACGGAGAGTGAGTTCTATCAAAAAGCAAAAGAGTTTAAGAAGGAAAAAGATAAAGAACTCAGACAATCTCTAAAGAAAAAGACCAGTAAGACAAAAGTAAAAATAAAAGAAGATGAATACTATCAAAAAGCTAAAGAGTTAAAAAGACAGTCAGATAAAAAGACCAGAGATGAAAATAAAGAGGCGCAGTCAGCCTACAGAAAAAAAATGTACAAAAAGTATAAAGAAGAAAAAAAAGAGTATGATAAAAAGATAAAAGAATCAAAAAGGAAATAAGATGGATACCAAAAACCTCATCAAAAAGTTAGTCGAAGCAAATGTTTTTAAGGCCCATCCTTGGCATGGTATTGATTTGTGGGCTGATAAATCCAAAAATATTGTAAACGTATATATTGAGATTGTCCCTGAGAATAGAATCAAATATGAGCTTGATAAAAAGTCAGGATACCTTAAGGTCGACAGACCTCAAAAATTTTCAAATATTATCCCTTCTCTCTACGGCTTTCTACCGCGTACTTATTCCGATAAACACTCAGCGAATTATACAATGAAAAAATTAGGTCGTGATCATTTAGTTGGAGACAACGATCCCGTTGATATATGTGTTTTAACCGAGAAAAACTTAAAGCATGGTGATATTTTGTTAGAGGCGATTCCAATTGGTGGCTTTAGAATGATTGATGGCGGTGAGGTTGATGATAAAATTATCGCCGTTTTGAAAGATGATGCTGTTTATGGAGACTATACTTCTATTGAACAGGTTCCACCCAAAATTGTAGAATCACTTAAACACTATTTTTTAACTTATAAAGAGATTCCAAAGTCCTCTGATGCAACAGTTGAAATAACTGACACCTATGGAATGGATGAAGCTCTTCGAATTATCGATGTCTCTGAAAAAGACTACGCCGAGTGTTTTGATGTATGATCCCTACGAGTTTTTTAAAAAACTAGAAAAGAATCTTATTCAAGCTGATATTGAATTGAGTAAAGATTGGTTTATCGATCATATTTGCTACAGGACTGAGTCCCTTAAGGAGTATGAGAAAGTAAAAAGTGATTTCTCTATTGGACATGAGCTTTTGGTCGAGTCCATGGTCGGAGGAAGAATGATTGCAACCTTTAAACTTTCACAACCTTTTAAGTATAAGGACTTCATCATCCCTTTAATTGAAATCCCTGCCCCCAAAAAGGGGAGGGTCTCTCAATCAGGTTTTGAGCATGTAGAAATAGTCGTAAAAGAGAGCTTTAAGGAATTAAAAGAGAAATTTTCTCATCTTGATGTTAAGACGCATTCTTTAACTAAAGCTATCAATCCAGAGCTTGAGGTCGAGTTTAAAGATATGTCGATAAAGTTTCATCACCAATCTCTCGAAGAAGTCATTGAATAAGAGAAATCTTTAGTTTAGGATCACTTATGGGCGTTTATTCAAATATTAAATTATCAGAAATTAATGAAATACTAAGCTACTATGACTTAGGAAGAGCGAAGTCTTTTGTACCGACAATGACTGGGATTTCAAACTCAAACTTCAAGGTTTCTATGGAGACTGGAAGTGACGTTTTGTTAAAAATATCAAATGATAAAACCATTGAACAACTCAATAATGAACAACACGTTTTAACAGCACTTGCAGACCATAAATTTGAATTTGCTTTAACTCCTTTTCAAACAATTCAAGGTAAACCCATCTACCAACATAATAATTACTACGGGGTCGTTTTTCCTTTTATCGATGGGCTTCCTCCAGAAATAGACGCTGACGTTTGTTTTCAAGTTGGACAGGCCTTAGCAAAGCTCCACTCTTTAGATATCACCAAAGAGGATCTTGAGCATATTCGACCTCACGATGTGGTAGGGTTTGGTAGCCCAGATATCAAAGAGTACTTGCAAAATGAAAACGCTGCTTCAGACTTCATAGAAGACTTTAAAACTGTCTTTCCTGATAACCTTGAAAACATCCCTTATGATGTCTTTCCCGTTGGGATCATTCACGGGGATTTGTACTTTGATAATTCACTTTTTAAAGACGGTAAACTTGTTACCTTGATAGATTTTGAGCAATCTGGTCGCGGACGATTTATTTTAGACATTGGTATTGCTATTTCTGGAACTTGCTTAAATAGAGACAAGTCAAATGTTGACAGGGCTTTGCTTGAGAGCTTTTTAAATGGATATCAAAGTGTGCGAAATTTAAAAATTATCGAAAAAGAATATTTAGATAAAGCTATTTTAGTTGGATTTTTCTCCATTGCGCTTTGGAGAATTAAAAGGTTTTATGAAGGTAATCTTGATGAATCTAAGAAATATAATTATAGAGAGCTAACTCAACGGGCGAAAAATTATAAAAGAGAATTTATCAAATCTTAAACTTTGGATCAATAATAATATCTTTTTTATCTAGCTGTATTCTCAAGTTTTTTATAAATTCATACGGCCATTTTTTTTGAACAATATTTATAACAAATGTTGGAATCATTCCTCCAAAGTCATTTAAGAAAGCCATTTCAAGCTGAGTTTTTCCGGGAGTCTTCACGCTGACAATCGCGTAACCATCGTGAGAGAAACCTCTAACATATTCGGGGTTTACTTTTAGATCTTTGTGCTTCTTTATCGACTTCATTTCAACTTTGAGAACTTTGGCTTTCTCGTCAAAGACACCACTACTTCTTATAAGAAAGTCTCTGGGACTAAAAGGCCAAGGAGAGCCATAACGGTAGTAGACAATGGCCTCAGAAAAAGAGAGGTCTTCAATAGTTCTAGAGTCCTGAAGATACGGGAGCCACTGAGTTTTTCTATCATTGTCAGCTAGGACTGTTACAACTCTAGAGATATCGTGATCGATAATTGTTTTAAACTTAATGGGGACAAGCCCAGAGGGATGTTCGTAATTTACTGGGGTATAAATCTCAATACCATCTTCGTTTGAGTAAAGTTCCCATTTGATTTTTTCTAGTAAGCTTTCAGAAAATGCGCTTGTCGATATAAAGAGTAATAGTAATATAATCGTTTTCACTCATAGTCCCCAAAGGTGTGGTCTGCTTTTGGATTCAATTTGATCTTCAATAGAGTCAGGAAGGTCTTGAAAGAAGTCAATAGAAGTTAGTGCTTCAATTGTATCAAGAGGCACGAGAAAGGCTCTAAGGTCTTCTTTGGATTTCTTATGAGGGACAAGAAAAGAGAGGACTTTAATTTCGTTTTTGTCGTGGTAGAAGATAATTTTATAAAAAACTTTTGGAATATTTAGATTGCGAGACTGGTGGGTGGTTTTTTTGAAATCGAAGATCACCCCGGTTATCACTTCATAGTTTTTATGAGGTGCTGTAAGTCCTCGAACAAGATTTTCTAGCCTTTTCCATACACCGCGGTTAAAACTTGGTGATTGTGCCGCAACATTTGTCATGAAAAACGTCTCTCTCATAGCGAGGTCACTTATTTTCATATCAGCAGCGGGAACCAAGTGCCCTCGGTCAAAGCCGGAACCATAGTAATGTTCTGGCCTTGGTGAGTACTTAGGGATGAGAGGATCGATAAAAAATTTATTTTCACGTCTTGCGTTACCTCTGAACATCTCTTCATTCAAAGTATATGAGACCCAACGAGCGAGTTTTTTATTTTTGCTAAAACATGTCTTGTAAAAGGAGTGAGATAAGACGGTATCGTTGCAGGTGTGCAAACTCGCAAAAGCGAGGTTGGTAAGTATTAATCCGAATACTGCAATCATTTTCATCATTCATCCTTGAACTGTGTCTAAATGTTATCGTATTGTGAACAAAGAACCAAATAAAAAACAAATTATATATAATTTTCTAATTTTTTCTTACAAGAGCTCTCAATCCTAAAATCCGTGGTTTAATAGTTTAAATTTAATTAATAGATCACGGAGGATTTATGAAAATGATCATGACGATCGGACTGCTTGCAGTCACTGCTTCAACAGCATTTAGTGCAGAATATATTGTAAAACTAAAAGACTCAGATACTGCAGTTTTAAAAAACTTTAAGGCTTCAAGACTTCTTAATTTAAGTTTTGGACATTTTGCCGTGGTTGAATCCGACCAAAAATTAGATTCCTTAAAAGCACTTTCAAATATTGAGTATATTGAACCAAACTATACTTACACAGCATTTACTTCTCCAAGCGATGCTAATTTCTCTAAGCAGTGGGGCCTTCATAATGATGGGAGAAACTCTGGAAGCATTTGGTCTCCGGGGAAGAAAGGCGTTGATATTTCAGCTCTTGAAGCTTGGAAGATCACTAAAGGTGATCGAGCGGTAAAGATAGCTGTCATCGATACAGGTGTTGATTATAACCACCCTGATTTAGTTAAAAATATTATGGTTAATCAAGCTGAGCTTAACGGAACAGATGGAGTTGATGACGATAATAATGGTTTTATTGACGACGTTTATGGTTACGATTTTGGAAATAATGACAATGATCCGATGGATGGGCATGGACACGGAACTCACTGTGCTGGTGTTATTGGTGCAAGTCATAATGCTGAAGGTATTGCTGGTGTTATGGCAAACGTTCAAATTCTTCCCATCAAGTTTTTAAAAGACAATGGTTCAGGGACACTTGATGCTGCTATTGGTGCAATCGATTATGCCATTTCTCGTGGAGTGGATGTAATGAGTAACTCTTGGGGTGGATCTGGTAACTCACAGGCACTTAAAGAGGCGATTATAAGAGCACGTGATGCAGGAATTACTTTTGTAGCTGCTGCTGGAAACTCTAATCAAGACAATGACTCTACGATGACTGTTCCAGCTGGTTATGATATCGAAAATATCATCTCTGTTGGTGCTCTAGATGGTAAAGGTCAAAAAGCAAACTTTTCAAACTATGGTAAAAACTCAGTTCACGTTTTTGCTCCAGGTGTAGATATTTACTCAACTGTTCAAAACGGTGGATATAAAAAGATGTCTGGAACAAGTATGGCATGCCCACATGTTGCAGGAGTGGTAGGACTTGTCCTTTCTTCAGAGCCAAACATGAGCTATGCAGATATAAAAACGAGACTTATGTCGACGTCGATTAAGTCATCAGACCTGTCAAAATATACAGCTTCTGGCTATGTTGATGCAGCTTTATCTCTTAAATAATTAAATATTGGAGGGTAACTGCTCAATAAAGTGTTCTTCAAATCTTTAAAAATATTTATTTTGAACTAAACATCAGAAATTGTTTGGCCATCCATCTCTTTTTTGTAAATATATCTCCATGGCATTTGATGAATTAAAAAACATGGCAATGGGATGGGTAAATACTTGGAATAAAGGCAAACTCAAAAGAAAGTTAAAAGAGACTGCTCAGCGTGCTGTAGACCTTACTATAGAAAATTCAGAGTTGGAAAAAAAGAATAGTGAACTCATAGATGAAGTTCGTCGTCTCAAAGGTGAAAAAGAAAAACCTAAAATAAAGCCAACAAATACTAGTGACCTAAATCCACCTCCGAAGAAAGAACATAAGAAAAAGTCTAAAAAGAAAGATATCGAAGTTGATGAAGAGATTGAAATTTCTCCAGATAAAAATGAACTCCCTAAAGACGCTAAATTCATCGGTTCTAGAGATGTTGTGGTCCAAGAAATAGTATTTAATCGCAGAAATATAAAATTCTCTATTAAGAGATATTACTCTGAAAGTCTTAGTAGAGTTATCGAAGGTGAGATACCTTCAGGTTTCAAGGGCCATCAGTTTGGTCCTAAACTTCGGGCCCACATTCTTTATTTGAATTACAAATTAAGAGTTCCCCACGAAAAGATTAGAGAAATGCTCTCTGAGCTAAAAATTGATATTAGTGCTGGAACTATAAATTCAATTCTAAATAACCTGACTGATGACTTTCAGGTTGATCTGGAATCCGCAAGACATGCAGGACTAAAAAGAGATTCGAAAGTTCATATCGATGATACTGGGGCGAAAGTTAATGGAGTAAAAGCTTACACATTTGGAGTAAGCCATAAGTACTTTACTAGCTTCACTACGAGTTTTGAAAAGAATCGTTGGGCATCGGTGGGAGCACTCTTTGGAGGTGAGCAAAGGTTTATTTTCGATAGAGCTGCAATTGATTTTATTGGTAAGAAACTAAAACGTCCCAAGGTTACAGTATTTTTTAACCTTCTAGAAAAGAAGATAAGTTTTAGTCGAGAAGAATTAGAGGTCTTTTTTGAAGATTCGACTTTCTCAGATGTAACTAAAAAACAAAAAGATATCGTTAGAACTGCTGGTGCACTTAGTTATGCGAACTCTAGAGCGAATGGACCACCAATAAGATTTTTAATCTCAGATGAAGGGACAAATTTTAATGGGCTTCATAGGAACCATCAGCTTTGTTGGGTGCATGAGATTCGTAAATATAAGCTATGTGAGGTTTTCAAAAGAATAGAGAGTGAAACCCTTGAGAAATTGGTTCGTCAGTGGAGAGCTTTTTATAAGCTCATGAAGAGGTACAGGAATAATCCTGACACCGTTAAGAGAATACAGATTCGATCAGAATTTGAGAGGATCACGTCTTTAAAAACATTAGTTAAACCACTGGATGCACAGCTTGGAAGAACAAGAAAGAATAGAGATAAACTTTTACTATTTTTGAAATACCCACAACTTCCTCTGGATAATAACCTTTGCGAAAGAGACCTTCGAGAACGAGTGATAAAAAGAAAAATCTCACTTCAAAACCGCTCATTGAAAGGAATGAAGTCTTGGGACTTGATGCTTTCACTGGCCTCAACTTGTAGAAAAATAAATTTGAGTTTTTGGCGATATTTAGAAGATCGAATCTCCCAACGAGAAGAAATTCCATACCTGGGCAAGCTAGTTCAAGCTATTTAAATCCTATAAATTTAAACACAATATTGAGCAGTTACATTGGAGGTGTTAGAATTCTAACACCTCCCTATCTTTCCTACATTCCAACAAGCTGTAATTCCAAAAAGATGAGATTATCTTAAAAATCAATTTTTGGAGAAATCATGAAAAAAGTCATTTTAACCATATTTGTTTGCCTCTTTAGCTTTCAGTCTTTTGCTACCTGTATTGAGAAATATCAAAGCACAAAAGTTGGGCACTATATGGACCCTATGGCCCAAGAAACCCAATCACTTATAAACATAGGTTCTTCGGCGACTGGACTAATTGTTGGAACTTCTGTCTTAGGCTTTACTTTTGTCGGTGGAATGGCGATGCTCGCAATTGCATCAGGTCCAATTATGGTTGGTGAGGCCATCCAAAGCATCAAAAATAAAAAAGAAAATAGAGCGATTAGGTTAATTAGACAGGCCCAGGCCCATGTTGATGGGAAGAAGGCCCTTGGTCTTTTTAAACGAGTTTCAAGAAAAATCATAAAGAATAATGCTGGTAGTAACTCTTTAGATATTGCTATAGCCATCGTAAAAGGCAATGAAGATATGACTCTATGTCAGGGCGATAATGGAGTTAGAGAAATCAAGCGAGCACAAATGGATGGAACCTTGATTCTTCTGGACTAACAAAGAATTGGACAGGTCTGTGCTGCTTCGCGCAGACTCAAGTTATTATGACAATCAGGGCTAAATTTGCTACTGTTTGATCATGAAAAATATCGAGATTCGCGGTGCACGCGTTCACAATTTAAAAAATATAGACGTAGATATAAAAAGAAACTCTTTGACGGTTATTACCGGTCCGTCCGGATCTGGAAAATCATCTTTGGCCTTTGATACACTTTATGCTGAAGGACAAAGAAGGTATATCGAATCTCTTTCAAGTTATGCGAGACAATTTTTAGGACAGATGGAGCCACCCGATGTTGAAAGTATTGTTGGATTGAGTCCAGCGATTGCTATCGATCAAAAAAGTACCTCAAAAAATCCAAGGTCTACGGTAGGAACGATCACTGAAGTCTACGATTATCTAAGAGTTCTCTATGCTCGCGTCGGGACGCCTTTTTGTCCGGAGTCAGGAGACAAACTTGAAAGCCAGTCGGCCGAACAGATTGTAAAAAAGCTTTTAGCAAAAAAAGATAAAACCAAACTTCATATCATGGCCTCAATTATCTCAAATCAAAAAGGCGAGCACAAAGAGATGCTCAATAAATATCAAAGCATGGGGTTTTCGAGAGTCAGAGTTAACGGTGATATTCTCACTTTAGATGATGACATTAAACTTTCTAAAACGAAAAAAAGTGACGTTGAAATAGTGGTCGATAGAGTTGTTGTAAAAGAGGGGATTAAACCCAGACTTACGGACTCTTTGGAGCAAGCCCTAAAAATTGGCAATGGAAATATTTTTGTACTTGCAGATGATAAACTTGAATTCTATTCAGAGCACCTCTATTCCCATACAAGTGGTAAAAGTTACCCTGAATTAGAGCCGAGACTTTTTTCTTTTAATTCCCCTTTGGGTGCCTGTGAAATGTGCAATGGGATTGGTGAGACCAAAGTTTTTACTCGAGACAAATATATTACTGATGATAGCTTGTCACTTGCCAATGGGGCAATTGCACCTCTTGGTAAAAAGGGTGGCTTTTACTACTCAATGGTTAAATCAATTCTAGACTCTGAAAAAGTGAAACCATCAACCGCTCTAAAAGACTGGCCTAAAAAAGTATACGATATCGTTTTTAATGGAACAGAAAAAGAGTACGAGTTTAAATTTGAATCAGAGAGATCCACTTATAAGTTTAAAAAATCATTTCCTGGTCTCGATACGTGGCTAGATAATAAATATAAAGAAAGTAATTCAGATCGTGTAAGAGAAGATCTCGAAAAGTATATGACCATTGAACTATGTCCTAGTTGTCAGGGTAAAAGACTTAACTCCTATGCACGGGAAGTAAAAGTTAAAGAGATGGGCATTATAGATATCACTCAAATGAGTATTGAAGACGCTTATGCATTTATGCAAAAAGTTAAGTTTAAGGGAAACAAAGGCATCGTTGCCGACAAGCTTTTAAAAGAAATTAATTCAAGGCTAAAGTTTCTCGTCGACGTGGGGCTTACATATCTGACCTTAAATCGAGGGGCGATGACCTTATCTGGTGGTGAGTCTCAAAGAATTAGACTTGCGACGCAGATTGGGTCAGCTTTGTCTGGGGTCCTCTATGTTTTGGATGAGCCAAGTATAGGTCTTCACCAAAGAGATAATGATAAGCTCATTAAAACGCTTAAGCATTTAAAAAGTCTTGGAAATACAGTTGTTGTTGTTGAACACGATGAGGATACGATGCTTGCGGCAGATCATATTATCGATATAGGACCTGGAGCCGGTATTCACGGTGGTGAGATTGTCGACTTTGGTACTCCTGCAAAAATTAAAAAATCAAATTCTATAACGGGAAGGTTTTTATCAAATAGGGAAATAATTCCAGTTCCAGAAAAAAGACGAAAACTTGAGAAGATGATCTCCATTGAGGGGATCAATCAAAATAATCTTTCCAACTTAAGCGTTGATATCCCTCTTGGTGGATTGGTTTGTATTTCTGGGGTTAGTGGCTCTGGAAAGTCTACCCTCATTCATAAGGCCCTTGTTCCGGGAGCGATGAATTTCACCAATAGAAATTCAACTTATAAAACCTGTTATACGAAAATTTCAGGATTAGAAAATATCGATCAGGTTATTGAAATCGATCAATCTCCAATAGGACGAACTCCTAAATCAAATCCTGCAACTTATACAAAACTTTTCGACCATATAAGAGCGCTTTACGCTAATACCAATGAAGCGAAGATTAGGGGTTATAAACAGGGGCGTTTTAGTTTTAATGTTAAAGGCGGTCGCTGTGAAACATGCGAAGGAAATGGTGTTATCAAAGTTGAGATGAACTTTCTTCCCGATGTTTACATTAAATGCTCCGACTGTTCAGGCAAGCGCTACAATCAAGAGACTCTCAATATCACCTATAGAGGAAAAAATATTTCAGACGTTCTCAATATGAGTATAGAAGAAGCCACCGACTTTTTTGTTAATCATAAAAAAATTCACCGGACTCTTAAAACGCTTCTCAATATTGGACTAGGGTATATTAAGCTTGGTCAGTCATCGACGACTTTGTCTGGTGGAGAAGCCCAAAGAATGAAACTTTCTCGCGAACTTAGTAAAGCGACTAGAGGACATTGTCTCTATGTCTTAGATGAGCCTACCACTGGACTTCATTTTCACGATATAAAAGTTTTAATGAAAGCAATCAATAAGCTTGTTGATCTAGGACATTCGGTTGTTATTATCGAACACAACTTAGATGTTATTAAAAGTGCTGATTATATTCTCGATCTCGGACCTGAGGGAGGGAAGCACGGTGGAAAAGTCGTGGCCAAGGGCACACCAGAAAAAGTAGCAGCGAGTAAAAAATCTTTAACGGGTAAATACTTAAAACGATATCTTTAGGGGACTATGAAAACTTTAATTTTTAATGCAAAAACTTTAGGGAAGTATTTAGGAAAAAAGGAGCAGCTTGTTGATGTCTGCGTTCTCATTGAACACGGTCTTGTCAAAGAGATTTTAGAGACAAAGCCATCGCTTGAAGGCGATATCGAGATGATTGATGCCAAAGGAAACCTACTGGCTCCTGGGTTAATTGACCCCCAAGTTCATTTTAGAGAACCTGGCTTAGAATATAAGGAAGATATCGAGTCGGGGAGTAAAGCTGCTAATAAAGGTGGATTCACGACGGTGATATCGATGCCTAACACGACACCTACAGCGGACAATCCCGAGACGATAAAATTTATGTGGAATAAACAGCAAGATATTTCTCTTTGCAGAGTTTATCCCACAGGTGCAGTAACTATGGGTTTAAAAGGAGAAGTGCTTTCTCCTTTTGAGGAACTAAAAGATGCAGGTGCCATTGCCTTAACTGATGATGGAAAAGGTATTCAATCAGATGAAATTTTTGAGCAAGCCATGGTTGAAGCAGCTCGACTAGATATGAGTATTTTAGATCACTCTGAAGATGAATCTTTATCAAACGGTGGGGCCATCCATCTTGGAGAGCATTCAAAAAAATATGGTGTCAAAGGTATTGATTCAAAAAGTGAATCCGCGCATGTGGAAAGAGGCTGTCGCCTTAGTGGAGAGACAGGTTGCCACTATCACGTTCTTCATATTTCGACTAAAGAGTCTATCGATCATGTAAGAGAGGCAAAAGCTAAAGGCTTTAATGTGACGGCTGAAGTTTCCCCTCATCATCTTCTTTTATGTGACGAAGATATTCCTCAAAGAGAAGATGGGAGTCTTGACTCCAATTGGAAAATGAATCCTCCTCTTCGCTCAAAAGAAGATCGCGAGGCTTGTGTAAAAGCTCTAATAGATGGGACTATTGATGCTATCGCTACAGACCATGCCCCTCACGCGCCTAATGAAAAAGCGGCTGAGATTCACAAAGCACCTTTTGGTATTATAGGTCTAGAGACAGCTTTTGGTCTTTGTTACACCCACTTTGTAAAAAGTGGAAAGATTAGCCTTGAACACCTGATTATGCTTATGACTGAGGGGCCAGCAAATTTATTCAAGCTAGACCTTGGAAAGATCGAAGTTGGTGCCGTAGCAGATTTAACAATCATAGACCTTGAAAAAGCTGAAGAGGTCACAGAAAGTTTCTTCGCTTCAAAATCTAAAAACTCGCCTTTTATAGGGCAAAATTTATATGGGATTCCACAGATGACTTTTTTGGGTGGTAATCTCGTCTATGCAAAGGATAACGCATGAAATTTGACAAGAATGTTGAAGAAGCTTTTAAAATGGCTCAAGAAGCCAGACTTAATGCCTACGCTGACTATTCAGGGGTAAAGGTTGGGGCCGTTGTAAAAATTAAAGGCAGAGATGATCTCTATATAGGCGCCAATGTTGAATATGTCGTCAATGGTGTCTCTGTTTGTGCAGAAAGAAGTGCCCTTTCAAATGCGGTCTCGCATAATGGGAAGATAGAACTTGAGTTTGTCGTTGTTTGTTCTAATACTGAGCCTGCACTTTTACCATGCGGAGTTTGTTGTCAGGCCATTAGTGAATTTGGAAAACGAGATTTGCCTATTTATATTGGTAATAAAGATAAACTTTTAAAGAAAGTCACTTATAGTGATATTTGGCCTCATCAGTATAGTGAGCTTCCGAAAGTTTTAGCAGAATAATGCCAGCATATTTTCAATTGGCCGTAAATTTGCCAATTAAAAATTCAATTCTGACTTATGCGAGTGATCTCCCTTTAAAAAGGGGAGAGATGGTTGAGGTGCCTTTAGGTCGACGAAAATCTCAAGCTATTGTCTTAAGAAACTCAAAGCCATCAGAGATCAGGGATATTCCCAAAGAGAAAATAAAATTTGTCTCCGGTCTAATGGATAATAGCTTTATCATAGGTGATGATGAAATAGAGCTCTATAGCTGGATGTCTCAGTACTACCATTATAGTTTTGGAAAACTTATCTTTGATTGTCTCCCAAAACTGATGAAGCGTCCCAGAGAGCCAAAGTTTCAAAGGGGAAGGGGCGAAGCTATTCCTCACGAACTCAATTCCTTGCAACAAAATGTTTACGATGGAGTTAAGAGAGTGCTCAATTCAGGGTTCTCTCAACACTTTGCCCATGGGGTTACCGGCTCAGGTAAATCTTTAGTTTATCTCAGTTTAATCAAAGATGTCCTGAACAGTGGAAAGTCTGCTCAGTTTTTACTTCCTGAAATTAACCTGACACCACAGTTTACTCAGATGTTTGAACAGTTTTTAGGGCATAAGGTTTATGCTTACCATTCTGGCGTGACACCTTCAGAGAAATTTAATATTTGGAAAGCTTTGAAAGAGAGTGAAGAGCCAGTTTTAGTGCTGGGAGTGCGAAGTTCAATCTTTTTACCGGTTCAAAATCTTGGTCTCGTTGTGGTCGATGAAGAACATGATCAGTCCTTTAAGCAGTCAGATAGATGTCCATATAACGGTCGTGATGTGGCCATTAAAAAAGCACAAATCGCCAATGCTCCAATCATTTTAGGATCTGCGACTCCTAGTTTTGAAAACTATTATCATTTTTCAAATCAAAATGGAGGCAGAAATTACTATACACTAAAAGAGCGGGTCAGTACTGGTAACCTTCCGAAACTTGTTGTTTATGATTCAAGAGACCGTTTTAAAGAAAATGATCCCGCTTGGCCACTTCTGGATGAAACTCTTGAAGATATTAAAAATGCATTGGAAAAAAAAGAGCAGGTGATCGTCTTTATCAATAAACTTGGATTCTCAGCATTTGTCCAATGTAGAAGCTGTGGGCATCAGTTTAAGAATGAAGACTGTGGCTGTGAAAATAATCTACGCTACTTTAAGCAAAGAAATGAATTGAGTTGTGCTCACTGTGAATTTAGAAAGCCCATGCCAGACAAGTGTCCTGATTGTGGAAGCATTACGATGGTCAATAAAGGCTTCGGAACTGAAAAAGTTGCCGAAGTTTTAAAAAAAGTTTTTCCCGAATACAGAGTCGATCGTTTTGATAGAGATGAGATTACATCAACAAAAAAACTGAATGAAAAACTTGAAAGTTTTCATTCGGGACAGATTGATTTGCTGGTGGGGACTCAAATGTTGGCCAAGGGGCATAACTTTGAGCGAGTAAACTTGGTTATTATGCTGGGATTAGACTCTATGTTGAGCTTTTCCGATTTTCGCTCGACAGAGAGAACCTATCAGCTTGCGAGTCAGGTTTCTGGAAGGGCGGGACGTTACTCAAAGGAGAGTAAGGTTGTAATTCAGTCCATGAATCCGGAACACCCAATATTTGAAATTATTGGTTCTCATTCTTTTACAAAGTTTTATGAAGATGAGGTTGAACTTAGAAAGCTATGTGCTTGTCCGCCTTTTACAAAGCTGACAATGCTCTATTTTAGTTCTCGATTTAGAGATAGACTCATTCAAACTGTAAATTCTGTCTCTCACAGCCTAAATAGTGCTGCCATTAAAAACTTTAATGAAGTTAGAGTTTTAGGACCGGCCCCTTTGTCTATTGAGAAGAAAGCGAATCAGTTCACGTGGGCCATCATGCTTAAAACAGATAATATCAACCAGCTTCATAATATTATTTCTACTTTCGAAAATAACTATAAAGCCGTCTCTGGTGTAAGCTATAAAATTGATGTCGATCCAGGCCAAGTTCTATAAGTTAAAAAATCCAGTTCGCGATGGAATAAAGACTTCACCATCAATTTGCCTTATAACACCAATTGGAGATTCAAAATATCTCTTTTTCTTTGCGATATGATACTGAGTTTTCCCCTTTTCATAACATAGGAGCTGACCCATTATGCCTATTGCGCAGTAATTGTTTCCCATAATAAAAGGCGTTGATATAAAAGGTTCTGGAAATTCTCCAACAAAGCCAATTTTATTTTTTGTGAGATCGAAAGTTAGAATATCCCCAGTTGAGAGTGTGATTAAAAAATTATTGTCATCAATCTTTGTGGGAGCAAAGAAGTTAAAGCCTCTCAATTCCTTGGTAAAAGTTATTTTTTTCATCTTTGTATCAAAAATGAAAAGGGTTGAGGGAATATCAAACTTGCTTTTCATGAGATCCGCTTTAGTTGTTGCTCCAATTATTTTTTCACCAATTTGGGAGAGCATCATTTTGGGACTTTCTTTGAACTCATTAATAAATGTTGTTTTTTGAGTCTTCTTATCAACACAGATAAAAGCTTTTAATTCGTATATTGAATTGAAGCAAATATCATCTTTTACGATGATAGGGGAACTATCGACGTGAATCTTCTTTTTATTTACTTTTGTGAGATTCCACTTGGACTTTAAGGTTTTTTTATCAAGAGCTGACAGACCTCCTGGACCGTGACCGACATAAAGCGTGTCTCCATCTAATGTTAATGGTCTTTGGATATGACCTTTAAGCATTATCGAATTTCTTAGTTTTTCTTTTTTCAGGTCAAAAGCTTAGAGATTGGCATTCTCTGTGTCGTGGAGTCCTTCTCCAAAAAAGGCAATACCGTCATCAACAGTGATATCACTCACAGAGCTTTGTTTTGTATTAAATAGCTGCTTGAGTTTGGAGAAATCCTTTTGACTTTTATACAGAACGCCACTTGTCGATAAAAAAAGTAGAGAGTTCTCATGCTTTATTGGAGCGTTGACAGTTGGTCCTATCTTGACCCTTATTTTTTTCTCGTCGGCAAATAGGTTTAAGCTCAAAAAGATCGCACAAGTTATGGCCAGTAATTGTTTCATAAATTTCTCCTTAGAGATATAATATCGAAATGTCTCAATCTTTAAAGTTTAAAATTTTAATGGAATGTTCTTCTCGAGAGGAGCTTTCTGATTATATCTTACCTTTTTGGTTTGTTGAAGAACAAGAAGATCTGCCAAGTGATTTTGAGCAATTTATTGTAAGATCTGCTTTGAAGAGCGAAAATAGTGAAACTTTAAACTCAGGTGTTGGATTAAGTTTGGGAAGTATACAAACTCAAAAAGACTACACTGAGGCCATAAAAAAATTGATGAACCAAGACAATCTGGACTTTTTACTTCTGCAGCCATTTTTTGAACACGATATTCATTTAACCATATTTTTAACGACGAATTTTGTCTTTATTGAGTCCCAATCAACAGGAGAAAGTAAGTTTTACTTTTATAACGATCTCACAAGCTCAAAGCTTCCTCATTGGGGGAAGAAAGTTCAAGATGTTCTCACTCGTTTTAATGCTCTTTATAAAGGAGAGTTTCTCATTGAGGCGGGATTGAGAGCAGACGAATTTAAGCTTTTCCAGATGAATCGATTGAAGCAAAATCATATAAAGAACGCCCTTTATAACCAGGTTTTGAGTAAAGCCCTTTTGGGTAATAAAAGAATTGATCAAGATTCATTTTTCTCAAAGCTCAAATTAGAGTACAAGGCTTATAAATTTAGACAGAAAGAAACGTATAATGATTTTAATGATACTTTCAATAATTGGGTGTATATTTTTTTTTATTTCAAGCTTTTTTGCACTAAAGAGAATCTTCAATTTAGTGGATCCTCTTTTGAGGAATTTTTAAATATTGCTGGGGGTGCTGGTGTTCTTTCAAAAAACTTAAAGAGACACTTGGAAATTTGCTCGCTTACGGACAAGGCCAATCAGTGGAATATAGACTCCGGATTTCATGATAAAGAAGAGATATATATAGGGCATGGAAAGATTGAGGGTATAGTTGATCAAAATGTTCTTGTCTCGACGAACTTGACGATGGAGGAGATTCTTCTTCATAAGCCTAGTGTTATTTTAACAACTTATAACTCAATTCTTTCTCATCCAATTTTATTTTGTGCTGAAAATGGAATCTCACTTGTTGGAGGTCTCCCTAAGTCATCTGTGCAAGAATTAAGGCCAGGGGATAAATTTTCAATCGATTTTAAATTAAAGCAAATTATTGTAGAATCTAAGTAGGAATTGCTAAAGGAGACATAAATGGTTTTTCCATCACTTTCATTTTCAGTTGATCCAGGTATTATTTCATCCATGTCCACTTTCGTGGTTATAGGTTTTAGCTTTATGCTTCGTTATTGGAAAAAGACTTTGTTCACAATTTCTATCGTCTTAGGTGTCGCTCTTTTTTCATTGAAGGCGAGTGCAATTGGTTTATACACTGGTTCTTGTGGAACGATGTGCTCTAACAATCAAAACTACTACGGATCTCCTTGGGGACAACCAAGGCCCGTTTACTATTATCCCCAACTTCAATATCATTCATTTTGGGGCCCTACTCCTTATTATTTCAATTCTCATGGTGCCAGCCCATACGCACCGTCATGGTATAATAATTGCCCTCACTGTAGTCAACATGGCACGGGCTTTAACAACTGGAACACAATTATGCCCAACCAAAGTCATGGTCCAGGAATGCCTGCAAGCTAGTGATTCTTTTTCCGGCCATTGTTTTTGGGCTTAGTCTTTTATTTTGGTTTTTAAAACCAGAGCTGGTCTCTTCTATTTTTATCGCGAATTTGTGGCTTCTGTCTTATCCTCATACCTTCGCAACATTTAAAAGAAGTTACTTTTTAAAAAAAGAAAATAAAATAAAAGCTGGAATCTGTATCATCTTATTTCTTCTTCTTAATATCTTTATTGTTTATCGTTTTGATTTTGTGGCTTTAATAAATATCTATTTTTATTCTCAATTTTTTCACTATTGTCGACAAAATTTTGGTATCTCTAAGCTCCATTCTAAAAGTTGGCTAAAGATGGACAGTGTACTTTTTCATTTTTATCATGTGTTCATCCTTCTCTTTTTTTGGCGAGTACCTCACTCCTTTTTGGGCTTCAAAATTTTCTCGCCGACTCTTCAGCAAAATCTGACTACTTTTTCATTTGGGGCAATTTGTTTTATCGGTCTGTACTTTATCTCTCGAATGAAAAAGATCTCAGCCATGACTTATATTTATCTTGCTCTGTCGGCAGTGATGACTTACTCAAGTGAATCTTTTATTTTAGGCTGGCTAGGACTTCATCTTTTTCATAATTCTCAATACCTCGTGATGGGACATAGGCTTTCTCCGAGAAACTCTTTTCTATGGTACTGGTTCTCCTTGATATTTCTCGTGGTCGTGCTCTATTCATTGGCGGGATATCTTGATCAAAAAATTGGTTTTTTTATTTCCATTTCTTTTTGCCTTATCTTGGCCGTAAATTTCAGTCACTACCTTTTTGATTCTTTTCTTTGGAGAAGGAAATATAGAGAAAACTATCCCTGATTTATAAAAGTGCTTTAGTGATTATGATTGTCATCTTCGACCAGTCTATTCACTGGATCATAGCCGCCTTTTGAAAAAGGATTGCACCTGAGGATTCTCCAAATTGTCTTTAAGACCGCCTGCAGTGGGGAGACTGTCTCAAAGGCTTCCTTTGCGTAGCTTGAGCAAGTTGGGTAGTATTTGCATGTTGGTTGGAAAAGAGGCGATATCAGATAGCGATAGAGCTTAATTGTCATTAGAAATATCTCTTTTAGGGCTCTAGATACCAACTTTCATCCTTCTTTTGAGGCTATGTTTTACAAATAAATCAGTGTTTGGCCAATACTAAGCTTTGTCTAGGGCGTTAGGCTATAGTTTTTTCGTAATTTAAGCTACTTTGACAACACATATAACGCAACTTGTGTTACAAGATGTTTTTCTAATAGAGCGATAGGAGTTATATCCTCGTGAACACGGAGCAGATAATGATTGAACAATCTTTTAAAGAAACAAATTCCCTTAAGAACAAAGTCGTTGAAGATATAATGTCTTGTGATTCAAAAGATGAGCAAGGACTGAATGATTTCCAAAAACTACCAACTGAGGACCTAATAGCTATTCCTAAGGTTGGTATCAATAACTTTAGACTACCAATTGAAATTATTAATAAGCAAGGAGAGACGAGATCTCACGACGCTACAGCGGCTATGTATGTCTCATTAAATGCCAATAAAAACGGTGTCAGCATGAGTAGGCTTTGTACGATTTTACAAGCAACTAGTGCTGAGCAGAAGTTAGGTGTGGACTTTTTCAAGACAGTTATGCGCAGATACAGAGATGAGCTAAGAGATGAGACTGATAAAGATCTTATTGAGAAGTCATTTTTAAGATTGAAATTTAATTTTCCAATTAAGCAAAAATCTCTAAAAAGCGATAACTGGGGATGGCAATACTATCCAGTTCAATTCGAAGCTCATGAGTCAAAAGATAAAGGATTCGAGCTTTTTATCACTCTTGAATACCTGTATTCATCTACTTGTCCATGTTCACTTTCCATGGCCAAGCAATATGAAAGAGAGTACGCGGAAGGTAAAACCACTGAGGGGTCGGGAATTGGTGTTCCTCACTCTCAAAGATCAAAGATGAATGCTAAAGTGAAAATAGACACTTCTAAGGAATTTTTCCTCGAGGATCTTATCTCCCTTATCAGAAAAGCTATACCTACCGAGACTCAAAGCTTAGTGAAAAGACTTGATGAGCAAGCTTTTGCTATATTAAACGGTGCGCATCCGATGTTTGTTGAGCACGCTACAAAAAGAGTCTATAAAGAATTTAACGCACAGCCAACAATTTTAGACTGGCTTGTTGAGTTGGAACATATTGAATCTTTACACAGCCACAATGCAGCTGCTGTCATCTATAAAGGTGTACAAAATGGATTGAGGGCCGATACAATCTTCTAGATGAAAACTGGAAATTTATTAAAGCTCAAAACCAAACAGTCAGATAATAACGTCAAATACTCTCTACCTATTGGTGGGGATCTCGTCGATCTCAACTCTTTAATAGGTAGTGATATATCACTTGAATTCACTGGTATTATTAATTGTCTTGATACAGGCAAGGTTATCAAGAAGTCTTTTGGACAAGGTTATAGCTGGGAGTCATTTGTAACTCAGCCTTTTTGCGATACTTGTATTTTCAAACCAGAGTTATGTCATTACTCGGTGGGTACTTGCCGCGACCCTAAATGGGGAGAAAAACACTGTTTCCAGCCCCATATCATTTATTTGGCCAATTCAAGTGAGCTCAAAGTTGGTATCACTAGAGAGTCTCAGGTTCCAACCAGATGGATGGATCAGGGAGCATCATTTGCTTTACCAATACTTAAAGTCAAAGATCGCTACACAAGCGGGCTTATTGAAGTTGAGATAGGGAAGAAACTTGGAGACAAAACCAATTGGCGTAAGATGCTAAAAGGGGATGTGGATGAGATTGATCTTTTGAAGATCAAAAAAGAAGTCCTAAAAGATTTTAAAGCTCTTATAGAAAAGTATCAGGCAGAAATTTTGCCAGATGAGCTTTATACCTTTGAGTATCCTGTTGAAAAATATCCCACTAAAGTCTCCACCTTATCTTTTGATAAAACTCCAAAAATAGAGGGGAAGCTTCGGGGTATCAAAGGACAATACCTCATTTTTGATCACGGTGTTTTAAATATTAGAAAGCATCAAGGTTATGAGGTTAACTTTAGTCAGTAATGAATAATCTAATCCTTATCCTCCTTATTGTTTTTATTGTCTTATTATTTATTTTTATCGGTCTTCTTGCATTTTTTGGAAATAAGTTTTTAAAGATAAAAGAGGCTGCTCTTAAAAATACCAATTCCTCTGAAAAGAGAGCGACAAACCCCTCGGTTGAAAGGCTCAAAGAAAAACCTTCCAAGGAACTCATCAAGGCGTTAAGATCAGCAAATGATTTCGATGCTCCGATCAAGAAAGTAAGCTCTGTCTATTGCATTGATCATCCTGATAACTTCTCCAATGGAAAATGTTCAATCTCACTGGAGCCTCTTTGTGAGCAATGTCTTTCAAAACAGGGGGACATGGTGATCGGTCGAAAATATTTAGATATTTTTCTTGAGAACGAGTGGACTGAGATTCAGATGGTAAAAGATGAAAAAGAAATTAAAAAAAGATATTTCGAGATCAAACAAGACCTTTGGGAAAATGAGTCACTTCCAACGATTATCCAAGGTCACTTTAAAATTAACGTTGAAACGGATGAAATAGAGCCTTATATTGTGCTGTTCGCACCCGAAGAAAAAGCGGAACTTGTCCGTGAGAAGTTTATATTTAGTTAGGAGAAAACCGTGTCACTAGTCGTTTATAATACTCTTTCAAATACTAAGGAAGTTTTCAAATCATTGGAACCCAATAAGGTAAAATTGTATCTTTGTGGCCCAACGGTTTATGACCTTCTTCATATAGGAAATTTTAGAGGACCAATTACCTTTAACCTCATGAGAAATTGGTTAGAGAAGTGTGGTTATGACGTCAATTTTGTTTATAATTATACTGATATTGATGACAAAATTATAAATAAAGCGATTGTGGAAGGTGTTGAATCGAGCGTTATCAGCGAACGTTTTATAAAAGAGTTTGAAAAAGATTTTACAAGACTAGGACTTAAGCCTCATACGCATAATCCAAGAGTTTCTGAACACATGGACAGCATCATTACGATGGTCGAGACCTTAATTGAAAAAAAGAAAGCTTATGTTGTCGATGGTGAAGTTTTCTATGAGATTGATACGTTTAAAAATTACGGAAAACTTTCAAAAAATAATTTAGATGACCTTCAAGCCGGCCAAAGAGTAGAAGTGGACTCTAGAAAAAGAAGCCCTTTTGACTTTGTTTTGTGGAAACCTTCCAAAGAAGGCGAGCCAAAGTGGAGTTCTCCTTGGGGAGAGGGAAGACCAGGTTGGCATATAGAGTGTTCGGCCATGATAAAGTCAATTCTAGGAGAGACGATCGACATCCATGGTGGTGGAATTGATCTGATATTTCCTCATCATGAGTGCGAAATTGCCCAGGGTGAAGGGTGCTCTGATAAGACATATTGCAATTACTGGATTCATAATAATTTTATTAATATGAATAATGAAAAAATGAGCAAGTCGCTTGGAAATATTATCTCGTGCCGAGCTTTTATGGATCAATATCATCCTGAAATTTTAAAATACATGTTCTTAAGTGCTCACTACCGTTCTGTGATGACAATAAGTGACGATAAAATCTTTCAAACAGTTTCTGCACTCAATAGAATCTATACATCGTTACTCTTGGCAAAAGAAACAATTAGTGACTCTTCTTTGGAGGTACAAAAGGACGATGCTTTTGACAAAAAGCTTTTAGAATTCGATAAAAAAATAAAGAAGTCTCTTAATGATGACTTTAATACAGCTGAGTTTATCTCCATTGTTTTTGAAGCCGTAAGGACTTTTAACTCTTTGGGATTTGCAAATAAAAAGAAACGATCTCCTGTTCACAGAGGAGCAAGTCAATCTTTCTTATCTTGGATGAATAACTATGGACAAATGAGTGCCTTGTTCAATGAAGAACCAAAAGAGCTTCTAGAGCAACTTGATGAGATGGTTATTAGATTAAAAGATATTAGCAAAGAACAGGTAGAGAAACTTATTCAGCTTAGAAATAAAGCCAGAGAAGATAAAGATTGGGATTCAGCAGACAAGTATAGAGTAGAACTTGAGGGCATGGGAATTGAGCTCTTTGATGGTTCACAAAGAGGTTGGAGAGTTAAAAGTAGTGAGAACTAAAATCCTATTTGTATGCTTGGGAAATATTTGTCGCTCTCCAGCGGCTGAAGCAGTATTTAAAGACTTAGCACAAAGACAAGGTTTCGCAGATAGCTTTGAGGTCGATTCAGCCGGAACAAGTGGTCACCACTGTGGACAGAGAGCCGACAGTCGAATGGTTCAGACGGCAGCCAATAGAAATTTGTTTATCACAAGTGTATCGAGAAAGTTTGAACCAAAAGACTTTAGAAAATTTGATCATATTGTGGTTATGGACGAATCTAATTATCAAAATCTAGTCCATTTAGACCTAAATCAAGAGTATATCCAAAAAATCACAAAACTGACTGATTATTGTTCCTATAAATTTGCAGGTATATCTGAGGTTCCCGATCCTTACTATGGCGGACCAGCAGGGTTTAATAATGTTTTAGATATCGTGGAAGATGCATGTCAGAACCTAATAAAAGAGATTCATTCCTAAAAGGCTTCTCGAGCATGGGACCTGTTATTCCAGGGATCATACCCTTTGGCATGATAATGGGGACAGTGGCCGCTGATGCGGGCTTGAGTATGCCTCAGACCATGGGGATGAACGTCATCGTCTTTGCTGGTGCTTCACAGCTTGCAGCAGTTGACCTTCTTACAAAAGACGCACCTTCAGTTATTATTATTTTAACGGGATTGATAATAAATTTAAGATTTCTTTTATATAGTGCTGCAAGTTCTTCATATTTAAAAAAGAGCCATATCTTTATAAAAATCTTCACGGCCCACACTTTGACGGATCAGTCCTATGCCGTTACTTCGGCCCACGATGAGCAATTGAAAACAACGAGTGAAAAAATATACTTTACCCTCGGAGCATCACTATGCATGTCGATCTTTTGGAATTTTTTCGTCTTGAGTGGTTTTTATTTTGGCAATATTATTCCACAATCACTTTCTCTCGATTTTGCAGTTCCTCTCAGCTTCATGGCCTTGACTATTCCAAGTCTTGTAACAAAGACGCATTTAATTGTGGGCTTAGTCTCGATATTCATGTCGATTGCTTTGAAGGGGCTGCCTTTTAACTTGGGCTTGATTGTAACGGCTGGTTTTTGTCTTTTTCTTGCCGATACAATGACGAAGGATAAGAATCATGAGTAACTCTTATTTTTGGGCAAGTATAATCCCTCTGGGGATCGGTACTCTTTTGATTCGAATGTCTTTTATTTTTCTATCAAAATATTTGTCTCTTTCAAAAAGAGTGTTGTTTCTGGGCAATTATGTCCGGTTAATTTCTGAGCGATTATGTCCTATCAGACTTTAAGCGCTTTTTCTGTGTTTCGACTTATCACCATAGTCACTTAATCTTTTCCTATTACTAACTTTACATTGAACTTTTCTGCCCATCACATCGAAGCTGTAGCTTCCATCAAGGTGAATATTTATATTGATTTCTCGTCCATAGAAACACCTTTTTTCATCCAACACCCAAGTCACATTCTCCCAACTAAATACATTTCCAACCATAATTTTTCGCCTAATCTTTTTACAAAATATAATATCTAGGTCTCCAAAAACATTTTTTCTCCAGGCTTTTTCTTCTTCTTCTTCGGCTTTGACTGAGAATTGAAAATTGTATGCAGGAATAAAAATCTCTTTTAAGTAATAATTGGCTTCTTCAATATTTGTTATGTGATTAAATTCTAACTCCGCTACCAGTCTGTCTTGGAATGTTCTCCAGAGTCTCTCTATTCTTCCCTTTGCTTGAGAAGAACCTGCTAAGATTAATTGAATTCCTGTTTGATCAAATGCTCTCGAAATTTGTGATTCCCACTCGCGCTCTTTCTTACCATAAATACCTGCTTGGTCCATATAGAAACTTTCTGGCAATCCATAGTTATCAACGATCTCCCTAATCACCTTCAGAGAGTTATTTGACGTCTCTCCATAGAAAAATTCAGCACCAACAACAATCCCGGTAGCATCATCAATTCCTCCAATCAAATCAGTTCTTTCATCACCGAACCAAGTATGATCACTTCCATCAAACTGAATCATCATCCCTTCTTTTGGAAGTCTTGCTCTTGGTTTATGGCACCGTCTTCCTCTTCGTTTAGGATGTTTTACAAGGCAATGTTTCCTAGCAATTGAGTGAAGTGCATCTTTTTTGATTTTAATTTCCTCATACTCTTCTATCTTTTCTCGAAAATGAGTTAGATTAAAGTTTCGATATTGATTTTTTAGAAGAGAGACTATTTTTTCTTCAACTTCGAATGGAGTTTTATTGTGAGGAGTTCGATTAATGTTTCCATGTAAGACACCAATCGAACCCTTGGCCTTAACTTTATTGATAATTCTCTGAGATTGTCGATACGATTTTCCAATCTGTTCAGAGAAGGAAATTATAGTTAACTTACCTTCAATAACATCCATGGCCAGGCGATACTGCTTCAATTCTTTTTGTGACATAGTGACTTTTCCCATTCAATTCCCCTAATAACTGATTGGAATCAGGGTACATAAATATTATTGAATAGGACATAATCGCTGAGAAATAAGGATAGGACATAATCGTCTAGTTTCTATACTCTTTCAAAAAGAGCACAAAGACTGTTTACATTTGTACCTGCCGCAGTTTTTCCAGCTTTATTTGCTCCTATGGTTTTTTTCCACCAAGGGCACAATGACATTCTCTTTCATAAAGAAAGGGTTCTGTGTTTTGGAATCGCTATGATTGTTGGATTTAAAACGAAAAATATTTTACTGACTATATTGAGTGGACTCTCTATTCTCTATTTTTTATAAAATAAGGGAGAACATCCATGTCTCCCTTCGACTTGTTTAATGCATGTGAGGACAACTGAGACTATTCTCAGCTGTTCCTTATTTACTTAGACTTATACTTTTTCCCAAAGACTTAGACTGACGTCCATGAAAGCTTTGTAATTCATCTCTCTCTGACTCTTCTTTGCAGGTGATACACATCGTACTGGTTGGTCTCGCTTGAAGCCTCTGAAAAGAAATAGATGAGCCACAGTCATCACAAAGACCATACTCATCAGACTCCATTAATTTTTGTGTTTTTCTTAATTTTTTTAGGTAAAGGGATTCTCTAGTAGCGAATCTTAGCTCAGCGTGCTTAATAATTTCGTCGTTGGCAGAATCCACGTCGTCACCTGAGTTCTGGTTGGCGACTAAAAGTTGTTCTGACAAAAGCTTGTTTTCAATTCTTTCAACTTCACCCATGACTTTATCTTTTAAAGTGTTGAGCTCTTTAGTTGTAAGATGACCATTCAATCTTGAATTACCCATCGTTGTTTCTCCTTAAAAATTTTCTCTCTCGTTGTGTGTAAAAGATTTAATCAAGGAGTGTTTTGTCTGCCAATAGAGTGTAAGTTTTTATTAGTTCTTACTGCAATTTTCATGATTTTTAGCGAAATTTGCTTCACATTTGTTAATACTTTTCCACTTTCTGGATTGTGGATAACTTTTTTAATATCGCTAAATAGTGTTTTAATAGCTGATTTATAGAATTATTTGACATTGAGTATATGTTAATAACTCGCTTCAACTCTCATGTTGTTTCTCATTTGAGGGAAGTTTTCTTACTTTTAAAAATTTAATGTGAGAAAAATAAGAATTCCTTTTGTTCAAAATCCTTTCGAACAAAAGAAATTATCGTGTGTGATAAATTCTTTGATATTTTAATTTTAAGTTAGAAATGAAAAATTGCAAAACATTTATTTCTGTTTTTCGGTTCTGCTATATATTCTAATCGGTTAGGTTCTGTAGTGTATTTTAACAGTCGGACTTGTCGATTATATCTTTTATTACGGCCTCAACATCAATTTCAATTTTATTTTTTTCAATTGTGTTTTCAATCTGGGATATAAGCCTTTCAATTTCAGAGATTTCATTAAGAATTTTTAAAGAATTTTGTATTATCATGGGGTGCCTCCAGTTAATTTACATTGTAATACATAAGTTTGGTATTGCAAACAAAAGTTTTGTGTGGTAAATTTTTCTTACACATTCCCATTTGTAGTAACAAATTGTCTCGGGGTCTTATAGGCAGACCTCGGGACTTTTTAAACCTTGGGGCCTTTAGCCTTCAACCTTAAAAGTTCCTCTACCTTTTTCATTCTCCCTTGGGACAACTATCTAGAGTTAAGAAACTAGGTTAAAGTTTTAGTTACTTAATTGCTTGTTATTGGGGATTTTCATGAGTGTTGAATTAGTCGTCGTATATATTTTATTAGGTTGTGGTGTAGGCTTTCTCTCCGGTTTGTTTGGAATTGGTGGAGGGCTTGTTATCATTCCTATCCTCTCTTATGCTTTTGAGTTCATGGGGTTTCAAGAAGAGATTATTATGCATATGGCGATTGGAACATCTCTTTCTATTATTCTTATTACTGTAAGTACCTCTAGTTATCATCACTATCAAAGAGGAGGTATAGACTTTAGTATCTATAATAAGCTTTTTGTTTTCATTGCAATTGGGTCTCTAAGTGGGGGATTCATTAGCCAGTACCTGTCGAAACTTGTGTTGGAGTTGGCCTTCACAGCTTACGTTTTATTAATAACAGTCAAATTATTTTTAGAAGGATCTGGTCCGTCCGTAGAGAAAAAAACACCCCTTTGGTTGTACGGCTTTGTTGGATACATTATTGGCCTAAAGTCTGCTATTTTGGGAATTGGTGGAGGAACTATTAGTATTCCCTTTTTATCATGGAGAGGCGTTCAGATGAAAAAAGCTGTCGGTATTTCTGCCGCTTTAGGTATACCCATTGCCTTATTTGGTGCTTCGGCTTACGTGTACACAGGTTTAAATTTAAAAAGTCAGGTTTTACCTGCGTACAGTTTGGGTTATGTTTATCTTCCAGCATTTATAAGTGTTTCTCTTTTTAGTAGTTTTGTCTCTCGCTTTGGGGTTAAGCTTTCACATCGATTGACTCAGAGAAAGCTTAAAGTTATTTTTGCTACATTCTTATCTATTGTGCTTATAAAATCTCTTTCAAACTATTTTTGATCCCAGAGGTATTAATTTGTTTTCACCTTCTCTCTTTGTTCTTCTTTAAAGATGTGTTATTTTTAATTCATGACGGACTTCAAAAAGCACAGAGAATTTATACATGATATTTCAAATCAGTTGGCCATAACTGATGGCTGCATTAAGCGGGTCCAAATTTTAAAAAAGAAGGATCAAACAGCTGAGGTTAAAGCTGAAATTGATAAAAACTTAGAATTATCTTCAACTTATTCACGCACATGTATTACCTTACTAAAAGAGTATAGGATTTTCATTCACCGATTAGAGTCTGAACAGTCATAATATCATTCACTTTTCAATTTGTTTCGCTACAATAGAAGCATAGAGAATCGGGGAGAAATAAATGAAGATTAGTATTCTATTTTTGGTCTTAAGTTTTAATGCTGCGGCAAGCTTTTTAATAGATCCATATATCGGAACTGGACTTGTAAAGACGAGTTATGAAAGTGGATTTAGCGATGACGACGATACCTTAACTAGTGCAGGAGCGAGAGTTGGCTATCAGTTTCTATTGGTATCAGCAGGAATCGATTATTCAAAAGGTAAAGCCGGCGACTATGAATTTACCAATACCTCTTTATTTGCTGGAGTTGATCTGCCTATTTTGCTAAGGGCTTGGGTGGAATATTTTGTTTCCTCTGACCTCTCATCTAATAGTAGTAAATTTAACTCCGTCGATTTTGAATTCAAAAAAGGAAACAGTATAGGCTTTGGTTTTACTGGCCTTCCGTTTGTGTCTCTTAATTTAGAAGTTCAAAATATAGACTACGAAGCAGACGCAACTACTGATATTGATTTTGATAGCGCGGCTTATATCTTTTCCGTATCTCTGCCTCTTAATTTATAATGAAATTCGTCCTCTTATATTTTTTGACTTTGAGTGCCTGGGGCCATTCGGTAATAATTAATCCCCATTTTGGGCACACAGTTTCTGGAGACCTCTCTTCAAATGCTCTTGATTCAGACACAACAGTACAAGGATTGAGTGGGGGATTAAGACTTCTCTACAGGCATGACATTATTTACTACGGATTGGATTTAGAGAGAACAAGTTTTAAAATATCTGAGAGTGATCAAACAAATGGTTTTTCTAGTTCTACAGTCTCTATGATGGGAGGGCTTAGGTTCTCTGCCAATGAGTACTTTGGAAAATTTAAATTCCTTGGAGAAGCCACTCTTGATAACCTAGGATCTTTTGAAACGCCTGTCGGATTTGAAATAGGTTATTTAAGACGATTTATTGTTGATGGGGTGACAAAAATAGCTCTCTTTATTAGCTATTCAACAACCCAGTGGGATGATTTTTCAAATAATACCTCTGGCACAAGTTTTGACCTCGAAGTTAGCCGTTTATTAGTTGGAGTAAGCATACCGTTTGAAATTAGTTTATAAGTAAAATCTCAAGGAGGGATTATGAAAAAAAGTTTATTATTAGTTATTGTTGGTGCATTTATGGCCATGCCTGCAAATGCCGCACTTTTAATTGAGCCGTATATCGGTATGCATTTTAATTCTGAAGCAGAAGATGCAGATGCTGATATCACTGGAACAGGAATTGGAGCGAGACTAGGTTATCAAAACCTTGGACTTATGCTAGGTCTAAACTATAAAAGTGCAAGCCTAGAATTTGAACCAGATTCAGGATCAAATTATGACGTTGATCAAACAAGCTACGGTCTTTTTGTTGGTTACGAATTTCCAATTCTAGTAAGAGCTTGGGCTGAATACATTATTGGTGGAAACGCAGAATTTGATGGAGGCTCAGAATTTGATACTATTTCAGGAACTCAATTAGGTGTTGGATATACAGGTCTTCCATTTGTTAGTTTAAATCTTGAAATCGGAAACTTAACTTATGAAGAAGGTCCTTCAGGAACTGATGACCAAGATATTTCAACTTATATGTTTAGTATTTCACTACCACTTACGCTTTAAGAAAATAGTGTGGACCCAATAGTCTTGGGTCCACTTCACTTATTCAAATATTGATAATTCTAATTTCTCTGTTTTAAATCCTAGATCTTTTGCAAACTGCACATACTCATTATAGTCAGCTTCATTCATTGATGTTGTTCTGCTCATAATCCAAAGAGACTTTCTATCATTCCCGCCAACAATAACGTATTCATAGTTGGGGTCTATTTTTACTATATTGTAATCGCCTTTGATTCTAAAAAGCCTTGACCACCATGTATAGAATCTAACTTCTAGTTCGGCATTCGTTTGAAAATTAATAATCTTGGCTTCACCTTTTATTGTGGTCTTCTTCTTCTTTTTTATACAAGTATTAAGAACAGATATCTTCTGATCAGTCATAATTTCATAATCAGCCGTTTGGGCTAAGCAGCCTCTAGTAAAAATTTGAGGAAGAGAACTTATCACATACCACTTTCCAATATAGCGATTTACATCGATAACTTCATTTGTTGCGACACTCGTTGTACCACCAGCGAAAGCAGCCAAGCTTAAAATAAAGACCAGTATTTTCATGGAAACTCCTTTGTTAATAGACTTCTACTATAGTATAGCCGCTTACGATAGTTTACATTTCATAGACAAGAAATTTTTGATTAGTTTTAAACACATTCAAAGATAAAAGATAAAAGATAAAAAAAAGGCCCGGGATTTATCCCAGGCCAATTCAATTATAAATCTAATCTTTAAATTATGATTTAATTTTCCAGTAATATTCGATCACTAATCGTTTTTCGAATGCGAATGGAATATCTTCCGGTAGTGGCTCAGAAACAACTTTAGCTTTTTCTTTTTCACCATCATCTTCTTTTGAAAGAAATGCTGGAATAGCAGAAAGTCTTGGTCTTGCTTGAGCTTGAAGGTAGTTTCCTGACTTCGCACCTTTATCCTGAGATTGTAATTTCGTCACCAACATTTACTGTTGCAGAAGCAATATTACATTTCTTACCGTTAACTAGAGATTGTCCGTGACTTACCATTTGTCTTGCTGCTGCAATTGATGGAGCCCAGTTAAGTCTGAAGACAACATTATCTAGTCTAGACTCTAAAGAGATGACAAGAGAATCAACCCATGCTCTTTTATGTCTTTTTTACATTTTTTAATAAGATTAACTGAGTTGTTTTTCTCTAACACCGTAGTGAAATCTAACTTTTTGTTTTTCCATAAGACGAATCGTATAGTCAGAAAGTTTCTTTCTTTTCATACCGTGCATGACCTGGACCGTATGGTCTTCTCTCTATAGCACCAGCTTTACCAAGTCCTGGTAATTCAACTCCAAGTCTTCTTTGGATTTTGAAGGCAGACTTTCCGCCCATCGTAGTTTTTGACATCTTTTATCCTTTGTACTAGAACCCAAGTAGAATTTGATTGTAAACCGTTGAGTTATAGCAGGAAACGTTTATATGAATTCACTGTTAATGCCTGCTTCCAAAAATCAGTAGAGTGAATGTAATAAAATTAACCCTTTGTGGCAAGGAGATTCTATAACTCTTTTACACTATTTAATAGGTTGACCATCTCAATTGTGCCAAGCGCAACTTCCCAGCCTTTATTTCCAGCTTTCGTTCCAGCACGCTCTATCGCCTGCTCAATATTTTCAGTTGTTAGAACGCCGAACATCACCGGTAGACCGTGGTCAAGACCAACCTTTGCTATTCCTTTGGCCGCTTCATTACATACATAGTCATAGTGCGTTGTAGCACCTCTGATAACACAGCCAAGACAGATAATCGCGTCAAACTTTTTCGTCTCAGCCAGCTTTTTAGCAACAAGAGGTAGCTCATAAGCCCCAGGGACCCAAACTTCCGTTATTGAATCTTCATCAACACCGTGGCGAACTAAACAGTCGTGTGCACCACCGTGAAGTTTTGAAACGATGAACTCATTAAATCTTGCCGATACAATAGCAATCTTTTGATTTTCTCCAGTTAACTTTCCTTCAATCATCATGTCATTTTCCTTTAATTAAATATTTTGTTTAAATTTTTTAAGATCTTCTATTGATATAAGTTTGAGATTAAATTTCTGTGCGAGAACCTCAAGCTCGCCAACTCTTGCACAGCTTCCATCTTCATTTAAAATTTCGCAGATAACTCCAGCTGGGCGATAGCCAGCTAAAACGGCAAGATCTACAGCAGCTTCAGTGTGGCCTTCTCGAACTAAAACTCCACCTTCTTTTGCGATAAGGGGAAATATATGTCCTGGTCTGACAAAATCCGATGGCTTCGATTGAGGATCAGCTAAAAGTTTCAAGGTCGTCATTCTATCTTCTGCAGAAATCCCTGTGGAGATATCATGTGAGGCATCTATTGAGACGGTAAAGGCTGTGCCTTGATGGTCTGAGCCGTCACTATACATCAGGGGAAGGTGAAGATCAGCCGCAATTTGAGTTGAAACTGGTGCACAAATTAAGCCTCTACCGTGGGTGGCCATAAAGTTCACATCGGCAGCGGTAACAATTTGGGCGGGCATGATGAAGTCTCCTTCATTTTCACGATTTTCGTCATCCACCACGATTACCATTTTGCCGATCTTTAAATCTTCAATAGCTTCTTCGATGGTATTAAAAACGTCACTCACTTTTGATCCTTTGCCCATTGGTCTAGATTGAAACTTTTCTTTGAATTTGATTTCATAAAGCCCACGAAGTTCTCTAGATACTTTGCCATCATATCTACTTCAATATTGAGGTAATCTCCAACCTTTTTTGTATGAAGAATAGTATTATCCCAAGTGTGGGGTATTATTGACACCGAAAAAGCCGTAGATGTAAGTTTTGAAATTGTGAGGCTAATTCCTTCTAAAGCAATTGAACCTTCACTTATCATATACCTTCTTAAATCACTTGGAGCTTCAATTGTGATGTCGAAATTTTTACCTTTTGAATCAATTTTTAAAATTTTTCCTGTCCCGTTAACATGACCTTGAACAAAGTGACCACCTAATCTGTCCATGGGTCTAAGTGCCAGCTCTAAGTTTACTTTTGAGCCGACGGTGAGCTTTCCGGTGGTGGTCTTCTCTAAAGTGACATGAACGGCTTGAACTTTGAAGGTTTTGTCTTTAATTTGTGTTGCTGTTAAGCAGACGCCATTTGTCGCAATTGAATCATCAATTTTAATTTCCTCGATAAGTTTAGGAGCTTCGATAGTGAACTCTTTCCCCTCAGGATTTGATTTAATGGCTTTAATTATTCCAATGTCTTTTATTAGTCCGGTAAACATTCTACTTCCTAAGTCCTGTGATACAGATGTCTGTTCCTAAAGATTTGTGTTCTATATTTTTGAGCTCCAAGCTCTCACTCATTTTATCAATTGATAAGTCTTTCACTGAGCTATTTCCGCTTCCTAGAATTTTGGGTGCGATGTAGAAGCTCACTCTATTAAAGAATTTCTTCTTTAAAAAATGAGAATGCACAATACTGCCTCCCTCAACAAAGAGTGAGGTTACCATAAAATCATCGTAGAGTATCTTACACATCTGTTCTACATCGATATTACCGGAGCTATCTCTTGGGACATAAATGATATTAGCTTTGATTTTTGTTTGAGTATTCTCCGGAAGAATCAAGTGGGTCATCTCTTTATATTGGTCGTTGAAAAGAAAAAGATCTTCAGGAAGAATCCCACTTACGGAGATAATAAATCTCTTTATCGCCTTGGTTTTGTTTTTGGTTCGAACAGTTAATATCGGGTTGTCCAATCTGGCCGTGTTAGCCCCTATAAGAATACCATCGAAAGAGAGTCTCTTTTCGTGAACGTCTGCTCGGGAGAGTTCATTGGTAATCCACTTGGATTCGCCCAAATGAGTTGCCGTTTTACCATCTAGAGTTTGTGCTATTTTGAGATGAATGAATGGAGTCTTATTAACGATATGGTGAAAGAATATCTCATTGAGTTTCTCACCTTCATCTTTAAGGACGCCAACGATCACTTCTATCCCCGCATCGACAAGTATTTTTACACCTTGACCGGCAACTTCAGGATTTGGATCGAGGTTGGCGATCACAACAGTTGATATACCTTCTTTTACTAGTCTTTGAGCGCAAGGAGGTGTTTTTTTATTAGTATGGCAGCAAGGCTCTAAATTACAGTAAAGAGTTGCTCCAACAACTGAAGAAGTCGCATTATTAAAAGCATCGACTTCAGCGTGATCAAGACCAGCTTTGTGATGATATCCTTTGGCAATAACTTGATCACCTTTGACAATAACACAGCCAACTAGTGGGTTTGGTGAAACATCTCCCAAAGCTTTCAAGGCCAAATCAAAACACTGCTTCATATAGGTTTCATGGACTTTAGAGCTCAAAGGGGAACCTCAGTATAGGTATAAACATCGGGAGCAGCTTTAATGAGATCGTGAAAAGGTTTGAGTGAGTATTGTGGCTGCACGCCAATCC
Organism: Halobacteriovoraceae bacterium; assembly: GCA_963719505.1. Lineage (GTDB taxonomy): Bacteria > Bdellovibrionota > Bacteriovoracia > Bacteriovoracales > Bacteriovoracaceae > CAKZJW01. The sequence goes on from CAVRCF010000004.1 coordinate 184,018, forward strand.
ACTCTTTTATTGAGGCGTCTGGCTTCGCTTGGTTGATCCAGTGAAAAATACAAGCCTGTCTCAAACTTTTAGCCGTTATCTTATCATTAAGCTTGTTGCCAAATTCTTTAAACAGAACCTCGATACCACGAGGGGAGAGGCCGCCGGCTAAAATTTTATAAGGATTCGCATTGAAAAAAAAGTTTGAAAATTCAATATCATCTTTTACTTTTTGCTCTTCTAAAAAACCGACATAAGGGGTGTAAAATCTCTCAAAATTCGCAGACAGCTCAACAGTGTAGGGATCTCTTTTGGGTGGTGTTATCATGACTCGAAATGCGCCGTCTTGCTGTCTAAAGACGTGTTTACTTTCAAGGGCCTCAAGGTCTGAAACTTTCAGCCCGCCACCGTAGATGAGCTCAATAAGCACCAAGTTTCTGTAGGCCGTCAGACGCTCTAGGGGCTTTTTACTTTTAGTATTGGCGAAATTTAATTCATACAGTTTGATCAGGAGTTTAAAGCTTGCAGGATTTGGTTTGTCGACTCTCTTAGGGGCAACTGCCGCCTGCTTGAGAGGATTGTGTTCGATGAGACCTTTGTGGACGAGAGTATCGAAAAAGATACGCAAGGCCTGGATTCTTCTTCTAATTGAATTAGGCGAATTATAGGTGTCTTCAAGGAACTTATTGTATTCTAACACCTCAGCGTGGGTCATCTCAGTGATGAAGAGATCTCGACCCTTTAAGGCAAGATACTTATTGTAGCAGTTGAGATCAGTTTTATAGTTTTTAACGGTATTGAAGCTTTTCCCAGCTGCATTTAGTTGATCAAGAAAAGCTTTTTGTTCGGAGATAAGGTCTATTTTGTTCATGGTGCGTATATACCTTAATTTTCTCGTGAGTTCAATTACTTATAGATATGAAGTAATTTCACATAGGGATTTACAACCCCTTTACTGCGGTGCTAGAAGTGAGCATTCAAATAGATGGTAGATGTCTTTAAGACTCAGACCTTGACGACCTTAGGAGCATGAATGAGTTTAACTCGTTTAAGTGAATATTTTATTAATGAGTATTTTCCACTCAATAAAGCGGCCACAAAGGCGGACTTCCAAGCGGAAGTCTCCTCAAAAGTGAGTTCAGTCCTAAATTATAGTTTTCAAAATAATGACCTTCTTATCGAGTCTTTAACCCATAAATCATTTTCTCATGAATCTAAGTTCGATCTTCTCTACAACGAGAGGCTTGAGTTCTTGGGAGATGCGATATTGGACCTTATTGTTTCTGATGAAATTTTTAAAGCCTTTCCAGAGTCTCCTGAAGGGGATCTGTCTAAATTGAGATCGACTATTGTTAATGAAGCGACTCTGTCTCATATTGCACAGATGAACAACTTGGATAAACTCATTCTCTTGGGCAAAGGTGAAATAAAGAATAATGGCTTTAATAAAGCGAGTGTTCTTTCAGACTGCTTTGAAGCCGTTGTTGGAGCTGTTTATCTCGATTCTAATTTTGAAACCGTAAAAAGCGTTGTTTCTGAAGTCTTTAAAAATTATGAAGTTAAAGCAAGTGTAGAGCTTTTCGATCTAAAGTCTCTTAAGGATTCAGATCCCAAAAGTAAGCTTCAAGAAATCACGATGAAAGAGTTTCAAGTCACTCCAAAATATGAGTCTGAAGAGATTGTTGAAAATAAACAAAAGGTATTTGAAGTTAAGATTTTGATAAAAGATCAAGTCTTAGCTTCGGAAAAAAATATTTCAAAAAAGAAAGCCATGCAAAACCTTGCCAGCAAAGTATTAAAAGAAAACATCTATAAAAATATAAACTAAGGACAAAAAATGTTAATGACTGATCAAAACCCATTTAATAAATCAATTATGATTGCCCTTTTGGGAAAGCCAAACGCAGGAAAGTCAACGCTCATCAATTATCTTTTGGGATTTGACCTCTCTATTGTAAGCTCGATGCCACAGACAACGAGGAATCAGTTTCACTGTGCCTTTACAGTGGATAAAACAACTGAAGTTGTTCTTGTTGACACTCCGGGTGTTCACTCTTCAAGTAAAGAGTTAAACATAAGAATGAATGGTCAAGCTCAGTACGGAAGTGAAGGAGCTGATTTAAATTTTCTCCTTCTCGATATAAATAAAGATGTTATTGAAGACACGAAATCCTTTTTAAAGGAATTCGAAAAAAGTTTAAGCCGCACTTGGATTGTTTTTACCAAGGTTGATAGAATGGAAAATAACTCTTTTGACTTCGAAGGCAATTTTGCTCAAATTAAAGAGCTGATTCCTGGTGCTGAGAAGTACTTTGCAATTTCAGCAAAAGAAGGAACAAATGTTCACAACTTAACAGGTGAGATTGTTGATGAAGCCAAAGAGGGACCCCATCTTTATCCAAACGGTACGGTTTCAAATAAAAACGAAAGATTCTTTGCAACAGAATATATAAGAGAACAAGCTTTTAAAATTTTAAAAGATGAGCTGCCTTATGAAATCGCAGTTGTTATCGAAGATTTTCAAGACGGTTTTAAGGATGAAGAAAAATCCATCTCAAGAGATACAAAAATTTCCGCATCTATTCTTGTTAATAGACCTAGTCAAAGAGCCATCGTTGTTGGTGCAAAGGGTAAAAATATAAAAGAGATCGGAACAGGGGCAAGAAAGAAAATTGAAGCCATGGTTGGGGATAGAGTTCACCTTAATCTACACGTAAAAGTGAGTCCAAAGTGGTTTAAAAATAACTTTGTTTTAGATGAAATAGGTCTTCCTAGAACTCATAAGTCTAATAGAGTTTGGAGAAAAAAATAATGAAACGTAATACTAGATCAGCAGTTATCTCTCTCATAGGGAGACCGAATGTTGGAAAGAGCTCTCTTTTTAATAGGCTCATGAGAAAAAACTATAAAGCCATGACTCACGATCTTCCCGGAGTTACTCGTGATCGCCACTACGGAATTGCATCGTTCTACGATAGATCCGAAGAAAACCCTGAAGATGTCATTCTTGTCGATACGGGGGGATTCTATCCTGAAAAAGTCGAAAAAGTGGAGAAGCTTGGAAAGAAAAAAACAGCGGAACCGTTTTTTAACCTGATGGCCGATCATGCTAAAGTCGCTATTGGTGAAAGTGATCTCGTTTTATTTGTTGTTGATGTTCGAGAAGGTCTTCTTCCTTTTGATAAGGGAATTTGCGATTATATAAGAACCACAAAAAAGAAAATGTGGCTTATCGTTAATAAATTTGATTCAGATTCTCAATGGGGTACTGAGGCAGATTTCTATGAACTTGGCTTACATGAAGACCAATACCTCATCGTCTCCGCTGAACACGGAAGGGGACTGGGTGAGATGAGAGAGAGAATCTATAATTTCGTTGGTGAATTTAACAAAGAAGTCAAAGAGCTGGAAGAAGTTCAAAAAGGTGTTAAACCAAACTTTGATGTCGTTGCTAATATAGCTTTAATTGGAGCTCCTAATGCTGGGAAGTCAACACTGCTCAATAATCTAGTTGGCGCTCAAAGAGCAGTTGTCTCTGATATTGCTGGGACGACAGTGGATCCAATAGAGGGATATTTTGATTTATTTTTTGGTAAAGATGTGTCAGCCCTTACAGCCCAAGAAAATGCTTTTAGAAAAACCAATATGGATTTATATAAAGAGTATAATGAATTTGAAGAAGAGTTTGGTGAAGAGGCTTTAATCGCTTATGAGAACCTTACTCCGCAGATGACGGACGCATCACTTGAAGCTATAGACGATAGTGACGAAGAAATGGAAGTCGGAGACCTTGAGAATGAGGCCCTTTTCTCTGTCGAAGATAATATGGAAGCTCTCGAATCAGATGATTCCGTAGAAGTATCTGAAGAAGCAGTTGAGGATGAAGAACTACCAGAACCTCACCGTTCGATAAAAATCGTCGACACAGCAGGTATTAGAAAACAAAGTAGCGTTAAAGGTTTTATAGAAGAGCAGTCGGTTTATCGTTCCCTTAGGGCCATTACAGAAGCTGATGTTGTTGTTTATATGATCGATGCCACCAAAGGGATTGCTCATCAAGACAGAAGATTGGTGGATGTTGCTTTGGAGCGAGGGAAGTCGGTTATCATATGTCTTAATAAGATTGATCTCATGCGAGAGGTGATCGACGATCCGAAAAGAAAAAAAGAATGGCTCCTTGATCTTAGGGCAACTGTTCCTTGGTTGAGTTTCTGTGAGCTTTTGACTATTTCTGCGAAAAAAGGATCTTTCCTTGGAACGTTTAGAAAATCATTAGCGAAAACAATTCTTATTAGAAATAAAAAGCTTGGGACAAGTAAACTGAATAAGGTTGTGTCTGGTCTTGTGGATCGGCACCCGGTTGTCCTAAAAAGAGCAGAAGGTGCAGTCTTTAAGGTTAAGTATGTTTCGATGTTAAAATCGGCTCCGCCAACCTTTCTTCTTTTTACAAATAAATCAAAAGGGGTTCCAGCCAACTACAAGAAGTACCTTCAAAGTGGCTTGAGAAATGAATTTGGGCTTGTAAACACTCCAGTCCATCTGATTTTTAGAACTGCTGCGGATATTGAAAAAAGATTGAAAAAAAGTAAGTTATAAGATTGGGCCCATCTCTAAGATGGGCTTTTTTTTTACCAACTGATATTATAACTCATAAAGAAAGTGATAACATCACCGTTTAAATTATCAAAAGTATTCCCCGGCTCTTCCCCTGGATCAGGTGTAGGGTCTTCTTGAAAGTCGATAGTATTTTTGTCAAAGAAATTAACGACGTGGTACTTCACTTCAACGTTAAAGTAAGTTTTCTTTATCTCAATGGGAAACTCAAGTCCTACCCCAAAGCCCGTTCCAATACCACCACCAGACTCATCTGAAATATCATCGTTATCTAGGTAGATATTCGTTTGGTACCAATACTCTAAGCGTCCAACAAAGTAGGGGTTGGAGTAGGTAATGGCCGTTCCAAGATCTGCGGTATCAATATAGTAGCGAAAGCCAAAGAAGGGCCTAAGCATATTTGTTTCTATGGCCCCGATTTGCTCGTCAACTCCATTGACGAATCCATCGACGAAGTAAGTATGTTTTGAGTATTCAAAACCCATAACAAAAACATTTCTGAAGTCGATAAAATACATCAATGATAATGCAAATGAGGGATGATTATCTGTGTAGGCAACTCCTCGGTTTCCAGTGAAACTTGTGAAGCCAACACCGATATTGACCCCAAAAAAGCGGCTGTATCGATAGAATCTTTCATCTTCCATAACTTGAGAAGCTTCGAGATCTTCATTAAAGTCCGAAAAAATATCACCACCGACATTGAAGTCATCCTCAATGAGTTCAGCGGGAGATTGGGCTAGTGCGCCAAAGCTGATAAGTGAAAGCATTATAATCTTAATAAAAATGTTCAAATTTTTGTCCATCTAGGGTTGCTGTGCAATATGTTACTTTATTAAAATGCTATATGAGTCACGATCTTTTGACAACTTATAGATTTTCCGACTAAAATTTGGAGTTAAAAATGAAACTTGTTCACTATAAAAAGGCTTTAAAATGACTGATGAATCTCAATCACTCGATCAAACATTGGATCAAACACTAAATAAGACTGACTTTGGTCATATGATTAATGAAAATAAAGTAGGAATTCTTATTGCCGGAGCTGTTTTAGTAGCTGCTATCATCGGTTTTTCCCTTTACTCAACACAAAGTGAAAAGGCTTATCAAAAGTCTTTAAGCGAAGCCTACGTCTTTGAACAAGATGTTTTAAATGCTTTTAATCAAGATAAAATAAACGCCGATGAATTTATTAAAAAAATAAAAGAACTTCCCGCTAATGTTAAAGGGACAAACGCTATCGTGCCCGCACTTTTTGTCTCTTTAGATAAGCTAGTCAAAGATGGTAAGCAAAAAGAAGCAATTGAAATTCTAGAGAACTGGAAAGCAAATTATTCGTCAGGAACTTTTATGTCTTACTTTATGGGATTGAAGTTAGCTCCTCTGTACGAAGACAACCAAATGTATGATAAAGCCATCGATCTCCTTCAGTCGATGATTGCCTCTAAAGTAGAGGTGGTAAAGGCGAGACTTTACCTAAACTTAGGTCGAATCTATTTGAAAAAGGGTGACAAGAGCAAAGCTGAAGAAAATTTTAATTTTATTATCACCAACTACAAAGACTCAGAGTTTGCAAAAACAGCAACTCTTTACCTTGGTAAATAGAGGCATTTTGAAAGTATTTTTATTTCTAATCATTTTAAACTTAGTTGCCTGTAGCACGATGGAAAAAGTGCAAGATAGCTTGTCAAAACTAGAGGCACCAAAGAGAGAGGTTAGTGCCTTTCGTATGGCCTGGAATAAAAATCTTGATCCTCCTTACAATACAGGTAATTTACCAATTGGAACTTCCTCTCCTTTTATTTACCAAGACCTCCTTTATATGGGAGATCTTACAGGAATGATGAGAGCTTATGATATTGAAACGGGTAAGGTTGTTTGGCAGATGCAAGAGACAGAAGCTCTTAATGCCAAAGCGTCTAATTTCAAAGACCACGTTATATATGGATCGATTAGCGGTAGACTCTACTCTCGACATTTTTTAACGGGAAAGCTTAAGTACGCTATTGACCTTGGAGCACCCATCGAGTCTGAGCCTGTTCTTTCAGATGGGCGCCTTTATATTCATTTGAGAAATCACAAAATAATGTCTTTAGACGCAGAGACTGGAAAGATCATTTGGGGATACAAAAGAAGTGTTCCTTATGTTACGACTCTTCACCGAAGTTCAAAAGTTCTTCCCCTGGGAAACAAACTCATCGTAGGTTTTGCTGATGGAAATATCGTGGCCGTTTCTAAGCCTGAAGGTATTGTGGTTTGGGAGCAAAAAATTTCTGATGGTGTTAAGTTTGTCGATGTCGATGCCGCGCCATTATTCTTCAACGGTTATATCGTCGCTGGTAGCGCTAATGATAAGTTGAGATTCATTGATCCTTCCAATGGGATAATCAAAAGAACAATAAATGTGGTTATTGGTCATCAGCCTATCGTCTTCCAAGAAGACCTGATTGTTGGAACAATCTACGGCGAGATCTATAGAATTGATGGAGAAGGTAAAATTATCGCTAAAACGAAATTGTCTAATAACGGAATAAGCTCGATCGCGAAATGGAAGAATGGATTTGTTGTTGCTACGATGGGGACTGATCTTTTCTTCGTTGATCAATCGACGCTTCAACCAGTGGAAAACTTCAAGCTTGGTCATGATCAGTCAGCGATTTTTGGTTTCTTACAACAAAAGTCTGACTATCTGGCAACATACTCATCAAGAAATAGATTATATGTTTTTAAAAATATCAAGTAAAAACGGATGCTTAGGATAGTTTATGTGCGCTGCACTGTAAAATATAATCACTGTCTTACATTTACTTCTCTGAAGACTTACTTTGTTGTAATGTCTTTGAAAACAATTACCAAGGACTCATATGAAAAATCTTAAAATGTCTCTTCTTTCAGGTTTACTGATCTCCAGTGCTGCAATGGCAGGGATGGGGAAATTTAGCGAAGAAATGTACGTGACGGGAACAAATAAAGATCTAGTAAAAATAATTGAAACGCATCCTGAACTAATTTTAGACCATATGGACTCAAATGGTTTTGAGCTTTATGGACCTAAAGGGACGAAGAAATGGTTAGACTCAATGGGTGTTGATCATTCTGAGCTTTCTCTTCATGGCCATGGAGATAAGTCTCAAGATCTTTTTGCTGACTACCCAACTTTTCAACAGATCGAAACTTTCTTAAAGAAAATGGCTACTGACTATCCATCGATCGCTAAGCTTGAATCTATTGGTAAATCAGTTCAGGGGAGAGATCTTTGGGTTTTAAAGATCTCAGACAATGTTTCTGTAGACGAAGTTGAGCCTGAGTTTAAATATATCTCAAGCATGCATGGAAATGAAATTACTGGAAGAGAGTTAACTCAATTTCTTATTAAAGATCTTCTAGAAGGATATGGAAAAGATAAAAGAATAACGGACCTGATCAATAACACAGAAATTTATATTATGCCTTCAATGAACCCAGACGGTTCAAAAAATAGAAGAAGAGAAAATGCAAATAGAGTTGATCTCAATAGAAATTTTCCTAATTGGAATTCAAAAAATAGTTCAACTCGTGGACGTGAGGTTGAGACGATAGCTGTTATGGACTTTCAAGCGAAAAGACAATTTGCTCTTTCTGCCAACTTTCACGGTGGTGCGGTTTGTGTTAACTACCCATGGGACTCGACTAAAGTACGTCACCCACTAGATGGTCTCTTAATCGATTTTTCTACACGTTACTCTCAGCCCAACCGCCCAATGTACTCTTCAAGAGAGTTCAAAAATGGGATCACAAACGGAGCTGATTGGTATGTTGTTAAAGGTGGGATGCAAGATTGGTCTTACGTTTTTCACAACGACCTTCAGGTTACTGTCGAGTTAAGTGATGACAAGTGGCCAAGGTACTCTGAAATACTGAGCTTCTATCAAGACAATAAAGAGTCAATGCTTGTTTACGCAGAGGCAATTCACCAAGGCGCAGGCTTTAAATCTGCAGATAAAAAGCCTGGTACTGTGAAGATATCTCAAATTATTGGATCTCAAAAATTTGATAAAGGAAGCTTTGGCTTCAGAGGTGGAGAGTTCTATAAAGTTCTTCCTGAAGGTGAGTACGAATTTGAAGTCATTCAAAAAAAGGGATTCTTTAGTAAGAAATCAACAACTTTCACGACAACAGTAGACGCAGATGTAATGGCACCAAACGGAAACTACACTCAAATATAATCAGTAACTTATAATACTAAAGCCCACTTTATTAAAGTGGGCTTTTTTTTGTCAAAAATTGAAGTTTTAGGCCTTAAAAACCGACAAAGATACTGTGAAGATTTTAATTTTAGCTATATTTGCATTTAATGCTGTTGCTGACACATGCAACTTTCCTTTTTTTAAAAAGTACTCTGTTCGCTCGAGCAAAGAAGTAAAGCATCTCAATACGGCTTATAAGTTGGATTCACTAACTAAAAAACTCAAAAGCTACAATAAATCACTGCAAGATATTGAAGTCGACTTAATGAGAGGTGATACCACCACGGCTTTAAATAAATGGACCTATCCTTTCAAAAAAGTTGAAACAAGCTATATTGAGATCACTAATCATAGAAAGATGATTGATGCTCTAGAGGACTTTGATTCCCAAGGTCTCTCTTTTGGTCAATTTTTAACCCAAAAAAATATACCAAAATATCTTATCGATAAACACGCCTTAGACTTTCAAAACTCATCTGTTAATGACTATCTTAAAGTACTCAAAAAAGATCTTGATAGGCACTCAAAGACTTTGGGAAATAATATAGATACTTATCTTGGAGCAAAAGCCAAATTAAACTCTCTCAAAAATTCTCAAGCTTGTTCTCAAAGTTGTCAGGATGCTGTGGCAAAGGTTTTAAAAGAAACAAGCATAACGAGTAACCAGTTTCGTGAACAACTGAGGCAAAGAATAGGCTCTCGCAGGTCAATTGACTCTGAAGATGTAAAAAGACTTTTAGAAACAGATGCAAAAGCCTTTTTAGTTTCAAAGAGAAAGGTCTTTATTACGGATATGGCCAAAAGACTTAAGTCTCTTTTTAATAATAGATATATTATGCAGGCTTTATTTATGACGGGGAAATTTAGCACTCTTGGAAAGACAAAGCTTCTTCTTCGTCTTTTTAATAGGGGATTTAATCATAGATACTTTAAACTCCACCGGCCTCTGTTAACAAAAGTGGGTTACTCTGACCTCTCGCCGGCGAATAAAATTAAAATGCTACAAAAAGAAATTGGTGAGTTAGATCTAGATGACGTGCTGGTTGATTTTTCTAGGGCCAGTGATGGAAGGATTCAAAAATCTTTTGAAGACATCCTCCAACATATTGAAGGTAAACCTATATTCGCACCTTTGCACAAACGTGTTGTGGAAGCTCAAAAATTAGGCGCCAAACTTGGAAAGATATCGAGAACGAGTCCACGAAACTATGATTGGTTAGTTGGCTCAATAATTGTCGGTGGAGCAGCTTTAACCTATTTAAGCTTTGATACTGAGACAACAGAAGTTACACCAGCAGATCCGATGGATCCCAATCAAAATGAAGATCCAGATATTATTGAGATTGAATTTGATTCCGACGAAGACACTCAGCTAATACAAGATTTTATCGATGCTAATGAAGATTTAAACATACTAGAATCTGCCGCTGTGCAATAACTGTTTAAAGATTTCTTCTCACTCGCCGATAGCGTATGTGTACAGAAGGAGACGCGATGAAACGGATTTTAACTATCAGCACACTTACTTTATTAGCATCATGTGGGAGCTATCAATTGAGCTCAATTGATGGAGTTGAGCGGGTAAAAATAAATCAAGATAGCTACTCTAAACCTCAGTTCTACGTAAAAAAGTTCAAGCCAACAAAAGCGAGTCGATCTATTGCTAGCGTCGATACAGGCCTTTCATTATCTAATAAAAAAGCGTACTTTCTAAGTTTATACAAGCAGTATGAACAATTTAACCAAATAACGAATGTTGAAGATAAAATAAATTCATGCCCTCAGTTTCATAATGATCTTCTCACCTATGAAAGTGATTTATCTGGTGAGAACATTTCAAAAATTAATTTGGACTTTAGTGAAGTACTCATCGATAAAACAGCGGTAACTTCTTATCCAGTTCTCAGTCTTCCGTATGAGGGGACTGACCTCTATTCATATATTCAACACAATAAGGCGTGGAGTCAGTCAAAACAGATTGCCCTCAGTGCTCTTAAGTCCTATACGAAAGGTATAAAGAGAGAAATAGAGACGATGTGTGAGTTTGGAAATAGCAATGATTACTATATTTATGAAAACATGATTTCTTATTATCGAAATAATCAAGACTTTATCTATTCATACCAAGCGTTACCTTCGGTTCTTAAAGTATCGCCAGTGGCAAATATTTTTCTATTAGAGTCATTAAAGACCACTCCACAGAGTATTTCTGTTTTTGAGAGTAAATTGATGACCCAAATGAATATTCCTTGGTTTAAAAACTACCTTTACGAAGTCAGTTTAATACGAAACAATAAGAGTAAGCGATTCGTATTAAAGGATTAACGTTATGTTTAAATTCTCTACTAATATGGCCATCGTAATGATGGCTTTTTTTATTTCTTGTGGTCAGGTGGAAGAGCCTGGTAATTCTAAAGCCGTTGGTGGCATTTATTCTCTTGAAAATAGTGAACCCATCAAAGATGCAGAACAAAATCTTATCAAGGAAACTTGTAGCCTGCTAAAAGATAAGAAAAGACAGATGAAGTCCGTTGCAAATAATAACCAAAATAGTTTTCAGTTTAAAGCCAAAAAAGAAGAATGCTCCAGTGCAGGCTTTGACTTTAATTATGCTGTTACAGTTAGAAATACTGGAAATGGCTTCGCTTTTAACCCTCTAGCAATTGGTACCTTTGAAGGTTTTAGAGAAATTATTTTTGATGACTACGAGGGCCTAAATGACTTTTGCATTCAAGCCGATGCGGACTCCTTAAGTGAAAGAGAGGTCATTAACGGCAAGAACCTAACTTCAATTTCTGCCTCAATTTCAAGTGGTAATAAGTTAATCTCTTTGACCTATGCTAGAAAAGAAAGTGGCGATCTTTATCGAGTTAGCTCTAATGAGAGCTTTCTTATCGTTAACGAGTATAAAGGACTCTACGGATTAGTTGTAAGAAGAACGACTTCTGATTCTTTAGGTTGTCAAAGTGGATCAAGAAAAAAATTCGCCGAATTAGTGGGTATTGATTTTTAATTCGAAGACATCTCCGAATTCGGCTTTCACTTTATCTTGAATGATTTTAATTTCATTAGGATCGAATTTCTCAATACCTTCTAGAGCACCTATCACTGAACCTATGAGCTGGGCATACGAGTCTGTATCGTGACCAAAATCTCTTGCGAGGGCGAATGCGGCCATGGGGTTGTTATTCTGATAAGCCATTTCTAAAAAAGCCAGACTTACCACAAAACTTGTTTTTGCTTCCCACCAGGTTTTCGCTTGTAGGTTCTCCTCTAGACTTTTGAAAAGATTTTTGGGCACACCTTTAGATCTTGTTACAAGATCTTCAGCTAGTTTTAAACTTTGAGATATTTCTCTTTCTAGATAAGGTATATTTGAATACTGATAGGGATCAGTTTTGCGTAAAGTCTTCTTAAATCCTTCCCATGATGACCTCTCAGATAAAGCGTAGCTAAGTCCAGCAATGATGGAACTGGTGTAGTCTTTTGCTACTCCTTGATCGATAAAATTAATTTTATATGAATGTTTGTAAGCGCTAATAGGATCATTGATAAAACTCAATGCTTCAAAGAGAAAAATCATCTGACCGGCTTGGGTTGGCAATCCTCCCCATAGTCTTTCCAGAGGCATAGATAATGGATGACTGCTATCTTGAATAAACCACGCTGATCTCACATATTGATCGAGCCACTGCTTGTACATACCAGTTCTTTTTTTATGGAATGAGATATATGATTTTGCTAAGGAATCTTTTGTCACTTGAGTCTTTTCTCGCGCATCCCAGTAAATTATTTTATGTCTTGAATCGTCGGTAATTGTTCCGGCTTTTGCATAGTCAACCCAAGCCCCATAGGGTGAGGCTTTCATAGGATAATCGATGAGTTTTATTGACTCAGATAAATCTTTCCACTGATCAGATGATAACTTTTTATTTGCCGCTATAAGAGGGTGAAGGTTAACGGGTCTAAACTCATAGGGTCCACCAAAGCTATCACCATATAAAGAGCCCCATATAAGGCCTGTCTCTTTGGAGGATTGAGCGACTAGGTCGCTAGTTGATATCAATATAGCGCAACTTAGAGTCAGTTTTAGCATAAAGCTTAATTTCTTTTTCAAAGGTTTCTCCGTGAAAATATTTAAATCTATGGCCCTTGTATTCAAGCATTGTTTCATAGAAGTTTCCTAAATTAATTGTACTTAAGCATTTTACCTCAAAAGATAAATCTTCTTTAGTGGTGCTCAATTTTGATGTCGGTATAAAGAAGTCGTCCTCTAATAATGCACTATTAAAGAATGAACTAACTTCTTTTGGAATTGGTGAGCTTTGCAGCTCAAAAGGCGAGAAGCTATAGCTGCACTCTTGACCTAGAAAGAGTATTTTTTGGCTGTAGGAGAGCGCTTCTTTTAGGTCGTGTGTAATTTGAATACAAATAGTCTTGTATTCTTCAACTAATAATGAAACCAGAGCATTGAGTTCAAACTTTATCTTTTCATCTAAAGCCGAAAATGGCTCGTCCAAAAGGAGTATCTTTGGCTTTAAGATAAGTGTCCTTGCAAGGGCCACTCTTTGCCTTTGTCCACCGGAGAGCTCATGGATCCTTCTTTTTGAAAATCCCTCAAGCCCAACTTTACGAAGAAGTTCAATTGCTTCATTCTTTTGATCAAGCCCTAAAAATTTTTGTTTATTGTATTTGGTATTTAAAGGGAAAATTATGTTTTCAATAACATTGAGGTGGTCGAAAAGAGAGTCCTCTTGAAACATTATTGAAAGAGGTCTTTGCCCAAGGGGATACTGTGAGAGATCTTCCTCACTTAATAAAATTGTTTTTGGATCAGTTTTTAGTTCACCGGAGATAAGCTTTAAAAGAGTCGTTTTCCCCACACCAGAATGCCCCACGATGGCGCTTCTTTCGCCTTTTTTAAATGACTGTGAAAGATTTGAAAAGAGAGGTTTCTCGTAAGAGAAGCTAAGATTATTTATCTTTAACATTTGATCTCCATTTAAATGATTTTTTTAGTAAGAGGTAAAAGATTATCAGCGGCAAAGTGTAGATCGCAATAATCATTGTGGTCGTGACTCTATTATCAGATTGCATAAGAGGGTAAAGAATAACGGACAGTGTTTTAATTTGAAAATCTCCAAGGAGAAAGCTAATAATATAGTCATTAAAACTCCCCACGAAGACAAAAAAAGATCCTTGAATCAATGGCAACATGATCCTTGGAATAGTGACTTTATAAAAAGCTTCAATCTTTGAGGCGCCAAAGCTTGTGGCCGTAATCTCTGGTTTAAATCCTTCTGATGAAAGATAATCTTCAATAGGCTTGAGCATATAAGGATAGAGAACACAGCACTGGGCCAGCGCAATCCCATACACACTCCCTATGAGATTCATTTGATACATGAGTTCATAAAGACCTATAGAAGGGAGTAAAAGAGGTGCTAAAATAGGTATATAAAGGAGAGTTGAAAGAATAAATTTCGTTCTACCTTTTAGCTTCGCTAAAAAAAGAGAAGTGGGAAGACAAAAAAGAATACTAAAAAGAATACAGATAAAAGCAATCTGAATTGATGTCACAAAGGAGGAAGTGATCTGGGTAAAATTAATATATTTAAAAGCTTGAGAAAAAGAGATACTTTCTGGAATGATTTTGGGGTACGCAAGCCTGGGGGTTGATATCCATAGAAAAAGCTGCACAAATAAAAAGAGATATAAAACATTTAAACCCTTTTTCATTTAGAATATCTTTTCTTTAGAAGACTAGAGAAGAAAATGGAGGTTATAAAAATCAGCAAAACTTGTGCTCCTGATACCAGATTATCTTCTTCGTTTATGCTTTGAAAATTTTCGACAATTGATACTGAGGTAAACTTATTGAATCCATTACCAAGCAAAGCGGGAACCTCATAATTGCTAAGTGCAAAGGCGAAGATAATGATTGCTCCAGATACTATTGGACTCTTCATCATGGGAAGATATATTTTTGTAAACAGCTCTACTTTAGAGCCCCCGAGAGATTTTCCCGTGTGAAGGGCATTCTTTAGCTTCTGAGAGTGGGTAGAGAGTAAAATAAGGTAAATGAATGGAATTTCTTTGAGAACATAGTTTAAAATGATTCCAATTCCTAATCTGTCATTTAACAACCCCATGGGTGTATTGAAAACTCTTGATACGATTCCTTCGTCAGAAAAGAAGAGAAAGACTAAGTAGGCAAAAGCTATGTGAGGAAGAAGAACGACAATCTCAAAAATCTTATTTGACTTATAATTTCCATAGTAGATGCCGGTAAAAGAGATTACCGAACCTAGTGTTATCGTGATGATAGTACTGATAAGGGAAACTGCGATAGAGAAGCCAATATTAGAGTTCTCTACAAAGTTAAAAGTAAGAGACCCTATAAAAGGTGTCAAAAGAGAAGATGTTGCCAGTAGGAACAATCCAAAGGGACTAACAAAGATGGCCAAAATCTTCAATGCTTTCATTGCGCTAGCACTTTTTGTTTCCACATCTTCTCTATAAAAGGAACGTACAGACTTGGAAGTTCTCCAACTTTTTTATCACTTAGTTCTTCAAGGCTTAAGGTCGCTTTTCCAAGTTCAATATTTTCGAAAGTTTTTTTGTCATCTTTTGAGAGCTTTGATGGTGAAAGAATAGTGAAGTCTCCCCAATTTTTTGGATTGAGTTTACTTGCTTGAGCGGCTGGTGACATAAGGAAATTGGCCGTGACTAGTGCGGCAGACTTTTCAGGTGAGTTAAAGGGAATACTTAAAAAATGGGTGTTTGATAGTGAGCCCTCATTGAGAACAAAAGTTTTCGTCTCTTTTGGAAAAACACCTTTGTCCACCATTCGTTGGGCCGTGGTTGGGTAGTAATCCATTGTTATCCATGTTTTTCCATCCGAAAAAAGAGTATGAAGCTTTGAGACGGACTCTGGATAGTATTCACCCTTCCTATACAGAGAAGGCTTTATGTCATTGAGAAAAGTCCAAAGAGGTTTTGATTTTAGATTGAATTCTTTTTTATTAAATTCTTTTTGAAGACTTTTGTAATTCTCTTTTGAAGTTAGATTCATAAACGTTTGCCGAATAAAAGCTGAGCCTGTGAAGTCCGGTGGTGATGAGTAAGTAAAGCGCCCTGGGTTTGAAAGTATCCATTTTTTTAATTCATCAATTGATTTTGGTGCTTTATCAACTTTGGATGCATTGTAGATAAAGACCATTTGTGCTGATCCCCAAGGGCTCTCATGACCACCGTGGCGGACACCAAAGTCTAGATTAATGGCATCTGATTTTTCATCAAGTAGTTTTGTATTTGGAAGATCTTTTAAATACGATCTCCATGTAAGACCCTTGTCTTTCATTGTTTTAAAATTCTCACCATTGACCCATAAAAGATCTATTGATCCTTTCAATCTTTTTCTTTTCTTTTCTTTAAGTAACTTTTGAATCGCTATTTGGGTATCTGTTAGAGGTATTCTTTCGATAGAGATATCGTATTTGTCTTTGAGTTGAGTTTTTACATAGGTGTCAAACCAATTATTGATATTCTCATTCCCACCCCAAAGCGCCACTCTTACTGTTTTTCCTTTTGCTTGAGAGAGATTTTCTTTCCAGTCCAAACCAAGTGCGCTCGTTACCATGAGTATGAAGACGATGATACCTCTCATTTTTTCTCCCCGAAAAATGCCATAGGATTATCACCCATGATTGTCTCGTATGATCTTTTAAGTAAAGACTCTTTGAATGGCAGATCATCTGCAAGGGGGAGTTGGGAGACAAACATAATTCTTCTAAAGACTTCCACCGCTGCAAGTTTTAAAGTTAAGTTTTGGTCAAATGGTCCGTAGCTTGTGCAAAGGGCATTAAAGACTGTCTCTCCCTGAGAGCACATCTCCAAATGAGCGATAAAAACAGACAGGTCAAATTCCGCGATACCATAAAAAGCAAACTCAGGATCTATAACAAAGAGACCTTTTTGAGTTTTTAACCAACTTCGAGGATAGTAGTCTCCGTGAATAAGCGTTTGAGTCTCTCTCCAATAAAGTTCCTTTAATTGTTTGACTCTTTTATTCAATTCTTTGTCTTTTTTATAGATCGAGCAGATGTCTTTTAGACCAGGAGTGACTTCATCCAGATTGATAGATGTGTTGAGTTGATCAAAGGGCAAATCGAAAATATAGTCTGAATTCAATTTTCTCATTTGTGTATTCTTAAACTCGGATTCCCTTGGAATTTTTATCCCATGAAGATCTCGAAGGTAGCTAATTAATTTTGCAAGATCCTCTTTTGACAGAATTTCCCCTGAATATAAGTTCTCGAAATCAGTGCCCCTTCCAAGATCCGACATGTAGAGAATCAGCTGGTCTTGATCGAAGCCCAAAATCTTTGGTGAGAAGGTTTGGAGATTTTCGGTTTTATTTATTTGTTGGTAGTACTTCAGCTCACTATTAATTCGCTGTTCAGGAGCTGGAATACTTGGAAATTTTGCACAATACGGGGGGGACTGTTTCATAATGACGCTTTCGCCATTAGGGCCATTAACGCGAAAAGCGTAGTTCATATTTCCCTCGCCCGCACTTTCAAATGAAGTGACTTGGAAGTCACTTCCAGTCGTTTTGTTTAGATGAGACTGGACTTGTTCTAGTGTCCACTTGTTTATGTAGGTTTTCATGGGCAACTCCATTGTTGCTCAATGAGGTTTGTTTTATTTTGAGTGATATTCCATATTTTCGTACAGTAGCTTCCTGCAAAAAAGGCATCTGGCTTAAAACTCTTTTTGCAATCTACACTCTCTTTTAGCCTGATCGCTTTACTAATGTCTTGGGGATCCAACAGTTCAATATTCCACTTTCCTGACTCGGTGATACTCATAGAGAAGTCTTTATTCTCAAAGTCACTTGTCAGATACACTTTGGAGTTTTTTATAAAAAGTGGTTGATCCCCATAGGGTAAACTATAGGTCATTCCGGTGTCGTGATTTTTAACCTTAGGTAATATGATCGCCGCGCTTTTTGGATCATTTCTTAAAAATAATATTCCTTTGTCGATTTTCTCTTTTGAGGCTTTGGGGTTGTGAAATTCACATCTAGAATTATATAAAATGGGATCAAGAGTTTTCGATTCACCTTCTTTCACCAAAAACTGCACAGGAAGACCGTACTTTCTCTTAAAAGCTTTAAGGCTTTTGATATCAGCTTTTGATGAATTCCACGTCAAAATCTTTTTACCATTTTCAGCCGAACAAAAAGAGTTCTCAAGACAGCCAGGATTTTCGTGAATCAAGTCCATATAGCTCACATCTTTCTTTGTTTTAAGCTTATTTACGTGTTTATCGCTAAAATTTTGGGCACTTAGGGTAGTTATCCAGAATGTTAAAAGTAGGAGGAATTTCATAAAAAAATATTAGCACAAATGTGGGCAATTAATGAACTCAGGCTTTCATATAATTTCATAGACTTCCGTCAAAAAGGCGCCATATTTTAAGGTGGATACACTATATATTGTGGTTGTCAGAAAATTGACGATTAAAAACCACAAGATATTGTGTTGACGTGAGTGAGAAACAGGAATTTAATACTAATATATCTTTTCATTAAGTTGGATGACAAAACTAAGGAGTAGTTGCTGTGAAGATTAAGAGACTATACACAAAAAAAGGAAAAAACGCCTACCAAAGCCTCAGCTTTGAAAAACGAGTGAGCGAGGTAAAGAACGTCGATGGTTCTAGTTCAGGGACTCAATCTGTTACTGTCCCTAAGTTTTGGTCTCAAGTTGCCACTGATATAATTGCTCAAAAATATTTTAGAAGAACTGGCGTCCCTCAAAAAAATGAAAAAGGTGAAGCGATCCTTGATCAAAGTGGAAACCCTATCTTAGGTGGAGAGACTGATTCAAGAGAAGTCTTTGATAGGCTCTCAGGTTGTTGGAGAACGTGGGGGGAGAATTATAATTATTTCGATTCAAAAGAAGACGCTGATGCCTTTGAGGATGAGCTTAAATATATGCTTGCCAATCAAATGGCTGCTCCAAACTCACCTCAGTGGTTTAACACGGGTCTTCACTCATCATACGGGATTAAGGGAAAGCCACAGGGACATCACTTTGTGGATCCAAGTTCTGGAAAAATAGAAAATTCAACTTCAGCCTATGAAAGACCTCAGCCTCATGCTTGCTTTATTCAATCGATAAATGACGACCTGGTAAACGATGGCGGTATTATGGATCTTTGGAGTAGAGAAGCTAGGCTTTTTAAATTCGGATCTGGAACGGGAACAAACTTCTCTAATATTCGCTCTGAGGGTGAACCTCTCTCAGGTGGTGGAAGATCATCAGGTCTTATGAGCTTTCTAAAAATTGGTGACAGAGCTGCTGGTGCGATTAAATCTGGTGGGACTACTAGAAGAGCAGCAAAAATGGTTTGTCTTGATCTCGATCATCCAGACATTGTCGATTTTATCCAGTGGAAGGTTAAAGAAGAGAGAAAAGTCGCATCACTCGTTACCGGAAGTAAGGTTTGTAAAAAGCATCTGCAGTTGATTTTTAAAGCGATGAATGAGTCTGAACTCTCTGGTGATGCAAAATTTTCGGGTAAGACAAATAAAGAACTAGCAATTGCTATTCGAGGTGCAAATAACGATCTGGTTCCGATGAACTATATTTCACGATGCATCGATTTGGCCAAGCAGGGATTTAGTGATATTGAATTTGAAGTTTACGATACAGATTGGAATTCTGAGGCTTATGCAACAGTAGCTGGTCAAAACTCTAACAACTCCATAAGAATACCAAACAAATTTTTTAAGGCCCTTGAGACCGAAGACGAGTGGGAATTCATCTCAAGAACAACCGGTAAGACTGTAAAGACTCTAAAAGCAACTGAGCTTTGGGAGATGATTAGTGAATCAGCTTGGCAATGTGCTGACCCAGGAGTTCAATTTGACGATACAATTAATGAATGGCACACGTGTCCAGCAGATGGAAGAATAAACGCTTCTAACCCTTGTTCTGAATATATGTTTTTAGATGATACAGCCTGCAACTTAGCTTCACTAAACCTGGTGAAGTTTATGGATCCTGTGACGAACATGTTTGATATCGAAAGCTATATCCATGCCTGTGAAGTGTGGACGATGGTGCTTGAGATATCTGTTCTTATGGCCCAGTTTCCATCGAAAGAGATCGCATTGAGATCTTTTCAGTACAGAACACTTGGACTAGGTTTTGCTAACATCGGTGCTCTTCTTATGTTGATGGGCCACGCCTACGATTCTGAAGAAGGAAGAAATATTGCGGCAAGTTTGACGGCCATAATGGGGGGAACAACTTATAAGGTTTCTGCTATGATGGCCAAAGAGCATGGAGCCTTTGAAAGGTTTGATGCTAACAAAGAGCATATGCTTAGGGTTATTAAAAATCATAGAAGAGCTGTATACGCAGCAACAGATTATGAAGGTCTTACTATCAATCCTGTACCACTTGATAAAAAACACGCTCCAAAATTTATGTTGGAAGCTGCTAAAAAACAGTGGGACGAGGCTTTAAAACTTGGTGAAAAACACGGTTATAGAAATGCTCAGACTACAGTTATAGCTCCAACAGGAACAATTGGTCTGGTCATGGATTGTGATACCACTGGTATTGAGCCTGACTTTGCTTTGGTTAAGTTTAAAAAATTAGCAGGGGGAGGGTATTTTAAAATTATCAACCAATCAGTTCCTCCGGCACTTAAAAATCTTGGTTATACGAAAGATCAAATTAAAGATATTGAAAACTTTGCTGTTGGTCACGCAACAATGGTTGGATGCCCAACAATTGATCATAAAAAGCTCAGAGACGCGGGGTTTACTGATGAGATTATTTCCAAAGTAGAGAACTCCCTAGAGTCGGCATTTGATATTACTTTTGCTTTTTCAAGGTATACCGTGGGAGATGACTTTCTTTTGAAAACTCTTAAACTTCCCATTGAAAAGGTAGAGAGTTTTGAATTAAATATCCTCAAAGAAGCTGGCTTTTCCGACAACGATATTAAAGTGGCCAATGACTATGTCTGCGGAACAATGACAGTTGAAGGGGCTCCTCATCTTGAAGATAAGCATTTATCTGTTTTTGATTGTGCTAATAAGTGTGGAAGAACAGGGAAAAGATTAATAGCAGCTTCAGGACATATTAGAATGATGGCCGCATGTCAGCCTTATCTTTCCGGTGCAATCTCAAAAACGATCAATATGCCAAATGATGCAAGTATTGAAGATATCTCTGAAGCTTATAAACTTTCTTGGTCTTTAATGACAAAAGCTAATGCCATTTACAGAGATGGCTCAAAACTATCTCAACCACTAAATGCTCAAGCTTTTGAAGACTTGGGCTTAATGGAATCTTTTGATGATTTATCTCAAAATGAAAAGGTAACCACAGTTGCACAGAAGCTAGTGGAGAAAGTCATTTACAAAGAGATTTCTAAGCGAAGATCTCTTCCAAATAGAAGAATTGGCTATACGCAAAAGGCAAGCGTAGGTGGACACAAAGTTTATCTTAGAACTGGCCAATATGACGATGGCTCTTTAGGTGAGATTTTTATCGATATGCATAAGGAGGGTGCTGCTTATCGTTCACTAATGAACTGCTTTTCGATAGCGGTTTCTTTAGGGATGCAATATGGAGTTCCTCTTGAAGAGTATGTAGAGGCATTTACTTTCACAAAATTTGAACCAAATGGAATGGTTGTGGGCCACGATAATTTAAAAATGGCCACATCCGTAATAGACTACGTCTTTAGAGATCTTGCTTGCAAGTATTTAGGTCGACACGATCTTGTCCATGTAAAACCCACAGATCTTGAAAGCGATAAAATCTCTGGAGAGTCAAAGGATGATGAGCCTCTACTTGCCATGATTGAAGGTGAAACTTCCGTTGAACATGCTGATGGAAGCCGAGTGAGTACGCAAAAGGTTTTTTCAAGACAAGCAGACTCAGAGATGTTTTCACAAGCAAAAAAAATGAGTGAAGCTAAAATGAAAGGCTATGAAGGCGAATCTTGCCCAGAGTGCACCTCATTTACAATGTTAAGAAATGGAAGCTGTATGAAATGTGACACATGCGGAGCAACGACCGGATGCTCATAGAATAAAGTAATTGGTACTACTTATCCTGCACGAGAATAATCCTGCACACACACAATGTTAAAGGTTATTACTCAACTTCAAATTTCGGTTTGATGAAAATAATGTGGGGGGCGAATGTCCCCCTTTTATTTAACACTCGCATTCATATTTGAAAATATCATCATTATCAATACAGACATTTCCTTTATCCTGAAGACATCGCGTAAATTTAAAGTAGAGATCTTCACACTCGTTAATCGTAATATAGTTTTCGTAAACTCGTTGGTCATTTTTATCAAAGGTGTCTAGTTTCTGAATGAAAGACTGGCAATCGAGTTTCGTGTAATTTGCATTTGAAGATGTCTGAGTTATTTTGAAAATGGAGTCGTATTGATCGACCTTAACCATGTGATCATAACTATACTGAAATCCGTACGCAGGTAGGAGAATAAGTGACACTACCATTACTTTAAAAGTTTTTGACATGCCCCTTTATCGGAAGATTTTGGTGTGGAGCTGATCTAAGTTTTTTTCGAGGTAAAAATTGCCCCTCTTTTTAAGAGGGGCTGTATATTTAGAACTTTGCGATAAGTGATGTCGTATATGTCCAGTCTAGGTACTCTTCGGCACCTGGGTTGAGTTCATTATCATAACGTCCAGTATAAGCTAGGCTCAACGAGAAAGTTTGTGATAGAGTCACGTTTAAAGATGGCTCAAAATTGATTTGATAGTCTTCACCGCGAGTAAAGTTTGGAAGGAATCTTACCCAAAATTTATAGTTAACATTTTCATTTAAAACTTGTTCCCACTCAATATAAGCGTTTCCTTTGGTGTCATTTCTAACGGTACCATTTTCAGTTTCTGTATCAGTAGTTTGTTCAATGGTGTATCGAAGACCAAGTTCTGTTGCAAGCTTTTTAGCATCTGTGTCTATCCATTGATATCTCGCACCACCATCGTAGTTTTGTCTTTGCTTATAACCTGCAAACTCATTTCCTTCGAACTGAGCCCCAACGAATGCTCCAAGCTTTTTAGTAATATCGTGAGCATATTTTGTGAAAACATCCCAGTTTCTAACAGTCTCAGTGCTGTCCGAGCCTTCAGTTCCCAAAGTATAATGTCCACCAAAAGTTACGGCCTCTTTTTCCCATTTCTTTTTTGATTCAGTTTTTAAGTTGTAAGTTTCTGTCTCTGTGTTACCGCCAGTTTTAATAACTGAAAGTCCTGTCTCGTTTGTAAATTTTGCAATGGCATGAGTGCTCAAGGCGATCATACAAATAATCACTAATTTGTTCATTTTTGCTCCTTAAAATTTTTGAATGATAATACTAGAATGGTAGACTTAATGTGGCAAAGAAAAAATGAGGAGTTTATGGAAGCAAAATTTTGGTTAAATAAATGGGATAAAAAAGAGATTGGTTTTCATTATAGCGAGCCAAACCCTCTGTTGATCGACCATTTTAAAAAGCTTGGGATAGATGAGGGTGACAAGATACTTTTGCCCTTATGCGGCAAGACCGCAGATCTCCTCTGGCTAATGAAGCAAAATGTTTCTGTCTTTGGAGTGGAGCTCTCAGAGACGGCCATTAAAGAATTCTTTATTGAAAACGAGCTTCAATATCAAACTGAAAACGATAAAGGTTTCACCGTCTACTTTGGTGAGAATATTAGAATTTATCATGGTGACTTTTTCACATTTCATAACGAAATAAATTTAAAATTTAAAGCGATCTATGATCGAGCTTCCTTAGTCGCTTTACCTGAAAAAATGCGACTCAACTATTTTAGAGAAATAAAAAAACTTTTGGAAGATAAGGGACACTATTTCCTTATAAGTTTTGAGTATGATCAAGAGGCAATGTCTGGACCCCCTTTTTGTGTTGATAAAAATGAAGTTGTAAGAAACCTTGATTTTAAACTTTTAGAAGAAGAAAGATCTCTCAATAAACAGATGAGCCAAAGAACAAAGACAGATTTTCTTACCTGTTACTACCTCTTTGAAAAGTAGTCTCTCAATCTTCTTAAAAGCGACTTTCGTGGATAAATCTTAATCCAATACTTGTGTTTTTCTTGTGTTATTACTTTAACCTTTTTCTCACGAACAAGTTCACTCAATGCCCTTTCGAGGTCTTCAATGGTGTCGTCTTTATTTGTTAAGAGGTACTCAGAGCTTATGTCGAGGTAGATCATCTCCATGTTCATGGGTTCTATAAAGGAGAGAGTTCTTTGTAATTCTGTTTTTAGTTTCATTGTTAACCAAGCAGTGCGTCTTGTCGTTTTTTGGGGTCGATATATTGTATTAGAAAGGAGATCAATATGAAAGTATTTGGACTAATGATTATATTATGTGGAACCGTTTTTGCCTCACAAGCGAAAGCTGATAGCTGTAGGGCATTTTTAAAAAATGGACAAGGATACATCCTAGAGACTTTTAATGTTAATGGATACAATCGAGCTGAAGCATGCCAAATCGCTTCACAGACTTGTCAAAGGGCCCTTCGAAATGGACCTTATTCTGGAAGCGGTTTAAGATGTGAAGTTGAAGGTGTTCAAAATCCAGGCTATATTGTTCGTTCCTGCCAAGTCGTACTTGAGGATAACTTTGGTCGAGGGATTCGTGGGTTTTTAGGCCAAGCGAGAGGTCGAAGCCATGCTGAGGCATACCAAGCAGCTTGTCGTGATGGTCTCAGAGATTGCCACTTTTATAGAAATCGTTATGGTTATCGCTTTTACAATTGTAGAGTGAGACCTTACTAATAGGGTTGGATATCAAATCCTACACTAAATGCCTTGTCATGGGTGTAGGATTTAATTGTAGCTTTATATTGTGAATTAATTTCTAGATCTTTGTCCACTATGACGAGATTCTCTATTTCATCTCTTAGATTTCTTTTCAGTTCGTTTTCAATTCTTTTAGAAAGAATACTTAAGGGAAGTCTTGTTTTGGGAATAAATCGGGACCATTTCAAGTAAGCTCTCCCAGTAATTGAGTTGATCTTAAAGTCTTCAAAATTTAAGACAAGGCCTTTGGGACTTAAGGCAATTTTAAAATCGAGAGTAGAGCGAATTCCTAATTCATCACCATTGAAATAAATATGAGGATACTGTTTGGTTAAAACGCGAGCTGATAAGTTTAGTTCGATCTTGATCTTGTCTTGATCATAATCCACTTTCATTTTTTTACGAGGTGTTATCCAAAGAAGAGCATTGATGTCCCTACCTAAAAATGAGACATTGATGTCTTGTCCGTCTTGACCTTCTTTATAACCGAGACAAAGAAGGGGCTCTTTGATCTGTGAGTTAACGATGACTTCATTGAGGGTGAGATTGTCTAAAATTGTCTCAAAGATGGAGTGATCAATCTCTATGTTCCCTTTGTCTTCAAGCTCACTTGCGCATTCATGAACGGCAAAATCATTGTGGAAAATGGGATCGACTTTTATAGAGAGCTCTCTTTGTGAAAGTTCAATCTGGTTTATATCAAAACTTATAGTTGAAGCCAGATTAGGTAGAAACCTTTTTCTAGAAATATTATCTCTGATACTTTGATTTAATTGTGTCTGGGCACTTTTGATGATCTCAGAGTTATTAATCCAGTCCGCCATAAAATTATTTATGGCGATTTTTATCATTTGATCAACTTCTCTTTGTGAAAAGATATTATCTAAAATATATCTTAGGGTCGAACCAATGCCATCTCTTGCAGTAATCTTTATATTTTCAAATTTAAAATTTTGAGAGCCTTGGTGAACGATCTTAAACTCTTGTCCACCGACAACAGCAATGGAAGAGGAAGCCTTGAGTATGGTGTTGAGCTCAGCTTTAAAATACTCATCGTGAGTGATCTCCACACCAAACTGTTTGAATTTAAATCTTATTTTAAATAAAAAGTTGGCCGTTGCATCTTCTAATTTCCATTTGAGATCAACGTTTTGACTATTATTGAATTGAACGTAAAAAAGTGGGCGCTTTATTGGGGCTAAAACTAAGACTCCATTTTCGATTGAATATGAGATGGAATTTGAAAATGTGCTTTTACTTTTATCAACACTATATTGATAGTCAATGGTACTCCAAAGAGGATCAATTAAGTTATTAATGAGATCATCACTGAGATGAGTTTTGATATTTATTGTTCCAGCTAAAGAGCTAAGAGAGAATAGAAAGAAAAGAATTTTCATCTACTTAGTATAGAGATGAAAGGCGGTTAAATCAAAGTTTTAAGTTTGTCGAAATACAGTGGTCCAAGCTTATGACCAATTTTGTCAATCTTTATAAATTCACCCTTTGAATTAAGCATTTCAAACTGTGTTTGTGCCTCTTCTGGACTAACAATTCCATCTTCCACAGAATGGACTTGAGAGTAGGTGATATCTCTCTTTTCAAAGTATTTATTTCTAAAAATGCAAGCAAGACCTATGACTTTATCAACACGTTGGCACAATTGGGCTACTTTTGGTGCTAGAAAGCCTCCTTGTGAGTAGCCGATTATAGTCACCGGAAGCTCTTTATTAAACTGATCGAGAAGATCGCTTAAAAACCTTGCTGCTGGTTCAAGACCGACAAAAAACTTTTTTTCTTTTGGCTCTAAAAAATACCAAGAGTAGCGAGCAAAAAAAGTATCTCCTTTTTTATGAGGAATAAGAAAAGGTGCGTTCGGTGAAATGATAAGAGCATCATTCGGTAGGTACTGCTTAAGAGTATCAATCATAAATTTACCATCGAGCATATAGCCGTGGAGAAGGAGGTAGATTCTCTTTGGGTCCTCACATTCATTGGTGTGAAATTGGCAATCAAGGTGCAAGGGTAAATTAATTGTCTTCATTTTTTCTCGTAAAGTCAGCTTCAACAACATTGTCTATATTTTCTGTTTTGTTTTCTGGATACTCATTATTTTCGAAAGGGTTTCTTTTTTGTTCAAATGGATTGGGTTTACCGGTAAAGATGTGGACATTACCACTTTTGACCCCTTTCATAATAATGTCTTTTGCAAAGATGAGAATAATATGGCGAGTTCCTGGAAACACCATACAGATTCCCAGAATATCAGTGATAAATCCTGGAGTGAGAAGAAGAAGGCCTCCACCAAAAACTAAAAGGCCATGAAAGATCTGATCCGCTGGAAGCTTACCTGTGTTGAGATCGGATTGAATCCTTTGAAGAATTTGAATTCCCTGTCCTTTTGCAAGGGCCGCTCCGACGACGCCTGTGACAATAACAATCATAAAGGTATTAAAGGCCCCAATTTGTCCACCGACTTCAATAAACAGAAAGATCTCAAGCGCCGGAATAACGGTAAAGAGAAGCAAAAGTATTAAAAACATAATTCATCCTAATTTTAAATGCTTATACCATGTAAAACATGCAATTACGATTGTCTAGAGGTGACTAAAAAGTTACAAAACGCATTATGACAACGAAACCTAATTCTCAGCTGCCGCCGATCACTGATTGGCTACCTATTACGATGAAAGACGCCCAAAAACGTGGGTGGGATGAGCTCGATGTTATTTTAGTAACAGGGGATGCTTACGTTGATCATCCAGCTTTTGGTGCCGCAGTGATCGGAAGAATTGTAGAGTCTTATGGCTTTAGAATAGCCATTATCCCTCAGCCAAATTGGCAAGATGATCTAAGGGATTTTAAAAAATTTGGTAAGCCTAAATATTTTTTTGGCGTTACGGCCGGAAATATGGACTCGATGGTTAATAAGTACACTGCCGGAAAGAGAAAGCGATCAAGTGATGCTTACACCCCAGGTGGAGATACAAACTTTAGACCAGATAATGCTTCAATTGTTTATACAAAAATTCTAAAAGAACTCTACCCTGATGTTCCCGTTTTAGTTGGGGGTGTAGAGGCAAGCCTTAGGCGAGTGACCCACTTTGATTACTGGGCGGATGAACTTAGACCAAATGTCTTGAGTCAATCAGGTGCCGACTTACTTGTTTATGGAATGGGAGAGCAACCACTTCGCGATCTTCTGAATCTTCTAAAAAAAGGTGTTCCTTTCGAATCTTTAAAAACAATACCTCAGACCGGTTTTCTTATGGACGCTGATGAAGATCTTCCTAAGAATAAGAATTGGAAATCTTTTGGGCTCAATTCCCACGAAGATTGCCTGCAGAGTAAAAAGAAATATGCCTTAAACTTTAGGTTTGTTGAAACTGAATCAAACAAACAAAATGCAAGGCGCCTCTATCAAAAAATTGGGGACAAGAAGCTTGTTATTAATCCTCCGTATAAAGTTATGTCAGAGAAGGAAGTGGATAAATCTTTTGATCTTCCCTACACAAGACTTCCTCATCCTAAATATAAGAACCGTGGAGCGATATCTGCTTTTGAGATGATAAAATTTTCTGTTAATATGCACAGAGGTTGTTTCGGTGGATGTAGTTTTTGTACGATATCGGCCCATCAAGGTAAACTTGTCGCCAGCCGCTCCAAAGAATCAATCATGAAAGAGGTTGATCAAATTACAAAAATGCACGACTTCAAAGGGTATTTAAGTGATCTAGGTGGTCCTTCGGCCAATATGTATCAGATGAAAGGTATCGATCAAAAGATGTGTGATAATTGCTCATTACCTTCTTGTATCTTTCCTACAATTTGTACCAATCTCGATACAGATCCCTCTAAAATGCTAGAGATCTACAGAGAGGTAAATGCCAAGCCAGAGATAAAGAAAGCCTTTGTCGGTTCAGGTCTTAGATACGACCTTATGCTCGATGAAAATTCAACTCATAAGAAAACTGATGCCGAATATGTTGAACAGCTTATTACCCATCACGTATCGGGACGATTAAAAGTTGCACCTGAACACACCGAAGATAGAGTTCTCAATATGATGAGGAAACCATCTTTTGATATGTTCACGAAGTTTAAAGAGAGATTTGATGAAATATGTGAGAAGAAAAGTTTAAAGCAAGAACTTATTCCTTATTTTATTTCTTCTCATCCAGCTTGTGAGCCCGAAGATATGGCCAATCTCGCAGCTAAAACTAAAGCCTTGGGTTATAAGCTTGAGCAAATTCAAGACTTCACTCCAACACCGATGACCCTTGCGACAGTGATTTATTATTCTGGTTATAACCCTTACAATATGCAAAAAGTAAAAACGGCAATTAACTACGATGATAAATTAAAGCAACGAAAATTTTTCTTTTGGTATAAAGAAGAAAATAAAAACTTTATTAAGAATCACCTAGGAAAATTAAAGCGCTTTGATTTAACGAAAGATCTTTTTGGATGAAAGAGATTGTCGTTGTCGGTGGCGGAGTCGCAGGTCTCTTTCTTTCCTTGTTTCTCTTAAAAAAAAATATCAAAGTTCATTTGATTGAGAAAACGAGCTCACTTGGAAAGAAGTTTTTAGTTGCTGGAAAATCAGACCTTAATATTACAAATGATGAAGGTCTTGAATCATTTATAAATCGCTACTGTCCAGCTCAAGAAGAGACGATTCGCTCTTTTTCAAAAGATGATTTAACTCTCTTTCTCAAAGAAGAAATTGGCGTTGAGACTTTTGTTGGAACATCAGGGCGAGTCTTTCCAAAAGATATAAAAGCATCAAAAATTTTAAACCTCATCATTAAGAAATTAAAAGATCATCCAAACTTTAAGCTTTCATTAAAGACAAGCCTTGTGCGTTTCGATGATCATTCTATTGAAACATCAAATGGTATGCTCTCAGATTTTGATGCTGCTGTTTTTTGTCTTGGAGGTGCTTCTTGGAAAGTGACCGGAAGCGATGGCCAGTGGAGAAAGACCTTCGAAGAGGCCGGAGTTAAAACGACTGAGTTTCAGCCCTCTAATTGCTCTATTGAGTTGGAGCTTTCGGACTTCTTTAAAAATAAAGTCAGCCATCATCATATTAAAAATGTCTCACTGTCATGTGAAAACCATAAAGTTCAAGGAGACATAGTCTTTAACGGTAGTCATCTTGAGGGAACGCCGATTTATACCATGTCCCGATTTTTTCGAAATAATAAAGAGGTTTATTTTAACTTTAAGCCTGACATGGAGATGAAAAAACTTAAAAACATAATAGAAAAAAGAGATCCTAAAAAGTCTATCGCAAGTTTTTTAAAGTCCTCTCTAAAACTAGATCCACTTCTGTACACTTTTTGGAGAGAGTTCCATGATCCAAAGACTATAAATAGTGATCTTTTAAACCTTATAACTCATTCAACAATTCCAAAGTTTAAACTTGGTAAGTTAGATGAGGCCATCTCAACAGTTGGCGGGGTAGAGATGGGGGAAGTTGACGATCATTATAAACTAAAAGCATTTACAAGATATTACGCGATAGGTGAAATGCTAGATTGGGACACAATTACAGGTGGTTACCTAATCCAAGGGTGTATTTCACAAGCTCATATTGTTTCTAGGGACCTTTCTTAAGTGAACTTAATACCCGTTCCAAAATTTAGTTTTATTCTGAAACACTTTGATCACTCAGGGGCTTGAGTAAAATTAAGCTTGAGGCTATAAAGCATCCCATAGGGAATTCCTTTAGGGGTAAGGGAATAAAAAAGAGAAGTCCATCGTTAGCACTCCCAAGAATTTGAGACTGTTATGGACCTAAAATAAAAAAGCCACTCGTTTTACCGAGTGGCTTTTTTTTATCTTAAAAGCTCTTTCTTATTAGTTTTTTGGAGCGTACCAACAAAGTGATCTAACACCTTCAACGTCACCGTCTTTTCTGTTACAAGTTCCTTTGTTTGGATCTTTGTTATCCACGTCTTCATTCATGTCTTTGTCACAAAGTGCAGCAGCAAAGTAAGTATCTAATCTACACTGTGCATGTGGGTGAGCACTATTTGTTCTCGATACTGTTGAAGTATCAGGCTTTGCAAAATCAGTAAGACCTGTGTTTCTTAAACTTCCAAGAAGATCAGCAGTTGACTTAGCGGCCATATTTGATCTGATACAAAGAGCAGCGTCTGCTTCGTTTGCAAAGACTTCGTTACATCTTTCAGTAACGATAGCTGGAACAGTGAGAGTCTTAATGAAAGCTACGTTATCTTCAGATCCATATACTTTTCTAAAACACTTTAAGTTTGCAAAATAATCTGA
Organism: Halobacteriovoraceae bacterium; assembly: GCA_963719505.1. Taxonomy (GTDB): domain Bacteria; phylum Bdellovibrionota; class Bacteriovoracia; order Bacteriovoracales; family Bacteriovoracaceae; genus CAKZJW01. The sequence goes on from CAVRCF010000004.1 coordinate 215,014, forward strand.
CTGACCTTCATTAGATGCCCATCTATTAAAGAATCCACCAACTTTTGGAGCTCCACCTAGGTGATGTCCCATTTCGTGACACATAACAATAGCAAATCCGTCTTTTGTTATAAGATCATGTCTTGCAAGACCACCATACATATTAACGATTACTTTTGATCCACTTCTCTGAGCAGATGCGTTAACTGTTCCGCTATCCCATTTTCTATTTACTTGAAATCTGTCACCGTTTGCTTTAATGATTGGCTCGTATACTGCGCTAATTTCATCAATAACCTGATTAAATACTGTTTCGTCTATTCCATTAATACTTTTCTGTGAGGTTGGAATATTCATATCATTTTCTGGAGCAAATCCACCAGAACCATCAATATTACAAGCTAAAGAAGAAAAAGAGTACGCGAGTACTAATCCTAAAATCCATTTTTTCATTAAACAATCCTTTGTTTTTCGATTAGTGTTATAGAAAAATGCTAGCAACATATTTACAGCTTGAGAATAGATGTAAGAATCTTTTGGAAAAATAAATGAATGAGATATCAGTTGAACAATTAGAAAAAGAATTAAAAAAAGAAAATACCTATCTATTAGATGTCCGAAACCCCGATGAATACGCCTATTGCAATATTGGTGGCATAAATATTCCCCTTGGCATATTAGAGGATCATTATAGTCAGATACCTTCGGGGGCAAGGATCCTTTGCCTGTGCCATCATGGAGTTCGCTCTAAAGTCGCGCAAGACTTTTTGTTTTCCCTTGGGTATAATGATGTTTTAAATATTACCGGCGGCATCGACGCTTGGAGTATGAGAGTAGATAGTACAGTGAAACGTTATTAAGGGTTTATTATGGCTAGGTGTAAATATTGTAGTAAAGAGATTGTTTGGATGCAGGAGGGGAGAAAGAAGGTTCCTGTTGAAGTGGATGGAGTTAAGCACGAATGTGATGAATTTAAGAATTCAGTGAAGTCCGCAAGAAAAGTTGAAATTCATGATGTCGATCCAGATATACTGGCACAGTACCAGGCTAATCTCAAAGCAAGTATCGCAAAAAAGAAATCTAAAAAGTGAATATTATAAAAGTAGAGTCGCAAGAATATGTCGAGTTTATTGCGAGCTCTCAAGTCTCTATGGCCAAAGAAACTGAAGACTATGCTCTCGATTTTGAGACCGTTAAGTTGGGTGTTCAAGCAGTGATAAAAGACCCTCGAAAGGGTTGTTATTATATCTCTTTGATCGATGGAGTTCCGGTTGCTTGCCTTTTGACCGTGACCGAGTGGAGTGACTGGAGAAATAAGACCGTTTTGTGGATTCATTCCGTCTATGTCGATCAAGCACACAGAAATAAATCAATTTATAAAAGGATGTATGCTTTTATCAAAGAGATTGTGGAGTCCACAGATGATCTTGCAGGAATTAGGCTTTATGTAGATAAAAGCAATTCTAATGCTTCAAAAGTGTACAAAAAGCTAGGTATGGAATCTGAGCATTATCACCTGTTTGAATGGCTAAAGTGAGCCCTTTAAGTCCAGATAAGCGGTAAATTTTTTAGAGTGCGTTGTGCTACGCGAAGTTTTGTGATTAATCCAGAGGATACAAACTTTAAGGAGCCCCAAAATGAAGACAAAACTGTAATCAACACTATTTCTCGCTTGGACTTTCATCTTTCAAAACGTCGCTTTTGCTATGAAGCCAATTGAGGTAAGTTCTCAATCTGATTTGAACAAATTAAAATCACAGAAAATCATCGATAAAATTTCTAAAAACTACAACGAGTTGTCCGTTTCTAAAAAGTTAAGACTTTTGAAAAGAACTGAAAGACGTCTGTCTAAAGGTGTACGTAAGCTTGATAGAATGAGTGAGACAAAATTTCAAAAGAAGTTTCATTCAATGCTTGAGAACAAAAAAGCGACTAACAAGGTTACTGAACTCGACAGCGAAGAGTGTGCAATCCTAAAAGGAATTGACACTAATACTAATATGGGAAATGTCTCTGCAGATAAATTTCTCTTTACTCAAAAAATTGAGGAGTCAATCTTTTCAATCAGAGAAGAGATGGACACTTTAAAGAAAGGTGAAAAGAAACTAACAGTAACTAGTGCTGTGATTTACGGTCTTATTGCTGGTCTTGTTGTTCTTTCCTTCTTCTCTTCAACAGCTTTAGTCATACTAGGTATTGTTCTTATTGCTTTTGTTGCTTTATTCTCATTAGTTTTGTTAGTGGGATTAGCGTTTGCGGAAGTTCTGGGAAATATTGTTGGGCAGATGAAAATGGATGAGCAGTTAAACTAAAAATAAATTATCTTTTACTCTTTAAAAAAAAGGCTTCCTCAATGGAAGCCTTTTTTATTTTGTTAGATTTAAAAACTCATATCGATCTATTTCAAGGTCACCATTTCGGTCGATCTTATTAAAAGCTCTAATCATTGCAACCTTTGTGGCGATGTTTAATTCACTTTTAGGTGTCAACTTTGTCGCAGACGCCACGAACTCGTTAATTCCCATATCCTTGGTCGCCACTTTAGAGTAGTCATGTTTTTCAGACGCTGATGCCTGACTGATATGGACGATCGCTAAACCTAAAATTAAAAATTGAATAACCTTTGCCATATTAACCTCTTTTTTTTCCCCGCATAAATTTTGGTTCGGGGATATGTATAGAGTAGCAAGCTTGATGCCAACATATAGGGCCCAAATTAAGCTCCTGCGGTGGCAAAATAACACTTTTGGTGCCAGGTATAGGCACAAAGACTCCAGTTGAGTCTATTTGATAGGATTTTTATGCTCTTTTTTATCGGCCAATGCCAAAAGAGCAGGAAGGAAAAGAAGGTCAGTTAAGAGGGCAAATGTGAGGACCAGGGCACAAAGTATACCAAAGTATCTATTAGGTAAAAAATCGGCCATAACAAAGCTTCCAAAGCCCACCACAAGCAGTGCCGTCGTAAGTATAAGAGCTTTCCCCGTAGATTGAAATGTCTGATCGAGAGCTTCGGCCGTGGAGCCAAGTGTCTTTTTGTTCTGCACATAATGAGTGACAAAGTGGATGGTATCATCGACGGCGATGCCAAGACAGATGGCTGCGACGATGCTCGTACCAATATCAATATAGATATTATTTAAGGCCATATAAGCTGCCCCAAAGAAAAGGGGGATAATATTTGGAAGCATGGATAAAAAAGAGAGATAAAAATCTTTAAAGACTATGAGGATAATAAGACTTACCAAGACGATGGCCATTGTCATAGATCTAAAAAAGGAATCGACGACCTTATCATTGACCTGAGCGTAGATGGGAAAAAAACCACCAGTCTTTGTTTCTAGTCCATAGCTTTGGGCCAATTGATGAATTTCTTTATCCTTAATAAGGCCTTCTCTGGTCGTTTCCATGGTCCAGTTTATCTTCATTTTTAGATACCGTTGATCTAATGAGACGATGTTTTCTAAGCCTTGGTTGGGGGGAAGTCCCATTGAATAAAGCACCAAAGCTTCTGCAACTTTTTCTTTTGAGTCAGGCAATGAGTTAAACTTCGATTCACCTCGATTAAGCTTTAAGTTGATTTGTTTTAAGGTATCGATAATGGATGTAACCTGCTTGATCTCATCATCTGCTTTAAGCTTGTTGGTAAAGGCTTCAACATTTTTTAAAAAATCTGTATCCTTAATACCATTTTCTTTGCCTGAGTCTATTTCAATTTCGATGCCTCGAACTCCAGGAAAGAATTTTTTTACAAAAAGGTAGTCTTTCTTTATCTTCGTATTTTTTTCAAAGTAAGCTAAGGGGTCAGAGTTGACTTCATTATCTAGTGCCGTAATAAAACTTCCTATAGAGACAAATGTAAAAGCGATAACGATGGGGATTTTAAACCGCCATATAAAATTCGAAAAAGTACTTGTTGCAGCCCCTTTACTTTTTGTAGAGTACTTTCTTTCGATGAGTTTATTAGGGGCGAGTAAAATAATGCCCGGGAGAGTGAGAAAGGTGAAGAGCCAAGCCAGAAAAGTACCAATTGCTGAGAGGATTCCTAAGTCGTGGATGGGCGTTAATTCCGTAAAGGAGATCGTAAAAAAAGATATCCCTGTCGTTATAGAGGTCAAAATAGTCGCAAGGTAATTTTTATTCATTGCAATCTCTATTGCTTTTTTCTTTTCAATACCCTGTTCGAATTGATTGTAAAAAGAAGAGAGTATATGAATAGTGTCAGCGAGGCAGATTGCGATCAAGATACCTGGGATAGCTGCTAAGATTGAATTGAACTGAAAGCCGATATGCCCTAAAACACCAAAGGTGGAGACAATTGTTAATCCTGAAATAAATAAAGGAGCCATCACCCCTATAAAAGAGCGAAAGGTTAAAATGAGGATAATAAAAATGAGAAGAAACATGATGGGAATAGTTCGAAAATTGTCCGTCTTAGATATTTCTCTAAAAGCATATGTTACAGGCACATTTCCAAGAGCTGTAAATCTATTATCTTCATTTTCGTATTTACTCTTTAATTTTTGAAAGGCTTCCATAACTGTGGAGTAGTCTGGTGATTTATCGAAAACTGGTTTTAGATTGGCAAAAAAGATGACAAAATTATAATCCCTGGAGATGAGATTATCTTTAAGTTCATCCAAACCTTTTATATCTTTAATTATGGTCTCAATATCTTTTGTGTCGTCCACAAGCGGAGAGATCTCTATATCATCGCCAACAGTTTTAATATTATTAAAATTTGTAATTGAATCAACTCTAATGACCGAGGGTAAAAGCCAGATCTCATCAGTAATTTTTTTGAGTTCTTCCAAAACGATAGGGCTTAAGAGTTTTGTTTTTGAATAATATCCTATGGCTATATTTTGATCGCCGCCAAATCTTCTTTCAAATGAGTTGAGTGATTCAATCTGAGGAGAGTCAGGATCGAACCAAATTCTAGGAGTAAAATTACTTTTTATGCCCAAAGCACCATACGAGAGCGCCAAGAACGACATAAAGCCTATTAAGAGCGTTAACTTTGGCCTATTTATTATATTCGAGATAAAATAGATTTTGAAGCGATTGAACATAGGTTATTTATAATATGGAAATAGATAAAAGAATATTAAAAGATTCCACTTTTCTCAAAGGTCTAGGGCTTTGTCAGCTTAGGCTGTATAAAGATGGTGATCTCGACTGGTTTTTGCTCGTGCCTCAAAGAGAAAATATTGTTGATTGGACCGATTTGACGGCCAAAGAGCAACAAGTTCTGACAACAGAAATAAATTATGTTTGCACCCTTTTAAAAAAGTATTCTAAACCAGATAAAATTAATATTGGCACCCTCGGTAATATGGTTCCTCAGATGCATGTTCACATCATCGCTCGGATGAAGAACGATCGAGCGTGGCCTGGACCTATTTGGGGAACAAAGACATTAAAAAACTATCAACCCTTTATGGCAGAGATATGGTCGAGACGATTGAATTAAAAAAAACTATTTGTCATAGAATTATTGAAAAACTTGAAGCGGACCTCGTGGGGATGAGTAATGCCCAAAAAGCTGCGACACAACAGGCGCAATCAGAAGACTTTAAATCTGAGAGTAAGTGGGACACAAGGGCCATTGAGGCTGGGTACCTGGCCGGTGCACAAATTAAAAGAGTCAAAGAACTCGAAATTGAGATCGCGACTTTAAGATCTTTAAAAAACTCAGTGCGACAACTTGATGAGGTCAATATAGGGGCCTTAGTTGAAGCTAGTGGAAATATCTATTTTTTGACCTCCCAGTCTGGAGGCTTTAAAGTAGAAGTTAAAGGCAAGATATACTCAGTCATAAGTATTAAATCGCCTATCGCAATCAAACTTATAGAAGAAGAGATTGAAATAACTAATATAAAATAGATTAGGGAGAAATAACCATGAGTGAAGACGTAGAATTTGATTTTTCCAATGAAATTCAAAAGGGAAGATGGGAGCTACTAGAGGATCATTACAAAAGAGAAACTGTTTTTATTGTAAAAGATCCCCTTGATCTGCAAACTGTAGGGCATTGCCTTGCTAAAGATCAAGTCAATATTCTCAAAATTTGGCTCGATAATAAAGAGGTTGTTAAGTTAGAAGAAGATTCTATTGCGCCCCTTGTTAAAAATCCAAAGGCAGAGCTATTCGATTTTTTGATCGTTCAACCTTTTATTTTAATAAAGTTTCATTAACTTAGAGACTATAAGTCATTTTGGCTCCTTGCGATGCGACAAAATGTAAGTCTTCTAGACTTTACACACTAGCTCCTACGTCATAAATATACCTGATTAGAATACTCATTCAAAGCACTAGGAGGCTAGTTTGATTAAGTTAACCGGTATTATTTTTGCCCTCATTTTTATTGTTAGTTGTGGAGGAGATGAAAGCTCTAAAACAAAGCTTGCAAAGGGAGGAAATGTTCAAGATATCAATGATACCCAAAGTGTTATTGAATCTCTCCAAGAAGAAGTTAAAACTCAAATTGTACAGCTTGAAAGATATCCCTCATTAACACTTATTCTTATGCCAAAGGGTGAACTTCAAGATTCAATCGAAAAGCTTATTGCTGGTGGCGGAGAGTTAATTTACGATCCTAATAATGGCGCTTCAAATACAATCCCATTTTTTATAGCAACGCTGACTCCAGAACAAATCAATGACACCAAATTCATGAAGAGTCTTAATTTAAAAGCGGCTTCCATTGAATCTCAAAAAAGTGAAGTAAAGCCAATAGAGACAAAAATTATCTCTGGTAATATCTCTCCTGAAAACTTCATTCCAACGCAAAGTGTTCAAATCTCTGAACTCGTTAGTGATGAATTCAAAAGAAATGAGCTAGGTGAAGGAATCACAGTTGCAGTTATCGATACCGGTATTGATGCTAGCCATCCAGGTTTTAATGGGAGAGTTGATTATTGGTATGATGCTTCTGAAGAGGTTCAGGTTGAACTAAAACCTGTTAAATTAACGGCAGAAGGTGAAGTTACTGTCGATAATAGTACTTTCAAAGCTCCTGTTGGAATCGCCAAAGGTGAGCTTTATGCAGCCGTTATGGATGAAAAAGATTTGTCAGCTCAACTCTCAGCTGACGGAAAAAACTCAACTCCTTACATGGATATAAACTTTTCAGAAAGTAGCTCGAAATTTTTAGTCATGGCTGTAAAGACAAAAGAAAAAACTTTGGTCTATTTTGATGCAGATGCAGATCTTGCTTTCAATAAAAAAGAATCGATTGCTCTGATCGACTATAATAAAACAACGATAAAAAATAGAAATGATGCAATGGTTGAGTTTCCTTCAAGAAATTCAATCGTAAAATATCCTGTTCTTATTCAATCAAAAGAGAATTCTTTAATTGTTGGGCTTGGTAAAACAGGTGGAATGCATGGGACTCACGTTGCTGGAATTATCGCAGCAAATGACCCTTCAAATAATTTAGTTGGAGTGGCTCCAAAAGCAAAACTTATGGCCTTAAAGGTTTGTACAGCAATCTCTTGTACAGATTCAGCAATTATAAAAGCCCTCTATAAAAGTTTTTACAACGACAAAGGCCTTATCCCTGACGTTGTGAATATCTCTCTGGGCTCCCATGAAAAGTATAAAAAGGGAATCTATTCGTATATCCTTGATGATCTCTCAGCAAAGTTTGGAACAATCTTTTTTGTTTCAGCCTCAAACTCAGGTCCCGGATTTAGATCTTTAAATCATATCGGTAATACAGGTGCCGTTGTGACTGTTGGGGCAAATGTCTCTAAAAAAACATTAGATGATCAATACAATCTTCCTTCAAGTGCCCAAGTGAATGATGAAAATCTTCTTTTCTTCAGCTCACTAGGACCAAGTTATACCTCTGAGATGAAGCCCAACATAATCGCTCCTGGAGCTGCTATATCGACGGTTCTGACTGCCGAAGGATACCTTTCTCAGGCCAATGGGACGAGTATGTCTTCTCCACTAGCAGCAGGAACAATGGCCGCAATTTTAAGTAGTCTTAAAAAAGAAGATCAGTCTCTTTTTGATATCATCGATTCACAAAGAAAGATTAATCTTGCTCGCTCAAACGTTTCTGAAAAAACACTTCTTCCGTATGTTTTTGGAATGAGAGATGCTCTTCAAGTAACGGCAACAGAACTTCCTGACTTAACAGCGGCTCAACAGGGTTATGGATTAATATCAGCTGGTAAAGCAAGAGGTGAACTTTTAAAAATACTAACCGAACTCAATGATAATAGCAGAGACTACTTTGAAGTTGTTCTCAATAATTACGCAAAGACATACGAGAGAGAAAGCATCTCAAAGGTAGTGAAGTTTGGATTAACGCCAGGTTTTGATGGAGAGAGACCTTTAAGGGATCTTGCTCCAATTCTTGCTGGAGGTGTTGACGTTAAACTTTTTAAAGTTGAGACAATTGATTTTAAAGGAAAAGTTTCAAAGCTAAATGATGAAAAGATGCTTAAGTTCTTCTCCATTGTCGACCAAGGTAGCAAAGAGACAAAACTGACCCAAACACATGTTCGTTTCAGTAATGGCAGAACTAATGCTTTTTATTCAAGAAGGCACCTCAAGGCGATGAAAAAGGGAATGAGCTATATGGCCCACTATCAAATCATGCACAAAGGTGTCGTTGTTCAGAATATTCTGGATACGGTTCATATGGGTTACGAGTTGGAAAAAATAGAGGCTGATGTTCCTTCTATAGATCCAAGCATCAGTAACGTAAATTCAGGTTTTTTCAAAAAAAATGTAAAGATTGGAACAAATACTTTTCATCGTTATCCGGTTGTTATTGATGATTCAGTTCAGTCGATAAATGTCAAAATTGCGATCGATAGATCTTCTGAAGGACTTCTCTATGTTCAACTTTATAATCCAATGGGCAAAGAGGTCGCTTTTCAATATGCAATGAATAACCCAATAAATGGATATAGCCAGGGAGACTTTGATGTCTCAACGATTGTGAAAGACAAAGTTTTAGCGGGAGTTTGGGAACTAACTATTTCGACAAGTTCTTCAACGTGGATGGCAAACTCTCAATATGACCTTTTAGTTTCCACAAATGTTTTTGGTGCTATTAAGTCTTCTTACGATCTAAAAAAAGATGAGCAATTAAATGTTCCAATTTCTTTAGATGGAGAGTCGATCTCAAAAGTTTTAGTTCACGAGTTGATGGAGGTTGAAAAAGCAGAAGTTGAAGTTAAAAGTGGATTCTATAGTTTTTATCCTCTATCTCTTGATAAGGACTCACTTACAGTTTCTCTTAAAGATGATGAGTCTGGCTTTTGGGGGAATTTGAGAGCGGTTCTTTTTAAGAAGGAAGATGGAGTCTTTAAAGCTTTTAAAGAAGGGTATAAGGTTAATTCCGGTGCTGAAGGTACAACTTTTTCAGGTTTGAAAAATCTCAAAGGTGAAGTTTTTATTGGTATTGATACTATTACAAATTATGCCGTGGAATCAATTAACTCGACGGCAAAGAAAGTTGTCGTGGAATTTGTTTCAAAGTCTGAAGACAAAATCGATATCGATCATAAAATTAACTCATTTGTGGCCAATGATATCTCTGTTGTCCAGTTTGATCTGAAAACAGATCTGCCTCAAGGTAAGCATCTTCGCTCAAAGGTATCTATTTTTACAGGTCGTGTGTCTACGATTACTGACAGCCAAGGGAATATCTTGACGACCATGGAGCCAAAATCAAAATCAGATAGTTTTATTTTAAATATTAAATAGTTTTTTTTTTAGCGGCACTTTTAATTAAGTGTCGCTACATTTTTCTCAAGTCGATATAGCTTCCGCTTTCAACGCGAAGGATAGCTTCTAGATTCTCATCAAATTTCTTGGCAAACTCAGCCGGCGTTGGCATATCTTTAGTACCGCGTGCCTCTTTCAATCTTTTCATATTGGAAAAACGTTGAGCTTTCTCGTCTTCGCACAGAACTTCTTGCATGGGGGTATCGACAAGGCCTGGGGCAAATGCTGTGAATTGAATGTCTCTATATTCATCGGCGTACAGCTGAAAAAGCATATTAAAAGCCGCTTTACTCAAACAGTAGCCACTCCAGCCGGTGTTGCCCTTAATCGCTTTGCCTGAAGATATACCTATTATCTTTTTAGTTGTTGTCGTTGCAATGAGAATATCTAAAATTTGTTTTTGTGCCCATAGATTTACATCCATTGTATGGCGTAAATCATCAAGCTTAGAATTTTCCATCGTTGAAATTTCACCTAGGATACCTGCATTTAAAATGGCCAAGTCTAACTCTTTAGGTAAAAAACCGTTGAGACTTTCAAGGTCTTCATTTTTGGATATATCAATTTGAGTGTGATGGATATTTTTGTGAGTATAGGGGAGTTCTCTTCTTGAGATTCCGTAAACCTGAACACCCTTGTCAGCAAAATGCTTGGCCAAGCCTTGACCTGCACCGCTACTGATTCCGGTAATAAAAATATTTTTCATCATTATTCCTCATCATCCATTAGGTCATCAGTAGGTCTTTCAACTTTATGAAAATTTATTTTTTCAACCCTAATACCTTCTTTTATTTTTAGCGAGATTCTCTCCATCGCTCTTGGATGGGCCGTAAGGTAGACGTGGAGAATTTTTCTATTTTTTCCTTGGTCAACGACCTCTTCATACATTTCATCGAGCTCAATTGCTTCTTTAAAAATACATTCGCTTGCAGTTCTTTTTGCACTTCCTCGTGAAAGAACCTCCAAATGATAGTACTTATTGGCTTTGACATTTTCGATAATATTATTGATTGGCTTTAACATTCTTAAAACAACTAATACGGTCAATGAGAAGATGGTTGCAGCGAACGGATAACCTGCTCCAATAGTGTAACCAATAGCAGCGACGACCCAAATGGTTGCAGCTGTCGTTAATCCTATAACATTACCACGACCCTGGATGATAGCTCCTGCTCCAAGAAAACCGATACCACTAACAATCTGAGCTGCAACTCTATTTGGGTCAACCATACCAGATGCATTTTTTGCTACTATCATAGATATCGTCGTGTACAGGCATGCCCCAATACAGATAAGAATATTTGTCTTCAATCCGGCCGCTTTCATCTTTTGTTCTCTATCTAGTCCTACCAGTCCACCCAAGATGAGTGCTGTTAAGACCTGAATACCGATCCCGACATAGATGTTGACTTGACCGATGAGCTCTAAATTCATTTTTTCTACAAACATTTTTTCTCCTAATGCGTTTATTATAACAAATTTGCTCGGCAAAAAAAATGAGGTAAATATTCGTTTTTACTGATTTTGAAACGAAATGTTCCAAAATTGCCCCAAATCATATTAATTTAGTCCACAACCAGGGTATCTTTTACAACTTTGCTATCACCAAATAGAAGCAAGGTGTAGAAAACTAAAAAAAACAAGGAGCTTTCGTTGAGAAAAATATTTCTAAGCGCTTTAATTTTTACACTGAGTTTTGCAGCTTTTGCAAAAGCTGATCTCGCTGAGGTTCGTTGTTCAGTTGAACTTCAAAGCGAGGGAATTTTAGGTCCAATGATACAGAGAAAAGAGCTCGTGAAAACGGTAAAAATTAGAAAAGCTCTTTTTAACGAAAATAAGCAAAGCGTAAAAATTGCTGAGATCGTAGAGTTTGATCGATCTTACTCGGTTAAGGTTGAGCTAAAAGAAACTTTAAATGTTGAACTCGGTTCATCTTTGCTTGAGGTTCAAGGGACTTTACTCCGACATAGAGTTGGTAATGGAAAAATAGTTTTAGGTGAAAATTTTCAATCTTTTGACTCTGAGTCTTTTAGATTTTCGAATAATATTAATATAGCAGTAATGAATGATTATTTTAATATAACTAATGAATCCAGTGTTGTTAAAGGGGCATTCATAGAATGTTCTACTCTTTAACCTCTCTCAATTGTGTTGTGGCCCCGCAGGTCGTTCTGCGGGGCTCTTTTTTTTAAGCATCAATCCCATGTTTCTTAGCAATTTTATCAAAGTAGTGCATAACTTTTTTTGCATTGACTCTTTTTTCGACGTAAGTTCCCGGAAAGAAACTTTTCTTAAAACCATAGGCAACAATATCTTTTAACCTTTTTATCGGTATATCAAAATTATCGACGGCCAAGCGGTATTCATCTGTGACAGTTGTGTTCGAGACAAGCCTGTTGTCAGTGCATATTGTTGTTGCCATCCTATTTTCCAACATATCTTTAAACTTATGTTCTTTGATATTTTTCAAATCTGGATTTGTTTGCATATTACTTGTAAGACAGACTTCTATCACTGTTCTTTTGTCTGCAATAAACGAGGCAAGATTATCAATATATTCTTTTTTATTTGTGATCTCAGGATCGACAATAAGTTCGGGAATAAAGAGTGAATAGCCATGACCTATTCTATCTGCATAACAGTCGGTGATGGCTTGAAAGATACTTTCTGCTCCATAAGCCTCTCCGGCGTGAACCGTTTTGTGCATAAAGTGCTTGTGAGCGTATTCGTAGGCTTCTTTGAATTTACTTGGGGGATAACCTTCTTCTTGTCCGGCCAGATCAATTCCAACGATAGGCAGACCTAATTCATCTCGCAGTTTTACGCTTGAGCGGGCAAGTTCCATTGAAGCCAGTTGTATTACCTGCATAGGCTTAAAATATTTCATAACATTGAACAGGCTTGTGTAGTAGGGAGAGAAGCCATTTGGCCCAAACATTCTCATCGCACAAGAGATAATCCCATAATGAAATTGGGGTTTTCCTTCAATCTTAACTTGATCTGAATTATTGTATTCTTTTTGCGCCCTCTCAAGTCCTTTGTTGGCGGCAATGAGAACTTGATCCATCCCAAGACCAATTGAGGTGTTCATGAGAAGTTGAGGAGCGAAGCGAACCTCTATGTAATTGACGTTCTCAGCAATATTATCCAAAGCTAACTCGTAGCTTGCTTGCTCAATATTTTCAGCATTTCTTAAAACACCACAGGTATACTTAAAACCTTCTAGATATTCGCCCAAGTTAGCATAAGAAGATTTAAAAACCTTCTCTCTCAAACCATCTTCGCTATAAGCTGGTAAATCAATCTTCATTCTTTTTGCCATCTCAATCATACTTTTTATTCTTAGAGATCCATCGAGGTGAAGGTGGAGGTCTGACTTGGGAATTTCTCGTAAAAAGTCTGTTGTGTATTGCATAATTTTTCCTTGTGAATTTATTTATTTTTGCATATACAAGGTCATTGCACAATTAGATTAGTAACGAACTCCACTTGAGCATAGATATGGAAAATAAAAAGTTTAGACAAAGACTTCTTTGTCACCTTAAAGGCGTGAATTTAAATTATAAAGAGCTTCAAGATTTTAGCTCATACTTTGACAAGACGCTTGGTTTTGAAATTGAAAAAATTGAGAACAAACTCGTTAAAAAAGCTAAAGAGCTCTATCCTGGGGGTTGTTCAAGATCCTGGGGCAAATCTCTCTATCGTGGCAGTCAAACATGGATCGGTCTAGATCCAGATCAATTACAGACAACTTATTGTGAGTTTTACGAAGCCATAAGTGTTTTGGAACCTAAACCTCGTGAAGTCTTTTGTGATCTGGGGGCTGGCTATGGCAGACTTGGGATATTGATAGGACTTCTTTTTGAAAAGATAAACTTTGTGGGACTTGAAATTGTGAAAGAGAGAGTTGAAGAGGGTGCTCGCATTTATCAACAGCTTGATCTAGAGAATGTTAAGTTGTATTGCGAGCCCTTGGTCGCTGGAAAAATTGCAAAAGCCGATTATTATTTTATTTACGATTTTGGAACTGTTGTTGAAATAGATGATGTCTTAAATAAGTTATCTAAATACGTTAAATATGGAACCATCAAAATTATAGCAAGGGGCAGAGGGGTGAGAACTTTGATCAATAATAAACATCCCTGGTTGAGTGATATTTATCAAAGTTTTGAAAACTCTTTTGTGATCTATTCTTCTGGTCCAAAATGTGCTTGAAATTCACTTTCGGTGAGGGCGTTTAGTTTCTTTTCGTTGGCCAAACTTATTTCTGTTGCCTGTTCAGGTGACAGATCGAGATCAGTAATACTTTGGACTTTTAAAAGATGGACAAGAGGATGAGGGGATCTGTTGACATAATTGGCTTTATCGTCGTGTTCTAGATTTTCAAAACAAAATTCAGGATGGAACCCCACCACTTGAATGTCAGTTCCAAAACCAGCTTCTTCGAGGTTGTCATTGAGAGCACCGATAAAGTTATTAAAGTCAAAAAAATCACCGACAAAGTTGGGTGCGACTAAGAGAGTCGTTTCAAAAGTATCGAGCCTAATGAGGGAGTCGACTTCTTGAATGAACTCTTCGTAGAGATCTTCCAAATCGCTTGTTTCACAAATGTTAAGCTTTATCTTCTTGTTCTCAAATGGACTCTTCGCGTAAGGACACAGATCAAGCCCAATTATAGTCTTTTCTAACCAATCATTTATTATCTGTTCATAATTCATGCTTATATCTTTACAGTTTTATTATACGAAGTCACAATAATTAAAACATTAATTAGGAGACCTTATGACTTATTCTTTTAAAACCTCTTTGGTTCTGTTCTTGACCTTAGCTTTTATCTTTACTGGATGTGCATCAAACCGAACTTCAGGTTTCTTTAAATCAGGTGATAAAGTTTCTTTGTCTAATGAAGAAACAAAATCTCTCAAAAGCAAAGCTTTAGTCCTATGGAATAAAAGGCATGAAAAAGAGAGCCTCGAAAAAGCGATAGAAGCCTATCAAAAATTAGCGAACTCAACAGAAAATAATTACGAATATCTATCTCGTTTGTCGAGAGCTCATTATTTTCTTGCAGATGCTCATTATGATGAAATGGAAAAAAAGAAAAAATATTGGGAGATGGGAACAAGCTTTGGAGAAAAAGCGATGGCGACCAACTCTAAGTTTAAAGAGGCAATGGCAAAAGAAGGAGCAAAGGTTGAAGATCATTTAGATATCCTGGGTGCCGAAGAGATCGCAGCTATGTACTGGACAGCTTCAAACCTTGGGAAGTGGGCCAAAAACTCTGGAATTGCAACGACTTTAAAATACAAAACATTAATTAAAGCCCTTATCTCTAAAGTAGAGAGCTTAGATAGAACTTTCTTTTACTATGCACCTGATCGCTATTGGGGAGCCTTCTTTGCCATTGCTCCAGGATTTGCTGGTGGAGATATGGATAAGAGTAAAAAGAGATTTGAAAGAAATCTTAAAGAGGCACCAAGTTACCTAGGAACAAAGGTTCTTTTTGCAGACTACTATATGGTAAAAGAAGAAGATAAAGAGTCATTTAAAAGACTTTTAAATGAAGTTATCAATTCAAATGTAAATGATCCTAAGATTTTTTCAGAAAACTTTATTGAAAAAATGAAAGCTAGGAAACTATTGAAAAATATGGATGAAATCTTTTAGGAGAAATAATGAAATACTTAATTGCACTGATTCTTATTTTAAACACAAACTTGGCTTTTTCTAAAAAGGTTAAGTTTGGAACGGTAGCTCCTGCTGGAACGCCTTGGGCCCAGACACTCGAAGATATTAAAAAGAGAGTCAAGAAAGCGAGTGGAAATAAACTCAATATAAAAACCTATCTAGGTGGACAGCTCGGTGGTGAGTTGGAGATTCTTCAAAAAATCAGAAGAGGAAATATTCAAGGTGGAGGTTTAACTTCTGCTGCTATGGCCTCAGTTGTTCCAGAGCTAGATGTTTTAGAACTTCCTTACCTTTTCGATAGTTATGAAGAAGCTGATTATATTTTAGATAATCATCTTTTCGAAGTCTTTGAGAAACTCTTTTTAGAAAAAGACTTAGTTCTTATCTCTTGGGCAGAAAATGGCTGGAGAAATATTGGGCATAAGTCAAAAGCTATCCTTGGACCAAAAGACTTAGAGGGTGAAAAAATGAGATCTCAGGAGTCGAAGGTTCATCTGGCTTTTTGGAAAGCTATTAAAGCATCTCCTCAAGCCATTTCTACAGCTGAAACTCTTCCGGCCCTACAGACAGGTGTTGTTCAAGGCTTTGATAACACACCTCTTTTTACTCTTGCAGCTGAATGGCATACAGCGATTAAACACTTTTCTATGACGGGGCATATTTATCAGCCAGCGGCAATCATTTATAGCAAGCGTTTTTGGGATAAGGTCTCAGTTGAAGACAAAAAGATTTTGACGGATAGAGGTCGCGACCTTGCTCCAGAATCAAGAATTGCTGTCCGTGCTTTAGGCGAAGAGCTTGTCGGTGTACTCGAGGGTTCAGGAATAAAGGTCTACAAACTTTCAGAAGATCAAAAAGAAAGCTTTAAAAAAGTTTTAGTGCCTCTTCATTCTCAAATGGTGAAATCTATAGGATCTGAAGCTCAATTAATTTACGACATCATAGTCAAAGCCAAAAAAGAGTTTAAAAACAAGTAATGAAAAAACTTATAAATATTATCTCTTATGTTGAGAAAAGAGTCGCGGCTCTGTGTATGGCAGTCATGACTGTTCTTATAATCTTTGATGTTCTCTCTAGAGAGATCTTTAATAAGGGAATTCCTTGGGCCCAGAAATCTGCCGTTTATCTTATGATTTGGGGAGGATTTATCGGTGCGATTCTTGTGGCAGAAAAAGCCGCGCATCTGCGTCCTGAGGTTGCCGATAAACTTTGGGGGGAGAATCGTAAAGCTCTTTTTATCAGAGTTCAAAACTTTGTGATGCTTATCTTTTGTGGAGTTTTTTTATTTTATAGTTATAAATATGTTGCCGAATCTCTGAGCTTTGGAGATAAGTCCGTTGTTCTTCAAGTTCCTCTTTGGTTTCTCCAATTGGTCATTCCCTATACTTTCTTTTCTATGGCCTTAAGGAATATCTATTTTATTTTTAATCCCGACGAGCAGCTACTTCTAAAGAAGGAGTTTAGCGCATGATGACTGTCATTTGTTTATGTCTTTTGGTGGTACTTATTCTTTTAGGGCAACCACTTTTTGTCATTATGGGAACCATAGCTGCTTTTTGTTATCATTTTGTTTCTAACGAAAGTATTAGTATTGTTATTGGAGATATTTTCTACGCAGCTAATAAAGAAATCCTTTTGGCCATTCCACTTTTTGTTTTGGCCGGACAAATAATGACCAAAGGATCAATTGCAACTCGTCTCATAGATATAGCAAAAGCGGTTACAGCTCCGATTCCATCGGGACTCGCTATTGCATCAGTTCTTTCATGTGCTGTTTTTGCAGCGATCTCTGGATCAAGTCCAGTTACTCTTATTGCTGTTGGAAGTATTCTTTATCCAGCTTTATTAAAAGCGGGATATGATAAGAAAATGGCAATGGGGATGTTAAGTGTTGGTGGTACTTTAGGTATTATCGTTCCTCCAAGTATCCCTATGATCATTTTTGCCATTATGGCCGGAGTGTCTGTTGTTGATCTTTTTAAAGCGGGGATTGGTCCAAGTATCGTTCTGATCGGGCTCCTTTGTATTTACGCATTTTTTAGAGCGCCAGCTGGAAGTAAAGGTGAATGGAATACTCAAGAGTTTATAGCTTCAGTGAAGCGCGGTATTCTTTCTGTTTTTATGCCTTTTGTTATATTGGGTGGTATTTACACCGGATTTTTTACAGCTACTGAATCTGCAGCCGTTGCTGTTCTATATGCCTTGATTGTTGAATTTCTTTTCCACCGAGAGTTGAAGCTCTCCGACATGGTTAGCTTATTCGAAGAGACCGCAGCACTTTTAGGAACTCTGTTTCTTATTCTTATTTTGGCCATGAGTTTTAATAAGTTTATGACCTATGAGGATATTCCCCAAGATCTTGTTGAATATATGTCTTCTTTGATTTCGAGCAAGGTGACTTTTATTATTGGAGTAAATATTCTTCTTCTCATCGTTGGGTGTGTTATGGATATTATGAGCGCTATTTTAGTCCTGGCGCCAATACTAACTCCTATGGCCATTCACTATGGTATGAATCCTGTCCACTTTGGTGTCATGATGATTGTTAATTTAGAGATTGGTTATATCACTCCACCTATAGGTATTAACTTATTTGTGGCCTCTGGTATTTTCAAAGAGAATTTAAGCTCGGTCATAAAATCAATAGTGCCTCTCCTTTTTGTTTTATTGATCGGACTTCTATTGATCTCTTTTATTCCAAGTATCTCGTTGTTTACGGTTTAGTTTGTTGCTTTAAGTCCAAGCTCTGGACTCTCAATGAGATACGTCCCTTTTCTGACCTCTACATTTAAGGTCCATTTTTGAGACTCTGTGAAATGAACTTTATCAAAGAGCTTTTCACCTTCAGAGTCGTATTTTGTTCCAAAATAGAGGCTATTGTTATCAAATGGCCAAACAGCTATATCCAGTTGCTATTTCATCAATTGTTCCTACACCCGTTTCAAATTCTTTAAAGATAACCTTCGTTCTTTTTCTCCCAATATTTGAGAAAATTCCATCATGGCCATCTGAACTTTTTAATGTTCCGTCAACTTGGGGGTAGCCCGTCCATGTTTTAAATGCTTCTACGAGGTAGGTCACTTCTTTACTATAAGGTTCGCTTTCTCCATCTTTAAATAACATGACAGTCTTTTTTACTCTTTGGATAAGAAACTTCTCTTCGATTGGACTTTCAATATTAGTAAAGAAAAAGTAGTACGCGCTGCCTTTTTCATATTTGCTCCAAAGAACTTCATCTTTAGGTCGGCTCAGGAGATCTAACCCTCGTTTTTGCATAATAGAGTTTAGATTTGTCTTTCTAAAGGCTTCAACTTTTTTATCGTAGTCCATCCACCAATATTTATGGAGAGATCCATTTTCTAGAGTTGGTGCAATAATATTAATAGCTGCAAATGCATTAAAGCAGATTGCAAGTGTGAGAATAATAAGTTTCATCTTTTATCCTTAGGGCTAAGTTAAAGATGTATTATCAAATCGATTTGAATTTTTTGCGAGGACGGTAGTAAAATATTCAATCTTGAACGGTATTATAAATACTTAGAGTGGACATTCTTTACAATTTCAAAGGTATCTTTCGATTCCACCAACAGACTAAAGCTATTGTTGCTGGCACCCATGTTGATAGAGTAGGACATTTTAGAGTTTGAAAAAGAGAGGATATCGCACTTGAAGTTCTCTTCATCAGAGAAATTATTACCGACAAATGTGAGAAGGGATAGGTTTTTGATGACTTTAACATCGGAGAATTTTCTTATCTCATCACCAATTTTTTCTTTCTCTAGAGGGACAGAAAGAGAGTAGGTGGTTTCTCCTATTTGAAGTGAATCAAGTGAAACTTTGTGTTTTTCAAAAAGAGTAATAAGCTTACTGAGAAATTCGCTTGTTCTGATAAGTTGTGTATTTGTAATTTTAAAAAGAATCTGATTCTCTCTTACAGCGATGGCCCTAAGTTTAGGTCGTTCAATGGGTGTCTTTTTTATCCAGGTTCCTTTTGAATTATCTAAAAGGGTAGAGCCCACAAAAATAGGAATAGCTTTTCTTTTTACGGGTTGAATGGTTATTGGATGAAGAATCTTTGCGCCGTAAAAAGCGAGCTCACTGGCCTCTTTGTAGGAGATCTCTTCAATTCTTTTTGATTCTTTAATGAGCCTTGGGTCGCAGGTTGCGATTCCGTCGACATCCGTCCAGATCTCAAGAGTGTCTGCTTCAAGCGCTTCCGCAAAAAGTGCTGCAGTATAGTCGCTTCCACCTCTACCAATGGTTGTCGTTCTGCCATCCTCTGTGGAGCCTATAAAACCTCCAGCCACTAGTGTGGTAGCAAAGGACAAAGACTTTACTTTTTCTTTTATCATAATTGGTTTTGGTGAAGCCTGAGAGAAAAAATCATCTGTAATAAGAAAGTTTCTTGAATCTATATGTGTCGCTTCCTTTTTTGAAACTTGGCTTAAGACTTCTGTGAAAATGAGGCTTGATAGTCTTTCCCCAAAAGAGAGAAGTTGGTCGTAAATAGAGTTATTAAACTCTCTAAGAAGTAAAAGGCCTCTCGCGATTTGTTCAAGTTTTCTAAATTCTGAATTAAATTGAATTAAAAGGTCTTCATAACTATCAAGGGAATAAATGATATCTAAGTGTTTTTCTTTTATAGAGTAGAGGATTTTCTCTAATGAGTTTTCATGGGACTCTTTGGTGAGTTCAAACAGAGATATCAGATCATTGGTAATACCAAAAACTGCCGAGACAACAATGAGATTACTTTTTTGCCTTACGGCTATTTTAGCACTTCTGATCATGGTCTGGATGTTGGCCATGGAGCTTCCACCAAATTTTGAAATGATAATGTTTTGTGTCATTGATCTCCTAAAATATGGAATTATACTAATATTTTAATTACTAAAAGTAATGCATAAGTTAGTCTTCTTGCAAGGGAGGAAGAGCATGAAAACACTTGGTATTGTTGGCTTTAGGGGAATGGTTGGAAATACTTTAATGCAAAGAATGGCCCAGTCTGGGGATTTTGATCATTTTAAGACTATTTTGTTCTCTTCACAAAAAGAGATCACTTCTTTTATGCTTGGGAATCAAAGTTTCAATGTTCAAAACTCTTTCTCAATCGAAGCACTGCTTGCTTGCGATATTATCGTCACATGTCAGGGGGCGGAGTATACTCAAGAGACTCTACCAAAACTTCAACATTCAAACTGGCAAGGATTTTGGATTGATGCCTCCTCAGCCCTTAGGATGGAAGAGTCAAGTTTGATCTGTCTTGATCCCATTAATGAAAAAGCTCTCATCGAGGGGATTGAAAAAGGAATTAAAGTTTTTTGTGGAGGAAACTGTACTGTATCATTACTTTTGTTGGCCTTAGATGGTCTCTACAAAGAGAATCTCATTGATTGGGTTAGTTCTATGACCTATCAAGCAGCCTCGGGAGCTGGAGCATCTGCAATAGAGGAGCTTTACCATCAGTATACACAGACCGCGATGTTAACAACGACCGGTCTGATGGATCGAGAAAGACAGATCGCTGAAATCATCTCACAAAAGGAGATGCCTCTGGCCTACAACCTTCTCCCTTTTATTGACGGCCAGATGCCTGGTGGGGCAAGCAAGGAAGAGTGGAAGGCCACAGTTGAGTCCTCTAAGATTCATGGGCGCCAAATACTTGTTGATGGAACCTGTGTAAGAGTTTCAAGCCTGAGGTGTCACGCTCAAGCCCTAACTATAAAACTTAATAAAAACGTTAGCTTAGATAGTGTTGAAGAAATTTTGAAAAATAGCAATCAGTGGATAAAATACATACCTAATGACAAAAATAACACTTTGCGGTATTTAAACCCTCATACTGTTGCCACAACTCTAGATATAGGTGTCGGTCGACTCAAGAAGATGACTTTTGGAGATGAATACTTAAACCTATTCACAATAGGAGATCAACTTTTGTGGGGAGCTGCAGAGCCTCTAAGAAGAATGGTGAGGCTTTTAGAAAAGGTGTAAAATGAAAATTTTCTTGTCTTTGGTTTTCACGTTTAGTTTTATCTCGCAAGGGTTCGCGGTCGATAATGAACAAAGAATCATGAATGCTTATGAAAAGTCTGATAAGGCCTATGATTTAGAATGTTACTATTTCTCACCGGTTAAGAATCTCCTTATTCTTCCAAAGACCACGACGACCTATATCGATAAAAAGATCACAAGAGATTTCGATCTTAAGCTCAACGGTCAAGTCACAGATATGAGAGTATCCTTTATTCAAAAAGAAAATGAAGACAAAAAAAGTGTCGGAAAATACAAGGTTAGCCTTGGAGATAAAAATTTTTCGGGCAACGTTTCTGATAATTTTTATAAAGGGTTTTACTTACAAAACTCTGGTTCAGATTTTGACAATAAATTTGAAGTCAATAAACTCTACTGCACATTCAATATTGCTCGGACGACTCCATTTAAATTAGAGAGCTCTCTTAGTGATCTTCATATCAATGTTCATCCCCATTTAAGTTATGACTACTTTAATGAAACAACTGAAAATGTTCAAAGAATACTGGATAAGAATATAGGAAAGAACATCGTTTTAATTGAAGAGCAAGATGATGTAAAAGGTCAGCTGGTTGATCTCACAAACTTTTTGGAAACCGGTATCGTCCCTGACCTTCCAAAAAATCCTTATGAAACTCCTCTTGATATTCCACTGACCACACAGCTTGTTGTCTCACCAGCTGGACATAACAGATATGAATTTAAAAAAATGGACGGTGAAATAAACCTAACCTTTACCGGTGGCTTTCATAATTACTGTGTCTGGAACAATACAAGAAATATTTTGCGATCATTATTTAGATCAGAAAGTAGAACAAAACTTAATATCAACTATAAACTTGATTCAATGATCGTTCAAAGATCAGGTATTATAGGGGGACTGTCTTTCAACTGGGCACAAGTGAGGAGAACAAGACTGTTATCCAATTTAGTTGAAAAAAATCCAAGTCATATGAAAAGCTATTTTAGAAACTATTTCCGTTTCTTCTCTGGAAGTTTTTTGACGGGCTCTACTTTTGGAAGTTTTACTTCAACCTTTAAAACACTGAAGATAAACTACAAGAGCCCTCTTTATGAGGACTCTGTTATTATTGAAGGTAACGGTGTTAGAAATCTCGAAGTTGACTTTAACTATCTATAGATTTTCGATATAGGCAGAAAGATCGTCAAAAGAGGCGAAGCATTTAATGTCGGAATCTGGTAGAGACACGCAGAAGTCATATGCTCCAACTAATATTTGCGTTTGTGGTGTGATGTACTGGGCAACCGTCTTGAGGTAGTTAGTACTTTGTTCTTGTGTAAATAGTCTCGAGTAGTTTATTCCTAGAAAAATATAGTCAGGTTTAAACTGAGAGCTGATTTGTCCAACAATCTCACTTTCAACATTCGTCCCGATAAAATCAACATTTAGACCTGCATCTAAAAATAGAATTGTTGCAACCATAGTTCCAATTTCATTTAAGCTACAGTCTGGAGATGCAACGAGAATTTTCTTCTTGTTAACATTTTTTTGTTTGTAGGAAAGGTAGAGCTTTCTGTTTAAATGAGACTTTAAAATAACATAGATCTGTTGTCTTTGGTTTTCGGCCAAAACTTGTTTGTCTTTCATCTCGAGAATTTGCTTCATCGCTGGTTGAATAATCTTTAGAGCAAATAATTTTGATGCAAGTGATTCAGCTGCTTTTTCTAACTCATGGTTTAGAACATCAAGTTTAAAGAAATTTAAGGCCATCGTTATATTTTTTAATGATCCTTCAAAATCAAAGTTCTTGAACTCTTCTGCAGTATTGTCATCGATACCAAAATGTTTAGAAATATCTTTAAGCTCTTCGTAAGGAAGAGAGGCAATATCAGATATACTGTTACCAAGTTTGACTAATTTGTTTAAGATGTGGAGTCTGTTTATTTCAAAGTTTGTGTAAAGTCTTCTCCCATTATTATCTCGCTGGGGTGTGATGGCATTATACCTTTTCTCCCAAGCTCTGATAGTATGAGGATTAATTCCAGTAATGTTTGAAACAAATTGAATGTTAAAAATTTGGTTGTCGCCCATGGGACATTCCTTTGTAGAAGGTTCTTCTAAGTTATAATGCGCTTGCCTATCTATTTCAATTTGATAGACCTAAACAATATATAGACAGCCCTTTTGTAAAACCAATGTCTAGCTTTAAGTTGGACTTAAGTTGTGCAGATATCTACACATTTGGCTAAGATATTGTTTTTACATTGGACGATTGCAACAAAGGTAAGTAGGTTAGGCTCATGTTATTTAAAAATTTGTATGAAACGGAAGATTTTCTCGTTGTTAATAAATTAAAGCCTTGTAGCTATCACAGTGATGAGGGAACGGGATTTTTTGAGCAAGTCAAAGCTGAATATCCTGCAGTGATTTCTGTCCACCGCTTAGATAAGCCAACTGTAGGTCTGTGTCTTTTTGCTAAAAATATTGAGGCCGCAAAGATATTTGGAGATCTTTTTTCTAGTCAAAAGGTAGAGAAGATCTATCTTGCCCTCAGTGATAAAAAGCCCACGAAAAAACAAGGGCTAGTGATGGGGGATATGGAGAAGTCTAGAAGTGGAAGTTATCGACTTTCAAAAACTAAAAAAAATCCGGCCATCACACAATTTTTTACCTATTCATTGGCTCCAGGGAAAAGACTTTTTATTCTAAAACCTCACTCGGGTAAAACTCATCAACTGAGAGTGATGATGAAATCGATAGGTTCCCCAATTGTGGGTGATGATAGATATAAAGGCTCAATTTGTGAGAGTCTTTATCTTCAGGCTCACCAGTTAAAGTTCACCTTTAAAAATAAATACTTTATCTTCACTCTTAATAGTTTTTTTGACATCGAATCTGAAAAGGTTACTGAAAAAAGTTTAGAGGATCTTATTTGGCCAGATCTAAAAAAGAGTTAATAAAGTTTAATCCATTTGATTGCACCAAATTTATATCATGGGCATTAGCTTTTTTGATAAAAGATAAAGATGCCTCTGGATGTGCTTGAAGACTATAGTAGTTTGTCTTTTTTAGATGAAGAACATCGAACATCGAGTCTTTTGATGAAGCCAGCACATCAAAATCCTTTGTGATTTTTTTTACCACTTGAGCATGAGAATAAGCGAGGCTTAAGCTTTCGTTTTTAGAGTGGCCTAAAGTCGATTTATTAAAGACAACATCTCTTACAATATCAAAGGTCTTTTTGCTTGAATCAATATAACCCACTTCACAACCGAGGTGATGGGCAATAAGTTGGTGTCCAAAACATATACCTAAGACAAATGCACCAGAGTGTATTTTAGGTATAATAAACTCAAGCAAATCTTTATGCCACTGTAGATTTTCATGCACATGAGAGGCACTACCCAAGATAATATAGTGAGTCGGTTTTGTAAGGGATGTTAATGATTCCATTCCGTACTTTGAGGGCATGTGATAAGTTGAAACGAGCTGCAACTTTTCGACGAGCTCATTAACACAGTGATTTACAGGATCATTTATAAAACAATCAATAAAGGCGACATTTTTCATAAAAAAAAGGAACTGTGAAAGTTCCTTTTATTTTTTAGCGTTAATTTTTCTTTTGATTTTAGCTTTTTTCTTTGCTTGAGCTCTTCTTCTTTTCATTTTTAACTCAAGTTTCTTTCTTCCGTCACCCATATAAATCTCCTTAAGATATTAAATATTTGAACCCCATTTTTACGCAATTTGGCGTTATCTGTAAAGAACTATTGAAGCGCTTGGCGTTATATTTTTCTGAAAGCCCGGTAGTTGGCCTCTATTTGATCGGCGAGTTGGTTTAGGTCAATTTTAAGAATTTTGGCACTCTCTGTGTAGACTTCTTCAATGCTATGAGTTGATTGGTCATCGGTCTCAAAGAAAAGACGATGCAAAGGAGTATTTATAAGACTTTCTTTGACTTTCTTGGAGTGAAATATGAGGTGTCCAAAGCTGTAGAAAGTCTTGAACTGAAGTAGCTGGGTTTGGATTTGTGGGTTTGCGCTAAATCCATGGATGAGAATATTTCCTTCAAATCTCGACTTCTTAAGAATTCTAATAAATTCATTAAAAGCTCCAACGATGTGAACAACAATATTGAGATCTTTCTCCTTGGCGAATTCAATTTCGCTTTTAAGCACTTCAATTTGTTTCTCAATGGGGAAACTTATTTTTGTATCGAGGCCAATTTCTCCTAAGGCGAAGAACTTTGGATCTTTAAATGCGCTCTCTCTTTGCTTTTTATACTGGGAGATATCCATGGACTCAATAAACCAAGGGTGAAGGCCAAAACAAAAAGGAGTGGTTGGTGCGATCATTTTATTTCTTGGATCGAGGACCAGGACACTTTTCGGATTAGGATCCAAAGAGTGTGTGTGAATATCAATAAAATTAGGCATTTTTAAATTCAGCTTGGGGATTTTTCATGAGGAGATCATTAATAACAAACCCTGCGGCCATAAAACCAAAAGTTCCAGTTACATGGGCCAGGGAACCGACACCATTTTGACAGTTGGTAGACTTTGTCCCTTTATCAATTTGGGGCTCCGTCTTAAATTCTGGTGAAAAGACACAAGGAATATTAAAAGCAGCTTTCGTCTTAGGGAAGTTGTAAAATCTTTTTAGATTTGTTCGGACAATATGGAGAAGCTTATCATTATTGGTTTTATTAAGATCTTTTACAGTGACGTACCTTGGATCCATTTTTCCACCAGCACCACCGGTGGTTAGTATTTTTATCTCTCGTTTTTTACACTCTGCTATGAGCGTACATTTACTTTTAACTGAGTCAATACAATCGATAACATAATCATATTTTTCAGTGAAAAAAGATTCACAGGAACTTTCGCTAAAAAAGTCTTCAATGAGATTGACTTCACATGAAGGATTGATGGCATGAATTCGCTCTTTCATCGCGTGGACTTTAAGCTTGCCGTAATTCCCATCAAGGGCATGAATTTGTCTATTGGTATTACTTATACAAATATCATCGAGATCGACCAAAGTAACTTTGCCCACACCAGATCGAGCTAAGGATTCGCACGCCCAAGTTCCAATGCCACCCAGACCAACGATAGCGATATGAGCATTTTGTAAAATTTCAAATGACGATGGTGAATATATTCTTTTTACCCCATCAAATCTGTCGTCTATTATCATTACGGTGGTGTACGACAAAAACTCAGATAAAACAAGTGAAAAAGTCATAGATTACAGTAGGTTACAAAATATGCTTAAGATAAGTATCTAAAATGTCGATAAAGATTTGTGAAAGCAATAAACTTCCTCCATTTAATATTACTTTTTTCTTTTTCGATAAACTCGTTTGCAGGGGAGAATTCTGGATTTGAGTTTTGTGAAGAAGAACTTTCAAAAGAAATTGAAAAACTTCTTGGGGATGACCGTAAAAATATACTCGCAGAAGCCTTCAATTTGGCCAGCTATAAGCTTGCTTATAATATGCAAAATGATGAGGGTGTTAACAAGACCCTAGAGCAATACATTAAAGAGAAGGCAACCTATATCAAAGGTGAGGATAGAGACAATCTTATCAGGAGAGTTTCTCAACTTTATCAAAAGTTTGGTATTAATGAAGACCTTGCAGAAATTACTAAGACAATTGATGGACTAAAAGATCATAATTATTTTCCGTCAGCGCAAAGACTTTCGAATAAAGAACACTCTGTTATATTGTTGGCTTTTAAAGAAATGCAACCTTGTACAAAAATTTGTATCACAGAAGATGACGCTGCCATCACTTGGTTTATGGACGAGGTCTCTGAAAAGGTAAAGACGGTTGAAAAGAGTTCCGCTAAAACCAATCTGATGGAGATGAGTGTGAAAGTTGCTCATTTAAATGGTGCTCTTGGAGATAAAAATGAGGTAAGCCTCAGTGATTTAAAAAGCAAAATCGAATCTTCTGAGAACAAAGTCAAAGGAAGTATTGATAGAGTTAAAAGAGAATTTTTCAATAAATTTAATCAATGTAAGGATCTGTTGAGCAATAAGTGTTTTCAAAATGTGGTAGAAAATATTTTACCTAAAGCATTGAAAAATATTTTAAAAACTGTGAATGTCGATGCTATTAAAGGAATTGATAAAGACTTGAAAGTTAAATTATCAAGCTCGCTTGCGTTAAATTTAAAAAACTCATTGATTGTTCCAAAATCGCCAGCGACATTAGGATACCCCAATAGAGTGAATATTCCTCCAGAAATTGTAACTTCAGAAAAAGGACCCTTGGTCTGTAGTGGTGAAGCCTTTACACCAGAGTTAAAAGATATTGATCTATGGACATTCGATCCTTTGAAGGCTTTGGCCGTCAAAAATAACTATGGTAAAGCAGGAAAGCTTCCCGGAAGTCAAATTGGAATGCTTTGTGAACTTCTAAAACTAGGACCTATTCAATTCCATTGTACTCCTTGGCTTAAAAAGTTTGTACTTCGCAAAAAAGATGCGAAAGCAAAAGTTTGTTGTAATGACAATGTAAAATGGGAAGAGTTTACGAATCTTTTCGCTGCGATTAATGGAGGCCTTGACCTTAAGGCCTATCTTGGTGTTCCTTTTCTTTCAAAGGTTGGTGTCAATGCAGAAGTTGGAATTATTGGAGGCTTTGGAGCTGGTTTTAGCATCGGTGGTGGTGAAGTTCCTGAAGGATGTAGTTCAAAGAATTGTTTACAAGCAGCGGTCAGAACAAGTGTTTTTCTGGGAGGGTACTTGGATGTCGGCGTGAAGAGAAAGGTGAACAATGCCATTGGTGGTGAATTTAAGGTTTCATGGAAACCTTATTTGACGTCAAGACAATGCCTTTATCCTCAAAATAATCTTCCTCCTATGGAAGTTAAGTATACCGTAGGCTCTATTTGGCTGCATGGAACTGTTTATGCTGGTTGGGTCTTTACCTATGATTTTTATGAACCTATATACAAGAATAATGATGAAGACTCTCTTTCTATTCCTATCTTTTAGTCTATGCGGCTATGGCCAAAATATTCAAAATGAGAAAATTAAACTTCCAGCAGATTTGGCCGGAGTTAAGCTTTCAAAACCAGACGATAAGTTTGTCTCTTTGGACATTGAGTACATAATGTACAATAAATTTGTGAACATAAAAAAATCGAACGAGAAGACTTTGACTTCTTTTTTTGAAAACCTGATGTGGATATATAAAAATAAAAAGAAAAGCGAGCTTCTTACTCAATTTGATGCTGTTGCTCTAAAAAATGTAAGAGAGCTTAAAAACTTTGATGTTCAGTTTGAAGTAATGTCTCAGATTAGAAAACCCTTTCTTAAATCGATCCAATTTTTTAAAAATGGTTACCTCTTTAGGTGGACAGATGAGAGTTTCCTAGATGAGAGAAAAATTTTTGTTATTAAAGTTAAAGATGAATTTAAAATTTCGACGATGAAAGTTGATAAAGACGACTCTTATTTTTGGAACACGAATCTCTTTTTCAAATATCAACGTTTTGAAAAGAAGAAACCGCTCATTGTTCAAAAATTTGATTCAATCACGGACTCACAGGTTAAGGAATTATCGGTCAGTTTAAAAAATGGTTTTTCTCATTTAAACATCTTCAAGACTTCAGATGAGATCGTTAATCTCGTGGCTTTAGATAACTATGAATCTCCAAACTATCCGTTCAAAGATTATGATTCAAAAAAAGGTCGAATGACACTTAAGTTCTCTGGTAAAAACTTTAAGAAAGCGGGAGAACATAAACTCTATTTGATTCAAAGCACCTATCCTCTTGGAAAAATAGAGCCTCGTCATTTTAGGGATTCAACTTCTTTCAAGCTTATCAAGAACTAATTGTAGCTCTTTAGCTAAAGGGCATTCAATGGTGATAAAGACTCGCTCGATTGGGTGAAAGAAGACAAAGCGATGACAGTGCAGAAATAGTCTTTCAAGACCATAATGATCTTTATAGAACTCATTCATTGCTTTTTTGCCATATCTTCTATCGCCGACAACATGCTTTATTCGTCTATTGAAGTGTCTTCTGATTTGGTGTCGCCTGCCTGTAAAAATTTGAATCTCAACCAAGGTGCAGGTTTTAAAGTGCTCTAATGGTCTAAACTTGGTTCGTGCATCTTGATAAATACCCTTTTCTGATTTTAGGGGAAAGTCATAATCATCTGCTTGAAGGTCTATTGATTCAATGAGGGCAAGGTAGTATTTTTTGACTTGATCAGTGTTCCAAATCTCTTTTATATCTCTAACAAATTCTTTGGTCTTACCAAGAATGACAATCCCAGAAGTTTGTCTATCAAGTCTGTGGATGGGGTAGAGGTACTGGTCAATTTGATCTCTTAAAGTGAATAGAAGATTTGTTTTTTCCGTCGACTCTTTACTGGGATGAGTAAGAAGGTTTGCCGGTTTATGGACGACAATACAATGTTGATCTTCAAAAAGAATATCAATCATATATGGCCTATAATAACTTCGATTCTTATATTGAAGGAGGGAGTACGCTGAAACCTTTGTTCACGAGGAAACTCTAAAACAGGACTTGCTGTCCAGAAAAACCATTCTTTGTAGAGGAGTTGTCGGTAGCCAATAGAGAGAATATAGTTGTTAACAGCTTGTGAAGGAGTGTTGGAGCTTGCAGCCCTGGCATTGTAGCTGAGAGCCGTTTTATCATTAACTTTTTGAAAGAGACTTGGTCCATTACTAAATTCAAAAATATAGTCTTGGTCATTCCATTTTGTAAAATTCGCAAATCGAAAAAGATAATCATCAGAGATTCTATAGTCAAAATCCAGGTCTAGTCGACTCACGGTTCCTTCAGTGTCGATCCAAAGGGTTTCACTCTCTGGTCTAAAAAGCCAGTTGCCAAAAGTTATATTTTGTTTCATACGAAGGCGAATAAAGGGAAGAGGTCTGACCTCTCTAAAAATGATTCCAGAGCCTAAACTTGATTTAAACTCTGTTTTGTCGAGAAAGAATTGAAGCCCTGCTTTTGTATCATTTCTTTGATCTAGCCTATTGTTTCGGCTCGTTTGATCAGCGATTTCATTCTCATCTAGTTTTTCATCTCTACTTTCTAAAATGAGCTGCAAAGACTTCTCAGTGCCGGGAAAATTGAGTTGAACCTTTACGTCACCAGTTGTGTGTGGCTTTTTTGCTTCTCTAAAAATTGTATCTGTATAAAGTCTTACTCTGGACTTATTTTCATAGTTTAAAGCAGTGTCATCGGCGAAGAACCTATCGATGGAGGTGGCGAAGGTTTCTATATTTTTAGAAAGCACTTCGTGGGTTTCATCGGATATATTGGCGTGAGCGGTTAGGGTGAGTAAAAAAAAAACGATAAATTGCATCAGTACTTTGACCATCTTTCAACAATATCATCAAGATGATTTGGCTGCATTTTGTAACAATAGTTTCCTCGCCAAGGTGTATCCATTTTATAACTAGCGACAAGGAAATCTTTGTATTTCTTTCTATATTTTTTCCTAAATAATGATGAGGTTTCATTTTTTAAGTAAGCTAAAGCTATGGGAATATCTTTGTCACATTCCATCTCATGGGGATGGGTTAGATAGGTGACAATAAAGACATCCCAAGGAATAAAGCCTTTAGAATTTGGAAAAAACTTCCAGATCCATCGCCATACGATGGAGTTTCTTGCCATCCACTTAGAAAGAGGGCCACCTTTTTTCATTTGTTTGAGGTGGCTTTTTGTGACAAATGCCTCTTTCATTATTTCAACTGGGAGCATTGTTATTTTGACTCCCGACTCCATCACAAATTTTAAGGATTCTAGATCATCATCAACATTCGTATCTGGCATGATGACCTGTTGGCGTCCCACGCGAGTTTGGGTTTCAAGTCTTCGACCAGCGTTAATGATAATTTCAGAAATTTGTGGTTTTAGTTCAGGATAGTTCTTTATCAAAGACGCCATATTGGTTAGTCTGCCCATGGCCATTATTTTGAGAGGATTCTTCTTGAGGGCCTTTGCTAAAGCTTCAGTGGCATCAGTTTTTTCATATCTTTTGGACTTTAACCAGGCTCCATAAAAATAGGGAATATCGGTTTTATTCGTTCGTTTTAAAATTCTTCGGGTGGCTTTTGCCATGAAGTTTAAGTTTTTTAAATTACCAAAGCCAAGGCTTATGCCTTGAACCTCAAGGTCGGGGCTTTTGAGGGCCGTAATCAACGCCAGGCCATCATCTACATCTCGAATGACTTTGCCAAAAGCCACGTCATAGTCGACCCAAACTTTCTCAGCTGAAAATGTACAAAATGAGAATATAAGGAGGAATATTGATTTCATAAGATCCATTCTTTAAGTAAGTGTGTAATAATCGTAATATATACATACTTATATTGATCTGTATGGGTTTTCCACTTAAACTTTAATTAATGAAAATATTAGTCCTCATTTTGACACTTTCAGCTTTTAACCTCTATGCTTGTAATTACGAGTTAAAGGTTAAAGTGAAGCCCATTATCAACCTCTCGACCTCGAGTTTACAGTTACTTAGAGATGATTTTGTCTTGAAAATGGAATCATTGGGGTATAAAAACAATGGTGGAGCAAGTGAAGTTTCTCTGTTTTATACAACAGTAAATGATATTCACAATCCGCGCCTTACCCAAGCTAGAGTTGTTCTTAGTTATAAAAGAGATGGGGCTTTAGTTCACTACACTCATGGGCTTGGTAGTCCAAATCGAAACCGACATGATGCTACAATTCAGGAAGAGTTCCAACTCGCTACTGAAATAGCGGTGTCTCATCTTCCCGAATGTAAATAATTTAAGTATGGAGTGCTCTGTCCTCTGTTGCCGCTAAACAGGCTTCTTTCATCGCTTCACTGTAAGTTGGATGTGCGTGACAAGTTCTTGCTATATCTTCAGCAGAAGCTCTGTATTCCATCGCTAAAACGGCCTCAGCTATGAGATCGGCACATCTTGGGCCAATCATATGAACACCAAGAATTTCATCAGTTTCGGCGTCAGCTAAGACTTTGATTAAACCAGCACTTTCGTTACTTGCTCGTGCTCGTCCAAGTGCTTTAAAAGGAAAAGATCCTTTTTTAAACTTAGCTCCAGCTTTTTTTAATTCTTCTTCTGTCTTTCCAACGCTGGCAACTTCAGGCCAAGTATAAACGACCCCAGGGATGAGGTTGTAGTTGAGGTGAGGCTTTTGTCCTGCGAGGTACTCAGCTACAAAAACACCTTCTTCTTCGGCTTTGTGGGCAAGCATGACTCCATCAGTAACATCGCCTATGGCATAAATTCCTTCTACTTTTGTTTGTAATAAACCATTTGTTGGAATTCTTCCTCTATCATCAACATCTAACCCTATATTTTTGAGACCTAAAGAGTCCGTATAAGCTTTTCTACCAACGGCTACAAGAGTGTAGTCTCCTTTGAGCTCAACTTCTTTATCTTTTTTCATATCAAGAGCTACAACAATTGATTCTTTACCCTTTGTTTTTGCACTTTTAACTTGATGAGACATGTAGAATTCAATTCCATCTTTTTTAAGGACTCTTTGTAACTGCTTTCCAAGATCTTTATCCATCATGCCTATAATTGAATCAGCGTATTCAACCACCGATACTTCACTTCCAAGTCTTCTGTAGACGCTACCGAGTTCAAGACCAATAACACCACCGCCAATAACGATGAGATGCTTAGGAACTTCTTTAAGCTTCAGGGCTTCAGTAGAGGTGATAATTCTTTTTTTATCGATATCCATTCCCGGAAAAGCCATCGGTTTTGAGCCCGTTGCGATAATTGTTTTATCGGCGTGAATTTTTATTGTTTCCTTTTCGGATTTAATTTGAATTGTATTTTTATCAATAAATGATCCATGTCCATGAAAGACAGTAATCTTATTTTTCTCCATAAGATATTTTACGCCACCGCAAGTCTGGTCGACGACATCTTGCACTCTTCCCATCATCTTTTTAAAATCGAGCTTCACATCTTTAACATTAATACCGTGATCTGCATGAGAGTGAACTGTATCGTGGTATCTTTCTGAAGAATCCAAAAGTGCTTTCGATGGAATACAACCGACATTTAAGCAGGTCCCACCAAGAGTTGAGTATTTCTCTACGATGGCCGTTTTAAAACCTAATTGAGCAGCACTAATCGCAGCAACATAACCACCTGGTCCAGAACCAATTATAACAACATCAAATTTATCCATTTTATTTTCCTTAATATGTAAAACTTAAAGATCTAAGATCATTCTTAGAGGATCTTCAAGAAGATCTTTTACCGTTTTCAAAAAGCCCACAGAATCTTTACCATCGATAACTCTATGATCATAAGACAGAGCAATATACATAATTGGTCTGATCTTAATTTCTCCGTTCACAACCCAAGGTCTCTCGACAATATTATGCATTCCAAAAATCGCTGATTGAGGGATATTGATGATTGGAGTTGAGAGCATGGATCCAAAGACACCACCATTAGTGATCGTAAAAGTTCCACCTGTCATTTCATCAATGGTAATCTTTCCGTCACGAGCTTTACCAGCAAGTCTTTTAATTTCTTTTTCAATTTGGGCAAGCCTCAAGTTTTCTGCATTTCTAACAACAGGAACAACGAGACCTTTTTCACTTGAAACAGCGATTCCCATATCGACATATTGAGGGATATGAAGGTTTTCACCATCGATCTGTGCATTAACAAGGGGATGGTTCTTCATGGCAATCGTACAAGCTTTTGTAAATAGAGACATAAAGCCCAATTTAATTCCGTGATTTTTTACAAACTCATCTTGGTATTTTTTTCTCATATCCATCAGTGGCTTCATATCGACTTCATTAAAAGTTGTAAGCATCGCTGTTGAGTTTTTGGCTTCAGTAAGCTTTGTAGCAATCGTTTTTCTAAGACGAGACATTTTTCTCGATATTAATTTCTCTTGAATCCTGCAACCATTGGAGATGCAGTAGCTCTGAAGATTTACTTTGGAAGGAGCAGTCTTGTTTAGCGTTCAGTGCATCTTCTTTTGTTATTCGTCCATCTTTTCCAGAACCTTTTAGAGAGCTAGCATCAATACCTTTTTCGCTAAGAATTTTATTTGCCGCTGGTGAGGCGTGATGAACAGTCTTACTTGGAGATTGTGTTCCAACGTCTGGAATCATTGATTCTCTTGGCTCATTGCCTTTGTTCTCAGGGTTTGGTTTCGGTGGACTAGGTTTGTCATCAGTAGACTTTGATGACGTTTCTTCTTTTGAACTTGAACCAGATGGCTTTTCGCCTTCTTCTAATATCGCGATAACAGTCCCGACGGCAACCGTTTCGCCTTCTTCAACTTTGATTCTTAAAATTCCTGAACCATCAGCTGGAAGCTCCATAGTTGCTTTATCAGTTTCTAGTTCACAGACAATATCACCTGTCTCAACAAAGTCACCATCTTCTTTTAACCAAGCGGCGAGTATACTTCTGTTACAGATTCACCAGATTGACGGTACTTTAATTTCAATGGCCATTTTTTATTCCTTATTTTTTAAATGAAGTTTTAATAATATTTTCTTGTTCTTTTAGTGGACTTGGGAGTGCCCAGTTGCTGGAGTCGAACTCATCGGTCTTGCAATGACATTAAAGTTCATAAACGTTTTGTGCTCACGTGTTAATGAGATGATCCCACGAACCCATATTCATTGGCTCTTCTTGCACCCAAATAAACTCTGGCTTTTGCCATAGCTCTTTAACCATCTTTGTCAACTTGCTCTTTAGGAAAAGGGTAAAGCTGCTCAAGTCTAACAATTGCTATATCTTTAATTTTATTTTCTTCTCTTTGCTTTTCAATAGTTCGTAGTAGATTTTTCCTGTACAAAAGAGAACTCTTCTTGTCGATTTTCTTGTCACGACATTTGATCATCGATAAGCTTCTTGAAACTTTCCCTTAGCGTTAGATCTCAGACTGTTGATGACACATTCACTACCTCGTAAGAAGTGACTTTGGAGTGACAAACTATAAGTGGTTTTCTAAATTCCCATTTTTGTTGGCGTCTTAGTGCATGAAACATATTTGCAGGTGTCGTACAGTTACAAACAACCATATTATCTTCGGCGCATAGTTGTAGGTATCTTTCTGGGCGACAACTTGAATGTTCTGGTCCTTGTCCTTCATATCCGTGAGGAAGAAGCATGGTGATGCCACTCATTCGCTCCCATTTAGATTCAGCAGATGAAATAAATTGGTCAATAACAACTTGAGCTGTATTTGAGAAGTCACCAAATTGAGCTTCCCAAATATTTAAGCTTTTTGGACTTGCTAGAGAGTATCCATATTCAAAAGCTAAAACGGCATATTCAGAGAGGTGAGAGTTGTAGATTTTCATCTCACCTTGTTTCTCTTTGAGATGTGCCAGTCCACAATAAGGCTCTGCCGTTTTTTCATCAAAAACTTTTGCATGTCTGTGTGAAAATGTTCCTCTGATAACGTCTTGACCTGTGAAACGAACATTGTTTCCTTCTAGAAGAAGTGATCCATAGGCGAGAAGCTCTCCCATGGCCCAGTCAATTCTTCCCTCTTTATAGCGCTCTTTTCTATCTTGAATAATTTTTCCAGCTTTTTTAAGAAGATTAAAATCTTTTGGAGCTGAGGTAATTTTATCAAGAATAAGATCTAAGTCCTTTTTAGCAACTTTCGTTTCAGGAGATTTTTCAAAGTCTTTATTTGTTGACCATCTTAAATCTAGCCATTCTGTATGAGGCCCTTTTGCTTTTTCTTTTGTGACCTTTTTCTCTCTTACATCATTTAGTCTGTCGGATAGCATCTTTGGTAAACTGATTCTCCATTTTTTCAGCAAGTTCTTTGTATTCAGAATCTCTATTAGCTAAAAATTCATTATAAAGTTCTCTTGGATTTTTAGTTTTCTAAATCAGTCCGTAGAGCTGTGGTTGAGTAAACTTTGGTTCATCGCCTTCATTGTGTCCGTGCTTTCTATAACAAACCATATCGATAAAAATATCTGTTTTAAATTTTTGTCTAAACTCCATGGCAAATTCCATGGCGTAAACAACACTTTCTGGATCGTCACCATTGACGTGTAAAATAGGGGCATCAAGGGTTCTTGCGATTGAGGTACAGTAGTGACTTGATCGTGCATCTTGCCAGTCGGTAGTGAATCCAATTTGGTTATTAATGACAAAGTGAATAGCTCCACCACATTGATAAGCCGGTAAGGTCTGCCATCTGAAGTGTTTCATAAACAATACCTTGCCCAGCAACAGCCGCATCTCCATGAATCATAATCGGCACAACTTGATTGACGTCTTTATTATAGCGAATATCAGATTGAGCTCTCGCATACCCAAGGGCCACTGGTCCAACACTCTCAAGGTGACTTGGATTATGCATAATTTTTAAAAAGACTTTATCGCCTTTGGAGTTTTTCTAATGGAAGAGAAACCTTGGTGGTATTTAACATCACCACCACCTGTATGCTCTATTTCGTCTCCTGGTTCAAATTCTTTAAAAATGAATTCATAAGATTTACCGATAATATTAGCAAGAACATTTAGTCGTCCTCTGTGGGCCATTCCAAAGACAAACTCTTTGGCACCAAGTTCAGCACCTTTAGTAATAAGAGCATCAAGACCAGGTATTGTTGTCTCTCCACCTTCAAGTGAGAATCTTTTTTGTCCAATATATTTTGATTGTAAAAACTCTTCAAACATCGTTGCTTCATTGAGTTTTTCTAGAATTCTTTTTTTCTTCTCCATAGGAAGATCAATTGTGTGTGCTTCAGACTCGAACTTATCTCTAACCCAGCGACGAATTTCAGTATTCATAGAGTGGTAATATTCAATACCAATCTTGTAACAATATATTCTTCGCATATGGGTGATGATATCTTGAAGAGTTGAAGCGTTGTCTGGAAGACCGAGCATCTTTCCACACCAAAACGATTTAGATAAATCTGATTCTTCTAAGTCGTAGTCAGCTAGATTTAATCTTGCATGTCTGTCTTTTCTTGGACGAATGGGATTTGTATCTGAAAGAAGGTGTCCTCTTGATCTATAAGATTGAATAATTCTAAAAACATTAAATTCTTTTTTTAAGGTATTTTGATCAACATCACCTGAGCCTGCTTCATCAAACTTATATTCAAAACCTTGAAAAAACATTTTCCAGGATTCATCAACAGAATTGGGATCTTTTTTGAAGTCTTCATAGAGTGTATCGATGAAAACGGAGTCGGAGCTTGAGAGATGAGAGTAATCGGGTTTTGTTGTCATGATAGTCATGCCTTTATAGTTTTTAAATTGATCTAAACACCTATAATTATATGGTTATTCCTAGCTTTAGACAAGTTTGAACCAAGTGGGAAAAAAGGTTTTCTTCTAAATCTAACGATTGTAAGATGCCCATGTTTTAACTGCTCATCGATAACTTATTAAAGGAATTTATATGAAGAAATTATTATTAATAATGCTGCTATGTGTATGTGCTTCAAGTTTTGGAAAAGAAAAATGTGACTTTGACTTTGAGAAGTACTGTGCCTCGGTAGAATTTGATAAAAAGCCTTCTAGGTCTTACTCTTCGGACTTTAAACTCACCTTTACCGATAAGAAAACTAAAAAGGTCGTGATTCCTAGCGAAAAAGTTTCAGCCTACCTTTGGATGAAAATGGACGGTGGTCATGAGCATGGGTCTGATAAGGTTGAGATAGAAAAAAAGAAAGACCATTTTAAAGTGAAAAATGTTTGGTTTGTGATGGTTGGAAATTGGAAACTTTTTGTTTCGCTAAGCAGCAAAGAGGCTGATCAAGAAAAGAAGTCAATGATCGTCAATATTGGAAAATAAAAGGTTTTTAGTTTATGAGTGAATTTATTGCAAAAAATCAGTTTGTTATTTTTACGGCTTTGGGTTTAGCCGTTTTTATTCTTTCCATTTATTTAGGTCTTATTATTAACCAAGTGAAGAAACAGAAAGTTGTCTTTGAACGCCAAAGAAAAAAAGCTGTTGAAGCGGCCGTTAAAAGAGAGCTTTTTATTCTGGAGAGTATTGAAATTATCTGTAAAGGTGTGATTCAAGATCAATGTGAAGTCTCTGAGGGAGTTTTAAGAATAAAGAACCTCAAGGATCAACTTGAGTACATGTCGATGGATATGGATCTTCAAGTCTTTGACCAGATGTACAGCGAAATAGAGCAATTTGACACTCTTGAAGCAAGAAGTGAGCTCTCTAAACAAGAACGTTTTAATCAGGACAAGAAGAGATTCTCAATTGAAAATGAATACAAAGATAGAGTTGTTGAGTGTAGCCGAGACCTTCTTATCTATGTGAAACAAAAAATTCAGATGATTAACGACACCGAAAAACCCACAGTTTAATTGAGTTAAATTTTATAAGCCATCATGATGTACCTTTATGGATTAGATTTTTTTAAAGAAGTAACCAGGCATACTATTGCTTTTTGTTGTTATGATTTATGAAAGTTTATTTAAGTGTTCGATTCTATAAATGATTAGCATTTATAGAATCGAACAAAATATATTATGGATTGTAAGGTAGTGAAGAGTCTTGGATCGTTATTTTGATCTCAGTTCCTCTTTTAATGAATCCTAAAGTATACTCTACTTTTGTTTCTTCACCATCTAGATTCGTGAAGAAGTAATGTCCCATTGCAATTCCTTTCATACCATAAGTGATGATATTATGGTTTTCAAAACGAACTTTTGTCCAAGGTGCAATTGCAAAGCCTTTATCCTCTGGGAAGTTAGCATTACCTCCTACGAAATACGATAAAGCACCTTCGACTGTAGGTCTAAACGGTATATCTGCAGCAAGAGTTGGTTTAAAAAGAACAGTTCCCTTCTCGTAGTCGTATAGACGCATGATCTGACTTTTTGCTTCAGCTGAATAGTCCCCACCGTTTGTGAATACTTTCCCAATTTTTACAATTGATTTTCCCCAGTCTTCTTGAGTGGTTTTTACTTCGTCGATTGTTATTCCATAAGACTGTGCGAATGCTGATGTCGTTAAAGTTAAAAAGAGTGCTGCTACTAAAGATTTAATTTTCATAATGTCTCCTATGACTATGTTTTTGGTAAGTAATCATGAAACTAAAATTAAAGAAAAACTTTTAGCAAATGTGTGGGTGATAAAAAATATAAGGAAAAATCTTAGCCATAAGTTAGACAGCAAGTCCGTATAGCTATCACTTTGGTGAGATAGATCGAATAGTTCTATAAAATCAAACGAAATCTAAAGATATGCTAACTTGAGTTCTTAATTGTCTAGAGTGTAGTTTTCTAATCGAAAAGGCTGTTCAATTTCTCTATTACTAGATTTACCTCTCATTTCTTCTCCGGTGGTAAAAAATGAAACTCGACTGAGGTACTAATTCTTTTGTTGCAATTCCATAGCCCTGCTTAGGTATCAATTGGAAGATTAATTTTCTCTTAGCCTTATTTAAAGAGCTATTTAGAGCTTTAATCATAGCAAGCTCCAAATTCTAATAAAAGACATTTTTATGGTTTCCTATATCTAGGGCAAGAGATGCTTTCGTTTTTATTAGTAATGTTACTACGAGTTTTATCATAGTTAGATTCTTAAGATTGATATACAAAAGACTCTAAGCAGTACTCATGGATTAATTTTGAAAGTGAAGAAAAAAATCGATCGATTCAATTTTATGGCAACTAATCAGCAAAAGCCTCATCGTCAAAACCCACGCGACCAATAAAGGGAAGTTTCAGCGCCAAGGGGTAAAAATCGAGACCAAAATTGAGGGCAAGAATATTTACCTCTACTCCTTCCTCTAAACCAACAGCTAGACCTAAAACCCCAAAAGCATTTGCTTGGACTCCGGTACCACTAGGAGTGAGACCAGCAAATTTATATTCGATGGGCCAGTCTTTTCCAATGGCGTGAGGGGGAAGCGTGATTTTAATCTCGTCTGTATTTTGAATTAAGTAGGTCACAAATGTGTTGCTGTTTGGACCGGGATAGATTCGGTAAGTATCTGCATAAGGGTAAACTTTAATGAGTTCTTTAAATCTTTTAATTATCTTGTCGGCTTTGTCTGCGCGCGCTTCAAAAATAACTTCGGGATCGCTCCCATACCATTTACGATCGGGTATATCTTGATCAACAGCAACAGCCGAGCCGGTAGATCTTAACCTCCAGCCGATGACTTGAGCCACAGTATAGGTTTTATCATCTTTCTTTTTCCATGCAACCCACGGGTGCACAGCAAAGTTTCCTCTCCAGCTAAAGGCGCGAGCGGTATAAATTTGAACTATAGATTCTTTAATATCATCAGTTAAAAGAGGAGCGAGCTTTGCACTATCGCGAGAAGCTGTTCTCCAGTTTTGATTACTACATGATAAAATAAGAAAAAGAAGGGCGATTGATTTCATAGTGACAAGTATACCTTATATCAAAAATGAATGCTGACTTTTATCGATATCGGATAAAACGCAGTATTAATACTTTAAAATCTTTCGAAGAATCTTATCCATGAGTTTATCAGGCAGATATTTAAAAATATTTTGCGTGATAAATGAGCTATTACCCATATAGTATCTTGTCTTTGGTTCTTTGGATGTTAAAGCGTGGAAGATGGCTGAGCAGACCACATCTGGTGATGCCGCATTTGCATCGGCAAAAGCAACTTTTTTCTCAATAGCTTTGGTTAGGTCTCCATACTTTACAGACACATCCTCGGGGTAGGCTTCTCTTGCGTCTTTTGCTACAGCTAATGACTTTGACCAGATTGGAGTTTTTATTTGACCCGGTTGAAGAAGGGAGACTGTAATTTGGGAATTGCCAAGGAGCTCTCTTCTAAAGCCATCAGCAATCGCCTCCATGGCGTGTTTGGAGGCTGCATAGGGAGCATTTAGAGGTGTTGTAAAAACACCAGAGTTTGAACCTGTAAATATTATTTTCCCCGCATTTGATTGTCTAAGAAGTGGCAAAAACTTTTGAGTCACTCTTACTTGAGAGGTAACGTTTACTTCAAGCTGCATACTTAAGTCATCAATATCAATATGCTCTAGTGGCCCAGCTTTTACGATACCGGCATTGTTAATAAGGGCAAAATCATCATCTTGGGTGACAAGGTTTTCCATAAAGACGACGGCGTCCTCAATTGATTTCTTATTAGTAATATCAATCTTGATGGCTTTCAAATTCTTCTCACTGCCATCAATTCGCTTAAAATCAACGTCTGATCTCACACCTGCAAAGACAGTAAAGTCTCTTTTAGCGAGATACTTGGCCGCTTCAAAACCAATCCCAGTTGATGCACCAGTTATGAGGACATATCTCATAATTTGTTGAATTCTTCTTCAACATAGCCAAAAGTTTTAACTTTACTATTTTTGACAACGATTGGTCTTTTTATTGCGGAGGTTGTCTCCATGAGAATTTTGTATTTAGCTGGGGCAGTTGCCGCTTCAAACTCTTCTTTTATCTTTCTGTAAGTGGGCCCCTTTCTATTAACAGGCCAGTCTCCAAATGCTTCTTTCCACAATTTGAGTTCATCTTTTGTAGGGGGTTGCTTCTTAAAGTTGATAAATTCGTATTTTGCCCCGATTTTGTCAAGGTGTGTCAAAGCTTTTTTTACCGTGTTACAGTTGGGTATTCCATAAATCTTGTACATGTTTGATCCTTTAACAAATGTGAATTATAATTATAGAGTATTATATAAAAGGAGACCTATATGGCAAATTTTTACAGTGATGAATCTGAGTGGAAATGGCTTTTTCATAACGCAATCGATTGGGATAAAATTCTCCCTCTCTACTACCCAGAGTATCCAACTGCAGATGGTTTCAATAATAAAGAAGAAGTATTGCAGTTTATTGAAGAACTTGTAACAGCTACCGGAGAGTGGTGTGGAACTTCAGTAAAGGATAGAGCTAGGCGCTTGGACGAACAAGGTGCTGGTGAAGTGAAGGATGGAAAAACAATTCCTGGTGAAGCCCTTCAAGAGTTTTATAACGAGGCCCAAGAACTTGCACTTTCTGGAGTTGCAGCCGATCAAAAATTTGGTGGTATGGGAGCTCCTGTTATTACGGGACTTATCTCATTTGCTCAAATGAATCGTGCTTGTTTATCTTCAGCAACTCAGTTTGGATTTTATACATCAATCATAGATATGATCGAGAGATTCTGTCCGAAGAAGATCAAGAAAGACTTATTCCAAAAATTATTGCGGGAGAGTTATCGGGTTCAATGTGTTTAACAGAGCCAAGTGCAGGTAGTGATGTAGGAAGTGTGAAGACTTCAGCGACCCCTCAAGAAGACGGAACCTATCTTTTAAATGGTTCAAAGATTTTTATCACCAACGGTGGTGGAGGTCTGGGCTTTGTTCTAGCGAGAATCAAAGGCGCGCCAGAGGGTCTTCATGGAATTTCTCTTTTCCTCTGTGAGCAGGAGGGTCTCAGTGATGACAAGCCTCTTAATTACACGATTAGTAAAAGTGAGCACAAGATGGGTCTGCATGGATCTTTTACTTGTGTTGTTAACTATGAGGACTCGATAGCGAAGCTTGTTGGAAAAGAAAATAAAGGTTTTCAACTTATGCTTCATTTAATGAATGAAGCTAGAATCGCTGTTGGACTTCAGTGTCTTGGCGGAATAGAAGCCAGCCTGGGGTATGCTAGAGAGTATGCGGCGGAGAGATCTCAATTTGGTAAAAATCTAATAGAGCATCCTCTTTATGCGAGAAATGTTAATGACTGGGAGACGGAAAGAGATGCCTTTAGAGCGTTAATGGTTGATACAATCACTTATTTTGATGAGTACCAAAAAATAGATATGAAAAAACGTCATGGTGAAGAAGTGACTCCTGAGATGGAGAAATTATATAAAGAAGCCAAAAAATGGACGCGAAGAAGAACTCCTTTAGTTAAGATGTATGGTGCTGAGACGTTTACGACTCTTTCTCAAAGAGCAATTCAAGCTCTTGGTGGTTATGGTTTTATTGAAGAGTATGATGCAGCAAGATTTCATAGAGATTCTTTTGCGACTCTTCTTTATGAGGGAACAACTCAGATTCAATCGCTGATGGCGATGAAAGACTTAATGAAGTTTATCATGAGAAGTCCTTCAAAATATTTTACATGGCTTGTGAACGCCAATCCAATTGCAAACTTTTTTGGTGCTAGTTCAGAAGCAGAAAGTATATTTAATTCAACTCAATATGAATTTAAGAAGAACTTTGTAAAACTTCTCATCAGAACATTAAAACCTGAAACGAATACGGATGATCCAAAAGCGCTTAAGAGGTTTTTTGATTCAAAAAAATGGCTTAAAGAAGAAAATGTTGAAAAGCTTATGATCCATGCTGAAACCATTGAATGGCCTTATCATTTACTGAAACATTAAGAGTTCTGCAAAAGCACGCCAATAAAGATGCTTCTAGGCAAGAGCTTTTTGATAAGTATCATAAACTTGTAGCCCCTAGGTTC
This sequence comes from Halobacteriovoraceae bacterium, assembly GCA_963719505.1. GTDB lineage: Bacteria > Bdellovibrionota > Bacteriovoracia > Bacteriovoracales > Bacteriovoracaceae > CAKZJW01. Next base: position 258,867 of record CAVRCF010000004.1, read on the forward strand.
GCAGGCATTTATGAAGATTGGCGAAATTGGTAAAAGAAAAAATAAACATAAACTAAAAAAAGGGAGACTAAGTCTTCCTTTTTTTATGTTTTGAGTTTGAGATTGAAAAATACAGAACAGTGATAAGGCAACTAGCGGCGCCGATATAGATTTCTTCTAAATTGTATAGATCCTTGTAACCTCCTAGTCTCCAAATCATCGTGGAGATAATTCCCACTCCAGAACTTGCAATAAACTGCATATCCTTAAGTTTTCCTGGATATAAATGTCCAAAAATAATAGGAACGAGTAAAGCTGCACTTGAAAGACTACCTAAGGTCTTCCATACATTTTTAATATTCCCCTCGAAAACTCCTGCGAGAACAATGGAGAGCAGTCCCACGAAAAGGACTCCTATATGGTGGATACTGACTTTTCCTTTCCATCTTTTAGGAACAAGGTCATAGGCCAAGGTAGAGCCTGCTAAAAAGATATAAGAGTCTAAGGTGGATAAAATGGTGGCCATGACACCGGCGAGAACAAAGCCTCTGAGACCTTCCGGAAGAAGTTGAATGGCATAAGTGAAATACGCATGACTTGAATCAGCTTGGGGAATGAGCGCTTTAGCATACATCGCTCCAAAGGTGAGGCTAAGATCAAAGATTATCCAAATACCAGTTGAAATAAGAATACCTTTTTTAGCGGTGTCAAAACTCTCTGCTGCAAATGAGCGCTGATAAAAATTGGGATCCACCAAAGTTGATACGGCGATGAGACCCCAACTTAATGATTCGAGTATCCCATGGGTTCCCAGTGGATTAAAGTAGGAATCGGGTAGAGACTGAAGAGGGGCCAAACCATATTCGGAAAAGGAAAAGACAACAATGAGAACGACAGATGCACACATAACGAAAAACTGAATTATGTCTGAGAAAACGACGGCTCGAAAACCTCCAAATAAAGAATAACCAAGGACAAGAAAGACACCAGTTGCAATACAAGTTGTAAGCGCATATCCAAACAGCATCTGTATTAGGAGACCGATACTGATAGCATAGACGATGGGAATAAGATTAAGAAGGTTTAAGACACCAACCAATTTTGATGATTTAGGACCAAACATTTGCCCTACAAGATCTGGGAGTGTTAAGGCTTTAAAACCTTTGAGTCTTTTAACGATAAAGAGAGCGAAGGTAATATAGGCAACATACCAAAAAAAACCTTGGGTGATAAAATTGTAGATCCCGTTTTCAAATGCAATTTGGGAGACACCAAAGATCCCTCCGTACCAAGTTGCAACTAGGGTTGCTATAAACATTGGAAGGGTGAGGGTTCTTCCCATAAGCATGAGGTCAATAAAATTTTCTTCTTCAGATTTTGTTTTCTTTTTTAAAAGCTGGCCGCAGTAAACGAAGGCCATTGTTAAAAAAATAAAGAAAAAAAAGACGATCCAATCCAAGGTACTAAGATATCCTAAAATATCGATTTTATTTTTCATTCCGCTCTCCTTACGCTCGCATTACCGAGATCAAGTTTTAGGGTATTTCTCAGCCGAAAAAGTTTTCGGCACCCCTGACGTTATCTATTACTTTTGCTAATTGTTGGTTTAAATAAAAGACTTCTCTCTCCCAGTACTGAGAGGAGTTAAAGGTTGGAAAAGCCCTTTTAAAAGATTCATCTTCATAGCGGTGACCTATCCAGCTTGAGAAGTGAATCATGCGAAGTGCCCTTAAAGTTTCGATGAGTTTAATTTCTCTGTAGTCAAATTCACGCATATCCTCATAGCCATCAAGTAGGATATTGCGTTGATTGATTGAGTACTCATCATCACCAGGTGTTACCATCCAAATATCTTGAACGGTAGGAGCGTTGACCATATCGTCAAAGTCGATGAGAAAAGGCCTGTCGTTTGACAATAACGTATTGCCGTGATGACAGTCACCGTGAACTCTTTGAAAATTGATTCCCTTAAAGAGGCTCTCTGACTCTTTAAAAATACTTTCAGATACGGTGGCAAAGCTTTTTTCAAAGTCTAAAGGTATAGTCTTTGAACTTATAAGATATTCTAAATTCTTTTCTCCATAGGTTTGAATATCAAGAGTAATTCTATGCTTGGCTTTTTTACTCTCACCGATATTATGAAGTCTCGCTAATAGTCTTCCCATTTGAGTTAACAAAGGTTCCGTCCATTCATCAGCCGCTCTTCCCCCTTTTTTAGGAAAAAGACAAAACCACAGGCCTTGGGAATCTTTGAAAACACTTTCACCATTAAATTTAAGGGGGGCTATTGCAGGTATTTCTTGGTCTATAAGATCGAATAAGAACTCGTGCTCTTCAAGAATTTGCTCTTTTGACCATCGACCGGGACGATAAAACTTTATAATTTTAAAGCGGTCGCTGGGGTTTTCAAAAACCTCATCCGTCTCTAGCTCTACTTCGTAAACTCTATTTTCCATAGAGTTCATCTGCATTACTCTGCCTGATGATTGGAGCCCTGTACTTTCAAAACTATTGAGGACGTGATCAGGAGTTAATGTGTGAAAGTGAATTGTGTCTGCATTTCCCCAGGCACTTTGGGTCACGCTTTACCACAACACTTTTTAAACTTCTTTCCACTTCCACAGGGGCAAGGTTCATTTCTCCCAACTTTGGGTGTCGCTCTTTTCAGGGGACCTGCTCCAACAATCTTTCCGTCACTATAAAACCATTTGTCTTCAATTTTTACAAAGTCTGAAACCTCATGGTGAATGATGTCGTTGTCTTCTTTGTCGGAGTATTTTGCCTTAAATTCAACGATTCCCGTTTTATCGTCAGCTTCTCCGCCTTTTGTATTAACGATCTCAAGACCTTTCCAGGTTGAGGTTGTCGCCCACTGCTTTGCTTCTTCTTTGTTAAAGTCGACCGTTCCAGGCTTGTGGGAGTCAGCGATAAAATCTATTTTATTTTTACAAAATGCACTGTAGCGTGCTCTCATTAATTTTTCAGCCGTTTCTGGATTTTTACCTTCGTGATATTGACCACAACATGCTTCGTATTCTTTTTCACTCTGACAAGGACATAGCGACATAGAGTTTTCCTTTATTTTAATTTTAACGGATAAGACTTGTTAATCTGTTTTCCGTTAATCGATTTTATTTTAATTGTTCCGCTTTGATTTGTTGGTTTAAGTTCTTGAGAGGAGATATCAATTGTTCCTTGGTAATCTGCTTCAAACGAGACTGTATTTTTTGAACCAATAGCAGAGCCATTTTTCATATTTAATTTTACAACCGGTTTCATGCCATAGTCTAACTTTATAAGAAAGTTGAATTGAACTTTATTGAACTCAGGCACATTTCTAACATCAAGCTTAACCGGAAAAAGGACTCCTTTTTTAGGTGTATAACTTCCTTTTAGGTCACATTTATCAGTGTATTCAAGTTTTTCAGTAAAAGAGTTTCCAGAAAGCAAAAGAACAAGCCACTTCGCTTTGTCAAAAGGACAAGAGTCAATCTTAGCTTTGATTTTCTGCGTTTTTACAGACGCGATGAAGCTTCTGATAAAGTCAGCACTTGCATCAGCTGCGGCATTTTGTTCTTTAGTGATAGCGGAAGCATTGGTTACCACGAGGGCAAATATTAGAACTTTAAGCATTTTCATTCTTTTTGGGTTGAGTTGAGGGTTAATTTCAATAAACTTAAAGACACCACCACCGATGGCCTTAATAGTGAAGTTTTCTTTTTTCAATTTTCTTCTAAGGTTATAGATATGAACGTCCAGAGTATTGGGGTGAATGGTAACGTTTTTCCAGATAATATTCACGATATCGCTTCTATGAAGGGACTTCTCTTTGTTGGCATTAAAGCTTTCAATGATTCTGACTTCTTTATTTGTAAAAGCATCAAGGTTTAAATTAAGAGCTTCTAGAGATTTTGAGATCTCTTGATTTTGATCTTCTATCGTTTTGAGATGACGTTCAACCTTTGCAAGTGTTTCATTGTAGTTAAATGGTTTTAAAAGATAATCGATAGCACCGGCTTCAAAAGCTGTTCTTATCGTTTCGATATCATCAGATGAGGAAATAACGAGATAGGGGGTATTGAGTGTGATATCTGAATCATTTAGGAGTTTTATAAAATGTCCATCTTTCAACATAATATCGGCGATGATTAACTCGGGAAGTTGATCATCCTTGAGTCTTACATATTCACTTTTAAATTCATCGAAAGCCTCAAAAAAAGTAATTGAATAAATTTCTTCATCAAAAATATTTTGATAAACCGGTTGGAGGTCCACCATATCTTCAATAATCCATAATGTTCTTTTCATCTTTGTTCCTCGTTAGCAATTTCTATTCAGTGGCTGGTGGAGTTATAAAATTTAATTCATTTAATACATTTGCGAGTTCAATTAGAGGCAGCCCTACTATTGCGCTGTGATCAGTGGTTTCGATCTTTTCAAACAGACTGATTCCGTGGAGCTCAAGTTTGTAACTGCCAGCACAGTCATAGGGTTCATCTTTATTGATATAGTGCTCAAGTTGAGAGTCACTTAATTGTCTCATTGTCAGCGTCGTTATATTTGTTTTCGTGATAGATTTTCCCTTAAAGAATACAGTGAAGCTTGTAACGAGTCTATGCTCCTTTCCATTAAGAAACCTTAATTGTTTGAGCGCGTTATCAAAATTTTTGGGTTTGCTAAGAAAGAGGCCTTCACATTCAGCCAACTGATCGGATCCTATTACAATCGATTCAGGATATTTCGTTGCAATGGCTTTGGCTTTCTCTAATCCTAGTCGCTGTGCTAACTCAATGGGATCTTTTATGATTGCTTTAAACTGGTCTTCATCTACCATCGGAGCAAGGCATTCAAACTTATGACCAAGCCTCAAAAGAAGCTCTTTGCGATACTTTGATGTACTTGCTAGAATCAGATTTTTCATACACAAAATTGTAAATCAAAGAGGCATCCATGGCAATTTTTCGCTTTAAAAACTTTACTCCACAAATTCAAGATTCTTGTTTTGTGGCTCCAGGAGCTCACTGTATTGGTCATATTATTTTAGAAGAAAATGTAAGTGTTTGGCACAACTGTGTTCTTAGAGGGGATGTCAATCAAATCTCCATCGGGGCGAATTCTAATATTCAAGATCTGTCGATGCTTCATGTGACAGAAAAGCTTAAACTCACAGTCGGTCGAAATGTAACAGTTGGACATAGCGTTACACTCCATGGCTGTGAAATTGGAGATCATTCTTTGATAGGAATGGGGGCAACAGTTCTAGATGATGCAAAGATTGGAGAGTATTGCATCGTCGCTGCCGGAAGTGTGGTTACGCCAGGAAAAGTTTTTCCAGCAAAGAAAATGATTATGGGAGCTCCGGCGAAAGTTGTGCGCGATCTTACTGACAAAGAAATACACATGCTCAATCTTCATTACAAGTCCTATGTGGGCTATGCTAAAGAATTTAAGGATGCTAAAATCGTCGAGCAGCTATAGGTCGTCTAGGTATGTGTAGCCGTGAATAACGGCTTCATAGAAGTCATTTAAGGCCACTCCAACTCTTGGCTTAATATTTCCAGACTTTATCTTTTTATCGATTTCACCTTTAATTTTTAAACACATCATCTCTGGTGAATACTGCATAATATTGAGAACATCAGCGGCAGAATGTCCATGAATGACTTCTTCTATGTAAAATCCACTTTCATCTTCAAGATCGGTGTAGACGTGAACTTCATTCAGTCTACCAAAGAGGTTGTGCATATCTCCCATAATATCTTGGTAGGCACCAGTGAGAAAAAGTCCTATGGGGTAGCTTTCGCCTTTTTTAATTTCGTGAAGTGGGAGAGTTGAGCAATTACCTGAAGGGGACAAAAAGTTATTTATCTTTCCATCTGAATCACAGGTAATGTCTGCTATTGTCGTCTCTTTGGTGGGTCTCTCATCGAGACGTCTTAGAGGAACAACGGGAAGAATTTGGTTTATCGCCCAAGAGTCAGGTGCAGATTGGAAAACACTAAAGTTACAGAGATATTTAGAGGCCAGAGTATACTTTAGTTTTTTTATTTCACTTGGAACGTATTTTTCATTCTCTGTCATTGAGATAATCTGATGATTGATATTCCAAAAAAGTGTTTCTACTTTACTGCGTTGTTTTAAATCAATAATACCAAGCTTATAAGCTGAGATCGCTTCATCCTTCAAGATACAAGCATCGTTATAAACATCTTGAAAGTTAGCATGGTTTAATTCTTTGAGAAGAAGTTTGATGTTTCTTAAAATGAGATGGTCAGCCTCATCGCTTGTCAGATCAACGTCTTTACTTTTTGCCAGATCAACACTTCCAAAGACATTGGTGACAACACATGAGTGATGGGCACAAACAGCGCGCCCTGTTTCAGTCACAATATTAGGATGATCAACCTTTGCATCATCGCAAATATCTCTGAGGATATAAACGACATCTCCAATATAGTCTTGAAGGGTGTAGTTCGTTGAAGACGAACAATTTGAGCGTGAGCCATCATAGTTTAATCCAACGCCGCCTCCAGCATCGAAAAACTTTATAGGTGCTCCCAACTTAACAAGATCTGTATAGATTCTTGCCCCTTCAGTTAGGTTCTCTTTGATCGTTCTAATATCTGGTATCTGACTTCCAATATGAAAGTGAAAAAGTTCAAGGAGGTGGAGCTTTTTATTATTTTCAAGGATCCCGACAAGCTCTAAAATTTCTGTGATGGAGAGGCCAAACTTTGCCCCTTCACCAGCAGACTCTGCCCATTTCCCCGCACTTTTAGAACCAAGCTTTGAGCGAACTCCAATCTTGACTTCAACGCCCATTTTGTCGATCACTTCCATCAGAAGATGAACTTCCGAGAGTTTTTCAATAACGACAACACATTTTTTTCCAATTTGTGTTCCAAGGGCAGCCAACTGCATAAACTCACGGTCTTTGTAACCATTGAGAACGGTAAGAGAATTGGGATTATCATTATAGGCCAAGACTGTGAGAAGCTCTGCTTTACTTCCGGCTTCAAGTCCATAGTTGTAATTCATTCCCACATCAGTAATTTCTTCAACGACTTCTCTTAGTTGATTAACCTTTATAGGAAAGACGCCAAAATACTGGCCTTTAAAGCCGGCGCTGGCAATCGTAGAATTAAAAGATTCGTTGAGTGTTTTAACTTGTGATCTCAAGATATCGTGAAAACGAATAACGGCAGGAAATTGAATTCCTTCTTTTTTCATCTCATCAATAATCTTAATGAGACTTATGCTTCCAAGAGCTTGATCTTTTTCAGGCACAGCTACAACTTCACCGCTTGAGTTGACAGAGAAATAACCCTCGCTCCAGCGATCAATTTGGTAAGTGTGAATAGCTTCGTCAATAGACCAGTTCTTTGATTTGTTCATAGTTGTTCCGTTTTGCGTTTCTGTTGAACAACTATAGGTCTTTTCACAACAAATGTGAAAATAAAATAAAGCTAGACAGTAAAAAGTATCAGAATAAGGCTGATACTTTTAAGAGCTTAATTTTTAAAAATCTTGATCTAGTCGCTTGATCGCTCCGGGAGAGTGACCTGACATGTTTTCAAAACTCAAATTTTGGTCCGTTCTACCGTCGAGAGTTTCAACTTGGCTTGTGCTTGCACAACTGGCAACGAACAAACAAGATAGGATTAAAAGTAATTTCATCACAAAAACCTCCTGTTAAATTTACGTCCGATGATCCCTTCCATAAGATCTACACCTTATAAGATGCGAATCTTATGCCAAGTTCATTATAGCATATTCGGGGGTTAACAGTGGATTATCGGCTTTTTCAGTGCCATCTTAGCTTTTAGTCGAACCGATGTCAGGGTCAAAATGCACGATTACTTTACTAGTAAACTGTAGTAATGCCTTTGTTCATCGATAGTTAAAGGCTTTACTGCAGACTTTTGCTTTTTAATTCCTTTAGTTCTTATGACTTGATCCATAAGCCTGAGCTTTTGAGTCATGCTTCGTGCAGTTTTTAATAACCAATCGGGAAATTGAGACTTTAAGGCAGAGTCGGGAATTTTTATTAAGGTGCTTGGCTCCAGCGCTATAACATCTGCTGATCTATCTAGGCCATCGAAAAAAGAGAACTCCCCAAAGTAGTCACCTGGCTCCAAATAGGCCAGAGCGGTGACCATAGAGTTATTTCTGGAACAGATGAGAAGCTTTCCTGAAACTAATTTAAAGAGGTCTCTACTTTTTTGACCCTCTAAGCAAATGACTTGATCTTTGATGGCCTTCACTAATAATTCACTCATTGCCTTCCTTAAAGTTTTAATAAACTCTTAATTTTATCTGACAAAATTTTTGCTACTTTTTCTATGTAGAGATTTTGCGGGTAAATATTATCGGAGAAGACGGTGTTCACTTCTTTCTCTTTCACTAAGAATCTATCAAAGTCAAAAAGAACAACTTCGTTTTCTCTGGCCACCTTTTTGATGATGACATTATGAACAGGAGTTCCTCTCCACTGTTCGCAGTCAAGAGAGATACCCATCTCTAGGCTTCTTTGGCTCTCTCTTTGATGCCCAAGACTTTCGGCGACCTGTCCATGGATATAGAAAATCTTTGCATTATTATTTGCAATCAAAATGAGATCTTTAGTAATGCTATAAGCTTTTTTAAAGTCTTTTATTTTTATAAGTTCCACAGCCTCGTCAATGCGTTTGGATGTGAACTCATCTAAAGAGCCATCACAAGACTTTCTTGGGGGCGTATCATAGTTAAGAGGAGTCGTCAGTGCGAACACATAACTTCCTCGATCTTTTAAATATGAAAAGAGCTCACGCAGTTCTTCTTCAAAGATTTTAAACCCTATTATTTTTCTTTTAAGAATAATGGTGTCTGTATAGTCCGTGTCATCTTTGACAACTTTTTGGTCAAAGACCCTGTAGGTAACAGGCTCATAGATGAGTTTTGAAAGGTAAGGGAAGATGATAAGAAGTGTTTTTACGCGATCATCCGAGAAGAGTTTTAAATTATTTTCAATCGTCTCAAGGTCTCGACTCAAAAATTTTTTCTCATAAAATTCTTCACTTGCACCTAGATAAATGGTGATTAAGGGCAGCTTATTTAGTCGTTTAATTTTTTGCACAGTTCTGTGAAGCGCTTCGCCTTTTTGTGCCAACGAAAGTATTTTCACTTTTTTAGTGAGGTTGATCGATATCTTTTCTTCGAGATAGTTTTTTACACTTGCCAGTTTAAAGCCCATTCGGTCGCCAATGATGAGAATGGGGATACTTTCACTGTCAATTTGGGTGTCTAGACTTGGAGCAAATTTATAGGGAAAAGGAATAAGTGAGACTGGATTTTTGGTTATCCTTTCATAGGTAAAAACACCCGCGGCGCCAAAAATTGTAATAAGAATTAAAAACAGTACTTTTTTCACATATTTCCTAAAAAAATCAAGGTTTTAGATATTTACAGTTTAACTTATTATAAAGTTTTGGTAAATCAAGGGCATCAATTACTTAAGTGTTTATAAGGAAGGTTTTGTGTCACGATTCACACCAGAGCTACTTGCTCCTGCCGGTAGCCTAGATAAGTTAAAAGTTGCCATCAGCTATGGTGCTAACGCCGTCTATTTGGGAGGATTAAAATTTGGCCTGCGCTCTGCAGCAGAGAATTTCACCCAAGAAGAACTTACTGAGGGTGTTGAGTTTGCTCATGCAAAAGATGCAAAGGTTTACGTCGTTCTCAATGGCTTTTTACACGATAATGATTTGGATGAGCTTCCAGAATTTGTAGAGTTTTTGGATTCGATAAAAATTGATGCCGTTATCGTTTCAGATTTAGGTGTTATTAAAACTGTTCTTGAAAATTCTTCGATACCTGTTCACCTGTCTACTCAGGCAAGTTGTTTAAATACAAGTGCCGCTAAACTTTGGAAAAAAATGGGAGTGGAGAGAATCGTTGTCGGACGAGAAACATCCATTGCTGAAGCTGGAAAAATTAAAAGAGAAGCGGGAATTGAAGTTGAGATGTTTGTGCACGGTTCAATGTGCATGGCCTATTCGGGAAATTGTACAATTTCAAACTTCACCCAAGGTAGAGATTCAAATAGGGGCGGATGTGCTCATAGCTGTCGCTTCGAATACAGTATCGATTTTGACCACCTCGATTCGACGCAAAAGAAAAACGCCTACTTTATGAGTTCAACAGATCTCAATGGAATAAAAGTCTTACCTGAATATATTGACCAGCAAATAGATTCTATTAAAGTTGAAGGACGCATGAAGTCTCATCTCTACGCGGGAACCATTTCTAAAACCTATTCTGAAGCTCTCAACTATTATAAAGAGCATGGAGATTTTCTATCCGATAGTTTAAAAACTTGGGATAATGAACTCAAAAAGGTTACCCATAGAACTTATGCACAGGCCAATCTTATTGATATCGCTGGTGATGAAACTATTTTTAATGAAAGAGAAGTTTCAACGGAAAACGACTACGTTCTCGTCGGTCGTGTTATCGATGTGAATCCAGGAGACTCAATTATCATTGAAGTGCGAAATGCATGGAATAGTGGTGAAGAGCTGGAGATTCTGCCATTTAAAGGTGATCCGATCCTTTTTAACGCGACAAAATTTTCGACACTTCTAGGAGAAGAATTAACGAGAACAAAGCCCACAAGTCTTGTCAAAATTCCCTTCTTTGAAAATGTAGAAATAAATAATATTTTAAGAAAAAGAGTCCTGCAGTGAAATCGATTTTTTATTATTCAGACGATTTAGATTTATCTCTTTTTAGTAAAGGCTCTGAGTTTATTTTAGAGCACGCACAGCTGTCTCGCTTTGGACAAATGGATACCTCTCAGATTAATCACGCTGCAGCTTTATTGAAAGACAGTGGATTCAATGTCTCTTTAGAGTGGGATATTCTGATGTCCGAGACTCTGTTTGATAAAAAAATAGATGTTCTTAAGGCAATAGATCTTTCTCATTTTGACTCTATAAGAGCACAAGACCCAGGAGCGATTGAGTTTGTTCTGAATCACCTTGAATGTCATCTCTCTTTAATTCTTGAAACAGGTAATCACAATCTAGTCGGTATCAAAAACTGGATTGCCCACTGTCAGGGAAGAGTAGATAGAGTGATTTTAAGTGTAGAGTTGGATAAAAAGACACTTAGTCATTACAGCCAAAATCTAGAGACTCCTGTAGAGTTTTTAGGACTTGGAAGAATTCTCATTTTTTATACCCCAAGAAATCTCCTTTCAGCTCTTTTACCCGAAGACGATGAAAAGAAGAAGGTGAGACTTATTTCCAATGAGTTTCTAACGGCGACAGGGGAGAGTGAAGAATCTCCTCATAAAGGTTTTCCTTTAGTTGAAAATAGACATGGGACTTTTATGTTTCATATTAAAAGGCTGAACCTTCTGGATTCCCTCAAAGATCTTGAGGATTGTGGAATCTCTTTTGTCAGAGTTGATACCCGCTTTGATGAAAAGAATCATCTTGATCTCATTTTAAAAACCTTTGAATCAAAAGATGCATCTGAATTTAAAGCGGCTTATGGCTTTGACAGCATCAGAGGATATTTTAATATCAATAAGACAGATGTTCTTTTTAAAAAGTTAAAAAATTCCCGCCTGCAAAGAAAAGATGAATCTTATATAGGTGAAGTTCTTGAAACGAATAAAGGCAATTATATGGCCATTATCGTGAAGAAAAACACCTTGAGTCTTGGTGATGAATTAAAGTTTGTAACCCCAGAGGGCAAAGAGATGAGCTGCAAGGTGTTTGAACTAAAAAACTCTAAAGGTGAATCTATTGAAAAGTCTAGTAAAGGTGAACTTTGTTTGATGAATTACTTTGGAAGTGTTTGGCCTAAATCTCAAGTCTATTTAAAATAAGTTTTCATTTTTAAGCAAAAAAAAAGCGTGGACAAAGAGCTTAAGTCCACGCTTCTTAGAGAGAGAGCATCAGTACTCCTTACACTTTTTCAAGGTTCGAAGCACAGATGTGAGATTGTATTAGTTAAACGTTTTTTACTGATTAGTACTGATAGTTAGTACAAAGTTGTGAGTTTCTATATCCAGGGATGTGGATTGGTGTGAAGATTACACCGAAGCCTGCTCCTGCGACATTTAGTACTGTTGGTCCTGATGTAATTTGTGAAACAGGACAGTTTTGACTTGTTTCTAGTATATATCTATTTATTTGCTGAGCTGACTGTGCAAACTGTCCAGCTCTTGGACATGCATAAACCTGAACAATATTTCCACTAGTCACTGCAATATCACCAAAAGATGATACTCCAAAGTGAACAGCTCCTGCATTTACTTGCTGATTTAACTGCAACTGGACTATTTGTCTTTGTCCACCTTCAAGACATTGTCTCTCAGACCCAATAACTTGTAATGCTTGGTCAAGAGTAACTCCACCATTGGTTCCGTAAGCTCCGAAGCCTCCGACACCAATACCGTTGTTATTACCTGATTTTCCACTTGTGTTGTCTTGTCCACAAGAAACTGCGATCATTGCCACAGATAAAATTAATAAAAGGTTTTTAAGGACCTTCGAACCTGCTCTTTGTGTTTTCATCATTCTCTCCTAATAAAAACTGTTATTATCTCTCTACCCTATATGAAGCAAAGGCCGTGCCAGTTTTATTTTTGAGATAACAGTGGTTTACACAGGTGAATTGACATTATAAACTGTATAAAAGATTACAAGTGTAAAAATAATAGACAAAAAATAGGCGGTTGTATGAAAAAAATAAACACAATGTTGGAGGAGTATTCTGAAAGTCATCAGAATAGAACTAATCAGATAGTCCACAAAATCTGTGTTCCTCTTATTATGCTAAGTCTCTTAGGCCTTCTATGGTGTATTCCAAGTAGGCAGTATAATATTGCGATTATTTTCTCTGGATTGGCCTTGGTTTATTACGCTTTTTTAAGCTTAAAGTACTTCTTCTTAATGATTCCGCAGATAATAGCGATGATGGCCGCTCTTTGGTGGCTGGATAGGCTAGGGATCCTTTTAGAGTTCTCTATTATAACTTTTATCTTGAGCTGGGTGCTTCAAATTTGGGGGCATAAGGTTGAGGGGAAAAAACCAAGTTTTTTAAAGGATATTTTCTTTCTCTTAATAGGACCTCTTTGGGTGACGAAAGCACTTTTAAAAATAGAGGACTAGAAGTTTCCTTCGAAGACCCTGTTTGGTGCTCCTTTGATAGGCTGAAATTGCTTTCTTTGCCTAAGAGCAGGGTTTCTATTATTCTGCACCGGTGGCGCCGTTGATTCAGCTATCGTTGGCACTTGCAAAATATTTGAGTCTTGAACCTCTTTTGAATCATTCTTCGTTGCTTTAACATAGACATCGTATTTCTCTTTTTGTTTTGGAAGTACAATAGAGTCACCCTCTCCCTCGCTAACTTCTTTATCTGAAGCTATAGTGTCAGCTATATCTTTCATGCCAGCGTCCTTGCCAATTTTTTCCTTATCATCATCGACAAGTTGAGCTGTTTTTCCCACTGAGAACCAAGAAAAACTAAAATCTGCCATGTTTTTAATTTCAACACCATCTTTGTCTGTCAACTTTTCAATCGAGAAGGTGGCAGTTTTATCTTTTTCTTCTTTAAGTTTAATAGCAACCTTAAAACCTAGTTTATCGTTCTCACGCTCAATCTCGATTTTAGAGTGGGGAATTACTTTTTTACAACTTTCTCCGTACATCACTAAGTCTATATCAACGGGAGAAATTGGTTGGTTTTTATCATTTTTAGAAATCTTTAACAAAGAGACTCCGTGGTCTAGAGTTACCTCTTTGCCTTGATCTTTATCAATATAATACTTGTAACTTTCATCTTCTGTTTCAACTTTTTGGAAGCCTTTCAAATCTGAAGAATTAACATGATTTATCTCAAATCTTTTTCCTGTGTACTCAGGTCTTACAGTGACATCGACGATGAAACCGATTTTTCCCTCCGGTATACCTTCCTTAACCTCACTTATGGTGCAACTAATTGGACGTTGAGTTCTTGAACCAGGAACTGTAGCCCTGCACAAAATACCATCTCCATCGTGCTTTCCTCTAATAATAAATGTTTTATCTTCCTTAGGTTCTGGAAAAGTATATAAAGTAGAGCTTTCTGATTTTTCAATACCATACCTTTTTAAATCTTCCGGATCAAAAGAAAATTTATTATTCAGCTTTCCAAGAGTTATCTCTTGTCCTTTAATCTGGAACCTCATTTCACCCTTTCCATCCTTATATTCTTGAGCAATAACTATTTCACATACTTTTTCTATGGGTTCTTCTTCAGGATCGTCCCAAAGTGCTTTGCACTGGTTTACGTTGTTCCGATACTGATTCTCCCTGTATATCTTCCAATTTTGTTGTCTTGCATAAACATCGTTACCTTTTCTCACAGACTTTCTAAACTCAGCTTCTGTAATTTTATTTGTTCTTAGTTTTTCAAAGTACAATGCATTGGTATCGTCTTTAGGCTCAAGAATCTCTTCAAGATTCTTGTCGGTTTTGACTAACCATTTAAAGAGATTTTTAAATTCAGTATTACTGGGTTCTACTTCTCGTATTTTCTCACAAGCATACTTTTGACTGAACTCACTCATAATGAGTTGGCTCTGCTTCATCCAAGAGTAGCATGTCCTTTGTTCAAACATCCTATCAGAATATGTCTTTTCAATAAAATTACTTTGGCCTTTGCAGGCGCAAATATCGTAAAATACCTTAAAGATATCAACCAATGGAGAAATGTCTCCCTTTTGGGTTTGTTCCTCAATAATGTTTAAGTAGTTCTGCGCCTGTTCAGACTCTGTTAATTTGGCCACTTGCCTTGAGCAATCCATTGATGCATTGTATGGACTCGTTTGCTTTTGACCACAAAAAGGCTCTTTTTTTCCATTTGTAATGCTTTTGTATCCATATAAATGCGGTGCACACACTAGGCTCTTACCGACACATTTGGTTGTAAAAGAGCCCTCTTGATGAGCTTTTACAGTTTTCATTAGCAATGTTTTTACTCTGGGATCTATATTCGTTTTATTTTCAAGAGACTTATTTAGATTCTTTGGGTTCGTGCAAACTGTTTTGTTACCAACCTTACCGCTAATAATGCTAATCCACCCACCGTATATACATAATTCAGCATCCCTAATATGTTTATCTGTAATTTGCGCATGGGCTGAATTAACCATTAGATCCATTATAGTTTTGATGTTTTTGTAGTAACTGTTGTATGTTGAAGACTCGGGGGATTCTTTTAATCGTTCTTCAATCTCTGAAGCGAGTTCTCTTGCACTATCTATTAATCTTATTTGCTCTTTTTTATCCATATGAGCAAAAGAATTGGCATCAACGAAAGTTGATGCTTTTATAGGCGTAAAAGCGACCATAATTGAGAATAGAAAGATGCCTCTTTTTAAATAATTCATCACTTCCTTATCGTCATGTGTATCTATAACTTTAATATATTGTGTATTTGAGTGAAATCATTTCTTCAATACAAATGTGATTTTCAATAGATAGACAGTTCTTAACTTTCTTTATAGCCAAAAATAAGTGCCAGCTTTGCCCATTTCTTACGCTAAAAATTTGTTTGAGACTCAATTACCTTAAACTTTTTCATTCTCTATCCGATAATAAAGCTGTGAAAAATTTATTTTTATTTTTTATCTTTTTTCATTTTTATTCTCATGCTGATGCGTGCGAGGACGTCAACCTTCTCAAGAGAAACTCTAGTGGAAAGCCTATAATTCCCACTTATCACGGAATGATTGAGAGCTCTCAAAATCAAACAGCTACGTGTGGCGTTCACTCCGGTATGAAACTTGTTAATAGTGCCTTAATTATTGATTCTGTAATTAATTCTGAAAAAGGAGATACTGATAGTTTAATGAAGAAAATAATGAACGAAAATTCCAAGCCCGTATCAACGATAAGCTATATCTATAACTTGGGCAAAGGAAAATGGGGAGAGTATGGCGATGAAGAAAAAGGTATTTCCTCTGCTTGTGCGGTTTTTGCATCACCGCAAAAAAGTTTGGATGAATATACGGACGATCTTTTTAAATTCAAATATTGCCGAGATTCTTTATCATCTGCATTTAACTATTTAAACCCTGAAGAATTCAGCTACGTTGGGGAAGAGTTTGGAATGTGTTCGATAGACATATTTGCAGATAATTATTCTCCCCTAGCTTTTGCAGAACTTGAAGCAACAATTGAGGGTCTCGACTCAAAGGCAAAATTATCAATCGTCAAACCAAGATTTGATAAAATAGCCAAAGGTGCATTGAAGGCAATCTTTTCATCTGGGTCAGGCAATAAGATTTTTGATCATAAAAAGGAAATAATAAAAGATAAAATTTTATCAGAACCAAATCTTTATTTTCCAAAACTTTATGAATACTTAACTAATACGATAGTAGAGTCTACTTCTGATGATGGACTGAAAAAGATGTTAAGAAGTAAAGTCTTTTTAACTCAGTCAAGAGAACTTTTTTTTGAAGATTTTTTTAAAATTACTTGCCCAGAAGAAAATTTAGTTCGGTCGTCATTATCGAGAGACTCTGTTGATGTGATCGATACACAAAAAAATTATAGTGAAGCCAGTAGAGGGATGACAACTATAAAAAATCATTTTTCAAAAAAGAAGTATCCCATGCCAATTAGAATCGGGATTATCCCTGAAAAACTATTCGGAGTTACACAAAAAGGAGGGCATGCAATTAACATTATCGGGACAAAAATGAATAAAACTAATCGCCAGTGTCAGGTATTGCTCGATAATTCCTGGGGGAATGAGTGGGCGAACAGTTTTTTAAAAAATTGTGCGAGCTGTGAGTCGATAGAAGGTGGTAAGTATATGTATATTGACATGGCAGAGCTTTGTTATGGGCAGAAGGATAAGAAAACTGGTGGATGTGGGGCTCTAACGGGTGTATCTATAGTTGATCATGAAAAAGAAGAAAAGATTGCGAGCTCCAACGGTTTTCAGCCCAAAGATACTACTTTAACTCTAGGATTAACTGATTACGATAAAAGAGAGAGTTTGTTTGAACTGGGATTTTCTGAATCAAAGCTTGAGGAAGGTCTCTTTTACGTAGACTTGAGTAAAATGACTGACCTGGCTTCTCAGTCAAAGTCTAAAGAGGTGGTAGTAAAAGCTAGCGAATTAAGTGCTCTGCAAGTAACAGAATTGTTTAGTTTAGGTTTTGAAATCAATAAAGACGGTACTGAATACTCACTTAAATTTAAAAACTATATTAAAAAAAATGATAAAAATCCAAATTTTCAAAAATTAAGCGATACTTTTTATGGTCTCATAGATTAGGTAGAAAAAAAGGAACTTATTTTGTACTCAGGTTTTCATGATACATTCTTTCTATAGATATTGGGAAGTAAATCACTGCTTCTAGAATTTTAGAGCTACACCTTAGTGACTATGCAATAATTATTTTTCGAGATTTTTAATGTCCAGACCATTCCATGTAGTCTGAATGTTGTAGTTCCTTAAATAATTGGTCTGTCGTACTATAACCCGACCATGATACATCATTGTCATGGCAATTATTCTTCTCAGCTTCTTCAAAGTCCTTATAATTACCTGCACCTTCAATATATTCATCACTATCGTCTATGTGACTGCAGCCGGATTGAAAATACTGGATTTGAGATCCCAAGAAGTGGTTATCCTCTGAAAAATATAGATCGGCAGATACTTGTAAGTTTCCTACCGTCGCGTACATATCGTCATAAACTTCAGTATTTAGATTTGTTTCAAAATATGTAAGATTCTTGTAAATATCTCCAATCTTCGTTTTTGCAATCTCGAGTCTCGCAGAGTTTAGCCTAGAGTGCGTAATGGTCCCACTTTGTAACAGGATATCAATGTCGCTTAAATTGTCAGACATGTAATTTATTTTTTGCTCTGCTGAATAACTTTTCCATCCTTCAAGTGTAACGGCAAAAGATTTGAACGCCATTATTGATAAAAGCAAACATTTTTTCATGTGACCTCAATTCAATGTAGTGGTTTTTTAGAACCGTTTATCTTATTAATTCTTTGTTTTTTTCGTCTGCTCAGTAGGCCTAGTTTCTTGCACAATATCTCATTCTGTTTTTCTTTGCTCGCTACTGTAACTTTAGCGTATATTTGTTATTTGCTGCTATCCAGCCCAGGAACAAAATAGTAACACCGCAAATCTTCAAAATGGTCTTCATTTGAGTGTGTGATTTTCTCTATCAGGTACCTTCCTGAGGCTTTAAGGATCGATTTCTTACTCTCATTAATAGCGATTTCTATTGAATCTTTCTTGATTTTTACATTTGTTGCCCTTAGATTTGGAAGGACTTGGAAAATTTTTTCAGCATTCATTGTATCAAAATAATTGGGTGCCACTGATGGGCGCCAATAGGAAAAAGCCTCGTAAGCTTCGGTGGTCAAAGATACTAAAGCGGCCTCATTCCTAAGTGGTCTAAAAAGATAGCCAGCATTTATTGGTCCACTTGAGTCATGTTTTAAAAAACATCTTCCAGACAAAGCGATATTAGATATTTTTTTTAAATTCGGCCGCACACCTGTTTTAAAAAGATCACCCAAATGTTCATATTCGTGTTGCCCACTACTTATGTTAAAGTTAATGTGTCTTGTCCCATCGTTATCTAAGGCTGATGCCTGAGTTAACATTGAGCTTGTCATCAGAATGCCGATAAGTTTTTTTTTCATATTTTTATCCCGTGTTCCTTCTAATTTTTAACCCTTGCTGGTAGATTTACTTTTATTGACTAATGACAAACAGAGAAAACCTTCAATTTTTGCGTCCCAGATTTTGTCTCCTTGGTCATAATTTTTCTTCTGCTATAAACTCTATAGAGCCGAGTCAGACCCAGTATATTAAATTCGAAATATCTAAAGCTATGCCTTTTATGTTCATTAGTTTTTTCAAAGCATTTTGCATCACTCATATGATATACCTAAACGATGTTCTGTTTTTGAAGGACCTTGCTGACTTATTGCTGATAAACACCTTTGCTTTTGAATATAAAAAGAACAATCTTTTTCCGTAGCAAAGCTTGATGGGCTTGGTAAAAAAAGCAACACGTCATATATTTTCGTCATTTTAACAACACCATATATTTCGATTGCAACTTTAACTATTCTTGCCATTATCGTTATTTTTTTAGTATTACTAAAGTATCAAGGTTTTGAACTTATTTAAAGATAGAGTGAAAAAATTACGCGCTATATAGACAATTGATTCATAACTACTTAATAATATTAAGCAGCGTGATTGTATTAATGTGCTAAGGTATGGAATTGCTTCTTATTTTAAAATTTGATCTTTTATATGTCTCTAAAGGCTGAGGTTTAGTTTCCGGCAAGTTGATGTAAGAAACAGCAGTAAAACCCAAGACTCTATTCCTTTCGTCGATTTATTTTAAAGGGATTTTTTTTGCTCTCTCTCGAATATAGCTTTTACAAAGGTTATTGTGCAGAGGCAATCGATGATATTTCAAAAATAAAGGAAGCTTGCTTTTATTCTTTTTAGTTCTCAATAATTGAACATCAAGTATTTTGACCATCGTTTTAAGTGATGTAATCCTATCGAACTTTCTGCGTATTCTTAAATCATTACTCGGGTTCGCTCTAGATCTTTTCATATGTTTGTAAAAAGACCTCCAAGGATTAACCAAATGATCAAGAGTTTCACTTTCAATTCTTTTTAAAACTTCAGTCAGTTTATACTTTCGTATTTCGTGTACCCAGCATAACTGATGATTTTTTATTAAACTTGTGAAGTTTGTTCCATCATCGTACACAAAAAACCTTAGAGGAGGTCCAATAGACTTCTTCACACTCAGTGCAAAAGCTGTTCCTAAAATATCCCGTTGTTTTTTTGTAACACCATGAAAGACAGGATCTTCAAATACCTTTTTTAGCTCCTCTTTAGTATAAACTCTATTGCTCTTTTTTTTAATAAAAAACTGTCACTTTAGATCGTTTGAGCTTTGTTGCCGCAAACCTCATAGCCTTATCATCGATAAAAAAACCTGCTCTCCAACATATAAAGCTCCAAGAAAAGACCACCTATTTTTTAGTCAAATCTAGAAGTTGTAACGAATTTATGACTAACACCAAGGGTGTAAGCCTTAATTCTTGCTCCGGTATCGTCCAAATGAACAATTTTTTCTCTCTTGATTCATGCCTTTCGAGCCGAATATAAATCTCCTGAGAATTCAAAAATTAGATTGTTAAAAATATTACTTATCAAACCTGCACTATTTATAAATCAAAAATCCAGCATTAATATATGTGGTATTCGATTGTACATCCAACATTTTACATCTAATTGTGAGGCTCAATAAAAAATAAGATTGAAACGGTCCTCAAAAAACTAGATTTTTGAGTAGAAAGAAAAAGTAAAAAACATGATACAAGCGCCTTTTAAAAAACGATTTGGTTTTATGTAGAAGACTTTGGGGGGAAGAGGCGTAAAAGTGTCATTAATTGGGTTGTTAAGCCAAAGAATAAACATGCTTCATAAAAATATGGCGAAATTTAAACTCGGTCATGCGACTTTTTTTGAAAACAGCGAAACTTTTGAAGAATTTCAATTAAGTTCCAATATTGATTGCAAGTCAATGAAAGCTGAAACTCTACTTTTCAACGAAAACTGATAATGAGTTCTCAAAAAAAACAGCTTAATCCTCTGTGTGCCAGAGAAAGATTATTCTTTTAAAAATGAAAATTCTCTATGCCCATAACTCATCGGTATCATGCTAAAACACTCAGATCTAATAAATCGACCTCTTACTCGCCAATACTTATAAACGTAAAAAAAACTGACAGATGTAAAAAAAATTGACGAATATTTTTTAGTGTCACTAAATATAATCTGGTTTTTTGAGTGGCATCATTCTTGCTTTTAGTAATACAAATAAATAGAAGGAGAACAACGATGAAAAACTTAGTCTTAGGCGTTTTAGTACTTTCAAGCACAATATCACAGGCAACAATAATAACAACAAGCAACTCCACTGACAGTGTGAAACTTGTAGCAAGCTCACAGAGTTTTGAAGGAAGAGATAGCTGCAACGATATGCTTGATAGAATCTCAAGGGAGCTTGAAGAAAAAGGGAAGGTCATTTTAAATAAAGACAGTATCTGTTCAAAGGATTTTGAAGATGTACGTGGTGGGTTTATTGGGACAATAACAATTTTAAAACACTAGAAAAATAATTATGCCTTAGTCAAAAAAGCTAGGGCATAAAAAATAAGATTGGAATATTGTTCAGAAAACTATGTTTGATGAGTGAGAAATATAAAGACAAACAATTTTAATATAAACGGTTTTAAAGAACCATTACTTAAGTAAGTAACTTACCCCAAGGAGAATAGAATGAAAAAATTATTAGTAGGATTGTTAGTATTAGGAAGTGTTTCTTCATATGCAAAAATTGGTTGTGATGTAGAGTACTTTACAAATAGTATGTCTGGAACTTATAGCTTTTCGGTTAATGCAACTGAGTCTTGGGTATCCGGAGGCGGTATAGTCGCAATTAAAAGATCTGTTTTGGGACTAGGCAAAGTTAAGGTATATGCCCAAGATAGAGATAAATATGGTCAGTATAGCGATAAATATTTGGAAGGTAAGTTTAAAGTTCAGGATTTACTCGATGGAAAAGTTGCTAAAATAGAAACTGGAGATCTTTTTATTGAAGTTAAAAACTGTGTAGAACTCTAGGTTGAGAGAAAGTCCTTGCTCGAAAGAGCTGGGACTAAAAAAGAAAAGTAAATATTGATCGATAAAGATAACTTTTTCGACCATGAACATAAAGACAAAGATTAAAATATAAACGGTTTTAGAGAACCATTAGTAAAACTTAGAAGGAAACTATCATGAAAAAATTATTACTGTCATTGATTTTATTAATATTAAGTTCTCAGGCATTTTCTTCGGTGGTGCTACTGTGTGCTCAAGATGATGGAGCTGCATATTTAGGCTTGAACGACCGATCGTACTTTGAATGTACTAGTTTAAGGTTTAAAGGGGTTGATCTCGACCATAATCATTCAGGAATAGTGGTTGATCAAGAAGACTATTCTGTTTCTTTCGAAGGGGTTGGTGTCGGAGCTTTTGCTGGAATGGGTGCGCTTATGATTAATTGTCCAACTGTTAGAAGAAAAGCTTTGGGTGTTGAAAGTTTTATCAATAAGAAAGGTAAGAAGAAGAAAGGTGTACAAAAATTCGTGGGAGTGAAAGCCTGATCTTCCCCTCAAAAAACGGACACTCTTTTAACAGCACAACTTATGTGATAGGAGTGCGTTATGAAAAAGAACAACAAAAAACAAAGACAGAATTATTCCCCTGAATTCAAGGCAAATGCTGTTGAACTGGCCGAAGAAATTGGACCAAAAGAAACCGCTCAAAAGCTAGGTATCAAAAATCTTCAAACTCTCACAACTTGGATAAAACATTCAAATAAAATGGAGCTCGACGATGAATATCGAGATATGGAGCAGCTCAAAGCAGAAGTAAAGCAACTCAAAAAAGAACTCCTAAAAGAGAAAAAAGTTACAGCAATTCTAAAGGATGCCACGGCTTTTTTTTGTCAGGATCAGCTGAAGTGAAATTCAGAGGAATTGTTCTTTTAAAAGAAGAGGGCCATGCTTTAAAAAGCTGCTGTGAGCTCCTCAGAGTCTCTTGTTCTGGTTTTTATTATTGGAGACGAAGGTTGCCGTCAAAAAGAGCTCTGAGCGATCTTAAGCTCTCTGAAAAGGTTAAAAAGGTTTTTGACAAAAACAAAGGACGCTATGGTTCTCCAAGGATTCAAAAAGCTCTTGAGAACCAAGGTGATAAAGTCAGTAAAAATAAAGTCGCAAAACTCATGCAGCAAGGGGAATTGAGAGCAAAGGGCAAGAAGGCTTTTCGTCCAAAAACAACGATTAATAATCCTAGTGATCAAAAATCTCCTAGAGTTTACAAGATTGAAGACTACAAGGTTAAAAGAGAAAATGAAGTTTGGGCATCTGATTTGACTTATATAAGAACTAAAGAGGGTTTTTGTTATTTAACGGTGGTGATGGATCTTTGGAATCGAGAAATCAAAGGAGTAAATCTTTCGGATAACATGACCGCAAAAAACACTAAGGATTCCTTTTTAGCAGCTGTGAAGAATAGTTCCGGCAGACTAAATAGAACGATTTTTCATTCGGATCAAGGAGTGCAATATTGTTCAAGAGAAGTGAGGGATAAACTGAAGTTCCTTGAGCTAACTCAATCGATGTCGAGGAAGGGAAACTGTTATGACAATGCCTTTGTAGAGAGTTTCTTTCATAGTTTAAAGACGGAGCTTGGGCATAAGGTTTTTGAAAGTTTTGAAGAAGCGAAAAAAGAAATATTTGAATATATAGATTGGTACAATAAAGAAAGATTACATTCTTCACTTGGCTATTTGAGTCCGAAGGATTATGTTAAACAAGACAATCGTCAAGCTGCAGTAGTCACGACTTGCGTTTACAAAACGCTCTCAGTCAAAGCTAATTTTTATTGTACAGAGATCTCATCACCTGTACTTTTGTTATCGTAAACCATCTCTCCATACTTTAGAACTCCTTCGGTAAAAGTTTCATAAGGAGTTCTCGTAACTGCTCAATATTGTGTTTAAATTTATAGGATTTAAATAGCTTGAACTAGCTTGCCCAGGTATGGAATTTCTTCTCGTTGGGAGATTCGATCTTCTAAATATCGCCAAAAACTCAAATTTATTTTTCTACAAGTTGAGGCCAAGTGAAAGCATCAAGTCCCAAGACTTCATTCCTTTCAATGAGCGGTTTTGAAGTGAGATTTTTCTTTTTATCACTCGTTCTCGAAGGTCTCTTTCGCAAAGGTTATTATCCAGAGGAAGTTGTGGGTATTTCAAAAATAGTAAAAGTTTATCTCTATTCTTTCTTGTTCTTCCAAGCTGTGCATCCAGTGGTTTAACTAATGTTTTTAAAGACGTGATCCTCTCAAATTCTGATCGAATCTGTATTCTCTTAACGGTGTCAGGATTATTCCTGTACCTCTTCATGAGCTTATAAAAAGCTCTCCACTGACGAACCAATTTCTCAAGGGTTTCACTCTCTATTCTTTTGAAAACCTCACATAGCTTATATTTACGAATCTCATGCACCCAACAAAGCTGATGGTTCCTATGAAGCCCATTAAAATTTGTCCCTTCATCTGAGATTAAAAATCTTATTGGTGGTCCATTCGCTCTAGAGTTCGCATAACTAAGTGCACCAGCAGTTCTAACGATATCTTTTTGTTTTTTAGTTACATCTGAGAAAGTAGAATCTTCAAAAAAGACTGATCTTACCCTCGTTTAACGGACACTCTTTTAAGCAGCTTGACGATTGTCTTGTTTAACATAATCCTTCGGACTCAAATAGCCAAGTGAAGAATGTAGTCTTTCTTTATTGTACCAATCTATATATTCAAATATTTCTTTTTTCGCTTCTTCAAAACTTTCAAAAACCTTATGCCCAAGCTCCGTCTTTAACTATGAAAGAAACTCTCTACAAAGGCATTGTCATAACAGTTTCCCTTCCTCGACATCGATTGAGTTAGCTCATGGAACTTCAGTTTATCCCTCACTTCTCTTGAACAATATTGCACTCCTTGATCCGAATGAAAAATCGTTCTATTTAGTCTGCCGGAACTATTCTTTACAGCTGCTAAAAAGGAATCCTTAAGGTTTTTTGCGGTCATGTTATCCGAAAGATTTACTCCTTTGATTTCTCGATTCCAAAGATCCATCACCACCGTTAAATAACAAAAACCCTCTTTAGTTCTTATATAAGTCAAATCAGATGCCCAAACTTCATTTTCTCTTTTAACCTTGTAGTCTTCAATCTTGTAAACTCTAGGAGATTTTTGATCACTAGGATTATTAATCGTTGTTTTTGGACGAAAAGCCTTCTTGCCCTTTGCTCTCAATTCCCCTTGCTGCATGAGTTTTGCGACTTTATTTTTACTGACTTTATCACCTTGGTTCTCAAGAGCTTTTTGAATCCTTGGAGAACCATAGCGTCCTTTGTTTTTGTCAAAAACCTTTTTAACCTTTTCAGAGAGCTTAAGATCGCTCAGAGCTCTTTTTGACGGCAACCTTCGTCTCCAATAATAAAAACCAGAACAAGAGACTCTGAGGAGCTCACAGCAGCTTTTTAAAGCATGGCCCTCTTCTTTTAAAAGAACAATTCCTCTGAATTTCACTTCAGCTGATCCTGACAAAAAAATGCCGTGGCATCCTTTAGAATTGCTGTAACTTTTTTCTCTTTTAGGAGTTCTTTTTTGAGTTGCTTTACTTCTGCTTTGAGCTGCTCCATATCTCGATATTCATCGTCGAGCTCCATTTTATTTGAATGTTTTATCCAAGTTGTGAGAGTTTGAAGATTTTTGATACCTAGCTTTTGAGCGGTTTCTTTTGGTCCAATTTCTTCGGCCAGTTCAACAGCATTTGCCTTGAATTCAGGGGAATAATTCTGTCTTTGTTTTTTGTTGTTCTTTTTCATAACGCACTCCTATCACATAAGTTGTGCTGTTAAAAGAGTGTCCGTTTTTTGAGGGGAAGAT
>CAVRCF010000005.1:0-1263642 GCA_963719505.1 Halobacteriovoraceae bacterium
CATTTTTACTCTTTCTGAAATAAAACCTTACAAAGTGTTAAAGGTGAAAAAGAGTTCATTCTAAACCTGCACTTAAAGCATAGTTATTTTTGAGCTTGTAGCTAGAACCTAGAGAGATCTTTGCATAGTTTGAATCAAGTGTTATGTCCTGTTGCTTTTAATTTAGTAAACCGGTTGGATCAAAGGTTATAACAATATTTGAGATACTTTCTATAGGTTACGAGGGCTAGCTATCATTTTCAAAGCTCAGCCAGTGCTTAAAAGCGACCACTAGTCCGATTGCACTGAGAATGTGCCAAAAAGCATGACCTTGCACAACATGATTGTCTGGTGTACAAACTGTCTTCGTTAAATCTAGTATCGAGAAAAGTTCACCAAATCCGATAATTAGAAATCCTGTGATCAAATATTTGAGAGAATATTTTCTTTTCGCTTGCAGATAGAGCTTGATTTCTATCGATAATATTGAGAGTACGGCTAAAACAATTAAAGACTGGAAAGGGACATGGTAAATGTACATAACATGCATCAAGAGTATGCTCACAATAATCAGGAGAAGGTAAAAAAAAACTGCAGATTTAAATTTAAAAAATTTAAGCCTTATGAGGCTTAAGCATAATAGCCAAAAAACAAAAAGAAACATTCCAACAAAGTCCAGGACTTGCGAGATATAAAAATTTGACATGTGGTAGTAAAAAGAACCTGAACCCATAAGAATCATGGCGATTGACGCATATTTAAATTCGGTTTTTGACTCTTTTGTCCAATGATAGATAATAAATGCAGCGACGAAGTATGCTATATTCGAGAAGGTGTTTGCAGGTTCTGACACCACAGCACAAACACTCTGCTCACACCACTTTAAATTTGGTGCTCCGTATTTCTGCACAGCATCGTACCAATAACATCCAATCTCATGCGGGTTTTTATAAAATTTCATTTTGTTTTATTTATCTTTTGAGTAATCGAATTGCTCGTAATGTTTATACGCAATCGTTAGTCCAATCGCCCCAAGGACGTGCCAAAGCGCATGGCCTTGGAAAAAGTGATTTTGAGGATCACAAAACCAAGAAACTCTATTGAGATCTAGTTGCGAAGAAATTTGAGCTAATCCCACAAATCCTGCACCAATCACAAGTTTTTTGTAGGTGATCGCTTTATTCTCTCTATTGTTTTTATAGTAAAGGTATTCAGTGTAGAGGATGGCAACAGCTGCGACGGCCACGATAAACTGAAACTTTATATGGGTTAGGTACATAACATGCACCATTGCGGTACAGACCACTGACAGAGTCACCATTACTTTTACTTGATTCGTTTTTTTAACGGCACCAATTCGTCTTAGATTGAGGACAAAGAGCCAGAAAACAAAAAGATACATTCCAATGAAATCGAACATCTGAGAGAGATAATTATTACTCATATGATAAATTAAAGAGAAAAGACCCATTAAAAACATAGCTGGCCCAAGCCAAATGAGTTCACCTTGACCCGTTTTCTTCGCACTTTTATAGATATAAAAAGCGACAAGCAAATAGAGGATATTTGACCAAGTATTAGCCGGCTCGGTTACTATCTGACAAAGAGTTTCTTCGCACCACTTGATATTTGGAGAACCTAAAAGTTCGGCTGCAGGATACCAGGGGCAAGAGGCTCCATGGGGATTTACATATTCTGACATAAAAAATTCCTTTTTTTTAAATAACTATAAGGTGTTTTTGCAAAATACTAAAGATATTTTAATTTTTCCTAATGCAACAAGTTAACACGATGGAAATATTGCCATTTTTCACTAAATTTAAGATAATCTAGAAAATCAAATAGGAAGTGCATATGGGCTGGTTTAATACAGTAAGAAACCCAAAGTTTAAAAATACAAAGAAGCAACCCAATAATAACCCAACAGGTCTTTGGAAAAAGTGCGTGAGCTGTTCAGAGATTCTTCAAACAGAACGCCTTATTGAAAATCATAACGTTTGTCCTTTTTGTGATCACCACTATAGATTGAGTGCTGAAGATAGATTGGCGACTCTCATCGACGCCGATTCTTTTAGAGAGTTTGGAAGTGATCTTGAGACGAAAAATCCTCTGCAGTTTATGGATAAGATTAGTTACAACGACAGACTTAATAAAGCCTATTCAAAAACGGGTAAAAAGGATGGAACAGTTTCTGGTTTTGCCAAGATTGATGGAACTAAAGTTGTTTTAGCTGTTATGGATTTTAGCTTTATGGGTGGTTCAATGGGAGTGGTTACAGGTGAGAAAATTGCCTTGGCCATGGATTTAGCTTTTGAAAATAAAGCTCCATGCATCGTGGTTTCTTGTTCTGGAGGGGCCAGAATGCAAGAAGGTCTTTTGAGTCTGATGCAAATGGGTAAAACCAGTGCGGCCAGAAAGAGATTAAAAAATGCCGGCATCCCTTATATTTCTCTCATCACAGATCCCACAACCGGAGGTTGTGCAGCAAGTTTTTCCATTCAAGGTGATATTAATATCTCAGAGCCTCGTGCCCTTATCGGTTTTGCGGGTCCGCGAGTTATTGAGCAGTCTATTAGACAGACTCTGCCCGATGGATTTCAGCGAGCCGAGTTTCTTCTTGAACATGGGTTTATCGACAGAATTATTCATAGAAAAGATCTAAAAAAAGAGATGTCATTTTTTGTTAAAATGTTTGGAAAGTAATGACAAAAGTCATTGAGTCTTGGCTTGAGACTAATATTGGTTTTGAGAATGCAAAGCTTGGTCTGGATAGAATTATTTTGGCCATTGAAGCATTTGAGTTAAAGACAACAGCTAAGATTATCACTATTGGTGGAACCAACGGTAAAGGTTCAGTCTCGCGACTCATTGCTGGCTCTCTTGCAAAGAACCACTCCACAGCTCTTTTTACCTCTCCTCATTTAGAATCAATTTGCGAGCGTTTTAAGTTTAATGATCAGTTTATTGATGAAACTGTTCTTTTTGATTTAATGAAAGAGAGTTTTAAAGATCTCAATCAAAAGAATCTTAAACTGTCATTTTTTGAATTTCTTTTTTTCGTTTTCTATCGCTATTCCATAAGGAAAAAATGCGACTATCTGGTGCTAGAGGTAGGTCTTGGGGGACGCTTCGATGCCACCAACAGTGTCGACGCAGACATAAGTGTGGTGACAAGTATTGGGCGAGACCATCAGGACTATCTTGGAAAGACTTATAAGAAAATATTAGGAGAAAAAATGGGAATAGCAAGAACGGCTAAACCCTTAGTGACGGCATTTGAGCTGGATTACCTCAATGAGCTTGTCGCCCTTAAACAAAAAGATCTTCAATTTTTTCATCTAGACGTGTTTGATAAAAACCTCGATTTTAAAGGCCAGAACACTAAAATTGCAAAAAAAGTCTGTGAACTATTAGGTGAAGAATATTACGCTGTGCAACTAGAAGAAAAGGTTCAGCACAACGGGAGTTTCTTTCATTTTTACGGTTCTCATAATTTGCCAGCGGTGCGAAAATTAGTTCAATATTTGAAACAGAACGACTATACTAATGCTTTCGACACAATTTTTCTCTCTTTCTCAAAACGAGATCCAAAAGAGATAAATCAGATGATTACGTTGTACCAGTCATTGGGTGCTGAAATAATTTTGGGCTGTGCAAGTCACTTTAAATCGATGGACCCACAGGACATGAAAAAACTTGCGAAAAAGAACGGATTTAAATTTGCAGATATGGATAAAATATTTAAGTCATCTTTCAAAACAAATGTTTTGGTCTCTGGTAGTAATTACTTTATCGGTGAGTTTCGTCGGGCCATGTTTCGCTCAAGCCAAAGCGGCAAGTGAAAAACACCTTCAGCTAAAACTCTCAGACTCTGTCAGTATTTATTCAGAAAAAGCCTATCGTAAAAATCAAGGAACATCTTTCGAAGCCATCGGTAGTGTCGTCATTATCTCCGGTCAAGACACTCTGTACGGCGAAAGAGCGAGCTTTAACTTCAAAACAGGTGAAGTCAAAGTCGAAGGAAATGTTCGTTTTATCTCAGGGGATATTACTATTTACGGCTCTGATATTGTTTTTAATTCTCAATCTGGTGTTTTAGATATGAGTAACGCTCGAGTGATCACCACCGAGTTTAATCTTGTGGCCAATAAAATTTCGAGAACTTCAGATACATCCTATTATGCAAAAAAAGCTGAGTTCACTACATGTAAAGATTGTACTGAGTCTTGGCTTATTTTTGGAGATGAAATCTTTATTGAGATTGACCAGTATATTCAGATTAAACACGCCCTAACGAAGATTAAAGGGGTCTCTGTTTTATATTTCCCCTATATTGCGATACCGATTAAAAGTAAAAGAGAGTCAGGTCTACTATTTCCCACCATTACTTCCCGACTGGATGAGGGGATTAGCTACGGTCAACCTGTTTTCTGGGCCATGGACCAAGACAAGGATATGACCTTTACGCCAACGATTATGGCCACTCGAGGTAATGGATTAGACTATGAGTATCGCCAAGCTTTTACCGAACAAAGTTATTTCAATCTCACAAATAAACTTATCAACGATGAAATTTATCAGCCGGGAAAAACAAATACGGATCAATCTGGTGAGCAATACTTTAGGCACTTCTCGGATCTCGAGACTCATGTTCAGTGGAGTAATGACACCCTTACACATCTAAACTATGTGGGCATGAAGGATCTAGACATGGCCCGAGATTTCAATAACTATGCTGATAACCATATTGGAGAAAGTGATATTGGTTTTAGCTTTTTTACAGAATCTAGAACTGAACATACAAATTTTGGAATAGAGAGCTTTTACAGAAGAAATCAACTTGTGGTTGATCCAGAATCGTTTGATAAGTCTTACGTTCAAACACTGCCAAGTCTTTATCTCTCCGCGTCTCCTAGGTCTGTCATTCAATCAGATACACTTTTTATGAAAAATATCTCTTTTGGTTTTGATTCAGACTTTACCGTCTTTAAGCAGCAAAATGAGCAAGAGGATATCAATTTAAGAAATGCGACGAGAGTGAATGCAAAACCCTATATGGATTGGCATCTTTTTAATCTTGGACCTATGACGGCTAAAACAACTTACGTTTACGACTTTCAGTACTATAAATTTCAAGATGAAGATCAAGAAGACTTTAGAAAAAATGCAGGAATTATAACAACTGAATTTAGTTTTAGTCTGGATAAGGTCTTTGGATTAGCATTTAAACAAAAGGTTCCAGTCTCCAAGTTAAAGAAAAGCGTTATAAAAGAAAAGGTCGTCGCGGAGGATAATCAAGATCATCTGGTAGGGTCTCTTCCTACTTTTGAAAAATCATTGACTGAGGAGTCTATTCTCTTTGTCAAAAATAGCTATAGGCACTCTCAAGAATTTAAGTTTCGCCACCACCTGATCGCTCATAGCGACGAGATTGGTAACGAGCGCTTCAGATCTCAAATTGATCAAGCAGGTGGATGGTTTGACTACCAAGATGCCTTAAGGGAAGAGGAATTTTCAAAAGGATCTAATTCGACAAGACAGGATATTCCTCTTAAAAATACCTTAGAGCTTCAGTGGAATAATAGTCTTATTCGTAAAACACCTAAGACATTTTCTCCTTACGTGGATAAAAAGTACTTAAGAGATAATTTTGACTACACCAAAATTGGATACTTTAATCTGTCTCAAGGTTTCACTCTCGATAATGAAGATGAATCAGGTGTGGATAGACTCACACGTCTTTATACAGCTGCTGGTTATACAACTGGACGTTGGAATTTTTCTTTTTCAGATTATTATTTTCATAAAACGAGTGATCATATTTTTAATGCTAATGCACAGAGAAGATTTGATGTCTTTAATCTTTTAGCGAACTATAATTTAAATTCAATCGGGGAGGAGAGTCTTAAGACCTTGCGCTTTGGAGCTCAAGTAAGACTTATTGATGCTGTTGGATTCTCATTTTTAAAAGAAGATGATCTTGATGCCAGAGAAAATATTAGATCTATTTACCAAATCGATCTCATGCCTGATAATAATTGTTGGATTTTAAATTTCGCCTATAGGGAAACTGTTGTTGATAGTCGATACTCTGTTAATTGGGTTTTTAATTTTGGAAACGATGAATTTAAAACTTATAAAACAAACTTTTTTGACTTCAACCGTTTAAATTTATGATAGCGATTTGTGATTTTGATGACAGCTTTACCTATAACTTACTCTCTGACTTGAGTTCGCTTTCAAATATTGTGATTATTCCCAAAAAAGACATTGTAAACTTTTTAACAAGCCTTGTTGATACCACCCAAAGAGTTGTTGTGGTTTTAGGACCTGGACCTGGGAATCCGGATGAATATAGTGAATTTTTAGCACCGATAAAAAGTATCCTTTTAAAGAAAAATATTTTTCTGTTCGGTGTTTGTCTAGGGCATCAACTTATTTGGAAGACCATGGGACTTGATTGGTCTAGGTCTAAAAATCCAGTGCATGGGCAATCGTTTAGTGCAAAATTTAAATTCTTTAATAAGCCCATCAGGTTTCAAAGATATAACTCTCTCAGCGTTACAGGAAGGGAAGATCAAATGGATGCCTTTCTAAAAGACGGTTGGATTATGGAGTTTATAGATAATGAATTCATGTTAGGCTCAAAAGGAAATATTTTAACGTACCAATTTCATCCAGAGTCAGTAGGTTCCAGCCGCAAAGATTTGCTCTATAGTCCAATAAAAAGATTTTTGTTACAATCTCTTTAAAAAAGGTTGGAGATGAAAGTTCTTATTAGTAACGATGATGGTATTGGCGCCAGCGGAATTCAGTTTTTAAAAGAAGAGTTAGAAAAAACTCATCATGTGACAACGATAGCTCCAAATACAGAGCGCTCAAGTTGTGGACATGGAATCACATTAGGTGAGCCTTTAAGAGTTAAGCAGATTTCCCCAAATACTTATTCATGCACAGGCTATCCCGCAGATTGTATTTTAATAGGCCTTGGTCATATTCTCAAAGACGATAGACCAGATATTGTCGTCTCAGGCATAAATCATGGGGCCAATCTCGGACAAGATCGCTTTTATTCAGGGACAATTGCTGCCGCTCGAGAGGCAACTTTTAGAAATATTCCGGCCATTGCAGTCTCATTAGTGACAATAAATCCCAAAGATATCAAACACTTTGATGTTGCTTCCGAATTTATTGCTCGGTTACTGGCCTTAAATATCCATGATATAATTCCTAGCATGGCGTTAATTAATGTAAATGTACCCAACTTGCCATGGTCAAAAATTTCCGGAGTTAAGTACACAACTCCAGGTATACAAAAATATACCGAAGAAGTTATTGAAAGAGTTGATGGGCGCGGTGGACAGTATTACTGGGTCGGCGGCACATACGAAGGGTACGAAGATATAGATGGAAGCGACTGCGTAGAAGTAGGAAACGGATATATTACAGTAGATCTTCAAGACCTTTCAGGTAAAGAGATTGATGATAAAAAAACAATAGAGGTATTTAAAGAACGATTAAATAAACTATAAATGAAAAAAAGCAACATAATATTCATATTCATCAGTATGATCGTTTTCTCGTCTTGTGCGGTAAAAAGCGGTTACTACGCAAAGAAAAATGGTAAGTGGACTTTCGTCGCTAAAAATACTGGTTTTTCTAACTACTTCGAAAGTGTTCGTATAGACGATTCAAAATTTGACTATAGAGACTCGGGAAGATTTCACTGGCCAGTTCCAGGTTCAAAAAGAATCTCTTCATTTTTTGGAAGACGAAATGGAAGGCACCATGATGGAATTGATATCGCTGCAAAAAGTGGAACATCAATAACAGCTTCTGCTGAAGGTAAAGTTAAATTTGTGGGATCTATGAGAGGGTATGGAAAAGTAATTGTCTTAACTCACTCCGGTGGCTTTCACACAGTCTATGCTCATAACTCAAGTAACCTCGTCAAAAAGGGGCAATCTATTTCTCAAGGCGAAGTGATTGGAAAAATTGGTTCAACCGGACGATCGAGTGGACCCCACCTTCATTTCGAAATAAGAAAAAATAATAAAGTCGCTAATCCAGGAAAGTATATTGAATGGGTAAGTCGAGTCGCAAAAAGTCGCTAACAAATTGAATCAATTCTATTTTACAAAGTGAGTTCTATCAGGAGTGCTGTTCCTATTTCTGGATTAGTTGTGCTCATAGAAGCTTCTTCAGTTCCAGAAGCTGAAACATGCTTCGTTGCAAGTGATCCATACCAGTGAGCAGTATTGGTAATCTCTACGTGTTTGGTAAAGCCATTATTCCAAGTGTAATCAGGAGATGGTGTTCCTTCTCCTGAAGCTGCAAATCCTACAAGGAGGGAATTTGCACTCGCATTGATACTGCCAGAGAGAATGGGAGTGGATTGGCCTGTGCTGGAAGATATTGTCTCTCCAAGTTTTAGGGGGGAGGAAGATGATATTTCAATGACAAAAATTGATGAATAACCATTTGTCGTTGTCACCGTAAAGTTATGATTTGCCCCACCATTACAGTCAAAGCAGCTAAAAGCGAAATACTCATCACTATAGGTTCCCGTTCCTTCATTCGTTACATCTGAGCTTATAACCTGAAGAAAAGAATTCCCCATATTATCTGAGACTATTGTTGAATCTGGATTATCTTGTCTTGAAACGAAAACTAAAAAGTTTGAACGAGTTTCGGTATCGATATCATTTGAAGTTGTAACATGGGCGCCTGTGTACCCTAGACTAGTAAACTGCAGGACAGATATCGTTCCTGGGGTCGGTTCATCTTCGTTTAACTCGTTTAGACACCCTTTGCTCGTAGATGTACAATCATCAAGAACGATCTTTTGTGTCTCACAACTCATCATAATAAATATAAGGGCCATTACAAAAAACTTCAGGCCATCTCTCCAATATTAAAACCAATACCAGTCTCTTTTCGTCACTTTCTACAATTATATTATATAAAAATCCTCCGAAGGCTAAGACCTTGTAATTGCTAGGGGACATGTGAATGATAAGGAGAAGTAAAACCGATTTAGCAAATAATTGAAGGCAATCTAGTAGGTGTCTATTTATTAAAGATATAGTTATAAAGCCAAATTCCACTATTAAAAATCTTGCTGCGACTTTCATAGCCTTCAATTTGGATATCCAAAGGTGTGAGTAGGGAGAGTTTTATGGCCCCCATATTTTCAAAGGAGCTTTTTACCAACTCTTTATAAAAAATATTTCTCTCTTTTGAGAGTTTAACTTTTTTTCCATAGGGAGGATTACAAATGATAAAGTTTTTTAAATCAGACTTAAATTTGAATGCATCACCCTCAATAATTCCGATATCAGATCCATGAGCACAGACATCTGGATCAATATCGAGCCCATTATAGTTTTTGATTTGAAAGCCCGTTGTGTTGTCATCAAGTTTTGGTAGCGGATGGTAATCAACAAAAGCGTAATCTCTTTGTATATTCACTTTATGAAAGTTCTTGGCTTCTTTTAGAAAAGTTCCAGATCCGGCCATGGGATCGAGAAGGTTAAGATCAATATTTCGTGGCAAAAAATTGTAAAGGAGGCAGCTGGCGATGGTGGCCCTAATAGAAGCTTTTCCTCTATAAGGATCATTGCCTCTAATATAAAGACCCTCTCCACTTGTATCAATACTGAGTTCAAGATCATCATTTTCAACGCGGATATAAATTTTTTGAGTATGGTATTTATCTCCTTCATTCAGGATCTTCTGAGGGAGCTTATTTGGCTCAAAATACTTTTTTAAAGCATCTTTGCAGGTTTCTTCCATTTTTGTTGTATTGATAAGTCTTGATTTAGATGTCGTAATTTTCCAGTCAACTGTTTCTTTTTTTAAGAACCGTTTCCAGTTCATTTTTTGAATAATTTTAAAAAGTTTTGGAAAGTCTCTACATTTTTGTGATTTAAGTCGCAAAAGAACACGGTTTGCACACCTTAGATAAAGGTTTAGGGCCAGTCCTTGTTCTATCTCACACTCAAGTGAAATTCCCCCCACTGAAAGCTCTAAAGTGGGCCGAAAGCCGTTGTAAAACTCGAATTTCTCTAGAATCTCTTGTTTTAGGGTATTTTCCATATTTAGAGGGCAAGAGACGTAAAATTTTTCCATGATTGCTTGTATGTCAAAGCGCTTTAGTTGTCATATGAATCTTTATTTTTTATAAGAGGCTATGCAAAATTTACGTCCTCATCATTCCAATACTTCTAATGAATTTAGCCCAAGAGTCGGCTGGACTATTGATGATGAGATGATTCATTTTAAATTTGAAATGCAAGGATCATCACAGATAAATGGAAACCCAAAGTTTTCTACCAATTACCTGGATAATCCTGATAAGAATTGGGGCTTATGGGAACATGATGTCTTTGAAGTTTTTATCTCAAAAGATGGCGAGTCTTATCTTGAAGTTCAAATCTCGCCCCTTGGTCAAAACTTTGTTCTAAAGATTAAAAAACCGAGGAAGGTTTTTGAAAGCCCAGCTTCTTTTTCTGGAAAAACTGAAACGATTTCAACTAAGCCTTGGCACTGTCTTATTTCAATTCCTTTTTCAGATATTCCTGGCAGCTCGAAGAGTCTAACCGGGAATTGTTTTTGTGTCGTCGGTGAAGCTAAAAGAGAGTTCTATGCTTTAAACATAAACTCAGAAAAAGATCCCGACTTTCATCGCCCTGAACTTTTTATCAATTTTGGAGAAATATAATGAGTGGAGTTTTAACCCTTATCCCAACACCAATCGATGACCAGTCTCCACTAGAGGCCGTTGCTCTTTCTCTATGTCAAAAGGCATTTGATGATGGAGATATTATTTGTGTCGAAGAAATTAAAGAGGGACGTCGCAGATGGCTTCGATTTGGACTTCCAAAAGAGGCCATTGAATCTTTTGTTTTATATAATGAACACACCCGCGATGAAGAATGTGGACGCCTGATAACGAAGCTAAATAAAGGAAAAAATGTTATTTTAATGAGTGATTGTGGTCTGCCAGCATTTTGTGATCCTGGGCAAGACTTAGTCAATCGTTGCCACGATTCAGGGATTAAAGTGACATCAGCCCCATTTGCTAACTCTATAGCTTTGGCAATTGCTTTGAGTGGCTTTGATCATTCGAGATTTGTTTTTGAAGGTTTTCTCTCAAATAAATCAGATATTCGTTCTAAAGAATTAAAGAGAATTGCCGCAAGTTCAGATATATCTGTCGTTATGGATACACCTTATAGAATGAAGAAACTTTTAGAAGAATTTCAAAAATACTGTCCCGATCGTGTTGGGTTTTTAGGTATAGAACTCAATCAAGAAAACGAGCGACTCTACAGAGATACTTTTTCAAAACTTAATTCTAAAATTGCGAAAGAGAAAAAAGAATTTATTTTGGTCATAGGACCCAAGGTTTAAGATGTCAGACAAAAGAAAAACCGACCATATTGAATTAGCTTTCACTTCTATAACGACTCATAATAATAAAGACTTTTATTATGAACCCCTTTTAAATAGTCACCCAACGCAGGCGCAATCTGTGGCGTGCGAATTTATGGACATCCCGTTTCGAGCTCCTTTATGGATCTCAAGCATGACTGGTGGAACTGAGCGGGCAAATCTCATCAATAAAAACCTGGCCACCGTGGCCGGAGAATTTGGTTTTGGGATGGGACTTGGGTCTTGTAGACCTTTATTGGAATCTAGTGAGAGGTTTAAAGATTTCGATCAGCGAGATCTTTTGGGCGATAACGCTTTTTTCATTAATTTGGGAATTGCTCAATTAGAGCAACTCGTTGTGCATAAGAAGACCTCCGTTATTTCAAAGTTGATTGAGAGTTTGCGGGCCGATGGACTCGTTATCCATGTAAATCCCATGCAGGAATGGTTTCAGCCAGAAGGTGATCGATTTCAAAGAGCTCCGCTTGCGACTATTGAGGAGATTTGTAAGTCCTTATCAACAAAGATTATTGTGAAAGAAGTTGGACAAGGTTTTGGACCCAAGTCATTAGAATCACTAATGAAATTACCTCTCGCGGCCATTGAACTCTCTGGTTTTGGCGGTACAAATTTCAGCCTTTTGGAACTTAGTAGACATAATGCGCAAAACTTTGATAAGGATGGTTCAAATAATAGTTTGGTCCACATGGGTCATAGTTGTGAAGAGATGATTAATTGGATAAATCCTTTGGTCAATTCAGGCGATGATATCAAGTGCAGAAACTTTATTATCTCTGGTGGAGTCTCAAACATTGTTGATGGATATCAGCTACAAAATAGACTTGAAGCTAAGAGTATTGTTGGAATGGCTTCAAGTTTTCTCAAACATGCGGAAGATTTGGAGAAGCTCAGAGAGTTTGTCTCAAGCGAAATTGAGAACTTAAAGTTTTGTCATAATTTTTTAACGGGAAAATAAAGCGAATGAATACAGTTTCAGGTTTTTCTAAATTATCAAAAGACCAAAAAATTGAATGGGTTAAAAGCCAAATTGGTGAGGATCATCAGTCACTAGATTCTATTAGGTCTTTTTGGCACAGTGATAGTGATGTTCAGGATATGTTTGACGACTTTTCTGAAAATACTGTTGGCAATTTTATTTTACCCTTTGGCATTGCACCAAATTTCATCATTAATAAAAAAGTTTATACCATTCCAATGGTTACAGAAGAGAGCTCAGTTGTTGCGGCCGCAAGTAAAAGTGCAAAGTTTTGGTCTACAAGAGGTGGTTTCAAGGCAAAAGTTATCTCCACAACTAAATCGGGACAGGTCCATTTCAAATTTAAGGGCTCATTTGAAAAATTAAAAACCTTCTTCACTTTGAAAAAAAGCTCTTTACTAGCTCATACAGAAAAGATCACAGAGAATATGGATAAACGAGGTGGGGGAATTAAAAACCTAGAGCTCGTTGATAGATCTGATCAGTTGGAAAATTACTACCAATTAGATGTAAAATTCGAAACTTGCGATGCCATGGGTGCGAATTTCATTAACTCCGTTCTTGAAAATTTAGGACAAAGTCTTAAGCTTGAAGCACTAGGATATTCCAATTTTTCTGGTGTTGAAAAAGATATAGACGTGATTATGTGTATTCTTTCTAATTATACTCCTGAGTGTATCGTAAGAGTTCATGTTGAGTGTCCCATAGAAGACCTAGGTGTTCATGCTGATCTTCCAGCAATCGAGTTTGCTAGAAAATTTCATGATGCCATTCAAATCTCAAAAGTCGATACCTCAAGAGCAGTGACTCATAATAAGGGAATTTTTAATGGTATTGACTCGGTTACTATTGCTACAGGCAATGACTTTAGGGCGACTTCGGCCTGTGGTCACGCTTTTGCTGCTAAGGATGGAGTCTACAGAGGGCTATCGAGTTGTACTTTAGATGATGGTATTTTTAAGTTTGAGATGACACTTCCTTTGGCCATCGGCACTGTCGGTGGACTCACAAGTCTTCATCCTATGTCGAAAATCTCAATGAAGATCTTAGAAAATCCAGATGCAAAAGAATTAATGGGAATCATAGCGGCAACTGGGCTGGCACAAAATTACGGTGCCATCTCCTCACTTGTCACGACCGGTATCCAAAAAGGGCATATGAAGATGCACCTTTTAAATATATTAAATCAGCTTGGTGCTGAAACAGAAATAAAAGAAAAAGCAATAAAGTATTTTTCAGACAAAGTCATCTCACACGCAAGTGTAAGAGATTTTCTGGAAAGACGTTACCATTAATTGGAGAGTTGATGAGAGAGCAATTTTATTACGGTCACGGTAAGCTTCTTTTGACAGGGGAGTATTTTATTTTAGATGGGGC
The DNA here is from genome assembly GCA_963719505.1 of Halobacteriovoraceae bacterium. Taxonomy (GTDB): domain Bacteria; phylum Bdellovibrionota; class Bacteriovoracia; order Bacteriovoracales; family Bacteriovoracaceae; genus CAKZJW01. The sequence continues at coordinate 13,790 of CAVRCF010000005.1, forward strand.
ACATTCAGTTGCCTTCCCAACCAATCTGGGACAAACACTATCTGTTAAATACAATAGATCTAGCGAACCCAAACTATATTGGAAATCATTTGATTCCACAGGTAATTGCTGGTTTGAAGCCAGTTATGATTTATGGCGCTTTAACTGCCTTGATAACGAGTCTGAAGAGGCAAAGGTTTTGTCACAAATTCTGTGCGCTGCTAGAGCACAAAATGTTCATTTTTTGAGAGATGAAGTCGATGTCGTTGTAGAGACGCGTTTAGAATTTCCTCTTGGTTGGGGTTTAGGATCCAGTTCTACCCTCATTTATAATATCGCTCAGTGGGCTTATGTTTCGCCTTTTGAACTTTTGGAAAAAACATTTGGTGGTTCAGGTTACGATATAGCCTGTGCTCAATCAGTTGGACCCATAACTTATGAGATTAAGGCCCATGGACCAAGATGGGAAGCAGCTACCTTTGATCCACACTTTAGAAATAATATCTACTTTGTTTACCTCAACAGAAAACAAAATACGAGGGAGAGCATTTCAAGATATAAAGACTTAGTTACAAATAAAGAATTTAAAAAAGAGATGTGTTCACGTATTGATAGTATTTCTCAAAGAATCCTAAACTGTATTGATTTTAAAGAGTTTGAAGAGCTTATCCTTGAACATGAATCGATTATCTCAAATGCCCTTGACCTTCCAAGAATTAAAGATAAAGAATTCTCAGATTACTGGGGAAGTGTAAAATCTCTTGGAGCATGGGGTGGGGATTTTGTTTTAGTGACGAGTGATAAAGATCCAGCGACAACGAAAAAATATTTTAAAGACAAAGGCTTTGAACAAATTCTAGGTTTTGATGAACTTATTTTACAAAGACCTTTAAATAGTTTTTCTGCGAACGATAAAAAAACTCATGAATCATTTGAACTGCTCAATTAATAAAGCTTACGTAAAAGTTCAAAGCCCATCCAATATCGCATTTATAAAGTATTGGGGGAAGAGTCCCGTACAAAAACCCAATAATCCTTCTTTGAGTATGACTCTGAGTGAGTGTCGCTCAGAGACTTCAATTTCGTTTGAGAAAGCGGATTCATTTGATATCAGCTCTTTTATTTTCGAAAATCAGAACGATGATCTTTTTAAAGTTAAGACAAAAGAAAAAATCGAGGCTTTAATTAACTTTATGCCTTGGCTTAATTCTTATCACTTAAAGATTGAGTCAAAAAATACTTTCCCTCATTCATCAGGCATAGCCTCAAGTGCAAGTGGTTTTTCGGCCATTATTTTCGCTTTGTTAACGTTTGAGGACAAACTTTTAGGAACGTCTATAGATATGAATAGGGCCAGTGAATTATCTCGGCTTTGTTCTGGTTCAGCTTCGCGAAGCCTCTTTTCGGGTTACTCTCACTGGGGTGTTTCCCATTTTGAAAACGGTAATGATCGATACGCCCTAGAGATTTCTTATCCTCAAGATTTCGAAAATACGATCGCTATAGTAAGCTCAAAGACAAAAGATGTTTCCTCTTCAGCTGGTCATAAGCTCATGGAAGATCATCCTTTCGCGGCGGCTCGATATGAGATGGCCCGTGTGAATTTAGAAAAGATCGATCATGCGCTAAAAAATAATAATTTGGCCGTCTTTGGAGAAATCCTTGAACGTGAAGCTCTCACTCTTCACGCTTTAATGATGAGCTCCACTCCCTCATATATCCTTCTTGAACAAAGATCCCTCGCTATTATAAACGAGGTAAGAAAATTTAGACAGGCCTCTGGGGAACACCTGTATTTCACCATCGATGCTGGACCCAATATTCATCTCATTTACTTAAAGACCAGTAAGATAACTGCATTTATAGAAAGTGTTATATCCCCTTTATGTGATCAGCTTATCTTTGATCGAAAAGGTGATGGACCGTGTGTTATGGAAGAAAGATATGAATGATAAATTTTATGCCAAAGTTCTTCTTTTTGGTGAGTATGGAATTATTAAAGGCTCTAAAGGGGTGGCAATGCCTTTTAGTCCCTATTTTGGAGTGCTCTCAACTGAAGGCAAGGAGACGGCGAGTTCATTAAAAGACTTATTTAATTTTATAAAAAGATCCTCTATTTTGAAAAGGGAACTTGATATAGAGAGAATGGATAACGATATTAATACTGGTTTAGAATTTAGATCTAATATTCCCCAGGGACATGGTCTTGGAAGTTCTGGTGCTTTGTGTGCATCTCTTTATTGTCGATATGCAAATGGATTTGATCGTAAAGCCCAACTTGATTCACAGGCCCTAAAGTTTTTACAAGAAATTCTCTCTCTTATGGAATCTTTCTTTCATGGAACATCATCTGGTCTGGATCCTCTTATTAGTCTTATTAATAAACCTCTCATGATAAGTTCAGAAGATAAGATTGCGCCTATTGATTACCCCACACTTTCATCATTTGGTCAGTTCTATCTTTTAGATACAAAAATTCAAAGAAAAACTTCTCCTCTTGTGCATCAGTTTTTGAAGGACTGTTCAGATGAGAAGTACTTTGATGGCATAAAAAAATATATGAATCTCACTGACCTTATTGTCGATAATTTATCCTTTGGGCAGACGAAGAATTTTTCTGAAAACTTCAAAGAGATTTCGCGATTACAATATCTTTATTTTGATAGCATGATACCAAAGTCGCTAAAAGATGTTTGGCTAGCTGGGTTAGAGTCTAAAGACTATTTCTTAAAGCTATGCGGTGCCGGAGGCGGTGGATACTATATTATCTTTAGTGACACTGGGCGCGTACCACTTGACCATGATTTGTTAAAATTATCTTAAAATATCATTAAAAGTTATGTTATCATTTACCCATGTTACCTAGTTTCAGAACGGTTAAGTCTTTGAGTGAACTTCTCGAGGCATTCAATTTATGTAAGAAAGAGGATCTAGAACTCACCATTTGGCAAAAGATTGAGGGGTCTAGAAAGACTGGAATCTGCTCGATTGAGAGAGTGGTACATAATAATGATATTCTTATCTTCTTAGATATTGAAGATGGATTTGAATATGATGAAAACGTCGAACTGCACCTTTTTCAAGAGCAACTTTCTTTGCTTTTTAAAGGATCTTTTTATGAGCACAATAAAAGCCAACTTGTCTTAAGCTTAAATAAAAAATTCTATCTAAAAGAGAAAAGGGAAGATGAGAGGTTTTCTTTTAAAGATATTTTATTTCAAGTCAGAGTGGATTACGTTGATGAGATCAGTGGTAATAAAAGATCTCTCAATGGGACTTTAAGTGATATCTCAGACATGGGAATGAGTTTTTCAGTACCGGTCACTAATGCTATTGTTTTATCTGAGGGGATGACAGTATCGTTAAAGTCGATTGAAGGCATAACTTTTACGAGTCCAGTTCTGGGCATTATAAAATACCATATCGTTATAAAACTAAAGAATCAGACCGACGTTAAATACGGTATGGAGTTTAAAAAACAGTCAAAGCCTATTTCTGAAGCCTTAAAACTTCTAAAACAGCGATCAGTTTAGAGTTTCAGGGCTTTCTTTAACTAAGGTGAGCTTTCTTGCGTAAGACATACTTTTCGCTGGCATAAAACTCTCGCTTTCTGCTTCATCATTTTTATTTGCTTGTGTTGCTTCTTTTGTTTCTTCTTCTTTTTCAACTTTCCAGTCCTCAGACATCAGTGAGGCTTTACCAATTTGGCTTTCTACTTTCATCGACTGTTCGTACTTTGCTCTTTCTAAATCAAAAACGCCGAGTTTAGTTTGAATTCTTTGCACTGGAGCTTGAGATCTTATGGCCACAAGTAAGTTTTGAACGACTTTTCTTTTGGATTCTTCATCATAGGTTTGATAAACGAAACCTGAACTTTTTAAAAAATTAATATCAATTTTTTGTCCAGACAGAAGGAAATTTCTCGCATGCATTTGCCCTACTAAAAGTGCAAGGGTAGACATCCCTGAAGAACTGGGTGTGAGACCAAGTTTGTTGTGATTAAACTCGATCTGGCAATCTTGATGAGCAATTCTAATGTCAGCTGCCGTTGAGAGCTCACACCCTAAATTACTAGCACCTTTTTTAAGATCGATAACAATTGTTTGTGGCAGGTGATGAAAAGCTTGAACAATTTTCTGAAGTTTATCTGTGAGTTTTAAAATTTGATTTTGGGAATAATTTTTAACGTTTTTAGAGAAGTAGCCTTGAGATAATTGATTCTCTTCAGTTTCTTCCGATGTTAAGAACACACTTTGGATTTCAACTTTATTTGTCAGCCAAGCTATAAGAGACTCAAGTTCAAAAAGCATTTCCATATTGATGGCATGCTCATTTTGTGGCTTGTTTAACTTTATCCAAATTGATCTTGTGGATTTTACTAAGTTGACATTGAGTGTGTTGTAATTAAAAAGTGATTGCATGAGATCCATCCTTGGTCTTACGTAGTCAAAATTTTATAAGCATCCTTGCTTACAATATAATTTTAGAATTTTTTGGGTGGCAAAGTCAAACGGAAGTCAGATTTTAAAAGAATAAATGCATTATCCAATACTTACCGAGGGTGCCATTGAGATAGGGGCAAAATAGTCGAGTCTAATAGTTATCTTCTAGGAATCTTTCCGCTCGCATGGCGGCCATACAACCTGACCCAGCTGCTGAGATAGCTTGACGGTAGTAAGAGTCCTGAACGTCACCACAAGCAAAAACACCTGGGATATTTGTGTCTGGATGCTCACCGGTAACAATGAAGCCTGCTTTATCTAGTGTTACTTGATCGCCCAAAAACTTAGTGTTTGGCGTGTGTCCAATTCCCATAAAAAGACCATTTGTCTCTTTAATAGTTTCTTCGCCGTCTTTCGTATTTTTTACTTTTATAGAATTAACACCAGCATTGTCCGCGATGATTTCAACAACCTCGTGGTCCCAAAGAACCTTGATTTTTGGATTGTTAAAAACTCTCTCTTGCATCGGTTTCGATGCTCTAAATGAATCTCTTCTGTGCACGATTGTTACTTCTGAGGCAAACTTTGAAAGAAACATGGCCTCTTCCATTGCTGTATCTCCACCTCCGACAACGTAGACGATTTGGTTTTTATAAAAGAACCCATCACAAGTTGCACACGCACTTACTCCGCGACCAATAAGCTCTTTCTCGTTGGGAAGTCCTAAGTATTTGGCACTAGCACCCGTAGAAATAATAACCGTTTCAGTTTCAAAAGAGTCACCATTTGCACAGGTAATTTTAAAAGGTCTTTTGCTTAAATCAGCTGAAGTTACCATTGTATTTAAAAACTCGGTACCAAATCTTTCGGCTTGCTTTTTCATACCCATCATTAGATCAGGCCCCATGATTCCGTCGGGAAAACCTGGAAAATTCTCGACATCAGTTGTTGTCGTTAATTGTCCACCGGGCTCACTGCCTTCAATAAGAAGTGGTGAAAGATTTGCTCTCGATGCGTAGACTGCTGCTGTATAACCCGCAGGTCCACTTCCAATGATGATTAATTCTCTTTTGCTCATTTAATTCTTACCTTTGATATCTATTCTTCAGAACTTTCAGCTGACTTAGCAGCCTCTTTTGCAGACTCTTGGAATCCAAGTTTTAACTTAATATCCTCAGGTCTATCATCTTTATCTGGATGCATATCGTAATAGGCAGCCACACTCATGAGTTCCTCAGGATTTTCGGCTTTCTTAGTCAGGATGTACTTTTCACCCGTCAAATTGCATTCATATTTGTACGTTTTTACTTCTTTTTTTCTTCTAGCCACGATGTGTATCCTTAAAAATAAAATTTGAAAGTTATTTATAGTTTATCTGGAGCCGTAAATCAACTAAATGCCTCTATGTGGAGTTTAAATAACTCGCTGAGTCTCAATTCTAATCTATTGAAACAAAACGGCTTTTCTTTTCGCGTTAAAGTTTATAAAATTACTTTAGACAAGCATACAAGGATGTATTTTGCGAAGCACTATGATGTGGTTATTTCTTATTTTTTACACTTCAGCCGTTTTTGCGGTGATAAGCCCTGATAATATAGTCTCAATCGAGCAGACCTCAACCACGGGTAAAACGATTATTTTAAATATGGGTTCAAGCGCTAACTTAGTTGAAGACGAACTAGGGGTTCTTTTAACTTCCGTAAAAAAACAAGACAGGATTCAATTTAAACCAGTAGCAAAAATCAAGTCGGTTAAAGTCTTTAAAGAAAGTTCGATATGGATCGCTTTTGATGTTTTTATCCCAAGTCTTATGGAAAAAGGGACTAAGCTCGTTTTGCTTAATGAAAATAGACTTCTTTCTGGCAGAGAGAAGTTAACTTTTAAACGCTCCAAAATTATCTCAGAACAAAAAGATTTAAATTTAGATCTCAAAGAAAACCTTATAGAAGGGACCCAAAACCTTTCGGTTAAAGAGAAAGACTACGGTGTCCTTAGAGAGCTTCATGGGAAAGAGAAGCATTTCGATAAAGATATTGAGCTGGTTGATCTGGATATTTGGAATGATAAAAAAATAGGTAATAAGAAAACAGCAACTTCATTTTATAAAAGTAAATATGCCAAAGACTTTCAAAGAGAGCATCGTATTCAAACCTTTGAAAAAATGGTGATAGCATTTGTTAGAAAGTATAATGATCCAAGGTTTACCATTGCTCGAAGATATTTTGAAGATGTAGATGCAAACTCAATTACCTCGGAGGCCAGTTCAAGAGAAGTTTATGAAAATTATCTTGAACGTGAAGATGATCGCCTTGGAAAGGAAGAGAAAATCTACGATGATTTGGCTTCTAAAGGGGAGGTTTGGTCTGACGGCTACTCAGATGAAGAGTTGTCTGAGCTTGTTTACAATGTAGGTATTATAAAAGAGAGAGAGAGAAGGATTGTGGTTTCTGCGTATCAATTCTCGCATCAAGCTTACACACATTTTGGGATAAATCTGGTTAATAATGAAAATCTTAAAGACCGAGTGAATACGGCCCAGTCAAAATATGACATCGAACTTGGTTATGAGTACTTTGCTTTTAAAAATATTGAATCCTTGCAAAGAATAACTTTTGAGTTCAGTGGAAGACGGGCCATAGATGCGTATTCTATAGGTTCAGGTTTTAATGCAACAAGCACAGAATATAGTCTTGCCGCTGGTGTTAACTATTATCCCTTTCGACCTGCCAACACGTTAGAGGCCAATATTATCTATCTTGGGGCTTATATTCGAACGGGGCTTTCCATTTTAGAGGTCAGTGAAAGTGCGGAGACCGGCTCTTATAGCGTTCTTTCCTTTCCAGGTCTAAGGGCAGGATTAAAATACAATTTTTCTAATTCATATGGCATTAGGGTCTTTGGAAGTTTCGAAAATATTGAGACCTCTAGAATTCAAAGAAATGATGATGAAGGCGTTCTCCCTGATGTCGCATCTTTAACAGAGGGAAAGATAAGTATTGGTTTAAGTAAGTTTTTTTAAAAAGGTATATCTGATGAGTAAATTTATTGTTTTAGTTTGTTTTCTTTTTTCTACTGCTGCTTTTTCCTTGGAGATTGATGAGCGTTTGACGATGAGGATTGTAAAAGTCTCAGAATCGAAAAAAACGTTTTTAATCAACAGAGGGATTGAAGATGGTATTGTAAAAGGGGATCACGCGAAATTCTTTCTCACTATTGGGGTTGTTGCTCGAGGTGTCGTTGTGAAGGTTTCACCGACTCGTTCGGTTTGGTCACTTTACCGGTTGGTTAATGCAGACTATATTCGCGATGATCAAGTGATGAGATTAAAAATTACCGCTCCTGTTAAAATAACAAAAGATGAAAGTAAAATGTTAGTGGCCGATGATTCTGTTGTTACCGTTCGAGGTAAAGATCCAAGAGACTTGGGGATACCGCTAGCTGAAGGGGCAGAAGATGAAACGGCTGAGGATAAAATAGGACTCAGTGGAGAGATGAAAGAGCTCGCTGGAGGTGTTGACCCTTCAACTTTAAGCCTCAGGGAACTAAATAAAGAAGTCTTCCTCTCTTTTCATTACTCGGGAACTTCTTTTGTAACGACTCCATCAGAAGAGGACGGTGAAAGTAAAGGTTCTCAATCTTCTTTAGTTCTCAATAGTGGTTTTGAACTCTATGTCACTGATTATAAAAAATGGTATTCTCGCTTTTCTTTGGTTGCTGTTTTGTCCTTGGTAAGAAATGGTGCTTCTACTAATAGAGGTGATGTTATTCAAGAGAATATCACTGAGTTTGGTGGTGGATTTAATTGGTACCCTCTAACAAGACCTTCAAAAGTACATAAGTTTATCCCTTTTGGTTCATTCCAATTCCTTGTTGGGAGTGCGGAGACGAGCTTTGAGCCAAGTTCTGCGCTTTCTTCTGTCGCCGAGGCAGAAACCTCTAATGCAGCAACCTTTGGCTATTTATTTGGAGGGGGAGTGAAGTACTTTACTCCTCGAGGTTATGGGGCGAAAGTGAGTCTGGACTATTCAATTAGAGGTGATTCATTTGCGGCTGATACTCAACAAAACAAATGGGTGAAGACCAATTCAGGTCCTAAAATTACAATTGGATTCTTAAAAAGGTTTTAGTCAATAATCGTTGGAAGCTCTTTGACAGCAGAAACCGTCATAAGTTTCTCGAGGTCTTGTTTTTCTTGATACTGATCTAGGGAGTACAAAGAGAGTCTTCTTTTAATGAGATCCTCAAGGCTGTGGACCTGCTCTTGTTCAATAATTTTTTCAATCATTTCAAGATTAACTTTTTGGGAGTGGATATCTGCCAGTAGGGATTTTTTGGTAAATTCCGTCTTTGACAGAGACTTATCGTATGACTGGTTATTATCTTTGAAAACTTTCTTCGTTATATCTGAAGCCATCACTCTAAACGTCGTATATTTACCGCCAGCAATGACGTAGGTGTTTTCAGCTGGGGTATAAATTTTGTGGTGTCTGGATGTTTTTCCAGGTCCTAGGCTTTTAGATTTTATCAGAGGTCTTACAGCGGCATAGTCCGCGATGATATCAACATGTGAGACATTTTCTTTAGGGAAATAATTATTGATCGACTCTAAAAGGTAGTCGATTTCTTCTTTCGATGGATTTAAATCAAAGAGGTTTTCATGGGGCTTGAGTTCAATCTCTGTCGTTCCCACAAGAATAGAGTTTCTATGAGGGATAACGAAGATCACTCTTTTATCTTTGGTTTGAATAACTAAAGAATTATCGATTTTAAGACTCGTCTTCTTTAACCAAATATGGCTGCCTTTTGAAGGGAGTATAATGTCTTCCCAAGGCACATTGAGTTTATTTAACGTGAAATCGGTAAATGGACCTAAAGAGAAAATAATATTTTTACATTCAACGCTAACAAACGTGTTTGAAAGTCTATTGAGTAGTTTTAGTTTATTTAGACCATCGACTTTATGGCATTCAACAACTTCGTGATAATTAATGGCTTGTGCACCGTGAAAGACTGAATCAAAAATTAAATCAAACACCAATTTCGAATCATCTATCACTCCATCTGAATAGACTCCAGAGCCCGTAAGTCCTTCCTCTTTTATTCCAGGGAGGGCCTTAATCGTTTGAGCTTTTGATAAAACCTTATGAGGGGTATTTTTAAATAATGATAAAAGATCATAGAGAAAGAGCCCAATTCTCATAAGAAACAGAGGCCATTTAGATTCCTTAAAAACGGGAAGAATAAATGTTTTTTCAGTCGAGATATGACTTGCAAGCTTGAGCCAAATCTTTTTTTCTCTTAGGGCTTCGAAGACGAGAAGAAAGTCAAAGTTTTCTAGATAACGAATTCCACCGTGCAACATCTTAGAGCTTCCTGCACTTGTTTGAGATGAGTAATCGCCTTTTTCGACAAGAAGAACATCTTTTTTATGAAGGGCAAAGTCACGCAAGACTCCTGCTCCAACGATTCCTCCACCGACAATAATGGTTTCGTAATATGTTTTTATTTCTTTATCAGCCAAACAACATTCCCTGTGCAGATAATTTTATACTGATTTTTGTCAGCGGCAGACTCTTTTAAAAGTGGAATCATAGTATAATTTATGGCCACAACTCCATTTCCTTTTTTGTTAATGGCAGAATACTTAAGCTTCGAGACCAAATCTTCGTAAAGATGATCAGATATGCCCGAGTCTTCACTGGTAAGTTCTTCAGAAGTCACAATGCTATGATCTGTCACGACGCCGAGATATTCTTTTATCTCGTAACCTTCTAAATTATGAGATGTAGAGGTTACGATATCTTCAAGACTGACACTTTCATTATCAAAGGTGAAGTTATGAGAGCGATTATTAAAAATATTGTGTTTTGTGGCCATGCCGGAATCATCAGATGAGTAGGTCTTAGCCGGATTAATTTCTTCTGTTAAGCCCATAAGAATGGTGAGTTCAAATCGTCTAAACTTATGGCAAAGTAGTATTGCTGCGTACTCGGAGAGCCTTGGGATAAGAAATGATCCACGAGAGAGGGTCTGGCGAGCTGAGGTTTCATCTTCAGCAGAGAGTATTTTAAATTCTTTGAGTAAAATAACAATATCGTCTAGATCCTCTTGGTACTTTATATCCTTTAGAATAATACTAAATGGAGGATTCCCCTCATGGGATAGATTTCCATAGGACATATTCTTAGCAAAGCGTTGTAGGTCTTGAAAATTCTCAGGGGCTTTATACTCAGTATTTAAAGCTTGAGGCTGAATTGGTTCTACAATGGTTGGCTTTTCGCTCAGGGGAGGTTCATCAACTTTTTCGAAACTCTCGTCGATCTCTTCTTGTTCTTCAACAAAATCATCTGTGAGGTCTTCAGCTGTGTTATCACTTTCTTCTGGGTCACTATCAGTTGGAAAGTCATCGAGTTGGGATGTTTCCAAGGAGTCAGAGTCAGAATCAAAGTCATTGGTCGGTGAATCTTCTATCGTCTCTTCTTCAAGAGTGTCATCTTCAAAAGAGGAATCTTCAAAGGAGTTGTCTTCGAAAGATGGATCTTCAAATGAGTTCTCATTATTGTCATCGTCATCGTCATTATCAAAGGAGTCAGCTTCTAGACTACTGTCTTCGAAGGAGTTGTCGGAGAAATCGTCTTCGAAACTATCTGAAGAGCCTTCATCATCATCGAAATTATCTGAAATCGAATCGGGCTCAACATTATCGAGATCTTCTTCTAAAGCTGAGTAGTCAGCCTCATCGGTTGCGTTGAAGTCGTCGGGAAGAGTTAAGTCTGGATCCGTGTTTAAGCCATGAAAATCATCATCTTCATCAGCTTCATGAAGATACTCTGAGAGATCTTCAATTCTTGTTAAATCCTCGCCCTTCTTTGGATCATCGCTCAAACTATAAGCCTCGCTTTCGGATGAGTGCTATGAGTGCTTAGGCACCATGACACTGTTTAAACTTTTTACCGCTTCCACATGGACACGGATCATTTCTTCCTACTTTTACTTGTTTTCTTTCAACAGGTGCATTCTTAGCTTCTTCAGCTGCAGCTCTTGCCCTTCTGTGAGCATTCAACTGAGCATCTAGTTCTGCTTGTTGTTGACGTTTAATGGCTTCAATTTCTTCAGGTGTGTAGAGGCGAACAGAAAAAATTCTTTCAACAATTGCTCGTCTAATTTCAACCTTCATATTCTCATAAAGTGAATAAGCTTCTCTTTTGTATTCTACGAGAGGATCTTTTTGACCGTAAGAGCGAAGATTAATTCCCTCTTTTAAATGATCCATATTGAGAAGGTGATCTTTCCAAAATTGATCAAAAGTCGCCAAAAGAATTTCTCGTAGAGTTAGTTTTACCTGCTCGGCTTCGTACTCAGCAAATTTATCAGACAGAATCGCCTTGGCCTGAGTTTCGATATAATCAGTCAAATTTGAGTTATGTTTGTCTGAGCATTCATTAACTGTAAGCACTTTGTCGGTTGCAAAAACGTTTTGAAAACCGTTATTTATTGTCTCCCAGTTCCACTCATTAAGAGGAACTTTTCTGTCCGGTGTATTAATGGCCGTAAGCATTCCCGCGACATCAGTTATCATCTCTTGAACAAGATCATGATTTCCTTCGTCATCAAGAATTTCTTTTCTCAGACGATAAATGACTTTTCTTTGCTCATTCATAACATTGTCAAAATCCAGAAGATGCTTTCTGATATCAAAGTTATGACCCTCAACTCGTTTTTGAGCCTTGGCTATGGCATTAGAAATCATTTTATGCTCTATAGGTTCGTCATCTTTCATTCCAAGTTTATTCATAAACGTTTTGATTCTATCGGAACCAAAAACTCGCATAAGATCGTCTTCTAGAGATAAGAAAAATCTCGAAGCACCTGGATCTCCTTGACGACCTGATCGTCCTCGCAGCTGATTATCAATCCTTCTCGATTCGTGTCTTTCTGTACCAATGATAAAGAGACCACCAGCGGCTTTTGTTTCTTCGTTTAGTTTAATGTCGGTACCACGACCGGCCATATTGGTGGCGATAGTAACAGAGCCTGGCATACCAGCATTTTGAACGATGGTTGCTTCTCTTTCGTGCTGTTTGGCGTTTAGGACTTCGTGTTTCACTCCGAAATCAGTTAAAAAGCGAGAGAGAATCTCAGAGCTGTCGATAGTAATTGTACCGACAAGAACAGGTTGATTTCTCTCGTTACATTCTTTGATAAGCTCAGCAACGGCTTTGTACTTGGCCATTTTATTGGCATAGATCAGGTCTGGTTTATCATCTCTGACAATAGGAAGGTTTGTCGGAATTACGACAACCTCTAGCTCGTAGATCTTTCCAAATTCTTCTGCTTCTGTATCAGCTGTCCCCGTCATTCCGGCAAGAGTGTTATACATTTTAAAGTAGTTTTGAAAGGTAATAGAGGCGAGAGTTTGGTTCTCACTTTTTATAGGAACGCCTTCTTTGGCTTCAATCGCTTGATGAAGTCCATCAGACCATCTCGATCCTTCTTTCATTCTTCCTGTAAACTCATCGACGATGATAACTTTTCCGTCTTTAATAACGTATTGTTCATCAACTTTGAAAAGTGTGTGCGCTCGCAGGGCTTGGTTTACATGATGAAGAAGCTCCATGTTTTGAACATCAAAGAGGTTCTCGATTCCTAAAATATCTTGAACCTTAACAACTCCTTCATCAGTCATGACAGCTGTATGGGATTTCTCATCAACTGTATAGTCAGTTTCCAGAATCATTTTTGAAGGAATGGAATTCACTTTGTGATAAAGGTCGGTATTTCCTTCACTTGGTCCAGAGATTAAAAGAGGAGTTCTGGCCTCATCAATAAGGATGGAGTCGACCTCATCGACGATACAAAAATTATGAGGCCTTTGAACGTATTCATCCAGATCAAACTTCATATTGTCTCTTAAATAGTCAAAGGCAAATTCATTATTTGTTCCGTAGGTGATGTCCGCTTTGTAGGCTTCCATTCTATCTTCGTCACTCATATCGTGAACTATGCAGCCCACTGTAAGACCAAGCCATTTATAGAGTTCACCCATTTCTTGAGCATCTCTACTGGCAAGATAGTCGTTGACGGTGACAAGGTGAGCACCTTTACCCGTAAGACCATGAAGGTACATGGGAAGAGCAGCGGTAAGAGTTTTACCCTCTCCGGTTTTCATCTCGGCAATTTTTCCATCAAAAAGAACAATTCCCCCTATGATTTGGACATCGTAGGGCTCCATTTTTAAAACACGCTTTGAAGCTTCCCTGACTGTTGCGAAAGCTTCTGGTAAAATGTCGGACAGTGTACTTCCGTTGGCCAACATTTCGCGAAACTTTGTCGTCTGAGCTTGAAGCTCTTCGTCACTTAAAGCTTTTATTTTTTCTTTGTAGCTATTGATTTCATTCAATAAAGGTCGCATTGTCTTTATATCTCGGTCCTGTTTAGTCCCAAAAATCTTTTTCATTACGTTATTAATCATTATATTTCTCCAATTATTCTTAATTACTTTCTAAAACAAAGTATAGGGGATCAACAGCGATCCCATTAACTCTGACTTCATAGTGAAGGTGAGGGCCAGTCGAGTAACCTGTACTTCCGACTTTTGCAATCATTTGACCTCTTTGAACCTTCTCGCCTTTTTTTACAGTAAGCGTTCTTGAGTGTGCGTAGAGAGTCTCTATTCCATACCCATGATCTATTTGAACAAATTTTCCAAAACCGGACTTGACGCCAGAGTAGGTGATGAGTCCGTCAGCTGGAGCGACTATGGGTGTACCATAAGGCGCACCTAGGTCTAGTCCCTCGTGCATCTTAAGCTTTCCAGCGTAAGGAGACATTCTTTGTCCAAAGTAACTTGTGATCCATCCAACAGCCGGCATAATTGTTGGCGTTGAGGCGATGACTGATTCTTTATCGAGCAGATATTGATCGAGTTCATGAACCTTTGTCTCAAGGTTTGAGACAACCTTTTTAATTTTTTTATATTTAAAATCAAAGTCAGAGTAATTGTAAGAGAGCTCAAAACTATTTTTTATAACCGTCGACAGCTGTCTTGTTATTTTATAATCATTCGCAAGACCCAGGTTAGCCGCAACTTTATTGTCGTAGAGTTCTTTGAGTTTTTGGTATTCAGGTTTTGACCTAATATTATCGAAGTCAAAGTCAAGCTCTATGGGTTTGGCCTCAATAGACGTTGAGTTTCCATCGGCCTTTGGAGCATAGTCGTCCATAGACGTATCACTGTCATGACTTGATGTTGGCTTGAGGGGAACTCTAGCTTGTTCTGAGTCTTCAAGACCTGTGATAATTCTCAGCTTCTTCTCAAACGTATTAATTCGTTGAAGGTCAGAGGCCAATGAGTTGATCTTGTTTTGAAATAACTGGATTTGTTCACGCAGCTGTCTGTTTTCTAAATTAAGAAGTTTGTTTTCGTTTATTTGCTGAACAATTTTAATATAGTCGTAGAGAAAGATTCCAACGAGAATAGATGTTAGCACGATAAATAATGTGAACGATCTAAAGAGTATTCCCGGAATTTTAAAAGATCTGACTCCTTTATCTTTTTCGGGGATAATCATCAGCGTGTAGTATTTGTCCAAACTTAAGCTCCATGTCTTAAACAAAATACAAGTGTTTTTGTAAGGATATTCTAGAGGTCTCTATGGCAAATTGCAATAACTTAGGTCGTGATCTTTTTTTTAATTAGCAAGAGCGATGATGACAGAAATATTGTCCTGTCCACCATTGGCGTTTGCTTGCTTGATCAGCTCACTAACAAGATCATCTAATTGTTGTTGCTTCGCGTTCATCGGCTCGGGAATAAACTTATTAACGAGGTGAATTATATCCTCGTCGGAAACTTTTCCGTGAAGCCCATCTGAGCAAAGGAGAAAAATATCATTTTTTTGAATCTTGTATTTATAAGTATCGACTTCAACTTCTGGCTCAAAACCCACCGTTCTAATGAGAACATTTTTTTGAGGATCAGCTTTGGCTTGTTCTCTATCGTAGAGACCAATATTTAATTTTTCTTGAACGAGAGAGTGATCTCTTGAAACTTGGTACAAATTGCCTCTATTAATAAGATAAGTTCTAGAGTCTCCAACATTTGCAATATTCATCTCGTTGCCATTAAACATAATCGCCGTAAGAGTAGTCCCCATTCCTTTTAAATCTTGATTGGCCTGACCGTGTTTGTAAATTGAATTGTTGACGTATTTTATAGACTCGCTAAGAAGAGTAGGGATGTCGAGCTTGGGAAGATTTTCTTCAATAAAATCTGGAAGGAGCTTTACTGTCATCTGACTGGCAATATCACCACCGTTATGACCACCCATACCGTCTGCCACGGCGAAAAAATTTCTACTGGGATACAAACAAATCGAGTCCTGATTTGTTGATCTCTTCATACCAATATCACTGGCCCCTGAACTAAGTACTGCCATAATTTCTCCGACGTTAATATCTAAAACGAATTCATTTAATTAAGTGAAATTATTATAGCAAAACTTGCAACTGTTTAAAGTCTTTTCGTTTATTTTAAATATTTGCCTACTCTTCATACAAATAGGTGACAAATTGACTCTACAAAAAAAATACATAATTTCCAATATATGCCTTTGACTTGAACTGATATAATGGGAGAATAGGAGTTGAAATACCTTAATCAAATCGGAGGATACATGGGTGCGAATATAGATATTCACAGTTTTATAGAAGAGAATTATTCTAAAGAAGACTTTTCACATCTTAACTGGACGGGATCTTTTCAAGACTACATTGAACTTGGTGACTAAAAATCCTCTATGTCGCTGAGAAACTCATTTCAAAGAGTTCACGATATGATTATGTCTTATGGAACCTCAACTTATACAGAATATAAAAAAGAAATTACTCGTTATCATTTCTTTGATGATCCTCTTGAAAATGGAAAAGATGCCATCTTTGGAATCGATGTTCACCTGATGAAGTTTGTTAACTTTTTTAAGTCAGCAGCTCAAGGTTACGGAACAGAAAAGAGAGTTCTTCTTCTTCATGGGCCAGTTGGCTCGGCAAAGTCTTCTATTTCAAGACTTCTTAAAAAAGGATTAGAGCATTATTCAAAAACTGATGAGGGTGCGATCTATACTTATGAGTGGTTTGATGCTGAAGAAAGCGAAATCCTAGGTGGATGCCAAAACTATTTCCTAGTCCAATGCATGAAGAGCCACTAAAACTTATTCCTCTTGAGGTTCAAGTCAAAAATTTTTGGACAAAACTTAAATTCTGAAAACGATTCTACATTATAAAATTAAAGATTAAAGGTGATGTGAATCCGGCTTGTCGTTATATTCTTGAAAGAATATATGAAAAAGATATGATGGTGACTGGAATAAAGTTATGAAGCATATTCGAGTAAAAAGACTTCTTCTTTCTGAAAAAGATAGAATTGGTATTGGTACTTTTCAACCAAAAGATGAGAAAAACCAAGATTCAACTGAATTAACAGGTGATATTAACTACAGAAAGATTGCTCTGTATGGATCTGATTCAGATCCAAGAGCTTTTAACTTTGATGGAGAATTTAATATTGCCAACAGAGGGATCGTTGAATTTATCGAGATGCTAAAGCTTGATGTTGCCTTTCTTTACGACCTTCTTGGCGCTTCTCAAGAGCAGTCTATTAAACCTAAAAAATTTTGCTCAAACAGATATTGATGAAGTTATTTTAGGTCACACCAATGAGCCCGAGTTTAGAAAGCTTCAATCAAATGAATTTATGGAAGCACTAAGAGATAGAACGGTAAAAATTGATGTTCCTTATATCACAAGGCTTGATCAAGAAGTTAAAATCTATCAAAAAGATTTTAACTCTGAAACGATCCCTCATATGCATATTGCTCCTCACACTCTTGATGATGGCAAGTATGTGGGCGATTTTAACAAGACTAGAAGAGCCAAAAAAAGCTGATTTAACGAAGCTTCAAAAGCTTAAACTCTATAATGGTAAAACTCTTCCAGGTTATAATGAAGACAATGTTAAAGAGCTTAAGAAAAGAAGCAGTAAGAGAAGGACTCGATGGTATTTCTCCTCGTTATATTCAAGATAAAATTTCAAACTCTCTCGTTAAAAATTCTCATGCTGGTTGTTTAAATCCTTTTATGATTTTCAACGAGCTAGAATCTGGACTTAAGCATCATGGACTTATTAGTTCTCCAGATCAGTTGGATCATTTTAGAGAAATGCTCGCCATTGCTCGTCAAGAGTATGAAGACATCGTTAAAAATGATGTTCAAAAAGCGATCAGCGTTGATGAAACGGCTATTCAAACTCTTTGTGCAAACTATATTGATAACGTGAAGGCTTACACTCAAAAAGAAAAAATTAGAAATAAATATTCTGGTAAACTTGAAGATGCAGATGAGCGATTTATAAGATCAATTGAAGAAAAAATTGATATCCCTGAGTCGAGAAAAGATGATTTTAGACGAGAGATTATGAACTATATTGGTGCTCTTGCTATCGAAGGGAAGCAGTTTGATTATAAAATGAATGAAAGACTTCACAGAGCTCTTGAGCTGAAACTTTTTGAAGATCAAAAAGATAGCATAAAGCTTACGACGATTATTTCCAACGTTGTTGATAAAGCGACTCAAGAGAAAATTGATGTTGTAAAAACAAGACTAATTAAAGAACTTTGGTTACTGTGATATTTGTTCAACAGATGCCTTAAATTTTGTTGCAAGTATTTTTGCTAAAGGCGACTCTATAAAGTCGTAGTGTTGTTGATAATCTTTTTAATTTAGATAAGGAAAGCTTGTGGATCATCCAATAAAGAGAGACCATTCAAGATTTAGAAAAATCAGTTAAAGGAAAGATTAGAGATAATCTAAAAAAATATATTTCTCAAGGTCAGCAAATTATACCCAAAGGCAATGATAAGTTCACAGTTCCAATGCCTCAGATTGATATTCCAAGATTTCAATTTGGTGATAAAAGTCCAAGGCGGATCGGGTCAAGGCCAAGGTGGAGAAGGTGATCCTGTCGATGGAAAACCTGGTGAAGGTGAGCCTGGTGAAGGTGAAGCTGGAGAGGGTGAAGGGAATAAAGAGCTCGAAGTTGAGATGGATATTGAAGAACTAGCGAAGATCCTTGGAGATGAGCTTGAACTTCCCAATATTGAGCCTAAGGGAAAAAGGAAATAGCCTCAACTGTTGATCGCTATACCTCAGTTGGGACAGTGGGCCCTGATTCATTAAGACACTTAAAAAGAACTTATAAACAAGCTCTCAAAAGACAGATGTCTATGGGGACTTATGATCCTATGAACCCAAGAGTTGTTCCTATTCGTGCAGACTATCGTTATAGAGCCGCAAACACCACAACTGAGCTTCAAAACTCAGCGGTCGTGATTTATATGATGGATGTTTCTGGTTCAATGGGTGAGGAGCAAAAAGAGATTGTAAGAACGGAATCTTTTTGGATAAATCTTTGGCTTAAAAGTCAGTATAAAGATATTGAGATGCGATATATTATTCACGATGCCACGGCTAAAGAAGTGGATGAAGATGTCTTTTTTAGAACGAGAGAAAGTGGTGGGACTTTGATTTCTTCCGCTTTTAAACTCTGTAAGCATATTATTGAAACTGATTATGATCCTAATGAGTGGAATATCTATCCCTTTCATTTTAGCGATGGAGATAACTGGTCAGCAGATGACACAAAAGTCTGCATGGAGTCTGTTAGATGATTTCCTCTTACCGAATTCTAATATGTTTTGTTATGGGCAGGTTGAAAGTCGCTATGGTTCAGGGCAATTCTATAAAGATCTCGCAACTAAATACGGAACTGATTCTGAAGATGTTATTCTGAGTAAAATTAAAGATAAGGAAGCCATTTTGGATTCAATTAAAGATTTTCTTGGAAAGGGTAAATAATGTTAAGAACAAAAATGATAACGGGAAAATTACTTGATCTTCAAAGAGAGATTCAAGGTTATGCTGATGATTTTGGTCTCGATTATTTCCCGCAAGTTTTTGAAGTGTGTGACTACGATACGATTAATATTTTAGCCGCTCAAGGTGGCTTTCCTATTCGTTATCCTCATTGGAAATTTGGGATGGATTACGACCAGCTCTCAAACGGTTACCGTTTTGGTATTCAGAAAATTTATGAAATGGTTATCAATACTAGTCCTTGTTACGCCTATCTTTTAGAGGTAAACAATTGGCTAGATCAAAAACTAGTGATGGCCCATGTTTACGGACATAATGATTTCTTTAAAAATAATATGTGGTTACAGCCATACCAATAAAAACATGATGGATGTCATGGCCAATAACGGAACAAAAATACGCCGTTATATGGAAAAGTATGGGCAGGATCGAGTCGAGCAGTTTCATCGACAAAGTCCTCTCGTTGGAAAATCTTTTAGATGTGAATCATCTTTTTGAAACGAATGAAGTGGTTCAAAGTCGAAAGGAAAAACTAAAGCAAGCTTCTATTGAAGCTGAAAACGATGGTTATATGATGGATGATCGAAGCCAAGCTTTAAAGTCTTTTATGAACTCAAACAAAAGACAAGTAGCTAAAGAAGAGCCGGAAGAAGAAGTTAGTGACTTTAGTGCAGAAAATAATACTGATAAAGGCAAAAGAGATATCTTAAAATTTCTCATTGAAAATGCACCATTAGAAGAATGGGAAGCTGATATTATAGGGTGTCTTAGAGAAGAGGCTTACTACTTTCTTCCACAAAGAATGACAAAAATAATGAATGAAGGGTGGGCAAGTTATTGGCACTCTACAATCTTGACTCAAAAAGCTCTATGATCCCAACGAGTTTATTGATTTCGCTGACATCCATGCTGGTGTTATGGTGATGAGTAAACAAAATATTAATCCCTATAAAATAGGTATTGAGCTCATGCGTGATATTGAGTACCGCTGGAATACCGGAAAGTTTGGTAAAGACTATAACGAGTGTCCCTCAATGCACGATAAGGAAAATTGGAATACCAAATCTTGGACTTGGAAGAGAGAAGATCTTTGAAGTGAGGAAGTCCCATAACGATATTACCTTTTTGGAAGAATTTTTAACTCCAGAGTTCTGTAATCGCCAGCAATTATTTACTTATAAGTATAATCCGAGATCTGGAAGAATGGAGATCGATTCAAGAGATTTTGAAGCTATAAAGCAAAAGCTTTTAACACAGCTTACAAATTTTGGATCACCTATAATTCAAGTGGAAGATTCAAATTTTAAAAATAGAAAAGAGCTCCTATTAAAACACGTTCACGGGGGAGTCGATCTAGATATGCAGTTTGCTGATGCCACGATGAGAAATCTTTATGCCTTATGGAAAAGGCCGGTTAACCTTGCAACTATCGTTGAAGACAAAGAGACCGTTTTTAATTTTAATGGAAACGAACTCAAAGCTCTCTAGTATTTAAGACCCTGAGAGCTTTGTTTAAGATAGTCTTTGAAAAGCCCTTGAAGATTTTTCGTAACCTTGAATTTATCTACTTCAAATTTTTTATTATCAATTTGGCCAACAGGCATAACTTCTCTCGTAGAAGATGTTATAAAAGCCTCATCCGCTTGCTCAATATCTTTTAAGGTTAAAGCTTTGATCTTTAACTCCAGTTTATTGACCTTACAAATTTCAATGAGCTTCTCCCTGGTTATTCCTTTGAGAAGACCAGCTTCTGCCCCAGGAGTGTAGATGACATCATTTTTAACAAGCCAGAAATTGAAACTAGATCCTTCCGTTATTTTATTTTCCCCATTGAGCATAATGGCATCATTAAAGCCAAAAGATTTTGCCTCACTTATGGCCATGACGTTATTGAGATAGTTACCTGACTTCGCTTCAGGATTAGTGGAGCGAGAATCATTTCTTAAGACGCTTACGACTTTAAGTTTTATTCCCTGTTGATAGTATAGTGGAGGGTGCACAGGCTTTGGTTTTACGATAATAATGAGGTTATTGCTCTTACTTTCAGTTGGATCAAGGGAGAGCTCACTTTCACCCCTGGTCAGAATAATCCTAATATAAGCTTCTGGAATATTTGCTTCCTTTAAAGTTTTAAGGCACTGGTCAATCAGTTGATCTTTTGAGTAGGTAATATTCATTTTTAAAAGAGCAGCAGACACAAAAAGCCGTTCAAGATGATCATTGAAAAAATAAAGAGTACTATCCCTGGAATAGGCGACTTCATAAATTGAGTCACCATAAAGAAAGCCTCGATCAAAAACAGATATTTTGGCATCTTTTTTGGCAACAATGGATCCATTGATATTGATAAAGGTATCTATAAAAGGTGGTTTACTGTTGTTCATTTTGCAGTTTTATAAGCTCGTTATCTAGCTCTTCTATATCTTTTTGATTAATATACACTTCTTCATCAATCTTTTGATCAACAACAGATGCTATTAGTCTATTTGTAAGGTTGTTTTCTTCACTTATGACTTTATCTTCACGGTTTGTGGTTAGGGTAAAGTTCTCCCAAATCTCTAAATGAAATTGCATCCAACAGTTAAAGCCGTCTTGATTTTTACAGCTAAGGTCTGCGTAGGTTTGAGCTTTGTCGAGGTCGTTAAGCATCATGGCGTTAAAAGAATAGAGCTTATTAACCTCCGGGCTTTGAGAATTTCTACTTCCAACAACGATTCTCTCAAGATCGTTTGCCGACTCTTTATGAGAGCCATTACTTGCTTTAAAAGCCGCAAGAACCGTCAGCTTTTTGTATTTATCTTCTGTTTTGTTTTCAAGTTTGGAGATATAGTCTATTCCGTCTTGCCACTGCTTTAATGTCCAAGCTAATGGAATCATTCTTTCAATACTATTTTGGGAATTAATCTTTTTTTGAAGAGCAAGTTTAAACTGTGCATAGGCCAGTTCGTACTTTTCTTGAGAGAGATAAATATTTCCCTTTATATTTTGAGAGTTGGGAGAGGTTAAATCTTCAATAAATTGATAGGCCTTAACGATTTTTCCCTCTCGATAATAAAGCATACCGACTAACTCTCTAATCTCAGGATCTGTGTAGACTTCAGGATTGAGAAACTTTAACCTCTCAAGTATCTTTTGTTGTTGTCCTAGATATAAAGAGAGCTTTAAAAAAAGTTTTAAATATCGTCCTGTTTCATTTTCAATATTTATGGATTTAAAAGGAATCGTTGTGGCCTTCGCATCCTTAGTAAGCTTTAGATTAACAAGAGTAGACATCCACACATGTTCGGTATCTGATTGAGTAAGAGTTGCATCGACACATCTGTTCCAATCCTTTGCTGCATCTTCAGCTTTATCTAAGATCAAGTAGTTCATCGTTCTCAGTAAACATAGATTCTTAGTGTAGGATAAGTTCAACATCTCTTTTTTTGTCAGATATTCAAGTGACTTGTCGTACTCACCTTGAATAAAGTAGATCATCGATAGGTATCTATACTTTATCACTTGGGCGTACTTGTCTTTGGAGTTATCTGAGATGAGCATTAGTTTTGCTTTTTCAAGATTTCCGTTAATCATATAAAATTTTATTGTCCCTAAACTTTGGTTTATTCTTTTACCATTATTAAGCTTTCTATAAAATTCAAGTCCGTTTACATCCGCCTCAAACATCGGATAGGTGAATGTCCCTCGTTTTTCAATGAAGTAGTCGTTCTGATTTATATCCCCGGCTGAAGCGGAAAATATAACGAAATGGAGAAGGCTAAATAAAAATAATCTCATTACTTAACCTATCGTCTTTTATTCCGATAAGTTTACATATAAACAAGGATTTAGATGACTTTTTTAGTTGGGTTTTTAACATTATTGACCAGTTTATCAAGCTTCGCACTTGTGCCACTTGAGGGTCTTCTCTATGGAGATGTCGCAGAAATTCGCCAAAACGATCCTCTAGAAGGTGTCTTCTCCAGTAATGCGATCGCTCAACCAAAGCTTCTCAATGAACAAAGAATAAAGAGTTTTAAAGAGTACTTAGGTCTCTATCAGCAGGGGAAAAATTTAAAAAAATCATGTCAATTTTCAAATACATTTCAATACGCAACCCCTTGGAAAGAAAAGACCGCTAAAAGAGTCGTTGCTTCTACATTGCAGTATATTGGTATCGATCAAACGATGAAGGCCATTGTGGAATACGTAAAGCTTCTGGAGTATTCAGATGATCAATTTAACAAACTCTCTACCAATCTTCTCAATAATACATGTTCGAAGAACTTGACTCTCTATTCATTAAAACTTCTAAGAGATAATTTTAAAAGCTTATATGACAATCACACCAAGGGACAATTCGAGCTTCCAAGCCTTGTTGATTCTCCTTTTTATTCTGAGGATGTAAAACTCATCTCCAATTCCATTAGAGCTAAAAAAAATGAATTGGAACTCAGTGTAAGGGCTTTTAGAGCATTTTGTTCTTGGGATGGAGATACTGATAATTATCGTTTGTTGACACCTTACTTACAAAACCCTTTTGTGATGATTATTGTTTATAATAATCTTCTCGATCGAAAAATTAGCTACAATAGTGAGAGAACTTTATTGGAATATGCTAAAGCTCAGAAATCTGTTCAGGTATCTTGTGATAATTTAATTTGCAGAAGATCAAATAGTGCAACATTTAAACAAAAGTTTCCAAGAATCGTGGGAACGACTGAGTTGATGACAGACCTTACAGTACTGTACTGCGGTCATTTTTCAAAGCTTGATTATGATACAAAAAACCAAGGAAAGGTCATATCCTCGTGGATAAAAGAGACCACAATAGATTCACCCCATCTGGAGTCGATGAATTTTCTAAGCCTTCTTACCAAAAGGTCTGACATCTTGATTGGGTTAGATAGTTATAAAGATGTTAATAAAGTTTTGAAATCCTCTATTGATAGTCGTTGGAATAAATGGGCGAGTGAGAAAACATCAAATTTAGTTACCGATTTACTATTTGAAGAGTCGCTCAACGTTGACTTAAAAACACTGGTCAATACTCCGTCAAATTATAAAGGTGACCTAAAGCTTATCTTTGATTTTACCTTAGGAGAGATGGATAGAGTCCTAGAGGATGATGATAAAGTGACATCTAAGTTTCATCTCGATATTCCAGAAAACTATCTGCGTTGGATGAGAAAAGAATATATAGCAAAGAATAACCTTTCAGATTATGAAGGTCTAAAAGAACTTGAGAAAAAAGTTGAAACTTATATTGAGTCCTTACTCGATAAAAAGAAAAAGTTTTTCCTCATCCCTCTTTGGAATGATCGCATGGCTTCAATTATGGCCAGAGAACTTCAGACTCAGCTTGTTGAGTATAAAGGCTCTAAATTTAGAAATTTAACCAATAAAGCGGTCTCAATTCCTGTCGAATTTCGTTATGGTCTATTTGCATTAAAATACCTCAATGAAAAATTTAAAGCTAAATATCGCTCAGTTGGTTCCGTTTCGACCCAACCCTAGAGATTTTCTGTACTTTTTACCCCAGCTCCCTTGACATTTTTGGCTAAGACACCAATATAGGCTCATGACAAAAAAATCCAAAACTCCCACAGTAGAAGTGCTTTCAAAAGAAGAAGAGCTGACCGGAGAAGAAAATATAGATAACCAAGATATTATTGAAGCTTTTAGGTCTGGCTCAACACAGGATCAACTCGAAATTATTGAAAACCTTCTGCCAACCACATCCGTGGGACGAGACTTAGTTCGAAAAGATAATGAAGCCTATACCGACACCCTAAAACAATACATTAAAGACATTTCTCGCCACAAACTCCTTAGTCCAAAAGAAGAAGCTGACCTTATAGGCCAGCTTATGGAGACTGGAGATATAGAGGCCGCAAAGAAACTCGTCTTGGCGAACCTGCGCTTAGTAGTAAAAATTTCTTTGGAATACAAAAGCGCTTACCAAAATGTAATGGATCTTATTCAGGAAGGGAATATCGGTTTGATGAAAGCTGTCTCTAAGTACAACCCAGATAAAGGAGCCAAGCTTTCTTATTATGCAAGTTGGTGGATAAAATCATATATTTTAAAGTTCATCCTCGATAATTTTAGACTCATCAAAATTGGAACAACCGCTGATCAGAAGAAACTTTTCTACAACCTTATGAAAGAGAAGGATAGATTAGCAGCGCAAGGAATTGAGCCCACTCCAAAACTCATTTCTGAAAACTTAGGCGTTAGCGAAAAAGCGGTGATTCAAATGGATCAAAGACTCGGCTCCTCTGGATCTGAAGTTAGCATGGACTACGGTGTAGGAGATGAGGGGCTTGGAAGTATTAGTGATTTCTTAGCGGCCAGTGATACCGATATTGATGACCAGTTGAGTCATATGGAGAGTCTAGATATTTTACAAGATAACCTCAAAGACTTTTTGGCCGATTTAAAGGTTCGAGATAGAGATATCTTTAAGAAACGTCTTTTGAGTGAAGTTCCTCCAAGTCTTCAATCAATTGCCGATGATTATGGCGTCTCTAGAGAGAGAATAAGGCAGATTGAAGAGCGACTCCTTAAGAAATTAAAGGTTTACATGTCTGACTTTTTAGAGTAAAAAAGGGCACTTAATTCATTCTAGGTTTTGAAAATAACTTTAATTCTTGGTTTGAATCGTATGGAGAATATTATGATTACAAAAGCTAAAACAGCTGAATTAACAGCACAATTTGGTGGTTCTGAGAAAAACACTGGTCTTCCAGAAGTTCAAATCGCTATCATGACTGAAAGAATTAAAAACCTTACAGCTCACTTTGGAGATCACAAAGCTGATCACCACTCTAAAAGAGGACTTATGAAACTTATTGGTCGTCGTAGAAGACTTCTTAGATATATTCAAGGTAAAGATGAAGCTAAATACCAAGAAACAATTAAAGCTCTTGGATTAAGAAAGTAATTAAAACTAAAATTAATTGTTGAAGAAGGCTCCTAGTAGGAGCCTTTTTTATTGTCAAAATAATTTTAATGCTGGGCGCATAATTGAGATAAAAAGCAATTATTGGTTCCTAAAGCGTAATAAATTCAATATAATGAGCGCAATTATTATTTAATCATCCCAGTGGGTGTCGCTGTTTATGGGGATATATAATGGACTAGTTATTAGTTGATTATATATCTTTATTAAACACTTCGATCTTCTGGGAATATTCTAAGGAGAAAAAAATGATTAATAACAAAAAAGAGTTTACGTTTCAATTACGGTGAAAAAGAAGTAACACTCGAAACTGGTCGTTTGGCAAAACAAGCAGATGGTGCAGTTCTTGTAACATCTGGAGAAACTCAAGTTTTAGTAACTGTTGTTTCAGCTCACGAAGTAAAAGATGGACAAGATTTTTTTCCATTAATGGTTGATTACAAAGAAAAATTCTCAGCTGCAGGTAAGTTCTTAGGTGGATTTATGAAAAGAGAAGGGAGACCTTCAAATGCAGAAATTCTTTTAATGAGAATGACTGACCGTCCATTAAGACCACTTTTCCCATCGGGATATATGGCCGAAACAATTGTTATGGCACAGGTTTTATCTTTTGACGGAGAAACTGATCCTGAAGTTCTTGCTGGACTTGGAACAGCTGCTGCTCTTGCGATTTCAGATATTCCTTTTGCAGGACCAATTGGATTTTGTAAAGTTGGAAAGGTTGATGGAAAGCTTGTTCTTAACCCATCAATTGAAGCTTGGGAAAATTCAACAATTGAATTAGTTCTAGCTGCAAGTAAAGATGCAATTTTAATGGTTGAAGGTGAGGCTGACGAAGTTTCTGAAGAGAAATGATGGAAGCGTTAATGTTTGGTCAAAAAGAAATCGGAAAATTCTGTGAAGTCATCGATACTATGGTCGCAGAGTGTGGGAAGCCGAAAAGAGAATTCGTAAGCTCTGATGCGAACTCAACTCTTACAGCTAAGATGAATGACTATACTTCTAAGGCCAGAGAAAGTTTAGCTATCAACAATAAACAATTGAGATCAAAAGCAATCTCTGCACTGACCAAAGAAGTTACAGCGGATATTAAAGCGAACCCAGAAGCATTTGGATTAACATCTGATGACTCTGCTGGAAAATCAGCCTACCAAGGTGTTGATGATCTTCTTTACACAATGATGAGAAAAGATATTCTTGACGATGGAAAAAGAATTGCTGGTCGTGCATTAACTGAAGTTCGTGAAATCGAAACTGAAGTTGCAGTCTTAAAAAGACCACATGGTTCATCTCTATTTACAAGAGGGGAAACTCAAGTTCTTGCTACGGCAACTCTTGGTGGAAAAGAAGGCGAGCAAATGGCTGACTCTATCCATGGTGTAAGCTTTCAAAAATTCTACCTTCACTATACTTTCGCTCCTTACTCAGTAGGTGAAGCAAGAGGTTATAGAGGAGTTGGTCGTCGTGAAGTTGGTCACGGTAACCTTGCAGAAAGAGCCCTTAAGAAAATGCTTCCAAAAGACTTTCCATATACAGTTAGACTTACTTGTGAAGTCACTGAATCAAATGGTTCAAGTTCTATGGGTTCTGTTTGTTCAGGTTCAATGGCATTAATGGATGCTGGTGTTCCGATGATTAAGCCAGTTGCAGGTGATTGCAATGGGACTTATTAAAGAAGGCGAAAAATTCACAATTCTTACAGATATTTTAGGGGACGAAGATCATTTAGGTGATATGGACTTTAAAGTGGCTGGTACAACTGAAGGTATCACAGCGATTCAAATGGATATTAAGATCACTGGTATTACAGAAGAGATCTTCACTAAAGCAATGACTCAAGCAAAAGAAGCTAGACTTCATATTCTTGGTGAGATGGCGAAAACAATTTCTGCTCCTAAGCCAAGCTACAAAAATGGTGTTCCAACAATTAAGACTGTTCAAATTGCAACAGATAAAATTGGTGCACTTATTGGACCTGGTGGAAAAAATATCAAAGCTCTTCAAGAAGACTTTGATGTTAATATCGAAATCGATGAAGACGGAACAGTTAAGGTTCTTGGTGTTGATGCTGAAAAACTTTCAGATTGTGTTATGTCGATTGATATGCAAATTAACGGTCCAAAAATTGGAACTGAGTACGATGCTAAAGTCGTAACAATCAAAGAGTACGGTGCATTCGTTGATATCGCTAAAGGTGTCTCAGGTCTAGTTCACGTAAGTGAAATGGCAGATGAAAGAGTAAAAGATCCAAATGACTATGTTTCTGAAGGTGATACGATTAAAGTAAAAGTTTTAGAAGTTGATCGATTTGGAAAAGTTAAGCTTTCGGCTAAAGCATGTGCTCCATTAAAAAATAAAAAAGCATAAGCATTAGTACTTAGTGATTTATTTAGAATCAACCAATAGTATTACAAGTTTTGAGAAGGGACCTATTCGTAGGTCTCTTTTTAGTAATGGCGCGGTCTCTTTGTTTCATAAAATGAAAGGAAGAAAAGTTGCCGTGGTTAATTTGTATTTCTTGGCGGGCTCTATTTTTGAAAAAGAAAAAGAATACGGAATTGCACATGTTCTCGAACATATGCTTTTTAAAGAAAGTGCCAGCTCAAATATTGTTAGAGAGCTGGAGTTTCTTGGCGCTGAAATCAATGCTTACACCTCTAAAGAATTCATCTGTTTTGAACTCAGTTGTATATCCTCAAAGCTTCATCTTTTTTTAGAAAAATTTCTTATCCTCTTTTTAAATCCCAGCTTCAATCTCAAAGAACTAACTCTTGAGAAAAAGGTTATTGTTCAAGAGTTAAAAGAAGATAAAGATGATCATGAAACTGAAGCCATTGAATATATGTATGCTAAAAATTTTAAAGATGATCTTGGGCATTCCGTTGGAGGTTCGATAAAAAATGTTAAGAAATTTAAAAAAGAAGATGTTCTCTCTTTTTATAATAGATTTTTTACATCTAATCGAATGGTGCTGTCTGTAGTCTCTGGAAAAGATTTTGATTCGTTAGAAGAAATTTGCGCTAAGACATTTAAGGCTTCAAGAAAGAAAAAACATTTTAGACTCGGTCAAAGCAATCGTTTTGGAAAGCTCACTCATTTTAAATCAAAACTTAAAAGATCAATGGAAAATACTATTCTTATGCTTTCATTTGATGGCGTTAGTTTAGAGTCTCGTTACTATTACGATTTGATGGTTTTAGATGAGCTTCTTTTTGAAGGACTTTCATCAAAGTTTTTTGAATTACTAAGAGAGAAACTCGGTCTTATCTATTCTCTAGGCTCCTCTATTAATAGTTATGTAAAAACGGGAAGCTATGTCATGGTTTTTAATACCAGTAAGAGCAATGTTTCGGAATTAAAACTTTCAGTTTTAGCTTTGCTTGATCATTACTGTGACAACCTTTTTGATGATGTTGAGATCAACGGAATAAAAAGTCGAATTAAAGAGGGATGGGAGATTTCATTTGATGACCCCGTTGGAAGATGTGAGTACATGGCCTTAGAGGAATTGTATGGGACCCACAATTATTCCATCAAATCTATGATTGAAAAATTACAACAAGTTGATGCTAAATCAATAAATAAACTTCTAAAAAGATTAATCAAAAATGGGCACAGCGAACTTATTGTTGGTCCCTAAAAAAGGATAATATGAGTACCTTAAAAATTAAATTATTAGAAAACTTTGATAAAGAGTTAGCGCTACCAAAATATGAGACGGCACAGGCCGCTGGGGCTGACCTGCGAGCCTGTCTAGTGGATGAGGAGCCTTATGTGATAAGACCTGGTCAAAGAGTTTTGATACCCACAGGTTTAGCTTTCGAAATAGAGCCTGGATATGAAGTTCAAATTAGACCTCGCTCTGGCCTCTCTTTAAAGACGGGATTATTGGTTGTGAATTCACCTGGAACTATTGATGCTGATTATAGAGGTGAGGTTAATATTATTTTAGGGAATATGGGACAGCTTGATGAGGTGATAAATCACGGCGATAGAATTGCTCAGATGGTCCTCATGCCTATTACTCAGGCCAATTTTGAAATTGTGGATAGACTTACAAACACAGATAGAGGTGCTGGTGGATTTGGTTCTACTGGTCGCTCATAAATAATATATATTTAAAGGAGATAGGATGAGTATAGAAGTCAAATACGACAAGTGTAGTAACGCACAAGAGGCGTGGACAGCTGTTAAGGGGCATATAACACCTGAGCTGATTGAAAAGTTTAAAGTAAAAGCACAAATCGACTATGTTGAAGCCAAAAAACAAATAAATGCCAAAGGTAAAGGGTTTGAATTAAATATCGACCTTCTTGACGATAGAGCGAAAGCTGAGATAAAGCTCTCTCTATTACTAAAACCACTTAAAGGTAAGGTTCTGGAAGGGATCGAAAAACAGCTCAAAAGAGTGGTCTAAAAGGACAATTTTAACATGCATAATATTACTGTTTGGCCAAGTGGCGCTGTTATTGCGATGAATGAGAAAGATTCCGTTTTTCAACAACTAAAAGAAGCGGGTATTGCTGTGAAGTCTACCTGTGGAGGATGTGCAAGTTGTGGCCAGTGCACAGTCGTTATAAAAACCGGTGAAGAGAATCTCAACGAGCCAAGCTTTGAAGAGAAACAACTTATTGGAAATGTTTTTCATATCACTAAAGAGAGACTCTCGTGCCAAACTTTCGTCTCTGGTGCTGTCACGGTTGATGTCTCTGCCCACAAAGACGAGCCCAAAATAACCAAGACAAAAGCGGTGAGACGAACTCGAGAGGAAGCGGATAAAGTCTTAGCTGATAGACGCGAAGCTGGAGTTGAAAAAAGAAAAACAAAAGTTCACAAACTTGGCGGTGGTAAGAAACCTAAGCCTTTTAATTTTTCAAATGACGAAGACTAAAATAAAAACTAAAAATAAAGGTGGAAAGTAAAATGGAAATGGCCCCAGTAAATAATAAATATCCAAGCGGAATAAAATATATCGTATGGAACGAAGCTGCTGAGAGATATAGTTACTATGGGATGAGATCCATTCTTGTCATCTTTTTAACTCAATACTTGATGATAAAAGATAATGTGGCCATTGCCGATTATCATTTATTTGCAGGACTCTGCTACCTCTTTCCTGTTGTTGGGGGCTATCTGTCAGATAGATTCCTTGGGAAGTATAAAACAATTCTTTGGCTTTCAATTGTCTACTGTATCGGCCACCTATTTCTAGCGGTATTCGAACACAGTTATAATGGTTTCTACATCGGTCTTATGCTTATTGCAGTTGGTTCAGGTGGAATTAAACCGTGTGTCTCTGCCCATGTTGGTGATCAGTTTAAGCCTGATCAAAAGCACCTGTTGAGAAAAGTTTTCGACCTTTTCTATTTTATGATCAATTTTGGATCTTTCTTTTCAACAATGATTACTCCTTGGACGCTTGAGCACTACGGACCAGCTTTGGCTTTTGGTATCCCTGGTGTTCTGATGGCCGTAGCGACTTTTATTTTTTGGCTTGGAAGAAATGAATTTGTTCATATTCCACCATCTGGTAAACAAGCCCATGGTACTGGTGCTGTTTTAATAAGTGCTGTAAAAAACTTTGGTGCTAGAGGAGACGAAGGTCTTCTTGGTGGCGCTTTAAAAGATCATCCCGTTGAGGCCGTCAATGATGTGAGAGCCGCTATGGGTGTTATCAAAATCTTCGCAGGTATATCAGTTTTTTGGGCGCTTTTTGATCAACATGGCTCAAGTTGGGTTCTTCAGGCCAAAGAGATGAATCTTAATGTTGATGTTTTAGGTTGGCAAGGAACTCTTCTTCCATCTCAAATTCCAGCTTTAAATCCGATCATGGTTATGATTCTTATTCCATTATTTTCTTTTGTTGTTTACCCAGGTATTCATAAAGTTTTTGGCTACGAGATGACTCCACTTCGAAAAATGGGTTGGGGGATGTTTGTTGCAGCTTCGAGTTTTGTTTTTGTCGCTGTCTACCAATCATTTTTAGATGATGGCCAAAAGATTTCCGTTTTATGGCAAGTGATTCCCTTTTTAATTATTACAATGGCCGAAGTTATGGTCTCTATTACAGGTCTTGAATTTGCTTATACGCAGGCGCCAAGAAGTATGAAGTCCACCATTATGAGTATGTTTCTTCTGACTGTCTTTTTTGGAAATATGATCACGGCCTATATCTCACAGATAAATGTTTTTGATGGTCCGGCATTTTTTATGTTCTTTGCCATTTTGATGGCCGCTTTTGGATTTTTCTTCGCCTATATGGCAAAAAATTACGAGATGAAAGACTATATGGAAAGCTAAATACCTACCTTTTGAAATTGGGTCTATAGTTTATAGGCCCAAAATACCTTATTTTATTGGCATCCTCATAAACCATCTTCCACCAAACAATCGTCTTTTCAGGCACTTATATTAATAAATGGATCTTAATCCATACTTACCTTGTTAAGTATTAAAATAAATTAAAATCTTTTACTCAGATGTCGATAGGTAGATGGGATTTAATTTAAGGTTGGAATTTATGAGAAGACAAAAATTACATTTACTACTTTTATCACTGATGGTTATCTCAGTTAGTTCCTGTACAGAGGAAATTTCAGAGAAGCTCAAAGCAGCTGCGGCAGATGAAGCCAGCTCTGGTTCGAGTACAAACTTTACAGGTGAAGTTTTTAAGGTTACCTCCACCAACGGTGAAGGATTTTCTCATTTCTTACACCTTGAAGGTGACTCAAAAAAACCTTGTGAAATTAAAGCGCCAGCGACGGGCTGGAAAGCAGAAGATTATTCTAAAAACTCAGCTTTCGCTATTGATTGTGTTCTCGACGTAGAGGAGTTAGATCTCTATAGAAATGGAGCAGAATTACAATTTGATGCTGGAGCAGGTCTTTGTGAATACGTTAGCTACACTCCT
This sequence comes from Halobacteriovoraceae bacterium, assembly GCA_963719505.1. Classification (GTDB taxonomy): domain Bacteria; phylum Bdellovibrionota; class Bacteriovoracia; order Bacteriovoracales; family Bacteriovoracaceae; genus CAKZJW01. Next base: position 46,992 of record CAVRCF010000005.1, read on the forward strand.
TTAAGGTTTGCTCAATTTCAGCCGGGAAGCTCTACAAAAACTCAATACACAGTTGGGTGTGATAGTGTTTGCGGCGAAATCAATAGTGATTTTTGTGGAAACTTAGACACTAAAACTTATAAATCATATACCGGTGCAACGACATATATTTCAAACTTGGGACTTAACGGGCTTGTGTCCGGTGAATTTTCGGTTGCACAAAAATGTACATTTGATTACTCGAATCCATTACCAGGAGTCGACGCAGGTCCAAACTGCGATAACGGAAGTATCAAAACCTATCCTCTAGAGATAAAAAGTTATGAGAATACTTGGTGTGATGGTGGAGATATAAATCTTCGAGGAAGGACTTCTGAGTCAGATTGTACTGAGGCTGGTGTTTGGACTGTTGGTGAATGTTCCGATACAAATTTTCCTGATCAAACTTCTTGTGAGGCTGCTACAGAAACTTGGGATCCTAGTGCTACTGATTGTAGTGTTGCGGGAAGAGGTACTGAAGCTCTTTGTACTGCATCTGGAGCTTGGAAGGCTTTCGATTGTCGACTCTCAGATAATAGAGCAGGTATCGTTCAAAAAGAAGAAATTGAAAATGAATGTGGCGGAGATACGAATTCATGTTTTGAAGGTCCGGGTACTGAATTTGGAGAAGAATTCACAGGACTAATTTGGAATAACGATTCAGTGAATGCTTTTTCTCAAGAAGTTTCAATCAATGCTCCATTTGATCTTGGGAGACCATCAAATAGATATGCGGCAAGTTACTCAAGAGCTTGTGTGAATGATTCAGCAAAAGGTGCAGGTGTCTTCGCTTCAAACTCTGTTCCATTTCTAGGGCATAGAATGGAGGAGTTACCAACCTTTGATAGATATGATGCGGTAGCAGTTGATGAAGACAATAATGGAGTTGATGACTACCTCGTTTATGGTGATCATCCATTTATGTCGGTTGTCTCTGATCGATCCAGACCACGTTATGCCACGAAACCATATTACTCTGTAAGCTGTCTGGATCAGTCTCGAGATGTTAAAGTACAAATTAGAGTACACGTGCGAGAGTGGGATAGAGCTTTCTTAAAGACTTTTGATTTTATTAATAAAGTTTCAGATATAGATCGTGCTTCAACGCTAGATCGTTATATCGATAATAATGAACTTCACGACGGGGATGAAGAGTGGAATGATAGAAGTGACTGGGATGATTTTTACGATAGCTCTTCACTTTTCCCTACAAACGACTGTCGAACCCTTGATGCGACGAGAGTTCCTGGAGCTGGAAGTTGTATTGCACCATTTGCAGCAACTTATTTTAATAAAAAAGACTGTCAAGATAATGTCCCTAGGTGTCCATTAAACTCAGCAATTACAAAGAGAATTGAATGTGGAACTTGTAACCTAGCTTTTCCAAATCCTTATGACTGTACCAGTAATGGAGGAATTTGGACTTTGGATGCTGGCTGGGTTAACAATCCTTGGCTAAGTGATGATGAGTCAAAAAGTAACTTTCCAAACTACGCCAAATAAAAAGCCTTTAAATATTTTCCTCTGGTGTTAAACTAATACCAGGGGAAAATTCTATTGAATAAAATATTAATCATACTTTTATTGTCAACTTCTTTGCACGCTGCCCAGTGGGCGACGGTAACCGTTGAAAAAGCTATCGTCTATTCAGATACTGAGATGACTTCTCCTATTGGTTATATAAAAAAAGGAAAGAGAATTCGCGTTGGAAGTAAATCTAGACGTGGTGGAAGACTCTATCCAATGGTGATTAAAAAAAGAATAGCGTATATAAAAGTTGATAGCGTATCCACGAGCAATAAATTGGTTGATCTCCAATCAGCTTCTGCCAGAATAAAAAAAGCCGAAGTTCAAACTGATGAAAAAAGAGTTGGGCTCTTCTACTCTGGTTATGCCTCATTTATTGGTATCGATCAGGAGTCTTCCTTTTCAAACGATACCTACTCAGATGATGTCTTTTATTTTAACGGTTTTGGTCTTCGTGGCTACCTAAGTAAGCAAAACTCTAGAACCACTTGGAGAGTAAGTCTTGAAAGTAGCTCGACTTCAACCCTAAAAAATGAGCTTTATTTTTTGGGTCTCAGTGCTGATTACGCTTTTGACCTGATCAAATTTGATAATTATGTTTTTAGAGGTTACGCAGGTTTGGAAGTTATTCCTTTTGCACAATACTCTTATGAGGACCTTTTTACTGTTAATGGATACGGTGGGGGTGCTAGAGCGGGACTTGAGATGGAGGTAAAGTTTAAAAACAGCTTTGGTCTTCATGTTGATGGTGGTTATGGTTTTAAAAAGCTCTTTTTTAGTTTACCAGACTCAACAAATATCGATGAATTCAATCCAACTTTTAATGGCGTCGTGTTTTCGGCTTCTATCAGTTATGCCTACTAAGCATAGATATAAATAATATCTAGTATTTCAATTCTTGGAACAATGAGTTTTCTGACAAATTTGATGGCCAGAGGTTTCATTTTCATCTCTTTTACAAAAATCTCTTTAAGATTTTCATTTTTAATTGAGCCTTGTAAATCTGTATTTTCTCCAAAACCTAAAATTTTTGAAAGCCTTGCAAGAAATAAAATGCGATGGTCTTCGAGATAGGGAGGAAGTTTTCCTTTTAACGAGACAAACTCTTCGTAGACGTAGGACATATCTTTTGAAGAATCTTCGTACATGTACTGCCAGACATTAAAATAAAATTTTGCAATATAGACTTCTGGATATCCTTGAAGTTTTACAATGGCCATTTGTAGGCAGTGATAAGCTTTCTCGGTCAGACCTGAGTCCATGGCCGTCTGGGACTTAGCAATGAATTCAATTCCTTGCACATAAGAGGTCTCGTTGGGCTTTTTACCTGAGACTAATTTTTGAGTTGGATTTTTAATTATATTTTCAAAGTGAATGTATTCGTTTTTAAAAATTTTAGGACTCGGTCCCGGTATATAGAGGCTTGAAAAATCAAATGATGAGAAGGCAATGGCTTGAATAGAGCTTGGAGTAAGGGAGCTGAGCTTCCAACTTTTGGCATCTTTGACTTTCTTTATTTTTACTTGGGTAAGAGTCTTAAGAACTTCTAGCTTTAAATCTGGGGCATCGTAGTCAAACGATTTCATTCTATTGAAGACAAAGTCTTTTCTCATTAAACACTGATCTTTATTACCAAAGGGTTGGAGCTTTTGATCTTCAATTGAGGTTATAAGGGGGCGATTATTAAAATAGAGAAATTTATTTTCCTGCAAATTAAATTTTTCAGAGTAGACTTCGGATCCTCTAATATCAAAACTTGCCACCTCTCCGTTGGCGTCGCTGCAGTTGATTCCCCAATGGGCCATTGATGGATTTTGCTTGAGGTATTTTTTTACTTCACTGATATTGGTGCAATAGGAACTCAACTGATACATAAGAGAAAAAATTGATTGTCCTGTGATATCGAAGTAGTCACCGTGTTTATAGTGAAGGGCCAGTGTTAATCCTCTTTCATTCATTGTCGAAAGCGAAGGAAAAGGCATTCCGACTGTGGAATATGAAAAAGATTGAAGCCTCTTTGAAAAATTATAATGAATAGCTCTTTCGTAATCCTCAAATGGACCGGCCAGTGAATAGTCGAGAACTCTTCCATGGATAGGAGCTTTATTTTTTCCATCCCAGACAAAAAGGGATGAGCAGCCAGGGATAATACTCAAAAGGTGAGGCATCCATTTATTAAATGAAGCCACCATCTCTGGCAATAAGAAGGTGAAAAGAACATCTGAGTATGGCTTTTCTAAACCCTCAGCATAAGCTCTAAGTTCTGGTTCAAGCTTTAAAGAGCCCTTTTTTATATAATTGGTTGAGACTTCCGTAATTTTTTTTATAAGTTTTGCCGTGTACTCACTTCGCATACAAAGCTTAGTGATTTGGTCTTGTATCAAAATATACCCCTGGGCATCCTTTTTACCTAATGAGTAAAAGTTCTCCTCTGGATTACCGAATAGCTTTATAAGCGGCAGCTCTTTATTTTGATCTGTCATGAATTGTATTTTATCTCATTTTGGCCAAATGAGATAGCTCAATAAGTAGGGAGAAGAAATGCATGAATTTTTAGATGATCAATTCTTTGTCTTTACTTGTTTGATTTTGTCAGTCTTTAGGGTCTATCTAGAGTTGATTAAATTTAACTTTAGATCCCTTCCGCTTTTTGCAAAACTTCCAGAACCAGTCGTTAGTAAATTTCATAAAACGGGACTATATTTATCAGTTGGTATGATTGTCTTATTCACACCTCAAGTGCTGTTCTATTAGTATTTGATAGTAAAGCCATCAAATCTTTCTTCTCCGGCTTCTCCAAGAGTTTCTTCAATTTCGCGCACCTCTGAGTTGTTTGAGCCCTCTCTAGCATAGCGGCGCAGGTCTTTGAGCTGTTCAATAGTTCCCTGGGCGATAATTTCAACATTTCCATTGGGTTTATTCCAAATTGTGCCAGTCACCATATTCTGTTCTTGTTCAATTTGGCTTAAGATACTATGCCTATATCCAACACCTTGGACTCGTCCGTGAACTATTAAAATCATCTCAAGCATATTTTATCCCTTTAAAACTTGTGTCCATCTCGACACACGCAAGGATTTTATCATACAATAGTGTGATGAAAAGACCATATCTAATGAGTTTTATGGCCATTGACTCCATAGGACAAATTTCTATTAAAACCACCGTCACTGACTCAACTCGACCTCAGAGAGATTCACTGAATCCCCAAGCGACAAGTCCTATCCAGAGTATCGGATTTATGAAGAGCTCCGAGTTTAGGATTAAAGTCGTGGGCATTTCTGATTCAAACGACGAAATATTTAATAAAGAGTATGACTCAGACTCCTATGGAAGCTTTGATATTAAAATCCCCAACATGATTTCAGGGCGACCAGTTAAAGCACTCCAAATTTATGAGACTTCTTATTATGATGGAATTCAGCTTTTGCTAGGATCGTTCCTTCCTTATCAAATAACAGAGCCCAAAAAAATTATTGTTTGCGACTTTGATAAAACTCTTGTGGATACAAAGTTTTCTTCGGCTAAGGAAGTTTATTATTCTTTGAGAACACCTCTGACGGAATTTCCAAGTATTGAAGGTAGTATAGACCTTTTACGTCAGCATACAGATTTGGGGTATCAACCTTTTATTCTTTCTGCTTCACCGCACTTTTATGAAAGTGCCCTGCGAGACTGGTTTTATCAAAATAAAATTTATGCGGACAATATTCTTTTAAAAGATTATCGAACGATTTTCTCCTTTAAAGATGGACTGCTAACAACTAAAGATATGAAAAATCAGGGCTTCTATAAACTAAACCAATTGGTCAATGTTCTTCTCATGACAGGTGTTCCAGATGAGTTGGTCTTAGTTGGAGATGGCTTTGAGTCAGATTCCTTTATTTATCTTTGTCTCTATAGTATTCTTGTGGATAGAACAGATCCTTGGGCCCTATGGAATAAAATTAAAAAAGAGAAATCCTTTAAACTTACAGGAAAACAAAACTCTCAGTTTCTTTCAAAGTTTTATCAGCTCTCTGAGCTTTCAAAGAAGAATCGCAATATAGAGATGAAGATCTATATTAGAAGTAATAAAGATATTTTTGAAAAGGCCAAGAATCAGAGTTTCAAATTGAAGTTTATTGAAAAAAACAAATCCGTCATTCATCACTACCTGGCCTAGCTTCTCTCAGGGCTAAGGAGCAAAGATATGTAAAATCAAGGGATTAAGTCACTGTCAATAATCTATACACCCACCAGTATAAATTTCATCAATCCATATTTTGCTCATATTAATTGATACCATTAAAAGATGAAATATCTAGTTATCGCATTCATTTCCTCAATACTATCTTGCAGTGTCTATGCCACAGGCACCAATCTGTTCAATGATCGGTACCTGCCAACTGACGTAAAAATTGAGGTGACTCTCAACAAGGTCGAACTTGCACCGCTACTGAATGATTATAATATGTTCTTTTTAGGGGATAACGACTTTGAAATGATGATTGTACTAAACAGCTTTACAACTTTAGTAGAATTTCCACTCAAGGCCAATTCTGAAAAAAAGAAAAAACAAAAGAAATTGTCTCTTCGTTTTAACGTGGATACTAGTGATCTTAACTATGCGATTCAAACCAGAAGAAATTATGAAAATCTCTCTTATGACGAGAAAAAGTATATTAGCAGAAGCAAGCTTGGACAATTGTGTCTGCTTGATGATTCTTTAATGAGTCCTGGATTTATATCGACAAGTTACTATGGATGCTTTGATTTGGCTTACACCCTCCAAGAGATGATAGTTAAGAATTTGAAATCAAAGAATCAATTTGTGTCCCATAATACGACTTTCCCAGCTTCAACAGATCCTTCAAAAGAGAAGCTCTTTAAATCTTGGTATACGATTAGAATATTAAAACATTAAAATATTGCTTTAGGGTTCTGTAAAAGTACCTGAAAGGGAATTGCACTCTGTTTGAGCCGCACCGGCGACATATCCGTCTAGATAATAGATAACTTTATAGCTTTCAACTTCACAGACTCCACTTCTATCACTCGCAGGACAAGTCCTAGCTGAGTTGATATCCTTATGATTTTTTAGTGAGGGAAAGTTTCTCGTCTGGGCACTATCACAACTATCTTCTGTGTCACCACTAAAGCCTTCGTAAAACTCTAAACATTCTTGATCATCAAACGTCAGATCCGTTATCTCGCAACTTGCGATTAGTTTTGGTTTACTGACTATGTCCTTCGCTTTTTCTTCGAGTTCACACCCGACAATCTGGCCAATAAGGATAAGGAAACTAAAATATATTAGGAAGTTTTTCATGAATAAAGTTTAGGGGAGGTCTGGTTTCAATAAAAGAGGGGAATTTAATTCTACCTCTCTCATTTAAATATATGTCTCGTGATTTCTTAAATTTTCTTAATCCCTCAAGGGTTGCTGAAAGGAGGTTATGCTAAGGAAAATTACTTCAAGTGTTTTATTTTGTGATCAATATTCCTCATCTCTAGCGTTATACTTTTTTTTCATTTCTCCCAAAATATTTATCTACAATAAAGTTATTAAAAAATTAAAGACCTTTAGGGAGGCAAAAATGAAAAAATTTTTATTACCGATCCTACTTTTAGGAAACCTCACTTTTATGAATCTAGCAAGTGCAGGCTGTGCTGAGAAATACAATGAAAAATTTGAAAAAATATTTCTGCATGGAAGTGTAACAAAAAACTTAGCAGAATTTGGAAAAGCGGGTATTGGCTTATATGGAGGAGCTCTCCTTTTATGGCCAGTCTCTCCCATTTTAGGAGCTGCAGGCGGAACTATCGCATACATGTCTTATAGGCAAAAAGGGCAACGTATGCATTTCTTCGATACACTCATCACTAATGCCCACCATTTTGTCCAAGATTCAAAAGATGGCCTCCAAAAAACTGAAAGCTATATACCCACACAAACTAAGGGGATACGGGCCATTGGAAAAAACAGAACACTCTTTCAACGTCTAGAATCAAAGTTATTAAAAGTGAATCCTGATCTTACAAGAGATGCGATATTAGAGGCGATTGCTAGAGCCGATGAAAAAGAAGACTTTTGTCATTCATTGGAAGGTGAAAAAGCATTAAAGACGAGCTTGAGAAGATTCAGTCGGGTTATTCTAAAAAACCTTTAAGACAAATAGTGTTGGAGAATTGATATGAAGAAATTTTTAGGTATTACTTTAGCTTTCATGAATTTAGCTTTATTTGCTGCCGACAATGATCTACAAACTCACACTTGGAAGGAATTGCCCGTTCAACACTCAAGTTCAAATTCAAATAATAAATTTATTGCCGGAGATTTGATTGACTCTATTGAGTTAAAAGAGAATGAATATGGCTCTTTTGAAAGTGAAAAATATCAATATCAGTCTGTCTCGTGCTATATAAGCTCATCTCGTAAATCAATAATTTCAACAGATGAAGGCGATAATCATATCGTCTTTGTCGATACCAATTCGTTTCAAGGTAAATCGAGCTCAGTCTACTCGATAGTTGGTTATACCTATGAGAAGAGCCTTCTTCGAATGAAGAATCCATCGTGTATTTAGTATGCGAAAAAGAGGAGTGCTTTTTTATTGAGAGAAGATGTTATTCATGCCTTTCTCGTACTATCATGGATCTTAAGAAGATTAATTAACGTTTAAAAGCATTTTCAAGAATGACTTAACATTTGGATAGATAAAAAAGCCCGCTCATAAAGCGGGCTTTCATATTTATTTTGTCGGTTGTTCATCTACTGAAAAATTATCCATCTGGTGAAAGTTCATATATTTATAAATTTCATGAGCTCTTTTCTCTAGGATAGGTCTTGCGATTTCCATATACTCTGCGACAGTTGGAAGTTTTCCTTTCATTGCACATACGGCTGCAAGTTCAGCAGAGCCAAGATAGACTTGAGCCCCTTTACCCATTCTGTTGTTAAAGTTTCTGGTCGATGTTGAGAAAACATTTGTATCATCTTTAACTCTCGCTTGGTTACCCATGCATAAAGAGCATCCAGGAATCTCTGTTCTCGCACCAGCGGCTGCAAACTTTGCGTAGTATCCTTCTCGGGCCAATTGATCTGCATCCATTTTTGAAGGAGGAACAACCCATAGTCTTGGCGCTGATTGACCAGCTCCATCGAGAACCTCACCTAAGGCCCTAAAGTGACCAATATTTGTCATACAACTTCCAACAAAGACTTCGTCAATTCTCTCTCCAGCAACGGCGCTTAAAAGTTTCACGTCATCTGGATCGTTAGGACATGCAACAATTGGCTCTTTGTAATTGTCTAGATTGATCTCGATAACAGCTGCATATTCAGCATTTTTATCTGCCTCAAGAAGAGTTTCTTCTTTCATCCATTTTTTTACATCTTTAATTCTTCTTTCAAGTGTGCTTGCATCTCCAAACCCATTTTCAATCATTGATTCCATAAGCTTTATGTTTGAGAGAAGGTATTCATCAAGCATATCTCTATCGAGTTTGTAAGTTGAAGCCGCTGCACTTCTTTCAGCTGATGCGTCTGTAAGTTCAAAAACTTGCTCTAACGTTAAGCCTTCAATTCCTTCCATCTCTAAGATTCTTCCAGCAAAAACATTCTTTTTATTTTTCTTCTCAACAGTCATTAGACCTTGTTCTATTGCTGCATAAGGAATCATATTAACGGCGTCACGTAGAGTGATTCCTGGTTGAAGCTTTCCACTGAACTTTACAAGAACAGATTCAGGCATATCAAGTGGCATAACACCTAAAGCCGCAGCAAAGGCCACAAGTCCACTTCCTGCAGGAAATGAAATCCCCATTGGATAACGAGTATGAGAATCTCCACCAGTACCAACTGTATCTGGGATAAGCATTCTATTTAGCCACGTATGGATAACTCCATCACCCGGACGAAGAGCAACTCCACCTCTATTTCTAATATAATCAGGAAGAGTCGCGTGAGTTGTTACATCTGTTGGCTTTGGATAAGCGGCTGTGTGACAAAAAGATTGAAAAACAAAATCAGAATTAAACTTTAAACAGGCAAGTTCAGTCATTTCACTGGCCGTCATAGGTCCGGTTGTATCTTGTGATCCAACTGTCGTCATCTTTGGAAGACAAGCCGTTCCAGGAAGAATACCTTCCACGCCACAAGCTTTCCCTACCATTTTTTGGGCAAGTGTAAATCCTTGACCTTTTGCTGGTTTATTAATTCTTGGATTGGCAAAAATTCCAGACTCTTCGATTGCACTCATTTTTAGTTCAGCTCTGGCTTTTGTCGTCAGCATTTTTCCAATAATTAATGGAACACGTCCACCAGCTCTATACTCATCTAGGATTGTTGGTGGATTGAGATCGTAACTTGTGATCTCAGATCCTTTATCATCAAGGATTTTTCCTTCAAGAGGTTTTACTTCAATGATCATTCCCGTTTCAAGTTTTGATACATCGGCTTGAATGGGAAGAGCGCCTGAATCTTCAGCTGTGTTGAAAAAGATTGGAGCAATGGTATCGCCAATAATAACACCACCGTTTCTTTTATTTGGTACATGTGGAATATCGTCACCGATATGCCAAATAAGTGAGTTACAAGCGGACTTTCTAGAAGATCCTGTTCCGACAACATCACCGACAAAAGTCACTGGTAGTTTAAATTTTTCTTTTAAATCAGAAATTTCTTTTGGACCATTTGGAAACACTGATCCACCCATAACATTTCCGTGAAGAGGAATATCATCTCTTGTAAAAGCAAAAGGAGCGGGTGAGAAGTCGTCTGTGTTAATTTCACCTGCAACTTTATAAACAACAGTTTTAATTGATGCTGGAACTTTTTCTTTATTAGTGAACCATTCAGCATTCGCCCAAGAAGTTAAAACATCTTTTGCATTGGTATTTCCTGAATCAGCTAATTTTTTTATATCATCAAAAACGTTCACAGAGAGAACCATATTTTCAAGTTCTTTTGCCGCAAGTTTTGCCAGCTTCTCATCTGAAGAGCTTAAAGCATCAACAAGACCTTGAAGGTTGTATCCTCCAATCATGGTTCCTAAAAGCTCAATGGCATATTCTTTTGAAATAAGAGAACAAGTGAATGTTCCTTTAACAATACCGGTTAAAAATCCTGCTTTGACTTGGGCCGCTGGATCAACGCCTGGATTAACTCTGTCTTTTAAAAGAGCTAATAATTCTTTCGAGCGATCATGATTATTGGTGAGCATCTCGACAACTTGCTCCGTTTGAGTTTTTGTTAAAGCAAGTGGTGGAATACCTTCCTCAGCACGTGCGGCAACATGGCTTTCATAATCTTTGAAAAAATCCGTCATAACATTCCTTTTGACTCAAGTAGTAATAATTTAAATGATAATTTGAGACAGTATAGCTGAAAAATCCCAAATAATAAACTGGAACCGTTGATATTGACTCATGTCGCTAAGAGTTTTTGTCGATAGGAAACTATGAGTAAAAAGAAAATCATTCTCATATTTTTTATTATTAGTGGAGCAATTTGGTTTATTGTCAGTGATAATGAATCTTTTGAATCTAATTCATTTACTTCAACTTATAAAAAACAAAAAGCTAAAAGAGAAATTAGTTCAACACCGATAAAAAAGACTGTTTCAAAAAATAACAAGAGGCTCTTGGCCACCACTCCAATTGTTACCTATAAAAGTGAACAAAAACTCGTGGATAGAAAAATTACATCCACCTCTAAGATTAAAAAAATTTCGAATAAACCTGCACGCACAGTGGGGGATCATCTTATTTTAGAGAACTATTTCGCCGTTATTGACTCTAAAGAAAATAGACAGAGGTTTGATAAGTTTGAAAGAAAACTTGGATACCTTTTTGTCCGTGGGCAGATGAAGCCGATGGATGCAGTGGTTGTCACTCAAAATAAAGATTCTGGGGCCCTTGGGATTATGACGGGTGTTCTCACGGTGAAGCTCTATGATTTTTCTGAATACCAAAATCTTATCGATCACTCCAATTTTTCCATCTCTCAGCTCTACGACCATATAAAAGTTGTCCACTACAGGATTGACTCCAGTGAGCTGGCCATCTCAACTTATGAAAGTTTAAAGGGTCATCCCAATATCCAAAGAATGTCTTTGGAGATACTTGAGTATTCACGTTTCCATAGATAGTGGGCGATTTTCAACACCTTGGTTTACAAGCTTTTTTTATCCTTTCTTTTTGATAGGTAAGCTATTGAAATTAAAGCGTTTTATTTAGTCTTTTTAATCCTCAAGTTTACCCCCAATTATGACGTAAAATAGATAAAGGAAAAGGATTTGCTTTTGAGAATTTTGTCACTATTACTACTTTGCTTCTTTGGCTTCGTGTATCAGTCAGACTGAGTCTGGTTCAAAATTGTCTGATGCTGAAAAAAATCCTGATACCTATTCTCCTAGTAGCTCAATTATTTATTCAGCTGATTATATTATTAACGAATATCAACAACATCTTATTCCAACGGCCCAAGAGGTAATTGGGCAGTCTCTTCCATCAAATACTCGTTTTAGAATAATTCAAGGACCACAGTGGTTGGAAGTTGATGAACTAAGCGGAGAGATAACAATCGACTCAATTTCTAATCAGGCACCTGTGAACTTTAAACTAGAGGCCTATAACTTTATCAATCCTTTTGATTCAGTTGCAAGTCCAACAAAAACTATTGGTGTTAACGGAGATCCTCTTCGTTATCAGCAGTGGCATATTCAAAATGATGGATCAATAAAAACCTATTCTTTACGAGATGGGGAAGCTGATGTGGACTTAAATCTTTCAGACGTTTACAAAGCGGGTATCACCGGAAGTGGTGTGAAGATCGCGATTAGTGATAGTGGTGGAGAAGTTAATCACGATGACTTTGTGGGAAATATTCTTGCGGGAGTGCACAGAGACTATACTCTTGATCCTCCTTATATCGGAAAGCCAACTCCCACGAATGCTCACGGAACTGCTGTGGGAGGTATTATTGCCGCTCGTGGATGGAATAATAAAGGAGTCTCAGGTGTTGCACCTTTTGGAAAGCTTGGTTTCTTTCAGTTTTTAGAATCAAGTCAATCCGCTTCCATTTTAATTAATCAGGCCAGTGGAGACTTTGACATCTTTAACTACTCTTACGGCGATACTCTTTTATTTGATACAAAAAGTGATGAGAACTATCTTGATCATATAAAATACCAGTCTCTTTACAATAGAAAATTTTATCTCAAAGCTGCTGGCAATGAATATGCTTTGAGTAGTGGAAACCTGTGTGCTCCTCATAATGCGAATGCACCTTTTGAAAATGAATCTCCTTATATGTTGACCATAGGCGCGGTTAACGCCAAAGGTGTAAAAGCTAGTTATGCAAATGTTGGGAGTAATATTTGGGTGACTGCTCCAGGTGGAGAATACGGAGGACTTGATCCTGCTATTTTAACCACTGATCTTCCCACTTGTTTTAAAGGTTACTCTGCTGCGGGAAGCTTTCAAGTGAATGACTTTGAATACGGGCATCACGAAAATATAAACTGTCACTACTCTTCAGTTATGAATGGTACAAGTGCTGCTGCTCCAATGGTCAGCGGTGTTATCGCTCTCATCTTAGAGGCGAATCCTTCTTTATCTTATAGAGAGGTGAAACATATTCTTGCTATGACCAGTAGAAAAGTTGATCCCACACATGGATCCACGACTAGTCATCCCTCGACAACATTTTTGGACTGTACAGATTTAAGTCTCTCCGGTCACGAATACGAACAAGGATGGAAGCAAAATGGTGCTGACGTCTGGTTTAATAATTTTTACGGCTTTGGCCTGGTTGATGCTGCAAGTGCCGTTTCCTTGGCCACAAATTTTAATCAACCAGCTCTTGATACTCTTGAGTGGCTTCCTATGACGGCTCCTCAGGTCGAGACCAATCCTAATTTTGAAACAGGGGCTTACTCCACAAATACGACACCTCTTGCGATTCCAGATAATAGTGCTGCGGGGATTTCAAAGACAATGGATATAAATTACAGTGGAGATTTAAACCTAGAGTCATTAACACTGGAAATTGATGTTACTCATGGAAGAAGTGGACAGCTTGGAGTTGAAATTACATCGCCTGCGGGAACGAAAAGTATTCTTTTAAATGTTAATAATAGTTTTATTCTCGATAACGATCAAAACTTAAAAATGAAACTTACAAGTCACGCTTTTTATGGTGAAAAGCTAAATGGAACGTGGAGTGTAAAAGTTATCGATGGACTCGAAGGTCAAGTCGGAGCATTTAATAAAGCTGTTGTGAACTTCATCGGTCATTAAAGAGAACCAGGCGTTCTTTTCTTTTTTCCTAAGATATTTATTTTGAGCTTTCCACCGACATAAAAATTTGTTCTTTCAATATCGTAGGTTAGCGTTCCTCCAGCTTCAAAGGCACCTTTTTTTACCCCAAACATGAGACTTGTTTGTTCATTAACGGGTAGAAGGTTAGTTGAGATATCGCTGTTAAACCCTTTGTTGGGTAAGGTGTAGTCAATATTAATAAAGTGATCTGGTCCATTGGTGGTGGTTGAGATTTGATAAGAGGTAAAGACATTATAGAGTCCACCCACCTGAGTTGAAACTAATCCAGCACCAGTTGAAAAAGTGTCATTATTAATTTTTTTATCAAAGCGTGCTTGTGCTTCAATGACATTTGTTGTCATCTTGAGGTTGCTTGGAGTGTTGGGAAAATCATAAATAGAACGCTGTTCCTTGAGGCCCACGGCATTGGTAACCTTCACTGATGATGAGAGGCTCGATGAGTTTCCCGTTTTTATTTTTGTCGATAGACCAAGTTGGGTTTGAAGGTTTCCATCTGCTGAGCTTTCATCTTGTCTTTTGACAAAGTCGGCGTTGAAGTTTAGGCCAGCATTTGCTTGCACCTTTACCTTCTCACTTGAGATAAGATTTTTATGAAGGCCTTTATAATAATTAAAACGCATAAACATGAATTTATTTTCATTCACACTCTGATCCGTTGAAACTAAACTTGTTGATAAGGATAAATTGCTTTCATTTCCAAACCTTTTTGGATCTGTGACATGACCAAAGCCATCAGTATTTTGGCTTCTTTGTTTGTAGACAGCTATTGAGAAAATATCTGTTGGCGCCTGGTCTTCATTTTGTAAAGATCCTTGGAGAAGACGAACTCCTTGGGCGATATCGATTGTCTTAGTTTTATCACCTTTTGTTTTGGTGATAGTGCTTTCATGTCTAAAATCAATATCATTGGTGAGACCAGCATTTGTTTGAGGGATATTCGCTCTTTGATGATCCATGGTATGAGCTTGTTCTATAAATCTTCCAAGAGCTTTTGGAAGAGTCGCCACGTGCTCGGCTTGACCAGAGGTTGAGTCAGAAGTATTTTTAAAGATTCTGACATTGGCCCCAATATTATCAAATCCACCCATAGCGCTATTTCTTGGAAGAATGGAGTCAACACCCGTGATGTCTTCAATCTTAGTTGCTTGAAAATAATTAATCACAAAGGCTTTATTGGGATCTTCTTTGCTGACGGCAAAGTTGTAAACATGTTGGCCTCCAGTGGTGACATAACTAGCTGTGAAGTATTCATACTTGTCTGCTCTTGCGGCTTCTCCCATGAGGACAGTGGCAAAGTGCACATCTCCACAAATTCCACCCCAATTTTCAACATCACCGGCATTAGCTAAAGCTTGTCGGTCTTCTGTTATTTGAGAAAAAAAGTCATCAACACCCTGTTCGTTGGGATCAAAATTGGCCTTGGCAAAATTATAGGGAAGTCTTGTTGTCATCTCTGAGAGATAACTAAAGTATTCATCTTCGTTCATCCCTTGTGTTTGCATTTTAACGAGTTCTTGTAATTGAGTGGCCGACTGGGCTTCTCTCAACTGGCCATAGAAATTATCATAATCACTGGCCGGAAGACTTGAGACAAGCTCTTGGTACTTTGGCTCTCTTACACTTTGAGAAACTTCTGTGGAACTAATAATAACCCAACCGTGATTTTTCTTGGTCCTTGTCCTCTTTTTTGGTGGATCAATTTGAGAACTTAAATCATTTTCGGCGCAAAGGGAGAGTTGGTTCTGTGGATCAGAGGCGACTTCAACCGAGTCAATCAGTTGGCTATTTTCTTTTATAAGTCGCAAAGTATCCTGAGAGAGATTTCCTTCTTTCATATCAACTTGAACGCTTTGATGGATAAATTGATCGTTGATAAACGTCTGATTATCTGCGAGCTCTACCAAACCTGAAGCAAATGCACAGGGGGTGGATAAAAAGGCCAAAATATAGAGTTTACCTATTCTCATAATAGATTATCGGCATATATCGCAAATACTTGAGTAGAAAAATCAGTGATAAAATGCCTGATTTTTCTGCCGACTCCTTTAAAATGTGTAATTTTAGTGAAAAAATGTACAATAATCCCATAGAAATATATTAAAAAGGTGTCACGGATGAAGACAAAAATTAAATTTCTCTCTCTTATATTGCTCATGTTTATGATGGGTTCTTGTTTGAAGCTTCCCAAAGAGAGTGCGCCGGATAAAATGAGAGTCATGTTCACAGATGATCCCGCTACCACAGTTACCATCGCTTGGAATAGGTACGAATCGGATCAAAATGAGGATAGAGTTTATTTTGATACCGAAGATCATGGTGACGATATTGATTCTTACCGTTTCTCAAAATCTCCAGATCACTACACAGACTTTATTGGATTTAAATCGGCTTTTGTTATGTTGGAAGATTTGACTCCCAACACGAGATATTATTTTTTAATCGTGAGCAATTATGGTCAAACCCAAAGATATTATGTTGATACACTTCCAGATTCTAGAGATGAGAGAATCTCCGTTATCTCTGGTGGTGACTCTAGAAATAATAGAGTTCCAAGACAGGCCGCAAATTCACTCGTGGCCAAGTTAAAACCCCATTTTGTTTTCTTTGGAGGTGATATGACTTCTTTAGGAACCACAAAACAATGGGCACAGTGGTTTGATGACTGGCAACTCACTATTGGTCCTGATGGAAGAGTAACACCTATTGTTCCTGCTCGAGGAAATCATGAGTATGGAAATACAGTTTTATCTGAACTTTTTGGAATCTCAAAATCAAACTACTATTCTTTAAAAATTGCGGACGGTCTTATTCAAGCTTATACATTGAATTCAGAAGTCTCAACTGGCGGTACTCAATTTGAGTGGCTAGAAAACGAGATGAATAATAACACCGATGCTCACTGGAAAATCGTGCAGTATCACAAACCGATGAGACCACATGTTAAAAGTAAAAAAGAGGGTAGCTCTCAATACAATGACTGGGTTGAAACATTTTACGAGCATAGAGTCGATTTAATATTTGAATCAGATGCTCACACGGTAAAAAGCACATGGCCTATTAGACCAAGTTATGAAGATGGCTCGTTTGAAGGCTTTATAAGAGATGACCAAAACGGAATGGTCTTCGTTGGTGAAGGCTGTTGGGGTGCTCCTTTAAGAGACTCAGATGATATCAAGCCATGGACTAGAGAGAGCGGAAAATTTAATCAGTTTAAATGGGTTTTCTTTGATCAAGATAAAATTGAGCTTAGAACCGTTAAAGTTGATAATGCAATTGAGGTTGATTCTGTCGATTTAAACGATAGGTTCTCAGAACCTTCAGGTCTTGATCTATGGGAAACTGTCCACGGAACTGTGATGACAATCACCAAATAGATGTTAGCATCTAAAAATCAAAATATTGTTTTAATTTTAAAACTTGCCACGATTTGTCTGTTCTTAGGACGAGCGTGGCAGCATCTTTTTTGGGATGGCCCTTATAGAGTTCTTTTTTGGAATCAAGATTTTTTTGAACCCGTCATAACCACTGTCACATCGATGAGCTGGAATGAGTATGCAACTTCAAGTCAGATGAATGGTCTTATTGATTCTTTCACCCGCGCCCTAGGTGTCTTTTACGTTTTCATGGCCTGTCTTTGTGGCTTTTATAAAGGTCACCAAAAAATTATCAAATGGCTTCTTTTTCTTTCATGTTTTCTTCTCTCCTTTATGTTTTTTCTCTCCTTTGTCGATAAAGCTTTTTATATCGGTATGTTTATTGAGCACACGACTCAAATGTGTTTACCCATTGTTTTAGTTTTGGCCTATAAAGAAAATATTTCAAAAGAAAGATTTATTATTATCTCAAAAATACTAATAGCTCTCACTTTTATCGGTCACGGTCTTTTTGCCGTGGGATTTCACCCCGTGCCTGGAAATTTTGTGCAGATGCTTGTGACAGTATTAAATGTTTCAGAACCTACAGCGGTGAATTTGCTACTGGCCGCAGGTATTTTTGATTTCACTTGCTCCCTTCTTCTTTTCTTTCCCAAAGTCGATGTCATAGCTTTAAGTCTTATGGCCTTTTGGGGAATTGCGACGGCACTCGCTCGGGTTCTAACTAATATCGATTTTAATTTACTCCAGATGTCTTCCCATCAGTGGATAATGGAAACCCTCTATCGACTTCCCCACGGGTTACTGCCTCTATGCATACTGTTTGTTATTCACTCATCTATAGATAACAAAAGACTATGATTTTTTGCGTTAGATTTACTTTTCTTCTAAAAAAGTGCTTCTTTTCCCTAGAGATTTAGACAATTTTTCTTTATTCATTTAAAATAGTCCCTTAAGTTTTCAATAACTTTGGAGGATTATGTCGTTAGACATGGATGAGCTTCTTAAGAAGTGTGCAGAAGAAAAAATACAATTTATCGCAGAAGTGCAAGAGTTTGCCTGTCTCTTTGCCGTAGACGAAAACTTCACCGTAAAAGTCGTCAGTGAAAATATAGATCAATTTGATAGTCGGCTGAAGCTTGGAAAAGACCTCAAGAGTATTTTGGGGGAAAAAGATTGTGATCAATTAGAGAAGAATATTTTTAGAGAAGATCTCATTACAAACTATTCGATAAAACTGGGGTCTGAGGAAAAAAAGTTCTACTGCTATAGGACTGGAGATCTCTATGTTTTTGAGCATGAGATTAAAAAAGATGAAACTCACGTCACTCAAAAAGAGGGGCTTATCTCAGCGATTACAAGTTTTTCTCTTGGGTCAATGAGCTATGAGCTAGGTCTTAAAAGCTTAGCGAACTTGATGGCCAAAAATATTAAAAGTTTTATCGGCTATGATAGAGTCATGGTCTATCAATTTCATCCCGATCTTCACGGTGAAGTTATTGCTGAGGCTAAAGAAGAGCACTTGGAACCCTTCATAGGGATGCACTATCCAGAATCTGATATTCCAAAACAGGCCAGAGAGCTTTTTATTAGAAACCAAATAAGGCTAATTTCTCATATTAAAGGAGACAGAATAGGCCTTCAAACGACGGATGATATCAAGGCTTTAGATTTATCGGATTCAATTTCGAGATCACCATCAATTGTCCACGTGGAATATTTAAAAAATATGAAAGTCGGTGCCTCTTTGACGATATCTATTATCTTAGATGGAAAATTATGGGGTTTAATAGCTTGTCATCACTATAAAGAGAAGTTTATCTCCTTTGCCAGTCGGTCATTTTTAAAGCTCATTGGCTTCTCTTTCGCAGCAGAGGTTGGAAAGTATAGGGCCAGTCTTTATAATGAAAGATTAAAAAAAGTAAATATGATTACCGTCTCATTTATGGATAAAATTGCACGATTGAAAGATAATTTCCAAACCAGTTTTCTAGAAGATATCGTTCAAGGTCAATCTGCCAACCTCAAAAGCCTCCAATCAGCGAATGGTTTCTATCTACAAGTCGGAAACGATATTTTTACTGCAGGGGAAGTTCCACCTTCGAATATAATCGAGTTTATTGAAAAAGAAGTGCTAAAGGCCCAGGAGTCTCCATTTTTCTCCACCAATAATTTAAGTGCTCTCGATTCAAGCTTCAAATCTGTGTCCAGTAAAACCTCGGGAGTTCTCGCTGCAGGTCTTGTCGCTGGTGATTCCAAATGTCTCGTCATGTGGTTTAGACCCGAGGTAAGAGAGGAGATCAAGTGGGCCGGAAAGGATGACAAAGAAGTTGTATACGATGGAGATCAGCCAAGACTAACTCCAAGAGGCTCTTTTGATGAAATCATCAGACTTCAAACCCATAGCTCTCTTCCTTTTGATGATCAAGATAGAAAAATAGCTTTTGAATTTCTTTGGTTTTTAAGTAAAGTTCTTTTAGAACAACTAAGATTAGTCGAAACAAATATAAAAAACTTGGAAAGAGAGGCCAGTGAGAAAGATCGCTTTATCTCAAATCTCTCTCATGAGCTAAGAACACCTCTGAATAATATTTTAGGATGGATGCAACTTTATGATGAGGATTTGAAGGTCAACGAGAGACTTGAAGAGCTTGCTGGAGTTATCAAAAGCAACTCTAAACAACAGCTTAAGCTTGTGAATGACCTTTTGGAAGTGTCAAAGATCTCTTCGGGTAAAATTACTCTCGACGTCCATCCAAGTGACATTAGAGCAAATATTGAAAAAGTAACAAAGTACTTTCAACCAAGTTTTGAAAACAAAGATATTGAATGTTTTCTCAGCCTAGGAAGTGAAGAGCTTATTTGCACCGTTGATGAAACTCGTTTCGAACAGGTACTTAGAAATATAATTCAAAATGCTTTGAAGTTTACTCCTAAAGGTGGAGAAGTCTTTATCAAAGCAAAGAAAAAAGACTCTGATGTGTCTATTGAAGTTAAAGATTCTGGTGTTGGTATCGCCCCTGAAGAAGTGAAAAATGTCTTCAAACAATTTTATCAAACGGATAGTAGTCGTTCTAGGATTAATAAAGGCATGGGGCTTGGTCTTTCTTTGGTCAAAAATATTGTGGAACTTCACGGTGGAAGGGTTCGAATAAAAAGTGAAGGAAGTAACGCTGGAACTTCAGTCATAGTGAAGCTACCGCTGTCGAGTTTAAAGGCACGTCCTCATGTCACGGAATCAAAGCCAGTTTCAGCAGAAGGTTCTGTTTTAGTCGGTAAAAAAATATTATTAGTCGAAGACACTTTGGACTCTGCTCGATTTATAAAGATCTACCTCGAAAAACATGGCGCTGAAGTCGAGTGGCTAAGTAATGCAAAAGATGCGCTAAGACTTCTTGTTAAAAGAGAGTTTGATCTCATTCTTTCAGATATTGGTTTACCAAATATGGATGGATTGGAGTTTGTTGCAAAGGCCAGAGAGATTGAATTAAATAGTAAAAAACCTTATGTTGCCATATCGGCTTATGGAACAAAGGATGAAGTTCAAAGGTCTTTATCAGCCGGATTTGATAATCATTTAGTGAAACCAGTAGATCTTCATCAACTTATTGAAGAAGCGAAAATAAGGCTTTTATGAGTTTAAGACAAAGAATAAGAGAGGAGACAAAAGATCTTCATGATCAACTCGAACAACAGTATCCGTTTAATGCTCTTTTTGACTCTAAAAACTTAAAGCAGGATGTCGAGAATGCCTTGAGTTGCTTTAGTTGCATGTTCAAAGATTTTCTCCTAGAGAATCAAAAGAGTGATCCTTTCTTTCTAGACTCATTAAGTCAACTCGAAAAGGTTAGTGGCGCTACGACCTTGAAGAATTTTTCTTTTAAAGATGATGAAAACCTCAACCTATCAATGCGTTATCTCTTTATTGGTTCTCGAATGGGAAATAGACTGCTTGTCCAAAAAAATCCAAAAGTTGTTGAGTTTAAAGGAGGAGAATACTTCTCATTAGATTGCCCTCAAGAGCTTTGGAAAGAGCTCATCAGTGACTTGGATAATATTGTCGATCCAAAGCAGCAAGATCAAATTATTAATGTTACGCGCTTTCTTTTTGTCCAACTTATGAACTTCGGTGCTCTGACTAAATCAGTTGTGTAATTAACTAAACAAATTCATTTAAACCCCTAAAAGCTTATAAGTGAGGTTAAAGTACACTTGTAATTGCAATATAGAGGAGAATGTAATGAAAGTTAAAGCTTACGCCAGCCATGGCAACGAGAAAGATTTAGAACAAATTGAAATTGAAAGAAGAGATGTCGGAGAAAACGATGTCGAAATCGATATTCACTATTGTGGTGTTTGCCACAGTGATATCCACCACGTTCAAGGAGACTGGGGTGATGCTCCAAGACCAGCTGTTCCAGGTCATGAGATCGTGGGTCTTGTTACTAAAGTTGGATCCGGTGTGAAGAACTACAAAGAAGGAGATAAAGTTGGAGTTGGTTGTATGGTCGACTCCTGTCAAAGCTGTAATCCTTGCGAAAATGATCTCGAGCAGTTCTGTGCAGATGGAACGCAAACCTATGGATCACAGGATAAAAAATTAGAAGGCCACACTTTTGGTGGTTACTCTGAAAAAATAGTCGTCGATAAGAACTTTGTTTTAAAAGTTTCAGATAAATTAGATTTTAAAAAAGTAGCACCTCTTTTATGTGCTGGGATCACCACGTTTTCTCCACTCAATCATTGGAATGTAAAAAAAGATGACAAGGTCGGAGTTGTAGGCCTAGGTGGACTAGGGCATATGGGTGTGAAGCTTGCTCATGCTATGGGGGCCAAAGTTGTCATGATCACGACAAGTCCAAGTAAAGCTGAAGATGCAAAAATGCTTGGAGCCGATGAGGTTTTAATTTCTAAAGATGATGAGCAAATGAAAAAACATGCGGGAAGTTTTGATTTTATTCTTAACACCATTCCCGTGGGTCACGATATGAACCCATACGTGCAGCTTTTAAAAGTCGATAAGACTATGTGTCTGGTCGGAGCTATCGAAGATCTGGATCCACTCAATGGAGCGAACCTTATTCTTCGAAGAAGAAGTATTGCCGGTTCCCTCATCGGGGGCATCAAAGAGACTCAGCAAATGTTAGATTTTTGTGCTGACAATAATGTTCACCCAGAAATTGAGATGATTAAAATCCAAGATATCAATAAGGCATTTGAAAGAGTGAAAGACTCTGATGTTAAATACCGATTTGTTATCGATATGAAATCACTTAAAGAGGCATAATATGAAAGGTTTTATCGCTTTATCACTTTTACTCATAAGCACCTATAGTTTTTCAAACTGTGAAAAAGAAGTGCCTGTAATAGCTGATAGAGCGATGGATCTTTTTATCCCAGACCAAGATGAAGTCTATTGTGAAGCCATCGGTGGCATAGAGCAGATTATTGAACTCGAAACCCCTCAGGTTCTTCCTGTGACTTATGCCTATTTGATTACTTTTTACTATCCTTGTGGCCCTCATCCAGAGAAGCCCCAGGTAAAACTTCGTCTTAATGAAAGTTGTGATATTATTAGCGTCGATGTTAATAGTTATCAATAGGACGAAAACCTGTGATTAAGTTTATACTCATTGCCCTTATCAGTATTAGCTGTAGCGACACTTTAAAAATAGTAGAAAAATACACTCTACCCATCAAGGAAATTTCAGGACTTTGCTTTAAAGGTGATACCCTTCATCTTATTAGTGATGCAGATGATATCATCTACACACTGGATTGGAGTTCAAGAAAAACCAAGCTTAACCTTTCAAAAATTGACTTAAAGAAAATATCTGGAAAAACGTATGGAGGCCAGTGGGAGTCCATCTATTGTCACGCTGATGGAAGACTAAGTCTTTTGCAAGAAGACTCAGCTACTCTTATCACCCTTAATGCACTTCGATCAAAAATAGAAAAATCAGTACTATTAAAAACTCAGTCTTTTAAAGAATTTCATAAAACGTGGCAAAAACATGAGAATTCAAAAGGTGAAGGGCTCGTATTTTTACCGAATAAAAAATATCTTGTGGTCAAAGAAAAAAAGCCCGTCCAGCTTCTGATGTTTAATAAAGAAGATACTCTTGAAAAACACTGGAAAATAGAACCCTCTAAAAAGAAGAGAGTTAAAGATATAAGTGAGTTAGCTTTTAATGGTAGTAAGCTGTTTTTCATAAGTGATAAGAGTAATGTCATCGGTGAGATTTTTGAATTTGCTGCAAACGATGATCACTTTAAAATTAAAAACCTTAAAGATCTTCCTGAAGATATTGAAAAAGCTGAAGGGCTGGCCTTTAGCTCCTCTGGTCAGACAGTTATCGCTATTGATAGCAAGTCGACTTCGGAGTCTAATCTTTTTGTCGTAGACTAGAATTTAAAATTCAATTATATTTATACACACGGCAGGTTATCAATGACTTTCCAATTCGTCCCTTTAGGACAAGAGCAGCAATGGATAAAAAATCAGAAAAATTTGGAACACTTCTTGGCGTGGCTTCTGGAAATGTTGGCATATACTCCTCAGATTACTCGACAATAAATGAAGATGAATTACCAGATCGTCATACCTTTAGAAGTTATGTCGATGGAATCTTTATGGGCTATAAATGGCAATGTGTGGAATTTGCAAGGCGTTGGCTCTATATCAATAAAGGTTATATTTTTAACGATATCCCTATGGCCTATGATATTTTTCATTTAAAAAGCGTCAGGCACACGACCACCAAGGAAGTTCTTCCTTTGAGGTCTTTTGAAAATGGATCGAAAAGACATCCAGAGGCGGGAGCTCTTCTTATTTGGGATGAGGGGGGAGAGTTTGAAGAGACCGGACATGTGGCGATCGTCTCTGAGGTTTTTCCAGATTGTATTCATATCGTGGAACAAAATGAAAGTCATAGCATCTGGCCTCAAGGTCAAAATTATTCTAGAAAACTTAAGGCCAAGATCGACTCAACCGGTGGCTATTGGATTGAATGTTCTTACCAGGATTCCTCCCTTTTAGGCTGGGTGGTTCAAACGGATGACTCTACCTTTTCTAAAGAGCATCTGCCTCAAAACGCCAAGCTCTTTCAATTATTAAAACGAAAAGCTCAAAACATGGGCCAAGCCGATATCCCTTGGCTAAATATTGCCAATCCCGATGAGGAAGCTTATGTGGAAAGCTATGGTCTAACTATTAAAGATAGAAAAAGTGATCCCTATCAATATTTTTGCCTGTCTCAGACGGCGATGAGGGAAACTAAGCACGCTTGTAATGAACTTCACGCCATGTTTATGCATGCGACGGATTATGTCTTGGCCCACGAAGAAGTGTTGGAGAAATTTTGTATTCCCAAAGCTCTTTGGGCTAAGCTTCACGATTCTTGGAATCATCGAAGAAATGAGATGATCACAGGGCGCTTTGATTTAGCGTTGACCCCAAAAGGCATAAAAGTTTATGAGTACAATGCAGACTCAGCATCTTGTTATATGGAGACGGGTAAAATTCAAAAAAAATGGTCAAAGCATTTTGGATGTACTGAAGGATTATGTGCGGGAGAGAAACTTCACTCAAAACTCATTGAAGCTTGGAAAGACAGTGATGTAAAAGGTGTTTTACATATTATGGTCGATCATGATTTGGAAGAAAATTACCATGCAAAGTTTATGCAAACCGCTATTGAAGAAGCCGGTATCCAGTGCAAAATTATAAAAGGTGTTGAAGAGCTTCAGTGGGGGGACAATAATCAAGTCGTCGACCGCGACGGAGTTGAAATCAAGTGGGTTTGGAAAACTTGGGCTTGGGAGACGGCCCTTGATCAGATTCGTGAGGAGCTCGAAGAAAACTCAGACCTTAAAACTCTGACCTCTAATTCAAATAAACACAGTAAACCAAGACTTGTGGATGCTCTTTTAGGACCAGAAGTTCTCGTTTACGAACCTTTTTGGACTCTGATTCCAAGTAATAAGGCCATCTTGCCTGTGCTGTGGATGCTTTATCCTGATCATCCATTTCTTCTAGAGTCTCATTTTTCACTAACCAATGATCTCAAGGAAAAAGGCTATGTGAGTAAACCAATTGTCGGAAGATGTGGGGCCAATATAAAACTTTTCGCTGCCGGGGATTCTCTTTTACAAGAAACCGAAGGCTGCTTTGAACAAAGAGATCAGATTTATCAAGAGCTCTTTGCCCTGCAAAATGTTGATGGTGATAATATTCAGCTTCAAGCCTTTTCTGTTTCTGGATTTTTTGCCGGAGCAGGTATAAGGATTGATCCTTCTTTGATTGTCGTCTCTGGAAGTGATTTACCCTCTTTGAGAGTGACTGACGATAAAGACTTTATTCATTAGTTTTTAGTTTGTTTTTGACTCGGGAAAGACTGACGGGAGAAATCCCCAGATACAGAGCGATTTGATTGTCAGGTATGCGACTTTCGATATGGCCTAAAGTCTTTTGAAAGCTCTCATATCTTTCTTTGGCATCCAACATTAAAAATTCATATTCTCTTTGCTCTTTGGCGATGAAAAACTTCTCTACAATAATCCTTCCAATAGCATTCCAACAAGGATGTTCTAAGTAGAGCTCACTCACTCTTAGAAAGGGGAAAGAATAGCCGTTAATATCTTCTAAAGCTCTAATTTCCACACGTGAAGGAATTTTTTTTAAAACCTCAACATAAGTGGAGGCGATATCATTTTCTGAAAAAAACGTTTTGATAAACTCCCGACCATCGGCTCCAATATAGCTTGCCTTGGCGATGCCTTTTTCAATGATATAAAAGTGGGTAGGGATAGTGCCTGTCTTTTGAATGACCTCTCCCTTTTTAAAAGAGAACTTATTGAATTTTGATTCAATCCTCTTCCATTCGTGCATGGGAATAGGCGTCAAACTGTCAAAAAATCTATAAAGCTTTTCCATACATTATCTTATGTTAATGAAATTTAGCCTGTCAAAAGGCAATCTCTACCTTGAGGTAAATAATGAGTAAAAATGTGTTTATTACTGGAGGCTTGACTGGCATCGGCTTCGAGGTTGCTAAACTTTATCAAGCAAGGGGATATAAGGTTGGAATCTGCTCTTTTGAGGCTCCTCAGAGCATCTCAATAGAGACGGACTTCTCCTATTACCAAGCAGATGTAACGGATAAAGACGCCGTGAAAAAAGCGATCACTGAGTTTAAAAAAGATTTTAAAACCGTTGATATCGTTTTTGCCAATGCGGGAATTAACCATGAAAAACTCTCTATTCCTAATTGGGATAGAGTGCGACAGGTTGTCGACGTCAATATCATAGGGGTTATCAATACCATTGAGCCCACCGTCGATATTATGAAAGAACAAGGTCATGGACATATTATTACCATAGCCAGTGTTTCAGCTTTTTGTGGTTTACCGGGGATGGCGGGCTATGGGGCCAGTAAAAGTTTTATTCTCACCATGTCAGAGACTCTGGCACTTGATCTTAAAAAGTTTGGCATAAATATTACTACCGTGGCCCCAGGTTTTGTTAAAACGCCACTGACACAGATGAATAGTCATAAAATGCCATTTCTTATGGAACAAAGTGAAGCCGCGAAAATTATCGTGGAAGCTGCCGACAAAAAGAAAGTCTTAAAGGTCTTTCCTTCACCCATGGTTGCGGTGAGTTTAATCCTAAGACATTCACCACGATTTTTATACCGAAGGTTTATGTCTTCAAAGATATTGGGTTTTAGAACTCATTAAATAAAGGAACTTAGAGCTTTGGGAATAGACCAGATAACATTAAATTTCGATGCAAGATCCCTACAATTACTCAATATTGTTTTGGGGGTTGTGATGTTTGGAATTGCACTAAACTTTGAAACCAGAGACTTAAAGCATGTCTTTCGCGCACCAAAGCCTTTTATCATAGGACTTTTATGTCAGTTTCTTTTGCTACCAGCTTTGGCGTTTGCAGTGATTAATATCTTTAGTCTAGCCCCAAGTATTGGACTTGGGTTACTTTTAGTCTCGACTAGTCCTGGTGGAAATCTATCCAATCTGTTCACGAGTATCTCTGGAGGAAATGTGGCTTT
The DNA here is from genome assembly GCA_963719505.1 of Halobacteriovoraceae bacterium. Classification (GTDB taxonomy): domain Bacteria; phylum Bdellovibrionota; class Bacteriovoracia; order Bacteriovoracales; family Bacteriovoracaceae; genus CAKZJW01. The sequence goes on from CAVRCF010000005.1 coordinate 74,311, forward strand.
GTCCGTTTCCATGTCAGGTGTCTCAACCATGTTATCTGTCATTATGACCCCCCTTAATTTAAGCTTTTGGGGGGGACTTAACCCCCACACTTCGGCCCTTCTTAAAAGTATCTCTCTAGATCCTTTGAGTACCTTTGTGACTGTGGTCACCATTCTCATCATTCCTCTTATTCTTGGACTTTTGACTAAAATGAAATTTCCAGCTCTCACGCAAAAGGTGATACCAAAATTTAATTTCATCTCCTTTCTCGCGTTTTTTATTTTCGCTTTTGTTGGATTTCTCAATAACTCTCAGTACTTCTTTTTGTTTATTGGGAAAGTTTTTTGGCCTGTGTTTTGGACAAATGTAGGAGCTTTGGGTCTTGCGATTTTGATTGCCTTGAACTTAGGACTTTCTGTTAGAGATTCCAAGGCCATAGGTTTTGAAGTAGGAGTTCAAAATGCTGGGTTCGCTTTAATTTTAGTCTTTAATTTTTTTAATGGTTTGGGGGGAATGGCCGTCGTCGCAGCTTGGTGGGGAATATGGCATGTCATCTCCGGCGGATCATTAGCGTACTTTTTAAAAAGAAATAACTTATGGAGTAAAAATGGATAAGAAAGATGTTTTAATTACAGGTGCTGCGGGATTTGTGGGAACTCAGTTAGTAAAAGAACTCGCCGCAAATGATCAGTTTAGGCATGTCGTTGGTATTGATATTGTGAAAGCGCAAAGTGTGGAAACTCAAAAGGGTTATATTTACTATCAAAAGGATATTCGAGAAGACCTAAGTGAAATAATGCAAAAGTATAACTTTGATAGCGTTATTCACCTGGCCACTATTGTTTCCCCTAAAAAGGGAATGACTCGAGAGTTTCTCTACTCCGTAGACGTCCTAGGAACTGAAAATATTATCGATAGCTGTATAAAGGCGAGTGTTAATCATATCGTTATTATCAGCTCTGGTGCAAGTTATGGCTACTACCATGATAACCCTCAGTGGCTGGCCGAAGGGGATAAACTCAGAGGTAACCCTGAGTTCGCATACTCTGATCATAAAAGAATCATTGAAGAAAAGCTTGCGGCTTTTAAAGAGTCCCATCCCGAACTTAAACAAATTATTTTACGGCCTGGTACCATCCTTGGAAAGACTGTCGACAACCAGATCACAGATATGTTTCACAAGCCCATCGTTTGGGGAATCAAAGGCTCTGCGATTCCCTTCGTTTTTATTTGGGATGAAGATTTTATCTCGATTATTATTAAATCTGTTTTAGAAAAGAGAGAGGGCATTTTTAATATCGCAGGAGATGGAGTTGTCTCTTTAAAAGAAATTGCAAGGACGATGAAAAAACCTTACGTGCAACTACCTTACTCTTTAATGTTCGGTGCCATTTCTGCGCTTAAATTTTTCAAACTCACTCAGTATGGACCAGAGCAAATTGATTTTCTTCGCTACAGACCCGTGCTTATAAATACCGCTCTTAAAGAAGAACTTGGATACATCCCAAAAAAATCCTCAAAGGATTCATTTTTGAGTTATCTAGAAGCTAAAAATTTATCTTAAAGGAATTATAATGAATCATGTTATCAACTCACAGCTTATTCTTGCCTCATACGATAAACAGTATCCTCTTATAGAAAGTGGGAAGGGAATTTATTTATACGATAGAGAAGGACGAGACTATATTGATGCCTCTGGATGCACTGCTGCCGTTTCTTCAATCGGTCACGGAGTTGAACAGATTGCTGAGGCAATCGCTAAACAAGCAAAAAAACTTTGTGTCTATCCCACCCATCTTTTTTATAATGAGACTTTAGAACATTACCTTGAACAATTATGCTCTTTTGCACCTGAAGGATTTAATAAAGCCTGGACCATTAGTGGGGGAACAGAAGCTGTGGAAAATGCTATTAAATTGGCTTTTCAATATCACCGCTCTAAAGGACAACAGCGAACAAAGGTTATTGGAAGATGGGGAAGTTATCACGGAAACTCCCTTTTAGCGCTTGATATTGGTGGAATGAAAGTTCGCCGTGACTACTACACTGACTTAATGACAAATCATCTGCATGTTGATCCCTGTTTTTACTACCGAGCAGATTCTGAGCTTTCTGAAGTTGAGTATGAGGACCATTTAGTGAATCAATTTGAGCAGCTGGTTTTAGAACACAAAGATGATGTGATTTGTTTTATTGCAGAGCCGATTGTTGGAGCCGCTCTGGGAGCAGTGGAGCCTACAGCAAACTACTTTAAAAAACTTAGAAAGATTTGTGATAAATACGATGTTTTAATGGTTGCAGATGAGGTTATGACGGGCTTTGGAAGAACCGGTAAAAACTTTGGAAGCCAACATTTTGACTATGAGCCGGATATCTTGGCCTGTGCTAAAGGAATAACATCTGGCTATATGCCTGTGGGAGCTGTCATTGCTCACGATAGAGTCGTGGAGACTATAAGACAGAGTAATCAACCCTTCTTTAGTGGTCAAACTTATAGTTGCACACCCATTGCTGCAGCAACTGGACAAGCCGTTTTAAATTATTTAATGGAACATAATTTAGTCGAAAATACCTCTCATATTGGCGAGTATCTCAAGGGCAAGTTTGACACCCTTAGAGAGATTCCCTGCGTAGGAGATGTAAGAGGTCGAGGATTATTTTTAGGATTAGAATTTGTCAAAGATCAAAAGACCAAAGAGTGTTTTGACCCTCAACTAAATTTTGCCAAAAAGCTTGAAGCCACTTGTTTAAAAAATGGACTCGTGACCTATGCTGGAAGAGGAACAGTTGATCTCTCTATGGGCGATCATATGCTTTTCTCTCCTCCTTTAACGCTTACTAAAAATGAAGCTGATATTCTTTTTGAACGCTTAAAAAAATCACTGATACAAACATACAATGAAATCTAACCAAGAGGTGAATATGATAGATAAATCAAAGAAGTACTTAGTTATTGGAGCGGGGCCTGCTGGACTAGCAGCCGCTCGAAATCTTCAAAAAGAAAATATTGATTTTGAAGGGTTGGATTTAGCCGACGGCGTAGGTGGATTATGGAATATTAAAAGTCCAAGAAGCACAATGTATAATTCTGCTCACCTTATTTCCTCAAAGCGAATGACTGAGTTTAAAGAATTTCCAATGGATGATGACGTGGCAGACTATCCTCATCACAGTGATGTCTTACGATACTTTGAATCCTATGCGAAAAAATTTGATCTGGAAAAATTCTACCGCTTCGGTGTTTCCGTTGAAAAGATGGACAAGGTGGATGGTCTTTGGCAGGTAAAAACCAGTGATGGGGAAGAAGCTCTTTTTAAAGGAGTTATCATCTGTGTGGGAACACTTTCTGAACCCAATATTGTAAACTACCCAGGTCAGTTTGATGGGGAAGTTATTCATTCTGCAAACTATAAAGACCCTTCAATTTTTAGAGATAAAAAGGTTCTCATCGTGGGAGCTGGTAATAGTGGCTGTGATATAGTCGTCGATGCCGTTCATCACGCTAAGAAATCTGACCTCTCTGTAAGACGCGGTTATCACTTTGTTCCAAAATTTATATTTGGAAGGCCCGCAGACACTTTGGGACAAAAGCAATCTTTTCTTCCCCATAGAATTAAAAAAAGTATCAATAAAGTTTTCGTGAAGATGCTTACTGGTAAACCTCAACAATTTGGTTTTCCAACTCCTGATCACGATCTTTTTGAAAGTCATCCGATTGTGAATAGTCTTGTGCTCCATCATATCGGTCATGGTGATATAAAGGTTCGCTCAAATATTGAAAAATTAGAGGGTAAATTCGTGCATTTCAAAGATGGTTCAAAAGGTGAGTACGATCTTATTGTCAATGCCACGGGCTATAAGGTGCATTTTCCTTTTGTTGATAAGAAGTATTTAAACTGGGAAGGATATGTCCCTGAACTTTATTTAAATATTTTTCACCCAGAAGATGATTCCCTCATGATCCTTGGAATGGTCGAGGCCATCGGAATCGGCTGGCAAGGTCGTCACGATATGGGCAGTCTTGTTGCAAAGTACTTAAAGGCAAAAGATAAAGAAACAATGGCCTTTAAATCCTTTAAAAAAAGAAGACATGAAAACAATGTGAATCTTGCAGGACCTGTGAATTATTTAAAACTGAATCGCATGGCTTACTATGTGCATAAAGATACTTATTTAAATATTGTCCATAAAGAGATTAATGCTTTGAGTGTGTGAATTTGATTTCAAACTAAGCTTGAGGGGCATTTTTTAATTTGTCTCTTGAGCTTTTATTTTTAGTTGAAAATAGGTTAGTTTGTAAAAAAATGGTAGTGAGAGGCAGATTTGAACTGCCGACCTTCGGGATATGAAACCTGTGAGGTGTATTTGCTAAACACTTTAAATGACTAGAGAAACTTAATAATAACAATAGTCTAGCTTCTTTTTGACTTCGCTTTATTTCGGTATTTTTCGTATCAATTTGTATGGCCGTAACACACCCGTAACACATGATTTAAAAATTTGACCCTCGTCATGAAGTTTAGGAGGTCATTTACTTAAAAAAATATTATTGCTAGATATAAATATGTTCGTGTCATAGTTAGTAAGTTTCACAAAAACAATACTTTCAGTAGTAAATTTAATATTTTTCAAAAATGATCTCATAAGCTTCTTCTGGTGTAAGTTTCTTGTTTATGGTTTTTGATATTGCTCCATCCACTTCAGATAATAGCATTAAAGAATTGAGATCTATTTTTGAAACCTTTCCATCAGATTTGATCTTAACAATTCCATTTTTTAAACTTATATTATTTATTTCTGCTATATTAACTTTAAATTCTTTTAAACGTAATCCAAGACCAATTCTTTCTTTTTGAGTTAGCGTACTTTGAGAAACTGTAATTTCCTTTAGCTTAGTCCAAGGTAAATAGATTAGATATATTGTTATAGATCCAATAAATATCATGACGAATGGATTTATATCGTCTCTTCCATCTATTAAGTAGATCTCAAAGATGAATAACAGCATAAAAAATGTAGAGTAAATTTTACTTCTTATACTTACTAAATTTCTAAAAATGACTTCTTTCTCTACCAGCATTAAAATTCTGTTTGTAACCCCCTTTTCAAGTAGACACTTTTCCAACCAATAAGGGGAAGTTATGACGACTACTAAGTCACCGAAAAAACGTAAGCATTTTAGCAAAGAACAAAAATGTGCTATCTTAGCAGAGTACTTTGATCAAAAGAATTCAATGATCAGTATTGCCACAAAACATGGCATACACCCAGTAACTCTAGCTCAATGGAAAAGACAGATGTCAGACAAAAATCCAAAGATGAATCATTCTCAATCAGAGCTAATTTCAGAAAATGAAAAGCAAAAAGAAGAAATCCGAAGACTCAAAAAGATTGTCGGGGACCTTTCTTTAGAAAAAGAAATTCTGAATGAAGCGGTAGAGATCTTTAAAAAAAATCCCAAAAAAGAAAAGTAGAAGCTGCCAAAGAAATCGTTAAGTTAAAACGATTCAAGGTAAGTCTCGTCTGTAGATATTTAAAAGTATCAAGGGCAGCTTTTTATAAAAAATCAAAAGGCTTAGAAATGAAAAGATATAGGAAAAAAGATGATGCTGAAATATTAGAATCCATAAAGGAGTTAAAAGAGAAACGCCCAACGTACGGATATAAGAGGATTACAGCGATGCTTAATAGAGAAAGAGTTCTTCATAACAAAGCGATTGTTAATCGCAAAAGAATATATAGGGTTATGGATATGAACGATTTATTGTTTAAAAAATATCCATCAAGAAAAAAGCATCCTGGAACTGGAAAGGTAATGACTCTTCATTCAAATACTCGTTGGTGCTCTGATGGATTTGAGCTTCAGTGCTTTAACGGAGAAAAAGTTTACGTTGCTTTCAGCTTAGATTGTAAGGACAGGGAAGCAATAAGTTTTGTGGCCAAAGATCGACCACTTCAAGCAACAGATATTCGAGATTTGATGAGCGAGTCAGTCTTAAATAGATTTAAGGATGTTGAGACGCCACATAAAATTCAATGGCTAACAGATAGAGGAACAATTTATCGAGCAAACATCACACGTAATGCGGCCAGAGACTTAGGGCTTCTGACATGTTATACAGCTCCATATAGCCCTTCTTCAAATGGAATGGCAGAATCTTTCGTTCACACTATCAAAAGAGATTATGCTTATCTCGCAGACTGTAAGGATGCTGAAACAGTTTTAAAAATGTTGCCAGAGTGGTTTGCGGATTATAATGAAATAGCACCACATTCAGCATTAAAGATGATGAGTCCACTCCAGTACCGGAGTGCTAATTAAAGTGTCTACTGAATTGGGGGCCAAAGCAATTTCTTAATCAAGGTAAACCCAAGGGAGTACGCTGTATTATGACCGAACTAAAGTCAAGATCATACTGAAATCAAGGTGCAAGAAAATTTCAAGTTTTTTATCTATTCCATTGTGTAAAACTGTTTAATAATAAGTCCGATACCTACAATCATAAGTATCCCCATTCCTTTGCCACCATAAGGAGTCCTTTCAGGATTTTTTTTAAAATAATTAAAATAGAAGATTGAAATAGCAATGAAAACAATTCCAACAGTTAAATACATAAAACTTCCTTTTTAACGTGGAGAACATGAGTTTGTTGGGTTAACGACTTTATTAGGTATGAATCCACCAGGGTCTAAAGGAGTAAAGTTAGGTTCTCCAAATGGATGAGGCGGCTTGTCAGCATCTGCTCCATTTGTATTTGGGTCAAGAATACCTAACAGGTTGCCTCCAATTATACCCCCAGCAAATACTCCAGCTGGGTTTCCTCCTGACATTATACCACCAATTGCTCCACCAGTAACTGAACCAATAACTTCAAATGTTCCAAAATTTGTTGTTCCTTCTACGATAACCTCAACAGCAACAATCCCGACTTTTCCAGCATTTAAACCTTGAGGATCTTTAAAACTTTGTGGATTATTTTCAACATACCTGTAAAGATTAGTATCCCCACCTGCAAACCCAATCGGATCAGCAGAGAGGAACCGGCCTATCCCAGGGTCGTAATATCTAGCTCTATAATAATACAGATGTGATTCTGAATCAAACTCACGACCAGAAAATCCAAGGATATTACTAACTTGTGTCTCTTTAATTTATCTGTGTCAAACTGATCCTGTGCAGAGTATTGAAAAAGTCTATCGTATATAAACTTTTAGATAATTAAAATCTTATTTATCTCTTGTTATAGGTCCTCAAATTTCTCCCCACAACTCATGCACTTAAAATCATCCTTCAAAATAAATGGAGGAATAAACCGATTCCGACAAATTGGACATTTTAATGTTCTTACTTTGTACAATACAAAGAAATGAAAAATTGACAGAACTATAACAACTACAGGGAGTAAGACTTTCCAGTCAATAAGATAATAGGTTTTATAAATTTTAATTAAAACAATTAGTGATAGGACCCCAGCCCATTTATATGGGCTGAAACTTCTCTTTAAGTTATAGTAGAATCGAATTTTTTTTAATTCATCTTTCATAGTGCCTCTTTAAATAAAAGTACAGCTCAACGATTGTCACAACTTCTTTTGGGTTCTGGATCTTTTTTAGGTTGTGTCTCACAACTTTGCCTAGTAGGATCACATTTTGGTACCGTTGGTATCTTTGGTTTAGGTTTAGGTTTAGGTTCAGGTTTCGGTTTGGTAATGTTAGAAACGTCCTCAAGACATCCTTCGTACGCAAGGCAAATAACAAAAGCGCCATTAAAGATCTCAACTGCAGTTACTATTAAGTCTGCAACGATTGGGAGTAATGGGATACTCCCAGATGGATCTTTTGCTACTATCGCTCTGTTTTGCACGTATCTATAAAAGTTGGAGTCGCCACCGCCGAATCCAATAGGATCCTCAGAAATGAACCTACCTAACTTCGAATCATAATACCTAGCTCTATAGTAATACAGATGTGACTCTGAATCAAACTCTCGAGCTGTAAATCCAAAGATATTACCTACTTGAGACTCTTCAATTTGAACGCCACTGCCATCATAAATTCTCATTTCTCCGAAGGCTGAGTACTACTTTTTTAGGTCTTCGAGGCTTCTGTCATCAAATATCAAATTTTTATTACAAACAATCTGATTGATAAGTAGAGTGATAAAGTAGCAATAAACTATTATTTTTTGAAATGTTGAAATGTGAGATGTTTTAGCAAGATTATAGTTAAGATGATTCCAGAGTATGTATTCTAGCGGGATAAAAGCAATTGCCACTATGTAAGTGATGGTGATAACTCTAGTTGAATTTATTAGAATTAATTTAAAATTGACAAGAAATATATTCTTTTTTGAAACAATGCTTCCGTATACAATAAGCCCTAGAATAATAGTACCTAGTATGCCGGTGATAATTAGTAGTACTCTGGGGTCTGAAGATTTATAAAACGTGGTCGGTAAAATATATAGCACAGTGTAGACGTGTGCTGCTAATAATACAGCACACATTATAAGCAACTTTTTCGAAAAAAAGTTGTTTTGATTATAAAAAAAGAGCTTAAATTTGTTCATTCATCTCACCTTATCAATGGACAGCTTCTAATTATGTTGTCAACACTTGAGTCATCATCCTCGTCGTCAAAAGTAACATCGTCGGCATCATCTGGGTCATTTTCTGCGCATTTACTAGGATTAATTTGGCAGTATGCGTACTGTTTTATAGCATCTATAACATCTGAAATGCCAAAATTTCCAGAGGGATCTGTGTAAGTTAATGGTCTGTTTTTTACATATCTGTAGACATTTAAGTCTTTTCCATCAAATCCAGTAGGATCCTCAGAAATAAACCTTCCTAACTTAGCATCATAATACCTAGCCCTATAATAATACAGATGTGACTCTGAATCAAACTCACGACCAGTGAATCCAAAGATATTACCTACTTGAGACTCTTGGATTTCAGTACCTGTGCCATCAAAAATTCTCATTTCTCCGAATGCTGAGTAAGCGTATTGCTCAATGAGTGTCCCGTCTTTTTTAGTAATGGCAACTATACTTCCAAGTTGATCAGCATGAAGGTAGTAGGTGACACCATTTGTTTCCATCATCACAGGTTCATCAATTTGATCTGTGTAACGTAACCGCGCACGATGATACCTAATATCGTGCGTTCCAAGTAGTCGTAATAAGGCTTTTCATCATTTTGATAAATTCACCCAAAAATTGAAAAAAAAGTGTTTTTTTTACGGCCCTGCATAAAGAAAAAGCTTTTTTGTTTTGATATCTTTTTATCGCCAAACAAAAAAAAACAAACCAAAAAAGCTTTTTAGCAAAAGAACTGCCATGTACAAAACTATCAAAATTGAATCAACTTCTCAAACATTCTCTTCTCATTCTGGTCTATTTTTATTTGAAGAGCTCTGGAAGCAACTAAAACTAGATAAAAGACTCAAATCTAAGATGCCCCGCAAAAAGAAAAACATAGGTCCAACTCAATTAGATAAGTTTAAATCTCTACTTTATTCGTTTGTTGTTGGAAATGATTGTCTTTCTGATATTGATAATTCAAATAAAGATCCATTGTTTGCAGAACTTACTGGGAAGGTTGCAGCTAGGACTCAAGGTGATTTTTTAAAGTCATTTGGAAATAGACATGCTGAAAAATTACAGGAATTTTTAGTTGAGCTAACTTTTGAGCTTAGAGCTTTGATGTTTCCAGATGATATAAAGTTTATTCTTTCAATGGATTCTACGCCTCATGAACATTACGGAAAAAATATGGAAGGGATGGCGTGGAACTATAAAAATATGTGGTGCCTTGATTCTCAAAATGCTTATGATCAATTTGGATTTAGTTATTTGTTCGATCTTCGTCCTGGAAATACTCATTCGGGTAAAGATGCTGAGCGCTGGGTGCATGAAATTTTTAAGAATTGTCCAAGTCATTTAGAAAGATGGTTTAGAGCAGACTCCGCATATGGAAAGCAAGAAGTTTATAAAGCTCTTCAAGCCAAAGGAGCAAAGTTTGCAATAGTTCTTAGGGATAATATAAGTCGATATGTTAGAAAGAAGAATCGAAATATGTTGAATTGGGAGAAGACAGAACTTGAGTTTTTCAAGTCAAAAGAGTGTGAAATAGCGATGTCTCATTACCCAATTAAAAGCTTAGGGGAGATGCGAGTCGTTTTTATTAGAGCCCGAAAGAGCGTAGATGATATCAATGAGGCTCGAGACCTCTTTAAGAATTACAATCCTGAAGAACACGACTATAGACATTATTCTATCATAACAAACATTGGTTTTTCAGAGATGAACAATGAAGAAGTTTTTGAGTTTTATAAAGATAGAGCAACAGCAGAGAGCTATATTCGAGAGCAAAAGTACGGCTTTGATTTTTTAAACTTTCCTTGTCGTCGTTTGAGAGCGAATAAAATTTTTGGATTAGTAGGAACGTTTGCACATAATTTAACGAGAGTAATTTCTTTTTGCATGGAAGAGAAGTGGCGAACAGTTCGAGATAGAAAAAGTGGAGAAAGGATTCGTGTAAAACAGCTTGGATATTTTTCAAAGAGTGTTAGAAGTCATGTCATAAATATTGCGGGGCAGTTGATCCGAAGTGCTCGGAAACTAAAGTTAAGAATTTACTTTAAACAGGAGGTGGTGCTTAACAGGATTATGAAAAATTTATTGTTTAAGTTTAGTTTACAAACCTGAGCGCGTGTTCTTTGAAAAATGAATATTGTAAACCAGCTTGAACTACTGCCACCAAGGCAGACGTGCGCCTTGAGTACGTCTTTGAGTAGTTAAAACATACGCTCGAGAAGAAAGGTTGTGTTTTTATCGGAGGAAAATAGAGAATGGAAATGAAGTAGGGGACAACTTTTGAATAAAGGTTTGGGAATGGCTGTTTTGGCGACAAAATAAGTAGATGAAAAAGTACCTGGGAGCTTTTTGAAGAGAGTTTTGAGTTTACTCGCGGAAAATTTTGATGTTGGAAAAAAAGATAGCGATTTAAAATGAGCCGAATTGAAAAAAAAGAGCTAGAGCAAAAAAAAAGGCGCAACTATGCGACCTCTATGGACCAGCGAACTCAAAATGAGCCGAATGAAAAAAATATTGTCAGAGCAGTGGAAAAGATTCTCGCGGATTTGGGTGTGTAATAGTATTTTGACCACTGAATCCGACAAAAAACGAAATTGTTTTTGAAAGTTTGGTTTTTTTATTTTGTCTCTGATCTACTTAGAAAAATGAAGTGTTTATTGCTTATGAGTAATTGCATTCTTGAAAAAATGGTAGTGAGAGGCAGATTTGAACTGCCGACCTTCGGGATATGAATCCATTGAGGCAGTAAGATTTAAAAGTTTTCCACAATGAAAGTGCTTTGGTAGAGGGACTTTCAAGCTTTTTGTTTTTCTGTTTTTGTTGACACCAATAGTCGGCGCACAAAAGGCGCACAGATTTTGGAGCTCTATAGGTTAAAAACGGCTTTGAGATCCGAGCCTTGTTTTAGGTATTTCATTGAAGTTTTTATGTTTGAGTGTCCAGCGCTGTCTCTAACTTTAAGTAAATCGCCATCTGTCATCTCAGCGATCTCGAAGAGTCTCGCATGTTTCAATTCATAGAGGTCGTGTCTCTCTAGGCCAAGTCTTTCTTGTGCTTCATTCCAGTATTTATTTAGAGTTCTATCTCCAAGCCTTTTTCCACCTCGACCACTGAATAAATAAGAATTTTTATTTATTGGGATTGGTAGAGTATTAATTATATCTAGCGCATCTTCGGTCAAGGGAAGGGTGAGTGTGGATAGTTTTTCACCTTTCTTTGACGACTTCCTACCTTCGATCTCCTTATCAGCAGACATGTGGCTTGAAATCGTGAGAGTTCTCTTTATTAGGTCTAAGTCACGATATTTCAGTGTTCTTAGTTCTCCCGGCCGTATGGGGTAGATTCTTAAAAATCGAATAACTTTTTTGTAGTAAGGATTGTTAATTTCATCAATTATTTTTTCACAAGTCTCTATATCCAAAACACTTTGACGCTCCCTAGAGGGTGAAATTTTGTCAAATTCAGGAATTTCTCTTATTGATCCAATCCTTTTCGCGTACCTCAGAATAACCCTTAGCTCACCAAGAGCCTTGTCTCGCTTTCGACTGTATCCAACGTACTGATCTCTAAACTCATTAATTCTAATTGAAGTAATTGAGCTTATTCTGATGTTTTTAAAGAATGGCATCAGGTGATTTTTATTTAAAGAGATTTTATCTATTAAAGTGGCACTTGTTATTTCTCCAGACTCTTCTCTTCTTTTTTGAAGGTCTATATATTTGTTGTAAAAATTGGAATAAATGAGGCTCTCTTGGAAATCTTTAGACTCATAATTTCTGACGTCAAAAACGCCTTCCTTTATTTCATCTTTAATTCTTCGGAGTAGGCTAAGGCAATCAAAAACATCTTTTAACCTGTCGCCCATTTGGCAATGCCTTATGGTAATTCTCTTGGGGTTCCCGTTGATATCAATTATTTTGGCCATTATTCTGAATTTGTTTGGGTTAGCACCGCAAATATCACAACAAGGAACCTCTTTCGACTTGATAGTTTCTTTGCCTGTAAAGGAGCCTCCACAGGAGCACTTATTTCCTTTAACATCTGAATATATTTTTGCGCTCAAGAAGAAACCTTTATTTGTAGAAAATAAATTAGTCTTCCTAAATACGGCCGTTTGGGTCATAAATTCAAGTTCTCTTTTCTTAGTCCTGCGTTAAGTTGTTGTTTATTCTAAGAGTAATTTTGGATTGACTCTTATATTGTCAATATCTCTTTCAAGTCTTCCATACATCGTGTCGCCATTAGGGAGCATGAGGTTACCCATCATTGACCTTTTAAGATCTACCAAGCCATTTGTGTGAGCCTCAATTGTCGCTTTGATATAAAGACACATAGAGCGCCAAAGACGACGTTTCTCTTTCTCGATCTCATCATTAATTTGAGTGGCAGTTCTAGTCTTTCCGGTATTTGTGAATTTAATTTTATCGTCGCGGTCACTAGGGTAATGAATATGAAATTTGTAACCCCTCTCTTCAAATATAAATTGAACCATTGCAACGCCTTTGGCCTCTGCAATAGCGACGCCATCGGCACCCTCTTTTTGAAGAAGAACTCTAATCTGATTCATACTTCTGTCTATTCCAACAGAAGTTCCCTTTGCATAATTACTCATTGTTTTTCCTCGCTATTGGTTTTGCTGGTACTGTTAATACTCACTACTAGCGAATAGCTCAGGAAACTCTTCACCATTATTAATCTCAATTGTCAGTTGCTCTCGAAAACTTCTTTTGGGGGAGTTGTCTGGATCGTCAATGTCATCGATATATACAAGTCGATCCATTTCGCTTTCACTAAGTTCTTTACAGTCGACCTCATCTCCCGTGGAGTCTATTTCATCTGAATAAAACTCTATAGCTTCTTTTTTGGATTTTGCTGCAACCCAATCAGTTTCAAATTCATAAATCTTAATTTTCATTTCTTTCTCCTGTTTTATTGTTGGTTGAATGAGAACCAATTAACTCTTTAATCCTGCATAAAACTTCTGCCTCACTAGGAAAGTCATCAAAACCATACTTTTCCCAACCATCAGGGAAATTACAATTCATGCTACAGAGAGCTAACTCAACACATTCTCGAATCTTCTCATTTTCTTTTTCTAGTTGTTTTGCTTTTTCCCAAAAAGGCTTTGCGATCCTATCTTTCGTGATAGGTGAATTAGTTCCCTTTAACCCCATTGCAATATTTGCCAAGTCAGCGCCAAAACTATCTGTTAACTGCATTTTGTTCCTTTGTCTCAGCTGTGTTGGTATTGTTTACGAATATCTTTTCAACGTCTTCAACAAGCCAAAAGTCAGGCTTATGGTCTTCCATAATTAAGTCCGTTATCTCATTTAGCTTTTTCTCTATTTTCTCATGAAGTGCTTGTTTCTTAAGAAGTGTTGTTTCCCAATATTCTGACCAATCTCCAAGCCTATCAATATCCCTTTCAATCATGTCATATAAGAAATCTCTAGCTGATTGAGTTGGGGGAGTGTAAGCCATTTTTTTCCCGATATAAAAACAATCACCTTCACCTAAGTTCCATTCTTCTGCGCCATTCAGAATCGCATCTGATTTCGTTGTGTAGTCTTCGCCACTAAAGTTTTCTTCGCTAATTGATGTTATGTACATGCTTATCCTTCTCGGTTTTGCTGATACTGTTTAAAAATTTATGTATATGATTTCCAAGCTCCATGACAGCGTTTGGTTCGTCATACTCATTTGATTCTTGATATAAAAGAGTTACATCTTCAAACTGCTCTAAAAATTCAAGCATAGTATCGTTTTGCTTCCTCATTCTTATAACGGCATCTTTCCACTCCAATGCGGTTTCAAGTCTAACAAGATCAAGCCTTGGGTTAGGAGTGTGCTGGGTGTAGTTATCGCTACTGGAATCATGCGCTTCTCTCAACAAAGAGACTGATCTAAAAATGTAACCCTTGTCAAAGCTATTCATTATTATTTCCCTCAGTTGAATGTGTATTATTGAATCCCAAGTGATTACTTAGAGACTCTTCAATCTTATCCATATCCCCACTGTCTAAATCCTTAAACTCTACAACACTGGAGAGATTATCAAAAACAGTGCAACAAATAGATGCTCGACTCCAGAGAGTGTCTATAACAAGCCCCTTGTTCTGCTCTGAGAAGAATAAATCATACATAGTTTCAAAAATTACTCGTTTGAGTTTCATGTTTTCTTCTTTGAGTTGGTCTATATTTTGGGAGTAGTAATCATCTTTTTTTTGAGCAACCCATCTAGAACAAGTTCTTGCAATATTTCTAATTGAGTGCTTCTTAGATAAATCATAATACGCATTAACATGATCTTCATAATTGTCTTTGTAGTATTCCTTGAAATTTTTTAAATCTTCTTTATCCCACAAATATTTATCACTCATAATTATCCTTACAGTTTACTTAAAAGCTTCTCGGTTTCTTCTTTTAGTTTTTTCTCGCAATGGCGAAAGCTATTCATATTGGTTAGGTGTTTTTGAAGTATTGTCACTAACTTTTCATTTTGCCTCTCAAGTCTTTCTTCGGAAGTTTCACCATCAACAAACTCGAAAGACTTCACAGACTTCTCATGCTCTTCATTTTTAAATATTTCAAATATTTGATCGATTGAGCCACTAAAGCCAATTGAATCTTTTGTCTTAACTCTTATTGTTACGTCTGTTACGAACATACTTCTCTTATCCTTGTAGTTTATTTAATATAAATTAAGATTTATTTATTCTGATATACATAACTTTAGAAAGTTTCTGCATTTCTGAAATTTCAGTTTCATCACTATCACCGTGATAAGAAGGGAGAAGATTTTCTTTATCCTTAAGTTTATTTAGAATTGAAAATCCAATTTGCTGTGCCATTTCTTTAGTTGGTTTTATACAGGCGAAAGCATCTAGCCACATGTGGTTTTCTTGGCACATTAGCAACACCTGTTCTTTTAAATCTTTATTGGTTTGCATCTTCTCTTATCCTTTACTCTTATTTAATAGAGTTATTAATAGTATTGTTTCTACTGTAATTTTTCACAAGGGATATAGGTTAATCCCAAGCCTGTAGTCGCCATGCTCATTGTTTTTCTTGAGGCAACAAATCCAAAACACAAACCATTCTTTCTGATTATTTGAATATCGGAAGGGTCTATATTGATGTTTCCAGAAGTGTTAACACCGCAGGAAGTTAATGTTAAAAGTGTCATTAATAATGTAATTGTTTTCATCTTGTTCCTTTTAATATGGTCTTTTAAATTCAGTTCCATCGTTACACTTAGCAAAACTATAATTCCAGTTTTCCAATCCTTTTTTATCACTACATAATCTTTCAGCTCTAAGTTTTTGAGAGCAATTTAAAGCGGACTTTCCATCAATAGAGAAGCATCTTATCGAATCGATAGTTGAGCACGAAGTAATGAAAATACTAAGTGTTGTGATTGTTAAAATTTTAAAATTAAAATACATATTTAACTCCTATGATTATTAGCTCTATAAGTTTCCAGATAGCGAGAATGAACTGCGCAACAAATAGTGCCATCCAATAATAAATATATTTATAAGGGTCTTCATATTTCATATAGTATTATTCCTAATGTAGTCACCACTTTTATTTAATAGAGTGGGTTAGCTGTCTTTTATTTTTCCGCACTCACTACATTCTCTGTGAGAAAAAATCCCTCTTCTATATATTTCTATCCAGTTGTGATCAGTCATTGTGCACCATAATTTATTTGTAACTTCACTTGCCGTTGGTATCCAATCAAACATTCTCATCCTTTTCATTTCTTTTTAGTAGTTCTTTTATTTCAGCTCGCTTTAAAAATCTTGTAAATCCAGTATTCGGGTAACGATCTTTTTCAGCGTAAACAACATACTCTAAAGCCTCAATCAACAACTTCTCTTGCTGCTTGTTTTTGGCTTCGAGTTCTTTGATCTCAGTATTCTTATCTTTGATTAGGTTTTTAAGTATAGTAACTTCTGATATCTTATTGCCTGTTGAAAACTCGTTGGCAGAATATGATCTTTCATACGGAAATAATTTTCTAGGCAGCGAGTTTAAAAACCCCTCAAAGTGATCTTTGTTGTAGACACTAAACACAACTGTAAAGTCGCTTGTAAAATTAATCTCATTGCTCATTCTCTCTCCTTTGCTCTATAGATTAACTACCTTAATCGTAATCTGCTCTCAAATCACTGCACTCATCAAAACCGTCAAAGTAACTGATTCCTTCTGCACAATCTTCGCAAACCTCATAAACATCTATTTCTTTTTCACATACCATGCATTGATTTCTCAATTTTCTCTCCCTTGCTCTATAGATAACTAATAAGAGTTAATATTTTATCTTGTCGTATAATTCATTATCAATTATCGCTAATAATTTAGTTCTGTTATTAAACATAACATCTCGCCACACCTTACCCACAATTTCAAAATGTTCATTGAAAATATAATCTTTTAAGTGACAATATATTTCGTCGTGAGTTCTAAAGTTGCAATGAGATTGATATCTAAACTCAACTAATTCACCTTCTTCTATATAAACTTTTCTTTCTTTTGAGTTATCACTCAAGGTAGATTTCCGACAAGCTACAGGCTTAACACATTTGAATATGTGACCTCTTGAGTGATATTTAGTGTTAACTTCTCCTTCGTCTTTCATTTTCTTCCTTTATATAGATAAGTTATTGATAAGGAGCTGTGTCTTTATCAACAACAATCTCGTTTAACTTTTTTTCTTTTATAACTCTTTCTAAGTCTTCACGACTGAAGTAGCCTAAATATTGAATTTCGCCATCTACAAGTAAGGCTCTACCAAATCGCCAATTCTCATTGTACTCAATGTGATTTTTTAAATTCGCAGAATTAACACCGTTGGTTTTGAAAGATTCATCTCTGTAAACTCCAATTGTTGTGTGTACTTTCATACTCACTCCCTATAATATTGATGGTTAATCTTTCATCCGTTCTAAAAGCACCGCTTTAAACCACTTGCTTCTTAGTATCGGATAAATCGTCAAAACTGCGAGGAACAATATTACTTTGATAATTAACGGTATTCCTCGCATTCTTATCTCCTATAGTATTGCCAATTAATGAACTATACCTTTACCAATTAAGTAGTAGTTTTTTTCATTGTCTCTTGTTTTTAGAAATAGCATCGCTTTCTTTTCAGAACTAAAAATCCATATTTCATCTGTTGACTCTATGTGTTTTGATTGTACAACCCAAACGTGTTTCATTTTTCACCTCTATGGCATTGCCAATTAATTATCTATCTACGCAAGTTAAAAGGTTTTTAATTCCTTCGTAAAAATTACTAACTCTTTTATTTAAAAGTTGATCGTGCTTGTTATGTTTTTTTAACCAACTCTCGATGTTGATTTCAACAAAGCAATCAAAATAACCCTCCATGCCAAAATCTTTCGAGTGTTTACATAGCGACGAATCTAACTCATAGATAGCTTTTTTTATTTTAAACTCTGTTTCTCTGATTTCTTTTTTAAAATCAGATTCTATATTTTTCTCTATCTTTTCAATTATCTCTTTGCTCATTCTTGTCTCCTGTGGCATTGCCAATTAATCTTCTTGTACGTCATACATATTGTCAGCCAAGAATAAATTTGCATCTTTTGAATACCAACCTCCCTCGAACTCAAATTCTTTTCCAATAAAGTCATAATCCTTAAATATAGAATAAGCTACAGCTAGACCAACACACGGATCAATTCTTATTTCTCTCTTGTCTCTTGTGATTGCCTCAAACTCTGTATTAAGATCAATCTTCTTTGTTATTTTTGCTATAATTATTTCTCTGTTCATTTTTCACCTCTATAGAATCTTTGGCAGATATCTTTATTTTTTATTAAAAAAATATTCAACAAGAGTTATCCCTACAAAAAACAAAGAATAAGCTATTATTGAGATCAAGATAAATTGTGCGTTTTCATCATCTTCACTCTTCTTCATGCAACTTCTCTCTAGATAGATAATTCTTTAATTTTAAATCTAGTCGAGTTAACTTTCCGTACCTGTCTTTTGGGATGAAAACTCTCTTTTTCTTGCCCTTATCAAACTGTATTATCCTTGAATCAGAGACCATTAGCTGTGTTGTTCCACTTAATATTATTTTATTTTTCATCTTCTTACCTCTTGTTATGGCCACATAGAAACTCTGTGCAGCCGCATTTTTCGCACTCACTTGTAATTGCTTCACTCTCGTTGTAATTTGAGAGGTGTTCTCTTAAATCTTCACAGTAATTCACTAAAGACTCATCTGTTGTCATGAGTTGAAAATCTGTTAGGCGGCTCAAGAGAGCAATTATCACAACATCCTTTTTCTTTTTTTTGCTCATATTAATCCATTTAGAAATGCAATTGCCTTTATAATAAAAAGTGACAAAAGAACAAAGCTAAGGGCAATTGCTTTTAGGGGAGTCATTTAAACCTTTTTTACGTAGGTGTAACACTTGAAACCAAGCCAAAGCTTCCACCAAACTCTCACGCATTTTCTTGATACCTCAGGCTCGCTTGGCGCTTCAATATCACCTCTGAAATACCACTCTTCAAACCAAAGATTAACCAAGTAGGGGAGCGACTCTCTAAGCCACTTTCCACTATGTCTAAAGCCAAACATGTGAACTAATTCATGGCAAAAGTTTGAAGCAATTTCAAAAACCTTCCCGATGTCAAAATATTTTGAATTCACATAGATATACTTAACCATTGGTATTATGTAGCCCTTAACCTTGGACCACCATTTTGAATATCTCGTAACGTGAAGATCAATTTCGTAATCGATCTCATCATTCCATTCTTCTTTACCACTTTGGATGAGTTCATATATCTCTTGGTTACTCATTCTTTTTGAGATACTAGATTTACTTTCGCCTCTAAGTTTAGAGAGATCCTCATTTAGAAATTTTTCTTTAAAAAAGTCACTCGCTAAAAATGCAAGAGAGTGGTTTGCGGCTTGGATGGCTTTTGCCTCCTGAGCTTCGTTCATATTTGTCACATCAATTCTTACTGTTTTTAATCTCATTCTGTTTCCTATAAAATATAAATTTCGTTTATTCCGTTATGCCCTACAATTTTGTGATCATATTTTTGGGACTTACTCTTTTTGTCCATTTTTATCTGGCCATTCTTGTTAAGTCTTCTAGTTAATAATTCGTACTTAGAACTTGTCACCAACTCATAATGTGAATATGTTTTGTTTCTTTCTAAGTGAAAGTTAACAATTTCTTGCTCAAAAAATATTTTTCCCGAAATCAAGTCTTCGTTTATATCAATCCTAGTGTTCGACTCATGCATAGAGGTTTTGTTATTCTTTGCAATAAAGTTTTCTAGAGTTGGCTTCTCAGCTTCATTCCTCACCATTTTTAACTTAGCTTGAAGCGCACCGCTTTTTATCAATGCACTTTCACCATAAAGTAATTTAATTCTCTCAGTTCTCATTTAACCTCTCTCAAAAGTTGTGACCCATTATTAAAACGGTATATCGTCGTTTGCGTAATTTTTATCTGCGCTTTGATTTGAATTAGAGGAGGAGCCTTGCGACCCCCCCTTGGGATGTGCATGGTTTTCTTGGTTGGTTTCAGCCCTACCTAGAAACTTTATTTCTTTAGCTAATATCTCAGTTGTATATCTTTTATTTTTATCTTTATCTTCCCAAGAGCGCGTCGTGATTTTCCCCTCAACAAATATTTGGCTCCCCTTGACTAGGTACTGCTTGCATAGCTCAGCTTGTTTTCCCCAGACTACAATCCTGTGCCACTCAGTTGAGGACTGAGGAGCTCCAGAGTTTTTGTCTTTCCAGTTCTCTGTTGTTGCGAGAGATATTGTGCAGACAGCTTGTCCAGTTTGTGTGTACTTAACATCTGGATCTTGACCCAAATGACCAATCAGTTGAACTTTGTTAACACTCATTTGCGTCCTCGTTTTCTATTTTAATAATTGTTGTGAAATCTAAAATCTTAACTTCACCGTTTCCAGTGACGTTTTTAATTAACTCTTGTTTTGAAAGAGCAACCTTTTTGTTTATATTTGCTATACATGATCTTCTGAGTTGTGTTTTTAAGTAAGAAGACTCTGTGCTCTCGGAGTTTAAAATCGTTGATATTCCAACACTTCTAGCAATGCTTAACTCTAGGGGGGTTAAGTCTTCGGCGATTCTCTTTTGGTTATATAAACCCGCCGACAAAATAGAGCTCCAAATTTTGTCGCACATAATTTGAGCTTGATCTTCGGATGATATTTCTGGATTCATCTCAGCAATAATTTCAGGGCACGATGGAAAGAAAGTGATTCCCTTTTTTATCAAGCTTGTAATGGCCAAGACAATTTCTTCAGGTTGGTAACCAGCCAAAACCGAGGCGTACATCTCCAGAGATTCATCATCGGGCATTTGCGATTTATTAAACAGTTTCCCCATTCGATATAAAACTTTGCAAATATCTTTTTTCTCAGTCTGCATATTTACTCCTTGGGGTATCGCTCGGAACGCGGTGCGATTGCTTCAGAAATGGGTCAATTTTAAAGTCTAAATCAAAAAACCTATCAGAGCTCTCATTCATCAAGAAACTCTTTAAATCGAATCTGTGCGTGTACCAACTCGGAGGATTTAGCTTGGCCACTGCTGAGTAGTTGGCAATTGCTCTCAATACATCATCCGTACCTTGTTTACTTTTAAGGCGATGCTTTAAACCCATTGAAACCTTTCTGAGATTTTCAGGAATCAATTTCGTTTCTTTGAGTCCTTGGAAATTCCAAAGATCTATTATTTTTTTTGAGTGTATATATATATCTTCTTCTCCCTCTACTTCTTCTTCTGTATCTACTTCTCCTTCTAGGGTCGGTTTTAACGACCTAGATGCGATTCTTTTACGATTATATTTTGAGTCTTTGTTCTGTAGTTCTAGTAAGATAGGGCACTCAATTAAGAAAAAGTTTCCGGAATCTTGAAATGAAATTAGGTGAAGTTCTACCAAAAGTTCCATAAAAGTTATCAGCTTTTTGCGGAACTTTATGTGAACTTTTGTTGAAATCTCTCTGAAATGTATCTCAAAAGTTGCTTGTCTTTTGTCTATTTGATCTAGAGTAAGCTCGTTATTCAGTAACTCTAAAAGAAGAAACCATCTCGCATAACCATCTAATCCGAGCTTATCAATTATCTCATTTATCTTTACCGACTTGCTTGCGTCAGAAAAATGCTTAAACCACTTCATTAATTATTCCTCTTGTCCCACTCTCTAATCATTTCTAATTCTTGTCGCAGCGAAAACTTCTGAGTTTTGCATCCACAAAAAAGACACTCAAGTCTTTGGTATTGGCGACAAAATATCTTAACTGGCCATTTTCCGCAGTTACACTTTTTCATCTAATATATGAGCTTGATATTTCTAATCTCACCATTGACAATAACCTCAATAATGGATTTAGCTGTTAATTCACTGATATCTAGAGTGCTCACTAAATCAGTCAAGACTTCATTTTTTACCCTCATCTGATGATTAAGGTTGTTTTTTCTCTCAACCTCAAGTTTTCTTTTTGCTTCTTCTTCCTCTTTAATTCTTTCTTGCTCTTCTATTTTAGCTTTTTGAATTGCAAGAGCTTCTCGTTTTTCTGCTTCAATTTTTTCATTTGCAGCCTTTTCCTCGGCCTCTTTCTTTTCTTGAATTATTTTCTTCTCAAGTTCAATTGCTCTTTTTTCAGCATCAATCTTTTCTTGTTCTATTTTCTTCTCTCTTTCTAACGATTCTTTTTTTTCTCTTTCTACTTTCTCAGCTTGTATTCTCATTTCTTCTTGTGCTTTTCTTTCGGCAGACTCTTTTGCC
Source organism: Halobacteriovoraceae bacterium (assembly GCA_963719505.1). GTDB lineage: Bacteria > Bdellovibrionota > Bacteriovoracia > Bacteriovoracales > Bacteriovoracaceae > CAKZJW01. Next base: position 96,707 of record CAVRCF010000005.1, read on the forward strand.
TCTCTGGCTATTTTTTCTTCTCTATCTTTCTGATCTCTAATCTCTTTATCTTTTCTTAGTTGTTCCAGCTCAGCTTTCTCTCTTTCTTGCTCTATTGCTTTTTTTATCGCTGAAGTATGGATCTCTATCGCTTCTGCTTTAACTCGAATTGCCTCGTCTTTATACTCTTCCCAATCATCAATTGAGGTGCTCTTAAGTTGTTCTAGGTGTGTGCTTAAATCATCAGAGCTAAGATCATAACTTGGGGTTAGAAAAGCTCTTAAAGAGACCATCCTTAATTCGAGTTCCGCGACTCTCTTTTTTTCGACTTCTTCCCACTCAGTCAGCGGCTTTCTTATTTCTGATTGCAAGTCTATTAGAAAATCTTTTGCTATTTTCCCTTCTGCGTTTACCGCTTTCGTTTTTTTAGTCCAATCACTAACAATTGATAATCTTAAATCTTCTAAATACTTCCTGCTTTTTTGAACTTTTGAAGCTTGAGCTGTTATCGCCGCCCTTCCCTTTGCTGTTGAAATATCTGATTCAAAATTGGTCGCCAGCTTCTTGATATCTTCAAGCACAACCTTTAGCCCGCCCGTTGAAAAATAGTCTATGAGCTTCTTTTCTTCGACATTGATTAGTTCATTCATTTTTTCTCCTATGCTACTTCTAAGAGCTGATTTAATCTAAAAAGACTTTCTTTAACTTCTTTTGCACAAAAATCTAAATTTTTCTTTAGTGATCTTATTAACTCTTCATCTCGCTCCACCACGAGATAAAGAGCTGGAAGGCCGGGGTGATAAGAAACAAAGATCCATTTATCAAATCCACTAACCAAGAGTGATCCTTGCACTTGCAATATATATTCCCTTGGCAAAACACCCGCCGATAAATAAGCGAGATGGGTGTGGATCATTGGGCACTTCATTTCCAAGCCTAACTTTGTTTTTTCCTCGATGGCGTCAGGAGAACAACCGTACCCACACTCTTCACCCTTTTCGTTTACTGCGTCCATAAAACCACAAGGAACAAAGCTGTGATCATAAACTAAATTCACATATTCAAGAGCCTCAACCTCAAGCTCGTTTCCTCTTTTCATAGCTTCGGATTGAAATGTATCAAGTGGGTTTCCAACTACTAATTCGGCAACAGCCTTGTGCACTAATTCTGTATGTGAAGATGAGACCGCACCTTTTGGAGTTGTCGTTTTACTAAAATTAGAAGCCGTTATTCTTCCCAATCTACTATAGAACCATTCATCAGATCCCTGTTTGCAGTCAATTAGCTTATACATTTGCAACCTCTTTTTTCTGTAGAGCTGCAATTCTTTTTTGCCTCATAAGTTTTATTGCCTTGTCAGCCTCAACCGAAGTTATTAGCGCTAGATCTGATACGTTTAGAAACTTAAGTAGTCGATCTTTGTTGGATTTAGTTGATTCTATTAGTTCATCTAACTCTTTTGACTGAGCCTTTGTTACCATTGAATCAGATGCTCTTGCTGCATCATCATCTTCGCCAGCCGTGACCAAACCGAGTGCGTTCTCAAATAAAGCCCTCTTCGCATAAGAAAGTGCTGATTTTCTTTGTTGGCTAGTATTTAGTTTTTGATCACTTGCTTGTAATGTAGCGTAGGTGTATTCAAAATCTTTTTTATATCCATCAATATGAGAAACAGTCATCACTAAAACTGACTCACCATCACCCTTGTTTAAGCTATTAAAAGAATAAGACAATCCACACTGAGAAAGGAAAGGTTTCGCGATATGAACAATTTCATCTAAGGGAGCATAAGAGTAATTTACCGAATTAAATGAAACCTTTTTATTTCTTTTAATTATTGGACAGAGACCTTGAAACTCAGACATAGCTAAATTGAATCTCTTTTCATTCTGTCTCTCTTCCATTTTTATTTGAAGATCCATAAATTTCTCTAATCTTTCAGGATCAATGTCTTTTCTTTTCACAATCTCCATTAGAGCTATTTGGACATCGGAATCTTCTTTTTTTATTAATTCACTCACTACGCCACCTCTCTTTGATATATCTCAAATTTCTTATCAACCAAGCTTTTTGCCATAGCTTCAATCTCTTCATAGATATCTGGAGATGCAAACATGATCGCCTCAGTGATTTCTTCGAGCTCTCTGTTTGTATAAATTCTTAAAAATTCTATTGTTGACTCATTGTCTTCATGAGTTTTGACTATGATTGTGTGACGGACATCAATGTGAAGATTAACTTTTTCACCGTTTTCTTTTTCACCAACTTCAAACTCAAACTTAAAGTCATCATTAAAACTCGCCATATTCCCTCCAAGAAGACGCACGAATACACCGTGCAAAATTTATACTTATGCTAAATAATTATTGTTAAATTTTTGTAATTCTGTAGAGTCAATCCATGACGCTGAATTAAGCCGCTTCCTCTTCTGCCAAGAACGGGAATAGCTCGTCAAAACTTAAGCCTGTCGCCAAACAGAGCTTATTTATTGTTTCCAAAGTGGGGTTGTTTGTTACACCCCTTAAAAGTTTATCAAGTGAAGATTGTGAGATGTCTGACTTGATAACCAGTTTTTCCATTCCCTTGTTTCCAAGAGATTCAATATATTTATTAAGTAGTTTTGCGTTAAGTTTTCTCATGTGATGACTTTAAGGCTTATTCGCCTTCGGTGCAACAATAAAATGAGCGAATACGCTCTTTTGTAATATTATTAATGCTTTATACTAGCCTAAAGGTGTGTAAAAAATGCAAATTGGAATCTCTATTAACAAAGCTAGGAAGGATCTCGGGTTGTCGAGAGAAAATCTTGCGGAAAAAATAGGGGTCAGCACTAGCACGGTTATGAGATGGGAGAAGGAAACCATACACCCATCTTTTGAGAGTGTAGTTATGCTCTCAAAGTGCCTTCATAAGCCTTTGGAGTATTTTTCTGGAGAGATCAAAAGAGAAGAAAACACCCATAAAGCTATTAGTATCAGTGACTTCCTAGCGGCTACCACTGAGAGCTCCGAGCTAATTTCCCTAATAAGCCAACTAAATCCATCTCAAAGCAAAGACGATCTTCTTGAAGATATGAAAGACCTTGTTAGGTCCGAGATCAAGCGGAGTCAACCTCGCTCTCAAGAGGCTTGACGATCTCAAGCTTTCTCTTTTTAACAATCTTAACTTCAATGTAGAGATTAGGACTTTCTAGAGATAGGAAATCCTCTAACTTCGATCCACTTTTAAAATCTCGCACTGCCAACCTGATAATGTTCAATATTTCGCATATAACCATATATAGAAAATAAACTCTTAACTTAATTTAAGTAGCGTTAAATTTTCTTAATGCATTATTGGGTCGTTAAGAAATCTTAATTTGTTTTCTGTAAAGGTTATATATTTAACTGAAGGGAATTTATTTAAAAATAATTGAACATTAAGCTATCTTAATCTTAATTTTCCCTAATATGACAGATCTGAGTTTTAGCCTACAAAAGTTGGCAAATTGATCTTTTCATCACTTTATTTTCTTCCGAAGATGAGAGAACTCTCGATTTTTATTTTATGTATGAGCTTCATTTTAAAATGTACGGCTTGCCCAAGAGTTTAAATAAATCTCTTCGGACAAATAGGTATCAGAGAAATGATGAATACAAATTTTGGTATGATGCTGTTTGCGAAATGCTTCAAGATAAGAGACCAGATCTTCCTCTTAAGCGCGCGAAAATAAAGATAGTTCGACATTTTTATCGAGAATTAGACTTCGATGGCCTTGTCGGTTCGTTCAAACCAATTGTAGACTCTTTGATACATGCAGGAATAATTATTGATGATAATTGGAAGTGCTTAGGTTCGTGGGATGTGGATCAAAGGTACTGTTCTAAGAAAGAACATAAAAGTGGTTTTTTTGAGTTAACGGTTTCAGAGCTACCTATTTAATTTTTTTACTCGAAGTAAAAAATAAAATAGGAGAGCTGAATGAATCAGGTAAAAGTAGAAGCAGATGCTTCAATTTCTAAAATCAGAGAAATTCTCAGTCGAGAAGAATCTAAAAATATTGTCATAGGCTTAAATGATAAAGAGTCCTTTCCTGAGCATTTGCCGGAATTTGATGAGGTTTATCTTTATTCTGAAAAATCAATAGATATCGCACTTTCTAAAATTAAATGGATGCCAGAGTACATGAAGGAAGACGCTAAACAATATGCGCTACTTGAGGTTTATGGAGCTTGGCAAAAGATATCTTCAGAAGTTACCACTTGGAAATCATACATTAATCAAAGGGCCAAGGGAGCTATAAAGGATTTTATAAAACTTGGAAAGGGTGATCAAGCTCACAAGTGGATGAGAAGTGGTAATAAGAGGTGTGATAAATGTAGAGACTTGGATGAGGAATCCAGCAAGAAGTGTGAGTGTAAGATTGCTAGATCTTCATATTTAAAGTCAAGAGTGTCCGTTCGTAATGATAAAGGTGAATATTTAGATGTTGATGAGATAGCTGGAAGAGGTGGTTTTTATCATGAGCAACCTCTCGACGACGAGCCTAAAATAAAGTGGGACCTTCTTTCCAGAATGGCTTCAAAAGATGATGTGACGCTTTTGGTCGCAAAATATCTATCAGGCACGGAAATCCAAGAAATGTCGGACATGTCAAAAGTATCAAGGGAAAGATTCTCTCAAGTTATTAATCAATTCTTTAGAGATGTTGAATCAAAAGCACTGGAGAATAGTAGTTGGAATATTCAGCTTATGTATGCACTTGGTCTTTCTTCTAGGCTTGGTCTTGAGGATAGGGATAACGGAGAGGGGTGGGACTGTGAGCCCGCTGATATCTTTAGTGATGACATCATCTTTGATGGGAGGAGGTACTCTCCTCAAGTTAATATGTTTGGGGATGATTCCAGAGTTTATAACTCTTCGTTCAAAAAAGACATAACTCACACTGATTCAGATGACAGAGATAATGATTACTCTCAGGATTACGCTGAAGAGTATGCTTTGGCTCATGAGCAAATTGGTTTTGAGCTATGATTAAGGTCAAAGCCTATCTTGAATCAGAAAAGCTCAAAGATAAATTAAAATATATTTCTATAAAGTACGGAAAAGAAGAAATTTTTGAAGATATATACCAAGATTACTGTGTTCATATTCTGAGTGGTAAAGGAAGCAAACAGACAGTCGAGCAGTTTTTTATAGATTACTCCAGAAAGAAGGGGTTTTATGTTCGAGAGGGTTTTAATGATAGCGCAGCATTCTCTTTAAGGAACAAATCTCAAAGCCTTGAGGATATAGATTTTCTAATTGGTGATTGTGACAACATCCCAGATGGCTTAGATCTAGAGGATTTACTGGATGGCCACAAGAGATCTATTTATATTCTGATGACAAAGTGGGGTTTTACCTTTGGAGAGATAGCCCACTTATTTAATGTGAGCGAGAGTCGTGTTTGTCAGATAGTTAAGTCGATTAAAGAAGATTGTTTTAACCTAGAGGAGTCTTAATTGAAAAAGTCATATAATCAGTACGTTGAAGAAGCTAAAGGTTTCCTTAAGAATATTGAAGAAACAAAATTTAAAATATCCAAATTGGCCCTAGAGGTTTGTCAGATAAGACATGGTGGTATTTCGACCCAATATTATACTCTCAAGGATTTCGCTGGAGATATAGGTATGAAACCTAAGACTCTTCAGAATTGGGTCCGAATTTACAGAGATATATTGCTGGTATGCGAAAAGCCTAACCCTTCACCTACTGATTGGAAAAACGCTGGGAAAGTAGAAAACATTCTAAAAAACAAGAGAACTGTAAGTAACAAAGAAGAGGGCACACAAGGAACCCTTTCTCAGTGGAATAAGAAAGTCCCTAAGAGCACTATAAACGATATTTTTTCCAGTATCGAGTCAGGAGAGGAGCAGGACTTGAATTTAAATAGACTCTACAGGCAGTCAAAGCATTGTAAGTTCTTGCTCTCCAAGATTGATATGGGGGCTTCAGATCGTTCTACTTTGATTGAAATCATGAGTGATCTTGATATTGTGAGTGATACGATCAATGACTATCTCTCAAGTAACCCTAAGGGGGTGGCATGTTAGTCCTAACGATAAGCCCTAAGAAAAGGTTAGAGATAAGCTCAGAAGGAGAGAAGATTGTCATAAGGGCAAAGAAGAAGTCTACATTGTACCTTGAGATTGATAAGTCCGTTAAATTCAAACTGGTTAAGAATGACGAAGAAAGCAAAGAAAACCGTTCTTAGCCCGAAGCAGGAGGAATTCTGTCAGCAATATGTTTTAGATAAGAACGCCACTCAAGCTGCGTTGCGTGCAAACTATGCTGAGAAAAGTGCTGCCTCTCAAGCCTCAGCCCTCCTTCAGAAACCTAAGATTTCAGCGAGGATCAACCAGCTTATCGAAGCTAGGCACGAACGGATTCATATCAGTGCTGATCGAGTTCTCCAAGAGATCGCTTCAATTGCGATGGTAGAAGTTGACCATTTTTCTACGTGGGACGGCAAAGAGTTTAAGATTAAGCCATTTAATGAGATGCATCCGATTGCCAAGAAAGCTATTAAGAATATTAGGTCCACGACAGTTGAGACTAATGTGAAATATAAAACGTGTCCAAAAACTGGAGATGAGATTAGAACCGTTGGAAGTGTCACAACATATATGGATCTCACTCTTCACTCAAAAGATAAGTCTCTTGAAATGATGGCCAAGCACTTTAAGCTTCTTGATGGCAACGAAGGTGATATCGACAATGAGTTGGATGATGCTCTTGAGGTACTTGAATCTGAGGAACAAGGTAAATAATCCATACTTGCTTTGAAATTGGAATCTCAAACCCTATAAGGAATTATGGAAAGAGAGATTGAGAGATATATTAGAAAAGCGCTCGAAGAGGGTATTCTTAACAAAGATAACCAAGAGCACGAGAGAGCCCTTAGGGAGATCCTGAGCGACCCCAACAAGCTAATGAATGACCAAGTTAAGTTTTTCAATGCCCAACTTAAAAAACAGGCATTAAAAGAGTTTATTGAGTCTAAAAATCTAGATGCCACTGCAGTTTCAATTCAGTATTCAGGGTTTGCAGATAGGCTACTTGATGAATTAGCTGAGCACGAAACCCAAAATAATCCAATTCGAGTCACCAAGAGAGACTTGATCCGAATAGCAATCGCTAAATATATCGGCATATCCCCAGAAGAAACAGATCCTAGATATTGGCAAAAGAAGTTCAACGGTAAGAAGTGAACTTGTAAGGTATTGATTTAAGGGGATAATTGTATTTAGTTTAAGTGTGTTACACTTTTGGCTTTAATCGAAATACGTTTTAATGTAGAATGTATTCAGGTTAGGGATCGCACAAGTTACAGTTACAACGCGCCAATGTTCAAGTTTAACCCCTAAGCTCAATACTGGATGAGCAAGTCACACCTCAAAATTGGGGGTGGCTTCCTCTTAAGTAGATTAGCATGAAAACTATTTCAAAATCAAGAGGGTATTATGACAGCTAAAACACCAACATCATTAAGAATGAGCCATAAAGAAAGAGAATTCATTGAAAGTCTTGGTGATGGTAAGCTGTCTGAAGGCTTTCAAAAACTCTTGATTCTTGGTGGAATTGAGGGTTTTGAGCTTGATGAGGAAAGAATGCGCTTCAATGTTGGTCTTAGCCTTGATGCTGACTACTTGATTCTCGATGGTCCTTTAGAAAAAAGGGCTTTGATTTATCCTATACCAAAGCAATTTAATAGGCATGATTTAGCTGTGGATGACGTTATTTTCAATGAATCTTTCGCCGATTGGTTACAAGAGAAAGTGTTATCCATATCAAAAAAAACGATTGTTCGTATTGATCTATCTTACTCCTATGGAGATGGAAGGGTTGGAGTTGAATTTTTAGCAGATAGAGATAGTATGTAAATTATCACTAATAAATATTTTCTCGATAGCCCTATGTGGCTACCAAGAAAAACCTATATCTTCGATGCGCTAGTGATCCGCAATTTGAATCCGACTACATAAAGCTTGGAGGGAAAGCGCGTCCGTTGCGTGGACCTCAAGCCGAGTTAATTAAGAAGATTGAAGCTCATATTGGTAGGCGTGACGGTGAGGTTATGCCTATTCGTCAAGCTCGTCAGACAGGTAAAAACGAAGTCTCAGCGGTACTTCACAGGCGTCATTTGTGGAGAAGGCAAAATTATTCTTCTTCTCAGATATGGCTCCGTACAGCTCCCACTTGGGTTCCACAAATTACCAATTCAAAAAAAAGATTGAGAGACCTTCTTGATCTTTCGGCATCAAACATAGTTCGCCACCCACTTTTTAATCGTGCAAAAATAATAAAAGAAGAAGGCTATATTTGGAGGCTTAAAAATGCTTCCATAGAATTCATATCATCCGGTCCACACTCAAACGTCGTAGGTGCAACTGCAAACGTGTGCCTTGATATGGATGAGGCACACAAGGTTAAGAAAGATAAGTTTGACGAAGACTTTGCTCCCATGACTGCGAACACTTCGGCAGCGACAATCCTTTGGGGTGTTGCCGCTGATGGTATGGATTTGATTCAGTATTATCACGATCACAATATTGAAAGTGGGCGAGAGGATTTAAATATTGATCTTCCTTGTGATCTTTGGATGGAAGGCAATCCTTCTTATGCAAAGCACGTTGATGCGAGAGTTCGTGCCTTGGGTTGGGATCATCCAGTTATTAAAACTCAATATAGGTTAATTCCTGTTACGGCTGAGGGTAGGTTTTTGTCTGATGCTCACGTTAGAGCTCTGTTTGATTCTGATCACGAGCGAGAGCTTAGCCCAAGAGATGGTTCCACTTATGAATTCTTGATCGATGTCGCGGCTTCTAATGAGGATAATAAAACAAATGAACTCGAAGGTGACGGCGACTCAGAAACCGATTCAACTGTTGTTTGGATTTATAAGGTTCTCCCAGTTGTTACACCTACCGGAATATTCCCTTATATACACATTGTAAATCTTCATTGGTTCACGGGTGCAAACCTTCCGAGCCAAGACAGAGAAATAAAAGAGCTCATCTCATACTGGAGAGCCTCGAAAGTTACAATTGATGCCATCGGTGTTGGTCGTGGATTAGCAGAATCTCTCGTTGAATCTTTCGGTGAGTTGGTTGTGAATGCTTATCACGCCAATCCAACTTCCATCTCTCAAGATTGTTTCGATCTACTAGCACGTCTTAACCATAAAAGTGTGTTGATGTTTCAAAATGATGGTTCTGAAGAGTACAAGCAATTTGAAAGTCAGTGTTCATGGACGAAGTACGCTTCCAAGGATGGAAAAATGAAGTTAACCAAACCTTCAGGTGCTAAGAGGCACATTGATATGGTTAAGGCACTTACTTATATTAACCAGAATAGTCCTCAGTACAGCGTGCAAGAGTTCTATTCTATAGAAAGTGACTACAGTATATGAAGTTATCCAACCAGACTAAAAAATTTCTACTCGCTAGAAACGCAAATAAAAGATCGTTTGATGAAATGCTTAAGAAGCAGATGGGAACGGAGGTTCTTGAGTTTTATAATAGTATTCAGACGGCCGTTGTTAATACTTCAACCATTGATGTTGGTATCATTGATAGGATGATTGAGACTGATGACACGATATCTTCAGCTCTTGAATTCAAAAAGCTTATGGCCACTTCTTCAATTGGGTCATATCACCATGACAATTCTAAAATAAAAGATTTTGTTAACGACGCTCTTTTGAAATTAAAGGGTCCAACATGGAGAGAGTCTATTGAGGCTCAGTTCTCACATGTTGATTTTGGTTTTAGTGTCACTGAGAAGGTTTGGGGTCTTAACGATAAGATGCAAAAGATTCCGGTGAAACTTGCGACTTATCACCCTTCTACAATCTGTTTTGAGATGGATCAGTCTGGAATTGCTGACGACGGTATCCTTCAGTTTACAAATGATTTCAGTCAAAGTTCTAACCCAAATTACATTTACTCGGCAGTGAGAAATGGCTGGAAAATAAACGACCCTTTTTCAACTCCGATAGATAGGTTGCTTCCAAAGAGAGTGCCCTTTATAACTAACACAGGTGTTGTTAGGATTCCCAAGAGTAAAGTTATTCATCACATAAATAAAGCTGGTCGATCTTTTGGATCTCCTTATGGGAAAACCTCAGTTCGTACAGCTCACTTGTTATGGCAAATGAAAAACTTTTTTATAAAGCAAATGGGGATTGGTGCAAAAAAGGCAAGTACCGGAACTATTTGGGGGCAAGCTCCTGCTTCTGGTCACAATGTTTCTTACTTGGATCAGGATGGAAATAGGACCCAAAAGAGTGCGCGTGAGGCAATGATTGAGATGCTCAAGAATTTTGAGACTTCAGACTCTTTGGTTACGGGTTCCTCGAAAGAGGGTTATGGTCTTCAGGTTTTGCAAAACGCTGTCCAGTTGGGCTCATTCTCGGATGTTATTAATGCCATAGATGTTTGGATCTTTAGATGCTTTTTAATTCCTTCTTTAGTCATGACTGATGGAAGTGCGGGATCAAGAGCTCTTGGAGAGAAGCATTTTGATATTGTAAACCAAATCGCTGATGCTGATGCAAACGTATTTAAGCAGACATTAATTAATGAGCTCATCGAAGAAATGGTTGTTGCTAATTTTGGTCCTCAGGATGATTATGGAAAATTCCTTGATCGAGAGAAGACTTCTGATGAACTTGAGAAGGCTGCAAATCTTTACACTATGCTTGTTGATCGAGGAATTCTAGATAGCTTTAACATTACAGATAAAAACTACATTAGAGAGGCTCTCGGTGTTCCGACAACCAAAGACGCTGGTTTACCTCCACCTTTGGACGAGTTTGAATGATTCATGACCTCGCATACTTTAATCATAAGAGAAAAACTCTAGATCGAGTTACCGCTAGATACTCAATTCTTATGCAAAGAGAAGTTGAGAAGTTTTTTAGGTCTCAAGAGGGTTTGCTCTTTCGCTCTTTGAATAATGGGTCAGAGCCAAAATTTAAGACGAAGGAATTCAATGAAGCACTATTAAAAATTGCAAGAGCTCACGCAGTAAAAACTATTGAGGTTGGTGTATCCGACGGTATTCAAGAGGTTGGGACAAGTAAGCTTCAGGCTTGGCGCGGGTTTTCTATTGATACACCTGTTGAGATGACTATCTCTCTTGCTGATGAGAAGAAGAAAGATAAAATAGTTGGTGAGCAAAAAAAAGAAATCATACCTAAAAACAGAAAGCTTCTAGGTATTCTGAAAGCAACTAGAGATCAGCAGTTAAAATTTTTAAGTGAGACATACAAAGAGGTCTCCAAAGATTGGGTTAAGGGTGAGAGCACAATTAAAGAGGTTAAGGAAAGCCTTGGTTCCAAACTTAAGAGCTCACGAAACTCAATTGATAGATTATTCAGAACAGAGACAACAAAATATTTCAACGAATCAAGACATAGTTATTTTAAAAACAATTCAAACGTCACCCACATGCAAATCAGAACCATCACTGATGGGCGAAGATCTGGAATTTGTGAGTCTAGAGACAAGTGGGTTGTACCAATTGAAGAAGCTAGTTTTAAAAGAAACATGCCACCCTTTCACCCTAACTGTAGGACGATTCAGGTTCCGTTAAACATTAAGATACCGAGACAACGGGAAATGATCGAGAGGGGTTTAAGGATAGATGAAAGAAGCTTCAAGCCTTTACCTAATGGTTGGGCTGCCTAATTTGTTTATGATGTCGATTACTAATCGATGAGGAGATTATATTGAAGATACAGTTTAAGTCAGGGGAGTTTAGTGGAAACTCTTTTGAGGAAGATGGGGTTCTTTATCGCAAGGCAATCTTGTGTAGAACGGGTGTTTGGAATGGCGATGTGAAAGTTGATAAGGCCATGCTTGAGCTAATAGCGTCTTTTAATAATGAAAATTATGGTGAGGTGATTAATCAAAACTCTTACCCTCCGGTGCAGATTGAGCATAAGACAGACGCAAAGGAAACTTTGGGTCGTGTTGATATTGGTAAGATGCGCTTGGTTCTTGATGATGCCAGTAAATACAATCCTAAATGGGAAGGTTTTGTTCTCCTTGGGATGCTTAGGGTTTTTGATGAGACTGCTCAGAGTGATATCCAAAAAGGTAAGCTCAATCACTTATCAATTCAGTTCGACGATGAAACAGGTGAATTATATGAAATAAGCTTTGTTGCTGTTGAAGCAGCGCGAGGATCACAATTATTAAAACACAAGGAAAAGAAGGAAGGAAAGATGAAAAAGAAAAATCAACTTAGCCTTGCAAGAAAAAAAGTTAGAACCTTGGCTGCTAGACAGAATTCTTTAGTAAAGAATAAAGTCGCGCTTTCAATGGGACTTGCTTTGACGCTTCAGAAGGCTTCAGGAAGTAGAACAGCTCTGTCAAAGAGTGCAAATGAGTTAAAGCATTCTCTTAAAATGCAAAATGTTAAGTCTTTATTTTCGTCTCTTGTAAAAGAGGGAAAAGTTACTAAGGCTGAGTTTGATGCTTTAGATTTTGAATCACTTGCTGGTTTAGAGTCAAAGTCTTTCGGGATGGTTCTTGGTGGTTACAAATCAAGAGAAGCTTCAAACGATATGTATCAGATTGGAGATAGTACAGCAACAAATCAAAACGTTGAGCTTTCGGATGATCAGTACAAAAAGGCTTTAGATGCTCAGATGAAAGGTGAAGCGTTTGAAGTGAAATCTGTATCTCTTAAAAGTAAGATGAGCGAAGAAGAGAGAGAAAAACTTTCTGACGAAGAAAAAGCTAAGCTTGCTGAAAAAGAAAAGGGAGAAAAGCTTTCTTCTGATGAGCCTCTTGACCTTACCGCTATCATGGAAATGATCGAGAAGATTCAAGAACAAATCGATAGTCTCTCTGGTCTAGAAGAAAAGGTTGAAGAGATGAAAAAGTTGTCTGAAGAGGGAGAGAATGAAGAGCTTTCTGAAGAGGACGAAGTGAAAGAATTAATGGACGAAGAAGGGGATGAATAATGAGAAAAGGATTGTCAGGTCAGTCACTAATTAGTAGATTTCACGGCTTAGCTGTTGAAGTTTCAGTGCTTATTAAAGTTGCTTACATCAAGTTTGAGTTGGAGGTTGGTCAACTTCTAGGAAAGATGGTTGATGGAAGTTACAGAGCTTATGCTGAAGGTGTTGCTTCAGGAGTTATCAACGCTACGGCTTTCACTTTAACGGGACCGCTTATTAAGCATTTCCAAGTTGGTGATGTAGTTGTTAAGACAACTGGCGAGGCTGTTGGAACCATTGAGTCCTATGACCCCGAGACAGGTATCGGAGCCCTTGAAGCGAATGCGACAAACGCTGTTGCTTCAGGTGAGAGTATCAAGATAGTTGATTCGGCTTGTTCAATCACTGGAAACAACGCAAGATTTTTGTCAAATGTTGTCGAGGTCTGCGAAGAAGATGGTGATGCTGTTGAGTCTGGTTTAGCGGAAGGATTTATTGTTAAGTCCGAACTACACACAGATCATATTATTAGTGTAGTTGGTTATGAATCAGCTGCTAACGAAATCAGAGTTAAATAAGGAGATTTATAATGAAACACGTTTTTTCTGGATTAATTGATTCAAGACACAGAAGAGGAATTCACGCCATCGTTACAAGAATTATGGCAAAGTCAGATAAGTTTATCTACACGCTTATGCCAATTGTTGATGTTGCTGCTCAAATTTTAGAGCATGAAATTGTTGATGACTTTGGTGGTATGACTAACGAGAGATCTTTCAATGAAGAGGGTAAAGCAATCGCTTCAATCTCTACAGAAGTTGGAACTTTTAGGCCGGGTTCATATCAAGAAAACATCCCTTTCAACGAAAGAGATCTTCTTATGTTGAGAAAAGTTGGGACTGTTGGTGAGAGAGGTATTACTAATCTGACTGATGGTGAAGTTTCTCAGCTTAGCCTTACGGCTCAAAAGCTTTCTGTTAGACTTGACAACCGTCTTCAATATATCGGTTGGAAAGCGCTTCTTGAAGGGAAATATGAGTGGCTTGGTAAGGTTAAACTTTTTGGAATTCCTGCAACCAATACTCTTTCTCCCGCTATTGCTTGGGACCAACCTGATGCTGATCCAATCAAAGACCTTTTAGGTTGGTTGAATGAGTACGACGGTTTAAGAAAATACAAGATCAAGCAAATGGTTATGAATAAAACAACTGCATCTAAAGCTAGAAAAGCTATTATGGCCCTAGATAGAAACGCACAGGCTAATAATAACATTAGATCTTCGTCTCTTCAGGATCTTATTACTTTCTATGCTCCAGAGCTTCCGGAAGTGTTTATCTGTGAAGATACGTACCAAGAAGAGACTGTTGTTAATGGAAAGGTTACAGCTTCCGTGGCTCAGACATTTCTTGCTAATGGGATAATTCTTCTTATTCCTGATTTTGAAGGAACTCAGTTCCCGTACTTTGGTCAAATCCAAATTACTGAAAATCTAAATGGTGCTGATGCAACAGTTGATAGACCAGCTCAAGGTGTTTACACATTTGTTGATGAGGAAGGTCTTAAGAATAAGTCTAACCCGCATATCAAAATGATCTCAGGCTTTAATGGTGGTGCAAACCTCATGAGACCGTTTGATGTTTGGAAGTTTGACGTACTATCGTAATTTAACTAGCCCCTCTTCGGAGGGGTTTTTGAGAGGAAAAGATGACTAATAAAAAAGAAGAAACAAAGAAAGAGAACACAAAGAAAGAAGAAACAAAGAAAGAAGAAACTAAAGCTGATTCAGGTTTTAAGGTTTTAGCACATAGAACGATGACTTGTCTTGATGGGTCTGAGCTTCTTGCTACTCAACAATGTGTAATTAAAACAAAAGATGAGTACGAAAGACTTAAAGCTGATAAAAGAAAAATCTTTTCGGATATTAAATAAATGTCAAACCAATATCTCAGCGATGCAATGATTGAAACACTTAAAGGTCGTCTTAATATCAAAGAGGATGATGATGCTGTTTTTGATGAGATCATCGCTGAGTCTATTGGCGAATTTGAAACCCATGTTAGTAAGAGGTTTGTAGTTCCACTCCTAAGGGATGATGGCGTAGAGTATTCAGCAGCACCTCTTCATTCAAGAGTTCAAGTTCAAAGAATAATAAAGTCAATCATAAAAAAGAATTCAGCTCTTGAATTTAATGTTAATTCGGATGAGTCCTCAAATTCAAACTACCTTGAGCAACAGTATAAAGCTATTAATGGTGGGTATAAATACCTTTTAGATAAAGAGTATGATTTTAATTTTAAGCTTCAAAATTTTGCTTCGGACTACAATCCCACTCAAGTTATGGGACTTGCTAGAAATACCTTCGATGCTTGATTTCTCGGAGATAAAATTACCTAAATTAGAAGATAAAACTAAAGGTCCTAAGTACGGAAGACTCAAGGGCGACATATTAGGACTCGTTTTAGAGCAAAGAATTAGCACTTTTGATTCCGAAGCATCTCCGGATGGTCCTTGGGAAGAGTTAAGCTCTAAAACAAAAAGATCAAATGAAGATAACCATAAGATTCTCCAAGATAAAGGTATCTTAAGGGCTTCATTCACAGAGAGAGGAGATTCAAACTCTGAGCAATCTATTGACGGCGACGAAGTTTCTCTTCAATCCAATGTTGAGTATGCAGCAAAACAAAACTTTGGTAGCGAAGACGGGAGTCATCCAGCAAGAAGATTTGATTTGTTTTCAGATGAGGACCTCGCTGAGATTGATATATTAATACAGGATTATTTAAATGAGTAAGATGGGCGACGAAAGGATAAATCAGGTTTTCAATAGTCTCGCTGGGGGCTTACCAACCGATCAGCTATTAGAGTCAATTAAAAGCATCATGTTGCAGGAGCCTTTGTTTCAAATATTATTCGATGAAACAGGATCTAGGATTAATATAGACGAGGTGGAGCCAAAAGTTTTGACTCATACTCCTTATATTCAACTAAGAACGGCAAGTGAAACTTACGAATCTAGCAATACTTTTTTGACAGGATCAATTGATACGAGAATCTTGCTACCAGTTTCTTTTAGTGGCGACTTTTTGAAAAAGAAAAGATTGGCTCACGTATTTTATAGGTTTTTTATTTCAGATAAATTTAGAGAAATCTTCACAATGGTTGCGGGTTTTGAAGGGTTTAATAATATTCGTTTCAACTACAATGCTATGTTTATAGTTGGTCGAGATAGAATTCCTGCAATAGTAATGACCCTCCCATTTAGTTTAAATCTATATAGGTGGAAACTGGAAAACAGAGAGATTGATTACACCGAGCCTCTTGATGGTGAGTTAAATGATATTACTTCTTACGAACTTGAGGGATATCTCGACAATGAAACGGAAGAGATTATTTATAGCGATATAGTGGATTTATAGAAGGGGTCACAATGACTAAATCTAAGGAATTAAAGAAGTATAGGGCTTGCAAGGGTTGTGTTTTGCCTATTTTTTATGATGGCAAAATCATTCATGTTTCTAGTAAGTCAAAGCAAGAGATAGATCTAGCTTTGCTTGACCATGAGTCGAAGCACATTTTCAAAACTGCAATTAAAGATAAACAAATAGAAGAGGTGAAATAATGTTTAGTTTTACGAGAGCGCCATCGATTAAGATTTCAATTGGTGTGGAGCAGGGTGCTGCTGTTGGGGCTGATAATGACTTAGTTCTTATTGGTCGTTTGGCTGCAACTGGTTCGTCTGTGGTAGCAAATAGTATTACGGTCATCGAAAATTTTGGGGATGAGGTTTTAGCAAAGACTGAGTCTGAGGGGTATTTCGGCGCTGATTCTGAAATTGTAGAAATGGTTGTCGCTGCTATTAAGGGGAATAAGTTCTCAAATGCTGTGCCAAAAGTTTTTCCAAGAATTAAGGTTTTGGCTTTAGCTAATGCTTCTACTGATTTAGCAAGTGCTTTGGCCGTGAATGCAACAGTCCCAATGCCTTATGTTGCGGCTTGGTTCCCTACCTCTGAAGAAACTTTGAGGCAAGAACTTAGAGATCACTTGGATTTTATTTCATCAGCTTCAAGGGGTAGAAATGGTCAATTTGGATCTATTGGTTTTATTGCTACTGATGGTTCTCTCGCGACGGCTTCTGAGAATGCTCTGGCGCTTGGGTCTAGATTAATAGCTGCTCCATACTTAAGAGATACAGCTGTTACGAAGGCAAATAAAGTTCATGAGGTGAGCGCTGCTTTTGCTGCTGTTAATGCTGTAAACCCAGCTCCTTTTAATCCTATGAATGATATTGTTGTCGGTGGGTTGAAGGTTCCTGTTAGTCTTGCGGATCATCATACAACTGGAGACACTGGAACCACTGCTCTTTCTTTGAGTGCTGGATTGACACCGTTAGAAATCAATAGTCGTGGTCAGGTTGTTATATCTAGAGCGATTACAACGATTAGAACGAACGACGCTTTTGAAGATATTTCATATTTTGATATTGCTGACATGCAAACAATATTCTTTTTTAGAAAGACTGAGTTTGCGATCGCTGCACAAGAGAAATATAAGAGAACCAAGGCTAGCGCCGAAGTTGCAAAAAATATTATGTCTGAGATTAAGTCGGCGGCAATTGATTTCCAAGACGAAGGAATGTTTCAGCAAGTAGAAAAGTTTTTTGCTCAATTCACTGTTGAAAGGTCACGAACTAATCGAAGTGCTTTTGTTTATAAAATTCCCTACAACGTAGTGCCCGGCCTTCATAATATCGGTATCGAAAACACTGCAACAACACAATTTGATGAGATAGAACTTTAGGAGATAAGATGCAAAGAAAAGCAGACAGAGCCTTTGTCGTAATTAATGGTCTTGAAATTGGAGACCTTAAGTCGGCAAATGTAGATAGAAATAGTAATGTGCAATACTCGTCAACCATGACTAGAAACTTGAAAAATTCAGGTTTCAAATATGGAAACACGGATATAAATGTTTCCCTTGAGTCAGATGTTGATGGTGTTCAAGCTGCGGTGGATACAGCAATTGTAAACCCTGAGGATAGCATTGATCTTGTTTTCATTTGTGGTGGAGAGAGATTTTTGGTTAAAAATCTAGCTGAATCAACAATGTCTATGTCGGCTTCGGTAGGAGATGCTTCAAAGTCAACTTCATACTTAGCTCTTGATATTGTAAATGAGAATGGTGCTTCTGTTAATATTTCAATTAATTTAGGTCAGTAAAATGATAGAGTCGAAGTCGGTTGAAGATATTCTTAGGGATTTTAGGAAGGGATATAAAGATTGCAAATTTACTTATGGTGATTGGTCTTGTCCCTTTGTTCCTTTAAATGCAGATGAGGAGAATGCTATTTTGATTCAAACAGAATCAAGCTCTAATTTTCCAAACGAGCAAGTAAAGAGAATGAAGCTTCCTTTGATGCAGATGAAAAAGTTAATGCTTACAGCTGCAAATAAGCAAGCTACTAATATGACCCAAGGCTTTTTAGATGCTTTGTCTTCGACTGAAATCGAAGTCCTTTATGATCAATATATAACAGGATGTCACCAAGTTAATAGAGAGTTTGAAGATCTTACTCAGGATCAATTTAATGAGATCTTAGCGTCTGTAAAAAAAAATCCTGCGAAAGTGAGCGACTTATCTATTTTTCAGCTCAAGGCAATTGGGAAATACTTTTTGGCAGAAATCCTACCGACGGTCAAAGATGTTGGTGGCAATTAATGAACCTTGCCAACGATAAGGGGTAAGGTGTGGCCAGTAGTAAAGTTGAACAAATTGTTAGTCTCAATACCTCAGGTTATGTAAAGGGCTTGAAGGGTATGGTATCGGAGAATAAAGCCGCCGAAACCAAGATGACTAAGACTCATAAAACGATTGCTGATGAACATCAAAGCAATTCAGTTAAACAAATACGGAATAATTTTAAAGTTTCTAACTCTGTTAAGGGTCTCGCAAGGGATTTCTCTGATAGCTTCAAGAAAGGTGCTCTGATAGGTGGAGCTGTCGCATTGGCCACAGGGGTTAAGACTGCCGCAACCGCTGCCGCAAAGTCAGTCCTATCAATCGACAAAGCTATGGCAAAACTTCAGGATAAATTTGATCTATCCTCAAAGAAGCTAAAAGGATTTAGGGGGCAGTTCAACTCTCTTTCAAAAGAGACGGGGTTGTCGGCGGGTGCCATCGCTGAAGCTGGCGAGATAGGCTTAGCAGCCTCAGGCGGTAGGGAAGCAGTAGGTATTGATTCAATTGCCAAAGCTTCAAAGATTAGCGGTGACTCGCCTAAGGAATTAGCTAGAACTGTTGCTGACTTCCTCAAAGGTTCTGGTCAAGAATTTACAAATGAAAATGTCAAAGATTTTTTAGATAGCGCAAACTCTCTTTCTAGAAAGGGAGATTTGTCATTTAGTGAGTCTATAAAAGCTCTTTCTTTAAACTCTGGAGATAAAGCCAAGTCCGGTTTATCCAACAGGGAGAATGCAGCTCTACTTTCAGGGGCTTCAGGTGTTGGACAAGATCGAGAGTCTTCTTTATCAGCAATAAATGCTTTAGTTGCAAAATCTACCGATGGATTCGGTGGGGATGCGGCTCTTGCTGGGGTTTTAGGCGTTAAGGGTGGATTCTCTACGGATGGAAAATTTGACGTCAATAAGCTTCGTGAGGCTTCTGAAAACAAAAATAAGGCGGGTTTAAATAAAGCAGATTTTGAAAAACTACTTACCGGAACTGGCTTGTCAAAAGAAGAGGCTCAGGGTCTCAATGCGATCCTTTCTGAATTTGACAAGTTTGAAGAAGGTTTCAAGAAAACAGTTGACGACACCAAGACGCTTTCAGATTCATTTAAAAATCAAACAAATAATATTTCAGACAATATGTCTAAGATGAATATGTCTCTTTCTAAAGCGGCTGATCAAATAATATCTCCTCTTTCAAAAGTAGGGAGCGATATTTTAAACGGTGATTTCTCCAAAGGAATTTCTAATCTTGGAGATGCCCTACTTGAATCAGGTAAGGGAGCTCTAGATAACAAGGCTGCTGTAGGAGGATCGATTGCGACAGTTGCTCTTGCTGGCTTACTGTCTAAAAAGCTTGGAGTATTTGGCTCTGAAGCTAAAGAGAGAGCGATTGAGGCGGCAACAGGAGAAGAAGTCACAAAAGTTAACGTAATAAACTTTAGTGAAATAAAAGGATCTCTTGGGTCCGATGGTCTTGGAGCCTTTAAGAGCAAGAAAATGGGTGGTCTATTTGGTGGTGTGGCCAAAGCCGGAGGTGTTCTGGCGGCTGGGGCTGCTGGTTATGCTGTTGGAAGTGTAATAAACGATACCTTAATATCAAAAACTGTCGATAAATCAGGTGATGGTGCATTTGAAGGTAACGCTGTAGAGAGGTTGATCTATTCAATTGACAACTTTTTTGGTGGAGAGAATGCAAAGAATTTCCAAAAAGCAAATAAGGTGCAGTTAGAGGTAGTTAAGAATACTAGCTTTACCGCTAAACCTGTTGCGGCTGATCTTGATAGGTAGATATGAAGTGGAAAAAATTAACAGATGGATACTTTAAGGGTTACAGATTTCATGTAGCTGTTCCATCTGGTTCTACTGGTCACGGTATAACATCTTCTAAAATTGAAATAGAAAGAAGACTTCACATTGTTGAGTTTAGGAATTTCAAGGGTGGTAAGATAAATGACCTTGATCAAAAAGTAGTCCCTATAACCGTTGAAATTGTCTTTCATGGTCCAAATTATCAATCTGAATATGAAGAATTTAAGAGGATATGCTCTGAGGGAACTGCTGGAATCTTAACTTTGCCAACTGAGGAGAAATCCTATGTTGCATATATTCAGAAGCTTTCAGTTTCCGACGCGGTTGGAGAGTCGAGCACTAAAAAGGTGACAGCTACCTTTTTAGAAGACACAACTATTGACGCTAATAATTTGCCTAACCCTAATATACAATTGAGTGAGTATAATGTTGCTGAGGAAAGGAATAATCTTTTGGATTCTATTCAAGCAACAAAGAAAGACATAAATGATAATGAGTTTTTGTCTGCGGTAAAGATTTTTGAGAGTGGCTTGAGTGGCGTGAGAAGGTTCTCGAATGCTGTTTTAATTCTCGATAGTGCTGCTAAATCGAGGATCGCTGATCTCACATCTAACCTACAGGGAACCTTGAGTTTGGCATCAACGGCCGTTTCGGTTGTGACTGACAATTTGCTAGGCATAGATGAGAGTGATGACTCTGGCGAAGAGCTAGGGACACAGGTGGACCCTGAGACAGGCAACACTATTGTTTTGTTGGATGATCCTAATGAGCAGAGCGAGGAAGAGACCGTTGAAATTGAAGAGGTTAAAAACGCGGAGATAGAAAGTACCGTTTCATCAATTGGAAAAGGCACAGAGTCTTCAGCGGAATTGGCACTTGACGCAATAATAAAAGATTTAAAAGAAAAATCTGAAAGCTTATCTGGCTCCACAGGTTCAAATTTTGAAGATATCAGGCAAAATCTTCTGAGCATTGTGAGTTCTCTTGAGAATCTTCGTTCTAACTCGGCTTCCAAGCCAACTAGAGCGCTACTGGTTCCTTATTCTGTGAGCATTTTTGAGGCATTTCTTCACAATAGTATCGACCTGTCTGAGATTAGAAGAGTGGCGAGGCTTAATTACCACATAGAAGATCTACTTGTTATTCCTCAAGGTGAAGTTCTTTACGTATGAGCACTAAATATGGAATGAGGCTTATTTCTAAAAAAGACTTTAAGGTTTATGACTCAGAGTTATTTTTTGCAGGGGATAACGCTCCTAGTTTTAATTTTAACTCTTCGATGTTTCGCTTCACCGACGTTTTTGATTTTTCTATTGGTGTCCCAAGTGGAGTTGCAAGGGATGTACACTCACATGACTTTGTGGAGTTTTATTTTGAGGTGAATTCTAAGAAGTATAATATTGGTGTTGGCTATATTGAGGACTTTCAAAAAATAAAAAGAATTCAAGAGACCACCTTGTCAGGAAACGGGCGAGACCTAATTGGAATTTTACAGGATCGTTATTTTGTTAAAAACCTTCACTCTGAAAATATTCAAATCGCTGACCTAGTGAAGAGAATTATTAAAAATGAGTATATTGATAGCTACACAAGAATATTTAAAAACAGAAAGGGCATTATAAAACCTGACAATATGTATAATGGTCCTTTTCTTTCTTCGAGCACAGCCGAAACATCAAAGGCCCAAATTCTAAAAAAAGCCTCATCAACCACTTTAAACATAATATATCAGGACCATGATGGCTTTGTTGTCGTGAGAGGTAAAAGACCTAAGCCAAAAAGCAAAGGGGTTTTAAAAGAGGGCACAAGCAATGTTGTAGCCCTAACCATTAAAGAGAAATATTCTGAAGTTTACTCTGATGCCACAACTTTTTATAATGCCGCTCAGTCATCTGTAGACAATCAATCTAATAGCTCTACATCGATAAACTACGACAAGAGAATCAGATCTATAATAAAAAAGACTTTTTACGACACTTTTAATGTGAATGACATAAAAGACTTTGCCGGAACATTAAAAGCTGAGCAAAGAATTAAACAAGTAGCAGATTACAACTTAAGAATATCAAATAGGGGGTTGTGTGTTCCCATCATATCTACCGATGAACCTTATTACCTCGATAAATCAACTGGAGAAATAATCCCTTATAGGGTTGGTGATATTTGGACGCTTGAGAGTCAAGATAGCGATCTTACTTCTTCTGAGTTTCCTAATGGAACCAATCGACTTGACTTTGAACTAACTGGGATTGATGTGAAGAGTGATTTAGCTGGATCTAGTATTGAGCTTGAATTTAATCTTCCTGAAACTATTGTTTAATGAACGAATCAACTTTAAAAAATAAGGTACTGGGCTTTTTGCAGCCTATGTATTTTGGGGCGATATCTAAGAAAGATCGCTTCCTTTATCACGTAAGGGGTATTAGTGGTTTTGGTCAAAAAATTGCTCCACTTCTTTTTCCTTTCGGTTTCGTCTCAGATCCTCACGATGGGGTCTCTGGTTATTGCGACTCTGTTGGCGGTGACTCAAGCTCTCCTGTAGTTGTTAATCAATTAGATAGGAATAGACCCTCCACCTCAGAGAAGGGTGAGGTTATTTTTTACTCTTTCGATGGCAGCTCTCACAAAGTTTTAATTTATCTTAAGCCTGATGGGAGATTGAAGGTGATAGCTGAGACCGATGTTGAGGTTGTGTCGCCTTCAGTTACGATTAAGAGTCCGAAGATCGAGTTAGGAGAAGAGAGCTTAGAGAAGATTGTTAATGGCGAGACTTTTCAGACTCTTTTTAACAAGCATAAACACTACGGAAATGCAGGGGTGATGACTTCGCCTCCGGTGCCTGAAGATCAAATGATTGATGAGCACTTGTCCGAAACAGTTAAGGCGCAAATATGAAGATATTAATTTTATTTCTGATCGTTTTTTCTATGAACACAAAGGCTGCGCTCACAGCATCTTCATGCAAGACAAAAGTTGAAGCTGCAATTTTAGCTGAGTTTGGTGTGCAACCTGTCGCGAGTCCAAACTTTATCATCGCAATTTGTGCGGGAATAATTGAAGAGATCCAACAAAATGCTGTGGTTAATTCAACGACTACCGTTCAAGGTGGTTCCTCTTCTGGACCTCATCCTGCTGTTGGTACGATTCAATGAGTTTGGTTGTTGATTTTGATGGTGAGTATGCCTATGAGCCAAATTCTAAAGTTTTAAAAAAGTCGGATAGTAATGTCTTTAAGGCAAATATAGAGCTCAGCCTTTCGCTTGGTGAGTGGGTTTACGCTCCAAACTCTGGCCATACACTTAAGAAATATTTAAAAAGAGGGGCCACTGAAGAGGTGGTTGAATCTCTTAATAAAGAAGCAAGGCTTTATCTAGGAAAGTACGACGCTGAGGTTGTGAAAGAAGCAATTTCAAGAGGTCGAAGTGAAACCCAAATTAAAATTCAGGAATAATTATGTTTAAGACGAGCCAAGAGATTTTGAATTCTATGCTTGCTAGCCACAAGCAAGTGACGGGGATTGATGTAGATCCATCCGATCTTGGTAGTGAGGTTGTTGTTAAAGCCATGCCTTTTGCAAACGCTCTGAGTGTTTTTTATGCAAACTTAGAGATGGTTAAGGATGCTAGGCATCCCAATTCGTCCAACCCAAGCGATCTCGTGAAGCATCTGGCGGCAAGATTTTTACCTGAGAGAAGGCAGCCTTCAAATAGTCAGGGGCAAGTTAGTTTTTCATCAAAAGATTTATTGCAAAACATTTTATTTCCTATCGGTGTAAGAATTCTTAGAGTTTCCACGGGCGATATTTATATTTCTACTCAAGAAGGTCTTTCAAATTCTGATGGCTTAGTTGCCGTCGTTTTTAGGTCTGAAAAAAGTGGACAAGCATTAAATATTGATAAGATCGGAGAGTCTTTTTCTATTGAGGGAGAGCTGATTGGATATGACAAAGAAGGGTTGAGCACAACTGTTTTTGCTGATGGTAGAGACTTAGAGAGTCCGACATCGATGCTTGAGAGGATCAACGAATATGATCGAAAACTAAACACAGGTGGAAACTTACCAGCTTACGAGCAATTTGCCAAAGACGCAGATCCTTCAGTTGTAAATGCTACAGCAATAAAACACCCAAGAGGAGCCTCAACTGTTGATGTTGTTATCACTTCCGGTACAACTGATATAGAGGGCGCTGTAAGGTCAGGGCTGCCAGTTGTGAGAATCCCAAGTCTTAATCTCTTGGAAGTTGTTCAAACTTATGTTGACACAAAAAAACCAACAACCGATGACTTTATTGCACGTGCCCCAACAGAAATTGATTTTAATACAACGATTAACTATAGACCTGAGTCTCTGGATGATGTTCCTTTTATTCAAGAAGAAATAAGAAAGCTTTGGGAGATATTCGTTTATTCGGCAAGGTCTGGGGCGAGAATAGAGCCGACTGAGCTTGAAAGAAGAATCGACCAAGCTTTAGGTGCGAGAGTTCCATATAGAAGGGTCAGTGATTTTGAAGTTTCGACATACTACAAAGACATACCAGCTGAAAATATTTTAAGGCCGGGCAACCTCATTTTAAATGAGGTGTAGTTTTGAGTAGAACTATTGATTACTATAACTATTTGACTAGGACCGATCACCCCGTCTTCAAAAAACAGGTGATGGATAATCCAAATCCATCTTCTTTCAATTCTGCTTTAAATTTTATGATCGCTGTTGAGCTCGCAAAAGCAAAAGAAGCTATCCAAAACCTCCACATTAATCAATTTCCACATACTACCAATGAAAGCGGCATTGATGGATGGGAGTCAAATTTCTTTGATTTCACAAAGCCAAGTAAACCTATCAACGAAAGGGTTGCTGAGCTTCTAATTTGGATTAATTCAGACATAAGGATGAGTTTACCCGATGTTATAGATGCATCTTTGGCAACTGTTGGTAAAGAGCCACTTGTTATTGTTTCAGCAAGTGAAGGTAGTTTTGTTTTGGATGAGGCCATACTTGGTGAAAGCACTATTTTAGATGCCGAAGACAGTCCACAGTCGCGAGATACTTATATTGTGAGATTTTCTGAAAACGTATCTACCATATCTCTAGATTTACTCGACAAAAGATTAACTGCGATTGAAAAAGCTGGAAGTAAGCATATTATTTCATCACCTCCTATTCAGTGGGTTGTGGATGAGTCAGCTATAGATCAAGACACGATATTGAGGTAATTAAATGTTTAAGTTAGGAAAGATTAATTGGCTTGGGTTGCCTAGTTTTGTAGTGAAGAGGCAAGATCTTGACGAGTTTCAGGAGTACATGTTGGAGCAGTTTCGCTCTTTTTATTTTTCAAATTATAATCACGGTATTTTTGGCCAGAAATATGTCGAGTTAAATTCTGGTTTTCAATTTACTTATCCGGAGGCAATTTGTCTTTTTGATGATGGAAATGTTGGTTCGCTTGAGGCGGGTAGCTTTTCGCTTGATGCGGCCGATCCTGACAATCCAAGAGTTGACTTGGTTCAAGTAGTTTTTTCTGAGGTTGTAGATAGAACAGGTTTTAGTACATCAAACCAAGAAGTTGATGTTACTAAAGATTTTATTGCAACGGTTGAGATAAAAAAAGGTGTTGCGGCACCTGTTCCCACGTCTCCAAACCCTGATTCTGGAGCAATTTCTTTTTGTAGAATTAATGTCCCAGCTGGATCAATAGCTCTTTCTGTTTCTAATATGGATCATTCTTCTTCTTCGAGAGATCAAGCTGGCGTTAAGAAGGATAAAAGATCTTATCTCATTGAGAATGGTGCCACTGGGCAAAGATTGAAAAATCTAGACTTCGACAGTAACTCCTCAAGGATGTTTAAAGCAGATGTTCATATTTTTAGAAAGACTGATGATAATTTTAAGCAAGCCTTTGGTGTTTTAGTTGGAATTTTCAATGAAGACTCAGGTGTGTGGGATTGTTTTCCTGAGCTTACTAGCAACGACATTGGTGTCGATTTTAGTGTTGATGCAGATGGTTTTGTCGTTCTAAATAGCTCCACTGTCTCGGGTGCCAATTATGAGTCGGGCATTACGTTTACCAATTTAGATTTAACGAGGAAATAATGAAAAAAATTTTATTTTTACTTTTAATCTCTAGCTCTGTTTATTCTCAATATTTGAAGACTGAGCCTAGTGATGGTTATGTTCTTGGAAGGTCGGGTGCGTCTTCTGTTGATCCTTTTATTCAGTTTTTTGGAACCTCGATTAAAATTGAGGCAGATCGAGCCAATGGCTCCTTGTTGCTTAGAGCTCCTTTGGTTAAAGTTGGTGATGGTTCTGATGGAACCCTTATGCTTTCTGATACTGTTGGTTTGAGGGCAAATTCTGTTAGTGGGAGGCTTGAGCAAACAACTGACTCCGGATCTAGTTTTACTCAAATTAGTGGAGCTGGCGGTGGTGGCGGCGGTGAGAATTATAACAACGCTTTTTCCGTAGACCAAAATGAAAACGCTGAAGATGGGACGACAGGCTGGGTTTCTTCTGGAGGGGTTTTTGATGTTGATGAAGTTGACCCGCTTGAAGGTGAGAAGTCTTTTGTTTGGACCCCAAGTGCACAGGGTGACACTTTAAAAAGTCCTATTTTAGACTTTGACAGAGATATTTTTAAGGGAACATCTTGCCAAGTAAATACGACATATATCGGTGGTGATGAGAATTTATCTTGGTCACTTGTTGATGGTAATGATGATGTGCTTGCTGGGTTTAGAAATTCAAATACAACACCAAAAAATCAAAACAAACTGCCAGCTCATGGGATATCATCAAGTGAATCAATATTTTTCTTGTGTCCATCACAAGCAGATATTACAGGCGATGCAGAAAAAGGAAATCTTTACATATTATTTGAAAACACAGGGGTCACAGCAGCTCCATTAATTAAGTTTGATAAAAATTATGCAGGGACTTTAATTGGTTTAGCTGAGACGACTTTGCCAGACTCCCTTAGTGCTAAGTTAGATGATTCAGCAACTGTATTGTCACAGAGTACAACGTGGATTAATTCAACCTCTATTCCCAGCACTGGTAATAAAACAGTTAATTACAGCGGATTAGGGCTTTCTGTTATCCCTAAAATCACCGTTACAGCCGTTTCACCTTGCACAACTTCTTTTTTAAATACTGTTTCGGTTACGGAGTTTAGTTTTGGAACCAGAAACGGTAGTAATGCGCAGACTGATTGCTCTGCTGAGATATCATTAGAGAAGCAAGGCGCAGACGCAAAGCAATCAGTTCAAACTTATAAGCCTATTCCTAAAATAAATGAGTATAAAAACAGCTTTAATGCTTATGTATCATCTGGGAATCTCATAAGCAGAGAGAGTGGAGATTGGATTGATGGAAACTGTACAGCACCAAGTGGAACTCTTCAAAGATGTAATTTTATCTCTGAGATATTTTCATCACCGCCGAATTGTACTGCAACTTTAAATGCTGGCAGTTATTCTGGTAAAGTTTCTATAGTGGAAATAACTGGTACTTATATTACTTTTCAAGCCTATGATGGGGCTGGAACTGAATCTCCAAGAAATTTCTCTTTTACTTGTAATAGGTCAATAGACGAAAAACTTGTGACAGTCAATCCAATATTAGTTGGACAGGTTGAAAACAGTTATGCCTCTAGCGGTAAGCAAATTCGAGTTGAGAGTTGTAGAGTAAATAATAATGGAACAGCAACAGCGGTGGGGAGTCTTTGTGGCACTTGGGTTGATGGCTTGTCTGTGACTTCGGCTGGAAACGTTAATATAAACGTAAAGTCTGGAATTTTTTCAGAAAACCCAAATTGTAGCGGAACGGCTTTTGATAGAAATCTTTCATTTTTTACGGTTAGTAATTCATTGATTCAAACTGTGACAAAGAGTTCTGCTGATGCATCTATTAACGCAGCCTTTTTTATTAATTGCGTAGGAGTTAAATAATGAAATTTTTAATATTACTTTTAATAAGTTTTTCGGCATTTGCCAATTACATTCCAAAATCAAAGGTTGGAATTAAATCAAATTTAACAGTTTATTTGAATAAAGCTAAATGCGAAAAGAAAGAAAATGAATCTTGTATCAAAATAGATTCAACTTATAACTCTAATTATTCTGAATTAAGAGAGTTTACAGAGGTAGAAGGCGAATCAATTTCTTGTCTTGGTTTTTGTGAAGAAGAAATTAAAGAGCTTAAGTGCGATGAGGGTTTTGAAAAAAGAAAAGGTTTGGTTTCTGTTTATTGTTACAAAGCTATTCAAGAAAAAATAGTTATTAATGGTGCTAAAAAGATCCAGTATGATGCTGACATTGCAAAAGCCAAGATGGATAAAGAAGAAAGAAAGGATGCGATAAAGTCCTTAAAGCAATCGGCTGTTTCAAAAGAGTGGAATGATCTAAGTGTTGTTGAGAGAAAGATTTTAATGGGGCTAGAGGTTTCAGATAGCGATCTCGGACTGTAGACTTTGGACACAAGAGAAGTTAGTAGTCCAAATATTGAAAAGAGAGTTGAGACCCTTGAGAGAAGTCACGCTGAGATATTTGAGTCTCAAAAAAAGCTTCAGGAGTCACAAGAAAGTCTTCATAAGTCTCAACAAGAAACCTTCTCAATGGTCCAAGGTTTAACTACAAACCTTCAGGGTTGGGATGTAAAACATGGAGCCACAGAAAAAGCAATTTATAAGCTATCTATAAATGTCGAAAATATGCAAGGCAATTTCATAAATCTAAAAAAAGAGCAAGCGGAATCTCAAGACAAATTTCAAGTTGAGCAAAAGTCTTCGCAAGACAAATTTCAAGCAAGTATTGAGAAGCAATTAAAAGCTATGGCCAAAAGAGATTGGGCTACCTTGTTAACATTATTTATTATTGTTTGCGGTGGTGGCGTGGCTTTTGTTGACTATAGGTTTGATCCAGTTATTAGAGACGGCATAGCAAAGGATTCTACTGATAGAAGACAATATAATCTCTTCAACCAAAACACTGAAAAGCTTAACGCTCTCAACACTGAAGTGGCAACTGCTAGGGCTATTGTTGGTGAATCAAAAGAGAGAATAAACAAATTGGACAACGACAACACTGTTCTCAGAGAAAAAATTATTAGATTAGAAATAGAAAAAGAAAAGAAGTAGTATCATGGACAATTTCTCGATTAAAAAAATGATCATATTTAGAAAAGGCACTTCAGCCAAAATTAGTGAAAACTTCAATATTAATGAGTTTCATTGTAGTTGTAACTATAAGGCTTGTTTTTCAACTCAGTTGTCAGAAGATTTCTGTGTGGCCGCTCAGTCATCTAGGGTTGAGTTTGGTAAGAGAATTATTGTTAATTGTGGGAATAGATGTCAGTTAAGGAATAAGGATCTTGATGAGGAGCTTGGAGGTGGAAAGGTTTCAGAAACTTCTTCTCATCTCTTTGGTGATGCAGCTGACTTCACTTGCGAAAACCTAGAAGATCTCGATGAACTGGAGAGGGTGCTTAGAAAGCACTTTAGATTTGTAAAAAGATACAAAACTCACGTTCATGCCGATACACGGCTACTAAAATAGGAGATTAATATGAATAAGTTCAAGTTTCAATTTAAAGGAACATCAGCAGAAGTGGCATACGATGGAAATTCTGATGGTGAAGACTCACTAGCTCTTAAACTTCAGTTGGGTGAGGTTTATCAAGAGTTAATGGCTAAAGGTGAGGCAAAGGTTGATGCTGTGGTTAGTTTTAAGAGAAATGGTGGAAAGATCCAAATTTCTGTTGATACAGATAAAGATGGTGAAGCAGCTCTAACTCTAGACGCTGACATCCTTGAGGGAATCGAAGAATCTTTTTAATAGGTGACTAAGTGAATAAGTGGCTCAGCATTACGAAGAACATATTGATGCTTGGGCCACTTATACCAATTTTTTTTAAGTCTTTGAAAGTTGCGTGGCACACGATTAAGGATTGGAATAAGAAGTGAAGTTTTTAATTATAGGATTGATACTTATGGGAACGGCTCTGGTTGTTATGAATTTGGCTATTGAGGCACTTAAGAAAGTGCCTGATTTTGATGAGAAAAAGTTAAGGGAGCTGGAGAGAGCTCGTGATGCTTTGGCTTTTGCGATAACTCAAGAAGATTCAGACTTACTTCTTTACTCAAAGAATAGAGTTGAGAATTTATCCTCAACATATTCAGACATACTTAAGGCGGCTTAATGATAAGGTTATTTGTAGTGGTTTTTGCTCTGTCGGCTTCGATAATTGCTTGTTCTATGGGTGGGAGACCTGTGATCGATAGATCTTTGTTTAAGAGCCTTTTTTATCTTGATGACAAAACAGGTGTGGCCTACAAGAAAGAGTGTCCTAGCAAGAGAGATTCAAGGGGTAGATGTAAAAGCGAGTTAGTTAAAAAGCCAATTGATCTGTGTGAGGATAAGACCTTTAGATCTCTAGTTAGGGAGAGGTATATTTTGGTGAAAGAAAGTGATTTTTTAAACTAGCTAAGTGCTTAATTTATTTAGACGCAATGTAGTAAGTCACCTAATTTGTTACAATGTAGTCACATTTTGTATATACAAACCGATAAATATGTTAGAATCTAAAAAGGAAGGGCGTAAACCCGTCAACACGTTGACGAGCAATACCCTTTGATTTACTAAAGATTTGCTAAGAATTCGATGACAGCTGCAACTATCTCGACCACAATTTTAGCGATCTTTAAACCTTTCAGAATACTCATAAGAACATTCTCCTTTGTTATGGGCGTTTTTACCCAAATAAAAACGCCTGTTAATCTCTGACCATTTGGGAGTCTCTCCCTAGCTTTTCAGCTCTCCACTTGCATTGCCTTAGATTAACCGCCACAAAGTATATCTATTATCCCAGAGTATCAATTCAATATCTACCTCTTTGCTCAAGAATCACTATATTAATTTTAGGGGGCCTCTGGAAACTCAAAAGGATAATAGATTCAATAAAAATGCAGAAATATTGGAATTATTTTGGTCGCACAAATGGCGCACAAATCGCACCTAGTTATTACGGATACTTATGAAGGCGATGATTTTGTGGAAAACTAGGATAAATACTTGAAATAAATGGTAGTGAGAGGCAGATTTGAACTGCCGACCTTCGGGATATGAATCCGATGCTCTAACCAACTGAGCTACCCCACCACATTGAAAAACGAGTCCGTGTATATTAATTTGCTAGTCCTGTGATGTCAATAAGTTGTGTACACTTATGTTAAAATTTTTTATGCTCAACAGATGAAATATCCAACTGGAAAATTATACTTGGCGAAAGTCGAAGAGACAGTAAAAGCCTTTGTTGATAAGCATGAGCTCATTATGGGCCAAAAAATTATCGTCGCGGTATCAGGTGGAGTCGATTCATTGGCCCTTCTTCATATCCTTCAAAGATGCGGATATTCCACAAAAACCTTATACATAAACCATGGAACCAGAGCATCTCAAAATACAGAACAAAACTTAGTCAAAAAAACCGCTGAACTTCTAGGGGTCAGCTGCGCGACTTTTAAAATAAAAAATTTGCAGATGAGTAACTTTGAAAATAGTGCAAGAGAACAAAGGCAGAGGATATATGAGTATATGTCTCACGATGGTCATCTTGTAGCCTTGGGTCATCATATTGATGACTCCTTTGAATGGTCGTTGATGCAAAAGTCAAAGTCTTCCAATGTCTTAAGTTCTATAGGAATTCCGGTTAAGAATAAGCATTTAATTAGACCTTTAATGTGTTTAACCAAAAAGCAAATTAGGCGCTATGCAAAGATTGCGGGAATTAAATCCCTTGAAGACCCAACTAATAAAGAAAATAGGTTTGAGAGAAATTACTTTCGAAATGAAGTTATACCTCTTATTGCTAAACGCCATCCACAGTATTTAAAGCATTACGTGAATCAACAAAATGAGCTCGTGAGAATCATGGGCTTAGGCCTAAAGCGTTCAAAGTCTTCATTTAAAATTGATATTAAAAAGGATTCTGTTCTTATTTATTCTTTTGATAAAAATAGTGATCTCGATTCTTTAGAGAAACTTATCCTTGAGGGTGTAAAGAGTTTAAGTTCCAAAAAGAGGGGAACTTTAAATATTCAGATTAAAAAAATTAAACAAGCATTAGTGAATAATAAAAATGGACCTCTTCTTTTGACAGACGGTGTTCACGCCTTTGTTTCCACCAATGCTATTTTACTTAGTAAGAAAAAGTCTCGAAAGCCTTTAGGCAAAAAGTCCTATAAAAATCTGGATCTGGATGGATTTAAATATCTTTTGAAATCAAAAATTTCTCAACATGAGAATTTTCCGCACTGGGTAGAGCTTGATGAGTTCACTCGGGTAGTAACGGTAAATAAACGCGTCTATCCCTATAATAAAGATCAATCAGTTGATTTAATACACAGGCAAGTACCACATCAAAATGCTTTTAAATTATTGTTGCAATGGGACACAGATAAAAATCGTGGGAAAATGCTAGATCTTACTTTTTAACTCAATACCGTGCTTGCACAACAGACTTATTCCCTTTAAAATTATCTGGTTACAAATGTTGTTACAGTCTAAGGAAAGAAAATGAAAAAACAGCAAAAAACATTGGCCTTGTGGATCGTCGTTATTTTAGCTTTTGCTTTTATCGCGAAGGTCTTTGATGAAAGAGCGCCAATTGCTAAACCAATAGAATACTCTGACTTTATCAATGCGGTTGAACAAGATCGCGTTCAAAGTGTCACTTTTAAAGGGACCAATACAATTGAAGGTCAGTTCGTCGATGGATATGAAAAAGGAAAAGCCTTCTCATTAACTGGTAATACAGGGGATGAGACTTTTAAGATTTTAAGAGATAAAGGAATTATTCCTAATTATAAAAAAGAAGAGAAACAAAGTTTTCTAAGCACATTGTTTATCAACTGGTTTCCAATGATTCTTCTTTTTGTGATCTTCTTTTTCTTTTTAAGACAGCTTCAATCCGGTGGCGGAAAGGCCATGAGTTTTGGAAAGTCAAAAGCAAAAATGCTCAATGAAAATGATAAGAAAGTGACTTTTATTGACGTCTCTGGTGTTGAAGAAGCAAAAGAGGAGTTAGTTGAGGTTGTCGATTTCTTAAAAGATCCAAGAAAATATACAAAGCTTGGTGGTAAAATTCCTAAAGGTGTTTTACTTGTCGGTCCTCCGGGAACGGGGAAGACTTTATTGGCAAGAGCTGTTGCCGGAGAGGCAGGAGTTCCATTTTTCTCAATCTCTGGTTCGGACTTTGTGGAAATGTTTGTCGGTGTTGGGGCTTCAAGAGTAAGAGATCTCTTTGAGCAAGGAAAGAAGAACGCTCCTTGTATTATCTTTATCGATGAGATCGATGCTGTTGGTCGCCACAGAGGTGGTGGAACCGGTGGTGGACACGATGAAAGAGAGCAAACTCTCAACCAGATGCTCGTTGAGATGGATGGTTTTGAATCGAATGAAGGGGTCATTATTATGGCCGCAACCAACAGAGTTGATGTTCTCGATCCAGCTCTTTTAAGACCAGGTCGTTTTGATAGAAGAGTAACAGTTGGACGCCCAGATGTTCGAGGAAGACTTGGTATTTTAAAAGTTCACACAAGAAAAACTCCGATGTCAGATAAAGTAGATTTAGAAGTGATTGCAAAAGGTACTCCAGGATTTACTGGTGCTGACCTGGCAAACCTTGTTAACGAAGCTGCTCTACTAGCGGCCAGAGAAAATAAAACTCAACTAGAGACTATTGATTTTGAAAACGCTAAAGATAAAGTTCTTATGGGTGTTGCTAGAAAATCAATGGTGATCTCAGATGTTGAAAAAAGAAATACAGCTTTTCACGAAATTGGTCACGCACTGGTTGGGCTTAAACTTCCAACTTGTGATCCTATTCATAAGGTCTCTATTATTCCTCGAGGAGGAGCACTAGGGGTTACTGTTTCTCTTCCAGCGGAAGATAGGCTGAGTATCTCTAAAAAGCGTGCCAATAATGAAATTGCCATGATGTTAGGGGGAAGACTCGCAGAAGAACTCATTTTCAGTGACTACACAGCGGGTGCTTCAAATGATATTGAAAGAGCGACACAGATGGCCCGCAGAATGGTTTGTAACTGGGGAATGAGTGATAAGCTTGGAACGGTGAATTTCACTAATAACCCTCATACACCTTTTGGTTATGGGCAAGGAGCTGATAACTCTTCTTACTCTGAAGAGACAGCAAGAATGATCGATGAAGAAGTGTCGATGATTATTAGAAGTAATTATGAGGTCGCAAAACAGATTCTTCAAGATAACCAAGACACTTTAGTTAAATTATCTGAGGCGCTCATTGTGTGGGAAACCTTAGACGGTGCTCAAATTAATGAGATTATCGCCGGTAAAGATATTGGTCTGCCATCAATGACTGATGTAGAAGCTAAAAATGCTGAAGAAATAAAAGAAGAGAAGAAAGAATCAAGTGATAAGGGACCTGCAATAGATCCCACGCCAACTCCCGCATAAATGAAAACATTAAAAAGTATGGGGGTAATTAATATTACCCCTAACTCTTTTTCAGACGGTAACCTTTATAATTCAACTCAATCCTTTCAAAAAAAAATTAAGTCTCAAAAAAATTGGGCCGATATTATTGATATAGGTGCTGAAAGTACGGCTCCAAAAAATTCAGCTATCTCGGCTTTGGATGAATTCAAACGCTTTGAGCAAACTCTTCTTCCCTTTGTTCAAAATCATAAGCCTCTATCAACAATCTCTATTGATACTTATAAACCAGAAGTTTTTTATGAGGTTTACCACCTGATAAAGTCTTATTGGCCAAAGACGAAAATTATTTTTAATGATGTATCGGGAGTTCTCGATGACGATCTTTATTCTCTTTTTGGTGACAAAAAAATGAAATTTGACTACGTCCTTTGCCACAATAGGGTCAAGGATAGAGGTGATGTGCAAAATCACAGTAAACGCATCTTTAAAGGCACAGATGATGAGCTTTTAGTTGAGATGATTATCTTTTTTAAAAAGGCCATCGATAAACTCTCTTTTTCAAAAAGAAAAATTATTGTGGATCCTTGTTTTGGTTTTGCTAAGTCTCGCACGCAAAACCAATTTCTTTTAAAAAATATCAATAAGCTCATCTCCAGTCTTCCTATTGAGAATGCATTTCTATACGGCATTAGCCGCAAATCCTTTTTAAGATTCCCAAAAGAGATGGATGCCAAAACGGTTGAGAATCAAATGATACTCGATCAGATGCAAGCTATTCTTATTCATAAATTGATTCAACAAAATCATCGTCGCGAGTTTATTTTTAGGCTTCATTCTCAGGAGAGTCTAATTAGTGCTTTAAATATCGAAAAAATTCTACAATAATCTGAAGATGAATATTCGTCTCAATAAAATCATGGTTGCCACCAAGGATAGAGTGAAAAGTTTTAACTTTTTCTCCTTTGTGTTTGATGCTGATATTGAGACAGATAGTGAAGGGGTAGAGTATCTGGTTCTAGACTCGGTGAGGCTGTACTTTGATGAATCTATGAAAGTCTCCACAAAGTACTACAGTTTCATTTTTAGCCTCACAACAGCTCAGGACTTTATCTACTTTAAGCAAAAACTTAAGCTTGCCTATTATAAAGACGCTATGAAGTCTAAAATCACCAAAGAGAGTGAAACATTTGTTGAGTTTAAAGATCCCTCCGGTAATCTTTGGCGCACCGAGGTGCAAATACCTCGAATAAAGGCAAATTATCCCGCAGAAGCCAGCAATGTAAGAAACTTTTAGTTCTCACACCCTGATTATATATCTAGACTATAAAGTACAAATCAAACATCAAGGATGAAATATGAAAAAATTATTATTAGGCGCAATGATTGCAACTAGTTTCAGTGCCACAGCAGCGACGATTGCTGTCATCGACTCTGGAACGGACGTAGAGCATGTAGATTTTCAAGATAAGATCTGGACCAACGCTAAAGAGATAGCAGATAACGGTAGAGATGAAGACGGAAATGGATATCAAGATGATGTTTATGGATGGAATTTTGCTGAGCAAAATAATCTTGTTATGGATAGAAGTTATTTAGGGACTTTCTCAAATGACCCTTATAAGTTTTTCGACATTCAAGGAAAGTCTTTCTTAGGTGAAGCAACTGAAGAAGAGATTGCTTGGGTAAATGAGAAAAGAAAAGATCCAGACTTTATTAAAGAGATGGGA
Organism: Halobacteriovoraceae bacterium; assembly: GCA_963719505.1. Lineage (GTDB taxonomy): Bacteria > Bdellovibrionota > Bacteriovoracia > Bacteriovoracales > Bacteriovoracaceae > CAKZJW01. The sequence goes on from CAVRCF010000005.1 coordinate 133,389, forward strand.
ATTTTTGGAAACTTTGTTCACGGAACACATGTTGCTGGTATTACAGTTAAAGATGTTACTGATGCTAAGATTCTAACGATTAAGCTCATCCCTACAGAAGTAAAACTTCCTGGAAGCAAAAAATACAAGACAATGGATGAAGGTGGTCGTGAGAGAGCTCTTCATGCAGCTTTAGATGCTTTTGCTAAATTACAAATGACAATGATTGAAGAAGCTTTCTACTATGTTGGTCAACACAAAGCAGATATTGCCAATGGATCTTTCGGAACTGGTCGTGACCAAATTAGAGCGATTACAGATGTCATGTATAGAGTAATCTTCTTCAAAAAACCAACAGAAGAGCAGTCTATTAAAACGGCTAATTATATGATGAATAGCTTAATTAAGTATGGACAGAAAGCGGTTGCTGCTGCTCCTAATACGCTTTTCGTTTTCGCTGCTGGTAACTCAGGTCTAAATAATGATGAGATTCCAACGAGTCCAACAAACGTTCAGGCAGATAATGTTATCTCTGTTGCTGCAACTTATAAGTATAACTTTATTGCACCATTTTCTAACTATGGATCAAAGATGGTTGATGTAGCGGCTCCAGGGATGCTTATTAATTCTCAAATTCCTGGAAATGAGTATTTAAAAGTTTCTGGAACGTCTCAAGCGGCTCCTTATGTTGCAAGAATTGCTGGGCAAATAAAAGATTCAAATAAGAACCTAACACCTAAGCAAATCAAAGAAATCATTATGGGAACTGTTGATAAAAAAGACTTCCTTGATATGAAAGTAAAAACTAACGGAATTGTTAACCTTAATAGAGCTGTTCATGCTGCAAAGTTAAGTTTAACGATGAATGTTGGTGATGCTATTCAAGCATCAAATGTAAGTGTTGCTGACGTACAAGTTTTTGAGGAAAAAACTTTCTTTAATCCTGAGCTTATTACGCCAATTCCATTGCCATCACTTTTCAAGTAACTTAAACTATATAGATATAGTAATTTTCTAGCCGTGCATTTATGCGCGGCTTTTTTTTATCCACTTCAAATAAGGACAGAATATTATGGATGGTTTCATGAAAAGTTTAGAGGTTTTGACCGGCGAGTTCGTTGGGGCAGTATGGGGTTTGCCACTAGTAGGGTTACTCGTAGGTGCCGGTATCATATTTTCTTTTTTCTTTGGCTTCCCACAATTAAGTCTGTTTAAACATGCTATAGATATCGTTAGGGGAAAGTATGACAACCCTGATGATCCAGGTGAAATTTCTCACTTCCAGGCACTAACGACTGCTCTGTCTGCAACAGTTGGTCTTGGTAATATTGCCGGAGTTGCCGTTGCGGTTGCCGCTGGTGGACCTGGAGCGGTTTTTTGGCTTTGGGTTGCGGGCTTCATTGGAATGACGACCAAATTTACTGAGGTCACACTTTCATTAAACTATAGAGAAGTTAGAGAAGATGGTTCAGTTCACGGTGGACCGATGTACGTTATAAAAAATGCACTTTCTTCCAAGTTTGCTTTTCTTGGTTGGCTCTATGCTTTTTTTGTTATTCTCTCTTCTTTTGGTGCTGGAAACATGTTTCAGTCTAACCAAATGGCGTCAATTATTAATACCTCAGCAGGTGTTCCAGAGTGGATATCGGGTTTAGTTTTTGCTCTTTTGGCCTTTATTGTTCTTATTGGTGGTATTAAAAGAATTGCTCAAGTAACTGAGAAGTTAGTTCCAGCGATGGTTGTTCTCTACGTTGGTGGGGCACTGTTTGTCGTTTTTTATAATTATTCAAATATTGGAAATATGTTTGCCCTTATTTTTGAATCAGCATTTTCTGGTACTGCCGCTGCTGGTGCATTTTCAGGTGTTGTTGTAAAAGAGGTTATTATTCAGGGTATTCGTCGTGCAACGTTCTCAAGTGAGGCGGGTATGGGATCTGCAGCAATGGCTCACGCCGCTGCTAAATCAACTCCTATTCAAGAAGGGATTGTTGCTCTTTTAGAACCATTTATTGATACAATTGTTGTTTGTACGATTACAGCTCTTGCCATTTTAAGTTCAGATGCTTGGATGAATAGTTCAGCGGCTGGAGTTGATTTAACGGCTGCAGCTTTTTCTTCAGCTATGGGTCCTCTTGGGGCATGGATTGTTACTATTACTGTTACGATGTTTGCTTTCTCAACTCTTATCTCATGGTCTTATTATGGTGAACAAGGTGTGACTTTTATCTTTGGTGATAAAGGTATTTTTACTTATAGAATCATCTTTTGTGTTTTCGTTTTCCTTGGATCGATTGCTAATCTTCCCGTTGTTCTCAATATCTCGGATGGAGTTTATGGACTTTTGGCCATTCCAAACATGATTGCTTGTTTTATGCTTCTGCCTAAAGTGAAGGAGCTTCTTGTCGACTACAGGAAACAACTTAAGTCTGGTGAAATTAAAGCTTTTAAATAATTAAAACTAAGCCTCTCTATTTTGGAGAGGCTTTTTTTTACTCTCTTTCTAGAGCAGGACTTCTGACTCTTTCATCACTTTCATTTCCCCAGAAAAAATCATTCCCAAGACTAGATATATCTTCAGTTATTCTATCTCTTATCGTCTCGTTGCTATTATATTTATGTCCCATAAGGATGCCTTCAACATTTCGATCCATATGACTTTTATACAAGTTTGCTTTAAAGAACTCTACTGTTTGATCCAAGGTATACGATGGCTTTTTAAAGAGCCTCGCAAGTTTAAGGGCCTCTCGATCGACATTTTCATCGTAATTCCTATAACCATTCGTAATTTTATCCACACTTTGATTTAGTTTATCCATCACTGTTTGTTGACTAAACTCATTATCCATTCGTGGTGGATAGTCACCTTTGTCGACCGTTGCTAGAACAGCATCATTGATTACCGAATGAATCATTATATTTCTATTTGATTTTGGTATTCTCTCCCAATCAATAAGGTTTTCTATGTTTTTTGCGTCACTAAAGTAGGTTTCAGCGGCTTTCTTTCCGGCATTACTACCAAAGGTGATGCTTCCCCAAAGAAATTTCTTTCCTCTAGTCGCTTGCTCAAATGTTTGTTCAATCGCTGAGACTCCAAAATTTCCTAAGACTTGAATCTTCACAAAATGATCGGCAAAGTCTTTGTCATTGAAGACTTGGTTGATGAGAACTTTTGAGAGCTCTTTTTTAACCTTTTCAGAAGAACTTAAAAGTGCATCGATATTAGCATGCGCATACTTCATCACCTCACCATCAGAGAAGAGGGTAGAGTAAAGTTTCTTAGATTCTAAGTTCTTATCTAAAAGCTCTTGCATTGATGTTATCATTTTATTAGCGTGCACAAGCTTAATATCTTTATAAGGGTTTTGAATGGACTTAAGTTTATCTTTTAAATTGTCCATAATACCATTTTCAAACTCAGCTTTAAATAAAGTCTGTATCTGACCTTTAATAATAAGGTCGTAAAAGCGTGACTTTTGAAACTGCTGGTTATTTGAAAACCTTTGAATGTTTTGACACTCTTCTTTTATCTCACTCATTTTATCACTATAAGTTTGTCTTCCTTGTTCTCGATAGAGGTTTATTCCAATTTTTAAATAATCAGCGAGCTTTGTCATTGACAGTGGTTCGCTATCTGGGCTTTGATCTGTTTGAGTTATCTTGTAAAGTCCAAAAAGACAGGCTTTATCAAAAGATGAGCTAAAGCCTTGATCGTTGACCTTTGCTAGAAGATTTTTATGAATAACACCTACAGTTCTTTGTTCTAGGTTGGCAGTAGCATCATCTAAAAAGGCGTCAACTGTTTTACCTTCTTTGAGGTGAGTTTTTAAAGCTTCTCTAAAAATATAGTGCGTTCTTTTATCAGGGTTGAGATCAGAAGGCAGGTTAACCGAATACTTCTCTTTTAATTGATTGGCCTTAAGACTTAATATATTGAAAACCTCAGTTCGACTGTTAAAGAACTGATTCTCTACTAAAGGATCAAGAGCGGCTATAGCTTCTTTTATAACGACATTTGATATGACTAAAGAGGTGGCCTCTTGTTCGCATTTATTTTGAAGTTTTGTTAGACCATCGTTTTCATTAAAGGCCAAAAAGCTCGTCCACGGTTGTTGAGTTCCCATTTGAGTGAATTCGCGTGAGAAGCATTCTTTTATTTCATTTTGAACTAATGGTCTCTGATCTTTTAAATAGTTCTTATCTTTAACCTTCTCAAGATTTGACTGGATACTTTTGTCAAATTCAAGTCCCGCAATAATATAACTTGAGTCTGCGATAGCAGTTTGAATACAGCTATAGAAAGCGGGATTTCGATCGAGGTACGTTTTTGTTTGTTCCGCAGTATTAATAGGGTAGCGAGAAGTTGAATTTTGAATATCTGTAAAAGATGAAGTTACACTTGTATTTGTACAGGCCTTAAATTCCTTAATAATCAGATTGAGATCGGCGCGTTCTTGTGAGTTGTTATCTTTCAAGCTTTTTTCAATAACCATTGACGCCGCTTTCATTTCAATTGAAGGCGTACAAAGGGTAGCATCTTTTGTGCCTTGTTGTGAGTCCATGCAAGGAGTGTAGGCATCAGTCAAAATTTTCTCTGTTATTGCTGTCAGCTGATTTGATCGAGCGATACCGTATTGATCGATTGTTGTAGAGCCTTCATTGTATGAATCTTTCAATGTTTTATTATTTAAAAGAATCAAAGAGACAAATTTTCTTGAAACGTTCTCTTGAGCAAAATCACCACATTGACCAATATACTTTTCATAAGCGGTGGGATCAATTTTTCTAAGAGCACTTGGATCATTCAAAATAGAGTTGGATGATTCAAGCTTTTTATTGAGACAACTGGTCAGATCATTCCACGTTCCTTCTTTTAAAGAGGTCGCCATTTTATCTGTCATTTCAAAATCTTTTTTAAAGACTTCTTTTTGATCTTCAATTAGTTTTTCAAGGTAGGGCTTTATACTGGTGGTGATCGATTGGACGACACATCCTTGAACCCTTTGAGTATCGGTTGCTGAGTCATCCTCAGACAGAAAATTTACCTGAGTACCACAAGAGTTTTCAGGACACTTTTCGGGGTGTTTTTGACAGAAATTATTCTTTAGACTGGCTCTGTAGTGGATTTTGTCTTTTAGTCCTATAAAGCTTTGATTGAGTCCAGAATAGTTTATCTCACTTGCCAGACATTTTTTATAGTTTTCAACTGCTTTTGGAATCAAAGTATCATTGGTAAATCTCTCTTTTTCAGAAGGGGTCCACGTCTTTGGTAAACGGTCAGAAAAACTATTGGCCACAATGAGGGGGAGAACTTTCTGTCCTATTTCAATCGGGGCTTCCACTGAGTAAACAAGACTTACATATTGAGTGAGATCATCTGTTTTTATACTTTCTAATTCCTGATAGCTTTCAAGGCCTTCTAAAAACTGATCCGTCTGAGCGTTAATATCTCCTGTTAAGTAGGGAGACAATAGACCTTTTAGTTGATCTGTCGTAATTTTTCGAGCAAACATGGAGACGGCATCTGTGGTAATCTCTTTTTGCTTTTTTTGAATGCGCATAAGACTCATGGATTCATAATCACTTGAGATTTCTTCAGCTATCTTTTCGGCGTCACTCCAGTCGAGCGCACCTTCAGGTTTAGGTGCTATACAGGCTTCTTTTACATTGAGTAAAATCAGATTTTTGATAAAGCTTGAAGATCCTCTTTTGCCTCCACAAGCAAAAAAGTGATCAATTAGTTTATCCGTATCATTGTCGGTTAAAAGTTTTAGTAATTTTCCTGAGAGCCTTTTTGTTTTTCTTGGTCTCACAAAGTCTGCTTCAGTTAGTTCACTGATTTCATCTTGTAGTTTTATAAAGGGAATTATATTGGCACAAATGGCATCTGAATCAGAGTTAACAATGGTGGTAATACTTCTAAAGAGATCGATAAAGTTTGGAGTATACTGTCGTTGCTGGGGCGTGCAGCTTGAGTTTCCAAAATCGAAATTTTGGACGACTTCAGAAGCTGGGCAGTAGTCAGAGCTGGCCTTATTAAGTTCTTCTGTTAAAGCCGATAGATCATTGAGATCCCTGAGTGTCGTCTCAATATAATAACCGAGTGAATTTTGATGAGGGATTCTAACCTTAAAGATATCATTATGAGCTTTATACTCCAAAGTGACTTCACTACAGTGAAGAAGGGGCTTCATCTTTTGCCAATCTGAGGCAAAGATATTGAATGATAATAACAAGATTATAAGTTTAAGCATCACACTCTTATCGGCGTGATGCCGCTAATACTTGAGTAAAATGCTAATAAATAATAATTTCTTTTCTTTGCTCTAAGTACTTAGAAAGATGTTCAAATTCTAATGTATTGAGCTCTTGAAGAGTGCCATTGTTCTCAAGCCACGATCTCAGTCTATCGGTGCCGTTGATCATATCCAGTGGATGTTGACCTTCACCGTACTCATAAGCCTCTTCTTTGTATTTGAAATCGTCCCCAATAAGGTTTCTGATTTCGCGACAAAGAATTTGGCACACCCGCCAAGGCTTAAAGGTGTGTCGGTCAGTAACGTGAATTTGAAAACCACCACAAGATATTCCAGCGTGCTTTTGAAATGTTGGCTGAAAGTTTATAGGGCGAAGAACAAAGCCTGTAAGACAATTTTCTTTAAAGACTTCATCCATTTTTGTTTTAAAGGTCCAAGGGTTAATTTTTGGATGTCCCACGATCTCTAGAGATCGGGTCGTGCCACGTCCTTCAGAGATATTTGTCCCCTCAAAAAGAACTGTTCCTACAAAAGGCAAGCACCCCTCAGGTGTTGGGAGATTGGGCGACGGCAGCACCCAAGGCAGATACGTATCTTCAAAATACATCTGTCGGGAATAGCCTTCCATTTTTATAATATCAACTTTAGCTTTTTTATCAGTCCAAAACTTTTGATGCATTCTGGCCACTTCACCCATGGTGAGACCATGTCTTACAGGAATAGGGTGTCTTCCAACAAAAGAAGAAAAATTAGTATCTAGGACATTTCCTTCAACGTCATTGGCATTAATAGGATTTGGTCTATCTAAAATAATAACTTCTATGTCCTTATCCGCACACGCTTCTAAGACATATGTCATGGTGTAAATATAGGTGTAAATTCTCGTGCCTACATCTTGAAGATCGATAAAGAGGTGATCAATTCCCTCGAGCATTTTATCGGTGGGTCTTCTTGTTTCACTGTAGAGAGAGTAAACGGGAAGATTAAAGTAGGGATGAACAAAATGGTCCGTTTCAATCATATTGTCTTGAACATCTGTGACAAAGCCGTGTTGAGGTCCAAAGACCTTTACCACTTGTTTGCCGAAGATCTCAATAAATTTTACTAAGGCGTGCTCATAGTTTTTATCGATACTTGCAGAGTGGCAAAGAAGGCCTATTTTCCCTTTGTATTTTTTTTGTAACTCTTTTGACTCAATTAATTTTTGCAATCCAGTTAGTACTTGATTAGACATGCCGTTTTGACCTTTTTTTAGTTAACACTTTATAAATGATATTTTACAATTAACAATAACACCACACAAGAGAGAAAGACATGAAGCAGTATCTAGAATTAATGAAAAGGGCCTATGACAATGGAGTCTCAAAAGAGGATCGAACCGGAACAGGTATTCGTTCAGTCTTTGGGCATCAAATGCGATTTGATCTCTCTGAGAGCTTTCCTATGGTAACGACCAAAAAATGCCATATGAAGTCTATCATTCACGAACTGTTATGGTTTTTAAAGGGTTCTGGAAATATTAATGATCTCAAAGAGCATAAAGTTCGCATTTGGGATGAGTGGGCCGATGAAAATGGAGATTTAGGTCCTGTTTACGGTGTTCAGTGGCGTTCATGGAAGGGTGTTGATGGAAAAACTCACGACCAAATTAAAGATGTTATAGAACAGATCAAGACTAATCCAAACTCCAGACGTCTTATCGTCAACGCGTGGAACGTAGGGGAGCTTGAACACATGGCTTTACCACCTTGCCATATGTTTTTTCAATTTTATGTGGCCAATGGTCGCCTGTCTTGCCAGCTCTACCAAAGAAGTGCTGATATTTTCCTAGGCGTGCCTTTTAATATTGCAAGCTACGCTCTTTTGACGATGATGGTGGCTCAGGTTACAGGTTTAAAACCAGGTGAGTTTGTCCACACTATTGGAGATGCCCATATATACAATAATCACATCGAACAGTGTGAGCTGCAAATGAGCAGAGAGCCATTTTCATTGCCAAAAATGATCATAAACCCAAGTGTGAAAAATATTGATGACTTTAAGTTTGAAGATTTTGAGCTGGTCGGGTATGAAGCTCACCCGCATATTAAAGGAATTGTCGCAGTATGATCGTCTCGGTCATTACAGCTTTTGATAAAAATGGCGCCATCGGCTCCAAAGGAAATCTTCCTTGGTCGGTAAAAGACGATTTTGAAAATTATAAAAAGATAACAAGTGGTCACTGCCTTATCATGGGGCGAAAAACTTTTGAATCAGACACTCAACCTCTTCCAGGTCGAACAAATATCGTTATCACCACAAATAGACAGTACAAAGTTGAGGATCAGCGCACACATATCCGTCACAGTGTCGAAGATGGGCTTAAATTGGCCTTAGAACTTGGATTTGAGCAATGCTTTATCAACGGTGGTGGTCAGATCTACGAGCTTGGCATGCCCTATGTCTCAAAAGTCTATATCTCAACAATAAATTGTCAAATTAGTGACGCCGATTCTTACTTTCCAAAAACAGATTTTGGAAGCTGGGAAAAAGTGGAAAGTGCTCACTACCCAAAAAATGAGAGAAATGACTACGCTTGGGATTTTAATGTCTATACAAGAATCGCTCCCTCCCACTTTGGTTAGTACTTGATTAAAAAGATCATTTAACAAAGTCTTACATTTGTAACCTTTAAGCTTGGGTATCTTTCCATATCGTTTCTCTATGCATAAAGTGAATGTGAATAAATATTCATAATTTATTTACATTTTTTGGGTTGAAAACAACGGATGTTTTTTTTTGGAAATAGGAGGTTTTTCCATGAATCTTATAGAACAATTCCACGCTGGTGGATTCTTTATGTACTTTATCTTACTTTTTGGATTGCTAACAATCGGATTTATTTTCGAAAGAGCAATTGCGCTTTATACTCGTTATAAGACGGCTCCAAAAGATTTTAGACAAAATATTCTAAGCTTTATTGCTAACAATGATTTTGATTCTGCAAAAAATTATATTGAAATGTCCGCAAAGAATACTTCAATTGGAAATATCGCAGCTGTCGGTTGTAAAATGAGACAAGCTGGAGCTGGAGACGAAGCTCTTCAAGCGAGAATGGACGAGCAGCTTTCAAAAGAAATTAGCTCTGTCGATAAAAGAACTGGATTTCTTGCGATGTTTGGTAACGTGGCAACTTTATTCGGTCTTCTAGGAACTGTTACAGGTCTTATTAGTTCATTTGCCGGTGTTGCAGCGGCCAGTCCAGTAGAAAGAGCAAACCTTCTTTCTCAAGGTATTTCTGAAGCCTTAAACTCAACAGCTTTTGGTCTTCTTGCTGCTATTCCAGCACTTGTTGCTTTCGCAATTTTTACAGCGAAAACAGAATCAATTGTTACGAAATTAACTGAAGAAGCATCAGCTATCTATCACGACTTTCTTTTTTATACAGAAAATGATTCTGAGAATACGGGTAAGGGTTTTAAGAAACCAGAAGCTTCTGAATTTGAAGCGACAACTCGTAACTAATTATAAGCTCTCTTTCTAGAGAGCTTGTGGAGAATTAATTTTGGTCTACGGATAGACCGAGGATAAAAATGAGAAAGAATACAGGCCTTGGTGGCCCTAAAAAAGATTTAAATGCTGAGCTAAATCTCACTCCCTTTATCGATCTGCTTTCAACATGTGTTTGTTTCCTTCTGGTGACAGCTGTTTGGATAGAAATTGGAACAGTTGAAATCAAACAAAGCCATGGAACAGAAGCGGCGGCGAGTAAGAAGATTAGCTACGACCTTGATGTTGTTTATCAAGGGGCAAATAAACTTCGCATGAATTTAAAGAAAAACGGTCGAACGATTAAAGGCTTCAATGTTCAAGGTGAAAACTTTGAACAAATGACTGAGCAGATGAACACAATCGTTCAAACCAAAGTTTTAAACTTTAAAAACAAAGCGATTGAAATTGCGACAGCGACAATCACTCCTAGATCAGACGTCAATTACGGAAGCCTAGTCAAAACACTCGATGTGCTTCGTAAAAATCAGATCGTCAATATCGGGGTTCTTTCTGCGAGGGGTAACTAATGAGAATAAGTAATAGCCTTGTTCAAAGCTCTGCCTTTGAAAAACATTTAGTCAATAGAAGAAGAAAAAGATCATGGGCCTTAAAAGCGGCGGGATTTACTCTCATGCTAACGTCTATGGTTGATATGTTCAGCATGCTTGTGGTTTTCCTTTTACAAACTTTTTCAAGCTCTCCTGAGATTCTTATCACTAAAGGGGTTGAACTTCCAAACTCTTTGACTCCTTCAATTGTTAAGGAGGCACCAGTATTGTCTCTTTCCAAAGATGGAAATTTGTATCTTGATCAAAAGCTTGTTGGTGAGACTAAAAATGTTTCTAAAAGACCACAGCTTCTTTTAAAGAAACTTTCAGATATCAAACAAAATTGGGCCAAAGGTCATGCGGGGGCTTTTCCTGGTGAAATCAACCTTCAAGCCGATAAAGAGGTTCCAAGCACGACTGTCTCTGAGATTATGGGTGTTCTCACCAGTAGTCAGTATCAGTCTATTCAGCTCGCTGTTATAGGAAGGTAGTAGAATGAAACTATTAGTTCTTCTCCTTTTATCCGTTTTCTCTGTAAGCTCTGTGGCCAATACAGGAGAGTATCTTATTTCCGAGATGGAAGACTTAAGAAATTCTTTAAAGCCAGATGATCCAGCGAAAATTGATTTAACTCTAAGGCTTGCTGATCTTTATTTTGACGTCTCAATTAAAGAGGAAGGTAAAGTTGATAGCAAAGAGAATCGTGCTATTCAAAGAAAGAGAGCTCTCTCTTTGTACACTTCAAGTCTTGAAGGTGCTGATAAGGCCACAGGATTAACTGAGGCAAAAATTATTTTTCAAATGGGAAGACTTCACTCTCGTTTGGATGAGTTTAAGAAAGCGGAAAATTATTATATAGACGTTTTCAATCATAAAGATGCAACAAAGAAACTTAAAGAGCAGTCAGCATTGGCTTTAGCTGAGTGGTATGAAGAGGACGCTAAGTTTTCTTCGGCCAATAAGTACTACGAAGAAGCTAAAAGCAGATGTGACTCTAAAGAGACTTGTAATTATATTTACTACAGAAGATCTTGGCTTTTATACAAAGACACCAAACTTGTTGAGGCAATTGAAGAGATTAAAAAGTCTCTTTGGAATACTGATGGCAGCGTTCGAGAGAACTCTCTGACAGATATGATTATGTTTATGTCCAATGCACCAGGAAATGGTGATGATGAGTATAAGTTTGTCGCACAGCTTGCGGCTAAAATTAATCGCCCCAAATTAGAAAGTGATTTAACAGAAGCTTTTTACGCTGCCGGTAATAGAATGGCCGGAAGCAATCTTTTAATGAAGTTAAATAATAAAAACCCTGAACTCTTTAATGAAGTAAGACTTCTTGAAGAATTTTATGGTTTTAGAAACTGGGACAATGTAGAGCTTTTTCTATCAAAACTCGAAAAAAGGCCAAGTCTAACCCTTCCAGCGAACAAAGATAAAAGCGAAGAGATGAAAAAAATCATCCGTCGTTATATCGTCCAAATTGATGCTGAATCTCAGGTGGCAAATGATCTTTTTCCTTTTTTAAAGAGATCAATCGATATTTACTTGGCGCTTTATCCAAATGATGATCTTAGAAAAAATATGCAACAAGGTTGGCTAAAAGCTGAGGACTCTAAAGAGAGAAAAGTTGAGAGACTTGGACGTTGGATTTCTGAAGACGTGGCTTTTAACAAAGACAAAAAAGATATTAGAGAGCTTAGACAAACAAGACTGTCATTAGCTCAAGAACTTAATAAAGATAAGATCGTTTTAGAAGAGTCATTGGCCTTGAGAGAAATCCTTAAGGGCTCTGATGAAGCGGACGAATTTACTTATATTGCCGCACGCGAATACTACGGTAAAAAAGAGTTCAAAAAGGCCCTTCCTCTTTTTAATGAATTAACAAATAAGGTTGTGGAGACCAAAGAGCTGACCAAGTGGTCGATGCTGTCTCAAAACCTAACACTTGATATCTATAATCAGCAAAAAAGCTTTGATCTTTTAATGAAACAAGTGGCGCTTTGGAAGTCAGTGGAAGGGTTAGCAAAACCTAAAAAATACGAAGAGGATTTTAAAAACTTTGATCAAGTCTATGTCCAAGCTGAGTTTGAAAATGCAGCAAAGCTTGGTGAAACACCACAGGGCTTAGCAACCTTTTACAAATTTTGTTTTGATAATGTTTATCCAGAAAAATCCTGTCCAAATGCTAAGGTTTTGGCCGTAAAGCTAAAAGATCAACAAAAGCTTGTCTCTCTTCTTGAAAAGGAAAACGATGAGACGGCCCTTGTCACTGAATATGAGATGATGGGACGCTTCTCTGATGCAGCAAAATTGCAAGAAAAACTGAACCTTAAAAATGACTCTGACTTTCAGGTCTATTTAAAGATTGCTCTTTTATACGAACTTGATCAAGACTTTAAGAATAGAGATAGAATCTTAGATAAAGTTATCGCTAAGTTTAAAAAGACAAAAGATATTGATCCCAATATGGAGACTCTTATATTTGTCACTTTAGATGAAGCCGGCTTAATAGATTCTTCTTCTTTGACTCTTCCTTGGTCACTTAATAGAAAGATCACACTTGCTAATAAGTTTGAAACTCTTTCAGGATCTAAGATCACAAAAAACTTTATCCTCTCTCAAGAACAGTCAACTGGACCACAGTGGTCAAAGCTTGTGCTAGAGAAGGTTCAAGCTGAATACAAAAAACCTGCTCGAATTAACTTCTACGGAAGCAATTCTAAGTGGAAATTTAAAAAGCGTGTCAAAGCGATGGATAAGTTTTCGACTTTGGCAAAAAGCTACCTTGAGGGCGCTGATAGTGAGACGCGTATCTATATTCTTCAGATGCTTAAAAGTACCTACGATATTATGGCGATTGAGCTCCAAAGTACTCCTCTTCCAGAGGGACTGGATGAAGAAACTCTAGGAAGGGTTATGAATCAGCTTGCTGATATGGCCATGCCTTATTCTAAAGTTGCATCAGACTATGATCGGCTTTTAAATGAAGAGCTTGCAAAGGCTCCAAATAAAGAGCTTATTGTTAAAAATCTAGAATCCGCCAATGAGGACTACGCTTCATTTATTAAAGCCAATGATTACGATCAAAAAGAGGATCTTAGAAATTTTGATTATGCAGCTTATAAAACGAGCAAAGAGCTTCTCAATAAAAAACCTGAGGACATAACGATCATTTCTAAGATGGAAAATTTTTATAAAAATAACAACTCAATGAGACTGGCTTCATATTTCACGGGCAGAAAACCTAGTGAACAGCCAGTTCAAAAGTAAGGATTACTGATGAGACAAATTGTTAAAGGAATAACAATTGTTACTTTCTTATTTTCACTCAGCCTTATGGCCGCGCCAAAGGTTAAGTACAAGAAAAGTAAAAACATTGATTTTGAATCTCTTCTTATCGAAGGGGAGAATAAAAAACCGGACATGAGTATTGTCACGGGAAATATCGGTGAAAAAGATTTAGGTCTTTTAAAGCTGAGAGAAAATTTTGTTGATTATATGAGTAACGATGCTGGGGAGATAATTAAATGATTTCAATTCAAACTATTGACGGACAATTGATTAAAAACCTCTCAAACTTTAAAGGTGGAACCTTCGGCTTTCACAAGCTCTTTGGATTTATCTCGGAAGCTCGTGCCAACCAAAGAATGGTTGCGCGTAAGAGACAGTCTTTTGATTACTCAGATGATTCATGGAACTTCTCTTTTGAGTTGAAAAAAAATGGAAGTGATTATGAGTTTAATAATCTCAATAACTGCGAAGTCATCTCTAAAGATAAAGCGGGCTGGACCTTAAAGTCTGAGCAAGGAACTTTTAAGATTCTAAAATCAGCCTCAGCTGCATTGTCAGCTCCTGCAATAGAGATAGAAAGAACGGGCTCTAGACTTCCAAAGCATTTAGAAACTCTTCTTCTCGCTCTTTTAATCACAGCACCTATTCTCTACTTTATGTTTAACCAACCGGTTGAAGAAGAAAAGAAAGATGAAATTAAAGAAGTTATAACCGTAAAAATTGTGAAAAAAGAGAATGTTGTCTCTATTAAACAAAATAATCCAAAACTTAAGGCAAAGCCTTTAACTAAAGCGCAAAAATCAAAGATCGCTGTTCAAAAGAACCTAGGGTTCTTAAGTATGGTGGGATCAAAAGATCTTAAGAAAGTTGTGGGGGGAGTTCCTCAAAAACTTAAAGCTGCTACAGCTGGTGCTGGTAAAGGCGGAGATGCTGGTAGTGGAGGAGAGCTCTTAACGGGTCTTGGTAAAGGTCTGAGAAAGACAACTGTTGGTAATACAGGTGTTGCGGGCCTTGGTGGAGTAGGAACTAAAGGTGCCGGCGGCGGTAAAGGTGGATACGGAAGCTCAATGGTTGCCTCGGGAACTGGAAAAGGTATTTCGGCCATCGCAGTCTCTAATTCTAATATGGCGCTTGAAGGTGGTCTTTCTCGTTACGCTATAAATGCCACGATCGCAAAATACCTCTCTCAGGTAAGACGCTGTTATGAAACAAGTTTAAAAACAAATCCAGATATTCAAGGTTTAGTTGAAGTGAGTTTTATGATCAATGGATCAGGTGGACTTGATTACTCTAAAGTTAAAAGAACTACTCTTAAGCACCCTGAAACTGAAAAGTGTATCACGACAAAAATGATGGGCTGGCAGTTTCCAAAGCCAAGAGGTGGAGTGAAGGTTCCCGTGAACTATCCATTTATGCTTAGACCGGTTGGGAGATAGTTAGAATGAAAGAAAATAATCAGGCACAAGGAAATATAATGAAGTTAGTAATGTCACTTATGTTAATCGCTTTAGTTGGATGTAATGCAAATCCATATCCTGAGGCGGAAAATTCAAGAGATTCAGTGAGAACTCCTACCAGCCAACCAAACCCAGAGGACAATGAAAAGCCACCTAAGGATCCCCTTGCTATGGCCATCGTCGCTCAAATGGATTTTAAAGAGGGAAGAAGATCACAGTATCAATTCAAAGTTGAAGTAAGAAAACCAGGAACACCAATTGTTTGGATTGATAATTTACCTCCAGGTGCTGTCTTTGACGATGAAAAGATGATTATTACATGGCAACCAACTTTCTTTGATGGAAACGATCCAAAAGATCCATCAGTCAAGGTGAGAACATATTCAATTGTGGTGAATCTTAGAAGCTCGATTCTCTCAGAACAAAGAATTAAAGAAAATGTTATCTTAAAGGTAACTGATACCCCAAGAACGGTAAAGGTGGACGGGAGTTCATCAGTTTCTGTTGATGAGGGTAATAAACTCATCTATAAATTTGATATCAGTAATGATGACTATCCACAGGGACCCTTTAAGGTTCTGACTAAGGATATGCCACCGAACACGACTTTAGTTAAAAACTCAGAGACTCAATATCAATTAGAGTTCTCTCCAGATTATTATCACGTTAATAGAAATACCGATGGGCGTGATCTTGAATACAACGCTAAAATTATCGTCAACAACCCCGCAAATCATATTGGGGAAAAAGAAGTTGAAATCACTGTTAACGATAAAAGACTTGGAGTTAACCTTCAAACGCCTAATACTGCACAGACTCCTGTTTTGGAACAAGGTCTCGATGCTAGTTTTCAAGTTGTTGCCTATGACTTAAACAAAGAGGTGACTCCTGACATCGAATTTACTTCGACAAAACCAGAATATGGTAATTTTAAATACGAACTTGTCACCAACTCAGATAGTTACTCTTCAATTTTTAATGTTCAGTGGTTAGATATTCCACCAGCTTATAATGGAAAGACGATTAGCCTTGGTTTTAAGGCCTGTGTTCTTGGAGAATACCGAAAAGATAATTGTTCAACTAAAACTCTTAAAATTGCGATAAAAGTAAAAGATAGACAACCTCCAGTGATCAATAGATCAAATTGGCCAGTTGGAGAACTTCTTTATTTAGGTTTCAATCAAACGGAAACAAGAAGAGTAAAAATTACTGACGGTGAAGATCCAAGAATTACGCCTAATATTGAAATCTTTCCTAAAGAGATGAGACCTTTTGTTGAGTACTCAGGTGACATCTTAAGAATGAAGTTTGATAAAGCCGGAACGTATCAGTTTACCGTTAAAGCGACTAGTGATTATAAAACGTCAACGACTGAAAGTTTTATCATAGAAGTCTTTCCAAAAGACAGAAGCAAGGTGCTTTTCTTTGCAGACTCGACACGTGATCCTGAAGTTAAGTTTTATAAAGAGAATTTAAAAGAAGTCTCTTTGATGAATCCTCTTATTCAAACGATAAGTCTAAGGTCAGTTAAAGATAGAGAAACTTTAGTTCTTGGGACAAGTGTTCTTTTTGATAAGGAAGCGAATCCTCAGATCTTAAAAGCGATGAATGAGATTAAAAATCTTGTTATTGCTTCACCACTGATGAGTAATATGCCTGAGAAGTTTTTAAGTGAGCTCAACGATACTTATTCAACTAAATTCATCGGAAGATACTCTGAACTTCCTACGGCGCCTGCGATTGAGAAAATGTTCTTTAAACATACAACTCAGTTTCAGACTCCTATGCATCAGGTTCAGCTAAAGCTTCGTTCATCAAGTGAATCATACGATCCTCTTATTTTTAACGGTTCACTAGATAACCCAAATAAAAACTGTAAAAGTGTTCTTGGGATTACACCAGATGGGAACTCGCCCTATGTTATAGGTGTTGTTTGTACGAGAACAAATGGTGGAAAACTTGTTCTTCTTGGAACAGAATGGGCCGATCTCAAAGTTCATGAGGACGATGCGTTGATTCCAGCTCTTTGGTTTAATACTATGCTTAAAGGAAGATTCTAATGAAAAAAATATTACTACCCCTTCTGTTAGTTAGTCTAAGTGCACAAGCCTCTTTAGAGAAAAAGCTAGATGCTCTTAATATTCCAGATGATAAGGTTACCCCTTTGGTTTCAGAGGATAAGCTCTATATCGTTAACACCAGATACTCTTCTCTTAGAAATAGACATGAAGTAACCCTTGGTGGAGCCCGTGATTTTATGGCCGACTCACATCTTGAATCGACTCAGGTGACGGGAACTTACAGATACCATATCAATTCAAAATTCTCTTTAGGTCTTCGACACTCCATTTTTGAAAACGACTTAACGGAGTCAGGGGATGAGCTTTTTGGAAATGAAAGTATTTTACCAGATTCAGATTATGCCGTTAAAAGTACGGAGATTTTTGGAACTTATAACTTATTCTACGGAAAACTTAGAGTGAGTTCTAAGCGAGTTGTCTACTTTGATAACTATATCTCTCTTGGTTATGGAACTGTTGAATTAGCCTCAATGGAGACTTCAACATATTCTGCTGATATTGGTGTCGCTTTTTGGTTAGGAAAGCATATGAGTGCTAGGATTGGGATCAAAAACGATTTTTATATGCAACAAAAAATTAAAGGAAATGAAACAGCTCATAATGGTCTTGGTTATGTTGAATTTGGATACCTCTTTGGTGAAGGTAGTAGACTGTGAGATTACTTTTACTCTTAGTAACACTTTCTTCTTTTGCCAATGATGGAACAAACCTTCTTTTGAAATCGAAAGGAGAGGATGTCGATCTAACGTCAAAGCTAACTCAAGTTAAGCAGCTCAGTCTCGACGATGCTTTTAAAGTACAACTTTTTGGAAAGTGGAAAGCCTCTGGTGCCATGGATCCAAAAGTGAACGATTGGGTTAATCTCGTTTTAGGTGGAGATTTTAAAGCTAGTTTAGAGGCCATGCCAGGCATTATTGGCCTCGCTCCACAGCGGTTTCGTTCAACGATTGAGACAACTAAGTTGTACTTATTCTCAAAGCTTAATCTTCAAACCCTTTTTGTATCAAACTGGCTTAAAGCCACTAAAGATCCGAGCTTTTTAAACTCAGAAGTTGGTCTGGCTCTGGATTTTGTGGTTTCAGGTGATCTCACGAAAAACCTTATGACTTCAGGTGTTTTCTTTTCTGAAAACGAAAAAGCTCTTTTAAAAAATATAGAAACAAGACAGTCTAAGATTAATTATATTCTTCAAGGGTTTAGCTCGCTTCGTTCGGGAAAAGATGCTCTTCAGTGGATTAGTAAACTTGATGTTAATAATCCTCTAAGACTTATGATTGCCAACACAGCACTTATTGATTACGCCAAAGATGGAAGC
The DNA here is from genome assembly GCA_963719505.1 of Halobacteriovoraceae bacterium. Lineage (GTDB taxonomy): Bacteria > Bdellovibrionota > Bacteriovoracia > Bacteriovoracales > Bacteriovoracaceae > CAKZJW01. The sequence continues at coordinate 151,848 of CAVRCF010000005.1, forward strand.
TTAAAAGCATCAGCAAGGCTTATCAAAGAAGTTGTAGAGCCTATTATTGAAAAATCAAATGATACAGAGAGAATCTCTCACTATTATTTAAATCTCGCGAGACTTCTCTATCAGGCAAAAGCTTATGAAGCGGCTAGGGGATATTATTCTTCTATTCCAGAATCTTCTCGTTATTTTTTAACCGCTTCAACAGAGCTTATTTGGGTTAATCTTCGCCTTAAAGACTTCCCTTCAGTTAAAGGAACTCTTGCCACACTCAAGCTGTCTCTTTTTGAAGATACCTTTAATCCTGAGATTTATCTTGTGAGCTCTATTGCTAATCTCCAAACTTGTCAATTTACAGAGGTGAGAGATAATTTTAAAGTTTTCCTTTCAGCAAATAAAAAATGGGCAAAGTTAATTGATTCAGAACTTAAAAAAGAAAATGCAACTATCATTGAAAATGATTTTTTCACTGATAATCTTTCGCGTTTTATGACGTCGGCTAAAGCTGATGCACTGACTTTGAAAAACCTTTCAAATAATTTTTGGAATGTTAATCTCTCTTCGTTAGAAAAAGACGTTAAATTGGCAGAAAGTTCACTTGAAACTGAATCTAAAAGGCGCTGGAAAAACAGAGAAACAATACTAAGTGAAGCCATTTATAAAATGAGATTTGTGAAAATTGAATTCATCTCTCAGATGAGAGACTTCTCACTAAAACTCTCTAAGTCTTATGAAGATAAGGTCTCCACATATGCGGCAGCGAATGCGAGGGATAATCAAATTCGCTTTAAAGCCGATCATGTGATTTGGAGTGATGAGCTTTTTAATACGACAGCTCAAGTTGAAAACTTATGTATGCAAGGAAGAAAATAATGAAATATCTTTTTGTTTTACCTCTTTTTATTCTCCTCGGATCTTGTATGAAAGAGGAGGGGGCTCGAACTTTGTCAGACAATACGATCCACCACCAAGGGAAAATAATCGCTCTGAGCCTAACGCAAATATCTATCAGCTTAAAGATCTTGGTCTTGATAATAAAGTCGATGTTCTTTTTGTTGTCGATAACTCAGGAAGTATGGGGCCTATTCAACAAAATATTGTCGATAATGCCAGACTCTTTATGAGTGAGTTTATCAACCAAAGACATATTGATTGGAAACTTGGGGTTATTTCGACGGATAATAATGAGGAGCCTTTTTTAGGTTTTAACTCTCCTTTCTCTTCAGCGCTTATTGACTATGAGAGTCCGGCAAGTATTGAGCAGACAATTGCAACCTTTCAAAGTGCTATCAACTCCTTGGGAACAAGCGGTTCTGCATCCGAGTATGTTTTTCATAATGTTTTAAGAAATATAAAAAAATACAACGATCCGGGAACCACGAGACCTGAATTTGTGCGTGGCTCTTCTCACTTAGCTGTCATTATGGTGACTGACGAAAGAGAACAAAGTGGAAGCTTATCGGGGCCATATGCACCTTTAGAGATGCTCAACACTGTCAGCGGTTATGTTGGCTCAAATAAAAAAGTACGCTTCTATGGTGCGCTTCAGGCCAGTGACTTTGAAGGTTGCTCTACATGGGATGAAATCACTTATGAAGGCAGTCGTTATGAAAATATTATTAAAGAGTCTGGAGGATTTGCCATTTCAGCTTGTGTTGATGACTTTGGGGTGAAGCTTGCTGATATTTCAAAAGATATTTCTTCACTAGTAAAAGCGCCTGGTATTCCTTTAAGAGGTGTACCAAAGGTTCACAGTATTAGAGTTTTTTACAAAGGGGAGGAGCTTCATCCTGGTGCCGTGGATGACTGTGGAAAATGGTATTACGATGCAAGAAATAGAACCATTAATTTTTATACATTTGATTTTGTCGATAATTTTGAAACCGATCACCTTGTTATCAATTTTGAATACGACGATGGGATTCCAAGAGATACAGATCCCGAGGATGGTTCAAGAGGTGGTTGCCAGTAGTGAAAGTCTCTTTAATTGTGGCCTATTCAAAAAATAAGGCCATTGGACTCAATAATAGAATGCTCTGGCGCTTAAAAGATGATTTTAAAAATTATAAGAAAATCACCATGGGGCACAGCCTCATCATGGGGAGAAAGACCTTTGAGTCTATCGGCTCACCCCTTCCAGGAAGAACAAGTATCGTTATTTCCAGAAACAAAGATTATGAAGTTCCAGATGGTGTCTATTTAACCGACTCGGTTGAGGGGGCTCTAGAGATTGCTAAATCCTTGGGTGATGATGAGTGTTTTATCAATGGTGGCGGTGAGATTTATACTCAGGCCATGCCTTTTGTCACCACCGCTTATATTACAAAAGTAGATGTTATTATAGATAAAGCTGATGCCTTTTTTCCAGATATTGATTTTTCAAGCTGGAATGAAGTTGAAAGTTTCACCCACCAAAAAGATAAATCAAACGATCACAATTGGTCATTTTCAAAATACGAGAAGTAAATGCTATTTTCTGAAATTTCTAAACGTTACCCAAAAAAGTTTAATAAAACTGCCGCTTACACTATTGCCAATAAGATCTTTGACTTGGCCCCGCCTTTTCTGATCGGTGTTGCTGTGGATATTGTGGTAAAAAGAGATCAAAGTCTGGTGGCAAGTCTTGGTATAAAGGACTCATGGGATCAACTTCTTTTTGTCTCACTTCTTACAGTTATTGTTTGGGTATTGGAGTCCTTTTTTGAGTATCTTATGTCGGTGGGATGGAAAGAGCTGGCCCAAACAGTTCAACACGATTTTCGAGAACTCGCTTTTAGACACACCTTAAATCTTGATCTCTCCCAGGTGGAACAAAAGTCATCTGGTGAATTAATGTCTATTCTCAATGATGATGTAAATCAACTGGAGCGGTTTTTAAATATAGGAGCTTATTCTCTTATTCAGTTAGGTGTGACGATTTTAATTATCGGAGGGGCTTTTTTCTATCTTGCACCACAAGTTGCTCTTTACGGTGTGCTTCCCATTCCTTTTATCATTTGGGGAAGTCTTCGCTTTCAAAAATTTCTTGAACCCAAATATAAAAAAGTTCGCGACAATGTAGGGCTTCTCAATACTGAGTTTTCAAATTCAATTCAAGGAATGCAAACCATTAAAGCTTTCGCTTGTGAAAAATTTGAAGCCCAAAAAATATCAAAATACTCGAGCTCTTATATGGATGCCAATTATTCGGCCATTAAAGTTTCTAGCCTCTTTACTCCTTTAATTCGTATGCTTATCCTTTGTGGATTTCTTGTGAATCTTCTTTATGGAGGTTATCTATGTCTCAATGGACAACTTGAAGTGGGAACTTATTCTATTTTGATTTTTATGATTCAGCGCCTGCTTTGGCCTTTGACAAGTTTAGGCCAGATGCTTGATCTGTATCAGCGCTCAAATGCTTCTTATAATAGAATTGCTAATCTTTTAAAAATTAAATACAGCATCTTTTCAAACGAGGAAAAATTTCCAAGCGGCGATCATACGATTAAAGTGTCAAATATTAATTTTAGTTATAGTGAAAGAGAGAGCTTGTTTGAAAATTTAAGTCTAGAAATTGAGCACAATAAAACGATTGGTCTTGTTGGAGGGACTGGTTCTGGAAAGTCCACCATCACAAAACTTTTATTAAGATTCTATGATGTGAATTCAGGCAGTATCACTCTTGGCGGAGTGGAGCTTTCCAAATTTAATTTGGATTCTTTAAGATCGAGTATCGGTTATGTTGGGCAAGACGTTTATCTTTTTCACGGAACGATTAGGGAGAATATTCTCTACGCCGACCCATCGATGACGGATGAGGAGCTTATTAAGATTTCAAAACTCTCAGAAGCTCATGACTTTATCACAAAGCTTCCTATGGGGTATGATACTGTTGTTGGAGAAAGGGGCTATAGACTCTCCGGTGGACAAAGACAGAGGATCTCGATTGCTCGTGCTCTTATTAAGAACCCTCCGATACTTATTTTAGATGAAGCCACAAGTGCCGTTGATAATGAAACCGAAGCGGCCATTCAGCGCTCGCTTAAAAAGTTAAAGTCAGGCAGAACGACCATCGTTATCGCCCACAGACTTTCAACTATCGTTGATGCAGACAAAATATTTGTCCTTGACCATGGCTCAGTTGTGCAAAGTGGATCCCATAGAGACCTTATAGCCTCTGAGGGATTGTACAAAGATCTTTGGAGTGTTCAGACAGGTGCTTAGCTTAAAGAGCTGGTTCTTTTTGCATTAAGCCCTCGATCGTTTTTTCGAGTTCTATTATTTTCATTTTTAATTGGTGATTGGTCTCTTCTGTTGGAATGAGCTGAGATTTAAAACTTTCGACAACTTTTGACCTTAACTCTTCTATTGTAAAGGGCTTTGTTAAATAGGCACTGGCCCCAAGTTTAGAAGATAAAATATGATCGTCTATGGAAACACTTCCCGTTAATACAAGCAGTGGAATATTTCTATACGATTTTTTAGACTCTCTGATGGCCTTCAGTAGCATATCACCCGAGCCATCTGGCAATTTTTTATCAGCAATAATAAAATCGATTTTGTTTTGAACGATAAGCTGCTTGGCTTCTTTAAGGGTCGAAGCATGGAAGTAATTACCGTTGAAGCCAATAACCAAAAGGTTTTCTTCAATAATCTCTGCAATATCTGATTCATCTTCAATGAGTAAAATGTTGATTTGAGTTGGTAGGATAAGATCTTCTAACTTGATATAACTTGCCTTCATGCACCACCTTATAGCATATTGGTTTTTTCTACATATTTATTATTCAGTGCTTTTATAAAAGATGCAATATATTAAGAAAATTTAATGCTCTAAAATTTTCTTTAGCATCGAGGGTGTGAAGATGCTCTATAATTAAAGATAAATGGAATCTTTATAATCTTCCCTTCATCTTTAAATTGAACCCACATTTTTTGAAGTCCCGGTTTCATTTGATTTTGATCGTGAAAATTAAATCTTAATATATGATCATAAACTCGCTCACTTGTTCCATCTTCTTCAAGAATAAAAGGACTATGCATATGAGCAAAAGGCATTTTTCCATTCATGGAAGACATATAGTTCTCACTTAGCCACACCGAGTGAGCGGCTTCACTGAGCCAAGGCTGAAAGTCGAGCATTTCAACATACTCCACTGTGTCGTGCTTATAAATCTCAACTTCAAAATAGACGATATTACCTGAACAACCCGAGAGTTGACGGTGGGAAAAAACTGTCTTGTATCTGGGAGTCGACTCATTTTCTCTTTTGAAAAATTTGGTAATGACTCCATTGACCTCATGATCAGCTTGTAGCGCTTGATCTGTATTATTGCCGTGAGCATGAAGCATCATATGATCCATTCTCATGCCGATGCCTTTAACAATAACGTCTGTCATAACCATATACATTCCTGCGCTATCAATGGCTTGTGAGACATCTTGGTTGTCAGGGTCTTGATAGGGAAGATTAAGTGTCAAAGAAAAGCGACCAGTGGTGGGATCGAAATAGGGGTGAACATGTTTAAACTGGGATAAGTCTTTTTTGGCAATAACCATATGCATGTACTTTCCGTGCATAAGCTTAAAGTCTGTATAAACCGTCTGATCTTTGGGGTTGGTAAAGAAAACTTCAATGACAATGGGGGCGCCAGGCATGACCATAACATGATGGGTGGTCACGGCTTTTCCATTGACGAAAAAGTGAGATTTGAAGTCTGAAGTTTCAGCGTATAAGGCAGAAGTTAAAAGGAGCATTAAGCATAATATTTTCATCTAAATACCGTAGCAGTTTTGTTTTAAATTAACTTCTCAAATGATCTTACATGTATTTACATTTGAGCTGAATACTAAGGATAATAAGAAGAAATGGAGTTTTTTTATGATAACAAAGATGTTGGTTTTATCCCTTCTGTGCCTAAATTCGTTTGCCAGTGGTTTTAATGTTTCAAATTCGGAAAATGCTAAGCTTGAAAGTGGACTTGACCTCACCAGTGGCGCTGTTAGGGCCAGAAAAGGAAATGATATTTGGGGCTGGACCGATACCCAATCAAATAAAGAGTACGTTATTATGGGGCTGGATTCCAAAACCTCATTTGTCGATGTAACAGACCCAAAAAAACCTCTGCATCTGGCTGACCTAAAGACGGCGACGATCTCTTCAGCTTGGAGAGATATAAAGATCTATAAGCACTACGCCTATATTGTGAGTGAGGCTTGGAGCCACGGAATTCAAATTTTTGACCTGCACAGACTAAGATCTATGACGGGCAAAAAAGTTGAAAAAGTAGACGCCGATGCTAGAAATAAAGACTTTGGAAGCGCTCATAATATTTTTATCAACACAGACTCGGGCTTTGCCTATGCCGTTGGTGCTAAAACCTGTGATGGTGGTCTGCATATTATGGACCTTAAGGATCCTCTGAAGCCAAAATTTGTCAACTGTGTCGGCAGAGGGGTCTATGAGATTCCAACCAAACACGGTGACGCTTACACCCACGACGTTCAATGTGTTATTTACAGCGGTCCAGATATTAAATTCCTAGGCCAAGAGATCTGTGTCTCTTCAAATGAAGATACGGTAAATATCGTTAACGTCACTGATAAAAATAAGCCTTATCAAATAAGTGCGGCCAGTTATGATGGGGTTAAATACACTCACCAAGGCTGGTTGACTGAAGATCATAAGTACTTTCTTTTAGGGGATGAGCTGGATGAGCAAAAGTTTGGAACCAACACCAAGACCTTTATCTGGGATTTTAGTGACCTTTCAAATCCAAAAAACTTTGCCGTTTTTGAGCATAATTCAAAGGCCATTGATCACAATATGTATGTAAAAGGAAATTACGTCTATCAGGCAAACTACAATGCAGGTCTTCGAATCCTCGATCTTACTAATATTGCATCAGGGACTATAACTGAGGCCGGATTCCTAGATACTATGCCCAAAGATGATGGAGCTGTTTTTGAGGGAGTTTGGTCGGTATTTCCTTACTTTGACTCTGGAACGGTTGCGATTTCTGGAATTAATGGAGTGTTGTACCTAACAAGACCCACTCTTAAGTAAATCTTTCAATTTGGTTTTTTTTCATCTAGGGGTTTGTTAGTCTGACTAAACAAAATTACCCCTGGAGCATGAAAATGAGTTTAAAAAAACCGATTATTCTTTTACTGGCCCTCTTCTCACTGAGCGCATTTGCCGGGCTAAACCTGCATGTAATTGACGAAGATCCCGAAACTGGCTTTGCCATATATAGAACCTCAAAACCCGATAGTGAAGGAATGCGTGAACTTTGTAATAAAGGCATCACCGAAATTATGGTTATGAGCGGAAATGCCTCTGAATACGAGGACTTCTACTCATCCGATTGTCCTAATCTTAAAGTAACCTACAATAAACAAATGAAGGCGAAGGTGCCCATGTCTGCAAGCTTTTTAAAAGAGTTTGATGCTTGGGTAGAAGACGCTCAAAAAAATGGAAAGAAGATCGCCTTTAGATGTAACTGCGGATGCCACAGAACGGGGCGACTTGCGGCGTACTACCAGATGAAATACCAAAGGCTTTCGGCCATTGATGCTAAGATTATTATGAAAAAGCATGGAAAATTTATGTTTCTTTTTCCTTATCTAAAGCCACAGGTTGATGCACTTAAAGACTATATTATGGGACGAGAGTGTTCCACAAAACAAAAATACTGTGTTCGCGACCTATGAAATAAATCTTAATCTTCAGCGACAGCGACCACAGATAAAACCCTAAAATTCTCCGTTTCATATTGGGCAAAAAACCTCTACACTAGAACAGTGAAAAGATGTTATTTGGACGCGATATTCTTTAGTCTCATGGTGGGGCTTGGTGAAACCTATTTTGTGGCCTATGCTATTAAACTTGGTTTCTCCGATCTTCAAGCAAGTCTCCTTGCGACTTTACCCATGGTGATTGGTGGTGTCTTTCAGCTGTTTGTCCCCAATATAATAAATTTCATTGGCTCCTACAAGATTTGGACTGTCGGGGGAGCCTTTCTTCAAGCTTTAAGCTTTGTTCCTTTATTTTTAGAATTTGAAATCGTTAAGACTAATTATTGGTTTCTCTTTTTTATCGTGACCTTGTACTGGATATTTAACTTAGGGATCGGTCCATCTTGGAATACTTGGATTTCAAAGATTATTGATAGAGAAGACCTCGATGATTTTTTTACCAAACGAAGTTTTTTCGTGAGCTTTGGCTCTTTAGTTGGGCTCTTTATCGGAGGCTATGCTCTTAGTCACGTTGAATTAGTTGTCGGGCAGTTTAATTCTTTCTCACTCCTTTTTCTTATGGGCTTTATTTTAAGAACATTGTCTTCTTTAACCTTGGCAACCCATAAGAGTGTCGACTTTGAAAAACAAGCCTTAAAGTCCATCTCTAAAGCCTATTTTGCCTTTCCCAATCAATATGCTTATTTGAAAAAGATTGTGGCCTTTGTCGTCCTTTTTAAATTTGGTGTTTTCTTCTCCGCGGGATTTTTCTCGCCTTATATGCTTAGTGTGCTCAATCTCACTTATATTGAATATATGAATATTCTTGGGGCGGCTTTTCTTGGACGAATGATCTTTAACCTCCTTGCAAAACGTATGCTCAAGAGGCTAGAGCTCACGAAGGTTCTTTTTTATTCGTGTTTCGGCATTTGTATTATCCCTATCTTATGGGTTATTTTTAAAGACTATAATACACTTTTATTTTTAGAGGTTTTTACGGGGATTCTTTGGGGTGGCTTTGAGCTGGCCTTTGTTCTCATCTCCTTTAGAGAAGCGCCTAGTAGTTTTCAGTCATTCTATGTTTCTTATTTTAGTTTTTTCCACGTGATCTTTGGGGCCTTGGGTGTTTTTCTTGGTATTATGGTTTTTAAGACTTTTGAAAGCTATGCCAATGTTTACTACCTTATCTTTATCCTCTCCGGTGGATTAAGACTTTTATCCCTTGTCTCCTTTCCTGGATTTAGAGAAATTAGATTTAAAGACAATATTAAAATGTACTACCGAGTCTGGGCCATTAGACCAAATATGGGATGGATTCAGCGTCCCTCAATTTCGATTATAAATAAAAGTGGAAAAAGAAATTTGAAGTTTAAAAAATCCAAGCACGATGAGATTGATATTCCAAAAATTTAGGACTGGCATTTTGGGCAGTGATAGGTCCCTCTTTGACCTAGAACGGTCTTAACGACTTGAGTCTTTTTACACTGCTGGCAAATCTTTTGGTAAAAGACAACCAGGTGATTGACTCCGCCTCCCACACTTCCTGTGGTGTCGGCGTAACCTCCAGCGAAAGTTGTGCCTCCCGTTTCAGTTGCACCATCAATAACCACAAAGACGGCCTCATAGAGCTTTTTTATCTCTTTTGGTTTTAAAGTCTTAACTTGTCGGTTGGGAAGAACAAAGGCCCTGGCACATATTTCATTGGCGATATAGTTTCCGGTTCCCGCAAAAAGTGATTGATCGAGGAGAGTGACTTTTATAAATCTTTCCGGGTATTTTAAAATTTTCTCTTTGAAGTATTCAAAAGTAAAAGTGTTGCTTTTAAGGTCTTCACCAAGTTCGCTGAGTTTCCTATCAGCGTCCGCTTTTTCATACAGATACATATGACCAAAACGCCTTGGATCGACATAGGCGATAAACACCTTCTCATCGTTATGCATGCCCATAAACTGCAAGTGTGTGTGTTTTTCGACAACCTTGGTTTTTGATATTCTCCATCCACCGGTCATGCCAAGATGGGAGAGTATATGTCTACTATCTGAGAGAAGGAAATTTAGCATCTTACCTTTTCTTTGAACCTCTAAAATGATTTTGCCTTTAAGTTTATCCATTTTGGTGTGGATGATGGAGTCTGAAACACCTGATAGGGCAACACTTTTGATCGTGAAGGGTGTGATCAAGTTGAGTTGATTTTTAATTGTTTCGACTTCGGGTAACTCAGGCATATCTTTCTAACCTTCTGAAAATACTGATTGATTATAGCACTTTATCACTCTATGCCATCCCATGCCAGCCGTATGCCAGCAAAAAGCTAAGAATCTGTGCCATTTTTGTAGTTTGATAGTGAAATAACATTAGAAAAGCTGGCATGAGTTTCCTCTTCCTTTCTAGTTTTCTTTCTAATATGTTCCATTATCATTTGCGAGAAATGCTTTTGATCATCTTCATTACTTTTTGAATAGTGATCAGCAAGTTTTAAATCCTTATGGCCTGTCATCGCTATTACCGCGTCTAGGCCACCACCAATTTTACGAGCAAGCTTCGCCATCCCATGTCTAAGAATATGAGTACCCGAATAGGGAACTCCACTTTTTCTTTGAGCTTCACGGTAGTTTAGCTGAATTGTGCCGTAGTTTAATGGATTGCCTTCTACATGAAAAACAAAGTCACAGCCATGTACTCTAAATGCATCACGCTTAGTTAGAATTTCCATGATTTCATCAGTAATGAAAACAGGACGTGATTCTTTATTTTTTGGAAATGCTTTTAGCTCTAAAAAAGTCTTGTTACTCGGATGAAAAATACTCGTGTGTTTGATCATCATTCTTCTATTTTTCATATCAATATTGCTCCACTGAATTCCGCATATCTCTCCGATACGTCCAGCACAGTAAAACTGCATTTGTGCCAACTCTCTATAAAGAGGTGGTAGATAATCAAAAAATAAAAGAGCACTATCAAGATCAATTTGTTTTCTCTTATCCGGTACAGGTCTGATAAAACCAAGCTTTCGATGCTTGGTCTTAATTGGACATGTTAGTAACATGGCTTCTTTTTCAAATTCTTCACTTTGCTTGTACCAATTAAAAATTGTGACCAGAAGATTTAACTCATTATTGAGATTACATCTTCTAGCATTTCCTCTACCTGATTCTAGATACTGTTCACTTTTAAAGTATTCTACAGTCTTGTTTACCCATGCCGTTATTTTTGAAGGAGTGATCCTGTCCATAGGTAAATGCTCAATACTCTTTAAAAGATGATAGCGTCTAAGCCAAATAGTTTTTGTACTGGTTGCAAGGGTCGGGAAGTGATGCTTTTGCATCACCTCCCACACTTCCCTTAATGTTGAAAAACTTGAATTTAATTCATTGTTTGAATTTGCTGTTGTTTTGGAATACGAGATTCCATCAAATGTTTTGCGCCACTGCTTTGCTTCAAATAAAGTCTCAAAAGTTTCTTGGAACTGCTTGCCATTGATTTTTTTCATAGCAAGATAGGTTCCAGACTTTTGATACTTATAGATTGCAGTTGCATTTTTTACTTTTACGTAACCTTTTTTACTCATAGTTCTCCTTTGAGCCAACTAATGACTTCACTAGGAATGAACCAGAGCCTTCCGCGCTTTTTTCTATATGGTATATCGCCTTCAGATACTAAGTTATAAATGGTTCCCTTAGAATACCTTGTAAAGCGAGCTACCTCATCAATACCCCATATTAATTTGTCAAAGAACACTTCCGTTGTACGGATATCACTAGGGTTATGATCATAGCTTAAATTCCCAGAATTGTAATTATTTTTGTAAACCATTCACTTCCTTTGATTTAGAGTGTTTAGTTGTTTTATTCTTAAAATGCTCCATGACTTCATCATAAGAAAAGCGGATATGTTTCCCCATTTTTATATAGGGAATTTCATCCTTACTTATCCAGTAGTAGATCGTATTAACGGGAACATTAACAAGACTTGCTAACTCCTTTGGAGAAAGATTATTCTTCAAATTTAATCTCCTTTCCCCATACGGGATTTGAGTAGCGCTTACCATCAAAATCCATTTTTACAGGTAAAAGTCTGTCCTCGTAACAATCAGCCTCCCACTGATCCCATTGAAACCATTTGATCTGATTATGAGGAACGTTTCTCAAATTATGCATTCTTACGTCTGATGCAAAATTTTCAAAGTTCATTTCTAGTCCAATCCCTTTATAGTTTTTATCTCTGGATTTAAATAAAATGATCTCGTACCCTGTATCCGTTTTTATTATTTTGTGACCGTACTTTCTTTTTTGCCCTGCTTTATTCCACGTAACTTCTTCTGTATGATATTTTAGATTTTCTTTTGTTGGCATATATTTTCCCTTGTCTAATCGGCCCGCTTTCTGACCTCCTTCTCCAAGTTTACGTAGCGAGAGGGAGGTCAGAAAGTAAGGGTCGAAAAAGTTAATAATTTAAAAGATTTGCCAACTAAAGCATAAAGGTATTGGAACGCAGTGGATGCGTATTACCCTATGAGTAGATTGGCATTCTCTCTTTCTATATATTTAATAATTGTTTTAAACTCGTCTCATATCCTCGGTGCAAGGCCTTAGAGTTTATTAAATTAAATGTCTGATTATTAAAGTCTTTTTCATAAATAAAGATGAACTTGTCTGTATTTATTTCTTTTCTAAGTTCTGGATTGGACCCCGTTTTAGGCTACCTTTGATTTTCTAATAAATACTCTTTCGGGCTCAACATGCCAAGCCCTGAATGAGGTGCTATTTCATTATAATCTTTCATCCAACCCTTGATCATCTTCAGCACTACATCCGCACTGTAACAGTCGCTGTTGTAGACATAGTCTCGCTTGATCGTTTTCACAAAAGCTTCACTCATTCCATTTGATTCTGGGCTATAGGCAGCTGTATAACAGCTTTTTAAACCAAGATGGTTCGCCAAATTCTTAACAGAATGGGCTCGATAAATACTTCCTCTATCCGATAAAAATTCTATCGTTCTCAAAGTTTTGTAATCTTTAAACCTGTATTTAACTGCTTTCAGCATCAGACTCTCAATATCAGTCGCAAGCAGTGGTGATTTTGAAGCTACAAATGAGAGAACCTCTCTGTCACATGTATCTAAAACAAAAGAAACAAAAACTTTTTCTCCGTTAAAGCACTTAATCTCAAAACAATCACTGCACCACCTTGTATTTGAATGCAGAGTCATTACTTTGCCAGTTGGAGTGTGAGTTCTCGTCACAGCAGACTTTGGAAGAAGAAGTCCATTCACTCTCATGATCCTGTAGATACGCTTCTTATTAAGCCTTGGATGCCCCAGAGTAAGTCGAAGACGATTGACCATGGCCGTAACTCGTTTATAACCATAAGTTGGTCGTAAGGAAACAATTGACCTAATCTGGCTTAGTATTTCTCCATCTTCAGCTTTAAAGTAAAATTTCTTTGAGCTAGTCGTTTTATAAATTGATTTTGAGTGGACTCCAAACATTTCACAGATCATTTTTTTTGATCCTTTCTTTTTGAGTTTGATGAATTCTTTTGCTCGATCAACTCCTGTTCCAAGATCTTTTTTTTATAAAAATCGATGATATCCTGAGCGACCTCTTCTCTGAGGGTAGATTCACCAACTTTCTTGAGTAGTTTATCTTTGTCTTTTTTAAGTTGATCAATTTGTTTCAAAAGGTCAGCAACATCGATATTAGTATCAGGTTTGTCTTTCATAGCTCTTTTCCATTGGTATAAAGTTACTGCATTTATATCATGGACTCGTGCTAAAACTGAAATTGGAACACCTTTTGAACGATGTTCCTGTAGAATTTGGATTTTTTGATCTTCGGTAAATCTTCTTCTTTTTCTTTCCATTTTTTCCTCCGTTAAGAGGTAGCCGTCAAAAGGGGGTCACGAACAAAAAGTTCTTCACATAAAAATTTATTTTCTTCTCTGTCACGGCACTTGAACATTATCCATCTTTGATTTCTGTTCATGGCCGCTTCAAGATCAGGGTGTAAGCTCATAATTTAACCTAATTTTGTTACCTTCAATGTACTAGTGCCAAGAAATCCAAAAACATCATCGAAAAACTTGGAAGAACTTAAATAAAATTAGATTATCTCATGAAAATTAGGTACTTATATATACGGGAAAGTTGTTCTTGCATTGAGTTAGGGGGAGTATGTTAGATTTATACAGAAGGTTTAGAGTTAAAAAATTTTATGATGAATTTTATAAAACAAAGACTGAGTCTGGGAAAAAACTGGGAAAGTGCTTACCTACTTGGATTTATAAACATGACATAAAGTGTTGGACTAATAACATGCTAGCTGACTCTATTAAGTGCTATGTTCAAGATAATATGACAGCTTTTAGGAATGACGGAATTGTTCCATATATACAGGGGGAGCAGAACCGTCGAGGGAACATTAGATTTTTAATTATTAACTCATTACTTTCATTAATCGTTCTTTCTATTTCTCTTTTGGTATCTGTAAGATTATCGAATGATGATTCAAGTTTTGAAAAGGAATGGCTACAAGAGCAGAAAAGACAACATGCTGAGAGTATAAAATATTTAGAAAATATAAGTGATAAGTTTTCGATTTCTGATAAAAAATTAATTAAAAGTAATATAAAGAAGAAAATAAAATAATAAATACTTAGGTTAAGCTTCCATCAAATGAATTTCAGAATACAGGGAGTTTTTTGCAGGTACTTTCTGAACTGGTTTTCTTAAAACTTCAATAGCTTTTTGGAAAATTTCAATTAGCATTGGCTTGTCGTATTCTTCATGAATAGCAGTAATAACATCAACCTTCCAACCATCTTTATCTTTAAAAGCTGGGAGAGTAAGTAGGCGATGAATGATAGGTGTATCTAGCGACTCATCGCTTTTTACACATTCTAATAAAAATAAAAGTGAATCTAGGCGCTTTCCAACTTTGTTATCTAAGATTTCTTTGAAAGGACGTTCAATATTTTGAGAAAGGGCCACACTAGATACACCAATATAGCGTGCGACAACCTTGTGAGATGAATCTCCGAGTAATAGTCTGATACGATCTACCACTTCTCTTGTTAATACGTTTTTCATAATGAAGTCCTTATCTTTCTACACAGCCTTTCGGCTTATAAAATATATAGCTTTAACAAAATACCACCTTTTGTTAAAGCTGTCAATGTTGTGTTGTAATTTCAGGTAGTTATTGATAATCTTTAATGGTCTAACTTATTGGAAATACGATGGCTTATAATATTATTTATTCAAGAACATTTTTGGAGAAGGTTTCTAACTGGCCTGAGAGTTTGAGAAAAATGGCATTCGAAGCAGCAGAGCACGCAGCATTAGATCCCAGTTTAAATGATTATAAAAGGCCTTATTTAACTCCCTATAGACAAAAGCATCCAACAACAGACCATCAATATACATTGTACTTTTTAGAACTTTCAACTACAGAAATATTTATTGCTTGGATCAATGATAGTACATGCTTGCATGACACAAGAAATAAGCAAACAGACCCGTGTTTAAAGGAGTTTGAAAAACTTCAGGCACAAGGCTCTATTGAAAACTTTGATCCAAAATACCACCAAATTGTTTTTGAGGTTCATCCAGACGTATCTAAGCCCATTAGATGTCGCTCGCAGTTTTTAGGCCATGAGACATATTTGAATACATACTTAGACTCCAGTATCCCTGCTTTTGTTGGCCATGCTTTTAATTGTGATGAACCGAATACCGATATCGCTAAAAGACATGTTAAAGAATTCTTAAGTGAGCTTCATTCTTCTCTTACGTCTTCATCGAAAGAGTTAGAGATTCATCTTGATAAAAAAAGTCACCTTCATGAAATTATGCTTCTAACTGAAGGCCATAATCAAAATCAATGGGAGATTATAGCAGATCCAGATGATTTCATTTTAAAGAAGAAATCTTAAATATATACCTTTAACTGATGAAATATATTTGTCAGGTGTTAAGATAAATTAATTTTTTGCTTTGGCCCCCAATTCAGTAGACACTTTAATTAGCACTCCGGTACTGGAGTGGACTCATCATCTTTAATGCTGAATGTGGTGCTATTTCATTATAATCCGCAAACCACTCTGGCAACATTTTTAAAACTGTTTCAGCATCCTTACAGTCTGCGAGATAAGCATAATCTCTTTTGATAGTGTGAACGAAAGATTCTGCCATTCCATTTGAAGAAGGGCTATATGGAGCTGTATAACATGTCAGAAGCCCTAAGTCTCTGGCCGCATTACGTGTGATGTTTGCTCGATAAATTGTTCCTCTATCTGTTAGCCATTGAATTTTATGTGGCGTCTCAACATCCTTAAATCTATTTAAGACTGACTCGCTCATCAAATCTCGAATATCTGTTGCTTGAAGTGGTCGATCTTTGGCCACAAAACTTATTGCTTCCCTGTCCTTACAATCTAAGCTGAAAGCAACGTAAACTTTTTCTCCGTTAAAGCACTGAAGCTCAAATCCATCAGAGCACCAACGAGTATTTGAATGAAGAGTCATTACCTTTCCAGTTCCAGGATGCTTTTTTCTTGATGGATATTTTTTAAACAATAAATCGTTCATATCCATAACCCTATATATTCTTTTGCGATTAACAATCGCTTTGTTATGAAGAACTCTTTCTCTATTAAGCATCGCTGTAATCCTCTTATATCCGTACGTTGGGCGTTTCTCTTTTAACTCCTTTATGGATTCTAATATTTCAGCATCATCTTTTTTCCTATATCTTTTCATTTCTAAGCCTTTTGATTTTTTATAAAAAGCTGCCCTTGATACTTTTAAATATCTACAGACGAGACTTACCTTGAATCGTTTTAACTTAACGATTTCTTTGGCAGCTTCTACTTTTCTTTTTTGGGATTTTTTTTAAAGATCTCTACCGCTTCATTCAGAATTTCTTTTTCTAAAGAAAGGTCCCCGACAATCTTTTTGAGTCTTCGGATTTCTTCTTTTTGCTTTTCATTTTCTGAAATTAGCTCTGATTGAGAATGATTCATCTTTGGATTTTTGTCTGACATCTGTCTTTTCCATTGAGCTAGAGTTACTGGGTGTATGCCATGTTTTGTGGCAATACTGATCATTGAATTCTTTTGATCAAAGTACTCTGCTAAGATAGCACATTTTTGTTCTTTGCTAAAATGCTTACGTTTTTTCGGTGACTTAGTAGTCGTCATAACTTCCCCTTATTGGTTGGAAAAGTGTCTACTTGAAAAGGGGGTTACAAACATTTTATTCACTCATAATCCATTCAGAATATCCGATAACTAACTATAAACATTAAGATTTGGGGTTTGTAATGACGAAAGGAAGATCGTCTCGTTTTAACGAGAATTGGGAGAGTGTCCGTGATGAAAAAGGTAATTTAACAGATTTTGGCGAGTTTTTAAAAAGTAAGTTAATTAGTTTTTTGGAGCATGATTATTTAAATATTTTATGTGGGCTCGGTACTTCTCTTGACTGTACTTCTGAAGGTAAAAAAGTTGCTCCTACTATGGGAGATCTATGGAGCGGTATAAAGACACAGAAAGAAGAGCTTCTTTTAAAGGTAATTGAGCTAACACCTTATGACTCTTCTGATGATAACATCGAAGAACTATTGTCATGTTGTAAATTGGCAATGGGATTTTATAAAGAAGGCTCCAAAGAATATAAAGCAGTAGAAGAGTTTGTCACATTCGCAGAAAACCTAATCGTAGACAGATGTAATTTCTGTGAAGATGATAAACTCGACTTGAGCAGTCACCAAAGCTTTTTATTGAAGTTTGCAAGGAGAGGGAATAAATCAAGAAGAGCGAACCTATTTACAACTAATTATGATTTAGTTTTTGAAGTCGCAGCATCAAACACGGGGTATATTTTAAATGATGGTTTTTCATTCTCATATCCACGAAAGTTTTTATCAACAAATTTCAATATAGACTTTGTTCAAAGTCGTATAGCCAACAAAGAACCTAATTACTTAGAAAAGGTTATAAATTATTATAAGTTGCATGGATCAATTGATTGGGAGAGAGCTGGTGACTCAGGAGTTACTAAGAAAAACGGTAAGGCAGATTCTCCATTGATGATTTTCCCAAGAGCTTCAAAATATGAAATGTCATATCAATCTCCATATTTGGAAATGATTACAGCTTTTCAGACACAACTATTGAATAACAATAGTTGCTTGATCATCTGCGGTTTTGGTTTTAATGATAATCATATTTCAAGTCACATTCTGAATGCATTAAGAACAAATCCTACGATGAGTATTATTATCGTTGACCCTTCAATAGAGGAAAAAGCAAAGGGTAATAAAGAAATATCTGAAATCTCA
The DNA here is from genome assembly GCA_963719505.1 of Halobacteriovoraceae bacterium. Lineage (GTDB taxonomy): Bacteria > Bdellovibrionota > Bacteriovoracia > Bacteriovoracales > Bacteriovoracaceae > CAKZJW01. Next base: position 169,891 of record CAVRCF010000005.1, read on the forward strand.
AAAATGATTGATGCAGGTGATGGTCGTATTGTCCTTCTAACATTAACGTTCAAGGAATTTGTAGAAGTGTTTCCTGACCTTGTATCTGAGTCTGAGTGGGAAATTCATATGAATAGAGTTAGCAAGACTAAAGGAGAGTAATATGAATTATTTTTCTCCTGAAAGAATTATAGGCAGTGTAAATTCCGTTAATGCAAGTTCATGTGTAGTAAACTTACCTGAGGCCGCTAACAAAAATGGCAGAAGTTTATATGGAAACAACTTAAAGGCAGGGGTTGTAGGAGAGTTTGTTGTTATAGAAATGCACCAGTATGCTTTACTAGGAAAGATTATAACAACAAAGGTGCCAGAGTCTGAACGTTTATCAGTGAATGTAGATCTCGGGCAAAGTGTAAGTGCAAATCCATTAGGTATTGTTCAGCTTTTAGCAAGCTTTGACTCAATAAATGACAGATTCACCCCTGGCTTGAAAGAGTATCCCAGGATTGGAGCTAAAGTATATGCAGCACACCCTGATTTGATTCAGAAACTTTCAAGTGTTGATATATCCAAGAAGGTATTTAAATTAGGTGAGATACCGGAAGCAAACTATATAGATATGAATGTAGATGTGACGAATCTTGTAGGTAGGCATTGTGTTATTTTAGGGACCACTGGTGGGGGAAAAAGTTGGACTACTGCTACTATTGTAGAAGGTCTTGCAAAAAACAAAGTAAAGACTATTCTCCTTGATCCGACTGGAGAGTACCATACAATAAGTTCAAGTGTTAAGAATGTTTACTTGGGTGACTATGATTCAGCTCCAGATTCTCAGCAATGCTTCTTCCCATATACATCTTTAGAAGAAAGAGATTTATTTGCAATTTTTCAACCTAGTTCTGCGAGTCAGATACCAAAGTTAAAAGAGGCAATCGCAAGTTTAAAACTAGCTAAAATTGATCCTACAATTGCAACATCAGGCATGGTTTTAAAGGCAGGAAAAGATAAGACAAATTTTGAAGCTTCTATGATAACAAACGGTAAGGCAATTGTTAGTGGTACATCTGACTTTGATATAAGCCTGTTGTCTAAGCAAATAGTAGAAGAGTGTGTCTGGCCTCAAGACTTCAAGAAGCCGACATTCTGGGGTGGGCGAAATGACCAAATGTATGGTTACAATATAAGTCTTATTTCTCGAATAGATTCATGTTTGAATAGTAATAGTTTAGATTGTTTATTTGATACCTCACAGGGGAATAGCTTTATTGATGAAGTTGATAAGTTTCTAAAGGGAGAAGACTCAATTTTAAGGGTTTCTGCAGAGTCTATCTCCTTTGAAAATAATGCAAGGGAGATCACAGCAAATGCAATAGGAAGGTACCTCTTGAAGTTAGCAAGACAAAATTGTTTTAAGAAAAATCCCGTTGTTGTTATTGTTGATGAGGCACATCAGTTTATGGACAAAAGCGTTGGAGATGAAATAAGCAAGGTTAAACTTGACTCTTTTTCCTTAATTGCTAAAGAAGGGAGAAAATACGGATTGAATATAATTTTAACAACACAAAGGTCTAGGGATATTTCTGAGGGAGTTTTAAGCCAGATTGGAACATTTATTGTACACAGATTGATTAATGAGTCTGATATTAGAGTTGTAGAAAAAGCATCAGGAGAGGTTGATGGAAAAGTAATTAATTTCTTACCGACACTATCTCAAGGTGAAGCTATCGTTCTAGGAGTCGACTTTAATATTCCATTGACTGTTAAAATACATAAACCAACAAATCCGCCAAAATCTGAAGGACCAAAATACTAAAATGTTTACTATGCCATACAGTCTTATTCATTATGCACACGAAAAAGGTCTTAAAAGAGGCAAGAAGTCTGTATTTGGTAATATCAATGGACAAATAATTACGCTTACTCCAAGCGCAGATGCTACTATTCTTATTACAATTCACTTGCATGATCCATCTAGTATAACAACTGAAAGGTTGCGGTCCTTCGACTCATTCAAAAAATCTTCTGCTCAGCCTCATGACGTTGTAGAAGATGTATGTCGCTTTGGAATTACTCATAAGTCATTCGAGAAAAAACAAATTAAAGTACTACAGGATGGCATAGACGATATTATCAAAGTCGTTGAGTCTTTTAATAAGCCAACATATCAAAAGGATTTAATTCTCATAGGTGGAGTTGCAAGACCAAATTCTGAAGAAGAAATAGAAAAGTATAAGGCTAAGAATACTGAAAAGTTTAATAGGAAGGTCGATTATATGTCCGCTGGGATAGTAACTTTGTTATCCTCCATTATAGGTGGCTATTTGTTTGGCTATGGTATGGCCATGATTTTTTCTAAGCTTAAAGCTGGCCTACATATGATCTCAAGAGCCTTTTTCTACTATATGATTCCTGGTGGGATTTATCTCAAAAGAGCAAAGAAAATAGATCGGAATGGTAGGATAATTGTAACACTATGTGCTCTAGTCATGCTCGTCGTGGCCGAGTTTATGCTTATCTATTATGGAACTAACTCTAAAGGATATGGATACTCTTTTAATGAAGCCATGGACTTGTTTATAAATCTTCTTTCAAATAAGGGGCAGTATCAAAGAGAGTTCATTATAGGGCTTGTTATTGTTCTAGGGTTGAATTTCTTACCAGCACGACTCCAATTTAATAAAGACATTAGGATTGAGGAAGGTATTGATGTAGATGATGAATACTATAATAGAGCAACAGAGCTAAAAAGTGCGAATAAGTGGAGGACAGGTATCCTAGTTTCTTCGATATTTATCGGAATGTTTGGGTTTGTTCGTCATGTAACCTTGGGAGCTGACTTTGATTACGTATACCCGATACATCAATGGGGTTGGTTTTTTGGATCTTGGCTTCTTTCATTTATATTTGTTGCCTTGCTTGTTCAGCTAGTTCCTATGTTGAGAAAGAGTGTTGGCTCAAATGATTATAAACCAATAAAGAAATCTATTAAGACCCTTGAGATATTAGTTTATTCAGCATCTATAGCTACTTGGATCTTGTCAGGGGTGAATTACGTTAATCTAGAGTTTCCTTCTAAAGAAATAACTCAAGAAGGCTTGGTTACTAAGCTTGATTATAATTACAAGACCAAGGAATACTTCCTAGAATTTAAATCCGATAAGTATCCTAATGTGTTTATGAATGCGCATACTAAAAAACAACCATATTTGATAGATAATACAAAGGCACGAGCCACGATTAAAGAGGGATACTTAGGGTCACCATTAATAACAGAAATGAGCTATTTCGAGGTGAATACCTTTGAATCAGCAAGTAAACACTTCAAAAGTGAAAATGAGCTTAGAAGCTCAAACATTGAAGCATTTGTTAAATTTGATAAGAGTGATGCTTTTTTAGTTCAAATTGATAAATGGGCAACTCAATGTAAAGAAAAGAAAGATTACAGCTGTAGACTTTCTAGTTATGTATATGCTCACAAGAAAGATACCTTGAATCAAGCTCGCTTTGTAAAAATGGGTTGCTTAGAAGCAGATGATCCTATTTCTTGTTATGGATATTTCTTTGGAGGTAAGTTTGATGATACTTCAAAGAAGACGGCACTTGAAAGACTTGAAAAGGGCTGTGATTTATATAAAGCTGATCACTGTCTTTACTGGGCATATTCTTTAAGAAAAGTTGATCATCCTAAATACCACAGAAAAATAAAAGAATTAATCAAGAAAGGTGCGGAGTTGAAGAGACTCAAGTAGATCATCCTTATGAAAATTGTAAAGTCTTTGTATATAATTACATTTGTTTTGACTATTGTTTCTGGTTTTTATGCAAATCATATCTTTGAAAGAAGTATAGAGATTAATGATGTCGAAATATCTAATATTAAAAATATATTAAATTCACATGGGTTAAAGGCTGAGAATCTAGATGATTACAAAATTTATGTAGCAGATATTGGTATTTTGCAGGTAAGTTTGTTTGATAATATAATTCTAGTAAATAGTAGATATTTAAAAAACCTTCATGAAAATGAAAGTCATATAGCATTCTTTTTTGCACATGAAACAAGTCACAATCCTATATATTTGTTCGTGACCCCCTTTTGACGGCTACCTCTTAACGGAGGAAAAAATGGAAAGAAAAAGAAGAAGATTTACCGAAGATCAAAAAATCCAAATTCTACAGGAACATCGTTCAAAAGGTGTTCCAATTTCAGTTTTAGCACGAGTCCATGATATAAATGCAGTAACTTTATACCAATGGAAAAGAGCTATGAAAGACAAACCTGATACTAATATCGATGTTGCTGACCTTTTGAAACAAATTGATCAACTTAAAAAAGACAAAGATAAACTACTCAAGAAAGTTGGTGAATCTACCCTCAGAGAAGAGGTCGCTCAGGATATCATCGATTTTTATAAAAAAAAGATCTTGGAACAGGAGTTGATCGAGCAAAAGAATTCATCAAACTCAAAAAGAAAGGATCAAAAAAAATGATCTGTGAAATGTTTGGAGTCCACTCAAAATCAATTTATAAAACGACTAGCTCAAAGAAATTTTACTTTAAAGCTGAAGATGGAGAAATACTAAGCCAGATTAGGTCAATTGTTTCCTTACGACCAACTTATGGTTATAAACGAGTTACGGCCATGGTCAATCGTCTTCGACTTACTCTGGGGCATCCAAGGCTTAATAAGAAGCGTATCTACAGGATCATGAGAGTGAATGGACTTCTTCTTCCAAAGTCTGCTGTGACGAGAACTCACACTCCAACTGGCAAAGTAATGACTCTGCATTCAAATACAAGGTGGTGCAGTGATTGTTTTGAGATTAAGTGCTTTAACGGAGAAAAAGTTTTTGTTTCTTTTGTTTTAGATACATGTGACAGAGAGGTTCTCTCATTTGTAGCTTCAAAATCACCACTGCTTGCGACTGATATTGAGAGTCTGATGCTGAAAGCAGTTAAATACAGGTTTAAAGATTACAAAACTTTGAGAACGATAGAATTTTTATCGGATAGAGGAAGTATTTATCGAGCCCATTCTGTTAAGAATTTGGCGAACCGTATTGGTTAAAAAGCTGTTATACAGCTGCCTATAGCCCAGAATCAAATGGAATGAGTGAAGCTTTTGTGAAAACGATCAAGCGAGACTATGTCTACAACAGCGACTGTTACAGTGCGGATGTAGTGCTGAAGATGATCAAGGGTTGGATGAAAGATTATAATGAAATAGCACCTCATTCAGGGCTTGGCATGTTGAGCCCGAAAGAGTATTTATTAGAAAATCAAAGGTAGCCTAAAACGGGGTCCAATCCATATTTTATAATCTCTTTATGTTCTTTATGCCTTGGTGCTTACCTAGTTTTTAAAAAGGAAAAGGTAAAGCAATCTTTAATTAGGTATATTTTAGGATTATCGATAGCTTGCTATATGGAGAGTAATGCAGATATTGAAGGTTGTAAGCTAATAAATAATCAACAAGCCGCCTTGTCGGGCCTAGACCATCTTGATCAAGAAGTTAGTAGTATAAGAAGTATTTTAGGCTTATTTAAGCTCAATGCACATCCTCCTATTTTAGTAAGAAAGCTAGTATTAAAATCTTATTGTCGTGATGCGTCATTCTTGAAAACTGATAAATAAGTTATATTTTAGGTTCTATGAGTGAATTCTATCTGGCATAATATATTTATGGATAAATTAATTAAAAACAGAAACATTATATTGCTTCTTGTAGCGCTAGTTCTAATGACATCATGTGCACTCAATAATGGTTATAAAAATTCACCTGGTAAAACAGATGAAGAGAAAAAGTATAACTTTATAATGAGTCTATATGAGCAAGAGCGATTCATTCTTTCATATGAAAACATAAAAATGTTTATAACTGAGTATCCAGAATCAGATAAGTTACAAAAACTTAGATGGATGAAGGTTAGGATTGCAAACGATCAGCAGGACTATAAAAAACTACAAAGAGTAAGTCGAGATTACTTAGAAAAATATCCTGATACAGACAAAAAAGATGAACTTGTTAAAATGAAAGATCAGGCAGATGAGAGATTCAATACATTTGATACTCATATGGAATTCAATTATTACTTTGGTTGGGCTATGGGGCAAAGTGGAAATTTTGATGATAACCATAAAGACCGCGTTACAAATATGGGACTGCACTATTATTTCAAGGAAAACTATGCATTTGGAGTTGATAGGACTGTAATACTTTATGATGGAGATGATTCTCAGTTTAATTCAGTAGATACTTCTGAAAAGAATGATCAAGTCAGTATCACTCTCGCTACGCCAACGTTTACCTATCGCAATTTGTTTCACGATAAGTTTACATTTATGTACCGTGTAGGTTACTCATGGGTTCAAAATGGTCTTGGTGATCGGTTCGAGAGTTCAGATGAGGTAAACGATTCAGGGCATGCCATTTCTCAAAAGTTCCTGTTTAATTACTGTTATGACAAAGAAGGAAAGGTTAAATGTTGGAACGGAGACAATGTTTCATTTGGATTCTTTACCTTTAATTTTATTGATGGTGCGGTAGGAAAAACAGAATTAAAAGATAGTATGCTATGGGGGTTCTTACTAGGAATATCAACATAGTTTACAGGTCCCATTTTTTATTAGTCCTTGTCTAAAATTCATTTCGTTATTTTATGCCAGCCATGCCAGCCGAATTCTGAAACATAGTTAAATCGAATGAAGTATTATGAAATCGAAAAAAGCGCAAAAGGCCTGTATCCATCGCTAGTATGTTGAAATTAAAAAACTTTTCAAATTGTAGAACGACGCCTCGGGTAGTTCTGGCATAAATTATCTCTCTTCGGCATTACTACTTAAATTTAGACTGACTCTTCTATCATGACACCATATTAATTTTAGTTAAATTTACAGCCAAAAAATGGTGTAGTAAAGGTCGAAGGTTTCTGTCATAATAATTTAAGGGGCTTGTATCAAAATGAAAAAAACTTATTACGATATATTTATGATTGTTGGCTGTGTTGGAATGATTATACTTGCAAGTATATACTATCTAATCATGCGCGATTTCATTCCTTCTTTGTTCATGTTAGCTATCTCTTTGGTCTTTTTTCTGTTTTCAAGAAGACAGGTTCCTGACTTGGAAGACTTAGGTCTGATCCACGAAGATATGGATAAAAGGTTTGTTTGGGGTGATCCTCAAAAATACGTTTGGGATAATGAACAATTCAAAATGTTATTTACCGAATACAAAATCGCTGATTTGAAAGGTAAAGGTAGTCCTGTCACAAACGGGGGAATTCTTGTTACAGTTATTCTTAAAGGCTCTATGCCCTCTACTTTAGAAGAGTTAATAAAGAATGAAGGTTTTGAAAAAGATGATGGGGATGAAAGTCATTTTTGGAAAGTGTCTAGGGAAAGTACTTACAGCCCCGTTTCTGTCCAGAAGTTAGCTACTCATTATCAAAGTGTCCTTGTCAAAGTTTAAATACCTCTTTCTTGACAGTCCTATAAAATAGACCTAAATTGAAAATTCATCACCAAGGAGGTTCTTATGAAAAATTCAAACACAATTTCAAATAGAACATCTTTGGGTCTTTTAAAATAATTAAATCCATCCATTTTTGTTCTTTATCTTAAGTTTAATTTTTTAACTAATTTAAAGGGTATTATTATTATGTCATCGAATCATGAAAATGTGCAGCTATTTGCTAAGGCTGCTTTAGATACGTTTAACCTAAAACAATTTAGCATTGATAAAGAAAAGGCTCTTGTTGGTCTTAAAGATGATATTGGCTCTGAGTTTGAGGATTTAAATGCCAAGGAGACTAAGAAGGCGAGATGCGATCATTTTAAAGTTACTGGAGCAAAGCCAAAGGGATATGAAGAAAAAGTTCTTTTCTTAGACTCAGGAAAAAGCGTTATTTATGGAATTCGGCATATGGGTGGGAACCCTGATTTACCATTTATTCAGTTCACTCCTAATTATCCAATATCTTCTAAAGCCGAGGCTTTAGAAGTATATGAGAAAGTTGGACATGAGTTTTTGGTGTTTAAACCAAAATATCTAAGCTTTTGGTCTAGAGATGAAATTGATGCAGACTTTTTAGGTTCAACCTTTATGGTTTCGACGTCAAATGAAATGAAAAATTTAAATGAATGGCCTCTAGAGAGAGATCTAAAATTTACTAAAATAACTGATGATTCTTACTATGAATGGTATGAAAACGGTTACAAAGAGTTTCACGAGTCTTCTCCAGAATTAAGGGAGAAGGTTACCGTTAACAGTGTTGATTCGATGAGAGATTCAATGCAGGAAGGATTACTTTACTTTGTTGAGCTCAATGGACAAAGAATGGGGTTAATCGCTGGAGAGAAGAGTAAGCTTCTTGGTCACGACGGGCTCTATTTTCATGAAATATATATTTCTAAAAAATGGAAAGGCAAGGGAGTTGCTAAGGCTATCCAGAGAAAATTTGTAGCATCTAAAACTGCCGGACACGAATTTGTTTGGGGAACGATAGACTCTCACAATTTGCCGTCATATAAAACTGCGAAGTCTAATGGAAGAATTCCCATTCGATTTGAGTGTTTTATCAATATAGTTTCAAAGTAAAATATCAAAGAATTGTGAAAGGGAAGTGAGCTCTTATTTTAAAGTAAGAGTTCTTATCCTAATAAAGCTAGACGTCTCATTGGGCAACTAGGTGAGATCAGATTTTTCTATGACTTCGTGTTTATCCTTAAGTTTTTCTTAAACTTTTAAATTCAGATTTACTCCACATAAGGCTTATCTATCTCTATGGCACGCATGGGTTAAACCTTAACCTATGTTAACGAAACACCGATTTTTGTAAGTACACCCTGTAGTAATTTCTAAAGATATTGAGATCGATCATTAGTTCCTCTATTTTGACATTAAAATTTATATTATCTAATTGAATGTTTGAAAAAACGAAGTCAGGAGTATCAAAATGAAAAAAAGCCAGTCAATTTTTCAAAAAGGTGGATTATCTTTAATTCTACTTTTAAGTCTTACTTTCATCTCATCAAGTGCCTTTTCAGAAGTTATCAAAATTCCTGAGTTTAAGCATACTATTTGTTTAACAAATACTGCACAGATGCAAGAGCAGAAACTGTATCTTTCATGTAATTATCGAAATTTTTTAGAGTTCTTAACTGGTGTGCGAAACAGTGAAGTTGAAAATGTTTTGGTAAATCAATACACAGAAGACAAAAAAAATGAATTTGGAAAAACTAACTGCTACGAGTATCTTGTACCAAGACAGAAGGTGAGAATCAGAACCCGTGGTAAATTTATGTGTAGAATGAGAATGAGAGCTACTGCGATAACAAGTGCAGGTGTCACCCACTCAACAATGGATCAAGGTCTTGATGCTTTTAATTTAACTCTTTCTGCGACTTATTTTGGTCGGGAGATCTTTGGCGTAAATGAATTAACAATGAGTGGTATTCAGGCATCTATCGAGAGTTACCAAAGGTATTCAAACGGTAAATTTTATTTCAAGCCAATGAAACATATATCCCAAGATAGAGACATATTAGGTGGGATTCAAAATCCATATACACAAAGAATGGAATACTATTCTTGTAGAGAAAAGCGAGAAGCATATGGGAACGGTATTCCAGAGATAAATATCACTGAGTATCGCGGAAAAATCATTAAAGTCGAGTCCATCCCTGGTATGACTGAGGATACTGGCGTTTATGTTCCAGAGTTTAACGATAACAATGGTGTCCTGGTTTCGTCTAGCTCTAATGGTCTTCATAAAGAATACGTGGTGAGAGCTAAAGATACTGATGGTAGAGAATATTGCCTAAAAGTTATCGGCTCTTTTGAAGATGGCAGAAAGATGTATATGACTGATAATTCTTGTAAGTTCGAGGAAAAGGAAAGCCTAGGCTTCTGTATTAATCCGTCATAGATATTGAGGATACATTCACGCAAACTATTAAACTTTTTTAACTACCCCAAAAATAAGGAAAAACTAACATGAAAAAAATTATTTATTTATCAATTTGTACTATTATTCTCTCAAATACAGCTTTAGCAGCTGATCAGGATTTTATCTGTAAAAAGGTATATGAAGACAAAATAGCTAAACTTGAATGAAGCTATGGCCTGCGTCGAGCTGGAAGATTTGTAGGCTTCTCTTTAGTTGGTGCCGCAGGTGTAGGGGCTCTCGTTTTAGGTGCAACTGCAGGTGGTTTAACTCCTCTAGGCGTCGCTCTTCTTGGTGGTGGATTAGGTGCACCATTTGGTGGTTCATTGGCCTTGGATATGGAGCCGGCTAAAGATGAACAGATAAAAATGGCCTATGAAGCTCAAGGCCTAATGAGAACAAGTCATGACGAGTTAGTTGATGAGGTGAGAGCTGAGCGAGAGGGTGTACTAGCTGAAGCTATCAATACATTTGAAAGTAAGTTAACTCATGCAGGCTTTAGAAGACAGGTTGTTGCTGAGGTTAATGAGCAGAGATTTCAAAATGGTCTACCACACTTAAATGATCAAGAAGCTATTGAAGAAAGAAAAGACGAGATAGAAAGTAGTATTTTACATGGAGAAATAGTTATTCATAACTCTATTTCATATGCACTAGAAATCTCAAAAAATAAAGGTTGGTTATCTTCAGATGCCAATTATGATGACATGAGACTTTTATTAGTTAAAAATGAAAAAGAATTTTGTCCTGAGGGCAATCTTTCTGGCAAGCCTAAAGCCCTACGCTTAAAAAAGGTTTTAAAGAATATCCTTAAAAAATAAAATCTCAGTTCAATAAAAGCCGGTAGACATTAAATCTATCGGCTTTTATATTTCTTGGCGCCACCATAGAAAGTCTTTGCCCTATAAATTTAACCCAGAGACTAAAAGGGTCACTATCTAGAGTCATTAAGCCCCTTTATTATCCTTAAATATTGAAAATCACATATATTCTTCTTGGCATTCTTTTGGCAACTAAGATGATTAGATATTTGTCACCAAGGAGGGTTGCATGAATTTAATGAGATTGGCCTTTATTATTTCCCTTACTCTTTCACTTGATCTTAAGGCTTCTGATGAGAACTTTACGATTAAAGAGACACAAGTTCAGACTGTAAAATACTGGGTGATTGATTAGTTGATTGTTTTAGTATTTTAGTTTAAGGATTTTTTAATATTACTTAAAAAATAAGCTAAATATCCGATAAGTCGATGTGAAGCTTTTTATTCAATTAATATTCATTTTATCATCTCAGTATTCTATGGCCCAGGATCTTCAAAGCGTAGTGAAAGATTCTGATATGGTTTTAAAAAGTTTATCCAATATTCAAAACTGGAGCGCTAATTGCTCTGATGGCCCAGATGCAATTAAAAATAAAGCCACCAATACTTATGATTGTGCCTGTGATGAAAGTAAAGATCGCGAACAAGAATATGTGGTCGTCCCAAAAGAGCATAAGCTTAATACAAAACATGGAATAAGACTTATTGGTGTCAATACAAAGTTTAAAGTGGTCAATGAAAATCATATCGCTCATTACCTAGGTGTTGAGGGAGATGATCGTGGTAATACATTTGGTGGAGACATAGGCATCGGTGCCCAGTTTAAAACATCTAAGAATAGAATACGAGTAGGTCTTGATTATAAACTTCGTCAATACACTCTTCCCATCGAGGGATATACATTAATCAATAAAGAAAAAGATCAGTTACAAGTCTTTGCAAGAGATCGTGACAATGGGACATTCCACCTCGATACACGGACAAGAAGGGAACTTCAAAAAGAATATGGATCAGAAGAATTTTTAAAAAACCAAGCTTCTGTTACGATGGATATTCTTGAAGTCGACATGGTGATTGAAAGACCAAAAAGTAAAAATGGTATAGGCCTTGAATATGGAATTGGTGTGGGTTATAAAACCTTAGATGACTCTACCGACCAGCTCGGGGCCAATATTCAAGACAACCATCACAGTAGTCAGAAAATTTATCGCTTTGAATGGGATAGTTTCTCGAACCTTTTAATTGGTGGTAAAGAAAATTATCTGACTTTGAGACCTAAAGCTAAAATAAACTTTCCTGACCTTACTCATGGTATATGTACTTTAAAATCAAGCACCGAGTTTTCAGTGCTCTTTAATACTCCCATTCAAAAATCATCGCCCAATTATTCACTCAACACGGTTGAGCCAAGCTTTCGCTCCAGTTTTGAAGTAGGACTTATCCCCCTAAAGAAAAATAAAGATAACTCTGTCTTTGAGCTCTATGCCAACTATGCCTATGACCCAAATAATCGATTACCAACAAACACTGATCCTGGAAATAAGTCACTTTTAACGACGGGCCTTAAAATAAATGGAAACTTAGGGAAGAGAACAAGCTTCTACATTATTCCGATTGAATTTTTCATTCCTATGGGAAAGAAAGATGAAAAGAATATTTTAGGAAAAGACTTTTTGGAGGTTGATGGTCAATACATCAAAGCTAAAGAGCTTGACCGAGATGTGCTAGGAACATGGGGCGAAGTTGGCCTTACTTATCGAATAAGAAAAAATTAGTTTTTCTCCAAATGCTTAAGCACCGCAACTATAGGCTCCAGCATATCAAAACCAAGTTTCTGGCTTCTTTCTCCACTCCATCCAAACTCATGAGAGGGATGATTCTTATTGTCTTTAAAAGGCATCTCAAGCGTATAGGCCATGCAGCCAAATCTATTGGCGATTGCTGTGGTCGCTATGCTCAGATTTCCTTGTCCTGGTTTAGACAGGGGATACCCAAACTCAGTTTGAAACTCTTTAGTGGCTTTTAGAAAAGCATCTTTAAAAATGGTTTCTTGTTTTGCAATGTCATCGGTATAAGTTGGATTTCCTTCACTTCCTGCAACAAAATTATAAGGAAGGTTTTCATCTCCGTGAATATCTAAAAACAAATCAACGCCAATCTTATCCATCTCGGCTCTTGTGTAAAAAACCTCGGGACCAGTTTCTAGGCTTGGTTCTTTCCATTCTCTATTGAGGTTAGTCCCTTTAGCGTTGGTTCTCAGGTGCCCTCTAAAAGAGCCGTCTGGATTCATATTGGGAATAATATAAAAGTTGGCTTTAGCTAAAGCCTCTGTCGTCAAGCTATCATTTTTGTCAAGGAGTCGATTGAGAAAACCTTCAACGAACCACTCGGCCATGGTTTCACCTGGGTGCTGCCTTGCTATCATCCAAACATTTAATTTCTTTGTGTCAGAGCCAACTTTTAAAAGATCGATATCTCTGTTATCAAAAGTTTTTCCAATTGATTTTAAAGAACAATTCTCAAAGCTTTGAGAATGAGCGATTAAATCGAGATGCCTTTCATGACTATAGGGAGTGAAATAAGACAAATAGAATGAATCGTGTTGGGGGGTATGACTTATCTCTAATTCTTCTCCATCAAAGACTGTATCGACTCTAAACCAATTTTTTCTATCGTAAGAGCAGACGGCTCTGTATTCCTTCCACCCCGGAGGGTAGGAGCTATCTTTGGCATTGATAATTTTTAAGGTATGGGGAGTATTCTTTGTTGAGGTTACTCTAAAGTAGAACCACTGAAAAAACTCAGATTGATGGTCTTTATTTATCTCAAGAGTAATCTTGTTGGCGTCGTCACAATTGATCACCTTTATATTACCACCGTCAAAGTCTGATGAAATCTGTATGTCTTTTTGCATGTTAATTCTCCTTTTGCGTTAGTATAATTCTTCTGCTCTATTAATTCACCTTTAAATTGCCCATCATTGGAATTTTACTTATACTCCTGTGATGAGTGATCTTTATGAATTTGTTTTAAAGCGTACGGCCAATATTTCTGACATTACTTGTCGAAAGCTCTATGGATTGGACGCTTTTTATATTAGTGATAAGCCTTTTATTGTGATTTCTGCAAAGGATCAGATTATTGTCAAAGTAGAGGATTTTGAAGTTAGAAAGAGTCTTCAAAAAATACCAAATATAGAGCTTTGGAAGTTAGGTTCTAAAATTATGGAAGACTGGTTTGTCCTTCCTGAAACTTATAATAAAAAGAAAAATAAACTCTCTCCTGTTATAGAGATGACGGCAAAAGTTCTTCTCAATCCAAAGAAAAAGCCCAAGAAAAAGAAAGTAAAATCTAAAAAAATTCAAATGACACCCAAAAGAGAATCTAAAGTCAAAGAAGATGAACCGTTTTTAAAAAAGCTCTTTAAAAAAATATTCAAATAAGTCGAATAGGCGCTTTTTATTGATGCGTAAAGCACAGGTGCTCAGTTTTATTCTTCTTTGCCTAGACAAAGGTTAGTTGTGTAGCGTTTGAGGTATAAAGATATTTGCGTCTTAACTATCCTTTGGTGGTTATTAATGAATCAAAAGGAATAGTGATGAAAAAGAAAGTTTTAGTTTTTTTAACCAATCATGCCACACTTGGAGAAGAGAAAGAGAAGAATGGAACCTATCTGGCCGAACTGACTCATGCAGTAGAGGAGTTTAGCAAAGCAGATATTGGTTATGATCTCGTTTCTATTGACGGTGGTAGTGCTCCAATTTATGGACATGAAGATGCGGATAATAAAGATCCTATGAATGAGAAGTACCTGTCTGACGAAGAATTTATGTCAAAGCTTAATAATACTCATAAAGCTTCAGATATTAAAGCATCCAACTACGATGCTGTCTTCTATCCAGGGGGATATGGACTTCTCTACGATCTCGCTAAAAATGAAGAGGTTGCAAATATCACAAAAGGTCTTTATGAAAACAATAAGACAGTGGCCGCTGTTTGCCATGGTCCGGGTGGACTTCTTCCTATTGTTCTCTCAAATGGTAAATCGATTCTTGATGGTAAACATATTACAGGTTTTACGAGGGAGGAGGAGATAGCATTTGGTACTATTGATAAGATTCCTTATCTTTTAGAGGAGAGTCTAATGCACAAGGCTTATAAGTACTCAAAGCTTCAACCTGGTGTTGAGCATGTTATTGTCGATGGGCATTTGATTACTGGTCAAAACCCTTCTTCAGCCGGCGCTGTTGGAAGAGAAATCGTTAAACAACTTCAATAGTATAATTTTTGCTCATATCTTATTTGAGGATATGAGCAATTAAAATTTAATCACAGCTGCTCTTGAACCTATGACAACATTTTGTAGGTTTTCAATCATGCCCTGTCTTATCAAACTTTTTGTTGGAACAGTGATGATATTTGAAAGAATGTATTGTGTAACTAAGGTTTCATTTGCATTTTGATATTCATAAATAATAAGGGCACTGGCCATTTTAGCGGTCCTAAAAAACATCACTCTTCCAAAGCTGTCTTGTTGCATAAATGAGACTTTCATTTTTCCCTCAGTCATCTTTTTAGGGTCAATTTGTTTCATTATCTTCAACTTTGGATCATCTGCTTTTAGAAAACGAACTGAAACATTAAAATCGGGAGTCATAAAAGATCCCCCTACATGAAAGCCGTTAACAATCTTTGTGACTTCGTATTGGGGAAGAGTTTGTTGAAGGTACTCTTTACTTGTAAATTTATCTTCATCGACTTTCTCTATAGAAATAGGGAGAAGGTAGCTAAATTTAGAAACTGCTAAATAGTGCTCCTCTTTAGGTTCCCACAGATTCTCTACATCTAGAGGTAGGAAAAAGTCTGCTATGACGGAAGCCTTGGTTTTTGATTGCTCGGCGGTGAGATTTTTAAAATGCAGGCTTCCGTCTTTCTCTACTTGTTTTAAAAGAGTATAGAAATACTGAAAGTCTCCCTCTCTTAGGGAATCAAGCTTTATTTGATAGTCAAGTTTGTCTTCAAGGAGGGCTTCATTGTCTTTTGCCAAGACTCCAAAGGAGAGTAATAATAAAAGGAGCGAAGCCCATGAGAAATGTGATTCTTTATCTTTCATAGTTTAATACTTTTTGCTTTCTGTTCCCATCCACTTATCCCAAAAAGTGAAATAGAGTCCATAGTTTGTCTTAAATTCTTTGTGGTGGAGCGCGTGGTGTGAAGCCCCGATAAGTTGATTAAAGGGAAATGTATGTCTAAAAAATTTGGGATAGATTTCGTGGTTAAGATGATTAATGGTTGCCGACACACTCATGAGTGTGAGGAGAAAAATGATGCTGTAAAGGTGCAGAGGCACTACTAAAACAATGAGATAAAAAGGAAGCACCTGAAAGAGAGTTTCTAGGGGATCAAAGGCGAAAGCTGTCCAGGAGGAGACTTCAACTGAATCGTGGTGACCTTTGTGCAAAAGGCGATAGAGTTTTTTATGGTGCATGATTCTATGAAGCCAATAATAGTATGTTTCATGGATAAACATAGCAGCGGCTATACTCAAAGGATGATACCAAAGGGGATAGCTAGTATCCGCCAAATTAATTTTACCGTTTAA
Organism: Halobacteriovoraceae bacterium; assembly: GCA_963719505.1. GTDB lineage: Bacteria > Bdellovibrionota > Bacteriovoracia > Bacteriovoracales > Bacteriovoracaceae > CAKZJW01. The sequence goes on from CAVRCF010000005.1 coordinate 186,241, forward strand.
CCAAAGAGCATAGAATCCTGCGAATGAGAGTCCAAAAATGATTGATGAATAAAGAGAGAGGATAATTTCCTTTTTTCTTTGATTCTCGGGACGCTTAAAAACAAAAATCTTTTGATGTTTAGAGTTTTTTACCACTTTTTCAACAATGATACTCAATATTATGTAGCGGATGAAAATGGCTGTGATGAGGATGAGAGCGACTATCATATTAAAACTGTTTGAGCTCTATATTGACTTTATTATTAACTTTTCGGACTTTAAATTTAGCGTTTTCAAATGAAGGAGGGCCCATTACTCCCAAGACATTATTTGAAAAACCAAAAGCTTCTTTAGGAATACTGATGAAGTTCGTGTCCAATTTCTTGTTCTCATTTTCATCATGAAAAAGAGAAATAGCGTAGTCACCTTCTGGAAGATCGATTTTATACGGAAAACTCTTGATAGATATAAAATCTTTGAAAATAGCCTTCTTCGCCTTATCAGGAAATCCTATCTCTGAATTAAAGATTACGATTCCAACACTTCCAAGATCTGACGGCTTTTTAGACAAATCAATTTCTAAGTCATAGCTATGACTCAATGTGCTTAAAACGATCAAAAAAAGATATTTCATGGGAAATTCTTATCAAATGGGGCTTCAAATGAAAACTCCAAAAGTAGACACAAGCAACGGGGGCCAATGGTCTGTCTCTTTTCAACTGTACCCTTGAAAATAATTCATAGTATAAGCGTTGTCTTGGTAAAAATGAAAGTAAGTGCGTTATATATGGAAAAATTTAAAAACGGGGTATATATGATCAAATTATTCATGATTCTAATCGTGTCTTCTACTATTGCTTCGGCATCTGAGTGTGAAAATCTTTATGAGCAAAGAGGGGAGAGTCTCCAAACAACACTAGAGGCCTTTGAGTGTTTTGAAAAAGCTAATGAAGGTGTCTCGGATCAGTTTGAAAAGTCAAAGAACCTCAATAAAATGGCCTATTTGAAATTCTTCCAAGGCTCTTTTTATGAAAACGATTCCTTAAATGTTCTATACAAATCTTTCTCCTTGGTCCAAGATTCTATCAAGTTATTTGGTCCACTTTTTAATAGAGACGCCATTGAAGTCTTAACACAAGATCAAATAGAAGAAGTGGCCCTCTCGTATTATCTGTATGGAACTTCGGTATCTAAATATGTTGATTTAAAGGGAAAATGGGAAGCGATCAAGAGAATGTCTGAGATCAAAAATACCATGAAAATGATTCTCTCTCTCAAGCAGCCAAGCACGTTTCATTTTGGCGCTTATAGAACACTTGCTATTTTCAATTTGAAAGTTCCAAAAATTGCTGGGGGAAGCCTCGCGCGCTCTAAAATGTTTTTTGAAAAGTTAATGGAAGAAAGTAAAACCTCTCTAGGGGTTATCTCTTATCCTGTAGGACATATCTTTTATGCTGAATATTTAATTAAAACAGGAAACAAGCAAAGTGCCTGTGCAGAGTTAAACCTGGTTAAATCTTTAACTGATGAACAAATTGAAGCAAATTTTAAAGATCTTGTTTATGAGACCAAAAAAGATAGAGAAGTCGCAAAAGAGACATTTGAGAACTACTCTTGCTAAAATTTTTACTTCTTTTATCTCTTTTTAATGTCGCCAACGCCAAAGAGGTTTTGTCTTCATATAATTTTTTGGCAAATGATCTGTTGCCCCAAGGTGTCTTTACCTTTGGCTATAATAGAGGGCGCACATCAGTCATCACCAACCGTTACAATGATAATGGTAGAAGAATAACGAATGATGCTTGGAACTCCAGAGATTTAAGCTTTAATGATCTGGTTGAATCATCAAAAGACAAAACGGATAAAGTTTTATCCTCATCAGCTTTTAAAGCTTTTGGTGTTGAGCTCGATTCTCAAGCGGGGAGTGTTGAAAATAATTTAAATGTTAATACTTCTTCTGAAGTCTTTGTCTTGGGGTATGGGATTAATAAGAAATCAAACTTCTTTATTATTATACCCACGGTAAATGTAAGTTTTGATATAGAAAGTACTTTTAAGGCTTCAGATTCTTACAATAAACTTATCGGAGATTTAAGAAATAGCGGCCAGGCCCAAAAAGCGGACTACTTAGAACAGGTCAAAAGAGCCCCGTTAAAGACACGACTAAATGATAACGGACAGAGGCTTCCAACTGATATTAACTCTATCTCAAATATCTATCTCAATTATAGAAGACAGTTTGATGGCCTTATATCTGACACCTTTGCGATTATCCCTTATGGATACAAATATAAAACTTCTGATTTTATCGATTTTAGACTCAATGATAACTCTTTGGGGATCAAGCAAGGTCTTGGCTACGATTACTATTTAAATAAAAGTTCAATTTTAGGTCTCTATGGTAGTTACCACTATAGGTCCCCTTTTAAGATGGACTATAGGATCCCAAGAACACAAAACGATCCCATGTCTTCAGACGTAGAAGAAGATGTTAATATCAAATACGGTGATCAGGTCGATATGTCGACTCAGTTTGCTTATAAGTGGAATTCTCTTTTAGGCAATTATATTAATTTTAGGTATCTCTATTCTTTTCAAGACAGTTATCAGGGGTCAAGGTTTGGGCAAGAACGATATGAGCTCCTTGAAAGAGAGACCGATTCAAAATCTTTAAGTGCACAGGTGGGCCTCACAATTAATACGATCTCCTCCTTTATAGCCAAAAAGTTTATTCTACCGATTGACTTTAATATTCAATATTCAAAAACTCTTTATGCTCAAAATTCTTTTGATGCGGATTGGGTCTCTTTGAATCTGATGGTGTTTTACAAATGATTAAGTTTCTTTTGATCGCTATTTTTCTCGTTTCTTGTCAGCCAGAGGTAGATTATAAAAATCTATCAACTTCTTCGGCGACTAATTCAGTTGAGGCTTTAGAGATGCTAGAATTTAATCCTCAAATTGAGATGATGATTCTTTTTTTATGGCCAGAGGATTTAGGACCAGAAGATGAAAAAGAAGTTGTTGAGATTATTTCAACATCGAGAAAGATCTCTGAAGATAAAGAGAGGTATCTAAAAAATCTCTATAAGCTCAATATTGAATACTCTCAAAATAATTGCGACTGTCACTCATTTGGCTTGTGTGATGATGAAGTGGAGATGGATGATGAAATCTTGCTCATCTGTGATGATATTTCTTCTAACCAAGCTTCAAACAATATGATTCTTGCTAATCTCACCTTAGACCATGAATTTATTAAAGAGAAGCTTGCAGCTATTGGGGCCATTAATATCGATGTTGGAGTAGACGACGACTATCTTGATATCGGAACTTACGACACGGGATCAAAAATTTTAGTTCTCAATAAATTTGGGTATCTCGGACAAGAAAAGAAAATTGAATTTAAAATTATTCCTTATTTAGATCTCAATCCAAAAGCAAAATTTGAATTCTCCCTTGATGGAGAGGTTTTCAAAGGAGATCTTGGGATCTCCAATAGAGAGCATAACGTCATCTACTCAGGCGAAATTGAAACAAGTCGTGGTCTGAGAGGCTTAATCTACTGGGAACATCTAAAATAATTCTCTATTAATAAAGTTCTTTTATCAGTTATTCTCATTTTTTTGACTATTAGAGGTGGTTTTGTAACTCTATTGTCTTAAAAAGGAGCTCTTATGGATAAAACGAATATAACGAACGAATTTAAAGAAATCATCAAACACGGACCCTATAAACTTCGTTTTCCTGAGGGTGAGCTACTTGATCAAGATGAAGAGTGGTGTGAGATCTTAATTGATGAGGCTTGGGAAAAAATTAGGTTTCACGACTATAGTGATATCTATAAAATCCCAGGTCTTTACGAGACTATCTTTTATAGAACACTGGGGACAAATTCACCCTTTCGTATGAGCGAATTTTTAGAGTCCGTCATGACGGAGAAAATGATCAAGCCCAAAGAACTTAGAGTGCTTGATTTTGGTGCCGGCAATGGGATGAGCGGTGAAGCTCTGCAAAACATTGGGGTTAGAACAATTGTTGGATCCGATCTTTTGCAGGAAGCTAAGAAGGCCAATTGGCGAGACCGTCCTTGGGTGTATGCTGACTATTTTGCAGAGGACTTTACAAAACTTTCTGAAAGTACTGTCAAGGAGCTTGAAGGTTATAAATTCAATTGTCTTCTCACCGTGGCAGCTCTTGGATTTGGCGATATTCCACCAGTGGCATTTTTTAAGGCCTATAATCTTATTGAAGATGGTGGTCTGGTGGTCTTTAATTTAAGAGACGAATTTCTAAAGACCAAAAATAAAAAAGGTTTCTCCAAACTTATAAGCCATATGCTGCAAGAAGAATTTATGGAAATAGAACTTTATAGAAGGTATCAACACCGTTTTAATGTTCATGGAGAGGCGCTTTATTATGTTGGAATAGTTGCCACTAAACATAAAGACTTATGTCTTGATGATTTAAACTTTGATTAGTGCTTAATCTTACCTCTAGGAATTACAGATGAGACATCTCAAAAGCGTCATCCATCCCGATATCGACACCCTTGAAAATAAGTCTATTGTGGTGAGAAAAGCTGCCAGAGCGATTGCTCTTAGGGCACAGAAGATTCTTATGTTGTACACGCAAAGATATGATGACTACAGTCTGCCTGGAGGGGGCTTGGATCAGGATGAGCAAATCATTGATGGAATGAGACGAGAATTAGAAGAGGAGACTGGAGCAAAAAATATAAGAGATATAAAAGAGTTTGGGATCTATGAAGAATTTAGACCTTGGTATAAGAGTGACTATGATATTCAGCATATCATTTCGTTTTGCTACACCTGCAGCGTTGATGAACGTCTTGGCCAAACGGCTTTTGAGCACTACGAAGTAAGCAATGGCATGAAGCCGGTTTGGATCAATATCCATGACGCCATTGCTCACAATGAGAAAACCCAAGCTTTTAGTGACAAAAAAGGCATGTCTATTGAAAGAGAGATCTCTCTTTTGCATCTGATAAAGAATGAACTCATCAAGTAAGTTGATAAAAAATATCTTGTGTGATCAGCTTTTATAATCTCTTTATTACGCTAACTGGGACCGCTCTTTCATCTGAGGCCAGATTCATGATGCCATCTTCAATCGTGCAAGTCAGCCTCATCGATTTTTCGACAAGGTCTTCAAGATTCCCATCTTCCAATAGCTCAAAGTGATAGATATTGATTTTTTCGTTATCAATGAATTTATCCTTGATTTTGGTTAGCCACTCTTGGGTTTTATTTTTGTGGTAGGTATAAATACTCACTTTCTTCGATTTACCAGCAGCTTGCTTTATTCTTTTCTCATCCGGTAAACCCAGCTCAATCCAGTGAAGAATGTCACCTGTAAGACTTTGTTGCCATAACTCGGGCTCATCCACATTGGAGAGTCCTTGTGTAAATTTTAAATCCTCATGAGCACTATGGATGAAGGCCAAGAGGCGAAACATCATACGCGACTCACTTTCTGAGGGGTGCTGGGCCAATGTCAGATCAAACTCTTGGTAAAAGTGAGTTTCAAGATTTGAGATGAAAATATTTAGTTTATATATGGTCGCACTCAAGGCCATTAAAACTCCTAAGATTGAGATTGAGAACTTAAAGCTTAGCTTTATGACGTACTCAAGACAATAACTTTTACTAAGTAGTAACCTGTAATAGTCAGCTACTTCGTTCAAGAAAAGTAAATAACATACAACCTTAATAACTTTTAAGGTTCTTTATTAAATATTTAAAGTAAAATTGTCGATAGTGAACAACACTATAAAACCAGAGACGGAAAAGTAATTTATGGCCACTGAAGCACCTTTACCAGACTCTGAGGAAGAGAGAATTGAACAGCTTAAAAGCTTTAGCATTCTCGATACTGAGGAAGAAGAGTTATTCGATGAGATAGCGCGAACAGCAGCAGCTATTTGTGAAACCAAAATTTCATTAATTAGTCTTGTTGACTCTAATCGTCAGTGGTTTAAATCTCACCATGGATTGGAAGCTCGTGAAACACCCCGAAATATTTCTTATTGTGGTCATGCAATACTGGGTGATGATGTTTTCATTGTTGAAGATTCTCAAAAGGACGAAAGATTTCGAGACAACCCTCTTCATTTGAGTGCACCACATGTAAGATTTTATGCCGGTGCACCTTTAGTAACACAATCTGGCCATAAAATTGGAACTCTTTGTGTTATAGATCACGAACCAAGAAAACTGACTAAAACGCAGGTATCGGCTCTAAAGTCTTTATCGCGGCAAGTTGTATCCTACCTAGAGCTACGAAAAAACCAAAAAAAAATTAGTGATCTTGAGTCAAATGCTAAAAAACTACTGTCCAATATGGCCGAAGGTTTTGTTATCCAAAACCAAAAAGGGGAGATAGTTGAATTTAATGATTCCGCTTTGAAAATTCTAGATGTTTCGGCTGACCAGCTCTTAGGAGCAGATCAACTCGATCCGAAATGGCAAACTATAAAAGAAGATTACTCACCTTTTCCTCCTATTGAGCATCCTTCTTTAGTGTGTTTAAAGACAGGCAAGAAGGTTCAAGATGTTATTATGGGGGTAATGACTCCTACTAATAAACTGAGCTGGATTAAAATTAACTCTAGTCCTATAAAGATAGACAATGAAAGTCATTGTCTTACAACCTTTCAGGATATCACTCAAGAGAAACTTCAGTTAAATTCAAAAGAAGAGGTCCTTGCAAGTATTAGTGAGGGATACTGGGACTGGAAAATACAAGAAGACTTTGAATACATGTCTCCAAAGTTTTGGGAGATTTTAGGGATCGATCCTAAAACGAAAAAACATCATCCTGGAGAATGGCAAAAACTCATTTTTCCTGATGACTTAAAGTTATTAAATGAAAATTATGATCTTCACGTTGAGTCCAAGGGAGAGCATGTATTTAATCAAAATGTTAGATACTACCACTCTGATGGAAGAATTATTTGGGTTAAGTACGAAGGAAAAGTCATCGAGTGGGACGGTGATAAACCTGTTCGAATGGTTGGTACTCAAAGAGATGTTACAGATGAATTAAAAAGAACTCTAGACAATGAGGCCTATGCTAAAGGTCTAGATACTTACGCAATAGTTGCGAGAACAGATTTCAACGGTGTCATCACTTACGTTAATGATAAATTTTGTCAAATAAGTGGATATGACTGTGAAGAACTAATTGGAAATACTCATAGCCTAATAAATTCCGGATACCACGACGATGCTTTTTTTAAAAACTTTTGGGAGACGATCAAAAGTGGAAAGCAGTGGAGAGGGGAAATTAAAAATAAAGCTAAAAATGGTGATATATACTGGGTGGATACAACCATTACTCCCGCCTTAGATGACCGTGGAAATGTCGTCGATTTTTTTTCTTTTCGCTATGATATAACAGAGCGAAAAAACAAAGAGAAAAGAGATCTCTTTATCTCTCAGATCCGAAAGCAATACATTAAGAGCTACGAGGATCCAAAACCTTTCTTTGATTATCTCTTGGCGAGAGTTGTTGAAATCTCTGATAGCGAGTATGGTTTTATCGGAAGAATTCTTTTAGATGAAAATGGTGAAAAGTATTTAAAGACCTACGCTTTAACAGATATTTCTTGGGATGAGAAAACGAGAGAGCTCTTTCAAAACAATTCACTAGAAGGGCTTGATTTTAGAAACTTAGACACTCTTTTTGGACAAGTTATTAAAACTGAGACAAAACTTATTACGAATAATCCCAGTGAGCACGAAAGCTCCGGTGGGCTTCCCTTTGGGCACCCTCCTTTAAAATCTTTCTTAGGGATTCCTTTTTTTCAAAGTGATAAATTTATTGGGATGGTGGGAGTAGCCAATCGAGCCATTGGTTACTCAGAAGAGTTTTATCAATTCATCGCCCCTCTCATTGAAGTCATCGGAGAGACAGTCGGTAGTTATCATCTTCAAAAACAAATCAAGAGAAAAGATCATGAACTTCTAGAAGCATTAAGGATTATTGAGATACAGAATAAAATTTTGACAGTTTCAACTCAAGATAAACCTTTAACCGAAAAACTAAAAGATTCATTGGATATTGTTTTAAGCATTGATTGGCTTTCAATTAAAAAACAAGGTGGAATCTTTCTTAAAAAAGATAATGCTGACAAACTAATATTAACTGCTCAGTACGATTTAGCGACTCCACTTTTGAGCATTTGTAGAGAAATCGACTTTGGCGAGTGCCTGTGTGGAAGAGCTGCAAAAGAGCGAAAAACAATTTTTACTGGATGTGTCGATCATCGTCATGAAAATACCTTTGAGGGAATGAAGCCTCATGGACATTATAGTGTTCCCATTTTTTATGGTGAAAAACTGCAAGGTGTTATTGTACTTTATCTTGATCATGGACATATTGGAGATGAAAGTGAAGTTAATGCTTTAGAGCGAATTTCTCAAAGTATTGGTACTCTTATTTACACCTCTAAAGTTAAAGAACAACTAGAGAAACAAGAACGTTTCTCCTTTCATAACGCTAAACTAGCCTCACTAGGTCAACTTGCTGCAGGGGTTGGACATGAAATAAACAATCCCATGGCCATCGTGAAAGGACACACAAGCTTTCTTAAAAAATATATAGACCAGGATACACCTAATCGTGAAAAGTTTAATGAGAGCCTTAATATAATAAATTTAGCTGTTGATCGGGTTACGACGATTGTAAAAGGCTTAAAAACTTTCTCTCGATCCGATATGGGGGATTTTACCACTTTTAATATGTCAGTGATGCTATTTGAAACAGTAGATATGTTAAAGGAGATTTACGTTAAAGAAGCTGTTTCAATTGAGGTTGATATAGAAAGTGATCTTTATATAATGGGGGATCGAGGACGACTTCAGCAGGTCATTATAAATCTTTTTTCTAATGCAAAAGATGCCATGAAGGGTAAATTCAATAAGATCATTTTAACTGCCAAATCTTCCTTTGGATCGGTTGAAATATGGGTGAGAGATAATGGAGCGGGCATCCCTGATGATATCATCGATAAAGTTTTTGATCCTTTTTTCACCTCAAAGGGTGTTAACGAAGGAACTGGTATAGGTCTGGCTTTGTCCCATCAAATTGTTGTTGAACATAGTGGCAAACTAGAGATAGAGAGCACGGGTGTTAATGGGACAACATTTTATATTAGTTTGAAGCAAGCAGCTTTTGAGAAGACAGTTTCAGAAAATATTCATCCAGAACCATCAATTGAGGCTGCTGAAATATCCGGAACAGTTTTAATTGTTGAAGACGAAAAGCCTATAAGAGATATTATAGAGCTCTTTGTAAGTGAATTTGGACACAAGGTGATTACTGCTGAAAATGGGAGAGTTGCTTGGGATCTTTATCAAAAGGAAAGTGCATCTATAGATATTATCATTACTGATATGCAGATGCCAGAGATGGATGGCCAAGAACTACTGACAAAGATCCATTCTTTTTCTGATTCAAGACCAGGATGTCTCATTATTACTGGTGGTGTTAATATTAATTTTGAAGATCAAAATTCAGATTTAGGAAAACTTATCGATGGGTTTATTCCAAAACCTTTTGATATGGATATTGTTGGTGGCAAGATAAAAGATCTTCTGATTAAAAATAAATCAAAGTAGTTATATAATCGGTTTAATTTTTATCTCATTTAAAACTTCTTCTATCACTTTTTTAATTCCCTCTTGATTGGCGATGCCATAGAGTTCGTACTGCGATTGAGTGAGGACTTTATTTATTTCTCTTTTTTCATCTTTAGTTTTGTGATGACTATTTGAAAAGTCTAACTTTTTCAAATTCACGTAAAATAAGATGTTAAGATCAGCCCCATCCATTTTAAACTGGATAATCATTTTTTGAATACTGGCCCATTCTTTAGAGTCAGGGGCTTTCGCAGCTGCTTCAATAAAGCCTTTTTTATTTTTAAAAGCCTTAAGTTGAAAACGAAAAAATTGTTCAAAAGTTTTCACAAAATATAAGATAGGTTTTATTGGGGTGATATTAATTTGTAAAAAGCCTGCATCAAAAGGAGTCTTTATATCTCCGTAAATAATATAAAGACTACCAGAGGTGTCTGTAATGGGACAGTTATCTGAGAGATTAAAATTGAATTCCATCTCAGAGGCTTTTGATGGCAGAGCTATACTTTCAAGGACGGTTATAGCCTTTTCATCTTTGGCCTTAAACTTTTTACTCGCACAAAAACACAAATGACATCCAAGAAAAGATAGATCTGATTTTTGATCAGTGTGGTCTAAGGCCTTAAAGGTTCCTGATACTGTCTCTCCCTGGCTCCATGACTCTCCATCAATCGTTATATTTAATTCGAGTGGCTTTTTAAAGAATGTTCCTTTCATAGGAGGACTTTATAGAAACCAAAGCTTGGAGTCAAAAGCTTATCCTCTTCAATGGCACGAACCATGCAACATATTATTATATAAACAGTTAAGTTTACGTGAAAACGACAAGTTATAGTGTTTTTGGGTGTCACATTCCTAACACTTGTACAAAACGGGAGATTGCATGAAGTTACTATCTTTTTTATTACTCGGAGTATTCCTTTTAAGTTCAGGGACAGTTTTTGGTCAAAGTTCTACCGAAGATAGTGGTCCAAGGCTTGATCCACAAAAGATTACCAAATTCATCTCAGATCTCTTTAGAGAAAAGACTCCAGAAGAAAAAGCTTTGAGAAAAGAAAATAGAGAACAAAGAAGAGCGGCCAGGGAAGCTAGAAGAAGGAAAAAAAGACAATTAAAATGCTCTATTGCAAAGTCTTTGAAGCCTGATTGTTGGCAAGAAAGAGATGAAGCCGTTATTAATGTTGCTCTTGTCTATTACGGTGATGATTCGATGAAATTAAGTGATCTCAATAGAATTGAACCAATACTGCAAGAGAGATTTCTTAAGGCCACAGATCACGCCCTTCGACTAAACGTCGTAGCAAAGAGAGTTCTTCCATTTAAACAACAAATGCCAAAGAATTTCACGTATAAAGATATCACTGACAAAAAAAGACTTCAAAGAATTTGGTACTATGAAAATGTTGGAGCAAAAGTTCTAACAGAAGTTTATGAAGAATACACTTCAGCTGAAGATATCGAAACTGTTCACAGACTTGATGCCGTTTTAACAATAACCAGCGCACAGTTTAATGCTCTTGGATTTGCGACAGGAAGAATGTCAGTGACAGAGTATCCTTCAGAAGTTGCTTTTGGAGCGCCAGGTGGAGGACGAGTCGATTATCCATCTGACTTTACTCTTGTTGATGAACTTATCCATGAGCTTGGACATAATATGTTTTTAGGCCACACTTCAACTCCTTGCCTTGTTTCAAAAATACAAGAACAAATGGGGATTACGACGATCACAAGAGAATTACTTCAAGAAGTTGATAGATGTTGTGCTGATTCTCCAAGTGGTAATGATGTTATGTCTTACTGTAGAAAAAGAGGAAATGTTTCAGAGGACTTTATGCATGGGTTTGAGAGTTGTAATCTCGATATGATTAAAAATAAGATCATTCCAAATATGCTTAAGGGTGGAACTTGGTTTACTCCTAATAGATCTCGATGTATCTAGCATATTGATATAGTGAAAATCTTCAGTTATGGTAGGGTGGTGAAGCAATCATTCTACCAATTAACCCATCCTCAATTAACGGCAATTCTGAAAAAACAGAACTTTAATAGCTCCGGGGCAAACCTCCTATTTAATTGGCATTATAAAAAAAGAGAAACCTCTGCGTGCACGACTGATTTGGCCAAAGAGACAAGACAATATCTAGAAGAGAATTTCGACTTCCAACTTCCAACAATTGATCAAGCCTTTGAATCCAAAGATAAGACAGTTAAATTTTTATTTAAACTTAAAGATGGAAATAAGGTTGAGACGGTGCTCATTCCCTTTAATAATCGCTATTCTATTTGCCTGTCTTCCCAGGTAGGGTGTGCCATGAAGTGCTCTTTTTGTTTTACGGGAACCCAAGGCTATAAAAGAAATCTTACGGCTGATGAAATTGTTGGGCAGTATCTTAAAGCTTGTCAGTGGCTTGAAAGCGAAAGACCAGAAGATGGGAAAATTCTCAATATCGTTTTTATGGGACAAGGCGAGCCACTGCATAATTTTGATAATGTACGAGATGCCTGTGAGATTTTAATTTCACAAGCTGGAACTTCAATAGCCACTCAGAAAATAACGATATCGACCTCGGGTTATTTGCCTGGTTTAAAAAGGTGGATTGATGAGATGCCTGGAGTTAATCTCGCATTGTCTTTGCACTCTCCCATAAAAGAGAAAAGAGATGAGCTTATTCCTATTAATAAGAATTATCCTCTGCAAGACGTCTTGGCCTATATAGATAAAATCCCTCTTAAGAAAAAACAATTCATCGTTTTTGAATACCTTCTCGTTGCCGACTTCAATGATACCAAAGATGATGCTCATGCAACTGGTGCTCTTCTTCGTGATAAAGGGGCCCATGTCAATTTAATACCCTTTAATCCCTTTCCGGGCTCAAAGTATAGAAGACCAGACAATGGGAGTATCTTTGCTTTTCAGCATATCTTGGAATCCTATGGTATCGCCGCCTTAGTAAGGGCTACCAAAGGTGATGATGTCCTGGCCGCTTGTGGACAGCTGAAGACCTAAAAAATTTGTAGTTTTTATATGAGTAGATGGTTTCTATTTAGGATGTCTTTAAAGTGGGGTATCAAAGTTTTCATAACCGAAAGTTAAGGATTACCCTTTGAAAATTATAATCTTATCATTTATTTTGCTCACCCAAGTCAGTTTTGCTCAATCTTTGCAGGAGTTTAATCTTCTGTCTGACGATCAAAAAATTGAGCTCATTTATTCAAGTGAATTTATAGAAGTTGATGATCAACAGACAATGAGTGAATTACTTTTGCCCGAGCTTTTAGGGAAGGTTCATACTTTGGCCAATTCCCTGGTGGACGTTTGGGGTGATACTGTCCTTGAAGGTCCCTATGCTATTGTTCAGGTGGATCTGTCAGTGACAGTTGAGAGTCTCTTTATTAAAAATAATCAGATCTATGCCATTAAAGCGAGTGTCTCAAATCCGGCTATTATAATTGAATCAGAGGACTGTCATTACAGTTACGAGTCAAGTCAGTATACGGATGAATGTTACGAGGGAATAATCTCTCAAGACTTTTATCTCGATGTTAATGGGCAAGAGATAGAATCAGATAACTATGCAGATTTTGATAGTTAAATAAGAACATCAACATAAGTCGTTCCACTATTAACGGAAGACTTCGCCTTGGCACTTTGACCTTTTATAAGAACTTTCTTCTCAGTAAAAAGCCTCTTCATATGAAGTTTTGAGATCTGGCTGAGCTGTTCGTTTTCTGTCTGAGAACGAAGGGCTTCCATAAGAATTACATCCAGTCTTGGAGCAGAAGCTTCAAGTTCTAAAGTAACACGAAAGGAATTGTCTGGTTGTTCTGGTATCTTATAAGTCATGCCTTGATTTAGCATTCAAGCTTCAGAGAGTCAATTTAACCTTATGCTAATCTCATATGTAAAATCTCTAGTTATGCGGATCATTGATGGCCATATAGGATATTTACAGTTAACTACAGTCTTTAATAAAATTTGATGAATTTGCGGTAAAAGATGATCCAGTTAAACAGTATTTCTAAGCACTTTGGTGTTCAAGTTCTTTTCGATGATTTAGATCTTATGGTGGGACGTGGTGAGCGGATCGGCTTTGTGGGAAGAAATGGTTCGGGAAAATCCACTCTTTTTAAAGTTATTCTAGGTGATCTTACTCCTGATGCCGGGGAAATCAATATCCCAAAAGGCTACAGAATTGGAGCCCTCGATCAGCATATTCATTTTACTAAGCCCACAGTTCTTGAAGAATGCTGCCAGGTTTTGACTGAGGATGAGCAATATGACTGGTGGAAAGCCGAAAGAATCCTTTTTGGTTTAGGTTTTACTGAAGAAGACATGCAAAAAGCCCCGGAGAGTTTCTCTGGAGGATATCAAGTGCGCATCAACCTCACAAAAGCCCTTGTTCAAAACCCTAATCTTCTTCTTTTAGATGAGCCTACCAACTATCTGGACATCGTCTCTTTGGCCTGGTTAAAGGGCTTTTTAAGATCATTTACAGGTGAGGTCTTATTGATTACTCACGATAGAGACTTCATGGATTCTGTGGCGACTCACACCGCTGGTTTGACAAGAAAAAGACTCAGAAAATACAAAGGTGACACCTCAAAGTTCTATGAACAAGTTGCCGTAAGTGATGAGATGTATGAGCAGACGAGACTAAATCAAGAAAAAAAGAAAAAAGAACTTCAAGGATTTGTCGATCGCTTTGGAGCGAAAGCTTCAAAAGCGGCTCAGGCCCAGTCCAGAGCAAAACAAATTGAGAAGATGGGAACCATTGCAAAACTTAGTGATGAGCACAGTCTGGGGTTTCGTTTTCATTATAAAGAATGTCCAGGTAAGGTTATCTTAGAAGCTAATGATTTAAGCTTCTCATATTCAGGTGAGGCTTGTGATGATCTCTTTTCAAACCTCTCTTTAAGTATCGGCCGCCATGACAGGATTGGTATTATTGGGAAAAACGGAAAAGGGAAGTCGACTCTTTTAAATGTTTTAGCCGGTGAACTCAAGGCCAGAACAGGAACAATAACAAGCCACCCTTCAATTTCTATGGGGCATTTTGGTCAAACGAATATTGAAAGACTCCATCTTAATAATACGATTCAAAATGAAATAACTGAAAGTAATCCCGACCTGTCTTTTGCACAGGTGAGAAAAATTTGCGGAACAATGATGTTTGAAGGAGATTTGGCCAATAAGGAAATCTCCGTTCTCTCCGGTGGTGAAAAAAGTCGAGTGATGCTTGGAAAAATTTTGGCCCATAAATCAAACATCCTCCTTTTGGATGAGCCCACCAACCATCTTGATATGGAATCAATTGAGAGTCTCACCAATGAGATTGAAAACTTTGAAGGGGCCGTTGTTGTCGTTACTCACTCTGAGCTTATGCTTCGGGCCATCGCCAATAAACTGATTATCTTTCATAAAGGCATCGCCGAATTTTTTGACGGAACATATGATGAGTTTCTTGAAAAGATTGGCTGGGAAACAGAAGAATACTAAACAAAATAGGAATTTATGGCAGACTTTAGTGCATTAAAACTTTTACCTGAAATTTTAGAATCAATCAGTGCGAAAGGGTATAAATACCCCACGATTATTCAGGAACGGACTATTCCCGTTCTTCTTAAAGGTCATGATCTTTTGGGGATAGCTCAAACTGGTACTGGTAAAACGGCTTCGTTTTCACTTCCTCTGATCGATAGACTTCTTCGAAAAAAGGTAGATGTTAAACCCAATCATTGTCGGGCATTAGTTTTAGCGCCAACTAGAGAGCTTGCGACGCAGATTCATAAAAATATTATCTCTTATTCAAAAAATTCAGAACTGACATCAACCATTATCATGGGTGGAGTTCGAAAAGAGCGTCAAATTGAATTTATGACTGGGGGAGTAGACGTTATAGTGGCCACTCCTGGCAGACTTTTAGATCTCATGGGAAGTGAAGATATTCTTCTTGATCAAGTTGAAGTGTTTATTTTAGACGAAGCGGATATGATGCTCGATATGGGTTTTTATCAAGACGTTCAAACTATCTGTGACCTTTTACCAACTGACAGACAGACGGTTATGTTCTCTGCAACGATGCCAAAAGTTATAGAAAAATTGGCAAAGTCTATTCTTAAAAATCCAATAAAAATAGCCGCTGCTCCGCAGTCTTCAACTATTGATAAGATTGAGCAGTCTGTATACTTCACTTTGGAAGACAATAAAATCCCTCTTCTTTTAAGCCTATTGGAAGATGATTCAATTGAGAGAGTGTTAGTTTTTTGTAAGGCAAAATATTCAGTTTCAAGTATTGTTGAGGCTTTAACTGCAAACGGCATCACAACGGGTGAGATTCATAGTAATAGGACTCAGACCGAGAGAAACGAAGCCATTGCTGACTTTACTGAAGGAAATATAAGAGTTCTTGTTGCCACAGATATCGCTTCTCGTGGTATCGATATTGATGATGTCACTCATGTTATCAATTATAATATGCCTGAAGACGCTACCTTCTACGTTCACCGAATTGGAAGAACGGCACGGGCGGGTCGAGAGGGGACGGCCATTTCTTTTTGCGCTGAGAGAGACCTCGCTCTTCTTCGAAATGTTCAAAAACTTATAGGTTTAGAGATTCCAAAAGTTGTAGATCAGCCTTTTCACCACGAGTATGCCCCGTTAAAAAAGCAGGGCAATCATAAAGACTCAAGTGCGGCGATGAGAAGAAATGATAGAAAACGTCCATCTCAGGCTAGACGAGCCTCTAAGAAAAAGCTTTTGGAAAAATTAAGAAAGTAAGAGTTTTATCTTTTTTCACAACCGTATTTTGCACTTCTAAAAATTTCGTTTCTTCGATCGATGTTGGTTGTAACAGAGACACGCTTTGTAACGGAGTTGAAGTTTACTTGTGTTTTTCCAAACTCTCTTCCTAAATATGAAGCAAAAATATATGAATTTCCATGTTTCTCTTTAAGAGCAATTCTTCCAGATGATTGGTGGACTCTAAAACTTGCTGTTGAGTCATTCACATCATTTGAATTGATCATCACTTCTACGTAATACTCTTCGATTCCTTCTAGATAATCACAGTAGTAATAATCTGAGGCAAATGCGCTCATAAAAGTAATAAAAGAAAGTAATAGAAAGGTTTTCATGTTTTTCTCCAAAAGGGGTATTTTCTTTAATTTTAACTGCTTCAAGCATTTTTCCCTAGGACCTGTGAAAGATTTATGCAGTGGCAAATGTGCAGAATCCAAGACCCAGACAAGTTAAGTTCCTGATAAGACAATTAGTTAAGAGAAAGAAGATCTAGATTTGAGAAATGAGACCAGCACATATCAGAGCGATCTCTTCGTCAGTTCCGGGATCAGACAGAACGGTAAGAGAGTAGTAATTATTTTTTTTCTTAAACACCATAGTGTGGTGTTTAGATTTTGAATTTATAAGTTTTCCATCAACAGTAGTTTTACCATTGTAGGTTCCAGTTTTTCCACCGATATTCATCTTTTTAGGTAAATATTTTCTACCTCTAAGCTTTCCCGTACGAGACAAAAACATCGTTTGAAAGAGGTGAAGGCTTCCTGGGTATTTCTCATCATATGAGTCTTGTATAAATTTTGAAATATCGACGGCATTGACTTCATTTCCGTGGGTTGTGCCCAAATATCCTCTAAAGCCAATAGATCGAGTTATGCCCAAAAGTTTTAAAAAATCATCCACTCTCTTTCTTCCGATGTTTTCGGAGCCTTCTCCAATTAATATTTGCAGCGCACTCCAAGATGTATTGCTCGATACAATGATTAAGTTGTTCAAATGCTCAATGGCATCTTCGCTTGGGTAACCTTGAGTAAAATTTAAGTATGAGCCAGCGACAAAAATTTTACTTACTGATGCTCCGTAAAACTGTTTAGCTGCATTTGTACTTTGAGAAATTATTTTTTTTGTTTCTAAGTTTCTAAGAACCCATTGAATATTTGGACTTTGTTGCTGAACTATTTTTAGGTATTGCTGCTTTTTTTTATTATCAAAAAGATAACCGGATCCATAGGCCTTTAAGTTGGTCTCTTGATTACTGAAAAAGTCTAAATAATTTCCACCTTCAAAATGATAGAAGCTATCATCCTGGGGCTTTGAGTACAACCTTTGAAAAGGTATTCATCGATAGAGATAATATGAGAAGAAAGAAAATATTTTTCATAGGTGCTTTCTAGCATTAGAAGATTCTTTTGATAATAGATTTTTCGAGGTCATTAATTTGTAACTATTGGATATTTCAAGTGTTATTTATGGTTTTTAAAAGATCTGGGTAGGACTTTTCAATCTCTGGATTAATGGAGAGATACTTTCTAACACCTTCAACTCTTTCACAAAGTATATTGGATTCAATAAGTATCTTAATATGATGGGAAAAGGTGGCTTTTTGCACACAGTACTCAAAATCACCACAGGTGATCTCAGGCTTTTCAGATTTGAGAAGCTGCTTAATAACTCCAAGCCTGATTGGATCACCAAGGGCCTTAAGTATTTTATCTAATGGTAATTGTTCTGTTTTTTTCATTGTTAGATATATATCTAACATACTTCTTGCTTTATTTAAAGAGTGGGTTTATTGTTAGATAAATATCAAACAATGGAGACATATATGAGTTCATTATTTAACCCCTTAAAACTTGGTGATCAAACTCTTAAAAATAGAATTATCATGGCGCCTTTAACAAGAGCGAGGGCCGGAGAAGAAAGAATTCCCAACGATCTTATGGTCGAGTACTACACTCAACGTGCTAGTGCTGGCTTGATTTTAACGGAGGCCACTTCTATTAATCCTATGGGTGTCGGGTATGCAAATACACCTGGAATTTGGTCTGATGACCAAGTTGAAGGTTGGAAGAAAATTACAAGTGCCGTTCATGCACAAGGTGGAAAGATCTTTATACAGCTTTGGCATGTAGGGAGAATTTCACATTCTTCATTTTTAGATGGAAATAAGCCCGTTGCACCCTCGGCGATAAAACCCAAAGGGCATGTCTCACTAGTGAGACCAGTGACTGAATACGATACGCCTCGTGCCCTTGAAACTGAAGAAGTTAAACAGATTGTCGAAGACTATAGAAAAGGCGCACAAAATGCCAAAAAAGCGGGCTTTGATGGCGTTGAAATTCACGCGGCCAATGGCTATTTACTCGATCAATTCTTACAAGACTCGACTAATAAAAGAGATGATATCTATGGTGGGTCGATTGAAAATAGATCAAGATTTTTGCTTGAAGTTGTCGATGCGGCTATAAGTGTTTGGGGAAGTGAGCGCGTCGGAGTTCATCTTGCTCCAAGATGCGATAGTCATGATATGGGGGATTCAAACCCTCTGGAAACCTTCGGCCACGTTGCACGTGAGCTAGGTAAAAAGAATATAGCCTTTATTTTTACAAGAGAACATCAAGCGGATGATAGCCTTACACCAAAACTTCGTGAGCTTTTTAGTGGAGTCTTTATCGGTAATGAGAAATACACAAAGGATCTTGCCGAAGAAGCGATAGACTCTGGTCTTGTTGATGCGGTCTCATTTGGAGTTCCTTTTATTGCCAATCCAGATCTTGTGAAGAGATTTGAGACGGGTGCTGAGCTTAATGACCCCGTACCATCGACTTTCTATGGACCTGATGAAAAAGGCTATACTGATTACCCAACTCTATAAGTAATAATTGTTTAAGCTACCTGTCTTTTTGGGTAGCTTAAATATCTGCAATAAAAAGATCAAACTGGTCAAGTAGTTCTATAGAATTTCCTTTTTTAAACCGATACCAATAATAGTGAAATTTCTGATAAACTTACTTTTCATTTTTTCTTTGAACGCAAATTCATTTTGTGAATCAGCGTTTGTTTCAAAATTTCCTCACAGTCTGAACACATCTTCGATTGAAGAGATATCTCAAGCTCTAAAAGCGAGCTTGAAAGGTCGTAACGAAACAATAGTCCTTAAAAGTATTGAAAAAGAATTAAAAAGGAATTCTGACTTTAATCATTTAAAACTCCTTCAAGACGGAAAACTGGAGTCTGAGGTTGTCGTTCTGGGAGGAGGGATTCACGGATCCATAACAGCTAATGGCTTGAAGCAAGCCAATGCAAAGAGAAGTGTCCTAGTGGTCGATAAATTGGATTGTTTAGGAGTCTTTAATTGCCTTGGAGATACCTTTTTTATCAATAGTCCTGAGTTTTTAAAAGCCAGAAGCTCTGAGCTGTATAAGCTTAGTAAGAATCATATGACAGGAATGCCTATTCAGCCCTCTGATTTTTCAAACTTGAAAATAAAATCCATGGAAGTTGGTGATAGTGAATTCTTTATTCCTGGAAAGTATATCGGAAATAGTTCAAATATGAATATGGCAAGCTCCGGGGCTGACCTGTTGATGGGTGAGAAAATAATGAGTGTGAAAAGGATAAATGGATCTCGTTTCAAATATGAGCTTAAACTCTCTGGTGGAAAATCCATTTTTACCAATAAAATTATCATGCCCTCCGGACTTGGGACTCCGAGTATCCCTTTGAAGGATCTTACTTCTTTAGAAGTGGCCAAAAAGCATCTTGGACAAAAAATCAATCATATAGAGAGCTATATGAGAAAGATGCAATTAAAAATTCAAGAAGGGACAAATATCTTAAAAGTAATCAAAGGCAAAAAAATAGCCGTGGTTGGTGGTGGAGATGGTGGTGCTATTATAACTGAGCTTCTTTTAGGGAAAGGTCCAAGTAAGGCCTATATTGGGGGCATAACAAAGTCGGATCTTCCAAAACAGATTGTATGGTTTGGACAAAAAAAATTAAACTCCACTCAGTACATAGAAAATACTTGGGAGAGATATAGGGATTTATCTGTTCATTTTCCAGGTGGGAAAGAGAAGCAGTTGATAAATCCAATCGATGGGTACCTAGAGAAAATTAAAGAGCTTCCTAATGGAAAGTTTAAAGTCTCTCATGAAAATGGTACTGAAATTGTGGATGAAATTGTCTTTAGTGCTGGTTATAAAGATGAATCCAAAACGATTTTTAAAGAGTTCTTAAAAGGCAGTGGCGAATTTAGCACGAGCGCTAAAACTTTAGACTCGGGCGAAGTCGTCGCCAGAAAACTCACAAATGAAGAGGTTTACTTTGTAGGGCCGCAAGGTCAAAATATTGTTCCAGGCGGTGGTGGACTCGCTACTACGGCCCTGGACCCAGGTGGAGTAAACTCCCCACGAATAGAGGTTTTGGCTCCAAAAACCTTCAGCTTTGCGATCACACTTGACTAACGAATCGGACCTGCAAATTTTACAAGTTAACTAGTTGAAAATTCAGATGAATGATACAAGACTTTTTTAAATATTAATTTCAAAGGTTAAGTATGTCCGCTCTTAAGAATTTTCTTATTGTCTCTTTAGTCATGGGTAGTATTTCTGCTTTTGCTGGTTCACTAGGCCAGTACAAAAGTGAAATGGACCTTATATCAAATGTCCTTTTAGAAAAAAACTCAGATATCGAAACATCTAATATCTTTAAAGCCTCAAGTTTAAATCAACTGGTTTTAAAACTTGAATCAATGAAAGGCCTACCGAATTAACCAAAAATACAAGCTGTTGAATCAACAAATGCTTGTTTGAACATGGAGGTTCGAAAATGATTATTCTAAACACCCTTTATCATTATCTTTTAATTCATTTATCCAAGCTTTGTAGAAATTCAAAAATCTTACCCAAATTCAAACTTTAACTCTGATTTTACAAACCGTTGAATCAGAAAGATCTTACCGAAATTAAATAATCACATGAATTTGGAGTAATAAAATGACACTAGAATTTAAATCAACCTATATAAAAGCAATTCAGAAACGATACTATATGGCCTCAAAAAAGGAAAAATCTGCCATACTTACTGAGCTTTGTAGCATTACAGGATACCACCGCAAATATGCTATTGAGATACTTGCAAAGGGCCATAAGACTGGCAAAAAGGCATCAGGAAGAATAAAGGTATACTCAAATCAGTCACTATCCCATTTAAAGAAATTATGGCATATTCTAGGGCGTATTTGCTCAAAGAAGATGGTCGCAGCCTTGCCAGTTTGGCTAGAGTATTATGAGCATGAACAGTTTAGCGAGGAGATTAAGCAAGAAATACTAAGTATGAGTTCAGCTTCAATTGATAGATATTTGAAGCCTTATAAAGCTCAGTTTAGTCGTAGAAAAAGAACTGGAACTGTTAGAGCCAAGAAGTTTGCGCATGTGATTCCAATCAAGAAATTCGACGAAAAAAATGAAGAACCTGGATACCTTCAAGCTGACACTGTAGCTCACTGTGGAAACTCTTTGTCAGGCTAGTTCATTTGGACAACAACGATTACTGATGAATACTCTGGATGGACAGAAAATCGAGCGAGTTTTGGTAAAGATGCAACAAGTGTTTTAACCGCTATTACCGCAGGACTTTGGAACTTTCCGTGTACTGTTAAATCTTTTAATACCGACTCAGGAACAGAGTTTATCAATCACAAGCTTCAAGAATTTTTAGATAAGAAAGGCATCGAGTTTACGAGATCAAGGCCTTATAAAAAGAATGACAATTGTCATGTTGAGCAAAAAAATTTCACCCATGTAAGAGAGCTTTTTAGCTATGAAAGATTTGATAAGGAAGAATTAGTTTTTATTATGAATAGCATTTATTCAAGCTATTTTAATGTTCTCAAAACTTCTTTGTGCCTCAGTTAAAAGCAATTGAAGTAACTCGTATTGGTGCAAAATACAAACGCAAATACGACAAAGCCAGAACCCCCTATCAGCGACTGATTGATTCAGGAAAACTCAGTAGTTATCAAGTTCAACAATTAACTGAGAGATACGAATCACTAAACCCTATTCAACTTAAGAAAGAATTGAATGACATGATGAAGAGATTCAACAGGTTTTTAGAGGGGAAATCTGACTTTAAGTATAAGTTTGTAGCTTAGAAGCAAGAAAGCCTGCTTTGTGAGCAGGCTATATTGCTCACTCATAAATTATTAATCTTTATGAGTGAGGCTTGTACTTTATATTAGTTGGAAGTAACACGAATTGCGTTTACAACACCTGACTAAATATTGCCGGTAATATTTGAGTCATGCGTTCTCAGTTAAAATTGTAGTAACCACAAAACAATTTTTAACAAAAGGAAAACACATGACTCAACAACAGTATCTCATTAATCGTAAGCTCAACATAGTTGAATTTGCAGACACTTTAAAAAATATTACAAAAGCATGCAAAAGACTTGGTGTAAGCCGACAGCATTACTACGATATTAAAACTGCCATACAAGAAGACGGACTTGAAGGCCTTATAGAAAAGTCTAGAAGAGGTCCAAGAGTTGGAAACAGGTGCGCTCCAGAAGTCGAGAAAGCTGTTCTAGACTATTCTTTACAGTATCCTACCCATGGACAAGTTCGAGTTTCGAATGAGCTTAAAAGAAAAAGCAATATTGCTATTAGCGCTGGCGGAATTCGCTCAATCTGGCTCAGGCATGACTTACAAGTAAAACATCTAAGGTTAAAACGTCTAGAGAAATGGTCGGCTCAGGAGAATAATATTTTAACTGAGTCTCAAGTCCAAGCACTCGAAGAGAGAAAGCAAGAGAAAGAAGCTCATGGCGAAGTAGAGACTCATCACTCTGGATTTCTATTCGCCCAAGATACTTACTACGTTGGCTACATTAAAGGTGTTGGAAAAATTTATCAGCAAACAGGAATTGATACCTATTCTAATGTGGGGTTTGCAAAACTCTATCTGGATAAAACTCAAACTGTTGCGGCAGATTTTTTAAACAGCAAAGTACTTCCATTCTTCGACGAACACAGGATCTCAGTTCTTAGGATTTTGACAGACAATGGACGAGAATATTGTGGTCACAAAGATGCGCATCACTATCAATTATTCATGCACTTGAATGATATAGAACATAGTCGAACAAAAGTAAGACATCCTCAAACGAATGGATCAGTAGAGAAATTAAATCAAATCATCCAAAATGAATTTTATAGTGTTGCATTTAGAAAGAAGCTTTATACGAGCCTAGAAGGACTGCAGTATGATCTTGATTTTTACATGAAGGATTACAACTTCGACAGAACAAATCAAGGAAAGAGGTGCAAAGGAAGAACTCCTTATGAAACATTTTCAGAAGGAGTAAAATTGTATAAAGAAATGGTTTTTGACACCGAGGTAGAAAGTAGCGAAATAGATTTACAATAGTTTTATATTTTGACTGAGAGCGTTTTGTAAACGCAAGTCGTGACTACTGCATATTAGTGCTTGACGACTATTTTAGTTTATCGCAATTAGGTAAAGTTCTAATTGTTTTCAGAACTATGGATCTTTCCATAGATTTACTAGGTATTCCAAGATTAGGTAATCCTCGCCTAGAGCTTCGAGACAAGACAAAACCATCAGAAGGATCTTTAATTAATGCTTTCGCTGACCATCTTTCAGAAAGCTTTATAGACAATCTTTCAAAAATGTCATCTTTTACTCGATATTGCCCTTGATTTTTATGGTACACACTCGATGAATAATTAATAATAAAATCTGGGGATTCCCCGTCAAGTGCCTTTTCAAAACCTTTATCTAGTAATGTTGACTCGACTTGCACTGCTAAGCTCTCGTTTAGTGGAAAGCTCGAGCTCGTTTGAAAAGTACATATATTTGCAAAAGCAGAAATACTTCCTAATGCTAATAATCCAATTAATAATTTTTTCATAATTTGTTCTCCATATTTACAGTCATAAACCAAATGGTTTTAATTCAAACCTTGCTTTATAATTTCTTTATATAAGTGAGTATACAGACCCAGTAGCGCAGCGCAATACAAGATCCTCATTGATGTAATATCTTCACGATTCAGAGCTGGTATATAACTGGATAGCTCCACGTGGGATTACCTCTTAAGTTCTCGCTCAACAATATCAGACAAAAAAAGACCTGCTCAAAAAAGGCAGGTCCAGTTATTCATTATTCCTTAGGTTTTATGTCTAAATATTAGCAAGTATTACTCTGACTTAAACTTTAGAGATTCGATAAGACTATTAATAGTTCTTTCGTCGTATACTGTGGCTTCATTTAAGTTTAATACTCTCTTAATTGAGTATCCTGGCTTTCTACCATGCTTATCACACATTTCAATATACACTGGGATGAGGGGCTTATTTGTTATACCAATCTTTAGATTTTCTCTAATATCAACCAAATCAAAAGATTTTACTGTTAACATCTCAAGACCATTTTCTCCTTTACAGTTTTCAATTGAAAATTCATCTTTCTGATTTTTATACAATTGAGATACCTCTTCATTCAATTCATCAATTCTTTGTTTGAGTTCTTTCTTAGTTTGAGCTTGTAAAGTAAAGCTTCCTAAAACTAACAAACCAAGTAATAATTTCTTCATAATTTACTCCCGAGCCATCGCCCATTTAACTAATTAATGTTTTTTATTTTTCTAATACTCACATTCTCTCAGCTTTTATGATTGAGCGCATTCGACATGGAAATATCTACAGACGGTGTCAGGATAGTTGACACTTTTTCAACGAAATATAATTTCAAGTACTTAGATTCAATATAAATGATATAATAGAAATATAGCAGCTAGATTCTTACGCTGTTTCGGTAAGCTTATTATCTGATTCAAAACGACGACTAAAAAGGGAAAATAGAGGTATCAAAGAAGTCAGTAAGCAAGACAATATCGACTCAAATGATGTCGTGAGCTTTATTTTTGATGTCGTTGGTTGGCAGCCAATCTTTTGTGAATCGTTTGTTAGCATTGACCTAAAGGCTGATAGTAGCTGTAGAATGAACCTCAGTCGCGTTCTTACCCCCTTAGATACCTTGGGGTTTGAAAATACAGGTATGCTCTATGTAAATGGAGATGATCAAACTGATGACTATAAAGTCCTCTATATTATTGGAAAGAATGTTTCCGAATCTGAATTTGTTGTCACAAAACTAACGATTTGGGACGAAAGAGAGTAAAAGAGTAGAGTTTTCATAAAAAAGCTCCGATAGTTATTCATAGGAGCTTTTATATGAAAAATATAATATCAAAATCTAGTCTTATTTTTGCAATCAGTTTATCCGCATTTTCTCAGGTCGGAAGTCCAGTGGACTTTGAAGATAGATCTTTACTCGATCTACCGGTGGGGACAGTTGTAACTCTTGATGGCAAGCACCTAAGAAAAATTCAATCTGAGTGTCCTAATAAAAACAAAGTAAAAATGCTCGTTAATGGAAGAGAAGAAGTTGAGATAGAAACAGCTGATTTACTTTTTCGTGACGGAGATGTGGAATGTTCCGGTGGAACTGATCTTGCCCTTATCTACAATGATATTGCCGGTCGCCATATAAGTGTGAAGGGAAAAATCCAAGATAAAACACCGCTAAAATGTACAGTTAAAGAAGTGACAGAATTTGAAGGGAGTCTTGCCGTCTATCTCGATAGTCCATGTTCTGTAGCTGTTTTCTTTAAAAGAAGTCTGCTCGACTTTAGATCTGTTAAAGACCTATCGATCAAAAGCTTTCAGTACAATCTTGGTAAGTATATAACTTTCAACCTCGATCACACTCATAAAGCACCTTTAAATGTAAGTTCTGAGTCTGGCCAAAAAGCGGATACTTCACCAAGTTTAAGTTCATCAACAAACAGTCCAAGTCGCGCTATTTTTGAATAGAAAAAGGCGCTATTTTTTAGCTTTTTCCAAGTTAATAAAAAAATCATCTGATTTAAATGAAGGTTTGTAGTAAGCGTAAATCTTACTCGTAAGACTCTTAATGGGTGCTCCAATTTGAAAGATCTATTTTTTCTCAATCTCCACTTGTACTGAGTTTGTGGGAGGAATAGCAAAACAATCTAGGTTTAAGAGAGTTTTCTTTGTTAGGTTTATATCATCAATCTCCGCAATTGTTACGGGATTAACCTTTTGGTCATGCAAAAAGGTTAGTATCTTGAAGTGGAGATCTGAATCAGATGTATAATTAATAAACTTGAAATTTGTAAGAGCCTTTATTTTATTGGTTTTTGATATTCACTCAGGAGAGCTCATAGATCTAAATATAAACTTCGAGTCAATTCTTAAAAATATAATGGAAATTTATCGCCTAGACTAAATTAGATTTGCGCTATCAAACGATTAGCTTCATCGGTTGAGTAGTCATGACGATTCAGATGTTGGATAAGTCTATCTTTTTCATCACCTTCATAATCTAGACTCGACTCTTGATCGGCGCATTCCTCGTAAAGAGAAAACCAGGGTTCTTTGTTAAATCTGTCCATCATTAAGTTGTAGAGTAACTCCTGAGTCGCATCACTAAGGTCCATTGTATCGACAGTAAGTTGCTCAAAAAGGTTGAGAAGTTTAGATATCTCAATTGTGGACACAAAAGCTTTTAGGAATTTATCAGAAGATTTCGTATTGATTGACTGAAGATAGTCGGCGTAAAATATTTTTTTAAGGACACTTTGCTCAGTCTCTTGCTTTAAAATACTCAAGCCATTATCGAAATAATGCCACTGAGGGGTATCGAGATCAGTAATAGTTCTAATACACAGACTAACTGTGGGAGCACTTAAATGGACTACCCTGTGGTTAAAGCTTACTCCTCTTGGGATGATTTCACAGTCACCAGGACTTAGTATTTTTGAGTTCTCTTTGATAAGTGCGTTTAGAGCAACATCTTGAGAGAATTCATTTTTCATCTCGATTTTAAAAGTCTCGTGAAGTGACTTTCCAAAGAGAACCTTAAAAGCTCCATTAAAAGCATGACTATGCAAAGATGTATCTGCATGCATCCAAAAGTAGATATCCACCACAAAACTTTCATTATTAAAGACTGTCACGGGAGGTTGACCAAAAGCATTATAGACATTGAGTTGTCTTGGTAAGGGGTTTTTAAGAAGCCATTTTCCCAGACTGTCACTAAAGGATTCTAAATCAGTTGTGATATCAAGACTGGATAAAACCTCAAGACACTTTTGATTAAATTCGTCGGGTTTGAGGTTCTCTTTTTCTAGCGCTGGGCCAATTTCTAATATTTTTTCTAGCATTTTTTTAATTTACCACAGCTTTTGCGTGAAGATTATTTTTTTAGCCAATTATTTTTACTTCGCCTATAATGAGCGAATGAAAAATATATTAGTTCTTAGTTCTCTCTTTTTTACTTTTTATTCTCACTCTCAGGATATATCCAAAGAGTTGGAGGTTATTCGATCCGAGTATTCCTTGCCCTCTCTAAGTGGTGCGACTGTTAAAAAGGGTGAGATGATTATTTCTGGAGTGACAGGTATTAGAAAGATTGGTTTCTCAAACAAAGTGGAACTGGGTGATAAGCACCATCTGGGCTCGTGCTCAAAATCAATAACGGCTTTATTGGCAGCCAAACTAATTGACTTAAAACTTTTATCTTGGAAGTCTAAATTATCTGAGCTTTTACCAGATATTCAGATGCATGAAGAGCTTAAAAATGTTGAGTTTGAGCTTCTTTTTGTTCACCGCTCAGGCTTAGTTGAGAACCTAGAGTATTTTTCAAAGGAGTGGATTGAAGAGCACCTACAAAATAAAAAGTACTCAGCTAGAGTAAGCAGATCGTTTCTGGCAAATGCGGTGTTAACTCACAAACCCAAATACCAAGCTAGGGTAGACGATAAGTATTCTAATATGGGGTACATGATAGCGGCCCATATATTAGAGAATCTAACAAATTCAAGCTTTGAAGATCTTTTGAAAAAATATATATTTAAGCCTTTAAAGATGACTTCTTGTGGAGTTGGTTTAGCGACTAATCCAGCTCTTAAAGATCCCTTACAGCCTTGGGGACATTATCTTGATGAAGATAACCTAAAGCCCGTCCATGATGATAATCCACCAGCATATGGTCCCGCTGGGGCGATTTTTTGCTCCCTTAAAGATTGGGGTAAATACCTGAGTCTTCACATAGAGGGTTTTAATAATAGAGGCCAGTTTTTGAGTAAAGAGAATTTTGCAAAGCTATACGAGAAATACCCAGCAAAAGATAATAATTATACTTTTGGTGGATGGAATAGGCTTGAGCGTAAATGGTCAAATGGAGATGTCCTGCAACATACGGGGACGAATACTTTTAATTATGCAAACGTTTGGGTGGCGCCCCATATTGAAACAGCTCTCATGAGTACAATAAACGCCTACAGAGGTTTTAAAGCGACAGACTCCGCGATCGCTTTAATGATTAAAAAGCTCAAGACTCCGTGATGTTTTTGAGAATCTTGAGCTGTTAACTTATTTTTCAAGAGTCTTTTCAATTTCTGTGTGGTCGTTTTGAACAAGATGTCCATCCGCTTCAGCGCCTTTGCCAATAACGTCTTCCTTTAGGAATTCCTCTTCCTTTTGGATGGCTTTTTTAGCGGTTTCATTGTCTTTTAAATAATTTCTTTCTTTATTTTTTTCCATAATTCCTCCTGAGATTAATCTATCTCAATTGTTTTTCGCAAACCTTAAAGAGATATGAAAAAATGTGTAAGAAACTAGTTACATACTAATAAAGAGACTTAATATGAAGATTTTTTTACTTTTACTAGGGGCGTTGAAGCACCATAAAATAGCTTTATCTATTTTTTAAATTGTTTATAATTAAAGAGCGAGGTAACCATGTTTGAAGTGCTTTATAATTTATCTAATGAAAAATTTTGTGTCGTTGAAATAAGACGTCTCGATCTAGCTGATGAGAGCGACAAGTCGAAAGTCTATTCATGGTTCCACGTAGATATTGAAAAAAAGAATATTGAAAAGTTGTCCTTTAAGTCATCGCGAGAAGAGGATGTTCAGGGCAAAATGATGAATATTAGAATCTTTGAAAATGCAGAGCTTCGATTTGATAAGATGTTTAGCCGTTTTATCTCAAACGCTCATGAGCATATTCTGATGAACTGCGCGGGTTCAGCCCTTCCAAAAGAAGTGAAAGAGCTGATAGAGAACTATTTAAAGTAATTTAATTTTTCGTCGCGAGAGAATGTGAGTATTTTTGTCTGTTTCTTCTCGGTACTAATATACTCTATAAAATCTTTCGATTTCGAATTGCTTACATTTCTATCGACAATGACAAAGTCATAGGGATCATGCTCTAACTTTTGAACAAGCTTTGCTCCGTCCATATAGCTGTCGACAAATTTTATTCCAAGGTCAACTTCTTGGTCTTTAAAGAAATCTAAAATCTCAACTCTCATTGTGGGTTTTGTGAGTACGATAAGGGCTTGCTTAAAATTTAAGTCACTTAGTTCCATGAATTCCTTTTAGTGAGAAGCTTTTTATAGCTCTCTATTAACTTTTGATGTTTGTCTAAATTATCTAGTTTGCTATTTGTTTGTTCCATTCCATAAAATTTCACATCCCCTCGAAGAGTGCTTATTGCAGTGGAGTAGAGTTTGTCGGTGAACATTCTTTTCAAGTTTTCTTCATAGTTTTTATGACTCTCTTCTTCATCTTGCTCTATATGGATAAGAGCATCTAAAAGTTGAAAGAATCTTCTTCTTTTGGGGAGATTGTCATTAAACTTACTAAGCATTTCAACGTACTCTTGGGCCTCTTCTAAGTTGCCTATAGCAAGGAGTGAGAGAGCTTTCAGTTCTCCGATATTGAGTTGTCCCCATACTGAGTTCTCATCAAAAGCGATACCAATAAGCTCGGAGATAGGCATATAATTATCGAGCTCACTCTCATCTAGATTCGAGACAAGTGTCGCAAGCTCTTCATTTGTTAAAGAGTGTATATTTAAAATTCGTTCTCTGTAATTTAGGGCTTGATTATTATTATTCCAAATTAAATCCTCAATAGGATAAATTTCAGAAAATCCTGGAACTAAGATTCTACAACCTTTTGCCCCTAAGTCTTCATAATCTGCTATATAGGCTTCTAACTCCAACTCTTCTAACATGTTGAAAAGATAGTCGTGTTCGACTTGTGTCGATCCTTCTATATTCCAGTCGACAAATTTGTAGTCAGGACTATTGCTAAAGAATCTCCACGATATAACGCCTGTGGAATCAATAAAGTGATCAATAATATTATTTTGTTCACTGATGGCAAAACTAGAAAACGTCGGAGGAAGAATATCATTCATGCCTTCAAAACTTCTTCCCTGCAATAGTTCTGTAAGACTCCTTTCAAGAGCCACTTCAAACTTTGGATGAGAACCAAATGAGGCAAAGACGCCGCCATTTTTTGGGTTCATAAGGGTGACACAAAGAACAGGGAATTGACCACCCAAAGAAGCATCCTTGACCACAATGGGGAATCCCTTGCTTTCAAGTTCTTTGATACCTTCTTCTATCTTTGGAAATCTTGCGATGACGTCCTTTGGAACATCTGGGAGAGTGATCTCTTCAGTAATAATCTTGTTTTTGATAGCTCTTTCATAAATCTCAGAGAGCGCTTGTACACGTGCTTCAGTGATAGTATTTCCAGCACTCATACCGTTGCTAACGAAAAGATTACCAATAAGATTAACTGGGATAAAGCTCACTTTTTTATCCGAAAAACGGGTAAAAGGAATGGCACATATTCCTCTTTCACTATTTCCTGAGTTTGTATCAATAAGATGCGAGAGTTGAAGTTCACCATCTTGAGCGTAGGTTTCTAAAAGGTATCCATCCATTAATTCGGGATGAAAGTCTTCTGAAACTGGAAACCATCTTTCATCTTTGTAATGGACAAAGGGTGAGTTTGAGATTTCTTCCCCTAGATAAAAGTCGTTATAGAAGTAATTATTACTTATTCTTTCTAGGTATTCTCCAAGTGCCGAACAAAGAGCTGCATCTTTCGTTGCCCCTTTTCCATTTGTGTAACACATAGGACTGTGGGCGTCTCTAACATGAACGGACCAAACATGGGGGACAAGGTTTCGCCAAGAGGCAATCTCTATTGTGATTCCTAGATCTTCAATGATTGATGTCATGGTTTTTATTGTCTGTTCTAAAGGGAGATCTTTGCCAAGAATATGTGTTTTTGAGTCCTTTGTTTCAGACTCATAGATAACTCCTCCAGAAGGTTTTGAAGCGGTTATGGCATCAATTTTAAATTCTGGTGAGTTTTGAATCACTCTTTTAACGGAGCATCTCTCCATTGCGGCAATGATTCCTTTTTGATCTTTATCAGATATTGTGTCTGGGAGTTGTAATTGGATATGAATCGTTTGTTTGTACCTATTTTCAGGATCAACAATATTGTTTTGTGTCAGGGTAATATCATTTGTAGAGATATCGCGGGCTTTGCAGTAGACCTTAACGAAGTAGGCCGCACACATGGCCGAGGATGCTAGAAAGTAGTCAAAGGGACCAGGCGCTGTAGCGTCACCTTTATAGCGAACAGGCTGATCAGAGACAATATTGTAATCATCAAAATTAGCTTGAAGCCTTAAATTTTCTAAATACTCTACGTTAACTTGCATTTATTACCTTGCTGAGCAGTTCATATAACGAGTGAAGTAGAAACCTTCGAACATCGCCTCAATATGACCTTTTATTTTATCTGGTCTGTTTTGGACATCAGCGTTTTTAAAAGACAAGACTGTGGGCTCTGTTTGGCCGTAGAAAAAGAATGACGTGACCTTTTGACCACGCTCAATACTACCAGCATAAGCCTGAGTGATAAGGTCATATCTGCTTATATCTCGTACCCAAATATGAGTTGATCTATCTGTATGAAGATCGAGTTCAATTCGATAACCATTTGTTTCACAAACATAGTCTTTGGCCATGGCAAAATTTGAAAGAACAAGTGAGAGAAGGATAATGACTTTCATTTAATTTCCTTTGTTTAAAAATTGTTTAAAGTTTTCTTTAAGTGTTGGACAGTTAAAAATATTTTTATGATTGATACGGACAAAAGGAATATGTTCTTCTTTTGAGATACAATTGACTGAAAGATTAAGGTTGATGTCTGCTGAGGGAATTGAATTTCCTCTCACTTTTGCAACGCCTAGACTTCCGTCATCACTTTTTTGATAGTGATTAATAAAAAGCTCAGTGTTTTGAAGTTTCTTATAAAACCTAGAGTTAGACATCGTCAAAATATTTCGAAGAGCACCAAAGGCGAGAAACCCTTTTCTTACGGGATCAAAAAAGATAACAGCTTTTATAGGCTCATTTCTAGCATTGAGAGATCTTATAAATCTATGTGCGCCATTAGATCCCCAGCTTGTTGCGATAACTTTTATGTTTTTACCAATGAGGTCTTTATGACATTGAAGTGCAGCTTTTAAGTCAGAATTTGAAAAGTAAAAATATTCTCGATCTTTATCAAAAGCTTTCTGCTCTCGCAAAAAACGAAGGGTAGAGGAGTTGGATTTTTTTAGCTCAAATAGGGATAGGGCATAGGAATCAAAAAACCTTTTAAAGCTTTCATCAGGATATATCACTTTGTCTTCGCGGCTAACAATATTGAAAAATCTTGGAGAGTAGACTCCGCCGCCTTCAAAAACAAAAATAACATCTTTTGTTTGAGGGGAAACTTTATTTGAACAATTTAGTTGGGTTGTCTCATAGGATAGTTTCTCAAGCATTGAGCTAAAATCGCACAATTTTTTGGATTCCTCTGATAGAGAATCGCAGTTCGCATGTGCGCCTAATGCGAATAAAAAGATAAAGAAGTAGATTTTCATTGTGTGGATATAGCTTATGGAGAGGCATAAACCTAGTATAGTGTTGATTTTATACACTTCACGCGAAACATCTTTATGTGATTTTAGATAGTTATACTTTGGGCTTGGTCATTTCTAGGTCAGGCCCAAAGTATTATCTTTTAGAAAACTATTTTCTTAGTGGCGAGTTTCTTCTCGGACAGCGTCTATGAGTTCATCCTTATTCATATAACTTCGCCCTTCTATTTCAAGTTCTCGGGCCATATTATACATCTGTTCTTTTGTTCTATATTCATAATGACTATGAGGCACACCAGTGTCTAAATCGGGCTCTTGTTGTAAAGGCTCAAGACTTTCACTTTCTTCATGAGAAACTAGCGGATGCCCAATAATTTGTGCATAAACTTCTTTAAATTTCTTAGCGTTAGCATTTGTCATTCCAGTAATCATAATAGCTCCTTGTTGCTTTATTCTTGTTAAAATCTTATTTCTTTGGACGGTAATATAATTCCTGTGTTTAACTAAATATTATGTAGATTTCTTTACTTGATTTGAACTGTATAGAAACTAGACGATTATGTCCTATCCTTATTTCTCAGCGATTATGTCCTATTCAATAATATTTATGTACCCTGATTCCAATCAGTTATCAGGGGAATTGAATGGGAAAAGTCACTATGTCACAAAAAGAATTGAAGCAGTATCGCCTGGCCATGGATGTTATTGAAGGTAAGTTAACTATAATTTCCTTCTCTGAACAGATTGGAAAATCGTATCGACAATCTCAGAGAATTATCAATAAAGTTAAGGCCAAGGGTTCGATTGGTGTCTTACATGGAAACATTAATCGAACTCCTCACAATAAAACTCCATTCGAAGTTGAAGAAAAAATAGTCTCTCTTCTAAAAAATCAATATCGAAACTTTAATCTAACTCATTTTCGAGAAAAGATAGAAGAGTATGAGGAAATTAAAATCAAAAAAGATGCACTTCACTCAATTGCTAGGAAACATTGCCTTGTAAAACATCCTAAACGAAGAGGAAGACGGTGCCATAAACCAAGAGCAAGACTTCCAAAAGAAGGGATGATGATTCAGTTTGATGGAAGTGATCATACTTGGTTCGGTGATGAAAGAACTGATTTGATTGGAGGAATTGATGATGCTACCGGGATTGTTGTTGGTGCTGAATTTTTCTATGGAGAGACGTCAAATAACTCTCTGAAGGTGATTAGGGAGATCGTTGATAACTATGGATTGCCAGAAAGTTTCTATATGGACCAAGCAGGTATTTATGGTAAGAAAGAGCGCGAGTGGGAATCACAAATTTCGAGAGCATTTGATCAAACAGGAATTCAATTAATCTTAGCAGGTTCTTCTCAAGCAAAGGGAAGAATAGAGAGACTCTGGAGAACATTCCAAGACAGACTGGTAGCGGAGTTAGAATTTAATCACATAACAAATATTGAAGAAGCCAATTATTACTTAAAAGAGATTTTTATTCCTGCATACAATTTTCAATTCTCAGTCAAAGCCGAAGAAGAAGAAGAAAAAGCCTGGAGAAAAAATGTTTTTGGAGACCTAGATATTATATTTTGTAAAAAGATTAGGCGAAAAATTATGGTTGGAAATGTATTTAGTTGGGAGAATGTGACTTGGGTGTTGGATGAAAAAAGGTGTTTCTATGGACGAGAAATCAATATAAATATTCACCTTGATGGAAGCTACAGCTTCGATGTGATGGGCAGAAAAGTTCAATGTAAAGTTAGTAATAGGAAAAGATTAAGTGACTATGGTGATAAGTCGAAACACAGAAAAAGCGCTTAAAGTCTGATAGGACATAATCGCTCAGAAATTAACCGGACATAATTGCCCAGAAACAACATACTTGATTTGAACTGTATAGCTTTTAGACAGCCCTCTGTAATAGTGTAAAGAGCCTTAATTCCAAGCTTAAAGTTTGCTAGTATTTATAAAAACTTGTTGGAGCTCAGATGAAGTTAATTGTTACTCTTTTTATTCTCTCTTTTTATAGTTATGGTGAAAGTACCTGTATTGTGACAAGGGCCGGTATTGATATCGGTAGTGGCACAACCAAATTAAAAGTGGCAAAAGTTGATTTTTGTACGCAAAATATAGTCTCTATTATTCATCAATCCAATATTGCTGTCGGTTATAAAGAGGATCTAAAGTCTTCTTCGACAAATGAGCTCAGTCTTAATATTTTCAACCAAGGTCTTAGTGCTTTAAACGAGCTCAAGTCAAAGGCGATAAGTTTTGGAGCTGACTCGGTTAATGCGGTTGCGACATCGGCTTTTAGAACAGCAAAAAATGGTCATCAGTGGGCGAAAAGACTCGAGTTAAAATCGGGTGTGAAGATTAAGATTATCACTCAAAAAGAAGAAGCTATCATTGGATTCACTGGAGCTATCTCAAAGTCAGACAGCTCAGGAGATACAAGCGTTGTTTGGGATATTGGCGGTGGATCCATGCAGCTGACGGGTTTTACAACTCATAATGACTTTGAAATCTATGAAGGAAAACTAGCGGCTGTCTCTTTTAAAAATCATATCCTCAGTGAAATTAAAATGAATTCAAGTTTGTCTTCACCTAATCCTATGACTAATGATCAAAGGGAGATTGCTTTAAGAGATGCCAAAATAATAGCTAAAATTACCGTCAGTGATAAGATGAAAGAGAAAATAAAATCTTCAAGCATTATTGGTATTGGGGGAGTTCACTTTAATAGTCTGTTAAAAAATATTACCGATAAAAACTTCTACACCATTGAAAATATTGATAAAAGACTGGAGGAGACAAAGGAGCTTTCAGATCACCAAATTGGTAGTCCTTATGCAAGTACTGATATTTCTAATTTAATATTGGTCAAAGGTTTTATGCAGGCTCTAGGTATAAAAAAAGTTATGGCCATTGAAGTTAATTTGGTAGAAGGCATATTAGTTAATCCTGCTCTTGTCACTAATGCCAACTCGTTATAAAGCCAAACATATTCTACTAGAGGATATGGACGATGCCATGGAGATTCGTGAGCAAATTCTTCTAGGAGAGTCTTTCGAAAAACTTGCCAAGGACTTTTCCGAATGCGATTCCAGTGAAAAAGGGGGAATGCTCGGTTGGTTCTCCAGTGGCGCGATGGATGCCGAGTTTGAAAAAGCTCTTTTTCATCTCAAGAAGGATGAAATATCAAAACCGGTTAAAACAAAATACGGCTATCATCTTATTGTTAGATTAGAATAAAAAAGTTTGGAGAAAAGAGTGGGAGGACATCCTTTCTCCAAAACTAATTAAAACTTAAAAAGCGAGAAAGAAAATCGAAATTAATTGATTTACTATAAAGCACTCCATCACATTGATGACAGTAAGTAGGATTCAACCCAATCTTCCCAAGAAGTAGTTACCAGTTACTTCTTTCGGCTCATTATCCCTGGGAAGGTTTCGCGGGCATTTGGTTGCCTCCACCTTCTTACTTATAAGAGCACCTCTTTAAGTTATTAATATGATACGTAGATTTTTGAAAAATGCAATAAAGGAAATGATGAAAAATTTTAAAGTTTGGATAGATGCTGATGCCTGCCCCAAGATGGTCAAAGAAGTTGTCTTTAAAGCATGCAATAAACAACAAATTAACCTTATTTTGGTCGCCAACTCTTATATGCAAATACCCCAGTCCCCTTATATAAGGCTGATTCAAGTTGAAAAAGGGGATGATGTCGCCGATCAGTACATCGTCGATAATCTAGACCCAAATGATCTGGTTATAACCGCTGACATTCCCCTGGCCGCTTTCGTGGTTGAAAAAAAAGCCACGGCCATTAATCCTAGAGGAGAGCTCTACACTGAGGAAAATATAAGAGAGAGGCTCTCTGTGAGAGACTTTATGGCTGATCTTCGAGATTCTGGGGTAGACACTGGTGGTCCAAGTGCCTTTGATCTCAAGGATAAGGAGCGCTTTGCAAATTCTTTCAATCGAATGGTTACAAAGCTTCTGAAGTAACGTATAAGCAGGTATGACTAAATTCAAAGACTTAAAATTAGATGAAAAGATTCAAAAAGCACTTATTGATAAAGGCTACACTGAACCCACTCCCATTCAAGCCCAGGCGATTCCAGACCTTTTAAAAAGAAGAGATCTTTTAGGAATTGCTCAAACTGGTACAGGAAAAACTGCAGCCTTTTCTTTACCACTTCTTCATAATCTCAATGAAAACCCTATCAAAACCAATCGCAATAATTGTAGGGCGCTTATACTAACTCCAACAAGAGAGTTGGCTTCTCAAATAGAGGCAAACATCTTGGGGTATTCAAAGTTTCTGAACTTCTCAACTAAAGTTATCTTTGGTGGTGTTTCGGAAAAACCTCAGATTTCAGCCCTCAACTCAGGGGTCGATATCGTGGTTGCCACTCCAGGAAGACTCCTCGATCTTATTGGGCAAAAGAAAATTAAATTTGATCAACTCGAGACCTTTATTTTAGACGAAGCCGACAGAATGCTTGATATGGGCTTTCTTAATGATGTTAAGAAAATAGTAAAATTAATTCCAAAGAAGCGACATACTCTTTTATTTTCAGCGACTATGCCTGCTGAGATAAAGAAACTTGCTATGGATCTGTTGGATAATCCAAAAAAAGTAGAAATAACACCAGAGTCGACGACTGTTGAAAAGATTGAACAAACACTTTTATTTGTAGAGAAATCAGATAAGCGACGTCTTCTTGAAAGTGTCCTTGAAGACAAGGATATAAAAAAGGTTTTGGTTTTTTCGAGAACGAAACATGGCGCTGATAGAATTGTTAAAAATTTAACTCAGGCCAAGGTCTCGTCAGTTGCAATTCATGGCAATAAGTCTCAAAATGCTAGAGAGAGAGCTCTGAGCGAATTTACAAACGGCAAGGCCCGAGTCTTAGTTGCAACCGATATTGCGGCTCGTGGAATCGATATAAAAGATGTCTCTCATATTATAAACTTTAACCTACCAGAAGATTCTGAAAGTTATGTCCACCGAATTGGTCGTACGGCCAGAGCGGGAAAAAGTGGTGTTGCGATCTCTTTTTGCGATGGTTCTGAATTGAAGTTTTTAAAGGGGATAGAAAAAACTATTGGGATGGAAATTCCAAAAAATACTGATCATCCTTTTCACACAGATAAAAAAAGCTTAACACCTCCAGCTCCTAAAGAGCCAAGAGGTCAAAGGCCAGCACAAAACAAGAATCAAAGCCGTAAAAAACAACAGCGAAGAGGAAGAAACTAAAACTTATTTCTTCTGTAACCTTCGATGTTTGGATCATTTTGGTAATCAATTTGAGTTTGAATCATTTTTCTAAAAGGATTAAGAAAAGTGTCTGTCTGGGTCTTCGTTACTTTTTCTAAATTTATTGCACTCAATTCTTCTAAGACGACTTTTACAGACTCTATAGTAGAGAGGCAGTAGTCTTTGGGCTGCTTTTTAAATTCATAGATCGATTCTGACGTTGAATGAAAGCTTATTTTTGGTAGCGCCCGAAGGTTTGGAGAGAGCTTCATTAACTTTTTTGAACACGGCCAGGTTGCATCGATAATAAAGATCGTATTGTCTTCTTCAGTTGGAATTGATTGGACTTCAAGAGCATCTTCTCCCGGATAGAGAACATAGCAGTTTGTGGTCTGGATAAGTTCATTTACCCTTTTATGATCAGCAAATGATTCCCCCATGTAAAATTCAGAATTCACAAGGGACAGGTGAGTCATGCGACCTGTATTATTTTTAACTTTTTTAAACTCGTGCACATGAATCAGAACAACGAAAAGGGTCTTAGTCTCAATAGGATTAATATCTTCACAAAAGCAAAGTGTTCTTGGCCTCATACATTTATAGCATTTCTCTCGCATTAAAAACCGTTGTTGAAAATACCTATAAACATGATGGCCAAGCCTGCAAGCATAAGAGCGAAGTCATAGGAGTTTTGGATATCGGCTGCTCGGTTAATAATGGATTGTTTTGAACTGCTTGCTGGCAGTGACTTTTTCGCTTTTGCAAGGTTTGATTTGCTTGATGCGTTACTTTTGACAACGAATATTTTTAGACAAAAAAGCCCAATCAGAAAGAATGAGATCAGGTAGGGGATATTGAAGTCTAGT
Organism: Halobacteriovoraceae bacterium; assembly: GCA_963719505.1. Lineage (GTDB taxonomy): Bacteria > Bdellovibrionota > Bacteriovoracia > Bacteriovoracales > Bacteriovoracaceae > CAKZJW01. Next base: position 225,654 of record CAVRCF010000005.1, read on the forward strand.
TTGAAGTTTAAATAGAAAGGAATCACGACAAAGACGAATAAAATAAGGATAAATTTAAACTGTAATCTTAGGTAGAGAGTGATCTTTTTCATAGCTTAAGGTAAACAAAATTTTGATAGGCGTCAATAAGACTTAAACGTATAAGATGTGCTTATGTTTATTATAATTATCTCTAAAAAGACTTGGACATTTTGATTAAAGACTGTGAATATGCCGCTTACAAAAAGACAGGTCACCGGGAGATTTCCATGAGAAATAAAGCGTTAGTTTTAATGATTGTTCTATTCAGTTTTTCAGCATCGGCAAAAACATTTTCTATCATGTCTTACAATATTGAAAATCTCTTTGATACTGTTCATGACGAAGGTAAAAAAGACTACACCTACCTTCCTTTAAAAGTGAAACAATCCAGTCCTAAAATTCAAGCTTACTGTGCGGCTATGAGAGTGAGGCATTACAAAAGAAGCTGTTACAAGCTTGATTGGAATATGGACACTTATAAAGCCAAAATTAAAAACCTCGCTCGAGTCATTCTCTCTTTCAATAAAGGCTTAGGGGCTGACATTATCGTTTTCCAAGAAGTTGAAAATAAAAATGCCTTAAAAGATTTGATCAAATACGGCCTAGAAGGCCATGGTTATAAATATATCTCCCTCATCGAAGGTCCAGATGCTCGTGGGATTGATATTGGAATGATCTCTCGTTATCCCATCGTTTCAGAAAAACTTAATCAAGTAGATATCTCAACAGCTGCAAGGGGTAGTAAGACCAGAGGGATCTTGGAGACGACCTTTGATATAGACTCAAAGCTTGTGACTGTCTTTGGTAATCACTGGCCTAGTCAGGGAAATAACGACAGAACAAGACTAATTGCTTCAAAGGTTCTGGAAAAAGCCGCACTTGCATCTAAGTCAGATTTAGTTATCGCCCTAGGTGACTTTAATCAAACCCACAGCGATTCTCCTCACGGAATAAATTTAAATATTCTTCCCCTTTTTGAGGACGTAGAAGTTCTTGGGAGGACATTTTCAAATGAGTCAGCTTACGGAACTCATTGGTATAGAGGTGGTTGGGAATCATTAGATAGAATTTTTGTTCTAAAGTCTTCGCTAAAGTCGACCACCTATATTGATCACAGTGCTTTTGATATTGTTAACGAAAACTTTATGGTGAGAGACTTTGACTGGACGGACTTTGATACTGGTGGTCAAAATTTAGATAACAATATCCCATGGCGATTTAATACTAAGTCTAAAGAGGGTTACTCTGATCATCTTCCGGTGGGAATAAGTATCAATCTTTAAACAGATCTCGTTTTTGATCTCGGGAGAGTTGCTTGATAGCGTACTCTCTTTTTAAGGCTTCACTTTTTGTCTCAACCGTTTCTGAATAAACAATTTTTATGGGTGGATCGGTGCGAAAAAACTTAGCTCCCTTGCCAGACTTATGTTTTTCGAGCCTTGCATCTAAGTCTTTGGTGATACCGGTATATAACCGCTTCTTTTTCGTTTCAATGATATAAATAAACCATTTTTCCAAGTTAAAACCTTTGCTATATCCCTGATCTGTTGGGTATAGTTTTCGGATGAATAAATACAATCTCAAAGACATAAGTATTGTTAACACAATATTTCTTATACTTACGCCTACTACTGCTTTGCTATCTCTTGTCATGTGGCTAAGGACAGCTTCTTTTGATATTAACGTCTTAGTTTTTATAGTAGCAACTTATATTATATCAGGAATTTCAATTACTGCAGGCTACCATAGGCTTTTTGCCCACAAGACATATTCGGCAAATCCTTTTGTTAAATTTTTCTTTCTCATCTTTGGGGCCACGGCTTTTCAAAACTGCGTTTTAAAATGGGCCAGCGATCACAGACTCCACCACTCAAAAGTAGATGGACAAGATGATCCCTATAATATCAACGAGGGCTTTTTCTATGCCCATATGGGATGGATATTTTTAAAGAAGAACTCTGAGATTAAGACTCGTTACGCAAAGGACATGTTGAGTGATAGGCTTATCATGTGGCAACATAAATACTACACATCTATTGCTGTTGTGTTTGGAATACTTCTCCCAGGCGCTTTAGCCTTTTTACTTTTTAATAATATCTACGCGGCGATCGCTTGTGTTTTTATGCGAATTGTTCTCGTACACCACTGTACATTTTTTATTAATTCTCTTTGCCATGTCTTTGGATCGACTCCTTATACAGCTATTAATTCCGCTAAGGACAACTGGTTGATGGCTTATTTTACCTTCGGTGAGGGCTATCATAACTTTCATCACTTTTTTCAAACCGACTTTAGAAATGGTATCCGCTGGTATGACTTTGATCCTACAAAGTGGTTGATAAAAACTTTGGCCCATTTAAAATTGGCAAGTGATTTAAAAGTTACTCCAAAAAGAAGTATTATCAAAGCGAAGCTCAACATGAGAATGCAAGCTCTTGGAAGCCATGATGTCTCAAGACTCTCTGACCTAGAAGAGTTACAAAAACAAATACTGGAATCTTTGAAAAATCTAGAACACTTTAAAAATGAATTAAAACTCAAAAAAAGAGAATTTGATAAATTTTCAAAAAAGATTTTAAAAAATAGAATTAATCAAGCCAAGAAGGAACTTCACCTGCATTTGGTTTTGTGGAAATTAAGTATAAAAAGACTTGAACAATCCTATATCTAAAAAAGTAATCATCTATGTTAAACGTCTCAAATGTAACTAAAATTCAAGGTGGAGAAACTCTCTATTCTAAAGCCACTTTTCAAATTAACCCCGGAGAGAAGGTGGGACTTGTTGGTCCAAATGGTTCAGGAAAATCCACACTTTTCAGAATGATCATCAAAGAAGATAGTAATTTTGAAGGTCAAATTAGTTTTCCAGATAAATTAAAGCTTGCTTATTTTTCTCAAAATGTCGGTGAGATGAAGGGCAAAACAGCTCTTCAGGAAGTGATTGAGGGTGATGAGAAGATAAAAGTTTTAAGTCAAAAACTTAAAGAATTTGAGGTTAAGCTTTGTGAGCCCATGAGTGACGATGAAATGAATGCCGTTCTTGTGGAAATGGGCGATGTTCAAACAGAATTCGAAAAGCGTGGTGGCTACGATATTGAAACCAGAGCGGAAGAGATTCTCACAGGTCTAGGAATTGCTCCATCAGATCATCATAAAGATACTGGAGATTTCTCTGGTGGTTGGAAAATGAGAATCGCTCTGGCAAAGGTTCTTGTTTTAAAGCCCGATCTCATTATCATGGATGAGCCTACCAACTATCTGGATATGGAAACTATTTTGTGGCTAGAGAATTGGCTTCAAAATTATCCCGGTGCCATTTTTATGACCACCCATGATCGCGACTTCATGAATAATGTTTGTAAAAAAATAATAGAAATATCTAATAAAACAATGACTGTTTATTCTGGAAATTACGATTTCTACCTTAAAGAAAGGGAGATAAGACTCGACCAGCTTAAAGCTGAGCACGCTAGACAAGCCGAGATGCTTTCAAAGGAAGAAGAATTTATTGCAAAGTTTAAAGCTCGTGCTTCCCATGCGGCTCAAGTTCAGTCTCGTGTGAAAAAAATTGATAAAATTGAAAGGATCGAGCTTCCACCTGAGCAAGAAGTGATGAATTTTGATTTTCAAGCTCCTCCAAGGGGTGGAGATGATGTCGTGGTCTTCGAAGATCTTGGAAAAGTTTGGCAAAAAAATAATGGTGAAGATCATAGAGTTTTCAAAAGTCTAAGTGGAACCATTCAACGCCAAGATAAAATTGCCCTCGTGGGAGTGAATGGTGCAGGTAAGTCTACACTTCTAAAAGTTATTTGTGGTCGTACAGAACCTACTGAAGGAACCTACAAAATTGGTCCAAGCATAAATGTAGGCTATTTCTCCCAGTATTCATTTGATGTTTTAAATCCTGAAAGTACAGTTTATGAAGAAATTCAAGGCAGTCTTCCGCTAGCTTCTGACGGGTTTTTAAGAAACCTTCTGGCGGCTTTTTTATTTCGTGGTGATGATGTTTTAAAGAAAGTTAAACATTTATCTGGGGGAGAGAAAAGTCGGCTTATTATGACCTCGTTACTTTCTCAAGGAAATAATTTTCTTGTTCTAGATGAGCCCACTAACCATTTAGATATTGCCTCTAGAGATGTCCTGCTCAAAGCCTTGAAAGGTTTCGAAGGAACCATTCTTATTGTCTCTCACGATAGACACTTCCTCCACGGCTTAGCACAGAAAGTCTACGAAGTAGACCAAGGCGAGATCAGAGTGTATCCAGGTAATTATAAATACTATCTTGAAAAAACTAGTTCAATATAGGACTTTCAAACTTTAAGCCTATTCCTTGGGGATAGGTCCCTTTGGCCAATGTTTTTCTCGCGATAGTCGCTTTGATTAAAATGGGTTTTTTAAGATTAAGTCTAACGGTTAATAAAGCATCGTATGGCAGATTAAAAACATCTCCAAAACCTTTATCGATAATAAAAACCCCAGTCTTTGAAATATCGTAAGTGAGAGACTTTATTTTTTTGCCATTGCATTCAATCTCAACAGGTATCTCTTTCATCTCTCTTTTAGGAGTCATCCAATATCTAAATTTTTCATCTTCAATAACCCGTCTTATGTCTTTACGGTAAAAGCCCAAGCTTATCGTTAAAAAGAAAAGACTAGAAAGACCCGTTTGAAGATGGGTATAAATCTGACCATACTCGGCAACGATATAGTTATTTAAACAAATGGCAATATTGAGAATAGGTAAAACGTAAAAAAGATTCTTACTCATCTTTAGGGTAAAGATTCCGGTGAGAACTAAGAACGCCGCACTGATAAGGTTTAGGGGAGTGAGCTTGCTAAAGACAAGTCCCATATCAAGGGGATTTAGATCAAAGAGGTAACAGATTTGAACAGGAAACATAAGGGCACTTATAAAAAGGTAGGTGCTCATAAAGGTTAAAAACAATGGCTTTTCTTTCATTTTTGACCTACTTGTTAAATTGATGACAATAACTTTTTATATTATTAACGTATTTTCTGGCTTCACCTAATTCACTAGACCAAATCCATTCTTCTTTGTGTTTCTCTATATTTCTTTTTACGCGTGATGCTCCTGAATTATAGCTTGCAAGAATAATGTCGGTTGTTTTATGAGCTTTTAAGTTTTTCGTTAAAAACTCATTATTGTATTCATTTTTCCAAAAATTTACTAAATGTCCTAAGTATATAGCACCACCTTCTAAACTTTTTTTCTCATTGAGACGCCAGTCATTTTTTTCATTGATGACACCTCTGAAGATTTTGTACTTTAAGTCTAGATAGGACAACTTATTCGAGCCGGGATAGGACTGAAAGGTTGGATCAATCATTCGGATATCATGGTCTGCAATTGGAGTCACCTGGGTTAGCCCCACGGCTCTTGCGATACTGACGGCTTTGGGATTAAATGAAGATTCCTGGGCCACAAGGCTAGCCAGAAGAACGGGATTGAGAGTTTTATTTTTTGCAATCTCGTTAATCTCTTTAATAAGGTATGATTTTTGATTAAAAGGACTGAGGTGAGTAAGCCTTTCAAGATCCTTATAAGAGCACTCAGGTTCACCAAGGTCGTAGTAGATGGGGGCATGATTATCTTTATCGTAATAGAGAAATGAGATCTCATTGCGAAGGCCTGGAAGAAGAGACAAGTTTCTAAAAATAACTTTTGCCTGTGTTCGCTCTTTGTTAAAAACTATATCTTCACTTTTTAGCCACCTAAAGACGATTTCTCCATTATACAAAATATTGTATTGGAATGGTTCTCGAAGACCGCTTTTATTTTTAATGATAAAAGAGAGATCAAAGTTTTGATGATAAATTTTGTGCTTTGGTATTGATTGGATTGTCACGTCATCGGCTTGTGCCATTTTTCTAAACAGATTCGTCGGCTTTACCTTGTCCTCTTTATCTTGAGGAGTGATAGATGCTCCAAAGGGCGAAGTTGGTCCGGCACAAGAGAACAACAAAATGCTCGTCATATACATGAGGGTGATAGTCGTCAGTTGTTTTTCCATTTGGGCATAGTAACAGAAATCAAAATCTGAGACTGGAAAGTTTACAGCTTAATAAAAAAGGGTGGTTAGCTTGGGACTGCTAATGGGAAAAACGTAAAATACGCAACGATTTGTCGCCATTTTTGCTTTTTCAATACCTTACAGTTCGATCTGATCCATCATCATAACGTACTCTAGAGCGGAGCTATTGCTGCGGTTGAGAGACGTTCGACAACCCCGAGTCGAAGTATAATCATTTGGACCCCAAAGATACATACCAATGGGTCTTAGAGTTTGCTTGTCAAAAACGGGAGATCCAGCTGATCTTGTTTCTGAATCCAGATCAGCTTTAAAAAAGGTCTGATAGATATACTGGGACGAAGCCATTGAAGAATACTTTAAAGGAAGACCATGAGGGTGGCCAAGCATGATGATGGATCCATCTTTCACAGGGGCTTCTGATGTTTTTAAATCAATAAACGTTTTATCCACAGCTGGTCGGTCTAGTTCGACTATTGCATAGCTTACTCGTCTTCCAATATTTTGAACTCTTTTAATTATTTTTTTACAAGAGAAGATATCTTTTGAATCAGCTGTCTTCACTCGGTGGGATTTAAAATTTCTTTTGAAGTTAAAGACCCATTTATTATTGTCGCAATCTGTTTGGTTTGAAATGCATGAGCCCGTTGTTAAAAGAGTGTTTTCAGAAATTAAGAAACCTGTACAATTTGCAATCGTTGTTTGATTGGAAAACTTGGTATCATCACAATAATTATCGCTCCCTAAGCTGACAGCGATAAATTTACTATAATCACCTTTGTCTATCATGGATTGAGCTGGAATCATGGCCGCTACCGACTGGGACAAACGCTCAATCTCTGGACTATTAATATCGTAAAAATCAACTCTAGAATCTGATCCGTAGATAGTTTTGTGCGCAGCAGAAATATTGATTGATAGTAGTATTATTAAGAGTTTAAACATTTTTTCTCCAGTGTTCATCCCACTATATCTAAAAAATCTTAAGACGCCAATAAAGGGTTTTTACTTGTCTAAGTTAGTCCAATATTGGATGGTAACTTATGATTATTGTTCTTCTTCTTATAAGCTGTGTTTTAGGTGCTACGTGTTTTTCAACTCAGTCGAGTGACGCTTTTTCTCGCCAAAAAGAATTGACGGCATTTGTGAACAAGCAGGTGCAAATTTCTGGGATACCAGCTCTTTCGGTTGTGATCGGTAACTCACATGGTGTTATTTATAAAGAGTCCTTTGGGTTAGCAAAGAAGAATTCGATCTATGATCTTGCATCAATCACTAAGGTTTTTACGGCCACAGCTTTTTTAAAAGAACTTGAAGGTCAAAACATATCTGTCGATAGTCAGTATCAAGATGGCGTTAAGTTCTCTAACCTTCTAAGGCATAGCTCTGGTTTTAAAGCCGGTTTGTCGAATCATGATTTTAAAACAACACCAGCTGAGACTTTTAAGCATATAAAGACGATGAGACCCACAAGAACATCGGGGCTTTTTCATTACTCTGATATTAATTATCTCATCTTGGGTCTTGAGTTAGAGAGGCTTTCAGGGTTGAAACTTAATGAGTATCTGACATCGAATGTTTTAGCTCCTTTGGAAATGGATTCAACTTCCTTTAGGCCGAAAAACTGCGAACGATGTTTAGAGACAGTGAAAGATAAAAAAGGTGTGGTCCATGATCCGACCTCAAGGTTTCTTGGAGGTGTGACTGGCGATGCAGGAGTCTTTTCTTCTCTTGATGACCTTGCAAAGTTTACTTCTGTGTTTCTTAACGATGGTCTCTATTGCGGCAAAGAAATTATAAGCTCTCGACAAGTCAAAATGATGAAAGAAAAAACGGCGTCGGTTAGGGGGCTTGGGTTTGATATTACAAGTCCTTACTCGAGACTTCCAAGAGGTGATTCGTTCGCTTTAAATGACTCTTTTGGACACACTGGTTACACTGGGACTTCTGTCTGGATCGACCCTACTAAAGATATCTTTGTTATTGTGCTCAGTAACTCCGTTTTAAAGCCTAAAACAAAGCCAAAGTTTCTAAAGCTTAATAACAAGATTTCAAGCTTTATAGGTCAATCACTTCTTTAATAAACGTCTAAAAATTTTGATGTTCTTCTTATTGAGGTCTCCAGCATACTTCATTTTTTCATAGTGATCGATAATTTCCTTAGCATGGGGAATGTGTCCAATCTTTTCTCTCATTTCGACAAGTGAATCGCTTGGGCTGACGCAGTTTCCAATCTTTTTTAAGTATTTATCGAAGAGTTTGTCGATAAGCTCTTTTTTCTTTCGTCGCTCACTTGGTTTTAAAAAGTAAAAAAGGAAAAAAATAATGATTAAAGAGGCACCCAAAAGATAAAAGACTTTCTTTGTGATCTTTAGATCTTGGGAGTAGGCGTCCTGCTTTTCCATATCGTAATTATCTAAAAAGAGTGACGCTCTATAGTTGATGTAGCTCCATATCTTTTTTGCATTGATAAAAAGGCTATTTTTTCTTCTTCTGTCGCTAGTGAAGTCATCACTAGATGAATTAAAGTATGTCTGGCCGCCGAGGGTAATTCTTGAGGGGTCGATAAACCCAGTGGGGTCAACTTTAATCCATCTTTTGTTGACCAAAACTTCAACCCACGCATGAGCGTCATTTGACGAGACTGTATAGTAGCCACCTAGATCATTATAGATACCACCTTGAAATCCAGAAACTAAGCGAGTAGGGAAATCTAAATACCTAAAAAGAATACCAGCGAAAGAGGCGTAGTGGGTGCAATAACCAATCTTCCTTTGAAGAAACTTTTTTAAAGTTGTAGAGTCACCAGGAGACAAAGAGTAGGTAAATTTGTTTTTGATTAAAAAAGCTTTGAGTTTTCTTTGAACAAAGTTAAAACTTTTTCCTTTAAGCTTTTGTTGTTTAACAAAGGTCTTAAGCTCATTTGGTATAAAACTTGGTAGTTGTGTGTAGGCCTCACGGTTTCTGGAGCTAGAATCTAGAATCCTTCCTCCCAGTGAACTAATGGCATTTACAATGGCCTTTCTTCCTTTATTGTAAAAAGTAAAAGTATTCGTCGTTGCCGTTTTGTACTGACCGATATTGCTCGATTCTATTTCATATGGAGTCTCAAGAAGGATAATGTCTTTTTCTAGGTCTATTTCATACTTGACCTGATACACGATAGGACTTTTTATTTTCACCTTGGGGGTGGACGGTCTGAGTTTTCCCGTGTTCCAGTTAAAACCATCTGTATAGCTTAGGACTCTTCCCCTCCAGTAGAGTTGTTCACTAAAAAGTTCTCTATCTGTTCGCGCGACAAAAGCGGTTTGGGATGAATTTTGCAAGTTGAAGATCGAAGAGTTATCAATATTTTTACTATAGCCAATTTTTCCTTTTGTTTGATTATTTCTTCGTGGAAAAAATCCTGAGTATCGAGGAAAAAAGATAAAGAGCAGAGCGATAAGAGTGAGGCTAATGAGTGATTCAAATCCACCTATAGATGTAAAAGATAAAAACTTTAAAGGGTGAGTTTTTTCATCATCATGTTTATCAAGAGTTAAAAAGATAAAAGAGATACTGTAGATCATGACTAGAAAATATAAAATATCCGTTTTAAAAAGGGAGAAGGCCGCAATCCAGAGGAAAGCCAAAGTGCGGGCTACTTTATCTTGAGAAGATTTAGTATAGATGATTCTAAGAAGGCATGTGGTTCCCAGGAAAGTGATCATTGGCTCGGGCAGATAAAATGCACCAAAGCTTTGTTTCAAATTATAGATAACTAAAGCGGCCAGAGCAAAGATGAGATATTTGGTTTTTTCCTTCCAAAACGCTAGCACAAGCATGGCCACCAGAGGTGCGATAACAGAGATATCTAAAAACTCTAAAGCTAAAAGAGGAAAGGGCATCAGGCAAAGAATAAAGAGATACTTAACCTTAATCATTGCATGGCCAATTGAGTGAGACATAAATGAAGGTGTTCAGCGCCTTTCGAGCTATCAGAGGTAAAGCCTTTAAGCTTAAGTGTCCATGGAATATTTGTTTTATTAAAATGGGCCACTAAAAATGCAAGCTTTTGGATTTTTGTCTCAAGATCACCAGAGACACTTTTAAGGGTTAGAACCTGAGGAGTGTAATTATGGGTTTCAAATTTTTTCCAATAGAGTTGTTTGTTCTTTGCAAAAATTCGCCAATTAATTCTTTTGGCGGGCATATCTTTTTGATAAGGGATGTGGAGGCTAAATTCATCATCACTGGTGTGATCATGAGCATGACTTTCATTTAAAAGAGTCTCTAAATTGTAGATGACCCTTTTGGGATAAATGACCAGCTCTTTGTTTGTTTGATAAAACTTCCAACAATAAAAAAGTCCAAAAGATCCACTGTTTTCAATTTTAATTTTTGAAACTTGGTAAACCCCTCGCGGGATGGTTTGGTTTTTACTCAAATCAATATAGTCTTTGTTGATAAGGGCTTTTAACTCTGTAGTCTTAGGAACAAAAGACAAGCTAAATGAGTGATGGAGAGATTCTTCTTGATAGGAGTGGTTGAGTTGAAAATTTTCAATTTTAAGCTTTTGGACCTCTTTATGGGTCTTGAGCATTTGGATAAGTAAAACGGTTAAAAGCCAAAAAGCGATAATCAAAGTGACGTTATTGGTGTAGGTCAAAGCGATGAGAAAAATAGAAAATGTTATCGCTGTGTAAATAAAGCCAAAAGCAGTTGGGACGATGTAGATATTCTTTCTATTTTGGGTCTTTTTAACCAGAAAGTTTATCAGTCTTTGGATCATTATCTTATAGCGACTGAGTTTAGCACTTCTTGAGCTTTTTGATGTTCTATTGCAACCGATGAGTTTGATTGTGAAACAAGGCGATGACCACAGACAAAAGGAAAGAGGTATTTGATATCGTCGGGAATAACATAATCTCTGCCTTTTAAATAAGCAAAAGACTTGGATACCTTGGTCAGGTCAATACCTGCTCTATTACTTAGTGAGATGATAGATGCATTTGATCTGGTGTATTCGAGAAGATTATAAATGTACTCATAAAGTGAGTCGTCAATTCTTATATTTTTAACTTCTTCTTTGGCCTCTTTGAGTTCACTGTTAGAGATCTTTTGAGTGATAATAACTTCTTTTGAACCCATATCAGTCTTTAACATTTTTAAGGTCGATTCTTTATCTGGATAGCCAATGTCGAATTTCATGCAAAATCTATCAAGCTGAGACTCTGGAAGATCAAATGTTCCTATTTGAGTGCTTGGGTTTTGGGTGGCAAAGACTGTAAAGTTAGTTGATAAATCATAAGACTTCCTATCAACTGTCACTCTTTTTTCTTCCATGGCTTCTAGGAGAGCACTTTGAGTTTTAGCCGGAGCTCTATTGAGTTCGTCGGCCAAGACGAGGTCACCAAAAATGGGACCTTTATGGAATTCAAAATTTTGTTTATTAATATCAAATATACTCGAACCAATAATATCACTGGGAAGAATATCGTTTGTGAACTGTACACGGCTGAGATCAAAGTCAAAAAGATTTCCAATGATTTTCGCCAGCGTTGTCTTGCCGACTCCAGGGTGGTCTTCAATAAGGACATGTCCCGAGCTTAGGACAGCACAAACACTAAGAATAATGCGCTCATCTTTACCTAAAAGATAATTCTGGGCCTCACCAAGCCATAGTAGTTTTTTCATTATTTAAGCTTTGAGGATTTAAATTGATTCTCTTTAAGCTTAAGACCAAGTTTTCTGTCATCCCATGTGATGATTGATCTTTTTTGTGTCTGCACATTCTTCATCTCAATCTTATTGGCCAAAAGAAATGACTTATCACCAACTTTATACGTTTTGAAATCTGATATTGTGGACTCTTTTAATAGCTCGCCTCTTCTATCGAAGTACTTTATCTCTAAAGGGGTGAGGTCAGTTTTAGAAATTTTGGTTATCAGTTTTGTATAACCAGATTTCTTCTTTGGCGTAGACTCAATAGTCCAAGTTTCTTTATCTTCTGATTGTATTTTATAAGTGTATTTATCTAGAACCTGACCACCAATATCTTCATAGCTAAATTCACTTCCCATAAAAGATCCAGCTTGGTTTTTTGAATTAATTTTTTTTACACGTTTGAATTTTGGAAGGTAGAGCCACTGCTTATTATCGTCATCAACTAAAGTCCATGTGAGTAGTTTTGTTCCTTTGATATCGGCTGGCTTCACAAATTCTGTGATGGATTTATCACCCTCTTTGTTGTTTTCCAAAACACTTGCCTCCATAATTCTTTCAACTTGAGTACCGTGGGCATCGATCAAGATCATCTTCATCTGAGCTTCAGAGCCGATAAATCCTTGTCCTTTCTTTTCCACCTTTTGCATAACTTCTAGCCCAGTCATAGCAAAAGCCTGATAGAGGAAAATGAATGATAAGATAAAAATTTTCATGTTTTGCTTCCTTTAAAAAAATCTAGTTAATTCTATATTAAAGGAGTCCCCATTTGCAATAGCCCTTAATCCTTCAAAGTTTGACAAGTCTAGTCCATCTTTAGGGTTTTGAGCTTCAATAATTCTGAGACCAGTTTCCAATTTCCATCCTTGAAAGACCCTGTATGAATGGCTAACGGAGTAGATTCTCTCTTCAAAATGGTCGACGTCGTTGATGAGAAAAGCGATGATTTCGTGTCCTTTAAAATCATTAAAATTGTGACGGTATCCAATAGCTGCATCTCGTTGAAATGGGGAGAGTATCCTTGCAGAGTCTTGAGTTGTTCCAAGGACAGTTTGATATTCAAGAAAAACTGTTCCCTCTGTATCATTACCATAGGTAAAGGATCTCTCAATTCCAAATGCTGTAAGTGAGAAATCTTCTTTTGAATTTTGCACCGATAGAGTTGGGGGGATAAAAAGTTCAACCGAGTCTTCATCGTAATCGTAGCGAGCGTGTTCAAATTTTACGATATAAGCATCTATATTCTTTTGAAGTGTAAGTCCGTATTGGTGCATCTTTAAGTAATAAGGTGTGATTTCTAGTTGCTCAATTGTTGGCGAATTATTTTGAGTTCTTGGCGAAGAAATTAAAGGATTGTTGGTATCATATTTTCTAGCGTAGTGAAAATCAAAGTCAAAGCTTTCAAAGTTATGCTGATAACGAATAATAAATTCAAACATGTCGGGCTCGTCTTCGATTTTTTGATCACCATTAACATACTTTGTTTTCTCAAAATCTATCAAAGCTCCATTTCTATTGCTCTCATCTGGAAAAATAGAGGGAATGTTTTTAACAATGGCTATTAATTCAATAAAGGAGGACTCAAAGTCTTTGTGATAAACGATTGATGGCAGACCCAGTCGCTCAATGAGATCACCATTTGAATCAAAGTTTTTTGCATTGATAGTATCTACAGGGTGAAAAACCTCTAGCACTGACCAATTAAAAATATGATTCCCAGCTGAAAGTGAGCTCGCGCGAAATTCTTTTTTTAAGTATGTCTCATCAAAGTTGAGAATATTTCTTTTTGAATTGTTTTGATCTACTCTTGAGAAAAATCCCAAATGAAATCGCAGGCTATCTGCTTCGTAATCAGATTGAAATTTTGTTTTCAAGTCCAGCTGATAGTCTTTTGTTTCGGGCTTATTATCATCAGGAAAAGCTTTATACCTTACTCCCACTTGTGCTCTATAATCAAAGTCAGCAAATGCCATAAGAGGAAATAAAAAGCCTATGAGTAGTTTCATTTCTTATCTCGATCTAAAATGAGAAGGACTGCTGGTAGGATGATAACATCTGCTAGCAACGCGACAGTGAGGATTAAGGCGACCATAACACCAAAATTTGAATTCGGAACGTATTGGGCAAAGTAGAAGACTCCAAAGCCTGCAACGATAATTAAAGTCGTATTTACCAAAGAAGGTATCGTTGTTTCAAAGACATTTTCTAAAGTGCTTAATGTCGATTCTCCTTTGTCTTTTAGTTTCTTATAAGAGAAAAGAAAGTGGATACTATCATCAACGGCAATTCCCAAACACACTGAAGCGATAATGACACTTCCCATGTCGATATCCCATCCAAAAAAGACGAAGAATAAGCTTCCAATGATGAGGGGGTAAAGATTAGGGATCAAGGCCAAAAGACCTAATTTTAGGGATTTCAAAGTGATGATTAAGATCAATGTTATTAAAACAAAAGCCAAGACAAAAGATTCAACAAAGCTTGAAACAACATAAGGGGTAAGTTCATGAAAAAGGGGGGTTTTACCTGTAACCTTGGCGTCGAGTCCGATCTCTTTGGCTTTTTTCTCCATCGTTCTAAACAGGCCCAAGGCTTCTTGTGAATTCCTAATGGTCCATTTCGCTGAAAGATTAATATAATCATTCTTTAGACTGATTTTATCATTGAGCTCTTTTCCCGGAGGTAATCCCATAGAATAGAAAACAAGTTCTTGGGCTATCGTCTCTCTATCATCCGGTATGGTTTCAAAAGATTTATTATTTTGGTTTAGAGTCTTATTGATATCTTTAATAATATCTGTGATGCCAAAAGTTGAGTGGATATAGGGCTTAGACTCCAACCACTGCTGGAAGCTATCGACTTTGACTAAAAACTCAGAAGACTTCGCTTGGTTGATACCACCAGCATCTATAAGAAAAACAATAGAGTCACTTGGCCCGTTATGTTTTTCAATTTTATTGATATCTTGAATAAATTTATAGTCGCTTGGAAATTGGCTATAGGGATCTAAATTGACTTTGAGATTCTTAACGGCCATATGGATCGAGAATCCTATGCTTAAAATAGTAAGAATAAGAATGGGCCAGCGATAATTATTGATGAAAGCAATTGATTTTTTACTCTTCTCACTAATGATGACTTTTACGTCGTTTTCAATCTCACCTGAATGTTCGTCTTTTACAAACTTTAACAAAAGAGGTGCGATAAGTCCGTAGGTGAGTAGCCAAGCGAATATAACGCCGAATCCGACCATCACCCCCATCCCACTGATAGGATCAATCTTAGCATTAGAGAAGCTTAAAAAACCGACACAAGTTGTAAGGCTTGTCAGAAGGGTTGGGTAAACGTTCTTAATAAGAGCGTGCCTTACAGAACTTTGAACACTATTGCCGTGGGATTTCGCAATAAAGAACACGGTAAGTAGATGAATACTATCAGCGATGGCCACAGTTAATAAAATGTTGGGAGCGACAGCTGAGAGTGTGTTTACCTTTATGCCAAGATAGCCAGACAAACCCATCATCATGATTATTGAAGTTATAAGGATGACGTAAGGGATGAGGACACCGCTGATGTTTTTATAAATCATCCATAAAATAAGGGTAAAAATCACAAAGAGAATAGGAACAAGCCTTCCCACATCTTCTTGTGTTATTTCTTTAAAGATATGAGTGAGTATGGCCGTGCCAATGATTTGATACTTATAATTCTCCATTCCTTTTTTCTCTACCAAGGCCCTAATTTGCTTGGTGATAAGCTCATTGTCAGCAATTGAGTTAAAGGATGGTTTGATTTTAGCAACGATGACTGAGAGCTTTCCGTCTTTTGAGATATAGTTTTCTTCAATAAAGCTGTGGTCTTTTACTTTTTTCTTGAGTTTCTCGATATAACTTTGGTCTATACTTTGGGTATCAACGAGTGCTCCGACATCGATTTCATCTTCGACAATATCAACGTAGTCAAAATTTGTGAGCGAATCAACTCTTATAACCGAGTCTACCTTCCAGATATCGTTTGTGAGCTCTTCCAAGTGAACAAGTGATTCTTCGTTGTAAAGACCCTCTTCGCGATAGATGCCTAAAACTAAGGAGTCATCATTACCAAAGAGTTTTTCATAAAAGTCGTAGCGCTGAAGAAGAGGATCTTGTTCAGAGTACCAAATACGATATGAGAAATCGCTTTTGATTTGAAAGAGACCAGGAATTGAAACCAAGACCATCAAGATCGAAATCATGATGGCACGGTTTGGGTGGTCTATAATACTTTGAGTGATCTTCTCTCTAAAATTCATTACTTAAACGACATTGTCCGTGCTTCGTTGAATTCTTTCCAAGCTTTGTTAACTTCTTTTTTATCACTTTTCTTAAAGCTATTAACTTGGTCATCAATCGCTCCGTAGCGATAGGTCACTAGATCGATTTCTTTTGTATTACCAAGGATTTGCTGCATTCTTTTTGTATGCTTAACGTGATCATCAGCAAAGACTATCGCTTTAAAGTTTGAACCTGTTTTATGTAAAAGAGTCTTGAGCATAATTCCTTTATTCATTCCCGATGTCATAAACACGCCATTCATATAACTTGCATACAGTGGTGACTTATTTCCCGAAACCTCTAAGTCATTTTTTGTCAGTCCATTTTTACTTGGATTTTCAAGGGAGTAGGGTTTGTAGACACCAGCGTATCCGTACTTTGGACCAATGGCAGAATCGACAAAGTTAAAGTCATTCATCTGTAGTGCTCTTTGCGTGGCATTTCTAAAACCTGGTCCACGACTGGTAAGAAGAATAACTTTGTATCCTCTTTTTTGAAGATGTCTAACAACTCTTGGTGTTTCTTTTTGAGCTGGAATCATATTAGACATGGCAAATATTTGACCTTGAATATCGAGAAGTTGATTAAAGTCATTAGTGACACAAAAATCAGGAGCTTTCTTTTTTATACAGTTCTCTGACTGCCATCCCCACCATTGATCAGCACCGAAGTCTTGAGGCATCGCCATTAATGTATTATCGATATCAAAAACGACGAGAACATTGTCTTTGCCATACTTATTTCCCATCTCCATAACTTTTCTTTCAATTTCTAGGATTGAGTTTGTCTCTTTTTGCTCGCCGGAGAAAGCTAAGTAGCTCGATAAAAGAATTAAAATAAATAGAACCATTCTCATTTAAACCTCGTTTATTATATTTTTAACATTAATGTTCCAGCACTGCTGAAGTCTTCTTGCGTTTCAAGTCCATCGCCGCGGGTGTAGATGGTGTATAAGGACAGACCAAAAGATCTGCTAAACCAAATATTCATCCCAGTAGAGAGATAAAAGTAACTGAGGTCATAGTCTGTGACTGTCACGTTACCTACTGTCTGCTCCTAAATCCACATCATTTTCGTCTGTTGTTACACTGACATATCTTGGATTTATAAAGAGTTCGAAAAAATCACTAAAAGCATTTGAAGCGATTAAGCCTCCGTAGTAATAGGTTGAATCTCCCCCTGCACCGTAGCCCGTTTCAAAAGCGTATGACGATCCCAGTTGGGCGTTTTTAAATGAGTATTTTGCGTACAGACCAGAACTTGCAAATCCACCAAACTCCATGACATAGCCAAAATCTAGATTGGCCGATGCCCCAAAACCCATCTTTAAATAGTAGCTAGAGTTTGCACTTCCAAGTTCAACCTGTGAGTTTCCAGCCCCTAAAGAGCGAGCGGATTTGTTGGAAGAAAATGGCGCAATTGAGCAGCCTGAGATGATAAAAAGAATCGTGATAAGAAGTATCTTCATTTTAGTTTAAATGTTCCTATAATGGGGTAGTGATCGGAGGCGTCTTTAAATAACTTATAGCTTTTATCGACAATGGCCCAGCATGTTTTTGATTTTTCTCTCCAGTTCACTAAAACTTGAGAAGCTGCGACATTTGGATTCTCCGGCTTTTTTGAACAGCCAAGCCCAGTTCGGCTAAAGTCTGGATGAAGTATCTCACCTTTGATCACTTCAATGTTTTTGCTCGTTCCAATATAGTCAAGCATCAAGCGAAAAGGCTCTGCACCGTAACTACTTCCCTCGTTGGTAAAACTAAGTTTTGATGGTGGGATCCACATATTTATTTTTTTAAAAAGTCTTCTTAAAATTAAAGAGCCAGGGTTGGCGGTCGAGTCATATGCAGTATTCCAATCACCAACAGCGACGAAATAGTCAGTTGATTTAAGAGGTTTTATTTTGGGTAGATTGACAGGGATATCAGTCGATCCGGTGAGGTACCATTCAAGAAAACGAAGTTGATCGCGGTTTCTTTTATAGTTTGGAGATTTGGCATTTCCAAAATTGAAGGCGGCCACGGTATGAAGAAGAATGATATGAACTTCTTTATTATCTATAGAGACAGTAATATCGGAGAAATTTTTATCAAAGAGTTCAGCACTTTCAGGAAAAGCTGATCCATCGGCAGTTCTAAATTCTTTTAGATCTATGGCCGCATTAAAGTCGCTCCAGAGGATTTTTGAGAATACTTTTTTTGAGATGATTTCGTATTTTGATAAAAGAGCTGAAGAGTACTGTCCTGGCATAGTTCCAAAGTTAACTTGATCGGCACTCGCCCGCGCTTGTGGTGCATTGGGATCGATATGGTAGTGACCATTTTCTTTTTTCTTGGCCTTTAATCCTGTGTTGGCAGGGTCGATACTTTTATCTTTAAAGTCCTTGAGGTCGAGATACTTGGCAAGTGTTGTTGGGTTCTCAGCAGTTGTCGTAAAGCTTGGGTTTGGAACATTTGGTAAATCGTATTGAATCTCATTTATGGAGAGAAGATCGAATTTATGCTTTGATAGAATCTCTTTAACGGCTTTTAATTGATCACTTCCATCTTTAAGCTTTTTAGAATCTAGCTCTTTGATATTGTAATGAAGCAATGTGAAAGAGTCGCGGGCCATAGTTGTCCAAGAACACAAAATGATCATAAAAGTTAAAATGTTTTTCATAGGTAGTTCCTATCAAACTATCAGGTATTTGACCATTATCATCAAAAGTACGGATATTCTTGTTTATAAGGATCCGTAAATATTACATAAAGCCGGAAGGTTTATTGCGCCGTATTAACCACTATGTTACTTATGGCTCCAAATAACCCCTAAGGAGAATGTATGAAGTTTAATAAAACTCTGCCTCTAGTGCTTTTAGCTGCTGTAAGTATCGGAAATCTTTCGGCTAACGAAGAAGTTGAAGCAAAGAAAAAATTTGAACCGCCTAAAAACCAATATGGAAAGAGCATCTATCCTTTTGTTCCTGTTTCAACTGAATATATAGAGCAAAGAGCTCGAATTATGAGTGAAGATACAAACTATATTTCTAATTTTAACGACATTATCAAAAAAGGTTTGTCTGAGAGAAATACTGAAACGGCAATTGAGCCAGGTGCAAAGCCTTGGATGAGTACTTATTGGCCACTCAATAAAGGTCTTATTGCTGACCCCTATACACCGAACTTTAATCCACTAAAAGATTTTATGTGGAAACCAAATCACAATAAACTTGTTAAAAGACAAGAAGAAGTTCTTCCAAAATGGAGAGAACTCGATAACGAAGAACTTGATGTTCTCGCACCTTCTGAAAAATACGACATTCTGATAGGGGATGAAAATTTCACACTTACAAAGAAAGTAGTGAAGTATATGGACGACTGGGGAAGTAAAAAAGAAGACGCTTCTTTATCCAAAGTGGATAAAGTTGGTGCTGATACCTATCAGATCGCAACAAACTACGTTAACTGGGGATGGACGAATTCTAATAACGATCCGTTCACTTCTGTCGAAGACGCATATCCTTTGGCCAGTCGTCTAAGAGGTGGTTTAACTGATCATATTGCCAAGTATCTTTTAGATGAAGGTAAAGCTAGAACATTAAAGTCGGCGCTTACGATGGCAAGACCAATTGCTATTAGTGAGCAAACAAACTTTGTGATGAAAAAGCCATCGGGCTCGATTGCAACTTGGGAAGGAATTTGTCACGGCTGGGCCACAGCTGCTGGAAATGTTCCAAGACCAAGAAAGACAGTTTCTTTTACACTTGAAAATGGAAAGATCTTAAAGTTTTTTCCAGATGATATGAAAGCTCTGGTCTCATATTTGTGGGCAAACTCTCTCGTTCAAGATTCAAGAATATATGATGACAAAACGGATAGCTTCTCTGGTGGTGGGATTCTTATGCAAGGTCTTCGTTGTAACGATAGTTTTCCTAAAAAAGATCCATGGGGAAGAGTTTACGATGATCAGCCAGATGAGCACTCAAGAGAGCTTGAGCCAAGATGTGTAGGGGTTCACCCAGCACTTTGGCACTTAGGACTTGTGAATATTATTGGTAAGCAAGGTAGAAGCTTTGTTGTTGAAAGAAAAAAATCAAAGAAAGTTGATAACCATCCAATGTATGGTTATAAAGCCGAATACTTTAATCCGTATGACGGTGAATACGAAGGGGATATCGCTTCAAAGGTTAAGCCAATTACAAAAGAAGATCAGTTTTTTGACTTCAGAAATAAAGAGGCAACTCATATTGTGGGTGTTCGTTTAACGATGTCATATATCAACTGGAACAGACCACAAAGATTAGAAACTGACGATGAGTCAATGGATGAAGTTCGCGACATCGATATGCTCTACGATCTTGAACTGAATAAAGATGGCGATATCGTTGGTGGTCAGTGGAGAGCGACTGAAGTTGGCCGAGGTAATATGTTTAATGCGGAAAGAAAACAGCCGGATTTCTTTTGGGCCGTAACAAAAGATTGGAAAGGATACTTTAAAGGAAGAAAAGATCTTCCTGAGTGGAAAAGTGGACTCCCTCCAAAAGAATACAAAAAGGCTTCGATTGCCTCTACAAATCAATTGTATCACTCAACTCCAGAATTTGGGTGGTATGACAGATGTACGATCAAAAGAGACAAGAGAACTAAAATTAACAAGCATCTTCCAAAAGAGATTCGCGTTAATTGTGAGCATATCTACGAGAGACCTCAGCCACTGATTCAGGTCATCGATAAATTGATAGATATGGCGAAATAATTTAATAAAAGATAAAGTTTGCACAGGGACCTCAAAGTGGGGTCCCTCTTTTTTTCACACGACTTCGTTTTCTCTAGAAGGCTAGAATAATTATCAGTATAACCGCAAATAACAAAAACCAATTAACTAAGGAAGTATATTTTGAAAAGAATATTAGTTGTAATTTTAGCTTTAGGAAGTCTTTTCTCTTTTGCAAACAGTAACGAGATTCATGAGCTTGTTTGCAAAGAGATAGTTGCTGGCTACAGTTCTGCGTTTTTTGATGTAGAAAGCTGTGTCTTAGAGACTGAACTTGAAGGATCAGTAGAAGCAGGTGATACAGAGTTGAGTCTTAATTTTTATGACTGTGATAGTGAATCGGATGTTACATATTTTTATGATGTTAAAGAAAAATCTATATCATCTGGAGACTCTTGGATTGGTGTCGCTTGTGATTAAAACTCTTAATCAAAAAATTTCAAACAAACTCAAAAAGGCTAGGAGATGAAATCTTAGCCTTTTTTTTAGATTCTAATCTGCCCTTTTTGATAAGGAAGATCTTTTCTTTTCTTGGCTTTTTCTTCATAAAGTTTTTTCTCCATTGAAATCACACTACAAGGAAGTTTTCCATCACAAAGCTTAAAGCGATCAAGAAGATACTTGTACTGGTAGTTGGCCAGTGCCTTTTGCTTTTTAGTAAGAAGGACCACCACAATATGCTGTCCATCTTCGCTTCTTTTTATAAGTTCGGAGACCGGTGGATTGACTTCACTTTCTCTGTAGAAGAATTCAATAGTGTCACCTTCAGTAGATTTTGCTTCGACAACTATTTTTAAAGGCCTGATCATAAGAATATATATACATCCAATGCTTCCAAGAAGGCACAGCACCATAAAGGCTATAAAAACGGTATTTTGTTTTGTCTTCATTTTTCTCCCAATATCCAACCAATGTCTTTTATAACTAAAGCGTCAAAAATCAAATACTCTTGACACTATTGGAATAGATATTATCTTTAATTGTGTATTCAGACAAAAAAACTTTTAAGGAGTTTAGCGATGTTTAAGAGAGTGGGTTTATTTTTACTAACAAATATAGCTGTTATTGCTATGGTGACCATTATTACCCAGGTTTTTGGTCTAGAGCCCTATATGAATGCCAATGGCTTAAATTATCAAGCCCTTCTCATCTTTTGTGCTATTTGGGGGATGGTGGGTTCATTTATCTCTCTTGCTATGAGTAAGTTCATGGCAAAACAGATGATGGGTGTAAAGATTGTGGAACAAAATGGTCAGTTCTCTGGCTTAGTTAATACAGTCCATCGATTGGCCAAAGCGGCAAACCTTCCAAAGATGCCTGAAGTTGGAGTTTATGACTCTCCAGAGGTCAATGCCTTCGCAACGGGTCCTTCAAAGTCAAATTCCTTGATCGCTGTATCAACGGGCCTATTAAATGGAATGACTGAAGATGAAGTAGAAGGTGTGCTCGCTCATGAAATAGCACATGTGGCCAATGGAGATATGGTCACGATGGCGCTTGTCCAAGGTGTCGTGAATGCCTTTGTTATGTTCTTTGCAAGAATCGCAGCTTTCGCCGTTCAAAACTTCCTAAGAGGAGATGATGATGAAGGTGAGGGATTTAGCTATATGATCAACTTTGTTTTGATTATGGTTTTTCAAATCGTTTTTGGGATACTAGGGTCGGTTGTTGTGGCTTTCTTTTCTAGGTACAGAGAGTTTAGAGCAGACTCCGGGGGAGCTCAGCTCGCTGGTAGAGAAAAAATGGTAGCGGCGCTAAAAAGACTTCAAAATCAGTTTGAGAGAGGAAACTTTAACGACGATGCTCCAAGCATGAATGCGATGAAGATTTCGACAAAAGCCTCACGCTTTGCAGCGTTACTGTCAACGCACCCTCCACTGAGCACAAGAATTAAAGCACTACAGATGAATGCATAAAAAAAGGGAGCTTATAGCTCCCTTTTTCTTTTTATTTTTTCGTACAGATAACTGTGTCGTAATTTTGTGAACACTCGTCTTTGGTTGTTAATGAGAAACTTCCGTCCTCATAAACGAGCTCTCTTGTATATCCATTCCAACTTGTTAAATAAACAGCAAATTCATCTCTCATATCTTGAGAGGTGTGATGCAGCTTTGATGATCCATCTGGTGCAATTTCCTTAACAAAAACATCTCCGTGATGAATTGAAATATCGACAGACTTGATATCCGAGTAGTTAAAGTCATTACAGATGAAACCTTCTGCACTGAATACTGAAGTTGAAAGCATAAGAGCTAAAAGAAGCTTTTTCATTGGGGGTCTCCTAAATTAAGTTTCCACCTTCATACCGCTCTTTCCTACAATTTTCACCCTTTTTTGTTGAATACGAGTAAAAAATACTTAAACTTAACATTAATGAGAATATTACTTTTTCTTTTCACATTCTGCGCCTTCTCAAGTGAACTTAAGCATTTCTATACGGATTTCTGTACATTTTTTCCTGAGGGAACACGGCTCAAGCCCAAGCTTTGGGAAGAGTGCTGTGTGCGCCACGACCTCGTTTACTGGGCCGGTGGAACAAAAGATCAGCAAAAGCAATCTGACTTAGAGCTCAAGCAGTGCGTGACAATCAAAGCGGGTAGAGCTTGGGGTTCACTCATGTACAGGGGTGTGAGAATTGGGCATCTGTCCCCGATTAAAAGTGAGATGAAATGGGGCCACGGCTGGGGAGATGATAGATCTTTTCAACCTCTAAAATCTGTCGAGATAGATCATATTCGAGACCTTTTACAAACTACTGAAATTAAAGAAGAATTCAAAGATCACTACATAAATACTTATTTAACTGATTAAAAAGCTCAAGTTTTAACCTCAGCTTGCCGATACCATTAACATGAAAAATTTATGGTATTTATCTCTTATTTTTGTCTCGTCTCAAGCTCTTTCCAATGAAGATTGTATTAATAAATACAAGCAAAAATACTTCAAGCATAAGCATCGCTACGAAAAGGCAGTTGATCGATACGATAGAAGGCGGGAAGCCGCACGAAACCAAATTTTCTCTGCCCAAGCTTCAGGCTCAATAACGGCAGGATCAATCTTTGGTGCGGCGACAATTCAAAACGATGTTAGACCTAAGAGATCAGACTATAATTTAAGCGGTGAACCGATCATTAATGCTTATGATTTTAATTTAGACTCTCGTCAATCAAAGCCCAGTTATTTAGATGAGCTTTACAACGAGGCTTTGGCCGTTGATGCCGATACCACTTATGAAGCCGTACAAGGTCTTTTGAAAAAAGGCATGCACGATGGAGAGTTTTGTTCTTGGTTTGGTTTAAAAGATAAAGATAAAATTACAAAATTTGTTCTAGAGGGTCTTGCTAAAGATAGATCTCTTACAGCGTCGAACTTAAATGTTAATGACTCCCACCCAGGCCAGGCCCGGGAAGTACCTAGGGAGACAGAAGAATCAAGTCAGTCTACAGTTTTTGCAACTGGGCAATAGTTCTATTATATTCACTGATCAATTGATCTACCACTTGTTGAGTCGATGGAATATCTTTGATCAAAGAACAAACCTGTCCAATTTCTAATTCCCCTTGATCCACATCGCCATCGAGCATTCCTGCTTTGGCACGACCGCGACCAAGATGTTCGAGGCGCTTTTCTTTATCAGCTCCTGTTAACTCCAACTTCTCAACTTCCTCAAAAAACTTATTTTTAAAAAGTCTAACGGGAACAAGATCTTTCATCATAAGCTTTGTTGATCCACTTTGAGAATTGAGGAGAAGATTTTTATAATTATCATGAGCACTACTTTCTTTGGTCATTAAAAAACGAGTACCCATTTGGATGGCCTGTGCACCAAGAGCTAAGCCCGCGGCTATAGAAGCTCCTGTGGCAAAACCGCCGGCGGCAATAACAGGTATTTTTACAGCACGAACAACTTGTGGAATTAGTGCAAGCGTTGTTATCTCATCGCGCCCATTGTGCCCACCTGCTTCAAAGCCTTCGGCAATAATAGCATCGACTCCGGCTTCTTCGCATTTATTTGCAAGCTCAGGTGTACTGGTAACATGAATAACAATACAGCCTTTATCTTTTAAAAACTTGGTGTACTTTTTAGGACTACCTGCACTTGTAATAAAAACTTTGATTTTATTTTGTAAAGCGATCTCAATTTGTTCCTCAACTTTTGAATACAAAAGGGGAAGATTAATGGCCACGGGTTTATCAGTCAGTCTATTTACTTTTTGCAACTGTGAATCGAGCAAATCAAGACTCATGGAACCAGCGCCCACGACACCCAAGCATCCCGCGTTTGCTGCAGCCGCGGCTAGGTTAGCTCCTGAGACCCATACCATTCCCGCTTGAATAAGGGGGTATTGTATTTTTAAAAGATCGGTTATTTTATTCATGTCTTAGTCCAATGTATAAGTAATATAATTTTCATCAGTGATGGTAATTACGGGTGACTTTTCTAGATGATCAAGAATGTACCTTTCAGTCACTCCGGTTGTCTTCGCTCGTGTTGACGCTCTTTTATTGCCAAACTTCTCTCCATCATAAACTGTCCAGCCTCCGGCGATCATTGATTTTCTGATAGAGGATGAAGCGGAGTAGGTGCTCATAATACAATCGGCTTTGGCACTTTCATAAAGATCTTGAAACCACTGGCTTGTCCAGAGTATCGCGTTTCTTTTTGGACTAAAGGCATCTTGATAGATGCAGTCATAGCTAAACTTCATTTCTTTTTGAAATTTTGGAAAAGTTTCTCGGCCATTACCAATAAGAAGATACAGCTCAAAATCTTTGTGTTTTACATGATAGAAGTAGTCACTTTTTATATAGTTTGAAAAAAGGGGATCTTTTTTAAGAGTGTATAAAACAAGATCCTCATCTATTTCAATAGAGACAAAAGTAAAGCGAGATAAAGAAGCTTTATATGTTTCATAAAAACCAACACCGACGCCAAAGCCTGCTTCAAAGATGTTTATTTCTGAGTCTTTTGATTTGTTAACGACATCACAGCCATCAATATAGTGGACCTTTGTTTCACTTGCGGCTCCAGCTATTGAATGACAGGTTTCATTATAAAGCTTTGAGAAAACGGTCAGACTACCATCATCAGTTTTTATAAAATCGTAGTTTTTTAGGTCCATATCATTTACTATAACAAGCTATATGCAAAAATATTATCACTTTTATGAGAAATCCTATGAAAACTTCACTCCAGATTGGTTTAGTGAGAACAATATTGAAAAAATCGAATTGTTTCTCAAAGAAAACACGGAGAGTATCAAGAAGTTTATTGAAAGCTATGAGCGTCAATTTGACTGGGGTAGTGACTCTCTGAGAGGCAAAGAAGTTCTTGTCGCAGGTTGTGGTTTTGGTGGACTTTGTTTCTATCTAGAATCCAGAGGGGCTATTGTGACGGGAGTTGATGTCTCAAAACTTGCTATCTCAGGTGCGATAGAGATTAAAAAGCTTTTAAATAAACACGTAAACTTTAAGTGCATGGATCTAACAGAACACAGCAATCTTGAAAAATACGATTTGATTTTTGACGATCATCTTTTGCACTGCCTTACAACAAAAGATGACCGTTTAAGTTATCTAGCTCATCTCAAAAAAAAATTAAAACCTGATGGATTGATTTTTATTGAGTCCATGGCCTTTCATTCAAGCCTGCAAGTACCTGCTGATTACAATTTTGATGAAGAAAATATTCTTTGGAGGAAAGATCTAATGGTTCGAAAAATTGCCGAGTCGATAGAGATTGAACAAGAAGTAAAAGAGTCGGACTTGTTTATCAATTATCTTTTCTTTCACTCGGAACTTTGTTTCCAAGCTTTCCCAGAGTACAAAGACTATCCGGCGCACTTTTTGCCAAAAACTATTCGCCTTACATGCATGGCGGAATCACCTTTTGAATAACACTGTATGTCTAAGAAAAATTTTTCTCGTTCCCAGAATCACTTTCATTGACTATCATCTAGAGACTAATAATTTAATTTAAGGATTTATCTATGAAAAGAGTATGGCAAGAAAGTTATCAAGAAGGTGTTCCTCATGAAATTAATATCAATGAATACAAAAGTATTCCAGATATATTAGAACAATCCTTCAAAGACTTTGCCGATAGACCTTCTTTTCATTGTATGGGAAAGACTTTTACTTTTGCTGAAATAGACTCTCTTTCTCAAAAATTTGGCTCTTACCTTCAAAACGATCTCGGTCTTAAAAAAGGCTCGAGAGTGGCGATTATGATGCCGAATATTTTACAATATCCAGTCGCTCTTTTTGGAATTCTAAGAACGGGAATGATTGCGGTAAACGTGAATCCTCTTTATACAGCGAAAGAGCTTGAGCATCAACTTATTGACTCAGGAGCTGAGGCGATTATTATTTTTGAAAACTCTGCTCAGATATTACAAAAAGTCATTTCAAAAACAAAAGTTAAGCACGTTATTACAACAAGCATTGGTGACATGTTAGGTTTTCCAAAATCAATCCTTGTAAACTTTGTTATCAAGCATGTTAAAAAGATGGTTCCTTCTTGGTCACTTCCAGGAAATATTAAATTTAATGACGCTCTTGCTGCAGGTGATGCTTCTAAATTTAAAAGAGCAAAATTAACTCTGGAAGACACAGCTTTTCTTCAATACACCGGTGGAACGACAGGTGTTTCAAAAGGTGCTGATTTAACTCATGGAAATATTGTGGCCAACGTACTACAAGCAAAAGTTTGGATCGCAAAAGATTTAAAACTGGGGGAAGAAATTATTATCACACCTCTTCCGCTTTATCATATTTTCTCATTAACAGCCAACTGCATGATCTTTAATTCCATTGGAGCTCTTAACGTTCTTATTACAAATCCAAGAGATATTCCGGCCTTTGTTAAAGAATTATCTAAATGGAAATTTTCTGCCTTTACTGGGGTTAACACACTTTTTAACGTTCTTGTGAATAATGAAGACTTTAAAAAATTAGACTTTTCAAATCTTAAAGTTACTTTGGGTGGTGGTATGGCCGTGCAAAAAGCTGTAGCAGAAAAATGGAAAAAAGTGACAGGAAAACCACTTATAGAGGCTTATGGACTAACAGAAACAAGTCCCGCAGCATGTATTAATCCACTAGATATTCCTGAATATAATGGAAAGATTGGTGTGCCGATTCCGTCAACAGACATGAAAGTTATCGATGAAGAAGAGAATGAAGTTGCTCTAGGTGAGAGAGGCGAGATTGCTATTAAAGGGCCACAAGTAATGCGTGGTTACTGGAACCAACCTGAAGAGACGGCTAAAGTCATGACTAAAGATGGATTCTTTAAAACCGGAGATATCGCGACACAAGACGAGAGAGGATTTTTTCAAATCGTTGATAGAAAGAAAGATATGATTTTAGTTTCAGGCTTTAATGTCTATCCAAACGAAATTGAAGATGTTGCCACTTCTCATGAAAAAGTTTTAGAAGCAGCGGCCATTGGTATCCCTAATGAAAAATCAGGAGAGGTCGTTAAGCTTTTCATTGTTAAAAAAGATCAATCTTTAACGGCTGATGAGATGATCGCTTTTTGTAAGACAGAACTTACAGGTTATAAGATTCCAAAAATCGTTGAGTTTAAAGATGAGCTTCCAAAAAGTAATGTCGGAAAGATTCTTAGAAAAGATTTAAGAGATATGGAAAAGAATAGTTAAGGTCTATGTTTAGTGACTTAATCGTTTTTGCCACTGCGACAGCACTGGCCTTTGGCATTAAGTCACTGACGAAGAACTTGTTGTGGGTCATTCCCACATCAATGATTGCTGGCTTTTTAGTTTTTATCGGCTCAACTGAAGTCTTGGGTTTTTATAAGCTTTCAAGCCATTTCTCTTTTTATATTGATATCCTTCTCGCTTATATCTTTGGAAGTTTTCCTCTATCCATTTCTTCCGTAGATAAATCATTTTTTAGTAAAGTAAAAACTCTTTGGCAGTATTCAGCTTTGCAATACGTCTCCCAGTGGGGGATATCTCTGGTTATAGTGATCTTAGTGCTAAAGGGTCTCTTTCCCTTTCTTACTGATCAGTTTTCTGTTGTGTTGCCTGCTGGTTTTGCCGGAGGCCATGGGTCAGCTGCAGTAGTGGGGGATATCCTGGGCAAGATGGGCTTTCAAGAAGCCTTGACCCTAACGATGACAATGGCCACCGTTGGTGCTCTTTTCTCACTAGTCGGTGGCGTTGCGTGGATCTACTGGGGAAGACGAAAAGGGTACCTTGAAAACATTAATTTTGATGTCCAAATCGAAAATAAAAAACCTTTTTATATAAATCCTAAAACCTTTATTGTTTTAACTGCAGCGATTATTGTGGCTTTTTTCTTAAAGCCTTTTTTCTCAAATCTTTTGCGCTTTGAGATCCCAATCTTTGCTGTAACAGTTGCAGTCTCTGCGGCGATTAGATTCGTTAGACCAAAAATAAAAATTCATGCCCTCACTCTTGAGAAAACCACAAACTTTTCAACAGACTTTCTTGTGCTCATTGGAATAGCAGGGATTAAGATCTTTGTCGTTGAACTCTATATCTGGCCTCTTGTTATTATGTCACTCGTTGGACTATCTCTTTGTATTATCTACTTTAGATGCCTAGGTATGCGGGTTTTTGAAGAAGATTCATTTACTAAAGCGGTTTTTACCTGGGGGTGGTCAGTTGGTGGACTCGTCTTTGGTTTGGCCTTAGTTAAGATGATTAAGAAACAAGATAATATGGGAATTCTTGAACAATTTGCTTTCACCTATCTCATGCTCGCTCCAATTGAAATTGGTCTGCTTTTATCCATGCCTTTTCTCACAACCAAAGGCATCGCCCTTTACGCCGCTATACCCCTGTTATTATTGGCACTTATACTCATAAAGATTCTTGCTGGAAAAGCCGATAAGGTATTGAAATAACAGTTGTGTTACCAATTAAAAATCTCTCTTTAGTTGGACTAGGTATAATGAAATGATGAAGCTAATACTCTTATTCATATTAACTGTCTCAGTTGTTGCTGCACCTAAAAAAGATGAAGCTAAGGAAGAAGTAGATCTTGCTGTATCCGCAATTTACGAGAAAAGAAATGAAGACCAGATTGTTGAAGGTAATGAACTTTTAAAAAGTTGTAAATCCGAATTTAAAGACGATATTAATGGTGCTGAAGATTGTATTAACAAAGCTATAAAGAATTTCAAAGAAGAAGATCTGGAAAAGATTGCAGATAAAATTAAACTTGGCTCTTATGATACCAAAGCCTCTAAAAGTGCCAAAACGATTAGAGAATATTTGTCTGAAAGAATGAGTAATGCTCTTAGAGGCGCACCAAAAAACGGCGTGAAAGAAATTTCAATTAGAGATATGAAATTTGTTGATCACGCAGTTTACGCAAAAATTTATAGATCACAAATAGGTAAAAATATTCTTTTAGAAACCACTAATTACTGCCTTTCCAATTTTGGATACAAGGGAGAGCCAGGATACCTAGTTACACCTGTTGGTGTACCTATTGCAGGTCCTGATGGTGATTTTGGCTCAACCCAAGCTATTGCGATAAAAGAGGCGGGAAAAGTACAAGATACAGCGTCTATCACAGGTGCAGTTGAAGTTTCAAAATTAAATAGTAAAAAATACGAGACTATAGATTGGAGTACTGTTAAGCCAACTCAAGTTTCAACAGACAGTTCATTTTGGAAGGAGAAAGCCACTGAATTTGAGCTTTGTGACGAAATGAAAGAAGACTCTGGTGAATGTAAGTATGAAGACAAAAAAGTGAGAAGCTCTTCAATAGTTTCAGCTTTTAAAGACTTCGAATTTGATATTGGTCCAGATTATATGAAATCAAAAATCTCTTTTTGTACTCAGCACGTCGTGAGAAACATGTGTGAAGTTTATAGATGTAGAAATGTCTATACTACAACTTCTAAAAAAGAGGCTTTGGACTATTGTACTGAACTTGGTATGAACGTAACGTATACAAGTCAAATAACCCCACTCCCAACAGATGGTGACGAAGCTGCGGGAATAAAGGCTTGTGGACTTGTCGATAGACTTAAAGAATACCGAAAAGTTATTGGTGCTCTAGGAGAGATAGATAAATTAAATGATTCCAGTAAAGTTGGAGATAAAGGTTTTGCCATAACAAGTACTTTTTCAAAAACATATAATGGTGGTAAAGGCGAAAAATCCATAGAAGATATTACCACCATTGCCTCTGCTGAATTTAAAGACGTTAAATTTGTCGATGAAGCTGAGCTGCAAAAACTAAAAGATGAATGTTTTGTTGGTGGAGAATTTGATAGCTCAAACAAAGATTGTGAAGTTCTTGTAAAAAATGAACTAGACGAAGAAAAATCCTTATCCATTAGAGCAGAAATGGAAGCTGAAACATCCGCTTATTTAGAAAGAGTTAATCAACTCAAAGAGAAAAATGACAAAGAAGGTTTACTTGAATTTCTAAAAGAGCAAGGTTTAGATGCAAAATATGGAGATTTGGAACCCGAAGAGTTGGCAAAATTAATCGAGGATCAATATAAATCTCAAAGAGCATCATTGAAAAAGTCGATGATGGATAAATATAATAAAACGAGGGATGCTGGGAAGGGGGCACCGACTGATGAAGCTAAGGCAACAGCAAAAGCAGAGGCTCTTGCTGATGTTGCAAAGTCTAATGTCGTCAATATGGAAAAAGAAAAAGAAAAACTTGAAACTCTTTTACAATACAATAATATTTTAACTTCTTATCTTGGCGCTACTATTGGCAGTGGAGATGATAAAGTTGAGACAACTTTATCCTACCAAAGACAAATAGAACTTGATCAAGGAAATGATGAATTTGTTGATAAATATGAAACTTACTTTGATGACCAAGGCGCTTCTCAGTCGACAGAAAATACAAACTTACAGGTTGATTTAAACTTTATTGATTCTTTATTGGGTAATTCGAAAGAGTCAGATGCAGTATTAGAGAAAAAAGGACCTAATTAAAAATGTTACTTAAGCTCCTCTGTGTTTTTATTATTTTCTCCTGTGCTCAAGCCCCTAAAGTAAAGAAAATAAAGGTCCTTCC
Organism: Halobacteriovoraceae bacterium; assembly: GCA_963719505.1. Taxonomy (GTDB): domain Bacteria; phylum Bdellovibrionota; class Bacteriovoracia; order Bacteriovoracales; family Bacteriovoracaceae; genus CAKZJW01. The sequence goes on from CAVRCF010000005.1 coordinate 257,542, forward strand.
CAAAGATATATATTCAAATTTTAGAAATATTGATCTTTTTTATGGCCCCAATTACTCATATTTCCAACCAATTGCTTATCCTCTTAGTAAGTCTGAGATGACAGTCGATATCATAGAGTCACCGATTGGGACCTTGTGCAAAGTTGGCTTCTACGGAGTGGCAAGTGCACAAAAGAGTTTCACGTTGACTGCTAAAAATGCTGGAGAATTTAGGGCCATCTATTGTCGTTACAATAACTTTCTAGATTATGGATCCATGGAAATAAGAGTAAAGTACACGATTAAAAAATATGAAGTTGTTGAAACAAAAGTCGACAAAAGAGCGACTGAAGTCCTTTTTAAAAGCTTTTTAACTAATCCCAGTAAAGACCTTATCGACTATAGTGTAGAGTCTTCTCCAGTAAATGGCTTTCTTATTTTGGATGAAGATAACAAATATACTGCCTCTAAAAAAGTCTATGATTCTACGGTAAAGATCCAGTCCTATAGTCTGTCGAAATATCCAATTAATTGCAAGATTGGTGAATTTGCCATTGATAGAAACCAGTCTTATATTGTTCATAATTTTACAGGTCTTGTTAGTTGTTCTGCCAAAGAGAAGGTCGTTGTCACCTTTAAATCTCAAAGCCAAACAAGCCTTCGCAATAGACTCAATGAAGCCACTAAACCTGAGGAGCTCTTTGATGAGCAAAAATTAGAACTCAATGAACAGCTTTTCTCGATAGATACATCTATAGAAAATAGAGTCTCTGATTTTGAATTGGCCGTAAAGTCTGCTAGAAAAAATAAATACTCTAAGCTTTTTGATCATCAGGTAAGTGGAAAGAGTACCTTGCAAAATTATCAAGTAAAATTGAGTCCTCATACTGTGAAGTATGTTGTTGATGGAACTATTCGCTTTACTCAAGAAGTTTCTCGAGTCTCAATTTTTGTTAACTCACACCTTAAAACGAATCTGTTTGAGTTCGATGCTTTAAATCATCTTTTTGGCCACAATCAATTGGAAGAAATTAGTGAAGTTAGAGATGAGGCTTTTTCAGTATGTGAAGAGTCTGTCGGTATTTACTACAAGACAGGTAAGATTAAAGCATCTTCTGAATGTACTAAAAAAACGATTCCACTGGATTTTTATCGCTCAAATAAGTTTATTGCCTCTGGTGATTCACTTGGGGATGGTAAGTTCAAATGGGAAAAAATTGGTGTTCGCTACAACGCTTTTTTAAATGACGAGCAGATCTCTAATCTTGTTTTTAAAGCTAAAAAAGGTAAACAGTCAGTGCTGGAAGCCCGCGATGATGCATCGATCATCAATAATGAAGTCCAATCAAGTCTTAGTCCTTATTAACCTTGTGCCAATCTTTTTGGGCTCAATTCTTATCAATATTTTCCTATATGCAGTTTTTTCACAGATTCGATGAATCGTGGTTATAATAAGTCATGCTAAAAGTTAATAATCTATCCAAAAAGTACAATGGCCTCATGGTTCTTGACGATATTTCTCTTTCATTCGAGGAGGGAAAGTTTATTACCCTTCTTGGAAAAAATGGCTCCGGTAAGTCTACTTTGATGAGATTAATCTCCGGTGAGGAACTCTCCAACGATGGCTCCGTTTCCTATCAGGGAGAGGATCTTTCAAAAATGGGATTTTCTAAGACTGGCGAAATAGGTTTTGTTCACGAAAAACTAAATTATGTGGGGCAAGATTCTATCGGGGATTTTATCTCTAAAATTTCAACTCTTTTTGACAACTGGGATCAAGAGTATTTTGAGTTTCTTTGTAAGAAAAGAAAGATCTCTTTAGAAAATAGCTTTGAGATGTACTCTAGAGGTCAAAAGATGCAAATTGCTCTGATGATCAATATGAGTATGGGGGCCAAGCTTCTTTTGCTCGATGAGATTACTTCAGTCATTGATGTTCACGGAAGGAAGTTCTTTTTAGATGAACTCAAAAAGTTTGTGCAAAAAGGCAATACCGTTATAATGACGACCAATATTATTAATGAACTTGAGTTCTACACAGACCAACTTGTGATTTTAAAAAACTCAAAAATTGAACTTAATATTGATGTTGCAAATTTGGAATACGACTTTATAAAAGTTAGAAAAGTTAAAGACTCTACAAGTGATTTCTTCGAATCCAAGGATTTGATCTGGTCAGGTGTTAATTCAGATCTTTCAGTCTCGTATATCGTTTCTAAAGATAAGGTTTCTCGAGAGAGTTTGGAAGAGGATATCATTGATAGAAGGGGAGTCACTTTAGAGGATGTCTTTGTCTATTACTTCTCTGAAGAAGAGGTGCAGTAATGATGAAACTCATAAAAGTGTTTTTGACGCCTTTTCTTAAATTGTGGAGTGTCTATTTTGCTCTCCATCTTTTCCTTGTGCTCTCCATTAATGCAATTGGTATCTCCTCTTTAAGGGGTAGTTTTTCCGAAGTCATCCTTTTTGTCTTTTTCGGTTTTCTTCTGATTTCTCCAATTTATTTGAATAATAAAACGAACGTCTTTGTAAAAAATATAAGCTGGATGATTAACTCTTCGAGAAATCGAACTCAGCTTGTCATCTACTATCACTTAGAACTTATTGTTAGGATCGTGCTAACAGCACTTCCTTTCATCATTTATTATTATACCCTCTCAACTTTTGCAAAGGACGATACATCAGTCGATTCATTTTTACCCGATAATAGCCTCCTTCTATTCCTTGGAACATGGGCATCGGCCAACTTTTTAGGTCTATCGATGGGTGCACTAAATAAGAATCATCAACTGAGAGCAAGAAAGAAAAATTCTTTTAAAAAGAATCTTCTCTATATAACTTTGTTTCTTTTCGGTATTTACATGGGGGGAGTCATTATTGAATCTCCTTTGGCCGTAGAAGCATTTTTAATTATCATGTCTTTTTTATTTTTAGTTTACGTTTATTCGACACACTTTGTTCTTTTTCGAACACGGACTCGTAAGCTTATTTCTATCATCGGATCAGTAATTCTTTTTATTCCTTCAGTTTCTACGCTAGGTACAGCTTTTAAAAATGTAGAGTCCGGAGTTAATCCAATTGAAAATTATTTTGCTTTAGGATCGCTTGTAAGTTTTGCTGATATTAAAAATAGAAATGAAATTTTTCAGTCCATCGAAGATAAGCATAAAATAAAGAGGTTTATCGAAATTTCTGAAAGTTCTGAAGATTTAAATACAATTGCTAAGATTAACGCTAGCAATGGAGTTAAATTAAATCATTTTCTATTAATTTGGACGCAAAGACGACTAGAAGTATTTGAGCTAGAGGATCTTATCTCTAGATTAGAGGGCTTTTCTGACAAAGATCAAAGTCAAATTATTGAGGCAAGATCACTTAGAGGTATCACTGGTAGGTTTATAATTGCCAATGAGGACTTCATAGATGACCTTATTGCAAGTGGCTCAAAGGTGAGGCAAGCCGTGGCTTTGGAGCTTGAAGCGACTAGAAAGACTAAAAAAGAGCTTGAATCCTTTAAAAATGGCCTCTCACTCAATCTCACGGATAAGGAATTAGAAGCAATTGAGTAGTTAAAGGTGTGAAAATTTAGGTATATCCCCTTTTATTTGTCTTACCTTCGGTGTAGGTTGTCGCCTTAACACTGGGGAAAGATATGATTAAAAGGTTAGGGGTAATTGCCCTATTATTGATTTCGTTTTCAAGTATTGCTGCAGATATTGAAAGCTTGGAAAAACTCTTCACAAAAAATTATAATTCATTCTATACGCCTAGGTTCTGTGGCCGAAATATCGAAAAATTTGTCAAAGTTGCTCATCAAAACGGTATTGATCTAAGCAACTCATACGTCGCCAAGATTGTCGGTGGTGGTTTTTTAGAGACAAGTGCCTTTTACTCTCGCACCAATCCAAATGATAGAGTTATGATTGGATATTTTCACATGGTTTTAGTCGCTGATGGATATGTGTTTGACTTTGATCTAGGGGAGCCCGCTGTTCTCAAGCTCTCAGACTATGTAAGGCTTCAATTTACGCCTCCTTATGAGCCTTTTAGAATTTACGGTATTGACTACACAGCTAAAAGCAATCCTGGATCTTGGGATGTAACGGCATTTGAGACACTCAAATATGGTCGTGGAATCGAGTCCAAGCTTTGGAAAAAACAGATAAAAGATCTTATTTCAATGGATAGAATGATGAGCACTCATAGAATGGGTGTTCTCAATAGCTTATAAATGAGAAAAATTAGATAACCAATATTTTATTATTAATATGGATCTACTAAGAGCATTCGACTAAAGTGCAAAAAAACTTCAAAGGATCAATATGAGATTTTTATTTTTAATATTTCTTTTATCAGTAAGCACGAGCGCTCTAGCTGAGACGGGAATAAAGATTACACAAAACAAATATGGTAAGGTTAAGGTTCTCTATGTGACATCAGAAACGGCACTTGGTCTTGAAGAATTTGATGATACTTATAATAACCTTTTATCGGCTTGCTTTTACGGAAAGACTTCTCATATTAAATCAATCTTAGTCAAAATGGCAGAGAATTCTGGGATCTCAGATTCTCAGGGTATCCCTTTTCCAACTTATGATGAAGATGGATATGAACTAGAAGGGAACTTTATCTCGATTGAGAATACTGCCTTGGCCTTAGCCGTGGCTATTAACTATAACTACACTGACGAGCTTGGAATCAATCTTGATTTAGAGCTTAGAAGTTGCAAATAAATATAACGGAGCAAAGTATGAAAAATTCAATAGGGCTTATTCTTTTATTTATCTCATCATTATCTTTCGGATCAACGACATACGATATTGAATGTGTCTCTGACGAAGCCTATACAGATCTTGGGTCAGCAAACCTCAAGTTAAAGTCAAAGATAACAGTTAATGGCGAGAATAATTACGTTTTAGATCGTGGATCATTTCAGTTTTTTATCGAAGATGCTTGGACTGACCAGAATGTTTCTGTTGATTCCATTGAAAATTACAAAAAATACAATCCAAGAGTCTATAAGGGATATGCAAAGTTTCCAAGTATATCGAGAGAGTTTTTTGGTAAGGTGGATTTTATAGTTCCACACGAGGCCCTTTTAACGGGTGCAAATTCTTTTACTGGAGTTTTCATTCTTACTTGGGTTGAAGATCACTGGGGCGGAACTATAACGGCAGAATGTGAGTTAGAGGCTCCAGTACTATAAGAATGAATGCGCACGATAAGAAACAATGAGCCAACACATACTTTTTAATAACTTAAGAATACCTACGATATCAATCATTTATTAGTCTTAACCAACGTCTATCCCATCTGAGAGGGGGTAAGCGTTGGTCGTACAGTTGAATAAGTATGAACAAGGTTGAACACCTTTTTTACTTGTCGGTCCCCTTAAAGACCCCTCGTGAATATCTCATTACTTACTCTTAATATAACAAATGATCACTGATCAAAGCAGAAATCGCCACTTATTTTTGTCGAATATCTGGATCTTTAAATTTTTTCCCATCCTTAATTTAAATTAATTTACGATGGTTAGTCCCTGTTTAAGGGTGTTAAGAACTTTTCTACATGGCATTAAGAAATCTTACATAAATTACTTCTTGTTCTGTCCGATACTGTATCCAACCAATCAACTATCTTTTTGAGGTTCATATGAAACTAGTCATTGTTTTATTTTTATCATTATTTTCACTTTTGGCTCTCAGCCAATCTTCAAAATATAAAAGCCCATCTTACAAGAGCGAAATGATAAAAAAATATAAGAAAAAAAATATGATGAAGTATAGTGGTCAAAAGACCCGTGCTTCTAATAAAAAAGCAAAAAAATTTGATGACATGACTATGCTTAAAAGAGGAAAGAAAATTAGTCACTATATTTATGCTGATCAGTCTAGATTTGTTAAAAGAACATATCTAGAGGAGAAGAAGAGTTTTCTAAAGAAGTTAGTGAATAAACTGTTCGGCAAGATTCAAGTTACTGAACTTGAATCAAGTAACGAAAATGAATTAAAATTGAGGCTTGATAGCAAGAAGGATAGGTACCTGGTAAGAAAGATATACTACAAACTTGGAGGTATATTTTCCCAGACATACACCGTTGAGACTATTGTAGAGGGGGAGGATATAGTTGCTGTAATTGATATTTCTTCTCTTCCTGTAGGTGAGTATAAAGCTTATTTCAAATTTATTTATGAAAAAAATGAGAAAAATAAAAAGAGTAAGAAAAAATCAAAACTTTACTCAACTTACGGTTATGGAGTTTTTGAGAAAAAAGAAAAATTAATAAATATCCTTGCAGACATACAGGTTCAACATGATCAAAGCCGTGGCTTTGTTAGTGTTGATGCATCAGGATCGACTTCCGACGCAGGGGACATTGTAAGCTTCACTTATATATCACTAAAAGACGGTCTTGAAATAAACAGATTTACCTCTGAATACTCTGGTGAAAATGTCGCTTTTCAAGAATCTGGAACATTCGAAATTCAAGTTGAAATTGAAGATAGTGCCGGCAATAAGTCTTTGAGTGAGAAGCGTGTCGTTCAAATAAGTAATGCAACACCGATAACGCTCTTTAACGTCACTCAAGTGGAAGGTTTTAATGGACATTTTCTCATTGATGCAAGTGCTAGTTCTGACTTTGAAGATGGTAAGGCATCGCTATTTAGATATGTTTTGTATTCTTTTAGTCCAGAAAATGGAGTTGAGATATTCATTGACCACTATACAACTGAGGACAATTATACAATTGCTGTTCCTGAGGCTAATAAAGACTATAGATTAACAGTAAGAGCTTTTGACTCCACAGACCAATTTGCTCTCGGAGACGTTGTGGATATTAGATTCGATGGTGACAGAATATCACCAAAACTGGTTGACTACTATCTCGCCACAGATGAAAATTTCTCAAACATTAAATATTTTGGAGCATTCTTCAATTCAAGTAAACCAATAACACAGTTTGTATATTCAGTAACTCATGAAGATGGAGAATCATTAGCGCTATTCCAAGACTCATCTGTAAGAGATAGTGGGGTAGAACTTACTAAACCAGGACTTTGGACATATGAATTCTATGGTATCGACGAAGATGGAAACAAATCGGATGTTTTAAAAATAACTGAAGAGAATACTTGGACAAAAGAGGGCTTTACCCCTGTCGCAATCTTCAACGCCATTGATATCAGTGGTCACGATCCAAGAATTCAATATATCTACACTGGATTCGAAGATAAGTTTGGTGAGGTTGTTAGCTATAGCTATACAAAAGCCGAGCATGAGGATGGTACACAAATTCAAGCCCTAAATGTTGATTTTAGCGATATAGCAAAAGAATTTAGATTTCCAAAGAAAGGAACTTATAATTTCACAGTTGTAGCGGCCGACAATGACGGAAATACTTCGGAGCCTTATAGCTTTTCACACTTTATTGACTGGGGAGATTTCGTTCCGACAGCTGCAATAAGCTATGAGAGAGACTCCGAGGATCTTTTTTTGATAAGAGTTAGTTCTGATAGCTCAGAGCCATCGTTTGATATAACTCATCAATTTAGAGCTATCCATACTGATGGTTCGACTTTATCATTCGATTACATCGATAGTGTTCAGAATATTAGTCTCTCGAAAAGTGGAGAATGGACGATTACTTATAATATCAAAGATCAGTTCAATAAAGAATCAGAGCCATTTGTATTCTCTTTTGTTGTTTTTCAAACACTCCCCGATGGTGAAGTTATACCAGTTGATCCAGGTGAGGAAGGTAAGCGAACAATTGCTGGTATTGATGCTGATAACGATGGTGTTAGGGATGATCTTGAAGTATTTTTACAAACAAGAAATCTCGATCTCAATAAGCGCAATACCTTATTAGAGTATATCAAGAAAATGCAAAATGGATTAGAGGGTAGCGATGAAGAATTAGTAACAAGTGGTTACGAGGTTATTGATTATCGATACTGCTTGAAGAGCAGGTTTGATGAAGAAGAACTTTCAAACTTAGAAAAGAAGCTTAAAGTAAAAATGTATAACTCTAGAGATAGGCTTCACGCATGGGCAAGAAGCCAAGTCGCTTTCTCAGGTCAAGTTTTTGCGATAGAAACAAACAAGGATAAATATAGTGAATATTGTAATTAAGTTACTGACATTAATAACGTTCGTTTCATGTACTCAAGAGAGACTAATCGTTGATGGTGCTCTTGAACCACCTGCTCCTGGATTTTTCGAGAAGGATGCTACATTGTTAGGAGTTGACTCAAATGAGAATGGAATACGAGACGATGTAGAAAGATTTATAAATAGAGAATATAAAACGGCAAACTTTCGGAACGCAGCAAGGCAATACGCTTTTGCTGCTCAAAAAATTATGCGACAAGGTTTAAGCCAAAAAAGAAAAAGAGAATTCGTGCAAGAGTTAATGCTAGGTACAAGATGCTTTAGAGCATTTACTTATAAAATAGAGGCTAGTGAGTATAGTAAGTCTTTAGTCGAAAATGTATTTAATACATCGGATCGAGACAGCAAGTACAAGGATGCAACTAAAACTTTAAATGGATCATTGCTTCGATATTATCATACTTATGAAGACAGAGTAAAAGGTTGTAACTTCGATGTTACTGAGGAGATTTAATTGAATAAATTAATAATTTTAATGTCATTTGTATTTATTATTCCTTTCAATGGCTACTCAGCAGTTTGCGAAGATGACGAAGTGATGTCATTTATATACCTTAACGGTATTATGAACAGTACTGAACAGTCGCAAGCCAACGCCGATAGAGTTTTTAGAACAGCTATAGAAGGTAACTTTAGCAAGAAACTTTATGGTGAGGACGGTATGAAGTTTTGCCCACAGGTAGCTTATAATCAGAAAGACGGTCTTTTGCTAGATCTAATTGAAACATTTGCTCAGAAGTATAGAGAAAGATCCCCTGAAACCTTTAGTTATGAGATGGTAGCGAAATGGATTTTCGATAAAAAAGATTTTATAGAGACTTTTTTGCCACGCTTGCCGGGTTCTGATCCTAATTCTAATAACTTTGATCCCAATTTAATCTCAAGTTATGAATCTTTAACTGAAGACTTAATAGCTGATTTTGTCAGAAAAGGGGCATCAAGAGAAAGTACGACTAATTTAAAAATTTCAAATAAATTAGATCAAATAATTATAGATGAAAAAAAAAGGACTGTCTTAATTAGTCATTCTCAAGGAAATTTATTTGCTAATGATTATTATCAAGAGTTTGCTTCCGATGAAGCCAATATACCTTTTTTAAAAAGATTGGCGAATCTTCAAGTTGGTAGTGCGGCGGCTACAGTTGCTGCCAAAACAAAAAGCTTTGGTGACCACATGACTGGCAAGCAAGATAATATTATAGGAGCTTTAGAGACTCTTGGTTTTGCAATTAATCCACCTAATATTGAATATGATCGAGTTTCAATTATAAACAAAGGGAGGGGAACGGGACTATTCGAAAACATACCTGTGCTTTCTATTTTTGGTTCTATAATTAGGAACTCACCTGACTTAGTCCAGGGTCATAGTTTTTTAAATATATATACAGCCAAAGACGTTAATGGAAAACTTGATGGTGAAGATAACTACAGATCAATGGCGTCTATCTTTTCTGATAAGTTTGAAGCTTTAGCTAGAAAGATAGCACCTCCTAAATTAGTTATTGAGCCTATTGAACAAATCAATAATAATGGAACTCTTGCGCAAAGATTAAAAATTGTTTTTGCACCAGATGAGAATAGGGCTGGTGAACTTATTGATCTTTCAAAATTGACTACCTTTCAAGTCGATAACGGGAGCGGAATTTATGAAGAAGCCGAGCCATTTAATTTAGGAGCAATTGATTTAAATGTTAATAATCGTGACGTTCTTAGGCTAAAATTCGAATACGATTTTGATATGTATGAGCTTGAATATGATTTTATGAATGTTGTAAATCCAATTGAAAATGTTGAGGTTTTTAACGACAGTGTTTTGAATATGACAGTTGGCATAACTTTTAACTCTCTCGGCGCCGGACTCGATTTTATTTATCAAGACTTTGACAATGGCGGGCAAGAGGTTAGGTATACTCTTAGTGGTAACGGTTACCAAGAAATTGTTGTAAAGAAGTCATTTAACGCTCAAGTTTTTGTTCTCGAGGAAGAGCCAGTATTTATAGATGCTTCCTTAAAATTGGAAGACACTATCACAAATGTTGAATACTTATCTAATACATCATCATCTATGCGGATTAGAGTTCATCATAGGGAGCTCTCTAGTGGTTTCCCACTAATAGGATCAGTTGATGAAGGAACCAAGTTGGGCGTAGGTCTTTTTACCGATATTACGGTTAAGACAGAAGGAGAGGGAAGTATTTATATACCAGGAGGTAGAGAGTGGGACACTTCTCTTCCAGAGGACAGAGAATATACTTTTGATGGCAAATTTATAGAAGATCTGAAGGGAATTATAACAAATAATGATAGTCAAAGATTGGTTCAAACTAGCTTTGAGGGAAATTGGACATTTAGTTATATTCCATACTCAGAATCCGGTGCATCTAATGAACCAGTTGTGTTAAACTATATTGCTCCATCAACTGGCTCTCTCAATTATCTCCTCGGAGGTTGTTCGTTATCAACAGTTGATGTGCCAGCAGACGACCCTGATGACGCTCCTGTAAAAGAGATTCATTTTTTTGCACAAAACGAATATCTTTTATCAAATGCTAATTCTGGCCGCGTAAGTAGCTGTGCAGATGTTAACTTGGATGCAGATGTATACATAGTTTACAAGTCAAATGGGAAAGAGATTAGAAGAAGAAAACTACCAATATACTTTGCGACATATAGCTCCGATGTCCTTGTTGAAGGCCAGTAAGTTAAAAAAATACACACAAAAGCTAGAACTTAAAATGCAGTAGTCACGACTTGCGTTTACAAAACGCTCTCAGTCAAAGCTAATTTTTATTGTACAGAGATCTCATCACCTGTACTTTTGTTATCGTAAACCATCTCTCCATACTTTAGAACTCCTTCGGTAAAAGTTTCATAAGGAGTTCTCCCTTTGCACCTCTTTCCTTGATTCGTTCTTTCAAAGTTATAGATCTTCATGAAATCGTCTAAGTCTTTCTGCATTTGATCTAGGCTTTTATAGAGGGTCTTTCTAAAAGCAACACTATAAAATTCAGCCTGAATCGTTTGATTCAGCTTCTCTACGGCTCCATTTGTTTGGGGATGTCTCACCTTGGTTCTACTGTGTTCAATATCGTTAAGGTGAAGAAAAAGCTGATAGTGGTGTTGTGTTTTTACTCCACAGTACTCTCGACCGTTGTCTGTTAAAACTCTCACAACTGAGATCGCATGCTCATCAAAGAATGGAAGAACTTTACTGTTAAGAAAGTCCGCTGCGACTGTTTGGGTTTTATCAAGATAGAGTTTTGCAAAGCCGACATTTGAATAAGTATCGATTCCCGTTTGCTGATAAATTTTTCCAACACCTTTGATGTACCCTACGTAGTAGGTGTCTTGAGCAAAAAGGAACCCACTGTGGTGTGTTTCAATTTCTCCATGTGCCTCTTTCTCGAGCTTTTGATCTTCTAATGCTTTAACTTGAGATTCTGTCAAAATGTTCTTCTCGTTTTTAGACCACTCTTCAAGTCTTTTAAGGCGGAGTTTTTTGTTCTCGATTTGATGACGAAGCCATACACTTCTCACGCCACCTGGACTAATCAAGATACCGGCTCTTTTAAGCTCGTTAGAAACTCTTACTTGTCCATGAGTAGGATTTTCTAGGGCATAGTCTAGGATCGATTTCTCTGTTTCTGGGGCACAGCGATTGGCCATTCTCGGGCCTCGTCTAGTCTTCTGAGTAAGTCCTTCAAGGCCTTCTTCTTTAATCGCTGTTTTAATGTCGTAGTAATGTTGTCTGCTCACACCCATTTGTTTGCAAGCTTTTGAAATGTTCATCATCGTGTCAGCAAAGTCTACTATGCTAAGTTTCCGATTAATGAGATACTGTTGTTGAGTCATGTGTTTCTCCTTTTTGTTAAAACTGTTTTGTAGTAATTACAATTTTAACTGAGAACGCATGACTCAAAAATTACCGGCAATCTTTAGTCAAGTGTTGTAAATGCAACTCGTGTTACTTCCACTTAAAATCTTAAACGGAAAATGAACTTTTTAAGTTCTAGCTCTTTAATAAACTATCAAAATAAAACTTTTATTATCCCTTTAGTTTAAAGACGAGACTGAAAACTAAGTAATTACCATCTAAAGTAGTATTTATTAAATTCTCTCATGTGAATTTTTATTTTATGCAGAAAATACTCTAAAGAGAATGAGTGTTTTTCATCTAGCTGTACATTCTTTTCGTATTTGTTCTCAATTTCTTTTCTAGTAGGCAAAAATTTGCATCTATCATTATATGATTTTTTTTCAAGTAAGGAACATACTCTTCCATTCTTATTGTTACTATCATTATTGAATTGTAGGTAGTTTTGTGTCAGATAAGGTTGATCGGCATTAACAATTTCCCACCCTTCCTTTCTTATAGATTTTATCAAGTCTCCTAAGAATATTGCTGTAGTATCGTTTTCATGAATTAAAAGAACTTGGTTAATATCACTTTGTTTTATATTTTTCGAAACTCTATCAATCTCCTTCATTTTTGAAATTATATCTGAGATGTAAAGTTTTTTTAATTCGTTAAAATCTATTTCATTTCCTAGGTGCAAATCCTCTTGAACTAATTCATCTAAAAACCAATCATTACTTACTACTGTCACATAACTGTCAATGATATTACTTTTATTTAAGTATGTTATAAATCTAGATGTAGACTGTTTTGATTTTCCTCTATCTAAATAAGGAAAACGAAAATATTGACTCTGGATATTAAGTTCCTTCAGTATCTTATCAGCTTTTGAAATATCTAAAATAAAATCTTTTAAGTGGATTCTACTTGAAGACATGTGTGAATGGGTGTGATTTCCTATTAAGTGTCCATTTTCTATGTAGCTTTTTAAGATTGTTTTACTTTCCTTCGATTTTAATCTATTTGTAATGGTGAAAAATAGGACTTTGCCTACTTTTTGCTCATTGAGAGCATTTATTATAGTTTTGCTCCTTTGGATTGAAGTAAATATAGCTCCATCATCAGCTACTGAATCGTCTATCGTAATTGAAACTTTTTTAGCAAATGTTGAGGGTGAGAAAAGAAGTATGAATAATAATAACATCGAGTAAATCATAACAAAACTTTATACTATATTAGCTTAGAACTGTATAAAATGAAAATTTGCAGTTAATTAATGATAATCTATAATCAAACCAATATCTACTAAGTGATTCTTTTGTCGAGTAAAGGGGTCTAGAGTGATCCCATTCGAATCATACATGTCATCTTCCGGGTCGCACGATAAGAAACATTATCGTGCGATGCGTTACTATCTTTAGTTATATACTCCTATAATCACAGCTTTTGGTCTACTTCTCAAATATCAATGTATAATCATCTCCGCCAGCACGCATTTGATCATTAGCACTCCACATTGGCTTCGGACTTTTAAATTTCATCGTGTATTTATAGTCTCCAAGATATTCAGTAAGTTCCTTATTTGTTATTCCTGGTACATACTCAGTGCTGCGTCCATCGCTGCATGAAATAACAGCATTAAATGCATTTCGTGCTGGATTGAAACCTTCTTTTCTTGTTTTGGATTTAGTAACGACACAAATGTCTTGTATTGCCTGATTTGATTCAGGCTTAAAGACCCTCAGTGTTGGGAAATTTTCAACTAGACCTGGGAAACTTGATCTTTTATCGTCTGGGTCACCAGGCTTATATATCATCATTTCTTTGTATTTCTTACGTCCCATCAGATTATGAAGGTTAATTTCGGCCATTTTGGTACGTCTATTAAGTAGACCAGCATTAAAGAGAACTTCAGTTTCAAAAGATTTGGTTTGGCAGACAATTTTATGGTGTATTTTACCCATAATAATCCCCTCTTCTTCAACCTTATAGCCGATACATATACTGTCTTGTAATTGTGAGGCTGAGGCAAAGCTTGATAGGCTTCCAACGGACATTAAGGCTACTAAAAGTTTCTTCATAAGTGACACTCCTGATATTAAAAGAATAAAGTCTTTAATAGATAAAGTATCTCAATAATCAAGATTGGATGCACGGACAAGAGTAAGTTTTACTAAGGGATGTTAGAAAACTAACACTCAAAATTAATTAAAGTAAACCTCACAAATATACTGTGGAAACCCTTGCTCAGTAAATTCTGGATAACAGTCTTTTGATAAAATATTTTGATTTTTAGCTTCAAGTTCTTTAATTTTAATCTCCATAATCTCTTCTGGTTCTCCAGGAAAGCTACTGACGATCTTAAGCTTTGGAAGGTTTGAGTAATATGATGATGCTGAAAACGCCATTGTTGAAAATACGGATAAAAGAATAATTAACTTCATAGATCTCCTTGAGGGTTATTAAGCTAAAAGGCTACACTTAAAACGTACTCATTTGAAGAGAATAAACCTTTCATCTCGACGTCGTGTGTGGTGCTAAATGACTCTTTTTATTTCACTTTGGGGAAGATATCGGCGATTTTACTTCCTGTAAATTTGGCGACCCAACCTTCAGGATTATTAAACATTCTTATGGCCGTAAATTCAGGATTTTCTCCCATATCAAACCAATGAGGTGTGTTTGCAGGAACTGAGATAAGGTCGTTTTTATTACACAAAATACTGTAGACAGAGTCGTTAATATGCATCGTGAAAAGTCCTGAGCCTCGAACAAAAAACCGAACTTCATCTTCAGAATGAGTATGTTCAGAAAGAAATTTATCACGCAGCATTTTCTTGTCGGGATGATCTGGATACATACTGACGACATCAATTGCTTTGTAGCCTTTAGTCTCGACAAGTTTATCGATTTCAACTTTATAAGCTGAAATAATATCTTCTTGATCCATCTCTTTTGTTATTTCTTTGTCAGCAGTCCATTGTCTAAATTCAATGCCAACGGCCTTTAACTTTTTAGCAATCTCAGAGTCCGAATTTTCCGAATCTAGATTATTTGCTTTCTCATCAAAAATCGTTAATTTACTCATGGGTAACCTCGGCTTTATCAAAGCTTTTTATCATCTTAAATTTTGAATCATCATACAGGCCATCTCTATTGACATGAATAACATTAAGCTCAGCTTCAGACGCGGCTTTTGCCTCATCAGGACTGTCGGTAAAAAAAGTAATCATCTGTGGAGATACGTCAATATCTGAGGCTATAGTCTTGTAGGACTGAGATTCTTTTTTAGGACCTGAAGTTGTATCAAAATAACCTTTAAAAAGAGATGTTATATCACCTGATTCAGTATGAGAAAAAAGAAGCTTTTGGGCCTGAATACTGCCCGAAGAATAGATATAGAGATCGAGACCTTGATCTTTCCACTTATTTAAAGCGGGGATGACGTCAGGGTAGAGGTGAGCGGTGTACTCCCCTTTTTGATATCCTTCTTTCCAAATCAGACCTTGAATATCTTTAAGTTCTTTGACTTTTTTATCCTCGTCTATCCATTTTTTTAAAAGCGCTATCACTTCATCAATGCTTGATATATTATTATCGGCTTTTATTTTTTGAATAAGAGGCGCTAAGTTTTCTTGTTCACTTCTCACAAAACTTTCAATATTTTTTTTGGCAAAAGGAAAAAGGATATTGTGAACAAAATTTATATCTGTCGTTGTGCCTTCAATATCAAAGATTAATGCTTTCATTTTAAACCCATTTTTATATGTTCAACTCTTACGGCCATGAGAAACTCTGCCCCTTCAAGAAATCTTTTTGCTCGTTGGATTGTTTCGGCCCAAACGTAGATTCCATGCCCTCGTAAAATAAGACAAGGAACTTTTTCAAAATCATCTTTCCAGCTTTTTTCAATATCGACGGCCAATTGATCAATATCCTGAGTGTTTTCATAAATATGAAAACGTACCGTTTCCTCATGAGACTTTATTTTGCTAAAAGCTTTTTGTAGTTCAAAGCCTTTAAATTCGAGGATATTCTCTTTTGTAAACAAACTCAGTGCCGTTCCAGTTATACTATGAGAGTGCAAAACACAATTCGCTTCGGGAACCAGTTCCATGATTTTTGCGTGAATCATGGCTTCATCTGAAGGCTTTAGAGTTTCGTGGTCATAATTGCCAGCGAAGATCCATTTTGATAAAATCAGACTCTTTTAGCTTTCCTTTATCGACTCCTGAAGCCGAGACAAAAAGGCTTGAATCATCGATTCTCAAGGAATAGTTACCACTTGTCGCAGGAGAATAATTTTTTTCATTCATCCAGTGGCAAACTGCTATTAAATCAGATAAATTGTTCATATAATATGAATCTCCATTTTTAGGCTAAATTTACAGATAGTCGCGATTAATTACAAGGATAAAGATGCAATTTGAGAGTAAATTCCCTCATATGAAGACCACTATTTTTAGCGAAATCTCAGCTGTGTCCAATGAATTTCAGGCGACAAACTTAGGTCAAGGGTTTCCAAACTTTACACCATCTCCTTATCTTCTGGAGCGACTCACCCATTATACAAATGAGGGTTTTAACCAATACGCTCCTATGAGTGGGATGCCAAGGCTTCTTCAAAGTGTTGCCAATACTCACCGAGAAGTTTATGGCCAAAAGCTTGATGCTCAAAATGAGATTACAATCACCAGTGGCGCAACTGAAGCTCTTTTTTGCGCCATTTCGACTGTCGTAAATTCTGGGGACGAAGTTATTATCTTTGATCCAAGCTACGATAGTTATGCGCCAAATATAGAACTCAACGGCGGTGTGCCCGTTCGTCTCAACTTAACAGAAGACTTTGGTTTTGATTTTGAAAAAATTAAAGACGCCATCACTTCTAAAACGAAAGCTATTATTATTAATTCTCCTCATAATCCATCGGGAAAGTGTTTAACAAAAGAAGAACTCGATAGCTTTTGGGAGCTTATAGAGGATAAGAATATCTATATGATCAGTGACGAGGTTTATCAGCATATTATTTTTGATGGAAAGTCTCATCTCTCCCCTTTTAATGATGAGCGCTTTAGAGAGAGAACCTTTGCTATTAGTTCATTTGGTAAGACCTTTCATGTTACGGGATGGAAGATTGGCTATTGTGTGGCTTGTGATCTTTTAACAAAAGAGTTTCGAAAGATTCACCAGTATATAACGTTTTCAACTATGGGGTCGGCTCAGTTGGCGTTAAGTGATATGCTTGATCATAAGGGCGAAGAACTTCAGGGCCTTTCAGATTTTTATCAAACGAAAAGAGACTTTTTTCAGTCTCAACTTAAAAAAACTCATTTTAAAATACTTCCTTGTGATGGAAGCTTTTTTCAGCTTGTTGATTATAGTGAACTAAGTAGCAAGGGGGATATGGACTTTTGTATAGAACTTATTAAAGAGAAAAAGCTTGCCGCTATTCCGTTGAGTTCTTTTTATCAAACACCACCAAAGTCTAGTATTATCAGGTTTTGTTTTGCCAAGGATAATGAAACTCTTGAGAGGGCTTTTCAATATCTTATTTAGCTTCTTTAACATAGCTATAGATGTATCCACCCCTATCGCTTCCACTTCCGCTTTTAACGCGAAATTTTTTACCAATATGATATTTGGTTTTTGATGATTCTTCTAAGGTCACTTGAATTGACTTAGGAGTGTCATCGCAACTTGATCTGGAACCCGTAGGAGAGCCTCCATTGGTGAGCTTTAAAGTCGCTAAATAGGTAAAGTTGTCACTACCGTCGCCGGCATGAGCTTCGTTGATCATATTGAGTGTATTGAGTTTTTCAATATTTGATATTTCAGCATCATACTGACAGCTCGATCTGTCTGAAGCAAAAGAAGAAAAAGAAATGAGACAGAGTATGATGAGAGCTTTCATTGGCAAGACCTAATATCTCTTGCATAAAAAACACCATTATTTTTCGAACCGACAATAACGATGCATTGTCTCCAACTAAGATTTTTCATTTTTGTGTCAACGGCATCATTTAGTGGAATAACATATTCTCTTGGAGAGTTTGGAAAGTATCCTCCAACAGCTAAAGTTCCACCGACTTTGTTATATTCTATAGCAGTTTGTTGAAATTGAGCGCCTTGGGCCATATGCGCGAAAAATAAGCCCAATACCAGTGGTATCATCTTGTACATTTGATTCTCCTTGTGGGTTATAACAAGCAAAATCAAAGCCATAAATTTCTATCTGATATTGGGTTCTTAATGCGGTGAATGGTGCATAAAAGCCAAAATTTTTAGTGGCATTATGACTTTTTAGAAGAATCACATTTTTTTG
This sequence comes from Halobacteriovoraceae bacterium, assembly GCA_963719505.1. Lineage (GTDB taxonomy): Bacteria > Bdellovibrionota > Bacteriovoracia > Bacteriovoracales > Bacteriovoracaceae > CAKZJW01. The sequence continues at coordinate 275,874 of CAVRCF010000005.1, forward strand.
TAACTACAAATAAGAACATGATGACTATCTCCGACGACACGTTCTTTTTCATAACTTAAAAATTCTTGGGAAAATGATTCTTTAATTTCGATTCTAGAGATGAGCTCTTTTTTAAGACCAAAAAGCTTTCTCTTATGTGTTTTGGTGAGAATATGATTGTTGGATACTTTATTCGTTATGGTAATTTTACCAACCTTCGTCACACTTGATTCCAAGTAAATTGTCGAACTGGTGACGGCCATATTTTCATAATAGAGATCAATAACGACAGAGTCATGGCGGATGGGATCCATCGTTATTTGAAGTTCAGTAGGACAGGTCACTCCCCCATTTTTTTTGATATAGAGACCGTTTAAATCGGCATAGAGATGAGTTGAGATAAATAAAAGAATAAGTGTTAATTTCATAATGGCTCCTGATTTTTATAAAGCCTTATAGAGCTTTTTAAGACTTCTTTCTACCTTATTGAAGTTATTATGGTTTCATTTTAAGACCAAAACACTCAAGTAAATGGGACAATCAACCGATAGGGAGTATAATTTAAAAGGAGAGTTTATGAAAAAATTAGTTTTTGGCCTTGTCATGGGCCTGTCTTTAGCTTCATACGCTGATGTTGATTATGAATATTGTAATGAGACGACAAATAAGGTGTATCAATTAGCCAAGATAGATGGTCATGAGCTCCCTAACCTCTTTGAGATTGGTGAAGATGGAAGACTTATTGTCAACGAAGACCACGCAAAGCTCATCTCTTTTGATACGAACGAAACAGACTCCGTACAAAATTATAAGTTTAAAACCACGACTGAAAAGCGCTCTATTTTGAGGCTCTTTAGAAGAAATGATACGAAGATTGAAGAGCTTGAATACACCTTTGAAGTTCAAAGAGACTCCAAAGGCAGAATCAAATCTATTTCTCAAAAAAATAGCTGCGCAGACTGCGCAGGTGGATCTTCTTTAGAGTTTACCTACTCAAAAGACAACTGTGTCCCATCTGTTTATGTAACGGAAAATCTCCAAGCTGAAAAAGCCATCGTCACTGATACTCTCGTTTGCCGAGAGATAGTTGAAAGCGAAAAAGATCTTATTAAGAAAATGAGAGAGGGAAAGAAATGTCTTAATGAACTTAATGAACAGTATGCCCTTAGTCAGGATAGGCTTGATAGACATGTAAAAAGATTGAAAGATCAAACAGATAAACTTGATAAAGGTATTGAATCACAGCTTTCAAAAAGTCTTAAGAAGATAAGTGAGCTTGGTAAGAAGTTATCTAAACCTCTTACTAAATACGCTGAGATGGCCGAAGATGAATTCGATGTGAGAATTTCAACTTCAGAAGTTATAACTAATTGTATGAAGACACTTGATAAAAAAATGTTAACGGGAAATAAAGTGTTTGATGGAAATGTTATCAAACGCGAAGATGCTCCTATTGTTGCTCCTTTGGCGCTCTGAGGCTGTCGAGCAATAACTAGCGCAAAATTTTTCTAACGAGATCTAAACTTTGAGTGTTGTGAAATCTTTTTAAATCTTCTAAGGTTTTTAAAGATTTCCCATACACTCTTATAGAATTTTTAAGCTTATATTCCTCAGCTGTTGAGTGCTTACCTTGCCCTAATGAATTAACAATACTTTTTATAGATGCTGCTAAGAACAGGTAATGCAGACGATCTTTATTTTGTCCTCGTCTTCTTCTCCATGTGTAGTCATAAGCCCTTTGAAAGTGATGGGGTCTATATTTTAATATTTGTGTTATCTTGTTCTCAATGTCTTTTTCATTAATCAGATCTTCAAGCTGAACTTCGCAGGCCGAATTGTCGATAAACTCTTGTCCCAAAAAGACGACTTCTTTTATAAAGTTGTATCTTTTGGGTGACGTTGATTTGAGGACTTCAGGCTTTATTCTGTAAGAGCTAACACTTTCAGAAAAATCCTCAGCAGGATTTGTCATGGCATAATTGGAGACAAGATTGTCTGAGATAAGGGGGGAACCCTCGTAGATACTTCCGTCTCTTCTTGTGGACCTAACTTTCCAACCCCCATCGATATTCTCCCAGGTCTTTGAAGAGTCAACATCGGCCACTCTATGACCAAGAAGATGAGAGAGCTCATGGTAAATGATTGATGTTCTCATATCACTATCAAAGAGCATCCAGCGGTTGGGATTTATATACAGCTTGCTTCCTTTCATCGAAGCCACGCCCTGTCTTTGTTCTTCTATGTGATAACTTGCACTGGTTGAAAGAAGATTAGAGCCTATATATTGCCATCTAGGAACGAGCATAATGGCTTTATAAATGTCTCTAATATGCTGATCTGTAAAACGAGAATCAGCCATATAAGCTGAGATATTGTGGCCTAGACCTCTTAACAGATTATAGATATCGCTTAGAGTAAGTTCAGAGATATCTCTCGAAAGACAGTGCGCCTTTTCAAGATCTCCTGGCATGACAGCGTGAGAGTCCTTACCATTTTTAGTTCCTATTTCAGGATTATAAGCTTTGAAATCACTGTGCGCGACAGTGCTAATGGTTAAAATAGAATAGAGACTCATCAAGATTGTTTTCATAATGCTTCGCATCATATCTTAAATATTTTTTCATTTCATCAGGTTTGAAACATTTATAGTTTTGACGAAAAGGTCGCTATTCATTACCCTTATCTTATGAAAATTATTGCCTTTTTATTGAGTTTTAGCGCGTTTGGAGCCTCCACTTTCGTAGATGAATGGAAATCTCCTGTGAGCTACGACTCATCAAAAGCCGTCCTGACCTATGGAACATTGGCCACCACCCTTTTAGTCTTAACCGAAGAATCTACCATCGATAAAGTTCAAGCCTACTCAAAAGAAAGAGGTCTTCTAAGCTATGATATGTCTAAATTTGGAGACTTAACTGGACAGGTTATTCCAAACGTCTTGTACATCTCTGGCTCCTATATCTATGGAAAATTCAATGATGAGACTCGCTCATTAAGAAGAATTAAACTCATGGCCAAGGCCACATTTTATAGTGGGCTCACCACGATGATTCTAAAAAATGTCATTGGCCAAAGAAGACCCGATAGTGAAAATAGACAATCATTCCCTTCCGGCCATACCACGACGGCTTTCGCGTTTGCTTCAGTTATTGCCATGGAGCATGAATGGTATTGGGGAACAGCGGCTTATGCGATGGCCACTGTTACAGGTGTAAGTCGAATTCACGATAACGCTCATTATATCCATGACGTGGTGGCCGGAGCGACTATTGGATCGGCTTTTGGAATCGCACTTTCAAAGTTGGCCGATGATGATGCCCAGTACTCCTTTATTCCAACTCAGGGTGGGGCAATGCTTGGTCTTGTGAAGAAGTGGTAGACTAAAAAGTATAAGAGGATTTGGCGACGATAACTTCTAAGTTGAATTTATCTTTGTCTTGTCGTGTGAGATTGGAATGAAAAACTTTTAAGCCTCGAGAGTTTAGGTCGGATTCGATATTATCGGCTTCGATTGATGTTATATTGAGATATTCATAGACTGCTGCTTGATAGTTTTGAGAGATGTCATACTTTTCATACTCGTCAAAAGGAAGTGGCTTTTCTGTAAAGTGCATTAGTCTTTAATCACTTTATATTCAGCTTCAACGATATCGTCATTAGGATCTTTTTCTTCTTCTTTTTTCTTGAGTTCAGCTTGTTGAATTATTTTTGATGCCTTTAAAATCGTCCTTATGCCAAAGATAATGGCCAAAACAACTAATATTTTTAAAATCATTTCTTACCCTTCTGTGCTTTTTCTTCAGCCGCTTTTGCCTCTTCAGCCGCTTTCAGCTCTTCCATTTTCTTTTGTTCTTCAGCTCTTTTTTGAACAACTTGATTTTTTAAGTCCTCGACACTAGCTTTTTCTTCTGCCTTTTTAAGTTCTTTTGCTCTAAAGAAAACGGAGTTGATAAATTTTCTTAAATCACTTCTTTGGACTTCACCTATAGTGTGAATGACTGCATAATAATTAGCTTTGATACCGGCTTGATTTGGAGCAGGGGCTACTGAAATATACATACTCACCGGTTTATTAATTTTAATTACAGTTCGCTCTGGAAGTTCTAGTTCAGTGTCAAAATAAACATCATTTTCAGATACGGCAACTAGCTTCATATCAATTTCTAATTCAGCATAGGTTGCAGGATGATCTTTTTTGATGAAAAGAGTTCCCTCGTCGTGCTCTACAGCTGAAACAAGAAGCTTCTCTTTCAACATCTCTGACATTTTTAACACCAAGTCGGTGGTCATTTTTTCTTTGAAAGAGAGAATGTTTTTATAGCCCAATGAGCAGTCATAAGCCTTTTAGAGTCATAGGTTCCACTATTAAAAACGATAATATAGGGATTATACCCCTCTATAGATTTGAGATGTCCGACAAGTGTTTGTAGATTTTTTAATTCGTTATAGGAGTAAGCAATATCTGCATTTACTTCTAACTCCTCTTCCTCAATTTGCTCCATATTGAAGACGATGAGCTGGGCCATAACTTTTTTTAACTCTTTTAGCGGCTCTTTTAAATATGGTTGGCATCTTAGGACAAATGGAAATTGATCAGTAAGCTTCTCTTGAGCGTAAAAACTTAGCTCTTTATCGATAACCAGAGTTTTAAGTTTTTTGGGATTCGAGATGTCTTGGTTTTGCTCAATCCACTTTTCAAGCATCATTGTTGATTCGAGAACCTGATCTTCATATTCGAGTTCTAATTTTTGAACTTCTTCAGGCGGTAACTCGTCTTCAAAATTTGGCAAAGTCGCGTATTGAAAGCCAAATTCTTGAGAATATTTAAAGTTATAATAGAGATCTTCATCAGTTGAAGATGCACAGTCGGCCATGAGCGACTTGAGAATTCCTTTATTAGACCAATGGGTATGGATGGCGTAAGTGTCTCCCATTTTAAGACTTAAATCCGACTCAATACGAATCCCCTCTTTTGAAAGGATACTGACCATGCAAGGGATCCTGCCAAGAATCTCATCTGAGAGCTTCGCTGTAGCAAAGCCATGAGGCACTAATTTGTCGGGAAAGCTATAAGCGATACTATTGTAAACTAAGGAGCTGAGTTCAATACTTTTAATATGAACGCATGTTACTCCGGCTAAAATGGCCCGCTGGGAGTGGTGAAAATCTTGATTTTGATCAACAAGCCCAACAACAAAAGGTTTATGTACTCTATTTAACCGTGCTAAAACTCTAACAATGTGGAGCATTTGGTCTGTATTTTGTGAAAAGTCGATAAAGATAATTTTAGGTTTTTTCGCACGAATATCACCGATAAGAAGTTGAACCTCTCTATCGTTGCTCTTGTGCAAATCAAGGAATTCAAAAGATAATGATTCGTAAGTTTGAGAAAATTTAGATTTAAGAGTTTTCCAATAACCAATATCGGATCCTACATAAATAATTTTTGGCGTAATTGTTGTCATAAACTATTCTCTTTCAACCTGTCTTGGTACATTTTGAGGTAGCTACTGCTAACCTCATCATTTGAATATTTAGACTTCGTTTCATAAAATTTTATACACTTTTTATAATATTCAATTTTTACGGATTTTTCACTATTTTTAAAAGCTCCTGTCGCCAGAACTTCCTCTCCCTTAAATTGAGAAAGGACAAGAACCTCATAAAATTTTGAATTATCAGTAATTAAATTCTCCTCGACAATTAAATACTTAAGCTTTGCAATACTTGTTCTTACTTCGTCTAAATTATTATGAGCACTTAAGATTATTATATCATTTTTGTTTAACTGAAGTCTAAGGTTTTCCAAAATTCTTATACTTAGCTTACCTCCGATACCAGCAATTAAGATCGTTTTCCTTAAATTTTTGTCAATTTTGATCTTTGTACAGTCTTCAAGTAGGATGTTAACTTTGTCCTTCAGGAATATCCGCAACTAGAGGAGTAGAGAGATTCTGTTATGGTATCGACAATATCAACAAGATTGACTCTTTCGATGGATTGGGACTCAATCAAAGAATAGCCAATATGCCCGTGGTCACAGCAAAAATCAAAGAATTCTGGATTTGGATATTTTAAACATAAGCTTTTAAGATGATTTAATCGAAAGCTTAAATTAAGATTCTTAATTCCCAATCTCCTTGGAAAGCTCCTCGGTTCGATAAATTGCTTTATCAATCGCCTGAGAAGTTATTGAAAGCAAATCATGGCGTTTGTATTCTTTAACGGCTTCTATGGTAACTCCAGCTTTACTGGTCACCTCAGATAGAAGTTCAGAGTAACTTTTATTTGATTCTTTCATGAGTTTGGCAGATCCTAAAAAAAGATTATCGAGTAACTCTTTACTCATTTTTTCTTCAAAGCCCAAAGATTTCATCTTTTGAAATAAAGTATCCGCAAAGTTATAGATGTAAGCTGGGCCACAACCAGAAAAAACAGTAAGAGTATCAAGTTCTCTTTCATCCTTACAAATAATAAGGCCTGAGTCGCTAAATATACTTTTAAATTTTTCTACTAAATCTTCAGGAAGTGCCTTATCAAAAAATGATAAGGTTACCCCGGCGTTCACACCGATGGGAGTGTTTGGCATAATTCGAAAGATGCTTTTAGACTGAAAAGACTCCTCTAACATATTGACATCTGTTGCGGCCAACATGGAGACAATAACGGGGTTTTCAGTGATCTTATTAAAGTCCAAGCACAGATCTCTTAACTGTTGAGGCTTACAACCAATAAGCCAGAAATCAATCTCAAGAGCACGAAAATCATCTAGACTTCTTAAAGCGTTTCCACCAATTTCTTTCGCTAACTTTTCAGCTTTAGTAAAAGAGGGTGTATAAGTGTAGAAGCTTAAATCCTTATTTTGAGATAAGTTTTTAACAACGGCATAAGCCATACTTCCACAACCTATAACTCCAATATTCATCTCTTTCCTCTCTACAGGTCTAGCTCTAAAGGAGCACCATGCCTCATAGTGTTGATAGCAAAAGAGCGCACAATACTGTATTCCTTTGCATATCTATCCCAGTCGCGCATAAATATAGTTTCACCACTAACGATGTATTTCACTAAGAAATCTCTCTCTACTTCAAACAGGTGCTTACTAACAAGATCAATAATCTTTTTAGAGTTTTCACTGACCACAAACTCAAAGTTTGAATCCCGTAGAGTCTCAGTTAATTTTTCTTTATTTAGGTTAAAAGCGACGATATTAAAGGGAGAGAATCCTACAATATAGGCCAAATCAATAATTGGCATCCAGCTTTCATAACAATCTTTATTAAGGCAAACGACATTAACCGCATTTCCAACACCGATATTAACTAACATATCGACTAAAAGAGAAAAATCAATCTCGTTACTTGCTGCTATGAACAGACCGTGGCCGAGTTTGAGGTCACGTTTGTCAAAACTAATCTGACCGGGAATATCTCTGTTGGGAAATTCTCTTTTTTCGAGAAGGTTTGTATCGTCTTTTAAATACTCCATCAGACTGATGAGATCATCCTTTTGATGATAATCAATTCCCTTAAAGAAATATTCGTATCTATTGATGAGTCTATCAATTAACTCAATGAGGTTATCAATTCTTTTTCTTTGCGTGAGTTTTGATTCGCTAGCAAGGGCAAAATCATCAACGAGTTCATTATCGAGCACAAGGTCATCTAGCTTCTTTTCGGAGTCAACGGTCATAAAGCTGTAGAGATAATCTTCTCCACCAGCTTTTGGTCCAGTTCCACTCATTTTAAAGCCTCCAAATGGCTCAATGGCAACTCGCGCCCCTGTATTTGGTCTATTGATATAGATGTTTCCACACTCAAGTTTTGGAGCGAGATAATCAATATCATCTTGAGACTGACAAAAAATCCCACCCGTTAGAGCGTATTGAGTAGAATTAAAGATAGTCACAGCTTCATCTAAATCATCAAAAGGAATAATATGAATAAGCGGACCAAAAATTTCAGTTTGAGCGATACTGTCCTTATCCATAGATCGAAGAGCACTCACTTCATACACTGACGGTCCCACACAATGACCTGGGTAGTCTCCTTGAGATAAGTCTACATGAACAACGCCACCGAACTTCTCAACCTCTTCAGCGGCTTTTTTATTGAGTTCAATCAGTCTCTCTTTATCTTCCGCACCAATAAGAGGATTGATAAATGTATCGAAGTTATCACTCTTTCCGACAGTAATATCTCTTACTGCATGAACAAAGCGTTGAATAAAAGCATCTTTCACTTTTGCATCGATAATAATTCTTGAAGCCGCTGAACATTTTTGGCCAGCGTGAGCAAAACACGCATAGATAAGTCCAGAAACTGTTTCATCAAGCTCACAGTTATTTGTCACGATGACTGCGTTTTTACCACCCATCTCAGTAATTGCCATTCGGCTAATACCTTCTTTTGTTTTCGATTTTATAGTCTTATAAATTTCAGTACCAACGGCTTTAGATCCCGTGAAAACGACACCATCGATGTCTTTATGGTTTGTGATATGGGCACCGATATCTCCGTGACCAAAAGCGAGCTTGAAGACATCTTCACTGATCCCAGCTTCAAGAGCAAGGTCATAGAATTTCTTCACAATTAAAGGGGTCTGCTCAGCTGGTTTTAATAAAACGGTATTCCCAGTAACAAGAGCGGCCACACTCATCCCCACAGGTATCGCCAGCGGAAAGTTCCAAGGGGCAACAACACCGATTACACCTCTTGGTGAATAATCTCCGTGATGAATCTTTATATCAAAGTAGGTTCTCACGTAGAAAAGAATAAAATCGATCGCCTCATCAACATCAGCGATCGCCTCTTCTATCGTTTTACCAGCTTCAAAAATAATAAGGCTGGTGAAACTCTCTCTATTAATGAGGAGTAAATCAGCTAACTTGAGTAAAGCTGCGTGCCTTTCATTTTTGAGATCGGCCCAACTTCCTTCGATGCTTGCCGCTTTAAGGACTTCAATCTTTGCGTCGACACTTTCTTTAGAATCTAACTCGACACTTCCGATGACCATGGTTGGATCAGAGGGAGAAAAGACCTTTTCACCTTGATGGTTTGTATCCATACTCAAAAGCTTTCTTTGCTCAAAACACTCTAAGAAATACTCTAAATGTTGGGGTCTATAGGTTCTAATGGGGTAGATATTTTTAAAGTTACGTCTAAGCTTCAATATAGAATCATCATAGACTAATTCTTTTTTAAGAAATTTTTCTTCAATCCTCTCGGTCGGAGTTTTGAAGTTCATTTTCTTTTTATGACTTCTCATAATTGTTAAAATTCCAACTTGAGAGGAGTTTTCCATAATTCTTCTTACAAGATAAGCCATCCCAACCAAAAGATTTCCAACAGGAATATAATTTCTTGTTGGCCACTTCATTAAAGATAACCCATAAGACAGTGCCTCGTAAGTCATATGAAGACACTGATGCTCGATCATAGGCGCATTTGGAAAGTTGGTCTCCCTCAGGGCTTCTGCAAAACAGTGGTCTTGAATATTATGACTCGCGACCGCAAGTTGAATATGTTGATCTTCTTTAAGGCAAAGATAAACAACTTGTCTAAAGTGAATATCTGTTTCTTCCTTATTTAAAAACTCTGGGGCTTCAAAATTAAAGGCTTTCGCTTCAACCGTCTCAACGTCCCAATAAGCCCCCTTAACCAGTCGAATAGGCATTCTGAGCCCTCGTTTTTTAGCAAGTGCCAAGACATCTTGGAAGTGAAGGTGTCCATCTCGAAGATAAGCCTGAATAACGATACCGGTATCGGAGAAGTTTTTAAGCTCTTCCGTCTCTAGTAAAAGTTTACCGTAGACTTCTAACACAGTATCTCTGTAGTGATAGTGTTCGGCATCGATATTGATAAACACTTCTTTTTTCTTGGCCGCTAAAAGTATATTTCTCAAGCGAGGTGCAATAGATTTATAGGTAGACTCAAAGTCATAGGGCTTAAAGTCGTGAGTAAGAGCTGATACCTTGATTGATACGTGCGCTTTATTTATTCCAGCAGCGTTTCGCTGACCGGGTTTAATATGCTGACTCATTCCATCAATAAGTTCTATCACTTTTGATTCATAGAGATTGGCTTCTTCTTTGGAGACGACAAGCTCCCCTAGTTGATCTAAAGTCGCGTCTCGGTTTGACTTTAATAATGATGCCAAAGACTTTTTAGCCGTCTCGATTGTCTCTCCGGCAATAAACCTTTTGGCCATAAATGAGACTGAAAATTTAATCGTTGCAGAGAGAATTTTTGCCGGAATTAACGAGCAAAAATTGTAAACGAAGTTAATCGCTATAAGGTATCTCTTTGGTAAACCTTTATCTTGCCCTTTAAGTCGCTTCATTTTTGCGGTCTTTGAATCGGCATTTAGTCTTCTCAAGGCTTCAAGGAATATTCGTTTCACCTCTTCCCCATCATTTTCGTGCTCAAGAGAGGGAAGAATGGCCAAAAACTTTAAAAGGTGAATTCGTATGAGTTTATAATTGGCCGTTAAATCCAAGCCAATATCAGTTAGTTTTTCAAACCATGACTGATCATATTGATTTATTTTCTCTATTAAATGACGGGACATCTCCTCTGTCTTTTCCAATGCCTTCTCAAATTCACTATCTCTAAAGTTGACCAAGCCATGCTCGTGACTGATTTGATCAATGATCGGGGGTGAATTCTCGACGGGGATTTTCGCGATCTTATTAGCGTGCTTAGAAATATCAGAAATCTGCTCTTCCATATCATTGTGTGTATACCAACGAAGAAGCGCCAACTCATAATTTAACTGTTTTGATCCGACTAAGACTTTTTTCTCTTTAGGAAATATTGCACCGGTCATTTGAATATTCTTCTCTTCCATAGAAAAGCGAAATGGGAGATCGTATTCCTTATCCAAGACATATCTTATCTTCTCTTTGATCGAGGCACAAAACTCACCCTCTCGAATAAGATAGTTTTCATGAATATCATAAAAACTCATGCTCCAACTTTCTTCTTTAATTAGTGATTCAACTGACTTTACTTGATACAAATTCTTCTGACTCATATAACTCTATATCCTTTTTAAGATTTCCCACTAGTCTACATGTTCGGTAAAGAAAAAGCGAACAATTGACTGTATGTATAGGTCTCTATAAAATTTAGTGATGCTACTCAATCTTGGGCTCTTTTTAGCCATATTTATAAATTTCGCATACGGCCAAACCGTTCAAATCTACTCTATAGAGGACCTCAAGGTCTTATCCATTGAGAAAAGCTATGAAGAGTTCTTCAAGCACGCAAAGGACGTTGTTCCATCAAAGCGCGATGCCAATTGGAAAAACTTGGTAAACACCATGAGCTCCGACTACCTCAATCGCCTTATGGCCGTTGAGATTAGTGCTAAAGAGATGGAGACCATAACTGAAATATCGAATTGGAATAGTTTAAAAGACGATGAGTTTTTTGTAGAAAAGTTTACAAAAGTAGCATCTCGTTATTTTACACAGTGCTTTAAGTCAAAGGGGGCAGTTTGTGAAAAGAATCTTCGAGCTTTTGTCAAAGGCAGAAAGATTGATAAGAAGCTCCGCATAGAGCTTTCAAGCATTTTGTATGCGAATGGTATTCAAAAAAATCTATACTCATTGATTAAACCTATGGCCCAAGACACCTTGGGTGAATTTTATTGTGGAAAGCCTCCAACATCTGAGATTATTTTAAGTGAGATTTATCAAAACACGGCCTCTACAAAGTCGATACATAAAGACTGCTTAAAGGTTCTTCTTCCTAAAATAAAGGAAAATCTTACAAAAGGGGCCAGTCCTCTAATGAGATACACCACTTATAGTATTCTAAAAAACTCAAAGACGCTGACCAAGCTAGATGAATCCACTTATCTTACAGCTCAGCTCATCTCTCACTTTAATCTGGATGCAAATCAAATGTTGCGAGGTTATAACGAGCTCAAAAAGTTATCAGTCACACCAACTCAAAGAGAGCAGGTGCTCAACAAGCTCAAACAAATGATTCCTTTGCCAGGACTCGTTTTTAAACAGCGAACGAAACCAGCCTATGCAATCATCTCTGGCCTTCTTCGCTACATGCCAGAGTATCTAGACTTTTATGCGACAACTTGTCTTGATCATTTGAGTGGAAAAAAAGAAACAGCTGGTGGCAATCCTGCAGTGGAGTGTCATGAGTTTTTCGAGTTGGCAAAGTTGATGAAAATCATTCCAACAAGCAAGATAAACTCTTACGACAAAATTATGAAACTCTAGTAAAAATGACAAAAAAAAACCCCGGCAAACTGCCGAGGCTTTCTATAAAACGATCTATCTATAGATTATTTTAAGTGCTTAGAAACAAGTTTAGTCATCTCAAACATTGAAACTTCTTTTTTCCCACCAAATACTGGCTTTAATTTGTCGTCAGCAAGGATGTTTCTCTTGTTTTTTGGATTTTGAAGGTCATGCTTCTTGATGTAGATCCAAAGTTTTTTAACAACTTCAGTTCTTGGAAGTGGCTTAGCCCCAACGATTTCAGCTAATTCTGGAGAAGGAGTTAACTCTTTCATGAATGCTGGATTTGGTTTTCTCTTAGCACCTTTTTTCTTAGGAGCTTTCTTTGCCGCTTTCTTAGCTACTTTTTTAGTCGCTTTCTTAGCTACTTTCTTCGTCGCTTTTTTAGCTACTTTTTTCTTCGTTGCTTTCTTAGCTACTTTTTTCTTTGTTGCTTTTTTAGCTACTTTTTTCTTCGTTGCTTTTTTAGCTACTTTTTTCTTCGTTGCTTTTTTAGCTACTTTTTTCTTCGTTGCTTTCTTAGCTACTTTTTTCGTTGCTTTCTTTGCAACTTTTTTTGTTTTCTTAGCTGCTTTTTTAACTACTTTTTTTGCTTTTTTTGCAACTTTCTTTGCTTTTTTAGCTACTTTCTTCTTAGCCATTTAGTCCTCCCGGGTTTTATTAATGAGCTATACTACTTTTTCCCATTCAATTATATTCGTTGAAGTGTTACTTCCAGTTTTAACATAGTCATGTCCCTCATTAAGAGAGATCATTCTAAAATTATCTTGTGCACAGTAATTGATAATCTTATTCAAACCTTTCTCCTGTGCCAGTTCTTCGTAAAATTCTTTGATAAGGTGGGAAAATCCATTTCCTTGGTATTCCATTTTTATCGCCGTATTTTTTGTATATAGAGTCTTATCGACAATCTTTATAAAAATTGCAGCAACAATATCTTTTTCCACAGAAACAGAAAGAAGAGACCAACCAGCAGAAATTTGAGATTTTAGTTCCTCTGTATTCCACTCGAAGTCTTGCATATCTGCAAAAGCGTTAATATTAAAATTATAGATTGATTGTATTTCTGCGTCGGTTACGCATTCTTTTATCTCTAGTGATGTTTGTTCGCTCATTTGTAATAAATCCTTTATATAAAAAGTCTAATGTATCTGAGAGATGAAATCAAATATTATTTACCCTTATATTGGCGCCGTGGTTTTAGTGTCAAAATGACGACTCAATTCTTGGGTTGTCTCGGTCTAACAGAAATCCTTATCAACCATCCCTTATGCCTAGACGTATTCTAAGAGAATTCATTGCCTTTACCACCCAAATATGGGAAATATAACCCATAATAACAATCATTTGAGGCTAAATGCAATCGATCATAAAAAGCTTAAAAAAAGTAGAACGCACCTTCGGAAGCATGAAGTTTGCTGTCACTATCATCTCTCTTTTCACAATCTTCCTCATTTATGGAACTTTTATGGAAAGTTATCACGGAGCTGAGTTTGCTAATCGTCTCGTGTATAAATCGTGGTGGTTCATGGGAATTCAACTTCTCATGTTTATCAGTATTGTTGTGGCAACTTACATGAGGTTCCCTCTAAAGAAGAGGCTTTATGGCTTTTATACCATTCACTTAGGCCTTATCGTTTTATTCATCGGCTCGTTTGTGACCTATATGAGCGGTGTCGACGGAAGCCTTGAACTTTACCCCAACACTCCTTCAAGAAAGATTGGCATTGATAGAGACTTTCTAAAAGTGACTTATAAGACGGATAAAGAGTTCTCTCAAAAATTTGCCCTTCCCTACAGTGCCTTTCCAGCGGATCTGGATGGAAGTTTTAGAAATGTTGTTAAACTCAAAGAGTTCTACCCAAGTGCAAAGCTTGAGACAAACTGGTCAAAGACCAATTTTAAAGAAGATGAGATCGATCACGGATCAACCTACACAATATTTAATGATAATGTCTCCCAAGACTTCACTATGTCTCTCAATCCAGTCAGTGACTTTAAATCCTCCGAGAAATTGGGGCTACTCAATTTAAGCTATATGCCAAAAACTCTCTATAAATGCTTTATAAAAGAGACAAAAAGCGGCTTTATTATTTGGAATACTCTCACTCAGGAGTGCTTTACCCCGGAGGAGCGAAATTATCCAATTATTAAAACATCTAAAGGAAATGAGTTTATCGCCTTTAACCACAATAAAGAGATTTTAAAATTCTTTCCAAACTTCTCTCCACTTCCTGTAAATGATGATCTTACCAAAAAAACAGATAGTGAATTTAGAGTATTTTCTAGAAAACTGTTTGAAGACAAACCAAACCTCTTTCTCTTTGGAGATAAAATCGCCTACTACAAGAAAAGAAAAAAAGCCTGGATCGGACAGCAGTTTAAGTCTGAAAATGACCTTATCAAGCTTCCTTGGATGGGCTTTAAGCTTAGAATGGTAGAAAATTATGATCGAATGATTCCTTATCAAGAGCCTGTCTACACCCGTCCTATTCAAGACAACGGAAATATTGTCCAAGGAAACGTCAAAGCTGTCAGAGTTGAGATCAGAGGTAAAGACTATTGGGTGAGAACCGATGCTCCTTTGGCGCTAAACAACGGAGAAAGTGAGATTAGACTTCAATTAGTGAAGGATGAAATTCAACTTCCCTACCAAATAACACTGAGAAATTTTAAAATGGATGTTAACCCCGGTACAAATGATCCAGCAAGCTATGAGAGCTTTGTGGATCTTCTTGACGGAAGAAATAGAGTGCCGGCAACTGATCATCACGTCTTTATGAATAATCCTCTAAAATACGACGATTTCACTTTCTATCAAGCAAGCTACTTTCAGGTGGGACCTGAGGCTTATGGAAGTGTCTTCTCCGTAAATTTTGACCCAGGACGCCCTCTTAAGTACGGCGGAAGTCTTCTTCTGGTCTTAGGCTCAATTTGGCATTATATTATCAGAAGAAGAAAAACAAAACTACAACCGACAAAGGCCATAGCATGAAATTAACACTTCTCACCCTTCTCCTTGCTCTTCCTGCATTTGCTGGTATTTGTGACAACTATAAAGACTTAGAGCCGCTGGCGACATTAAATAACGGACGAGTTAAGCCCTATCTTGTAGCTTCCGGTGAATTTGTTAAAACGATATCTGGAAAGTCTAAAATTGGTGACAAACCAGCGACTGAAGTTTTTTGTCAAATATCAACTGGCGACATAGCTCAACTCTCCGAGCAAATAATGGTTCATATTGATCATGTGGAACTTAAAAAGCTTGTGAATATTTCAGAAAATGAAAGTGAGATTACCATTGAGAAAGCTCGTGGATTTAAAGAATTGGCCAGAGCCGAAATCATGGGAATGAAAGAGAATAACTCTTATAAAAAGTCCCTAAATAAATTTTGGTTCAAAGTCGACCAATTTGAAAAAGCCAGTCGTGGTGAGTTTTGGAATATACCTACTGTTGAAGGCGAAAATGTCACTTGGAGTGCTATTGGGGCCATTAAAGATAGTGTCACTATCGAGATGTTAAATAAAAAAGATGAAGAATTCAAATCATCTATAGATAATGAAATTGGATTAGAGCTCAAGTATGCAAGAAGTAATATTTTTACTTGGGCCATGCTGATCGCCATTATTGGAATCTTTTTAACTGTACTTTTAAAAAAAGCAACCGCTGGTCTGATAACGGCTTGGATACTCGTTGGAGTTGAAGTCATCGGTATGACGATGAGAGTTCTCATATCTGGGCGAGCACCTATCACAAATATGTACGAGACGGTTCTTTTCTCCGGTTTTGGTGCTCTTTTTATCGCATTGATTATTTACCAATTTAAAAAAGATAAGCTCTTTATCCTCGGGGGCTTGGCCTACAATATTCTTTGCCTCTTTATGATGAAGTTTGCCGATGGCATGCTTTCAGAGTCGATTAGCCCACTAGTGCCTGTGCTTAGAGACAACTTTTGGCTCTCCACTCACGTAACAACAATTATTTTAAGTTACGCCGCACTGGCCTTGAGCTGGATGCTAGCCAATATTGTCTTAATTAAAGGACGCTTTGGTAGTCTCACTTCAAAGGATCTGAAATACTATGAAGACCTTATCTATTCCGCAATCAAAATTGGAATCGTTCTCCTAGCCGCAGGAATCATTTTAGGTGGTGTATGGGCTGATTACTCTTGGGGAAGATTCTGGGGATGGGATCCAAAAGAGACTTGGTCACTAATTGTTCTTCTGATCTACGTCGCTGTCTTACACGGAAAAAGTACCAGTTGGATCAATACCAAAGGCTTTATTATCTTTAGTGCGGCTGGATTTATGAGTGTGATGATGGCCTGGTTTGGCGTCAATTATATCCTCGCAACAGGACTTCATTCTTATGGGTTCTCTGAAGGTGGAGCGATATTCCTTGGAACATTTTTTATCACTCAAATTGTCATCATTCTTTTGACCGCTTTCAATTTGCAAACGAAAAAAAGTGTTTAGGCTTTTCATTCTCTTTATCGTCTCAGGCTGTGCCAGTCACTCGCTGAATGATCGTTTAAAAAACGGAGAGATTCGCATAGGACCTCTTCTCGATCTCTCTAGAAGTAGCTATTTAAAAGGCTGCAGTGAAAACTCGGACCTAAGTTTTGAAGCCTGTCTAAAGAAGGCCAAGCTCCACGAAGCAGAAATTAATGAGATCCTGTCACAATAGTCTTTTTGGTACCACAGACCCCAACTGAAAAGACTATCATCTCTTTATGAATCTTATCCATTACCGTTAAAACATTCCAAGAACCATCTTCAAAGCTGTGAAGTCCATCAAAGATTTTTATGTTGTCTTGATCATGAGTGAGGGAGTAGATATTTTTAGCCAACTTATTTCTGTCATTTTCAATTTGAGTCATTTGTTCATCTTCAAAAAGATCGTCAAGAGGAGCTTCACTGTAGCTAAAAGTTGGATCCAAAAGGTTCTCAGCGGTAAAAAAGGTGCTTACATTCGTAACCTCAGTCACATAAGAATACTCATCATAATCAGTCATAAGAGTCTGTGATTCAAGCATCAGCTGCTTAACTGTATTAATATCTTCCTCTTCTTCACTTTTTTGATACTTAAAGGCCTTAATATCAGAACAGTCACCATACAAGGCGACTTCTTCAGTAATTTCCAAAATTGTGTCAGAGAGACTATTGATTCTCTCATTAGCTGAATCGATAATTTTTTCAAATGTTGCAGCATAAGAATTTTGCACACCAAGCATAACTAAAGCTGAAAGAAATCTCTTTTTCATCGCTTCTCCTTATGTAGATTATTTTTAATAAACTCAATATGGAGGCTTAATGGAGCATAGATTGAGCTTATATAATTTGAATTGATATTTATTCCCCTAAGAACCCCTACTTGTTCTTTACTCTCCAAAAGAAGCGGACTTCCTGAATCTCCTGCTGAGGTTATTTGATCGTCAATGCTTCTACTAAAAAGCTCGATAAATTCCTCGTTGCGGCTAATTGTCTCTAAACGGTAAAAAGGATTCAGAGGATTATTATAAATGATTCCGCTAGGTGTTTGTTCATAGCTTAGATAGCCATACCCCACAGCAGTCACTGCTGTGCCCTCATATTGTTTTTGAAAGTTTAATCTTGTCTTCTTAAAGAGTTTTGAAAGCTTATATTTAAGCTTTATTAAAGCAATATCATATTGGGTCACGGCCTTATGTTTTTTTGCATAATCTAATTGTAGAGCGCTATTAAGCGGATCCAGATCAAGCCGGTCTTGACTGTCGTAGAAAGCTTTAGAAAGTGAATAATAGGCATTGGGAATAGAGATGGCCAAGACCTTGTATGATCTTCCCTCGATAAGAAGCTTAAGTCTCTTACCTGCGCGAATTTGATCAGTACAGTGAGCAGCAGTTAAAACTGTGTAATCGTCTATAATGGTGGCCGTACAATGAGGATAGATATCCCCAGAGCTTTTAAAAGCGATCTTATAAACGTTTTCGTATTCTTTTTGGTTGTCCTCTACTCCATCGATTATTTCGGCCAGAGCAAGCTGACTTAAAACGAGAAGAAAGAGGCAAAAGATACTTTTCATGCACGCATCTTAAACTTAAAACTCATACGAATGTTAGAAAATCCAAAATCATGACAAATTTTCATGGTTAAATTGACTAGTTTCTAATGACTTAGATGTGAAATGGTACTTTTTATACAAAAAAACCCAGAGCCTAAACCCTGGGTCTTATAACACTAATCAATCTAAGCCTTAACTAAAGAACTAGGTAAGGATTGATATTTTGACGAGTAATTTCTTTAACCATGACTGAGTTACCTGTTGCTTCGAAAAATCCAACAAGTGCCCCTTCATTTCTTTTTTGCTCTACATAGAAAGACTCAGCAAAGTTTTCTACTAAAGATTTAATCCAACCTGGGATTGGTAAGAACCCAAGTCCAACCTGACCGAGGTTTAAAAGAGATCTAAATCTTTTCACTTTATTTGGTTTTTCATAGTAGTAAGCTGTGGCCATCTTACCAGAGAGCATATGCTGGTTATTCATTAAGTTTTTAACAACTCTCTGACCATCTTCTACAGCTTCAACAAAACCGTAGTTGTATCTTACAGGACTTGCCATTGTACCATTCATTGAGGCTTGTCTAATTTTGTTATTTCCAACTCTAACGACAGCAAAGAATTTATCTAAACCGTACATTTCCCAGTTATTAGCCGCTCTATTTGACTCTCCATAAGAGATAGCACCAATTCTTGACTCATAGATTGATGAGAACACTCTGTTAACATCACTCTCACTCATACCAAGCTTTGTTTCAAAGTTTTGAAGGTAATGAAGAAGCATATTTTGGTGAAATTGTCTTTGCTCTAGGACAAGATCGTGAACTTTAACGATAACAAAAGAAGCTAGGTTTAAAACTGGAATATTTCCAAATTTTTTCTTAGCAAAATTAAGAGCTCTTGTTACCACTTCATACGTTACCGTCTTTCTGTAGAAGTATCTTGCATCTGTTGGATCAGCAACAATTGAAAGATCGAGCATCTTAAGAGCTTTTTTAAGATCAAATTCAAATGCCTTGAGAACATTATGTTGTTGAATATCAGCGAAAGCCTTATCAACATTAATCATTGGAAGATTCTCTAGGGACTCTCTCACGACCTTTGCATTTTCATAAGCCTCATCAGACTTATTTGAATTTTCAACCATGTAATCAACGAAGGCATCTAATTCTGCAGAAGTTTCTGATTTGTCTCTGCTTTGAATTCTTGCGATCTCTTCTTTGAGATCATTTTTGATTTGAACAAGATAAGGCGCAATTGAGAAGCTCGATAAGAACTTCATCTTAACCGCGGTCACTTCACCTTGGTCATTTTTTACGATTTTGAATCTCTTGTTGAATCCGTCCATTGTTTGAGTTGGTGTAGACGCACCAAATGCTGCTTGTAAACTTAACCCTAATATTAAAAAGACTATCCATGTCCTCTTCATAATCTACCTCCTATCCGTGGAAATTATATAAAAGTTATTAATTTATACTAGGGAGTTTGAGATAGATTTACTAAGTAATTTTTAAAGATGTAAGAATATATTATATACCTTGCTTGCACCAAATACCCGTCTATATTACATTGCTTTATGCGTTTTTTAACCCTTGCGTCCCTTTTCTTATCTCTGTCTGCTGTGGCTTTATTTCACCTTCCTGAGAGTAGAACCTACATCCCCAGAGTTGATATAGGTTATGAACAATACAATACCCCATCGCTTCATTTTAAGTCTCAATACGTTCTTACCTTTGACGATGGACCTCACCCGATAAACACGCCAAAGATTTTAGATATCTTAAAAGAATATAATGTTAAGGCCACTTTCTTTGTTCTAACGCATAAACTTAAAAGAAGTAATCTGGCCCTTATAAAAAGAATACTTGATGAAGGACATATTGTATCAAGCCACGATCATATTCATGATCACAATAATAGAATCGACAAAGAGACATTTAAAAAGAAAATGACCATGTCATTTTTAAAGCTTAAAGAATATTACGAATTAGCTGGTCATGAGATGACGACATTCTATTTTAGATTTCCCTACGCTGAGTACGGCGGAAGATCTGACTACCATCATATTAATGTCCTCAAAGAAGTCTCTGATGAGCTTTTTGGTAAGAACTGTATTCACTTTGCCTTTTGGGATATCGATTCAGGTGACTGGATACCAAACCTTACACCGACAGAGGTTTATAAAAACATAAGAGCCCATCATATCGGTGGAGAGTATACAACTTATAGAACCACCAGAGACTCAAGAGGAAGACAAGTTATCTTAAAAAAGAAAGCCTATGTCGATAAACCTACTGAGGGAGGGGTGATCCTTCAACACGATATTCAAACGCGAAGTATTGAGGGCACCAGACAATTTTTGCAATACGCACTTGAAAACCAGATTAAAATTGTCAGAATGGATGATGTGGATGAGTTCTCTTATAAGGGACTTGGTTGCTCGTTCAAGTAAAAAAGAACATTACTCAATTGGAACAATGTTAAACATATTACTGACTAATATCATTCTGAATCTATTCACAGAGTTCTGTTAGTGATCTCTTTTCCCTTCTTAATTGCATTACTCTTGGTGGAGTACCTGTTCCTGCAAGTTGGTCATTAAACTTAATATTTGCTTGAATTCTTATTCTTGTATTTAATATTTGTGACTTAAAGCTTTTTCTCAACCTATTAACTCTATTAAAATTGGCATCACCCTTTCCACCTTGTGCAAATGCACAACTCAGTGCCTCACCCAATAAGTTTGAAATCTTTCTAGATAATTCTCTGTTCTCAGCATTGATTAAGGCTTGTTGGGAGGCTTTAAACATTTGCTTGAACGCCTTTCTTTCTTCAGGACTTTCACTAACATTGCTGTTTATCCAAAGCTCCACATCATCTCTAACTCCATCACCGTCTACGTCGACTCCAAGTAAAGTTGAATCGTTGACTTCCTTATCAGGCATCGGAGGAATAACGTCTCCATCGTCAATTATAGGGAGACTATCAGTCGCTTTTGCCCCATCAAGAGCATTTGCACATGGGCTAGCACATTTTTTATGGGTCACTTTAAGTTTTGCAATTGGACTTTTTTCTTTATCCTTTTTTCTGCTATCAGCAAATGAGGAGTCTAGTAGTAAAAAAATAAATATTAATAAAAATTTTTTCATTAAGATCCCTAGGAAATATTTGATCGAATATCTGTTCGGCAAAAAATATGATAAAAGTGAGGACCAAATTCAAATAAAACTTGAAAGGTCTGGTATAGTTAGCCAAACTCTGTCATTGATCTTTTCTTAATTCTTAATCCACAAAAAAATTTGAATTATTATTGGGACACAATTTGTTGTCACTTGATAGTATGATCCTAGTCTTCTATGCCTTCATCTTGATCTTGCCCTTTAGACTTATACTTTCTATAAAATGCCTCTTTTCGATCTTCTATTTCAAGCCTTTTCTCTTCAAGCATCTGATTGGTATACCTAATCATTTCTGAAGAATTCTCCTGCTGATCTGTTTCAGATCCTAAAGCACTAAATGTTGTTATGACTAGTAGTAAACAAATAAGTTTGATCATAAATTCTCCTTTTGATATTTTTATATTAATATCTGCAAGTACCGTTAGTTAAAAATTCACCGAAACCTTTTTCTGATGAGAAACAAAAATTCTGAAAAACTAGATCTGAAGTGCTAAGGGTCCAT
Source organism: Halobacteriovoraceae bacterium (assembly GCA_963719505.1). Taxonomy (GTDB): domain Bacteria; phylum Bdellovibrionota; class Bacteriovoracia; order Bacteriovoracales; family Bacteriovoracaceae; genus CAKZJW01. Next base: position 297,839 of record CAVRCF010000005.1, read on the forward strand.
GTAATGTCACCAATTATCTGAAAACGACCTTCAATAACTGCATTCTCAATTCTTGAAGAAGGAGAAAGGAAGGACCTGTATGTCTGCCCTGAATAGCCTCTGACAAAGGAAGATTTAACGCTACCTGAAATATCAACATTTCCTTGCAGCGTACTATCAAATACAGATCCATTTTTTATATGAAGAACATAGTAGTTCCCACTAGTTGCAAGTCTATCAGTATAACCAAAACTAGTAATAGTAGAAAAATCAACTTTTCCACTTTGAAAAAGTGGTCGTCCAGTTATAGTTGATACGAGAAATTTAGTGCCAATTGTAGCGCTAAGAAGTTCATCTCCATTGGACAAAAGAACTTTAGCCGAATCTCCATTATATGTAGTAGAAACTAATTCTGAGTCCTGTATATAGGCTCTACCTCTAACGGAGGAGAAAGCAGAAAGATCAGACTCAATGACAGTTACCGACGCCTCAGCAAAATCGGCTTGAGAAAGAATTGAATTATCAATATATATAGATGCATCTGAAGAGTTCATCGGCTCTATAAAAGAATCTGAGATTGACGAGTCCTGGACGACGAAGCTTGAACCTTCAACTGGATCACCAGTGGCACATGCAAACAATTCTTCAACAAGAGACAAGTTGTCCTCACTTGATTTTATCTCAACAAACGAGCATCTATTTCCAATGCCAGAATTTTCGAAAATCACATTACCTGAAATATTTCCATTATCCGTATCGATGAATGAATCACCACAAACTCTTGCACCATTAGCTATAACGAAATCTGGGTCAACATCAGCATCAGGCGAAATATAGCCACCGTCTTTTGTTTCAAAAGCAAAATCTACTTCTTCTCCATCGTTATTACAGTCATCAACACCCTTACCAAGTCTACTGGACAAGTCTACTAATTTTTGAAATAAGGAATTTCTAAGATTGACTAAATCACCGACAGGAAAACCAGAAATATAAGTTGAAATAAAACTGTGGTTGTTTTTTGAGTCTTTCAACCCTCTAGGATCCGGAATTCCTGGTTGTGCCATCAAAAAATTTGGTGTTAGACTGAAAGGAACTTTTGAAATTTTATCTAGCGTGTTAGTGATATATTCATTTTCTTCAATTTCGATTTCACTAGCTGGAGTTGCTACTTGGAGGTTTCCGAGTCTTCTTTTAAAATCATTGATTCTAAGATTTTTTTCTGAATCAATAATTGCATTGAACTCACTCAATTCTTGATATGCCACATTTACGAAGAGATTACCTTGGGAATGCGAAATAAGAATTAAATTTTTATCTTCTTTTAGTGTTTTTCTTATAGCATTCTGTAAGTCACTTACGACACCAACGGTTGAATTATAAAGCCTTCTAAAGGCACTCGCTCTATCAAAAACGTCTAGCACATCTTGAGCGTCCTTACCACTTCTAAATTTACCATCAGTGTAAATAAAACCAAACTGATAAATTGTTTGGTAGACTGAACTCCAAGCCTGGTTAACGCTTAATGATTCATTCTCATCTAAAAGAAGTAAAACAAGTGATTCCATATAGTCAGGTAGAGCTGCTCCATCTGAATCGACGCCAAATGTACGATTAAATACATTCTTTACGTCAACTATACCTTTTGAATCGACTTTCCTAAAAAACTCATTACTACTTATTAGTTCCTCCAACCTCAACCTAGAAATGTCAGCGTCGTCTTTTTCATTCTCTTGACCATTTACATAAATTATTTCTGTGCCCTCCCCAGAGTTATATAGTTGTCTCTTCTCAACATTTAATTGTGCAACACAGATAGATGGTAATATTAACACTATAAATAGAAACCTCATACGTACCTCTTTTTGTTCAATTACAGTTGGCTTATTTTGTCGCAAGCTTTTATTCTAGTCTTAATCTTAGACTCGACTCTAAAAAAGTCTGGATGCCCACTAGTTCCAGAGAGTTGATTGTTATAAATTATATTCGCTCTAATTCTTTCTTTTGAGTTTAAAATCAAAGCCTTTTGCTTCTTTAGAATTGATTGCATTTTATACCATCCCTGATCTCCTTCAAAGTAGGTCGATAGGCAATTTAAGGATCGATCCCACTCATGAGAGTTTATGAGTGACTTGTTTTTACTTCTATGCTCAATTAAACCTTTAAACCGCGCTGTCGCCATCTGAGTCAATGCATTTTTAATATTTTCACTTTGATCAGAGCCCTGGATAAACTCGTCTACATCGTCTCTAACGCCATTCTTATTTAGATCTTGACCTAGCAGGTTTTCAGAGTTTAGATTCGTTTTTTTTTCAGTCTTAACTTGATTATGTATCGATTTTTTATCACAACCAACAACCACCAAAAGCAGCAAGAGAATTGAATTATAAATTAACTTCATCTTTATCCTTTTTATTGATCAAAGTTACACAAAGATAACTCGCGAGAAGATTTTTTAGCCGCAATTACTCTTTCAGATGTCCCAACTCCATGTAAATGATCATTATACTTAATATTTGCAAGTATTCTGTTTTTGGTATTCAAGAACACAGCCTTTTGCTCCTTAAAAGCCCTATAAAAAAGAGATGTATCTAGTTCATCGGCTTTAACTTGCGCATATGCACAAACCAATGCCTCTTCTAGTCTGCGTGATTGTTCAATAGAAGCCAGTTTATCAGAGCTGACCTCAAGAGCAACCGCTCTCACTTTTGCAATCTCTTTGAATGCTTTTCTCTGCTTTTCACTATTTTCAAATTTATTGTTTATCCAAAGCTCAACATCATCTCTCACGCCGTCGTTATCAGAGTCAATACCGGCTATTGTAGAGTCGTTTATTTCTTTGTTTGGTATCGGCGGTATGAGGTCTCCATCTATCTGCGTTCTTATAACCTCGAGATTAATTATCTTGGGCTTTGAGATGAATCCAAAAATATCTCTAATCTTGTACTCTACACTCCAAGAACCAAATTTATCGAGCTGAAAACTTGAAAAATTTTCTACAAATTCTAAGTTAATTTCACTTCCAGATTCATGGGTAGCCTTTAAAATATGTGTAATATCTTTTGAAGGCATTGAACTTATCTCAGTGACGTTTATTGTCTTAGGGTCACTTGATGCCGGTTGTAAAGTAAAGTTGGCAACAGGCTCAAAACTCCCCCAGTCAATAAAGTATGAAAAGCTGTAAGGCTCAGAAGCATTTCCGTCATTGTCGGTCGCTACAACTGTGAAATTATAAGTTCCTTTCTTTGGAAATCTAAATTCTTTTGCTATATTGCTAAAATCAACATTTAGGGCTTGAATTTGAGTACCGTCTTCATGCTCGGCTTTTGTATAGCTATAACTAACAACCTCACCAAACTTATCTTCGAATCCAGTGTAGATATATTGAATTCTTGGATCGTGACCGCTGATATCGATATCGTTAAAGATTGCGACAGGAATAAAGCCCTCTTTAGTCCAAGTGTTCTCTTCTGTTATTATTAAGACATCTGATTTGTTTCCATCTTCGTCGATACCATAGAATTCATATGTCCAAAGTCCTGGTTTAGTAAGTTCTACCCCACTATCTCTTACAGATGAGTCTTGGAATAGCGCTAATGAATCTCCATCTTCATGAGTTGCTGAATATACAAACTGTGTTATTGGTTTACTTGAACTGAAGAATGCACCAAAGTATTTAATGTTTGGGAAATTTTCATCTGTGGCGAGATAGTAGTCAACCAGCTTTGGCGATATTCCATCACCATCGAATCTAATATCCACAACGTCTCCAAGGGCAAATTGGTCTGTGGAGTCAAAAGCTCTTACCGTTAGTCTATAATCTTTATTAGCTTCAGGAACAGCAATTGTGTACTTGTCCTCAGTTGTATAGTGATCAATAAATATCTCAACTTCATTTTCTGGACTAAAAGAATACAAAACATATCTGAATAGCGATGCCTTACCATCTTCAAAGTCAGAACTAGCACTTGCATCAATGAGAAAATGCCCATTAAGACCTTCCACTTGGGTAACGTTAAAGAGCGTTATCGGTGTCGCATTAGTTATTTGAACGACACGCTTCTCACTCAAAGACTTATTGCCGGCACTATCTTCAATTTCAACTTGAATTTCGAATGTTCCAGACTCTTGAAAAGCGACATTTTCTCCTGAATATTCGGAAGTAAACCTATTTATTTCAAGACCGTCTTTTAGTGAGATATAAGTGAAGCTTACTATGTCCCCCGCGTCGGAAGTTGATCCTGACGCATCAACGCTAACAAAGCCAAGGTTTTGATCATGCTGAACCTGTATGTCTGCGAGAATGTTTATTAATTTTTCTTTTTTCTCGAAAACTCCATAACCGTAAGTTGAGTAAAGTTTTATTTTTTTCTTATTCTTTTTATTATTCTTATTTTTTTCATAAATAAATTTGAAATACGCTTTATACTCACCAACTGGAATTGAAGAAATATCAATCAAAGCTACAATATCTTCGCCCTCTAAAGTGGTCTCAACGGTATGTGTCTTGGAAAATATACTTCCTAGCTTGTAATAAATCTTTCTTACCAGGTACTTATCTTTCTTGCTATCAAGCCTCAATTTTAATTCATTTTCGTTACTTGATTCAAGTTCAATAACTTGAATCTTGCCGAACAGTTTATTCACTAACTTCTTTAGAAAACTCTTTTTCTCTTCTAGATATGCTTTTTTAATAAATTTCGACTGATCAGCATAAATATAGTGACTAATTTTCTTTCCTCTTTTAAGCATATTCATATGATCAAATTTATTTTCTTTTTTATTGGATGCACGGGTCTTCTGACCTCTATACTTCATCATATTTTTGTTCTTATATTTTTTTATCATTTCACTTTTATAAGATGGGCTTTTATATTTTGAAGATTGACTGAAAGCCACAAGTGAAAATAATGATAAAAATAAAACAATAAATAGTTTCATACAAACCTCAAAAAGATAGTTGATTGGTTAAAAATAGTATCGGAGAAAGCAAGAAAATTACGGAGTAAAGATTTCTTAATGCTCTATCAAAAACTCCTTAACATCTTTAAACAGGGGCTAAACACAATAAATTAATTATAGTTAAGGGTGCGATAAAACTTGAAGAACCAGATATTCGACAAAAATAAGTGGCAATTACTGCTTTGATCAGTGATCATTTGTTATATTTAGAGTAAGTAAAGAGATATTCACGAGAGTCCATAATAAAGGAATGTTCAATTTAGTTCACCTTAAAGGAAAAACGAGCTTTAAGAATTACACAACAGATCAACAAATTGATCTATGATCATTTTAACAAAAGGAAATCAATCCTCGTTCACCGTGAACTAGTTAGTTTTTCTTACTAGGCTTTGCGGTGACAATTTTATTTTTCAAAAGAACACTTTTAAATCTTTCAACATCAAAGGGCTTAGCTAGGACAGAAGTTACTCCAAGCTCTTTTGCCTCTTTTACATCTTCAACTGATAAAGCTCCCGACATCAACATGATCTTTGTTTCATCAGCCGGGTTTAGTCGACGTATTTGACGAATAAGATCGAAGCAACCAAGCCTTGGCATTTTTAGATCTGTTAGAATGATATCAAATTTTTGGTTGGCAAGTTTCATAAGAGCTTCTTTACCATCAACCGCTCCGACGATAAACCCAAAGACTTCGAGGGATTGGAGCATATGAATTAAGATATCACGTAACTTTTCTTCATCTTCAACTATAAGGGCGGACAGCTGCTGGCCTTTTATCGTTTTTAATTCCATGCGTCATGGTAAGTCATTTCTTAGATTTTCCAAAACACTATTTAATTTTTTTTAAGGTTTACTTGTTAAGTCTCTAAAATTACTAAAAAATTAGTGTTGTTTATTGATAAAGTAATGAAGTCTTTAAAATAAATAATTTTGATCAATTAATATTAATGCCAACAATATGAATGGCCACTGGCCCTTTTGGACCCTCTCCTATTTCAAACTCAACGAGATCATCATCGTAAATTTCAAATCCGCCTAGTGCACTTTCGTGAAAAAACAAATCATCCATATCTAACTTGGGCTTAATGAACCCAAATCCTTTCTCGGGATCAAAAAATTTTATTCGTCCTTCAAATTTCTCTGAAGGCGTTGAAACTTCTTCTTTAATCTCTCCCCATATGATTTCGTGAATGACATCAACCTTATCACCCTTATGAATTCTCTCTAGTTTCTCAATAACAGACGCTTTGGTCTGAGCATCGACCACCAAATCTTTTCTCTTTCTCTTTTTTGTTTTTAATGTGTCGTACTTTACTAATTCAACAGTGAATTTTGTCATGAGACCTCAACTTTTAAACACTATGATATGGGAAACTTTGCTTCTAGATATTTGATAATATCACCGGACTCATACATCCATGTATCACCAATTCTAAGACAGGGAACCATCGGGCTTCCCCCTTTTTCTAATAACTCTGATTTTACACTCTCATCCATATTGGCATTTTTTAATTCAATAGGAAGATTGAGTTTTCTCATTGTCCTTCTTACTTTGATACAGAATGGACAGGCATTAAATTGATACAGGGAATAGTCTTGTAATTGTTGTTCGACTTCTTTTTGCTTCTCCGGACTTCTTTTCCCAAGACTTGGCTGAGTTAAAAAGTTCAAAGCTATGAGTATCTTGCCAACGATGTATCTAATTATTTTCAACTAAGTTCCTTTATAATGAGCTAAAAAGATTATCTTTTTTTAAGCTCCATTGGTCTTTGAGGAAATCCATGTCCTAGGTCGTGATCCATATTCCATCTGTCGAGCATATACTCTTGTCTCTCAACTCGGTAATGCTTAAGAGACTCGTCTAGACCATCAAGCTTTTTTTGAAGCTCAACTTGCAAAAGAAGATTCTCTTGTTTGGTTTCAAGCAGGTTATCGATCGCCAATTGTTTTTTTCTTCTAAGCGCATTAATCTGCTCATCATAATCGGCTGCTGTTTTCATTTTTTGTTGATCATACGTCCATAAAAAATGATTGATATTATTGAGTTGATTTAAAAAACCATCTTTTCTCAAAAGAAGAATTTCTCTGTATTTACTGGCTTCAAAAACTCTGGTGGCAAGCTCATTTGATTCGAAGTTTAATTGCATGCCTCTTGGAAAGTATTTTCCACTTGGCCAACAAGAATCAAAGTCCTGAACATAAATGACAAAGTAGAAATCTTCGGTGTTTCTCACACTCGCGCGACATGGAATATTTGATTCATGTTGATTGACCGTAAAGTAAACCGAATCACCAGCTTTAAAAAATTTGGTGTTATTATTCTCTACTTTAACCTTGAGAATTCGCCCTGACTTATCTTTATCAGTTACCCTTCCCATGAATTTTTCGTAGTCAACTTTTGGATCTATAAAGGCATTATTCGGGGGATCGACCAAACCTTTATCCGGGAAATCAGGAACCGCTTGCACTGCAAAACAACTTCCTAAACTTAGAGAGAACAATCCTATTCCCATTAAAAACTTTTGGCCATAATCCTTCATACCTCATATTATGACCCGAATTTTAAAATTACGCAAAAAATCATATCAATTTCAAGGAGAACCGCATGGAATTTTTTATCGACACAGGAAATATTGAAGAAATTAAAACGGCATATTCATGGGGATTCATTGATGGAGTGACCACGAACCCATCTTTAGTTGCTAAAGAGGGAATTGGACAGGAAGAACTTATCAAGATGATCGCTGAAATAGTTGATGGACCAATCTCTGCTGAGGTTATCTCTACAGATGCTCCAGGAATGTTAGCAGAAGCTACTGAACTGGCAAAAATTCACGAAAACGTTGTTATCAAGCTTCCTATGACAAAAGATGGGATGATTGCCTGCAAGGCTTTAAGCACTAAAGGGATCAAGACAAACGTAACTTTGGTCTTCTCTGCCAACCAAGCTCTTCTCGCAGCTAAAAACGGTGCAACCTATGTTTCTCCGTTTATTGGAAGACTGGATGATATCGGTCAAACAGGAATTGAGCTTATTGGAGAAATTAGAGAGATTTTTGACAATTTTGGCTTCCCTACTAAGATACTTGCAGCCTCGATCAGACATATGGACCATGTAAAGCAATCTGCTTTAGTTGGTAGTGATGTGGCAACTATTCCTTTCAAAGTTTTAAGTGCTTTGTTTAATCACCCACTTACGGACCGTGGTCTCGAGCAGTTTTTAGCAGATCATGCTAAGGCAAATAGATAAAATAAACTCAATAAATTTAAGAGCTTACCTGGCCTGCTGAAAATGCAGGCCTTTTTTATCCCCAAAAACAAAACTTTTTACTCAAGTATTACGTGTAAGCGTCGATAATATACCTGAGCGTCTTGCTCAACAACCAAGACTCTCCAAGGGATAAATTGAAAAAGCTAACGTTATTTGCATTCTTGGTTGTGGGAACCATTGCATGCCAGCCACCGGCGACCGAGCTTGGTTCATCGAGGGGCTCTAGTGCCTCTGCACTTGCACCATCTTACTGGCCAGCTGGGCAATCAGCATTTCCATTAAATGTCAGACTATCAGAAGACTTTGCCTCAACCGAAGTTGATGCCATAAGAAACTCGGCTGATAATTGGTCAGGCGCCGTTGATAATAGAGTTACTTTTTTTAGAACGACATCAAGCACCGCTGAAAAGGGTGGAAGTTTAACGTCTTATAACGATGGTCTCTATGGTATTTATAAACTCAATACATGGCCGTCGGAACTTCCGGGTTCAGCACTTGCTGTCACTCAAATCTTTGGGCTAAGAAAAAATATTGGCCAAAGCAATGAGGCCATAGAAATAACTCATGCAGATATTCTTGTTAATTATGATAATTTTAGTTTTGCCTCCACCAACGGTGGGTCGGGTTACGATCTGGAAACGGTGGTTCTTCACGAGTTTGGCCATTTTCTTGGACTGGGTCATGATTCAAGTAGTGTCTCATCTTCGGTTATGTATCCAACGATCTCAAGATACTCTCAAAGTAGAGTCCCTTTAAACAATGATATTTCGAATATCAAATCTCTCTATGGAATCTCTGGGGCGACTGAAGCGAATTCAGGGTTTAGGGGTATTGCTAGTGTGAGTGAAACACCTGAAAAAAGTTCTGATCCAGGTCAGCTGGTTGTTATTCAATTTGAAATAAATGCTGATGGATCTGAGAAGGTAAAAGTTGACGGTAAATATATAGAACATAAATGTAAGCATTAATCTTTGGTGAATTCGAAGAGCACCTCAGACAAGTGAACAATAAAAAAGGGAAGTCACTCGCTTCCCTTTTTTTATTGGCATATCCAAAACCCTCCCCTTAAATCACCAAAGTAAAAACAAGTGCTTATCTAAAAACTAAAGAATACTTGAGCTTAAAGCTAAACTAAAAGAATGATGATGCCGATAAAGTTAATGAAATATTAATACAGAGGGAAAAGTATGCTTGAGTTTAAGACTTACCAACTTATCGGGACATTTTGTATCGGTACAATCGAGCTTCAAATATGAAAGTGTGGATTCTCTTTTTTATCCTTTCGCTAAATATAAACGCTATGGTCTGCCAGGAAGGGATGCAAACGACTCAAGTCCTAGAGATAAGTGAGTTACTAGAGCTTGCCACAAGTATCGAAAATCGACCCTTTGATCCCTGTGCTCAAACGACTGAGTCCCCTAAAACAAAACAACAACTTTGTTCAATGAAACCCAGGGACTTTCAAAGTCTGCTCTGTAGCAAAGAAGGAAAAATGGGCTTTGATAATGAAAAAGGACTTTTTGGACTGCCAACAGGAGTGTGTTGGTGGCATTCACGCTTTCATAGAAATGCAACTTATCTCGCTTATTACTCGCCTGAGAAGAAAAAACTCGATCCCGATAATAAAGAAGATAAAAAACAGCTAAAGAAAATTATAAGAAATATCGCTCGTCGAAAAGAAATGGTTGAAATTCCGGGTTATAAATCAATTCGAGAGTTCACTTCAGACCCTAAAAACGAAAAGCTTATTCAAAGGTTTCTCCAAACCTGGATGGCTGAAGATAGTTTTTTGAAAATGAACTGGGTCAATGGTCTTATCATTCCAAAAAATTACACTCATAAATCCAAAGAATTTTATATGCAACAAGGAAAATGGAGACGAAATCCAGAAAGAGACTTGGGTTCAGACAGATTAAATGAGCTTGCTCAAAATGCTTTTGAAAGACGAACCTATGACACTGATGAGGAAGAAGAAAAAGCGAGACAAAAAACTCTTGAACACCAACAAAAACAAGTCGACACCCTTTTTGATAATGTCGTCAACCAAGAAGAGATCAGCTTCATAACCTTGCAATACCCAGGAGTCACGGCCCACTCACAAATTGTCTTTGATGCAACAAAGTCCCTAAAGGATGGCAAGGCAGTTTATGACTTTAAAGTTCAAGACTCCAACTATCAAGGCGGACTTTTTGAAAATCCTTTTCAAAAAAATTCTTATTCACAAATTAGATATAATGATGGGATTTGGTATAAGAGGATAGATCCAGGAACTATGGAGGGAGCATCTTACACGCCAATAAACATAGCAGTTCACAACGACAGAAAGCTAAAAAGGATTCAAAAAGTGTTTAAAAGAGAGTGTAACAAAGAGCTCTTTAAATAAAAAAGGGAAGCTCTCACTTCCCTGTTCTTATTATTTCTTTTTCTTAGGATTTTTCTTGGTCGTCTTTTCTAATTTTTTATAAACCTTCTTCTTGGCGTCTTCTTTGGCCTTCATAATCGAATCAAGTTTTTGGGAAACGTCATCGAGCTCCTCGACAAGTTTCTTTTTAATTTTTGCTGGACTCATTAAAATAGCTTCATACTCTTTGATTCTCGACTTATCGTCTTTAATCATAAGAGTTCGCTTCTCGACTTCTTCTTTAGTCATTCTATAAATGGCCATGTCAGCAAGATATTCAGCATAAAGAAATTTCTTTTTTGATAGGTAATCAACATAAGATTTTCTATTGGCCTTCTTCTCAGCTTGGTTGTACTGCTTCTCTTTGATAAAGCGAATGATCTCGTTATTTTTATTGAGTCTTTCTTTGGCATCAATAACTAAAAGTTCGTAGCGTCTTTTAACGACGGCAAGTCTTTGATGAGTAAAAATCTCAATAATTTGTTCCGCACGATCCAGAACCTTAACCCCTCGCTCAGAAATAAGAGTGTAGTTAGGGACCTGACTGGCAACGGTTCCCATCTCTTTTTTGACTTCCTCTAGAGTTGGTGTCTGCCCTCTTTTAAAGACAAGCTCTATATTGATATCGTTATCAACAGTTGAGTCGATATAATCTTTAACAAAATCGTTGTCGATATGCTTATTTAAAAACTTATATATTTTTTTGGCGTCATAACCTCTAGGAAGCTCAGTGATAAAAATGGAATCACCTTTTTTCTCAAACCCCATATGGAAATAAATCTTTCCGCTTTTATCGACGTCAACTTTTTCTGAATAGTTTCTAATCCAAGGTTTAATTTTTTTAGGCTTACCAGTACTAATAACTTCTTTCATCGAAGCGATAATATCGTTGTGTTTAAAACTTGGAATAACTGAAGAAAACCCAGTTCCGATTCCTTCAGCACCATTGAGAAGCATGATGGGAAGCTTTGGCAAAAGCCCTAAAGGCTCCATGACTTTCTCATCGTAGTTGGGAACCATTGTCACTTGATTCATATCATCAAAGAGTAAAACCTTTGCCACTTCTCCAAGCTTTGCTTCAATATATCTCGCGGCAGCAGCTTGAGTTTCCATTCGCTCTCCGAAGTATCCTTTCTTATCTATAAGAGGATAATTATTAGAGAAGGTATAATCTTGGGCCATATTAACGATGGATGATTCAACTGATGCAGGCCCGTGAGGGTGAAGAGTTAAAACCAGTCCCGTCAATGAGGAGACCTTAACGAGTCCCTTTGATTGGTTTTTAAAAAGTGTATAAAGAATACGTCTTTGACTGGGTTTTAAACCATCTTGAAGATAAGGGATGGCCCGGTCCATAAGAGTATATATTTGATAAATCCTATATTCATCTTTAACTAGAGTTTCTAGAGGTACCGCTTCAAGAGAATGAAAGTAGGTCGTTTCTTCAATCATTATTTTTTACTCGCTTTTTTCTTAGATTTTTTAGCTGTTTTCTTTGCTGCTTTTTTAGCTGTTTTCTTGGCCGCTGTCGTTGCTGTTTTCTTAGCAGCAGCTTTCGCTTTTGCTTGTCCAGTTGCCCCAATATCAACATTCACATCCTCGTCATCAATAAGAAGGTCTTTTCGAAGTTGAGTATCTTTTCCAAAACAGGTATGAAGCATATGCTTGGCATCTTTTTTATCTTCGATAATAATTTTTGTGTAGTCACCGCGAGAGAGCACGTGTTTAAAGGCTTCGGGACTCATCTCCCCCAAACCTTTGTTTCGTTGGATCTCTCTAATTTTTATATTTCCCTTATTCTTAATGCTCTCGAGTTCACTTTCACTCTCAGCATAAATGGGACCTTTATCCGTAATAATCTCAAAGAGAGGAGCTTTTGCTAGTTGGATACATCCATTATCAAAAAGCTCAGGCCAATAGGTATAAAAGAAATTCGTTAAAAGTGTATTAATATGCCCACCATCAACATCTGAATCGGCGAAGAAAACAATTTTGGGATAGCGAAGTTTTTCAATCTCTGCTGGCTGCCCTAGAGTTAATCCAATACTGGCCATAATGTCAGAGAATTCCTGATTCGCAAGAACATCTTTAATCGTCGCCTGGGTAACATTCATGGGCTTTCCACGAAGAGCAATCCCACCTTGATTGAGCTTATTTCGAGCGGAGCGAAGTCCACCAATAGCCGAATCCCCTTCACAGATAAATAAAGTACACTCGGATCGATCTTTTCTTTGGTTGGCATCCAAAAGTTTTTCTACTCTTTGCTTCTTTGCTTTTTTCGCCTGTTTACTTGCATCTTTTAAAACATCAAAGCGCTGTCTAGATTTCGCACGCTCCATAATATGCTCAAGATATTCTTTATTTTTTCGAATAAATTTAGGCATATAATTATTCATAAAATCATCGATCGCTTTATCGAGATCTTTATCACGAACGAGCTTTCTTTTTGTTTGAGATTCAAACCTTGGGTTTGGCATAATCACACCAATAACAAAGGTCGTCCCCAAAAGAATATCGTTATCGACAAGATTGATCTTCGCTCGCTTAGCTTCTCGTTCGAGTTTATCTTTAATCATATTGATATAAAGTCTCTTAAATCTATCGTGATGATAACCACCATCAAAAGTAGGTGTTGAGTTTACAAAAGAGATAAATCTCTCTCTTTCTTCACTTTCGCGGTCGAGAACCACCGATAGCGACATATCGATTTTTGCTTTATACTTAACTTTTTTAAGGTTCACACCAGAGTAGACAAATTTATCCTCTCCAATATTTTGTGCTTTATCATCGCCAATTCTCGCAGCGAGTTCATAAAGACCTTTTTTGAAAAGAAATGACTCTCCGTTAAAAGTAAATTTTAACCCCGGGTTATTGTAAGCTAAATCAATAATTCTCTTTCTTAAAAGATCCTTATCAATGGTGTTATTTTTATAAACTTCCTTTGCAAGGATGAGCTCAACTTTTACTCCAGACTTACCCTTAAAAGGTTTTGGTCTCGTTTTATTAATTTTATTTGCACCATCGATAAAAGTGTAAGTCTGCTCTTTTTTGGAATTGTGATGCTTAACAGTGACTTTAAAATTATCACTGGTTAGACAAGTAGCAGCAGCTCCCAGTCCATTTTGACCAAGTGTTCTAAAGAGAAATCCTTTGTCATCAACTTCCAAATCTTTAAATTTCGAGCCGGTTCTAAACTCTGAATAAACCATAGGCACTTTATCTAGGGGAAAGCCAATTCCATTATCTTCAACAATAACAGTCATGCCATCGTCTTTGAGCGTGGTCTTAACCTCAGAGACATGACCCCGATAAAACTCATCAATACAGTTATCTAGAAGCTCTTCTATGGCCTTTGACTTTGCCTGATGAAATTGAACGGTTTTAAATTCAAGCGAATCTTCAGTATAGAGATAAGTATCGAGTTCTTCGACATCGTTACTTCCAAAAACCAATGTTACCCTGTTTCTACAGTGCCACCTTTGATCTTTGGCCTCAATGACCGCTTCTTTCACTTTTTTTGAACGAGTAGACGCCTTTTTTGCACACATAGTTGAAGTCTTCCTTGGCTTTTTTATATACTTTCAGATATTTAGGTTAAGAGCATAAAATGAACGTGAAAAGTCTAACTGCGTTATGATTTTATGCCGATAAGAATTAAGTCTATGAAATTATTAATTAAAATTTTTATATTTAACCTTATCTTGACCTCCTCCACACTTATCGCTGGCGCTGAAGAGGAGAAAACTCTCGAGGGCTTTTACAAGGATAAGTGGAATCTAACCAAAACATCAATAGAATATCTCAAAAAAGGCGTAATTTTGGCAGAATCAAGCGTCACTAGTGCGGATAAAAAGCAGGATTTTTCTCTAAAAGCGGCTGCTGTTCACCCAAAAAACTGCACAAAAGTTCTCCGAAAGCTCTCGATGCTTGAAAATTATGATGAATGGATCTCTTTTATTAAGAAGTCTGACTACTCTGAAAAGAGAAAGCTAGCGACCATAAAAGCTGACCACGCCCTTCTTCCCTATCCGATGATCGTTCATGTCTTCGTGGAAAGGCCCACCAAACCTGGAATCTACCCCTTTAGCTTTCCAACCGGCCTTTTTAAAGGTCTTACTGGAACCTTTACCATTGATGAGCGTCAGGGAAAATGCATGGTTTTCTCTAAAAGCCACTGGAGCGGAGAGAAACAACTTCCAGATTTTGCCGTCTCACTCTTTGCTGAAACTCTAACGAAGCTTGCCGGTCAGGTATTGTTTAGAAAAATTTAATTACTGCATTGTTTCTTTCTTTTTACGCTAAAGCACGTATATTCAACCCATGGAAGTGAGACAAGTAGAAACAAAAGACACGATGTATATAAGAAAACAAGTCCTCAGACCACAGGGAACTATGGAAGAGTGCATGTTTGAAGGTGATAGTAACGAGTCAACTTTTCACCTTGGCGCCTATATCGACGAACAGCTTGCCTCCGTAGCTTCATTCTACCTCGATAGTCATCCCAAAATTAGAGATACTTACCAATATAGATTAAGGGGAATGGCAACGCTTCCTGAGTTCCGCTCTCGCGGTTTAAGCCAAGCACTTTTGCAGACGGCTTTCCCTCTTATCAAACAAAATAATATCGAGACACTTTGGTGTAATGCACGGGTTTCGGCCCAAGGTTTTTATGAAAAAGTGGGCTTTGAGGTGGTAAGTGAGGTCTTTGATATCCCAAATATCGGCCCCCATGTGGTGATGATTAAACAGATCACTTAAAAAGCTTTTCCAAGTGTAAAATTTTCTAAAACCCTAGAACCCAAAAGCTCAAAGAGTTATCCTCTAGATCTCTAGGAGCTTTATATCTACCAATCACTTCGAGTTTTTTTATTCATTTGTGCCTTTTTATCTCAGTTGGGATTTGTTCAAGCTCAAGACACCACCTTGGTCGATCTTCAAGATCACTTGGGATACAGAAACTATAGCGAAGTCGCTACCCTTACCGAAGATGAGAATTGGGCCATAATGTCTTATGGCTTTACGGATGAAGTGGACTACCAAGATATCAATGGCTTTTTGAGATTTGGAGTAAACTATGACCTCTATAATCAAAGCGTCTCAAGTGTTACCAAGTTGATAGAACATATAAAAAGTGCAGCCGATAAGCTTCCTCGTATGCCAAAAAACTTGATCACTTATAGAGGGTTAAAACTAAAATGGAGAGAGGATAGATGTTTTATAAAAGGAGAGGTTCTGCAGGATCCCGCTTTTTTATCCACCACCTTAAAATTGTCGACTGCCAGACATTTTGCCTTTTATAAACAAAGTGGCAAGGGTGCCCTTTTAACAATCAGTCTCTCCAATGAAAAAAGAGGGATTTTAATATCAGAAAATAATGAAAACGAAGTTCTCTTTATGCCAAACACAAGCCTAACTATCACTTCATCTTTTATTAAAAATGGTGAATGTTACGCCTTCGCCCACCTAGATTAGGCCTTAATAATCTCGCATTTTCATCTGTTCATCCGGATGAAAGCAAAATCTATTTCCACGGGCCTCATTCGTTAATCTTTGTTGCTCTTTGGCGCAAAGCTCATTGGTTTTAAATTCGTTAAAAAATGCACAAGGAAGTCTTCTTTCTAGATCGAGAAGAGCTTCTTTTCGCTGGGTCTTGCACCGGTTGTATTCAAGTTTTTTCGTACAAACCCAGTGGTCAGTATTGCAGTCATAAACCAGATACTCTCCCCGCAAATAATAGGCATCTAGGGCAGGATCTGAGTTATCAAAATCACTCCCCTGCGATCCGCTTTGAGCGTAGACATCGATGACGACACAGATACAGAGAATGAAAAATAATAAAACAAACCTCATAGATTCCCATTTTTAGTTTAAAAAGATAACTTTACATGTTATTTTAATACCTTATCGGAACATTTAAAAAGAACTCAATAAAAAAGGCATATATGAGCGTTTTACTCCACAACTCAGTCAAATTAGAAATAGCAAAATCTATAAATAAAGCTATTAGTAAGGCTTATCCAGACTCAGAAGCGCTGACAGAGAAGTCAATTTATGACGGCCTAACAACCGCGCCTAATTTTAAAATGGGTCATTTGGCTTTTGGCTGCTTTCCCCTAGCGAAAGCCCTGCGAGGAAATCCAGCCGCTATCGCCACTGAGGTTCAAAAAAATATTGATTCTTCTGGTTTTATCGCCAGCACCCAAACAGCAGGACCCTATATCAATATCTTTTTAAAGACTGATGAGATTGCCAAAACTATTTTTTCACAGATTGAAAATGGATCGTTTTTTGAAAAAAAGATAACTGAAAATTCCCCCAAAACCATTATTGAATTCTCTCAACCAAATACCCACAAAGAACTTCACGTGGGACATATGAGAAATCTGTGTTTGGGAGACGCTATTATTAAGCTCCACAGGTATTGTAACTACCCAACTCTATCCACTACCTTTCCAGGTGACGTTGGGACCCATGTAGCAAAATGTCTATGGTATTTTAAAAAGCATAACAAAGAAGAAGTTCCAGCGACTCGTAAAGGGGCTTGGCTTGGTACACTCTACACTAAAGGAAATAATCTTTTAGAGGAACAAAAAGGCACTGATCACGAAGAAGAAAATAGAGCAGAGCTCACCGCGATTTTAAAGCAGCTTGAGGCTAAAAGTGGAGAGTATTACGATCTTTGGGTTGAGACTCGTCAGTGGTCGGTGGATCTTATGAATGAGGTTTACGCTTGGGCCGGTGTTACTTTTGACTCTTGGTACTGGGAAAGTGATGTCGATAGTGAGTCAGTAAAACTGATTAAAAAATATCAAGACAGTGGTCTTTTTAAAGAGGATCAAGGAGCTGTGGGTATAGATCTTTCTGAGGATAAACTGGGTTTTTGTATTCTTTTAAAGTCAGATGGAACAGGCCTCTATGCCACAAAAGATATTGAGCTTGCGAGACGAAAATTTGAAGATCACAAGGTTGAAAAAAGTATTTATGTTGTGGACAATAGACAGTCTCATCACTTTAAACAAGTCTTTAATGTTCTGGATAAAATGGGGTTTGAAAATGCAAAAAATTGCTTTCATCTCCAATATGAAATGGTTGAATTAAGTGACGGAGCGATGAGTTCGAGAAAGGGAAATATTGTGGCCTTGCAAAGTCTCATCGAGAGCATGGTGGCAAAAATAAAAACTGACTATCTTGCAAAATACCGTGATGAATGGTCACAAGAAGAAATTGATCACACAGCAAAAATCGTTGCCAGTGGTGCCATAAAATATGGAATGACCAGAGTCGACTCCAATAAAAAAATAGTTTTCCAAATGGATGAATGGCTCAAGCTCGATGGAGAAAGTGGACCTTATATCCAGTACGTTCACGCCAGAATCCACTCAATGGTTGAAAAGTTAAAAGGTGATTATAAGTCTGACTACTCACAGCTATCAACTGATAATGAGAAACAAATCATTATTAAACTTTCAGAATTTAACTCTGTCGTCGAATCAGCATGTGAAGAATATAAAACACATCTTTTAACTGGATATCTCTACGATCTATCAAAACTCTTTAATTCTTTTTACGCCGAGTCTCAAATTTCAAACGCTGAAGAAGGTATAAAGGGAGCGAGACTTGAGATGTGTGAATCAGTCTCTTTAGTTCTCAAAAAAGGTCTCGAACTTTTAGGGATAGAGGCGCCAAAGAGAATGTAAGTTAGCCTTGAATAATAAGGTCTAGATGCATCTCTGAGATGGGCTTCATGGACTTTAGTCCAATTTTATAGGCACTCTTCACTCTTCCCTGACTCTTAAATCTAAAGCGCTGTGAGTACACCATCTCTACTTCATAACCTTCTTTAATAAAATGCCCTTGCAGTTTTGTGATCTCAAAAAATGAGCCCTCTTCAAAGTATTTTATATCCTTTTCAGAGATAACGATGCTCATACCACCTGAAGAGATATCAATAACCTGAAATTGAAATTCTTGAGTGGCATCGATTAAGAGCTCAACATTGACCTTTAAAGACACACTCTTTCGATCGGACGGCTTAAATTTAATTCTGGCCTGCTCACGAAGCTCCAAAGCCTTTACTTCAACCGGCAAAGACAATGAGATATTTTCAGCGATTTGCGAGATGACTTCGACCTTAAAAACCGTCTCTTTAAAGCTAAATTTTGCGTAGGTAGGCTTTTTGGAATTATGCTTAAATGCAGAATAGTTTTTAACTTTGACTTGAAAGGTATTAAACCTCTCATTAACAGCTAAATCCTCTATTTCAAAGATATAGCGTTTCTCTCCGTCATTTTGCCAAAGAAAAGCTTTTTTGTCCCCGTTTGACTGGTGAAGAATTTTCACGATTTCGTTGAAATTTTTTGAGGTTCTGTAGTTTGAAAGCATAGTGAAATCTAATCAAAACACACATCTACGTCAAATAGAAAATTAGCTTAGGCCCTATACAGGATATTTAAAATAGGCTATATTTACCCTTAATTAGAAATGCGGTGTGTAATATGGTTAAAATCAATAAAAAGGTGGAGTACGCTTTAATAGTTCTAAAGCATATGACCACGAAAAAAGAGGGTGAGCTTACTCAGGCCAGAGAAATCTGTGATCAGTACCACACACCTTTTGATACAACGGCTAAAGTCATGCAGCTGATGAATAACCGTGGTTTTTTCCACTCCCAAAAGGGTGTTAAAGGCGGCTATTCTCTGGCTGTTAAATTAAAAGATATCAATTACCTTCAACTTGTAGAGCTTATAGAAGGAAAAAGAGCGACCATGGATTGCACAGAAAATAAGTGCAGCCTTTTGAGCTCGTGCAATATAGTAAGTCCCATCAATAAATTAAATAAACATCTATGGTATTTTTTCAAAGGTTTAACTCTTGACGAGCTTCTTGGCCAAGACTCCCTTGATCCAGTAGATAGAATATTCGAGGTAACAGGAACATGAGCGATATCGAACAAAAAATGAATGAAGAATACAAATGGGGATTTGAATCCAATATCGAAATGGAAGAATTTCCCAAAGGTCTTAACGAAGACATTATCAGACTTATTTCTTCAAAGAAAAATGAACCTGATTGGCTTCTTGAGTCTCGTCTTAAAGCTTTTAAGCACTGGCAAACACTTAAGCATCCAAATTGGCAATACTTTAAGGTGCCTGAAATAGACTTTCAAGACCTCTACTACTACGCCAAACCTAAGACTAAAAATGCCATCGCAAGTTTAGAGGATCTAGATCCCGAGCTTTTAGCGACATTTGAAAAACTTGGAATCCCACTACAAGAACAAAAGCGTATCTCCGGTGTGGCCGTTGATGCCGTTTTTGATTCAGTAAGCCTTGGGACAACTTGGAAGGATGATCTTCTCAAAGTTGGCGTTATCTTTTGCTCTATTTCTGAGGCCGTTGAAACTTATCCGGAGCTTGTAAAAAAGTACTTGGGAACAGTTGTCCCTCATACTGATAACTACTATGCCGCTCTAAACTCTGCCGTGTTCACCGATGGCTCATTTGTCTTCATCCCAAAAGGTGTCACTTGCCCAATGGATCTCTCAACATATTTTAGAATAAATGCAAAAGAGACCGGTCAGTTTGAAAGAACATTAATCATCGCTGAAGAAGGCTCTTATGTGAACTACCTTGAAGGTTGTACAGCTCCACAAAGAGATGAGAACCAGCTGCATGCGGCTATCGTTGAGCTTGTCGCGCTAGATAATGCGGAGATTAAGTACTCCACTGTTCAAAACTGGTATGCCGGAGACAAAGAAGGCAAAGGCGGAATCTATAACTTTGTAACGAAAAGAGGAATATGTAGAGGGGTGAATTCTAAAATTTCTTGGACTCAAGTTGAAGCTGGAAGTGCGATCACGTGGAAATATCCAAGTTGTATTCTTATGGGAGATAACTCTGAGGGAGCTTTTTATTCAGTGGCCCTTACCAATAATAAAATGAAAGCTGATACGGGAACAAAAATGATCCATATTGGCAAAAATACTAAAAGTACAATCATCTCAAAAGGTATCTCGGCTGAACAGTCTCAAGGTATCTACAGAGGTGAAGTAAAAATCATGCCAAGTGCAACAGGAGCGAGAAACTACTCTCAATGCGACTCTATGCTCATTGGTGATCAGTGTGCCGCTAATACCTTTCCCTATATCGATGTTAAAAACTCTTCGGCCACTGTAGAGCACGAAGCTAGTACATCAAAGATATCAGCTGATCAGATGTTCTACTTGCAATCGAGAGGGATCGATGCAGAAAAAGCGATCTCACTTATTGTTAATGGATTTTGCAAAGATGTTTTTAAAACACTTCCACTGGAATTCTCAGTAGAAGCGGTAAAACTTATAGAAATGAAACTAGAAAACTCAGTTGGATAATAAAAATAGGATAAAAAAATGTTACAAGTAAAAGACCTTTCAGCTTCAGTAGAAGCAAATGAAATTTTAAAAAAAATTAACTTCTCGGTTAAACCTGGCGAAATACACGCAATCATGGGCCCAAACGGTAGTGGTAAAAGTACACTTTCTAAAGTGATAGCAGGACATCCAGACTATGAAGTAAAAAATGGAAGTGTTCAGTTCAGCATCAACGGAAAAATGACTGATATTGGAGAGCTTGAACCAAGTGATAGAGCAAGAGAAGGTATCTTTTTAGGTTTTCAATATCCTGTTGAAATTCCGGGAGTGACAAATATTAATTTCATGCATGAATCTTTCAATGCCTTATGTGAACATCAAGGTGCGGACACAATGAACGAGAAAGATTTTAGAGAATATGTAAAATCAAAACTTCCTATTCTTGAGATGAGCGAAGCCTTTTTAGATAGACCAGTTAATGAGGGCTTCTCTGGTGGGGAGAAAAAGAAAAATGAAATTCTTCAAATGCTTATTCTCAATCCCAAGCTTGCTCTTTTAGATGAGACAGACTCTGGTCTTGATATCGATGCTCTTAAAACTGTTGCAAATGGTGTTAACACTTTAAAAAGTAAGTACAACTCTGTTGTCCTTGTCACCCATTACCAAAGACTTCTAGATTATATAAAGCCAGATTTTGTGCACGTTCTGTACAACGGTCAAATCATTAAAACGGGTGATAAATCATTGGCTTTAGAGCTTGAAGAAAAAGGCTACGACTGGCTAATAGAGGAGCACAATGCAAACTCTTAAGGACTTTAAAGAAAATATTCCCAACAGAAGAGATGAAAGCTACAAATATACAAACTTCACAAAGGCCTTTGACCCCTTTGAGAGCTTTGACTTTAGCCAAAGTAGTTTTGACCTTGAAAGTATAAAAGTTGAAGGTGCCATAAACCTCTTTATTACCAGTGGTGAGTTTTCTGAATCATCAGAACCCTGTGATCTTAAATATTCTTCAAAAGTTGATAAAGATGTTCAAGCGCTGAATAAAAATGCTTTTACAAATGACTTCATTTTTAATCTTGGAAGCCTCAATACTATTGAGCATTCATTTGAATTAACTGACAACAGCGTTATTGAAAAACCGATCTTTCTTTTCCATGTCATAAGTAATAGTGATACTCACCTTTTTCACCAAAAGTGCACTTTTAAAATCGGTAAAAACTGTGACTTAAAAGTGAATGAAGTTTTCATCAACACTGATAGTAATAAGGTTTTCTTTAATCATTCATCACTAACAGACTTGGCGGAGAACTCAAATTTTTTGCATGTTCACCATCAGATACTTAATTCAGAATCTGTCTTTGGTCTCAATATAGCTTCTCAAGTAGCCAAAAACGCTCATTATAAATCCTTTACGACAACTTTAGGATCTAAAATGAGTCGCGCGAATATTCATATTGATATCAATGGTGAAGGATCTAACGCCACGGCGTCGGGAGTCTACACACTTCAGGGATCCCAACACGCCGATATAAACTCTTATATGTCTCACAACTCTCCCCACTCTGAGAGTCACCAGCTTTATAAGGGAATTATGAATGACTCCTCAAGAGGTGTATTCACGGGACTAATTAAAGTCCAAAAAGATGCTCAACTCATTAATTCCAATCAAATGAATAGAAACCTTCTTTTAACGAAAGGGGCGCATGCCAACTCAAGACCTCAACTTGAGATCTTTGCCGATGATGTCAAATGTGCTCACGGCTCCACAACGGGTCAACTGAGTGAAGATGAGCTCTTCTACTTTCTCTCGCGAGGAATCACCGAAGAGAAGGCTAAAATGATGCTCGCAAGGGCCTTTACTTATGATGTTCTTTTGAAAATAAACAATGAACTAATACGTGAATACTTGCACGACGATATAACTGAAAAATTTGAAAACAAGGCTTTTGGTACAATAAATGATCAATAGAGAAGAAATAAAAAGAGATTTTCCTCAAATCAGCGAACTCTACGATGGTAAACCTATCGTCTACCTCGACAGTGCAGCGACGAACTTAAAGCATATTGATGTTATTAAAAGCAATAATAATTACTACTCTAAAGAGACGGCAAATATTCATAGAGGTATTCACACTCTCAGTGAAATAGGGACGGAAAAGTACGAGCACACAAGAACTCTTCTTAAAGAACTTATTAATGCCTCTTCCAATAAAGAGATCATCTACACCAAAGGGACGACTGATTCAATTAACCTTGTAGCTAAAAGTTGGGGAGAAAATAACTTGGGCCCAGGTGATGAAGTCCTTATAAGCCATATGGAACACCATTCTAATATTGTCCCTTGGCAGATGGTATGTGAGAAAACGGGAGCGAAGTTAAAAATCATTCCTATAGATGATAATGGCGACATCCTTTTTGATGAATATCTAAAGCTTCTCAATGAAAGAACAAAAATTGTAAGTGTCGTCTATATCTCCAACTCACTCGGTACTGTAAATCCTATCGATAAAATGATTGGGGAGGCGAGAAAGGTTAACGCTCTTTTTTTGGTTGATGCCGCCCAAGCAATATCTCATAAAGTTATTGATGTCCAAACCATGAACTGTGACTTCTTATGCTTTAGTGCCCATAAAATGTTTGGACCGACTGGAATTGGCGCCCTTTATGGAAAAGAGTCACTCTTAGAGAGCATGCCCCCAATTTTTGGTGGTGGTGATATGATTGATAAAGTTACTTTTGAAAAAACAACGTACAACACTCTCCCCTATAAATTTGAAGCTGGGACTCCTAATATTTCAGCTGGTATCTCTTGGGCCCCAGCTCTTGAATATATTAAAAAAGTGGGAATAGAAAATATCGCAAGTCACGAAAGTGAACTTTTAACCTACGCGACAAATGAACTTAAAAAGGTCGAAGGCTTGAAAATTATAGGCACGGCCAAAGAGAAGTCCGCTGTGATTTCTTTTACTCTCGAGTGTTGTCATCCTCATGATATTGCGACGATGGCCAATAAGTATGGTGTAGCTCTAAGGACCGGTCACCATTGTACTCAGCCCGTTATGGAGAGGATGAATGTGCCTGCTACAGCGAGAGCATCATTTGGAATATATAATGACAAAGCTGACGTGGATAAGTTAGTTGATACATTAAATAAAATTGTAGATCTTTTTAGCTAAAAAGAGATAGAGGAAAATATGAGTGCACAAATACAACCAACACCAAACCCAAATGCTCTAAAGTTTATTTTAGACAAAGTTGTAAAAAATGAAGGTAAAACTTCTTTTAAAAATCCTAATCAAGCCAAAGAAGTTAATCTTGCCGCCGCTTTGTTTGATCTTCGAGGCGTAGACCAAATTCACTTTTTTCAAAATGTTATAACTGTTAGTAAATTTACTTTTGAGCCTTGGGATAATTTAGAACCAGCGATTGTCACTTGTATTGATAACCACTTAGATGACCACGACCCAAACTTTAAAGACCACGATCCAGAGAAAGAGAGAAGAAAAAATCTTCCTGCAGATCTTTTACAAATTGAAGAAATTTTAGATCGAAGAATTCGTCCAGGCCTGCAAGGCGATGGTGGGGATATGAGTTGTTTATCATTTTCCAATAATACCCTTATCGTTAAGTATCAAGGAGCTTGTGGTAGTTGTCCAAGCTCTACAACCGGTACTTTAGAAGCTATTAGAGGAATTCTAAGAGAAGAATACGATCCTGAGATTGAAGTTTATATTGCCCCTGAAGAGTAGAGATGATCTTACTATTTTTTGCCCTCATCACAACGACGGCCATCTATGGCGACAGGTTCTCTGACCAAGAGTTTGTCCAATCTGTCGAATACTCTATTCTCAATCCTAATACCGAAATTGAGCTCTACAATAATGATAGTAATGAAACTCTTAATTACTCTCCGAATACGAGGACTTCACTAGGAGTTGCTGTAAATTTTGAAGATTTTTCACTAGCTGGGACATTTAGAGACTCCTCAACCCAAGAAGATGATGATCAAATAAGCGAATCTCGCTACAATGACTTTAGGTTAAAAACTCCCTTCTACAGGGGTATTTTAGAAGCCTTTTATCTAAAATATAAAGGCTTTAAAATTGATCAAAATGAAAAAAATGAGCTCCTCCCCATTACAGCTAGGACTTATGGATTGAATTATACATTTTTTACAAATCCTCAAGTCAACATTTCTCAACACATGGGAAATTTCCAATATGACAAAAAAACTGAGTATGGTGCTTTTTTAAGCTTTGGATATGCCAAAAATAAAGTTAACTCAAAGACCTCTATGGTTCCTCGAGGTCGCGAAGACGACTTTAAAAATTTCGTCGGACTCAAGTCTTTTGAGCAAGATGCACTTTCCGCTATTTATGGAATTGCTGGAAGCTATAGTTTTTACAAATTCTATGTTCAGGGTTCAATTGGTATTGGGATAAATTTTTCAAAAGTTGACTACAAAGGAACCGATCTAGAAAGCTCATCAAACTCTGGTCCTGCAAGTAAAACCCATCTAAATTTCGGTTACCAGTTTAAAAACACTCTTGTGGGTTTTGACACTTACCTTACTTCTACATCTGACCGCCAAGGTGAAAACGAGCTATCAATCAAAAGACTGGATTCAAATGTCTATTACCATTATTTTTTCTAAACCCAGCTTTTTGGATAATAGTTCTCTAACATTTTTTCATGGGGAGAATCTTTTTTAGGTGCATACTTATAAGTAAACATCGCCCGCTTTGGCAGTGAGATCAAGATAGAATCCGTTCGACCATTTGTCTGTAAACCAAAAAGCGTTCCTCTATCATGAAGAAGATTAAACTCTATATATCGTCCATGTCTGTGTAATTGAAAATCAATATCATCTTGAGTAAAGTCTTCATTCATTCTTTTCTCAACAATAGGAAAATACGATTCAATAAAGTGATTTGAAAGATCAATAACCATATCAAAATCTTTTTGAATGTCTCCCGAGTTATGATGATCAAAAAAGATTCCCCCTATTCCTCGCATTTCATTGTCTCTATGTTTATTGACGAAATATTCATCACACGTTTTCTTCATTTTATCGAAGCAGTTGTAAGGAGCACATGCTTTTTTCCAGACCTGATGAAAATGTTTAAAGTCTTCAGGGAAAGGAAAATATGGTGTGAGATCGGCGCCGCCGCCAAACCAGACACTTTCACCTTGATTGATCATTCTAAAATTCATATGGACAGTTGGAATTTTTGGATTAAAGGGATGAATAATAAGAGAAATACCAGTGGCCCATAACTCATCTGATTTTCCTTGCAGTTTTTTAGCAAATTCAGGATTTATCTTACCGAAAATCTCCGATGTATTCACTCCGGCATTTTCAAAAAGATCTCCTTCAAATGCCCGGGTTATACCACCGCCTCCGGGATTATTAGCATGATCGACTCGGCTCCAATTATCCTCCACCAGCTCCAGTGAGGCGTCCAAAGAGTTCATCTTCAAAGTAATCTCATTTTGAAGATTCTTAACATGGTCAGAGAATTTCTTTTTTAATTCGTTTAACATTAAAAAGCCTTTAATAAATCTTAGTAAATATCCGATATTACTTATATATAATTTAAATCGCCCTTTTTCAAAGGTTTTAAAATGGCCAATATTTTTTCTAGGTTTGTCCGCTATATCGGAATCGTTCTTATCTTTATTTTTAGTGCAGCTTCAATCTTCTTTAGCTTCATTGAAAGAACTATTCCTGAGGGTCAACCCCTGAAAGAGACAATTCAATATGCCTCATTTTTTGAAAATAGATTCTATGACTTAAGAATGCAGTCGACCTTGTCCCCTGAGAATCAAAATAATGAGATCGTCTTGATTAAAGTTGATGATGAGTCTTTACAAAAGATTGGATCATGGCCAGTTAATCGGGAGACATGGGCCACAATGATCAATAATTTAGGTAAGTTTGGCGCCAAGGTCGTGGCATTCGATGTTATGTTTCCCGAGGAAGTGAAAAGTTGTGGAGAGGTGTCTCCTGATGATAGCTTTGCTAAAGCTATTGAAGACTTTCAACTTCAGGCCAATAGAAGAATTATTTTGGCCTACACCACTCAAGATGAAAGCACGAGAAACTCCTTTTATGACGAGATGCCAGAAGATCTCTATACCTTTATCCTGGACTCAACTCAAGTGAGTGAGAATGCCTCGCTAGTGGTGAAAAAGGTCGAAAGGCATACCTACCCCATTCAAAAGCTGCTAAGTGCATCTCCTGATCTTGGTTTTATCAATATGTTAGAAGATGCTGACGGCGTTTTCAGAAATTATCAGATTGTCTCAAACATCGATGGTGTTTTATATACACCCTCTTTAGGTCTTAGAGCTTTTCAGGCCTATCAAGAGACAAACCCTAAGCTTAATATCGATAGTACCGGCTCCGCACAGCTTCTTATTAAAGATGACAAAATCTTTATTAATAACAGAGGGGAAACCAAAATTCGCTGGCTAGGGGCCAGTAGAAACTTTAAGGATATTTCTCTTCATGAAGTTGTCGACCCAAATGCTGATCAGGAAAAATTAGAGGCATTTTTTAAAAACAAAATAGCCTATGTGGGATCGACGGCAACGGGTGCACACGACTTAAGGAATACACCTGTTGACTCTCAGATGCCTGGAGTCTACGCCCACATGAACATGACAAGTATGTTAATGAAGAATTTTTATTATAAGGATCTTTACAAGTCGATAAAAATTTCTTTTCTCTTTCTTATCGTGGGTACTGTCGTTTTAATTGTGACCATGTTTTTAAAAAATGCCTTTGTGGATTTATTTATGACTATTCTTTTAGTCGTTACCATCCTCTTTATTGATTACACCTATCTTTTAGAGTCTGGTTATGAAGTGAGAATGTTCTTTGTCATTTTTAATATCCTGGCCACTTATTCGTGGGTCACCCTTTTGAACTTTAACAAAGCCAATGCGGAGAAAAAGCAGATTAAAGGAGCATTTGCCCGTTACGTAGCCCCAACCATTGTCGATGAGATGCTAGAGAATCCTGACAAGTTAAAGGTCGGAGGACAGAGAATGGACATCACCTGTATGTTCTCAGATGTGCGAGACTTCACTTCCATTTCTGAACAACTGTCGGCCAACGAACTTGCAAAGTCGCTTAACCGCTATATGGGAGAGATGACCGATATTGTTTTTGATACCAATGGAACTCTAGACAAGTATATTGGAGACGCAATTGTGGCTTTCTGGGGAGCACCTATTGATATCGGTGATCATGTTACTGCGGCAGTTGACGCCTCTGTAAAAATGCTAGAGGCCCTTCCAGCGATAAATGATGAATTTAGAGCGGCTCAGTTACCAGAGTTTAAAATAGGAATCGGTCTCAACTCTGGGGAATGTAATGTTGGAAATATGGGCTCAGATAAAATTTTTGCTTACACGGCCCTTGGAGATACGATGAACTTAGGAGCCCGACTGGAATCAAGTTGCAAGTACTATGGAGCACAGATCCTTATCTCTGAATACACATTTGAGCGAATGGATAAGAGTCGTTTTATCACTCGTCTCATCGATAATGTGGTCGTGAAAGGGAAAGTAAAGCCCGTAAAGGTTTACGAAGTCCTTTATCGTGGACATCATCTATGGGAGAAAAAGGATTTAATGTCATTGTTCTCTACGGCCTATCAAAATTTTCTCGATAGAGATTTTGAAGCTGCCCAAAAAAACTTTGAGCTTGTGCTGGCAAAATCTCCTGATGATAAGTCATCTCAAAGATTATTGGAGCTGACTTTAGAATACAGACAAAATCCACCACCAAGTGATGTTGATCATTCTCTTAATACGAGGACAGATAAATAGTCTAGAGTCGAAAAAGAAGAGAAGAGTTTAACCCAAATTCTTGTCTGGTGATATCGAGATCAACATAGGTATTTTCTTGATCATAAATCTCTAAATAGAGATCAAAGATAAGAGAGAACTTACTGTTTAATTTATACAAAAGATCAGTTGAGGCTTTAAGAACAAAACCTGTATCAAAATCATCATCACCACTGATGAGAATACCCGCTGCAGCTCTTGCGTCTAGCCTCATTTTCTCACCCTTATAGTAGTTAAATCCATAACCACCAAGGATTCCAATATTATCATACGTCACATCAGTTAATTCGCTGCTGTCATTGTTCTTAGCACCAACACCGAGTTCTTCTCTTTGAAAGAGGTCGATAAAAAGATCACCAAAGCTATAGGCCTTTAAAAAAGTAGAACCGATAGAAAAAGAGTTATAATCGTCTATCTCTCCCCCGTCATCGAATTCAGAAAAAGAATAGTTTCTCATATAAACATAAGGTGAAATTTCAATACCTGAATCAGGACAATAAATAATCCAATTTCCTCTGATTGATAGACCTGAGTCTGAGACTATGTCGAGCTCATCTGAGCCTCTTTGACCATTGAGAACGAAGGAATCAAAACCGGCACCAACTTTAAAAACATCTTTTATACAATCAGCTTGAGCGCTAAAGGAAATAAGAGAAATAAGAAAAATAATTTTAAACATCAAAGTACCTATCATATGCATTTTTATCTTTTGAACTCTTTTTTGGAACAATATTCGACCGATTGGCTTTTTTAATAATTTCTTTCATTTTACTTGATGCATTTTTCTGAACCACAAGCCCTTTATTTTCATCCACGACGACACCTTTAGGTGGAATATAGGTGCCATTGTCATCAGCTGTTCCCAAAAGTTTATCACCCTCGACTGGAGGAACATAAACTCCTTTGTCAAAGTCTACAAAGCCAAGAGATGCCGTCTTGTTGTCCTCTAAATTGGCCGTAAATTCTTTTTCCAAGATTTTTGCCTCAGCGTTAATTTTGGACATCTCTGATTTTCCAATATCCGTCTTGGTCGCCCCGAGGGAATCGTCTTTTTTCATCAAAAGAAACTGCTTAGGATTTATCTTAACCTTTTGCGTTTTTTTAATATCAGATTCTGCAACTCTAAAAAGATCACCTTTAACAACGGAGGTCTGATTTGTTTCTAAATCTTTTTTGAGTTCCTTAATTGATTGAGTTTCTCCAATTTTAGATTTTTTCATATCGACTTTTCCCTCATAAGTAAGAAGAGAAGTCTTTTTAGCTTTTGGTGCAAAGGAGACTTGAAATTCTGTACCACGAACTCCCATCGTTGCAGAGTTAGTTTTGACGAGAAATTTTTTGTCGTTATTTTTATTTTTATCAACAAGGGCCCTGATCTTTCCAGAAACAAGGTTCACTAAAGAGGTTTTATCTTGCATATCCATATCCAAAACCACTTTTGAATTTGGTCCCACTGTCAAAAATGAAGAGTTGATATATTTAATTCTAGCAAAGCCCTTACCATCGACATAAACGGATGTGTCTTTGACCAGTTTAGACTTTTTCGTCAATAACTGGGCTTTCTTGGAGCCTGGGGCCAAGAAAGTTACCTTTCCCTTCACGATAAGCGCGCTGGCAATCTGGGGCATTGCAAAAGAGACAGAGACATAACTGAGACATAGTAAACAAATTAATTTTTTCATAATAAAATAGTAACCGTTATTTCGTATTAATCAATGTTAAACGCTAGGGAAAATACTTCACAGATGCAGCGCAACACTTCTCAGAAAACTATTAGAGATATGCCTAGTCGAAAAATTTCAATTTTGCTAAGATCTGTGCAATAGAGAGGGAAATTTATATGCTGTATAAATCTAAAGATGAAATCACTAAGTCTTATGACGTAATCGTTATAGGATCTGGCCTTGCCGGTATGACTGCGGCCAATAAGATGGGTAAAGACGGATTAAAAGTCTTACTACTTGAAGCACATAATAAACTTGGTGGTTTTGCGACTTGGTTTTATAGAAATAAAAAAGATCACGTCTTTGATATCTCTTTGCATGGTTTCCCCTTTGGAATGAAAAAAACTTGTCGCAAGTACTGGAACAAAGAGATAGCAGACCATATTGTTCAGTTAAAAGATGTAAGATTTGAAAATCCTCAGTATAGTCTTCAGTCGACTTTTACCCGTGAGGATTTTACCGACAAACTGGTCAATCACTTTAAAGTCGAACTAGATACGGTTAATGCCTTTTATGATTTTGTTGAATCCATGAATTTCTACGACGACCAATCCATGACAAACAAAGAACTCTTTCAAAAGTTTTTTCCCGACAGGATCGATATTGTGAGATTTCTGATGGAGCCGATTGTTTATGCTAACGGCTCTACCCTTGATGATCCCGCAATCACTTATGGAATTGTTTTTTCTAATTTTATGAGTAAAGGGGTCTACACCTTCAAAGGTGGAACCGACGAGATCATAAAAATGATGAAAGAGGAGCTTCTTGCCAACGGTGTGGATATAAAAATGCACGCCAAAGTAGACGAGCTCATAATTGAAAACTCAATTTGCAAAGGGGTTATCTTAAAAGGAAAACCCATTCATTCAAAAAGTGTTCTCTCCAATGCAAATCTTAGAACCACCATCTTAAAAATGGCAAAAGCTGAAAATTTTAGTCCTAATTTTATTGAAAAAGTAAAAAAAGTAAGAATGAACTCATCGTCTTGCCAAGTTTATATTGGTATCAAGCCTGGAGAAACTATTCCCCATATCGGAGATCTTGTTTTTACCTCCACTCATCCAAGCTTTGATTCACAAGCCCTTGTCGGGTTTAACATCACAAGTAGAACCTTTAGTGTCTATTATCCAGAGGGGCGACCTTATGATGAAAAACCAAGATATGCCATTGTTTCATCGACTAATGCAAACTTTGATGACTGGGCCAACCTCGATGATGAAACCTATGAAATTGAAAAACAAAAAATGATTGATGAGACGATTGAATGTTTAGAAAAGTATATCCCAAATATTAAAACTAAAATTGATTTTCTTGAAGCGGCGACACCAAAAACAGTTCAAAAGTTTGTCCACCACGA
Organism: Halobacteriovoraceae bacterium; assembly: GCA_963719505.1. Lineage (GTDB taxonomy): Bacteria > Bdellovibrionota > Bacteriovoracia > Bacteriovoracales > Bacteriovoracaceae > CAKZJW01. The sequence continues at coordinate 329,741 of CAVRCF010000005.1, forward strand.
GAAAGGCTCTTCTTTTGGAACTAAGTTTGAAGGTTTAGAAATTAGCATGGGTCTTCATAAAGAAATCGCTGGTCTCTTTCATGCCGGTAGTGTTGGAATTATCATGAGTGGATGGCTTGGAGCTGCAAATTATGGAGTCATTCAATCCAATGAAATAAGTAGTTATATTTATCATCTAGAAAAAAATAAGGAACAAAATATTGTTCATGGAGAAATGCATGTCTAACTTTAATGGCCAAACAGTTATTGTCACTGGCGGAACAAGAGGAATTGGGAGAGGAATCGTTGAGAGTTTTCTAAAAGATGGAGCCAGTGTCATTGCAACTTATGCAAGAAACGATCAAGCAGCTCATCTTTTTAAAGAAGAGATGATTCAATTTGGAGAGAAGTTAACTCTTAAGAAATTTGATGTTTCAAAACTGTCTGAAGTTGAAAGCTTCTTCACAGAAATAGATAATAACGGCTCAACGATTGATATATTGGTTAATAATAGTGGAATTAGACAAGATAACCTCACGGCCAGTATGACTGAAGGCCAATGGGATACCGTTATGGATATCAACCTGAAAGGAACTTTTAATATGAGTCAAAAAGCTGTTCTTCATATGATGAAAAACAGATACGGGCGTATCATTAATATTTCTTCGATTGGCGGAGCACTAGGACTTCCAGGACAAGCCAACTATGCCGCTAGTAAAGCAGGACAGGTAGCTTTAAGTAAGGTTCTAAGTAAAGAAGTCGCCAAAAGAAAAATCACAGTCAATAATATCGCCCCGGGCTTTATTGAAACAGAACTTTTAGCAGACCTTCCAGAGGAACAAATTAAAGAGTATAAAAAATCAGTGCCGATGAAACGCTTTGGAACAGTAGAAGAAGTTGCAAGTGCGGTAAAATTTCTTGCAAGTAAAGAGGCAAGTTATATTACTGGTACAACAATTGAAATATCCGGTGGTCTGTAGTGAATGAAGAAATAAAAAAACGAATTCCCCAAAGAGAACCCTTTCTCTATATCGAAGAAATTGTCTCAAAAGAAGAAAGAACAATAACCACATCTAAAAAGATTACTGGTGAAGAGGATTTTTTTAAAGGTCACTTTCCAGGTGATCCGATCATGCCCGGTGTTCTTATTTGCGAGGCGGCCTTTCAAACCGGAGCACTCCTTATGAGCTATATTATGGAAGGTGGAATAACCGGAAAGACTGCGGTCGTCAGTCGCATTCAATCCGCAAAATTTAAAAATATGGTTCGCCCTGGAGATGAACTCCAAATGACTGTCAGCTTGGTCGATCAATTAGAAAATGCGGCTTATCTGAAAGGTAAGGTGACAACAAATGGAAAAACGGCTCTTCAAATTGAGTTCGCCTGTACACTAGTAGGTTAAAATGGATTTTAAAGACAAATGGATATATATTGCGGGAATTGCGAATAAAAAAAGTGTGGCTTTTCACACCGCAAAGTCGCTTCAAGAGCGCGGTGCCAAGCTTATTTTATCAGCTCAGAACCAAAAAAATCTAGAACAAATAAACAAAATTTTTCCTGACTCCCCTTCTTTTATTCTTGATGTTGAAGATGAAAGTCAGATGAGTGAATTAAAAAATAAAATATCCACCTTTACTCAAAAAATAGATGGCTTTCTTCACTCTTTGGCCTTTGCCAATTTTTCAGAGGGACCAAAGCCTTTTCATGAAACCAAAAGATCAGATTACCTTCAAGCTTGTCAAATCAGTAGTTTTTCATTTATCGAAATGAGTAATTCTCTGAAGTCCCTTTTCTCTCAGAACGCTTCGGCAGTAACAGTCTCTATATCAAGCACCAAGGCCACAAGTTACGGCTACCTAGGTCCTATAAAAGCCATGCTTGAAACGAGTGTGTGCTACCTTGCAAAGTCCTTCTCTGAATTTTCTAATGTCCGATTTAATTCAGTTGGAGCTGGACCGCTTAAGACTTCCGCCAGCGCTGGGATTCCAGACTATATTGAGAACTATCTCTATTCCGAGCAACTAACTTTAAGGAAAAAGTCTCTTCAAACTCAAGAAGTTGCCAATGTTATCTGTTTTCTTCTCAGCGATCTTTCAAGTGGGGTTAATGCCACAAACCAAATTGTTGACTGTGGAATGAGTAGTAATTATTTTGACCAAAACATTGTCAAAGGTTTTGCCAAGAACCTTTAAAGTCTTCGAAGATCCATCGATTCATTTCTTTGCTTAAAAGTTTTGATCAGACCCTGCTCTATTGAGATTGTCGGCTCGTAATCAAAATCTCTATTTGCTTTTGCATGGGAAAAATAATGACTTTTCGCCAACTGACAGGCCACAAATCTAGTCATCGGTGGTTCGGGTTTAATAACCCCTAAAGCGCTGAAGACTTTCTCAAAAAGCCAACCTAGATTGTAAGCCGATCTAAAACTTATACTACTTTCAACTAAATCCTCTCCAGAAGACACAAGAAGGGTGTTTATAAACTCCCAAAGCTTCACCGGTCTCTCCTGACCTATAAAATATGATTGACCCGATAAGGAGGAATCATTTAAAAGTTTCTCAAAAGCCTTAACGTGAGCGAGAGCTGCATTTTCAACAAAAATAACGTCAACTAAATTTTCACCATCACCGACTTGTTTTAACCTTCCAGCTTTTGCCTTTTGGACAAGTCTCGGAAGAATATGGGGGTCACCTGGTCCCCAAATTAAATGGGGACGCAGCGCTAAAGCTTTAAATGAGTCTGAAGCTGCTTCCAAAACATATTTTTCAGCATTGGCCTTAGTTCGGCCATAATGATTGAGAAACTTCTTTGGATAGTTAAGCGTCTCATCACCGAGAATAATATCTTCTTTTTCAAAGACGACACTAGGACTTGAAGTATAAATAAAATATTGAATACCAATTTCTTTGCAGGCATCCACAAGTTGAATTGTTCCTACCTCATTGGTCTGAACAAAGTCTTCTTCTTTACCCCAAACGCCTGCGATAGCTGCCACGTGAAAGACAGCATCTATCCCTTCAAGGGCTGATTTAATAGAATCTACGTCTCTAAGTGATCCTTTTCTTGTCTTGATACCCAAATGATCAAGTTCGCTATGGTGGTGACGAGAAAAATTAATAACGTCATATTTCTCAACGAGAATTTTACAAATATTTAATCCTAAGAACCCGCCGGCCCCAGTTACTAAAATCTTCACTTATCCTCCAGCTGTTGAGCCCAGCGTGTGAGAGCTAATCTATCTATCTTTATATTATGCCTAACATCCACAGGCAGCTTTTTATGCAAATAGTATTCAAATTGAAAGTTTTTAAATTGGCTCTCAATAACAATAGTCTTTAATTCGCTATCAAAACTCTCTTTTTCTCTCGCTGTCATTGTCGTCTTGCCATCAACTCGCTCAATAACAAATTTTGCTTTATTAGCATTTTTAATAAGAGCAGACTTTCTAATCATAGAGTGCTGATTTATAACCGTTTCAAAAAGGATAGGAAAAAACTTTTTTGAGCCGATGCTAAAGAAGTGGGATGAGCGACCACAAAACCAAAGATTTCCCTCGTCGTCAAAATAACCCATATCCCCCATGCGATGATAGAAGTTGTTCTCAATATGAATTTTTGCCAGTTTCGTTTTCTCGGGCATATTAAAATAGCTTCTCGTTGTGACTTTACTGCTGACAATAATCTCACCAATCTCACCCACTGGAAGTAGCTCAAAGTTATCTTCAGTGATTTCACCATCTACAAATTTTACGATCTTAACATCTACTTCTGTAATAGGTTTTCCCAGACAGGTTCCATTACCTTCAAGGATAGTCTGACCGAACTTCTTTAAAATTTCTTTACCACTAATATTACAAACAGGAAGACACTCTGTAGCACCATAAGGAGTATAAGTTGTCCCAGCAGGAAGAATCTTTTTAAACTTCTCATGTAAAGACACTGGAATAGGTGCGCCAAACATGACTAGATACTTTACCGAAGGCAGTGTGATACGATTTTCTAAACAATGATCTGCCAGTTTTGTCCAAATCGCAGGAGAGCCAGCAACAAAGGTTGCACCTTGATCCATGATATTTTTAAGAAGTTTTTGAGGATTACTCATCCCTGGTTTGGATGGATTCATATCTGGAATAACACTTGTCATTCCCATGCTCAGTGTAAAAAGAGCAAAAAGAGGAAAACCCGGAATATCGATATCATCATGTGTTAAGCCGAAAGACTTTTTTAACAAAGAGGTTTGTTCGATAAAAATCTCGTGGGAATAGACGACACCTTTTGGAACGCCCGTACCACCACTGGTAAAAAGAATAGCAGCCATATCATCTTTATCCATAACAACTGAGTCAAAAAGTGAAATCTCAGAATCAATATGACTTGTCATGCTTTTAGAGAAAACTGAAATTTTACTTGTACATAAATACAATTCTATTGATTTAAACTTTTCTCTAAATATTCTCGCAATAAGATGAGCAGCCGGAATACCAAGAAGAACTCGGGCTCCAATGGATTCAATTGAGCTTAAAACATTTTTTAATCCCATACCGGGATCAATAAGAACAGGGATTGCTCCAATCTTAAAAAGCGCAAAGGTATAAGCACAAAAATCAACTGAAGGCTTAACAAAGACTAAAACCTTATCACCTTTTTTTACCCCTGCCTTTTGAAAGCGATGAGCAAACTGATTGATTCTTTTTTCAAGATCGATAAAGGTGTAGTGCTCATAAAAATAGTGGAGACTAAACAGTGAACAGCGGCTCATCACCACAGCTCGTTTATATGGCATCTCAATCGCCTTATCGGTTATTTGATCGGCAACATTCACAAGCTAAACTCTTTCCAAAAAGTCTTTTATATTTGATATAACATCATCAGCTTCGTCCTCTAGAATATAGTGACCAGCATCCTTATAATATTTATAATAGGCATCGGGATAAATCTCCTGCCATTTTCTAAAAAAGACATCGTTAAAACAAAAATCTTTTCCTCCCCAAAGAATAATTTTTGGACAGTTGAGTTCTTTAAGCTTATCTTCAATCTTCTTTAGTTCTTGAAAGCTTCTATGATCTTTTTTAAGGGGAATGTCTTGGACAAATTCTGCAACTGCTATCCGGTTTTTAGGTGAGTCGTAGGGAAACAAATATCCAGCTTTAATAGTGGGACTAAGCTTCTTTTTTGAAGCCATAAATGTCGCGGGCCTTGCGAAAGCGTTAAAGTTTTTAACAATAAACTTTCCAAATAATTTATTTTTACATAGACCAATAGTAAATGGAATCCTATTGATATGAAAAGCCGCTGTGTTGAGTATAACGATATTCTTTATAAGTTTAGGGTGCCTTGTCGCGAGACCGAAACCTATAGCACCCCCCCAGTCATGAACAATTAGAGTTATATTTTTTAAGTCTAAAAATTGAACTAAAGTCTCAAGATTATCGATATGATTTTTTAAAGTATATTCATAATCTTGGGGTTTGTCAGAGAGACCACAGCCAATATGGTCGGGCACAATAACACGGTGACTATGTTCAAGCTCTCTTGCCACATTTCTATAGTAAAAAGACCAAGTAGGATTGCCGTGAACCATGAGGACAGGGTCACCTTCACCTTGGTCGATATAGTGATATTGATTGGAGCTGATATCCAAATAATTTGAGGCGAAAGGATAAAGATTTTTTAGTTCACTATCGAGGGTTCTTTTTAACATTATATTTTTACTCCAAGCATAACTGAATGCAGACCACTACCAATACCCAACAGAGCCACATTTTGATTTGATAAAAGTCTTTTACTCTCCATCGCTTTAACAAAGGTAAGGGGAAGAGCAGCCGAGCCGGTATTTCCATATTGATCAAAAGTTTTGTGGTCCTTCAAAATATCTAAGTCTAATTCCTTGTACATTAAATCTCTGTGAGCACTTCCTACTTGGTGACAGATCAGATGATCAAAGTCTTGCTCCTTGAGAGACAACTCTTTTTGCAGCCCAATCCAAGTCTCCTTCGCAAGTTTTACACCAGCGTGTAAAAGTTCTTCAGACTCTGTTTGCATCATTAAAGAGTCCGCATTGCCTGATCCCGTACAAAGAGCACTGGCCTCACTATCAGTTAGAGAATACCCACCAAGAAGCTTGTGTCCATTTTGACAAAGGTCTTTGTGACTTAAAATAAATGCGACACCACAGGAGCCTATAGTAAGATTTGCAATAAACTTTTTTATCGATTTTCTGGTCAAACTCATGTCTGAATTTAACTTATTTATTGTCTCCTCTATCAGAGGTCCCGAGTTCTCACCCGTGACAATAAGAGCGGTTTTTATCGTGCCATTTTCGATCATATCAGCGGCGACAGTCATCGCATTAACAAAGCCCAAACAAGCATTGGAGAGATCAAAACTCATGCACTGAGGCTTTAGCTTAAGGTTGTTGTGGATACTTGAGGCCGTTGAAGGCTCTAGAAAATCTCGACAGACACTTGAGTGAATTAAAAGGTCGATATCAGAATGTTCAAACTGTGATTTCTCCAACGCTTTAATTGCAGCACCAGTTGCAATTAAACTGGGTTTAGTTCCCACAGGCCAGCATCCCTCTTTTCTCTATAGAGGTTTGAAGCTCCAAACGACCAAAGGGAAGCTTAAGTCGCTCATAAACTGGGGCCAATCTAGTTTCCATATCATCAGAGGACAAAAAGATCTCAGGATCATGATATGCATAATTTTCAATGACAACATTTGTATATTTCATTTAATTTTCCATTAAACCGTGAAGGTTCGCCATTGAAATGCCTGACAGCATTGATCCCACAATTCCTAAAAATCCTTGATCAGTTCCAATGATAAATAAATTTGAAAATTCTGTTCTTCCATCTCTTGTCTTATCTGGGGAGCCATAGACTGTGCCATCAAAATGAGAAGTATAACGCTCTACAGTTGTAGGGCTAAAAACGTCATAAAAGTGAACTTTTGAATCAAACTTGGGGTTTAGCTTTTTTAGAAGGTTTAAAGAGTGTTCGTATACAACTTCTTTTTCTTCTTTATATCTTTCCTTCTCCAAGGCCTTCCATTTGTCATAATTGGCCATAAAGGTCACTCTATAAGTCCCCTCACCTTCACGGTTTTCTCTTTCATAATTATCAGGGCAACAAATAACTGCCGAACTTGAATCAAAGAGGGTCTCTGAACGTGAGTAATCATACTTATTAGAATTATTATAAAAAACAATTGTTGGATCAAATTCTAGCGGTTTGGATTCAGTAACGATGATGGTCTCCATAAAAGAGAGTTTTCCAACGCTGACTTTGTTTGAAGCTTCAACACCAATAAGTTTTAACGTTTCAGGATATCCCATTGAGGAGAAAATTTTATCACACTCATAAGTATTCTTACTGGTTTTCACGTGGGTAATTTTTGAAGGAGAGCAAATAATATTCTCAACACCTTCTCTGAAGTGTAGCTGCCCACCAAGATCTGAGTATCTCTTTAGAAGCTTATCAATAATCGTTCGAACCCCACCTTCAGGTCTAGAAAATCCTTCCATATAAATTGATTTAAACATAATAACGAATTGAGCAAAATCCATATCGTGCTCCCAAGCGGAACCGTAGATAAGAAGTGGACATATAATCATTTCAATAAGGTCGTCGTTTTTAATATACTTTTGAAGGACAGATCTTGAAGAGCTATATCCTTGATCAAGATTGAGCTCATCAAATTCATCAATCGTGCTCAGAAGTTTTTGAAAATTTTCTTTTTCTTGTGGAAACTCTCGATTGACTTCTTCGACAAAGAGCTCAAACTCGTTGCTAAATTTAATTTTATGTTCTGGAAAATCGATTGAAGAGTATGTTTGCTCGTGCAACTGAAACTCGTCATAAGAGAAACGAAGCTGTTTTAGAAGTTTAGTAAAAGGCTTTTTTCTTTCACCTTTTTTGGCAAAGTTGGTTAATGCGTGAAGTCCCACGTCAAACTTTCTGACTCCACCATATTCTTTGTTGCGTCTTTGGTAATAGGAATTAAGGCCCCCGGCAATCGAGTGTTTTTCAAGAATGAGAACCTTTTTATCAAACATCGCCAGCCTGATACCCGCTGCAAGACCACTCATACCAGCCCCCACAACTATGGCATCATACTTCGTCGTCATTTTACTGCATTTTTGGCGTGAGATAAGTCACACAGCCTGCCAGTGTTGCAAGATGTGGATAATCTTCACTTGGAACTTCAACTTTATGACGTTTCCTAAGCTCCATGACGATATCTAAAAAGTCCATTGAATCTAAATCAAGTTGATCTCTTAAAGATTCATTTTCATCAATTCCTGATACGTCCTCATCTGGCGCCACGTCTTCAATAATATCTAAAACAACTTTTTTTACTTCTTCACTAGTCATAATTACCTTTTCAAATTTATTTATATTTCTTTTAGCTGTGTTTCTTAATAATGACAGAGGAGTTAATCCCAAGCATACCAAAAGAGTTATTGAGAATAATTTCAATATTATCTTTTCTCTTTGGTTCATTTAAAACGAGATTATTCATGGTGCATTCGGGGTCAAGATTATCGACATTAATTCCTGGATGAATAATTCCATCTTCGAAACTTAAAAGGTTACCCGCAAGTTCCAAAGCGCCAGCAGCCCCCATGGTGTGTCCAATATGACCTTTCGTAAAATTCACGTATGTCTCTTTGCAGTCATTAAAAACATTTTTGACGGCATTGAGCTCATTAATATCTCCAGCTTGAGTTCCAGTCGCATGCATATTAACGATATCGATATCTTCTTTTTCAATTTTCGCTTTTTTTAACGCCTTTAAGATACATTCCGACTGTCTTTCAGTATTGGGAAGAACAAAGTCAGTTGCATCTGTATTGACAGCATACCCTAAAACTTCTCCATAGATTTTTGCTCCTCGAGCGATGGCGTCTTCTCTTCTTTCAAGAGTATAAATACACCCACCCTCACTGATGACAATTCCATTTCTATCAATATCAAGTGGTCTTGAAGCTTTTGTTGGGTCTTCGTGGGAAGCAAGGGCCCCTTGAGCTGCAAAGGCTGCAAAGATACCAAAGGTTTGTGCCGACTCAGAGACTCCTCCAGCTAAAGCAAAATCAACTTCATCTAAAAGCAGTTGCTGAACACCTTGGATAACACCCATATTCCCACCGGCACAAGCTGAACCAATAGTGTAATGAGGTCCCGTGATTCCCAAGTTAAGGTTAACCTCTCCCGCGGGAGAATTGGCAACGGTTCTTGGATTGTGATGGTGTGACCAAAAAGTAGTGTCTAAATTATTTTGATGAAGAAGAAAGATCTCCTCTTCAGTCTCTACGTTTCCATGCTCTGTAATTCCAATATAAGTTCCAACTCGAGACTTATCTATTGAACTAAAATCTATCTTTGAATCTACGATGGCTTCATTTGCTGCATAAATAGCAACACTTCCTGCTCTCGTTCCTCTTCGTCTCGTTTTCTTTTTCTGATATTTATATTCATCAAAATCACAAAGACCAGCAGGATGCTTGCCCATATAGCGGATTTCCTCGAGTGTAATTCCCGATTTTCCCTCTATCAGATTTTGGCGAAACTCACCTAGCGTATTACCATTTGGCGCAGTTAAACCTATCCCTGTAATGACAATTCTATGGTCTTTATTCATATAGCCTCAGTTTATAAAATTTGTGACCTATTTTTATAATTTATAACCGATAAAATCAATAAAAATCAATAATACAAACGATTTACAAGCATTTTACTCGTCGCGCAGCTGCGATGCGCAAACTTTAAAAATAAATACTCTGGATTTTAAAGCAAAGTTAATTATAATTGTGAAAACAAAAAACCTAACAAAAGGATATGTAATGGAAAGCATCATAGTTGTCAGCAAGGTAAAAAAATTCATAAAAGAGAAATATGGGTTTAATACATCCTCAAACTTTTTTGATCCAATTAACAAAGATCTTTATGAGGCCCTAGATAAGGCAAGTGAGCATACAAAGTCTACAGACCGAAAAACTGTCATGGGACGTGACTTTAACTTCTATATCGATAAACCTGAAGTGGATGTCGTTTTAGTTGTCGCAAGTAAAATTAAATCCTATGTTAAAGAAACTCACGGGCTCAGTACCTCAAAACAAGTTATGGAACAACTTACTGTAAGAATTCAAAAGATGATTGAAATGGCTGCTCAAAAAGCAACTGAAGCTAAAAGAAAAACAATTATGGATAGAGATATAGAAGATCTTATTTAAGGTCCTCTCAATCCATTCATCAAATAAAAGAGACAGTTGTGGTTGAGAATCTGAACATGGACTTTTCAAAAAGAGTTGTTATTAAAACAAACGACTTAGATTGGATCCAGTCTCCCAGTTCCGGTATCAATCGCAAACCTCTTGAACGTCAAAATGCAGAAAGCGGAAGGACAACTTCGATAGTGGAGTATCTTCCCGGTTCGAAATTTAAAACTCATTCCCACCCAGGGGGTGAAGAAATTCTAGTGTTAGAGGGAGTTTTCTCCGATGAAACTGGAGACTACCCTGCAGGAAGCTATCTTCGAAATCCCCCAGGTTCATCTCACGCCCCTTTTAGTGAAAAAGGGTGCAAGCTTTTTGTCAAACTTCACCAGTTCGATTTAGAAGACAATCAAAGCGTCAAATTTAACACCAAGGAACAAGCTTGGAGAGCAGGACATGGCCAATTAGAAGTGATGCCACTTCACTCGTTTAAAACTGAAAGCTGTGCTCTAGTAAAATGGCCTAAAGGTGAAAAATTTCTGCCCCATTCCCATTTTGGTGGCGAAGAGATCTTTGTCCTTGAAGGCGTTTTTAAAGACGAAAATGGGGATTATCCAAAAGGCACCTGGATCAGAAGTCCCCATCTATCGACTCATCATCCTTTTGTCGATGAACAGACTATTATCTATGTTAAAACAGGACATTTAAACTAAGCGGATTTCTATTGAGGTACTTTGATATCGGGAAAGTCAGTAAAAAGTCCGTCGAGTTCTAAATCATTTTTTAAAAATTTAAAAAATTTTTCCTCGGACATTCCAAGGCTTAGTGATTCTCTTCTATAGGTGAAGGCATAAAGCTTTAGTTTTGACTCTCTAACTTTTTTTACAGTATTTGTAAGTTTCAAACCGGAAGAACTATCGATGAGATTATCTAGTGGATAAGAAATAATGGATGCATATTTCTTAACTTCTTTGAGACCTTTAAGACTAAACATAGATTTATAGTCAAATGAGGTTTCATTCCAAGAATTTTTCGCCACTAACTGCAACAGAGGGATTGTGGTTTTAAATTCATTTTTAAGCCTTTTAAGACTGTTTGGCCAAAAGCTTTGTATAATTGCTTTTTGGTCTTTTTCATATCCATACTCACGCAAAACTTTTATCAAAGCGTGGGTTATATCTTTTTTCATCTTAAGATGAAATTCAACTTGTTTTATTTCTGGAATGATTCCTATATTCTTTTTTCGTGATTTATTTAAAGATTGAACCAACTCAATAAACTCTCTAAAGGTTGGAACCTTAAAAGAGAGTGATGAAGAGAATCTATTTGGAAAAATTTGTTCTCCAGTTTTTGGATTAAACCTCTCCCGAACTGTTAGCGTCTTTATCTCTTTAAGAGTAAAATCAACCGCGTAGAAGCGGCCATCCTCTCTCTTTCTTTTGGGAAACTTTTTCTCTACATCGGTTGTGGTATCTATATGATGATCGTGTAGGACTACCAGTTCATCATCTTTAGTCATAACGACATCGGGCTCTATATAATCGACATTAAAGGCATGGGCCATCGCCACTGCTAAAAGAGTATGCTCTGGTAAATAACCGGAAGCCCCTCTGTGAGCCACAAGAGTTAAGCCGAAAACTTGGTTACAAAAAATTATACAAAGAATAGATAAACACTTCATAGGAGAAATCTTCCAAATCAAGTCACAGAGACTTTACTATATAAGCCACTGCGATCCCTAAATAATTACCAACGGCGTAGCCAATCAGTCCACTTGTAAGTCCAGAGACAACTATTTCTCTATTGCCGAGCCTCTCTGCAACGGGTCCAACAAATGGTGGACCAAAAATTCCAGCGACACTTGTGATAATAGCTGTATCACGATCTATCTTAAAGAGACGGCACAAAAATACGTGAATGGAGATAGAAAGAAACATCACGATCCCCAAAAGAAGCACATAAGTCATACTCCCCTTCATCAGTTGTTCAATATTTGCCATGGTCCCAATCGCCACACAGAAAACTAAAAGAAGATACTGACCAACTTCGTAGCTCCCTTTAATCGCTCTCACTTTTTGAAAGAAAGAAAAGGCAATGCCAAAACTTGTAATGATTAGAATTATAAAAGCAACTTCATCACGCCCAAAGAAAAGCTGGCTAAGGCCAATAGAGATTCCAAGGAATATCCCACTCAGTCCTATGAGCCCAAAAAAATGCGCCATTTTATTTAAAAGAGTTAAACTCTCCCATGGATCTATATAATGAACTTCTTTATTATCTGAAGAATATTTAAAAGCGGGAAGAAAAAATCCCATAATCTTTACACCGAAAGTGAGGATAAATAAAAGGTAACCAGCACCTAGCACGAGATCGGCTCCATTCATTAAAACAAAAACATTCTCATCAACATTTAAGGCCAAACCAATAGCTGTCAGATTTGGCGTTCCACCGGTATACACACCAACCATCATGCCGGCGAGCTGCCAATAATTGGCCAGTTCATCTTTGAAACCCAAAGAGACAAAAGCCGAGACAAGACACACGGTAATAACGATGAGAACGAAGGATATAACTGTTGGTCTTGCTAACCTAAACCAGCCAACAAAGTTAGTCCCTAAAAGAAGAAGTGGAATGGCGAGTGGAACACTTGCATCTGTTGCCATTTTTGAAATATTTGAACTTACATCGAAGCCCAAATTTGCAAAAAGAATTCCCACGATATAACAGCAGACCACTGGACTGATAGCACTAATAATTTTTGTCTCTTTAAGACTTAAAAATAAAAGTGGGGCAAAAAGTGTAATAACAATTTGAACAATATCCATAACTACTCTTTTTTAGCGATTTTCAATAGGTAACTGGCAATGGCAAAAAAGGCAATCAGCGACAGCACCTGCTGAATCATTGGACTCATTCCAATAACCTTTAAATCGATATTAAGATAAAGGAAGATTGCCACAATCACTCCCATAATAGCTTCACCAGCAATAAAGCCTGAACTGAGGAGGACGCCTTTGTCCTTGCTCTCATCTTTAACCGATCTCTTTTTATCCACCATAAATCTGATGAGTCCACCAATCATAATCGGTATCGCCAAAGTGACAGGCAGATAAATTCCCACGGCAAGTGGCATGAGGTGTAATCTAAACGCTTTATTTTTTAAGAACATCGAGTCGATAAAAATAATAATAATTCCAAATATGGCCCCATAAATAACCATATTGATTGGAAGATCACCACCGCCAAAAAGCCCTTTTGTGATGGCCGCAAATAAAGTGGCCTGAGGTGCTTTAAGACCCTCTCCAATAACATAAGCATTATGAAGAAGCGTCAAAACTGGTGCAATTATAAAAGCTGGAATAACGACACCGATAATTTGAGCATATTGCTGAAATTTTGGAGTCGCCCCAATTAAACTTCCCGTTTTTAAATCTTGAGAACAGTCACCAGCTGTACAAGCTGCACAACAAACGACAGCAGCAACTCCTAAGGTTGAAAGAATAGCTGAGTCTCCTTCATAACCTAACGCTAAAAACAGTGCCGCACTAACGAGTAAAGCCGAGATGGTCATACCACTGACTGGATTATTAGAACTCCCCACAAGTCCCACGATATAACTTGAAACGGCGACAAATAAAAACGAGCAAACGATCATTAAAAGGGTGGTAAAGATTGAGATGCCAAAGTTTCCAATCATCGACTGATATAAACCGAGCATAATAACAAAACAAAGAAGTAAAACGATAACCATGGCCCAAAGACTCATGTCTTGTTGAGTTCTGGCGACAGTCTCCCCTTTATTCTTGTAAGCATCTTTGAGACCACCAATCCCTGCAGAAATTCCTTTCCTGACGGAGAAGATTGACCAGACACCACCGGTGATCATTGCCCCAACTCCAAGGTATCTCACTTTCGTTGACCAAAGAGTCCAAGCGATATCGATAGCTGATTGATCTTCCATCCCAACGGGGATACCAAGCATGGGAATGGCGATATTAAAACCAATAAGGCCTCCGATAAAAACGAGAGAGGCAACTTCTAGCTTAACAATATAGCCCACCGATAAAAGAGCAGGTGAAATATCCAAACCAAAAAACCATGTTTTTCCAGCGATGATTTTTGCCGTCTCAACGGTTCCTTGAATAATACCGAGTCCACCTGCAACGAATTTAAATATTCCTCCAAAGAGAAGACCTTTTAAAATAGTAACAAATCCCTCTCTACTTTCTTCAACACTTGTAGCACTACTGGCCGATGTTAAAACAGCCGCACAAGCAACCCCTTCCGGATAGATAAGTTCTTTTTCATCTTCTATAAGCGCTCTTCTTAATGGAATCATAAAAATGATCCCTAAAAGACCACCGCTTATTGCAATAAGTGTGGTTGGCCAAAACTGAAAGTCATTCCAAGCACCAACGATAACGAGTGCTGGTAAAGTAAAAATAATTCCCGCTGCTAATGATTCACCGGCAGAAGCCATTGTTTGCACTATATTAGATTCATGAACAGAATCTCGACGAAGAATTCCCTTAAAAACACCCATAGCGATAACTGCTGCAGGAATCGATGCCGAAACAGTCATCCCAGCATAGAGGCCTAGGTAAACATTGGCCGCTGTCATGACGACAGCAATAATTAGTCCAAGGCCTATGGCCGTTAGTGTGAACTCTTTGGGGGAAGTATTTTGCATACTGTCATTCCTTAAAAAATAGAAGATTAAACCACTATGATTCACTTTTGCATCGGCTTTGTAAAGGATGCCGTTTGCTTGTTTAAATATCAAAATAGACTAAAATGCTAGAAAGGAAATTATTATGACACCTGAATGTTCACTTACTCTCTACTTTATCCCTTCTCCATATGGTCTCAACTGGGAAAGTCCGACAACTTTGGCCCGCGATATTGTCAAAAATTTTGCGGCTAAAGGAAGACTGGGAAATACAAAAAGATTTATGGGTCATGTCAATATAGAATTAAAATATACTGATGAAGGACGAGATGTTCATATCATGACGGGAATGGTTGCCTCAAAACTCAATGCAACTTCTCTTCTACTCAAAGACAAGGTTGGTCTGGGAATCGTTTTTCACAGTTTTCCTGGAAGGCTTGAGTCCAAAGATGAGCTCGTTCCAGAATTAGATAGCTATGCTGATCGCGGCAATAAGATGATGAATTTCTGCCAATATCTTATCTCTCTAGAGACGGCCAAAAGAGTTGAAGATTATATCAATGAGTATCGCGCTAAGGATATTGGAAGATACTATGGCCTGTTTAACTCTCCTTTGCATGGTGAAGGTTCCGGCTGCTCAGCATTTGGCGCGAGTTTTCTGGATGTCATAGGAGCTTTAACTGAAGAGCATAAAAAGAATTGGGCCAACAAAGTCATCATCCCCCACCGACTCGTGGGTGCACCGCTAAAAAAGAATAAAGTTAATTTTTTTAAAATTCTTTTTAATAAGGACAAATGGCAACAAACAAAGACAGATGATAGCCACGAAATATTTTTTTGGGATCCCGATCTTATGTATCAAGACACTCAAAGAAAACTAGAAAATTTACCCGCTGATGCAAAAGAGATTAAAATAAGAAATATGTCCGGACTTCAATACGATTTAAAAAATATTAAAACACCCTCTTCTCTTATCTTTAAACGTTACGATGATGAAGGCCAGGTACGATCGTTCACACCTGAGTTTGATATAAACACAAATATTCATAAATATACCTGATGAACCAATATGGCCTGAAGTTTTAAACAGGCCATATTGTTAACTTTTACGATTGAACTCCAACCTATTATTAATCACAACTTTCTGAATGTCTGTGTCTTCCTCTTCTTGGACAAGAGTAATCTGTAGAAATATTTCTCCAAGTCCAACAGTTAACATCAGTAGAGAGCTCTTCTGTTATAATCCAGCTTCCATAGATATCAAGAACCTCGACCACTCCTGTAGCATTCACACCTTTACACAGTTCTATGCTATATCTCTTACCTTCGCCTTGCATGAACCTATCAAAGTTACATCCTTGACCAACAAGAGATTGGATATTAATTTGGATTTGACCGTTTTTTGTGCCGCATTTTAAATTTAATGGTGCTGCATAGAGGGATAAAGAGCTTAAAAGCAAAATTGCCTTGATAATCATTTTTTTCATAACGTACTTCCTTTTTGTCTATTTTTGTTAACTTCTATTTATAAAATACCTTGATTCTAACCTTGTCATCAAGAACATCTAGAGCAATCATACTTGCCTTTTATAACAAGTACTGCTAAGAATCATCAATGAACTCCTTACTTACAATTACAGAAGCTGAACTCCTTATTGATTTTGAGCAATGTCGGAGCATAGAATCTCTAGCAAATAAATTAAATAAGGATCCAACTGTAATCTCACGACAACTAAAAAAAATGTCTCACAAAGGTAACTTCTTAGTAAAAGTAAGTGGAAGATGGAAAATAACGACTAACGGAAAAAAATTCAATCAACTGACAAGAGACTATATCCTCGCTCAAAATAAAATTACAAATAATGAAGTTCATTTAAGAATTGGAGCGACAAGAGAATTTTCTGCTCAGATACTTGCCAAAAATTACCAAGCCCTAAAAAAAGCATTGGGAATAGATAGCTTCAGCATAATTTCTATAGAGTTAGGCGTTGAGGAAAGTTTATTAAATGGAGAAATTGATTTAGGCTTTGATTGTGGGAGGCCTTTTTCTCCAGATATAGTATTTAAGCAGTGTATAGATGAGCCCATTTCTGTCGTTGCGTCAAAAAAATATTTTGGCTCTATTAAAGATATAAAATCACTAGAGGACTATCCCCATATTCTTTGTGAAAGAATTGATCCAGAGAAATACTTAAAAAAAGGCTTTAGATTAAATAATATATCTTCAAGAACAAACGATATTGCAACCGCTAAAAATCTTTGTTTGTCCTCTGAAGGTTGGGCTCTTCTACCCAACTATGCCATAAAAAATGAATTAGCTTCTGGTGAGTTAAGGGTTATCAGTGGCCTTACTTATCACCAAGATAAATTCGGAGTTTATTACCTACGCCATAGGAAAGAGCTTGAGAATATTTTTGAAAAATCGATAAAATGGCTTAAACACAATGGTGGAAGTTTTTTAAATTAATTATTCTTTATAGATCGCTTTTACTAAAAAAAAATCTTTTTTAGAATTTAACTTTATTAACGACGACAAACGGATTTTTTTGACGATGAGACAGAATCCAGTTCTCTGACAGACAAGAGTATCCTCCCATTCCCCAACCTGTGCCCCAGCTATTAGTCGCAATAAAACAAAACCTTCCTTCATTCAAGACTGAAGGAAGTTTCACCAATCCGTTGAGAATGATCGAGTGGCCTAGAGCATGATCATCCAATTGTCCGCCTTTGTTTTTATCCTGCATGAGAATCAAGCCTTCGTTTTGGTAAAAATTAGGACTTAGTTTCGTGCTCATGATAACGACCTTATTATTCTGAATGGCCCTAACAGCATCATCCAAGGTGTCGAGATGCTTAAATGATTCTACCTTTACCACAGCTTTAGAGCACCCATCACTCAGTGGAAGAGAAGTCTCGTTATCATCACTTGTATAAGATTGATAAGGACAATCTTTTTCTAGAGGTATATTTAAGCTCGACTGCTTCTTTGAGTAGTCAAAACCAAAGCCCACCCAGGAGCCTTTCTTTGAACATTTACGATTTCGACAGTCAGGCTTACTAGACCAATAAAAATACTGCTCACTCAAATCTATTGTCTTTCCCGCTTGTGCAAGGGCCACTTCAATTGATCGCACCCCCGTAAAAGCGGAACAGGTCGCACGCGCCTTCTGATCCTTTACACCAATGGCCAAAGATTTATTCACAAAATGAAATTCTCTGTCTATCTCTATAGATACAGGTTCATTAACTTTGGACTCATCGACAGGAAGGACAAGTGGAATATCAAAAAGATTGGCTTTATAGGTTTTAATATTTTTAAGATACTCTCTTTTCTCTTTTTCCCAATCAGCTTTTAAAGCTTCGAGCTCTTTAGACCACTGCTTTTTAGAAAGGGCTTTTGATTTAACCGCCTCTAATTGTGATCTCACCTCATTGGCATGGATGAGAAACTTTTTATTATCTTCTTTTGCAGCGCTCACTATATCGCTACCACTTTTTGCCAAACGAGGGTCTACGCCATTTTTTAAAGCTAGTTTTTCTCTATTTTCTCGCTTAATTCTCTCGAGAATCTCACGCCCCCTACCGCCAGAATTAACTGACTTTTTATTAGGGACATCAACTTTAATATCTTTTGTTTTTTCATAAAGTTGAACATAAATGGCATTTAAAATAAGATCTTCTTTCTCTTTTTCAGAAAGCTCCACTGACCAAGCCCCCAAGCTTAGAAAAAATAAGAAAATAATCATGACACAATTCTCGTTCGAATAGACTTGTCTAGTTTCTTAATTTCTTCTTCAAGGTTCTTAGCCTCTGACAACTTAACGTCGACAACGAGGTATCCAATATCTGGGTCTGTCGAAAGATACTGTCCTTCTATATTTGCACCGGAGGCGGAAATTATATTATTAATTGCACTTAAAACACCAGGCTCGTTTCTATGAACGTTGAGAAGTCGAGAGCTGTCTCCTTTGAGAGGAAGGTCAACTTGTGGAAAATTAACCGAGCCATGACTTGAGCCAGCTTTTAAAAACCGTCTTATACTCTCCGAAACTTCACCCCCTATATTAACCTGAGCCTCTTCCGTGCTTCCTCCAATATGGGGAGTTAAAATAACATTTCTCACGCCTTGGAGAACAGAGACAAATTCTTCCTCATTGGATGCTGGCTCACTTGGAAATACATCAATGGCACAACCACCAAGATGACCACTCTCAATTGAAGCCTTGAGGTCCTCAATAACCACAACGGATCCGCGACTGGCATTTATGAGAAATGAGCCCTCTTTCATTTGCGAGAGTTCTTTTTTTGTTATCATATTTTTTGTCTCTGGAAGTTCTGGTACATGCAAGGTGACAAAATCACTTTGAGCGTAAAGCTGTTCCAATTCTAAGACTTGAGAGGCATTTCCAAGAGGCAGCTTTTTGACCACGTCATAAAAAATAACTTTCATTCCAAGGCCTTCGGCTAAAACGGAGACCTGACTTCCGATATGTCCATAACCTACAATACCGATTGTCTTTCCTCTTACTTCGAAAGATCCTGTGGCAGTCTTACTCCATTTCCCCTGATGAGCAAACATTGAACGGTCTCCAATTTGTCTGGCCAGTGCAATCGCCTCTGAAATCACAAGCTCAGCGACACTTCTTGTATTGGAGTGAGGGGCATTAAAAACCGGGATAGCCGATGTCTTCGCTGCCTCGAGATCAACTTGATTCGTTCCAATGCAAAAACATCCTATGGTCAAAAGATGTGAATTCTTTTCGATAACTTTTTTTGTCATCTTCGTTTTTGAGCGTATCCCTACGGCATCATAACCTGCAAGCTTAGTGAGAAGTTCTTCTTCGTCGGGGGCATAAGTGATAAGGTCAACATTAAAGCCACTTGCTTCCAAGTTCTCTTTAGCAAGGGGATGTATATTTTCACACAGAAGTATCTTTAATTTTTTCACAAGTACCTGACTCCAAAAGTTGGTTTAATAGTATTACTAAGATTATTATCAGTTTTTTTAATACTTCTGGCAAGAAACCCACCAGGATAATATAGGGTTAGAGTTATTTGCTAGGTGGCTCAATCTTCAGTGAATTGCTAGAATGGAGACAATGAAATACTGCATCTTTTTTATTCTCTTCACACAGCCAGCACTGGCCCAACCCCATTATAATATCAATATTGTGAATCGGTACCTCATTAAAGCTGTGTCCTCCATATTCACGACAGAAAAAGAAGTGAAAAGAACACTAACACCCGTGGGCTCACAAAACCAATGCTCTTTATCCCAGCTTGAACAGATGGAAAGCACCAGTACCTATGGAGTGAAATCGTGGAAAGAGGCTAAAAGATATTTCCAGTGTTACGCCAATCATAGTCTCGATGAAAAACAGATAGAAATTATAAAAATAGCATCCAAGCATTTTGGCATCAATGATATCATGATGGCTTGTCTCTTTTTAATGGAAAGCCGCTTTGACCCAAAAGCTCAAAGCCCTTACGCCAGTGGACTTGCTCAGTTCACTCCCCAAACTTTATCCACCATTAAAAGTTGGAATACTATGCCATCGAACGCCAGTATTACAGCTTGTGAAAAAGATTTAAATGCGCAAGAGAAAATCTACTGCGCGAAAATTAAACAAAGGCGAAAGTTTTCCCTTCATTTTAAAAAAATAAATCAAAAGATGAAAACAACGGGTTTAATTCCCGGTGGAGTTAAGTTTAACCTATGGGATAAGTACTCCTCTATTGTTCTTTCAGCAATGTATATGAAAAAATTGATCGACAATGTTCGACTAAGAACCGAAGATTTTGAAAGAAGCAATGATCCCCTTGAAAGCGAAATGAAAATAGTAAAAATGGCTTTGGCCGGTTATAATATGGGTGAAGGAAATGTTAACTCCAAAATAGAAAGACTTAAAACAACGGATGAAAATATCAACCTCACTATGGCCTTAAAAGAAGTTAAAAAGGTCTCCACTGAATCCGCAGGGCATATGGATGGCATTGAGAGATGTATCAGATCGAAAAATTTTGAAGGCCCAACTGAAAAAGAGAGGTATCAGGAATGCTAAGAATCTTGTTATTTTTTCTTTTCATTAATGCTCACGCCAGTGATTTAGAGTCTTGCTCGTTCAAAAACATTACTGAACTCGACTCCTTTGCCGCTACATCTTCCCAAGAGATAAAGCTCATCTTGGCGCCGCATCTTATAGAGAAAGAAGTTATTTTTGATAGTTGGCCTGTTCTTTGTGGCTCCATTCTTTTTGAACTGAAAAAGTCAGCGAGCAAAGAAATTTTTAAGAACTGGCAGGAATGTCTAAAGGGCAGAAAAGAGGTCGATACAAAGATATCGACCCAAATTAAAAAATGCGTTAAAAAAATACTTTTTTAGAGCCCAATCGAAGATCCCTCTTCCCTTGGATCACTCACTCCTTGAAGACCTTTTTCAGTTTTAATAATGGCTTGGATTTTACAACCAAGATTTTTCCTACTTATTTTATGTCCCATTTTTATGAGCTCTTGCTCAACCTCTTTAGAAAAACCAGGATCTCCAATGCGAATCTCCTCGGGCGACCACTGATGATGATAGCGAGTCGCACTTACAGCTTCCCAAAGAGGCATTTCGTGCTCAATAACATTGAGAATTGTTTGCATCACACAGGTTAGAATTCGGGTTCCACTTGGAGTCCCTAAAGCCAGAAGAGGCTTCCCCTCTTTATCAAAAACAATTGATGGACTCATTGAGCTCAGAGGTCTCTTTCTTGGTTCGACCAAATTATTCTTCCCACCAATAGCGCCAAAGAGATTCACTCCCCCAATATGGGAAGCAAAGTCATCCATTTCGTTATTCATCACTACACCTGTTAGTGGAGTCACCATCGCACTACCAAACCATCCATTAATCGTCTGAGTGCTTGAGACAATATTTCCATCGCCATCCATTATCGTAAAGTGAGTCGTATCATCTGATTCATACATTAGTTCTCTAAAAGGAATGGGAAAATCTTTAGAGGATAATGCTTTGTTGAGTGGAATTTTTTTTCTCAAATTCTTTGCATATTTCTTATCAATAAGTTTATCGACAGGTACATTTGCAAAGTCACTGTCCCCCATATAAGCCGCTCTGTCAGCAAAGGCGATCTGCATAGCTGAACTGGTGAGATGAATGGCTTGTGACGATTGCACTCCCATGGCTTTTAGGTCATAGCCTTCAAGGATATTAAGGATTTCGACAATATGTGTTCCACCTGAACTTGGAGGCGGCATTGAAACAACTTTGTACCCTTTATATGTGCCCTCTATAGGCTCTCTATTTTTTACCTTATAGTTTTTGAGATCACTTAAGCGCAATAACCCACCCATCTGTTTTTGATAGTTTGATATTTGAATCGCTGTAAAATCCTCGTAAAATCCTTTCTTCCCTTTTTCAGCAATCTTTCTTAAAGTCAGGGCCAAGTCCTTTTGATAAAGAATCTCACCAGCAGCGTAAGGCTTACAATCTTTCTTTAAAAAAATGGCCTTAGATGCTGGGAATTGACAAAGTCGTGAAGCTTCCGCCTCCATGGCCTTGGAAAGAGCGGGATAGACTTTAAAGCCTTTTTCAGCCAAGTCAATTGCCGGTTGCATCACTTTGGCCAATGGAAGCTTTCCATATCTTTTATGAGTTTCTACTATTCCAGCAACAAGCCCGGGAGTCCCTACGGCCAAAGCGCCCGTGATGGACTTATCTCTAATTTGTTTTCCATTTTTGTCCAAAAACATTTTTGAATTTGCCATTCTTGGGGCCATCTCTCTAAAGTCAACGGCTTCAACTTTTTTTGTTTTCGCATGATGAATCATCATAAAACCACCGCCACCAATACCAGTCGAGTGAGGTCTCTCTACTGAGATTGCAAAACTCGCAGCCGTAGCGGCATCAAAGATATTTCCACTCATATCTAAGGCGTACTTTGCAGCTTTTGACGTCGCATTTCCTTGAGAGGAGATCATGTACTTTTTCCCAAAGGCTTCGTACTCAGAACGCTTATGTCCCTTTAATACTTGAGCAGATTTGAGTGATTTAAACTTATTGGTGCAAGAACTTCCAAGAAGTAGTGTGAGACTGACAAACAGCATTATTTTCATTTTTTATCCTTTAAAAAATTTTATTTATTCTATAGAAAAACTTTCCGCCCTGACAAATATTTCACCCCACTTTATTGAAATTAAAGAAGAAGTATAATAAAGGCTAACAATATAAGGAATTAATTATGCTTCGCACCCTCTCTTTTCGACTCGCTGTTTCCTCACTCTTTTTTCTGATGGTCTCAGGCTGTGCACACAGACCGGCCCAAAGAAGTTTTGCTTCTAATAGCTCTACCCCATCAGGAATGATAAATGACTTTAGGGCCCACTCTCAAAAGTCAGAACTCGATAAAATTATAAAAAATGCAAATTACAGAAAAGATAGTTTCCTTCGTCCCAACAATGGCAAAGCTGTAAGGATGTGGATTAAATACTTTACCACGAGAGGAAAAGGCAGCTACCAGAGATATCTTCAAAATGGAGAAAAATACAGACCATTGATTGAAAGAATCTTTGCCCAACACAATCTTCCCAGTGAATTGTACTTTGTGGGGCTTATCGAAAGCGGCTACTACTTAAAAGCAAAAAGTCATGCCGATGCAGTTGGACCGTGGCAATTTATTAAATCCACAGCGAAAAGGTATGGCCTTAAAGTTCGCCACGACGTCGACGAGAGAAGAAACATCATAAAGGCCACTCATTCAGCGGCTCTATTTTTTGGTGACCTCTACAATATTTTTGGCTCTTGGGAGCTTGCTCTTGCGGCTTATAATGCTGGTGAATACGGAGTTATAAGAAGAATTAGAAAAGCAAAAACAAGAGATTTTTACAAGCTTTCTAAAATGAAAAAGTTACCTAAGGAGACAAGAAACTATGTTCCAAAGGTTCTTGCAGCGATGCACGTTTATAGAAATTCTAAAAGATATGGCATCAATATCCCAAGATATAGAAACGATCACTATAAAGATCTTAAGAAAGTCATCGTCAGAAGATCGACATACACAAAAGATTTAGCTAAAAAATATTCAATTAGTCACTCCACTTTAAAGACTCTAAATTTTGGTCTAAAAAGAAACGCTACTCCATCGACGACTTACACTTTGTATATTCCCTCAAATAGTCGAGTGACCAACTTCAAACCCAAAACAGTGCCAAAAAGAAGAAGAGTTATAGCGTCAACAAAAAGTCATAAAGTCTACAGAGTTAAAAGTGGAGACAATCTTACGTGGTTGGCCAAAAAATATAAAACAACAATATCCAATTTGGTTAGGCTAAATGGTCTAAAGAGAAGAACAATTAACATAGGTCAAAGACTTAAAGTTCCTACTCATAGTATAAAAACCTATACGGTTAGATCTGGTGATTTCCTCCTAAAGATTGCAAAGCGACACAAGCTTAGTATCTCAAAATTAAAAAAGATTAATGAGATGAAATCGACAAAAATTTTTCCAGGACAGACACTGATTGTTTCAGCTAACTAATATTTAAAAGAGAAAAAAATGACCGACACCCAGGTTGAGACAAAAACCATCTTAATTGTTGAACCAGATGATGAGATAAGATCTGCACTGATCAGTGAGTTGCGATCTCAAACAACCTTTAAGTTCATCACAGCAAAAGATGGCATTGAAGCGTGTAGTAAAATTGAAAGACAAAAATTCCATCTCATTCTTACAGAGTACATTCTACCCAAAAGAGATGGACTTGATGTCATATCTGTTGCACGGGAAACAAAAGATAATCACTTAACTCCTATTATGCTTTATTCAATAGAAATCGAAAAAGCCAAACTCTATACCAGAGCCGTTAAAAATCTTGAATATATTCAAAAACCCGTGGACCTCAATTTTATTATATTGAAGTTAAGACAACTAGTCGCTACTGATCCCACTAAAAAGAAATTTAGAATGGATGTCGACTTCATAAATCCTTTTATCGACTCAGCAGTCGAAACACTTCAAACCATGTGTAAGGCAGAAGATCTCAATCATCAAAAATCTTACCTACTTGAAAAAGAGACCCCCCTTGATATAGATATATCAGGAGTACTTGATATATCCTGTCCCTACTTCAAAGGGACTATTGCCATCTCATTTTCAAAAGATGTGTACAATAAGTTTGTGTCATCGATATTGGATGATGAATCAGCTTTAAAAACTAATCTCGATGATGCTGCCTCAGAGATGATAAATATAATCTATGGAAAAACAAAAGCCGATCTCAACAGCAGGGGATATTCTTTGAATAGGGCCATTCCAAAGGTGATAAAAGGCAAATCTCACAAAATCACAAATTCAAATGCGCCCATTATTATCTTGCCGTTTCAGTCAAACTCCGGTGATTTCATGATTCAGATTTCCGTCAAAGCAACTTAAGAGACTTTATGACAACTTTTTTTCAATTATTTATGATTTTAGCTATTTCTATAAATGTAGCCGCTGATGACACTATTAAAATTGATGATCATCTCTTAGATATTCACTCCACACTGAAGTCAAACGAAGACATCAAAATCTCAATCCAAAAGGACTCAGTGGAGTGGTTTAGAACAAATGACGTCATCATGGAGGCGAAAGTAAGACTTTCAATTTCAAGTCAAAAAAGAAAAGGTCTTACTGTAAAGTACAAAGGAGCTGAGATAAACTTGCAAGAAAGCAAGACACAATCCTTTACAACTGTCTTCTATCACCTTTTTGATACCGATAAAGTTCAAGTTTTAGATAGAAATAAAGTTATAGGCGAAATTTCTATTCGAAAAAACAAAGATATTTTAAGAGACCATATTGTAAGAGACTATTCGTGTCAGCAGTATGATTTTAAAGTCAAAGGAATAGCCAACGAGTTTTTCACTCTGGGTTGTAAAACTGTAAAGTATGGACAATTAGGACAAGAAAAAAGAATGGTTAAAGTCTTTTGGAAGTCGCCTGCTTATAAGCAAAACTCCACAGCCCACTTCACCACAAGTGATCCCGTTGTCATTTCCGTTGAAAATCACGAAGGTGAACAAAGCGAGATAGAGATTTCGGGAAATATTCCTAAGCGTTTTAAAAGATTGAACGTGGCCTACGGACTAGGCCCTTACGCCTTTGAAGCAACATTTGAAGGTGAACGTGCCCAAAGAAATACAACGGCTACAGACACTCCTATTGCTCCCGCGCTAATGCTCTATTTTAACTATCATGTTAACGACGATGCATCCATTCGCGGCTTTGATGCGGTTGTTTTTAGAGACTCAGTTTTTAATAATATGGGAGCTTATTACGCAAATAATATATTTTACCTTGATAATAAACAGTTCTCCCTAACAACACTTCTCGGTGTACAGCATCTGTACTTTCAGTTTGAGGGAACAAAAAAGATCGTCAACAAGCCCATCTTTCCCCAAGGGCTTGAATTTAACTATAAAAATGCTTTTGGCCATGATGGCTATACCTTGGGAGCGGGTGCTTTTATTTCTCCATCAGACTCTTACGACTATCAAAACCTTTGGGTAAGATTTGGTAAGAACGTCTTTTGGGAACTCAATTATATTTACTGGGGAGAAAACGAGTTTAGTGCAAAAACCTGGGGAGTATCCGCCGGATTTCTTTTTGGAAGTTTTCTTTAACTCAAAAGAAAAATAACACCCATACTTACTATTCCAACGGTGATAAAAAGTATCAAACAATGAAAGAAAATATCTTTCAAAGATGCACCGACAACGCTCAATATTGGTAGGGCCCAAAAAGGTTGAATCATATTGGTCCACGCATCTCCCCAGGCGATCGCCATTGCCGCTTGGGCTTGGTCAACACCTAGAGTCTTTGCCGCTGATAAAATGATCGGTCCTTGAATGACCCACTGTCCACCTCCAGAGGGGACAAAGAAGTTTAAAACTCCCGCACTCAAATAAGTATTAACCAGAAAATTGTCTATTGTTGAAATGCTTATAAAGAATTGAGAAATATCTATCGCTAAACCACTTTTATCCATCACACTCATAAGCCCGGCGTAAAAAGGAAACTGCAAAAGAATTCCAAAGCTACTTGTAACAGATTTTTTAAATATTTTTTCATAACGATCACAACTTCCAGATAAAACAATCCCAAGAATTAAAAAGATAAAGATCATCATATTTAGATTTAAAGTCCTTCCATCCATAAAGAACCTCACCGCATAAACTAAAGCCATGGCTCCAATAGCAGTCACAAGAACTCTTGATAGTGGGCCTGGAGATGTCTCATCAGGGCTTCTTTGGTCAGATTCAAGTGAAGATATATCCACTGGTGAAAACTTCATCTTGGAAAAAATAAAATTAACAACAACAACGGTCACCACGACGCAAACAAGGATCGCAATATTAAACGTCGAAAAGATTGTTGTTGATAAAGAGACACCAGTCTCAGTAAGTTTTAGTGGAATGGAGCCTGAAAGACCTCCATGCCATACTAAGAAACCAGAATAGGCACTTGAGACCAGTAAATTGAAATTTACATCAGGAGAGTCTTTCGCAATTTTATTAACCACAATAGCTGACAAAACCAGACCGAATCCCCAGTTGAAATAACATCCAATAATGGAGACAAAAGTTACACTCAAAACGGCGTAACTTGAGGTGGGTTGTTGAGGGAGAAGAAGATCGAGGAGGCGATTTGTAAAATGAGTTCTCGCAAGGGCTGACCCACACACCAACACAAGGGCCATCTGTGCCGAAAAGCTTAATAAATTAAAAAATCCATCACCCCAAAAATCAATGGCCTGTGCCATGGAAATATTCTCAATGGAGACACTTAATCCGAAAACGACAATGATGAGAATGAGAGCAAAAGTAAAGGCTGAGGGAAAAGAGCCTCCCCTAATCAACGCAGTGAATCTATTGTTCGATTTAAGCATTTACTCTCCTAATCATAAAAGTTAGCATTACTATAAAAAATTAATTAAGGAGTCTCAAGTGAAGGGATTAAATAAAGTAGTAAATAATTATGATGAAGCTTTAGCAGGCCTTAAAGATAATATGACCTTGATGGTCGGAGGCTTTGGTTTATGCGGCATACCTGAAGGTCTTATTCAAAAAGTTCAAGATATTGGAGTAACGGGTCTTACCTGTATCTCCAATAATGCTGGAGTTGATGGATTTGGTCTGGGAAAACTCTTAGAGAAAAGACAAATCGCTACAATGATCGGCTCTTACGTCGGAGAAAACAAACTCTTTGAGCAGCTTTTTTTAAGTGGTGAAATGAAAGTTATTCTCACGCCTCAAGGAACACTGGCAGAAAAAATTAGAGCAGCCGGAGCAGGGATACCAGCCTTCTACACTGCGACAGGTTTTGGGACAGAAATTGCTAAGGGCAAAGAGACAAAAAACTATAATGGAAAGAACTATATTTTAGAAGAAGCCTTTCCAAAAGCAGACTTCGCATTAGTTAAAGCCTGGAAAGCAGATCGTTACGGTAATTTAATATTTAAAAAAACCGCTGCAAATTTTAATCCCATGATCGCGACTGCTGGTAAGATTACAGTCGCTGAAGTTGAAGAAATTGTTGACCCATCGGATTTGGATCCAAATTTCATTCACACTCCTGGAATTTATGTAGATAGGGTTATCGTTGGAAAATTTGAAAAGCGAATTGAACAAAGAACGGTAAAAGGAAATTAGAAATGAGCTTAACGAAAGAACAAATAGCACAAGTCATAGCCAAAGAACTTCAAGATGGTTTTTATGTCAATCTTGGAATCGGTATACCGACACTAGTAGCAAACTATGTTCCAAAGAATATGGAGATCATGCTCCAGTCAGAAAATGGTCTTTTAGGAATGGGTGAATTCCCAACAGAAGAGACACTAGATCCAGACCTTATTAATGCTGGAAAACAAACCGTGACTGTCATCGAAGGTGGATCATTCTTTAATTCAGCAGAAAGCTTTGCCATGATTAGAGGTGGCCATGTGGATCTTACAGTTCTAGGTGCATTTGAAGTCGACCAAACAGGTAATATTGCCTCTTATATGATCCCAGGAAAACTTGTAAAGGGTATGGGCGGAGCGATGGATTTAGTTGCAGGCGCTGAAAATATTATTGTGGCCATGACCCATGCAAATAAACATGGTGAAAGTAAAATTTTAAAAAATTGCTCCCTACCCCTCACTGGCGTTAACTGCGTAAAGAAAGTCGTAACAGATCTCGCTGTGATGGAGCTTCGCGATGGAGCCTTTCATTTACTAGAAAGAGCACCGGGAGTAAGTGTTGAGGAGATTCAAAGTAAAACTGAAGCACAACTCATCATTAGCGGTGAGATACCGGAGATTAAGCTGAGCTAACTTTTAAACTAAGTTAGCTTTGTCTTTTAAGAAAACCATTTTTTTCGCCGTATAAAGGGCAATTAGGCCGTTAAGAAGGTATGATTCTTTGAAACCAATATACATGAGGTCATACTTTAATTTCTGTTCAGCAGTCGCATCATAGACAAGAGCGATTTGTGCTAAACCAGTAATACCTGGCTTAACAAAATGTCTATCAGAGTAGTTTGTTATTTCTTTGTCATAAACATTAGTAAATTCTGGTCTCTCGGGACGAGGTCCAATAAAAGCCATATCTCCACGAAGGACGTTTAGTAATTGAGGAAGCTCATCAAGGTGAGACTTTCTAAGAAAGGCACCAAGTTTTGTAATTCTTGGATCACCGCTCCAACTTAAAACGTGACCAGTATTAACTTCAGCGTCCATCACCATCGTTCTAAACTTTAAAATTTTAAATTCTTTCCCATCTTTACCAATTCTAACCTGCTTAAAAAGAATATCTCCACGCGAAGAAATCTTTATTGCCATAGCCACGACAATTAAAATGGGAGAGAAAAGAAGAATCAAAAAAATAGCGAAAGCTTTTTCCCAAAATAAATTTAAATAATTGACCTTATCAATATCAGAATCAATTCTGTAGTGATCGAAGAAGTATTTGAAAACAGGGTTTTTCCACTGTTGGGTGTTTTGAAAATCACCAACGTCTTTTAGAAGTAAACCATTTAATGAAGGTGTGAAGAAACCAGTCGTTCTCATTTTTATTAAGCTCCAATGCGTAACAGTATGTGTCATTTATTTACACAAGTTTTACAACATCTATGGAGATGGTTCTACTAGGTTCTCTAAAACCTGTAAATTCTTCATTCTTTTCTAAAAAGAGGCTTCTAGAGCTGATTCTAATTTTTTATTGAGTAAATCTAGGGATTTAGGTGATATTTTCTCTCTGGGATCGAGTTTGTTAAGTTTTAGTGTTGAGACTGCTTTCAGCAGATCCACGGCACTCTTGCTTTTGGATTTCTCCAAGAAAACGAGTTTACGGTAAGTATAAAGGCCTCTGGTTGCCAGTTCAAACTTCAAAGCTGTCGCAATTGATCCTGAGCTTTTTGGGTAGATCATAAAAACATCTGTCTCTCGCCCATCGAGTTCAAAATAAGGATAATTTTGAACGGCTGCCAAGTGCCAATCTAAATAAGCTTTTAGCCCATTTTTCCTCGCTTTATAAAGCCAAAAACCAAAAGTGTACTCTGGGTTATCCACCGGCTTTACTGATCCATTATAAGCCCCCCACTTGCCCTTAAGCTTCTTGGTCTGAGACTTTTCGATTGATGAGTAAAGTCCTAAATCAAAGAATTTATTGAGCTTGTAGAGAGACTGATCACCTTCTCCAAAACCACTGAGAAGTAACTTTGGAAAATTCTTTTTTAGCCTCAAACCCTGGGTCACATCTTCATCAACTTTATTTGAATACCCTTGGGCTTCGTCAGAGAAACTTTGATAAATTTTAACCCCAAAAGCTTTGCTCAGTTTTTGGTAGACTTCATAATCACTTTGAGATTCAACACTAAAAGCTCCAAGATAGGTGAAAACTGAGTCCATTTGGTTTTGACTAGCGAAAGCTAAAACCTCAGAAAGCTCTTTTGACTGCTCAATACTAGGCAGCCCACTAAAGGTGGTAAAACCTCTTTTACTTAATTCCCTAAGGGACTTCATTCGTAATTTCTGAGTAAAGGCCAAAACTTTTGGGTCTTCAAAGTAAACTTTAGGGAAAGGATCAAGCCCAATAAAGCCCACTGGAAAGTCAGGCTTCTCTAAAGACAGTGGGATATATTTGTAAATAACAGAAGCAGACCAAGTAAAATCGTCTCCCTTAATAGAAAAACTCGTTCGACTCTTAATCTTATCCACACTATTTTGAGCTTTATTTTTAACAAGAATATACAAGACCTCAAAGGCCGTAAGCTTCTTTGAAAGAAGTTTCTCTCCAATTATTTTAGGTGCAAGTTGGTAAGACTCATGATTCATGGTCATTGAGGCCAATTGTTTTTTAACTTCATAAACTTCAAAACTCTTATCGTCTTCAAAAGAAAAGTTAAAAGTGCGCTCAACACTATTATTACTAATCTTAATCAGTGAAAAATCCTCTTCGCCTTTCACAGAAGAAAGCTCTATATCTTTGTGGGTTACCTGTGCACTTAAGCCGAGGCTTCTTCCAAGAACTTCCACTTGAACTTCTTTTAGCTTTTTTGTTTCATCCAAAGAGCTTGCAAGTTTAGAATAATCGAGCTCCTTTGCTGATGAGAGTTGATCTAAAAAAGAATTTGCCTGGTCACCTTTATTAATTGGGAAAAGAACCAAAGAATTCAGACTAATAGCTGTCTTATCACCACTAAATTTTAATATTATCTTTTTGTCAGTTACCCTAACTTTTGTTTTATAAAATTTAAAGATTGATGACATAAAAAGTTCATAAGGATTTTGAGAGTCTTGGAAAGAGACAAATTCAAAGCGAAAATAGTCCTCTAAAAATCTCTCAAAGCTGTCTCTTTGCTCCTTTATAAAAGGCTGTGAGTTTATCGAGACCTCTCTTTTCTTCCAAAAAGGAATATCCCAATAACCCAATTTTTCTATATTTACCCAAACATGATAAAAGTCATTGGGAAGGTCAATGCGAAAGGAGCCAGAAGTAATATCAATTGTAGATTGATCTAACCGCGAGCTGTACTGGGAATCGTCAACACTTGAATATTCAGGGGCCACAAAACCAAAGCCATCTTTTCTATTGTATAAACTGTGGGTCGTTATCGTTTGATAGTTCGAAATATCTCTATCTCTCAGCTTTGCAAAATTAAAAACCTTAACAAATGGAGGTGCTTTGGGATAGATCTGAGGCAAAAGTGTAAAATCTGTAAAAACGAACTCCTTACTCGTTTTCTCCCCTTGTCCATCTGGATCAACAACGACGAACATTTTCTTCAAACTTTTTAAATTAACACTTTTATAATTCTTACTAGATCCCCTCTCTCCTTGGTAACGTCGAAGTTCAAACTCTAGCCAATTCTTGCCAGGCTTTACCAGTACTTTAAAATTTGCTTGAGTCCAGTAACCTTTTGTTTCAGTGTCTTGAATCGTAAAGTAAAGCAGATAGTTTGAGTCTGTCGGGTTTGAAAGATTAAAGCCAATTCTATCGTATTTAGTAAAATTATAGTCCTCTAAAAGTGAGGCGTTAAAATTAATATATTGTCCTATCTTTGCTCGATATACTGAATCAAAGATTAACTCCTTCTTTTTGGCCATCACAACTTTTGGAGCTTTCTTATTTTTTAAAGTTGAAACCTTTGTTTTTGAAAAACTAAAAGGCAAATGTTTTGAGGTCTCCTTTAATAAAACATTATCCACCCAAAGAGTTCCCGGAGAATTGAGCCTGAACCATAGCTTTAAAGACTTTTTAACCTTGAAGGTTTGAGTCATTTTCGACCAATCAAAAGAGCCTGTCTCATTTTGAAATATATCTTTAATCCCACTGCCATTATCGTAGAAAGCTCTAAAAGAATAATATTTTCCTTTTTGAATCTTTGACCCCTTGAGCATAGCACTCAGTTGATAGAGGCCAGGCTTTAGATCATCGAAATAAAAATAGAGAGTTTGTTCTTCACCAAAATCTGTCATCATTTTAACAGAGCCCTTCTCAGACGCTCCATTTGAATCCATTTCAAAGGATCCAGAACCCCATGACGCAGCTCCCCCTAAACCTTTATTAAACTTAAATTCCTTGCCTATTGAATCAATGGATAAAAGAACAGATAATAAAAGAATGAAAAACGCCATAACAAGTCTCTTTAAAAAGTAATATTGATGTATTTTACACTCAAAAACTCAACTTTAAAAATTTTAAAGCTCTTTGGCCTCTTCCAGCTCTTTCGCATCAAGAACATAGATAAAATTCCTATCCTTTGCTATCACGGAGTCTCAATAAATGATGAACATGAGTTTATGCCATCAAATTATATGAGATTTGAGACGTTTAAAAGTAGAATTCTTTTTTTGAAGAGAATGGGCTACAGGATCATCAGTCTGCAAGAATCTTTAGAGATGGTTAGAAACAAAAACATTGAAAAAAACTGTATCGTGATCACCATCGATGATGGTTTTACACCAATATTTGACGAACTAGTCCCCTTTCTCATAGATCAAAATCTGCCCGCCACAATTTATGTCACATCTTATAAATCTAAATATGAAGTCCCTATTTTTCGCCTTGTTGCTCAATACCTTTTTTGGAAATCTGAAAAAAATATTGAATTAGAAAAAATTGATATCGAAAAAGCTGATGGAACTAAGCTTGAGCTCAAAAAAATGCGCACTGAAGAAGAGCTTTGGGAATTTATAACACTTTGTGAACAGACATGTAAAAGAAAGGAGAGGTTTAGGATTCTTCATTCACTAGCTTCGGAATTCAATTTGGAACTAACGCCCTCTATTATCAAAGCACACTCAATTGCAAATAAAGAAACTCTCACTAAATTTGGCCAACATAAGAATATCAATCTGCAGCTTCATACACACTCCCACAAAACGAAGTTAACAGCTCTAGGATTTAAAAAAGATATTATTAAAAATATTGAGTATCTCGAGCAAACCGTATCACATCCACTCGTTCATTTTTGCTACCCAAGTGGGCACTGGGAAGAGGAGATGATTCCGATCTTAAAAGAGTTAAACATCCAAAGTGCAACGACCTGTGACCTAGGGCTCATGGATAAACAAACTGATCCCTATAAGATTCCAAGAATTATCGATTCTGAGTCAATCAGTGAAATTGTCTTTTACGCCGAAATCGTAGGCCTCTCGTCATGGCTTAGAAATCTCCTCAATAAATGAATCTTGCACTTTTGCACTCTCAACAAAGGTAGCATGAGGGACATCAAAGGTGACTATTTTAATGTCTCCTTTGATAACTCCACCCCAACCAAGTAAGGAATCCGAATAAAATCCCTTCTGAGTAAGAGGGGCCCTGAAAAGAACCATATCACCGTCGTAAGAAGATACGACGTGCTCCTTCATACACTTAAAATTATTTTTTTCTATTTTATAATATCTTAAATGATGAGGAATTATTCTTCCTGTCTTTTCATACTTTGCTATTTCTTTCTCTTTAAAAAAGGAGCTAATTCTATAGAAGAGTGAGTCCTTTAACCGTTCAAAACGTTTTTTTAATGTGATATAAGGTTTGAATTGAAGATTAGGTCCTGAAGTATCAAACATTATGAGCTTGCCCACCTCAACATCAATCTTTTTTAATTCGATTGCCACTTCTAAAGCTAATAATCCTCCCATAGAGCCGCCAGCGAGGAATACTTTCTTACTATCGACGGTATTAACAATTTCTTTTGCATAATGCACGGCCATCTCTTTAATCGACTGATGGAGCTCACTGATTCCGTCCACACCACTGGCCTGAAGACCATAAACAGCTTTATTCGCCGCGACCTTTAAGCCCAGGTCTCGATAATTTAAAACATTTCCACCGACTCCATGAAACATAAATAAAGGGATACCATCATTACCATCTCTTATCTTCACAACACAAGTCGATGCCCTTGAGTCGCCTAAATTTTTATCTGAAGTTGATGAAATCTTTTTTGCTTTTAATTTGAGATCAATGAGTTCAGAGATTAAAAAGATTGTTGGATAGTCAAAAAGCATACTCAATTCAAGTTGGATGTCGAACTTATTTTCGATTTTAGAAAATAAAGTGACTGATAAAATTGAATGTCCGCCAATATCAAAAAAGTTATCTTGTATTCCAAAATCATTTTTTGCCAAAACCGACACCCACAAATCTTTTACCGCTCTTTCGGTCTCAGTCTTGGGCTCCACCCTCTCAAGCTTTGTAGAGGGTTTTTGGCCACCTGACAAAAGACTTAAAGGACTTGGAAGATTCTTTTTATCTATTTTGTCATTTAGAGTTTTAGGAAAAGAATCAAGCTTAATAAAGTTTGATGGAATCATATAAACGGGTAGACTCACACTGAGAAACTTTCTAAGTTCTAGATGATTAAAATCACCAATAATATAAGCCACTAGTCGAACATCACCTGGAATATCCTCTCGAGTGATTACAACACAAGAGGTGACACCTGGACTTTTAGCAATTTGAGCCTCAATCTCTCCAAGCTCAATTCGATAGCCTCTTACCTTCACTTGACCGTCGTTTCTTCCTAGACATTCAAGATCACCATTATAATTCCACCTGGCAAGATCTCCAGTATTATAAACCCTTGTCTTAAGTCTCTCGTTAAAAGAGAATACTTTTTGGGTTAAATCATCTCTTTTTCTATAGCCTTTAGCTAAGCCTTCACCGGCAATAAAGAGTTCACCAGTTGCTCCTATTGGAACACTCTGACCTCGCTCATCTAGTATATATACCTGGGTATTGTCTATAGGTTTACCGATGAGCATTTTCTTGTCATCTTTCTTTATCTTTTTACATGTCGACCAGACAGTCGTCTCAGTTGGACCATACATATTCCAGACATCTTGTGTTTGCTCTAAAAGAGTTTCGGCTAAATCCAAAGGAAAGGGCTCTCCCCCACAAAGAACTTTAAATCCTTCTTTTGCTTGCCAACCTGAGGCTAAAAGAAGTCTCCAAGTAGAAGGAGTGGCCTGCATCGCCGTAATTTCTTTATCGGATATAATTGTCTTTAAGGAATCTCCGTTAATGGTTTGTGCTTTGCTAGCGATAAAAACAGAACCTCCCACCAAAAGAGGAGCGTATAATTCAAGTACCGCAATATCAAAACTTAAAGTCGTCACGGCCAATAGACTTGTTGAACTCTTTAATCCAGGAGTTTTCACCATTGATTGAAGGAAGTTTGAAACACTCCTGTGAGTGAGTTCAACTCCTTTTGGAAGGCCTGTTGAACCTGAGGTATAAATGACATACATCAGGGCATCTAAATCGACTTTCGGAAACTCACATCTGTTAAGAGATTCATTCTCAGTTAACTCACTAAGGTCAACAACAGTGAGGCTTTTTGAGAACCTCTCTTTATATTTGCTACTAGCAATAATAATATTTAAATCAGATGTCTCAACCATATAGTCAATACGATCCTTTGGAAAGGATGGCTCCAGAGGAATATAACCGGCACCCGCTTTCATAATACCTAAAAGCGCGATCAGCATTTGACTCTCTCTATCAACACAAAGACCAACGAGATCCCCTGGCTTAACCCCCCTATTGATTAAGGATGAAGCATAACGATCGGATAGATTTAAAACCTCTGAGTAAGTAAAACTTTTCTTTTCACAATAGATTGCTGTATTATCTGGAAATTGAAGACAGCTTTTTTCAAATAATTCACTAACAGTAAGTGATTCATTTTCGCACACGGTAGCATTCCAGCTGTTTTCTAACATAAATTTTTGATCATCAGTTACAACATCAATTACTCCTAGAGGGCTATCCAATAAATTGAGAATTGATTTAACCAGTAGCTCGAAACTCTCCTTGATTCTCGTAATAGTGATCTCACTAAAAAGATCAACTCTATAAACAAAAGCCCCTTCTATTTTATCTTGGCTGGCTTTAACCCAAAGATCTAAATCAGTATGGGTAGTATTTGTTTTTCTTTTGACATGGGAAATTGGATTTGAATCAAAGGTAGAACTTCGATTTGAAACTTCCTGAAAGGTAAAGAAAGACTGAAAGACAGGGGATCTAGATGTATCTTGACCAATTCCTAAAAGTTTAACAACGTCTTCAAAGATCACCTGCTCATTATCAAAACCTTGAAAACAGGCGCTTGCCACATTTTTAATAAAATTTTGTAGCTCCATCTCTTTTGAAAGCTCAGTGCGAATAGCTATAGAGTTGACAAAATAACCGACGGTGTTTTCAAATTTTTCACTATGTCTATTTCTAACGGGTAAGCCTACGACTAAATCATCTTGGCGGGCATATTTAGACAGAACAATTTTAAAAAGAGATAAAAGGGTATTAAATGTTGAAACTCCAAGCCTCTCACTAACGGTGTTTAGGTTTTTTACGTCCTGAGCTGAAAACTCAATAAAAACTGAACTGGCAAGATTTGAAGCTTTACGAGGTCTTGGAAAATCAATCGGAAGATCTAGTATTGGAAGCTTTCCCGATAGTTTTTCATGCCAATAGTTTAAACTCTTTGCATAGCTTCTAGACTCTAAAAGGTTATTTGAATAATCAATATAGTCTGAGTATGTGAATTTGTCTAAGCTTGTTTTAAAAGAGGTTCCATCTAAAAGGCTTCGATAGTTACTATCTAGCTCGTTAATAAGGAGATCAAAGCACCAACCATCCCAGACTAAGTGATGAGGCATAAAGAACAATATAGTTTCATTGAATTCATTAATAAAAATCTTTGTCTTAAAAAGATAACTCTCCAAGAGATCTAATTTTTGAGTAAACTGTAGTTCAATATATGATTGAATATCTTTGTTTGATAATTTCTCAACAGATATATCTTTATCAAAGGGATATGGTCCTCTAAATTCATAGTCTCCCCCGCCATTAATAAAAAGCTTTGATAAAAGAAGAGGATGACAATTTAAAAATTGATGAACAGAGAGTTTAAGCTTCTCATGATCAATACCTTCCCCAAGGTTGAGACCAGTTGGCAAATTATTAACGGCCACACTACTTTTTAAAGAAAGAAATAGAGAGCGAAGTTGACTTTTACTAAGGGAATGAGAAGATTTTTTTGTGTGAACGACCTCTATCTGTTTCACACCTGATTCACCTTTCTGTCCATTTAATAATGTTTCTAGCTCTAAAATAGTTGGGTACCTAAAAATATCATTTAAGCCTATCTGGTATCCTGCCTCTTTGAGACGAGAAACCATCTTTATCGCCAAAAGAGAGTGTCCACCAAGGGCGAAAAAGTTCATATCCTTTGGTATATTATCAATCAGAAGAACTTCGGACCAAAGTTTTGCAACATCAAAATCTTCAGTTTTCTCAATATTTAAAGTCTCTTTCTTTGGAACAGAAATATTTTTCTCTTTAGCTCTATCGGGAGTCTTCGGAGTCTTTAGTGTCATTGGCTCTATAGCTGGAAGATCTAGTACTATAGAAGATAATGGTGTAGACGGATTTTTTAGAATAATGGAGACAAGGCCCTCAAATGATCTCATCCATTTATGAATCGTCTCCTGCGAAAAAAGGTTTGTATTAAACTGCATCTCAAAAATGAGATCATCTCCGAAAGTAACAATATTTAAAAACAGTTCAAAGTTCTCTGCCATTCTTGGAACGGTTCTAAAATGCCCCTGAAGACCATCAAAAGCCAAGCCTTGATTCTTTTTTTGAATATCCAGATTAAAGATATTATTAATAAGGGGTACCTGACCAGCAACTCTTGGAACATCTATAACCTGAAGAAGCTCTCCAAAAGTAACCTGCTGAAAGTCGAGACCATCCAGAAGAGTTTTTTTGACTTGATTGAGTAAATCGATAAAATTTAGCTTCTTGTCAAAGACTATTCTCATAGGAATAAGATTTACGTAGTGACCAACAAGATTATGATGACCAGAGACTGACTGCTCTGCAGCCGGAATACCAATAATCAAATCATCAGCTTTAGAAATTTTGTGAAGCAAAGTCCCGTACACTGCAAGAAGAGAACTATAGAAACTAAAGCCATTTTTTTGAGCAAGTCGCCTAAGGTCTGCGGAGAACTCCGTTGAAAAATCAAAATCAAAACGCTTGGATTCAAACGTTCTCATATTTGGTCTTGAGTACTCAGTTGGAATAGAAAATTGATGATTAAAACCATCAAGTTTTTCAATCCAATACTTTTTTATTGAATCAAAGTCTCTTATTTGCATGTAGTTATAAAATTGGATTGGAGAAGTCTCTAACTGAACAACACCTGTCTTTCTTTGAGAATAAAGTCGACTAAGATCCTGAATAACGACTTCTAAAGACCAACCATCACAAATAATATGGTGAACAGTAAAAAATAGAATCGATTTATCCTGTCCTTTTAATAAGGAGGACCTTACAAGAGGACCGGCTGTTAAATCAAAAGAATTTGTCACCTCTTTATGAGCAAATTCATCAACGCTATAGAGATCTAGATTAAAAATATTAAGAGATGGAGTTAACCCATCGATAAAGAGCATTTTTTCACCATCTTTTGAGATGATACAATTTAAAATAGTATAGCGCAGGAAGAGATCCCTAAAAGCTAATTTTAATGCCCTTATATCTAAGACACCCTCAAGCTCAACTTTAACCGTAAGATTGTAAGCCGTATCTGCTGTTTCGGTGAAATTGATTGTCGACCACATCTCTTTTTGTGCGGCTGTTGTATCAACAGACTTTAATACTCTTTTCAACTTGGAAGCCGCAACAAGATTCTTTAGGAATATATCTTTATCTTTTGTGCTCAAATCAGTTTCCTTTATCTACTTTCTCAAAATTTCCATTTTTATTTTTTACAAACCACGCTATATCCCCCTTATCGTCTTGCATGAGAAGTGCTCCCTCCACCGGAGGCTCACCAGAGGACTTTGACTCTAAGGTAGGAATAAGTCCTTTTGATTGAAGAAGTAAAAGCTGTTCTTGAACCGTATCCATAACGATCCTTAAGTCTTCTTTTGTGTGTGCAATATTAATATACCAAGGAAAGCCGTCGTAGACATGAATACCACGTTCTTTAAGCGCCACGAAAAGAAGATCAGAAAAAGGAACATCGACTAGCCACTTGGGCTTCATGAGAGCACCAAAATTATCTATAGTAAGAGGAATATTTGAAAGCTTACAAAAAAGATTTAACTTTGCAGCAAACTCATCAGCACTTCCATTAATCCTATCGAGGAGCTCTTTCCCTCCCTCTTTAATGACTTCTAATGCGCCTTTAGCTGCAGCTAGAGCTAAAGGATGCCGGACGAAGGTTCCCGCAAAATAAGTGACACCAACTGTTGGACCTGAATCATCTCCATACTGCCAATGTCCACCATCAAGGGCGTCCATGTATTTTGCAGAACCTGCGACTACACCTATAGGCATTCCACCACCGACGACTTTTCCATAGGCAGCCAAGTCAGCTTTTATTCCAAAGTACTCCTGAGCTCCACCTGTAGCGATTCTAAAGCCCGTTATAACTTCATCAAAAATAAAACAAACATCATTGGCACTCGTTATATCTCTAAGCTTTTGAAGAAACTCTTTTGGATGATAGTCACTTCTTCTACTTTGAACAGGCTCAACCATAATTGCCGCGACCTCATGAATATGTTTTTTAACGTATTCAAAAGACTCTTCAGTACCATAATCAAGGACAATCATATTCTTGACTGACTCACTATTAATTCCTGGAGCAGCGGGAACAGGTCTTCCTCCTCCTACTCCTCTGACGATAACCTCATCGTTAATTCCATGGTAAGAACCATTAAAACTTATAATTTTATCTTTACCACTAATCGTTCTCGCAATTCTCATACAACCTAGAACGGCTTCTGATCCGGTATTACAAAACCCTGCTCTTTCAAGACCTGTTAGCTCACAAACAAGTCTACTAACATCTTCCGTTAGTGGATGCTGAGGCCCAATCTCTACCCCATTGTCGATCTGCTCTTTTACATATTTAGTAATATGGGGATGCCCATTTCCAAAAAAGTTTGAACCAAATCCACACGTAATATCAATATACTCATTACCGTCTATATCCCACAGGTGATTCGCTTTAGACTTTTTCACAACGATAGGATAAGTGACCTCTTTTGTAAGAGGTTTAAAACCTGAAACAACTCTAGGATCAGCATGCATTTTTCTATTTCTTTGAGTGAATTCTTTAGAAGAAGATGTCTTTTTTAGGTATTTTGAAAAAAGATCATCAATAAAATCTTTTTGTTCGCTTGTCAGTGTATTTTTATTCTTCGTCGTAATTCTCGCAATAGCACCATAAGCCGTATCAGCGTTATCGACTCCTACCTTTTTTGACTTTGGACTCTCGTTTACTGAAGTGCTTGGAGCTGGAGGAGTCTTTGCTCTTTCTTCACTTTGAGGTTTCACTGGCCCAATTAAGGTTGCCTGAGCACTCCCCCCTAAAAGAAGTAATTGATTATTCATAATCTCAAGTTGCTTATTAATCAGCCCTTGAACACTTCCAGAAATTTCTGTATTTACCATACTTATCGATTGCATTGCTTCCGGTTGTGTTAATGTTTGACTACCTTGCTCATAACTTAAAACGGGAGGACTAGGTTCATTTTTAAAGTAAGTGCTATCAACTCTAGAGACGAGGGCCTGTGTTAAAACATCAAGAGAAGAGACGTCATCCGCAAGTTGCCTAAAAGAAATCTCAACATTGAATTCCTTTTTCAAATTTAATGCAATTTGCGTTAAGAAAAGTGAATCCATTCCCATTTCCATGAAAGTCATCTCGCTATCAAAGTCGGTTAAAATCAATCCAGATGCCTCATCAAAGATTTGAACGATCTTCTCTTTGATTTGTTTGTCCTTTGCCATTTTCATTCCTTCAGTATTTTGTTTCAATATTTCGTTATGATTATTAGGTAATTGAGTAGTCTGAGAAGTAGGTTCTCTCCATTCAAGCCAATAGGACTTCTTATCGAATGGATAAGTAGGAGTTTGCGGAAATCTCTTTTTTTGATCCATGAAAAAGAGCTTTTTTGATTCTTCTTTACCGTGGCACCAAAGATAGCCCAACGCCTTGTGAAGAGAAAACTGCTCATTTTCCAAATCATCTTTCAATGAATTTATAGCAGCAAACTTCTTGAGCCCTAAATTTACTGCTGTCTTTCTGGCCAAAGTTGTAAGAGTCGCTCTTGGACCAACTTCCAAAAAGATAGCATCTTTAAAATTTTCAATAATAGACTCAATAGTTGGAGCAAATTTTACTGGAGCTTTCATATGTTCAACCCAGTATTCAGGGTCAGTAAATCTTTTGGACTCTATACTTGTTGTCACAGTAGAGACGAAGGTCATTTTCGGTTCATGAAATGTAACAGAGCGAGCTACTTCTCTAAATGAATTAAATATAGGCAGCATCATATCTGAATGAAAAGCATGAGAGGTATGGAGTAATTTATTTTTAATATTTGATTCCGTTAGCTTTTCACTTAGCTTCTCTATACTAGCAGATGGTCCCGAGACTACTGTTAGTTTCGGAGCATTGATAGCCGCTAATTGAATATCGGTTGGGAGAAGATCTTTATAGGAGTCAAAATCAGCTCCCACAGAGAGCATTGCCCCTCTTTCTAAACTCTCCATAAGACTGGATCTCGTTGAAATAAGCTTTAATCCATCTTCTAAAGAAAAGACTCCACTAATCACAGCCGCAACAAACTCCCCCACACTGTGACCAATTAAAACGTCAGGAACAACCCCTAAACTATCTAGAAATTTGGTTAGAGAGTATTCAATAACAAAAAGTGCTGGTTGAGTGTAATAAGTATTTTTTAAAGCATCAAAAGCTTCTTCTTCACTCATATTGTCAACGAAAATAATCTCTCGAAGGTCTCTTTTGAGATAGGTTTTTAAAATGTCACAACATTGATTGAAGTGTTCGGCAAAGATCGCATTGCTCATAAGATCTTTACCCATCCTAAGGTATTGACTACCTTGACCTGGATACATAAAAACAATTTTTTTACTTCCTAAAGTTCCATTAACAGCTTCAAATCGATCGTTATGATAAACGAGTGCCCGATTGTATTTGTATTTAAATCTATTAAAGGAAATCTCTGAACTGATAGCTCCCCAATCGTTTGGTGACTTTGACTTTAAAAACTCTTTGATATTTGTTTCATAGATATTGAGTGCATCTTTAGATTTGGCTGAAAAATGAATAAAAAGGTGTTCATGCCTTTTCTTATCCTGGTCTTTTGTCTCGTCATTATAGTTTTCGATAATGACATGCGCATTGGTTCCGCCGACACCAAAAGATGAAATACCAATATTAAAAATCTCTTTTTCTATCTCTACTGTTTTTTCATTTATTGCAAAGCTTGTCTTTTCTAATCCTAAATGAGGATTTAAAGTTTCAAAGTTTGCCATTTTTGGGATTTTACGATGAAGATTAATACAGATGGACTTGATGAGACCAACCACACCAGCTGCCGAATTCATATGAGCAGTATTTGACTTTACAGATCCAAGATAAACTTCTTGATGCGCTTTTAATTTTTTTCCATAGGAGCTATTAAGTCCTTTAACCTCGATGGGATCACCAACAGGAGTTGCTGTCCCATGGGCTTCAATATAAACAAGATTATCAAGCTCAATATTTGCATCTTTAATAGCGCGATCGATCGCTATACTTTGCCCTTTTGCACTAGGGGCCATAAAACTCATTTTGTCTGAGCCATCATTATTTGTTCCAACACCTTTTATAACAGATAGAACTGTATCTCCGTCAGCTAACGCTTTTGAGAGATCCTTGAGGACAACAATTCCTGCACCATCAGTAAAAAGGGTTCCCGTAGACTGATGGTCAAAAGGAGAGCACTTTCCATCTTTTGTTTGAATTCCATCTGGTTGATAGAGGTGTCCTTTATTGGGGGTTCCAGAGATGGCCAATCCCCCAGCTAGTGCGGCGTCACACTCTCCTCTTCTAATGGAATGAACGGCTTCAATAACAGTTATAAGTGAAGTTGAACAAGCGGTTTGAATGGTAAGAGCAGGGCCTTTGAGATTTAGTTTATAAGCCACTCGAGCAGCAAGATAGTCCTTTTCAAGCCCAAGCATTGTGTTGAACTCTCCTAGCCGATTCACTTCTTGTGGGTATTGAGAAACTAAACTTGCATATGTATTGTTTGCGGCTCCTAAAAAAATACCAACTTTATCACTCTTGTTGACCAAACCAGACAACTCCATTGCCTCATGAGATAGCTCTAGCGCTTTTCTATGTTGAGGATCCATAAGTTTGGCCTCAGCAGGAGTTATATTAAAGAGTGAACAGTCGAAGGTATCGAAATCTGGACATAGGCCACTGGCAAAAACATAGTCGGGATTGTCTTTTAAATCATTATGAACACTTGGATGTGTCTGATCTTTTTGAAATTTTTCAACAAGGTTTTTTTGCTCGCAAATATTTTCCCATAACTCTAGAACATCGTGAGATTTTGGAAAACGACCAGTCATCGCGATAATCGCAATGTCTTTAGATTGGTTGCCAGATTCGTCATTATTCGCATCTTTAATATCATCACTAGTTTCAGTATCAAAAAGAAAATGACTAAGAGAATGAATGGTTCTATTTTCCAGAAGATCCACGATCGTGAGATCTGGAAAGTCATTTTTTAAACCTGATAAAATCTTTATTGCCAAAAGTGAATTTCCACCCAAG
This sequence comes from Halobacteriovoraceae bacterium, assembly GCA_963719505.1. Lineage (GTDB taxonomy): Bacteria > Bdellovibrionota > Bacteriovoracia > Bacteriovoracales > Bacteriovoracaceae > CAKZJW01. The sequence goes on from CAVRCF010000005.1 coordinate 374,285, forward strand.
TCAAAAAAATCATCATCATTTGAAAAATCATCGAAATGCAAAACTGAAACCCAAAGGGACTTCAACCTACTTGTAAATATCGACTTATCTGTCATATAAAACCTTAATAAATATCTTTTAATACTTATCGGCTTTACTCGGGTAATCTTTACGTTTATTTTCTTAAAATTAGCGCCGTAACTACTTGATTTTTAATTACTTTATAATGGCCAGTATAGAGAGAATTGAAGCCTTTGAGTTCGTCCAATTCACTATGCAGTTCAACGTCAAACGAATCTTTTCGAATGGATCGTACGCTGGCGTGTTCAAAACCAAAAAATTTATCACACAGAGGATTAATAAGTTTGTACAAAGATTCTTTGGCAGAAAAGATAATTGTAGCGATCAGATCATCCGATTGACCATCAAACAGTTTTAGATCTGCATCTGTTGCAAGCTGCCTAGAGAGAGAATCAAATTTCTCTTTGGTCATTATAAGCTCACAGTCTATTCCAATGGAGGTCACTAAATCGGAGGGCGCAACACAGGCGATGGCCAAAGTCCTAGAGTGAGTTATGCTACCAACAACACCTTTAGGCCACAGTGGTTTTCTATCCTGACCAAATCCAACCAAGCCCTCAAGGCCCAAGGACTCCATCGCTTTTTTTGCGCAAGCTCTTGCAGCGACAAATTCACTTTGCCTGCCTTTAACAGCTTTTTTTAAAAGAGGATCGAGAAGATGAACATTTTCTTTGAAAATTGTATCTTCTAAAGGCAGCTCAATCCCAATTGAGACTGGACTATTGTCATCTTCACTGAAGAGGGACAAGACTTTAAACATTTAGAGAAGTAAAATGATGGCGATAGAGCTCAGAACACCAAGAACCTGTGCCGTTCTTTGAAGAACAGTATCCCATACAGTCCTATGATCAGCGTAAAGCATGATGACATCATCTTTCTCTATCGCTGGAATTTCATCCATCTGGGTTATATCAAAACGAATTTTTTTAAGTCCCGAAGTTGTTGATCTAACAATATAACATTCATCATATTTTATGTTTGATATTACTCCACCAGATTTATCTATATAGTAAAAAAGATCTTTATCTCTTTTAAATGCGACTTTTCCTGGTGCACCGACACCTGACAGAACCGCAACCATGGGAACAATTTCATTATAAGCATCATCATTAATCAGATTGACAAAAATCGTATCAGCACCGGTCCATGCAAATGACTTACTATATTCAATATTTTCATAAAACTGATTAAGACTAACAGTATAGGATTCTTTTTGTTGCTTTATGGATGCAGATAGAAAATCTTTATTCAAATCCCCTTTTAAGCCTCCGGCCTTATCTATGACTTTATCAATACTCTCTTCTCGAGTCACAAGGTAGCGACCTGGTTTATTCACAAATCCCCTAACTTCTACATAGTAATCTTTTCTGATGAGACCTAGTCTTACTTGATTAGCCCCCTCTTGAAAAAATTGTTTATAGGCATTTTTAACGCGCTTTCTTAATTGAACAATATTGAGTCCACTGGTATTTATACGGACATTATAAGGTAAACGAAGAATTCCATCAAAGCTCACTCTATAATTCCCCTTCAATTTTTCATCGGAAGGATGGGATAGGGAAAGTAAAAATCCAGGAGCGACATCGTACCTCATCGATCTAAACTGAGGGATATCTCCAACTTTTTTATAATTGAGGTCATTTTCGCTTCCATCACCTACTTTTAAATCATTTTGTCTTTTGTAGTCTATATCTGAGCTACTTGCACAAGAGTATAAAACCAATATCATCAACGCTGAAAAGATTACTTTCATTATTTTCCTCTAAATCATTAATATATAAACCCATTCTATCGTGTTATAGTAAAATATCAAAGAATTTAAAGTGGGAAGATTTAGTGAAAGTTGTTCATATTTGTCAGTTTTTAGGAGTAGGAGGTCTTGAAAAAGTTCTTTTCCTTTTAATCAAAGAACAACTAAAAGCAGGTCACCATGTTGAACTCATTGTTTATGATTATGAACAATCATGGGTTGAAAAGTTCAAGACTCTCGGTATCACCGTTCACCATTCCAAAATTAAAACCCAAGGCTATGATAAAAGCCTTCTTAAGTATTTCTCTGAGCTTATTATTGATGTTGATATAATTCATACTCATGATTTAAACCCTGCTCTTTATATCGGTCCTCTCAAAATTCTCTCGAAGCTTAAGTTTCAAATGTTTCCAAAGTTTATTCACACCACTCATGGTATGGAGCATATAGAGCTTGAACCAAAAACGAGACTCTACCAGAAGTTTTTAAGCCTAGTAGTAGATTCAATCGTTGCAGTCTCCCCAGCTTTTAAAAACTATTATGAAACCAAAACCTTCGCTAGCTCTAAAAAAGTTTTTAATATAGATAACGGATCTGATATCGATAAAGATTTTCCAGTTTATGAAAAAAGCCAATATAAAGAAAAGATTTGTGCTCTTTATGGCCTTGACCAAAAAGTCGACTTTTGGATTGTCTTAGCAAGAGTCTTTCCTCTTAAAAACCAAAAGCTTGTCACCGATATCATGACGAATTTTCCAAATAAGGCTCTGCTTATCTGTGGACCGTGCCCGGATGATAAATACCTTGATCAAATAAAAGAGACCATGCCAAAAAATGTCATTCTTACTGGCGCGATTGAAGATGTCGAAACATATCTCAGGGCAAGCTCTCTTTTTATCTCAGCTTCACATCACGAAGGAATTCCCATTTCAGTTTTAGAGGCGGCATCTAATGGTATCCCCTGTGCTCTTTCAAATATTGACGGTCATAAAACTTTATACAAAGACGATAACTTCTATCTCTTTGATCCAAAAGATTCAAATAGTCTTATCAATTGTCTCAATTCAATAAACAAAACTGAAAGTATAAACAAAGCTCGTAAGCTCCATAAAAATGTTTTTGAGCTCTATAGCTCTCACCGTATGTTTAAGGATTATGAGGAAGTGTATAAAAAATGAATTTAATTAGTAAATTGAAAGAAGGACATTGGCCAATTTTTCTATTGAGCTCCATGAGTTCGATGGCCAACCTTTTCTTACCCATTATCCTTGTCCGGCTCATCAGTCCGGAGCAAATGGGTATCTATAAAATATTTTTCTTATATCTTTCGATGATTCCTTTTCTTTTTCTCGTTGGTGGTCCAGTAAACTCAGTCTATTACTGGGTTGGAAAAGATGAATCTCAAAGAATGCCCTTTATTCAGTCATGCTTTCAGCTATCAATAATTCTTTCAATTCCTATTTTGTTGATTGGCCTTTCATTTGGAAGTTTTATCTCCGATTATTTAAAAATGTCCCACGAGGCTTTTATTTATATGACCATTGCCAGTTTTTTCTGGGTTCCCTCAGGTCACTTCGGAGAGACGTCCATCGCTTTTGGAAAAACTGCACGTGGCAGTATTTTTGGAACCTCATTTGAAATGTTTAAGGTGATATCTTTCATAGGTATCGCAATTTTCTTTAAAGACTTGGTTTTAATTTTTAAAGCCTACACAATTATTCTTTTTATAAAGTTCTGCTTTAATGTCGCTTGGAGTATAAAGCATGGCTATATAGGATTTAGTCTTGATTGGAAAAGGATAAAAGCGGTCTTTATGTATTGTCTTCCCATCTCCTTAGCTGGGCTCTTAGGCTTTTTTGTCGATAAAGTTGACCTTCTTATTCTTTCTGGATTTTTAGACCCTGATGAATTTGCCTTTTACTCAATGGGCTGCTTGGTTATTCCTCCTTTAATCATGTTGGATATGTCCGTTCACAAAGTCCTTGTGCCCAAAATTTCTAGTCTTTATTTACAAGGAAAAAAGTTTGATGCATTAGAAGTCTACAAAAAAGCAGTCAGTGATATTTCGTTTATCATGGTTCCTGCAATTTTTGGACTCTTCTTTTTTGCCGATCCTATTGTTGAACTTCTCTATACAAGTAAGTACGCTGCATCAGCAATTTATTTAAAGATTTTTGCCATAAGCTATCTCATCTATACAATACCCCACGATGCGATCCCAAGGGCAACTGGTAGAACAGGTTGGATACTAAAGATTTATCTCATAACAACCCCCATCTCTTTGGTTTTAGTCTTTGTAATGGCCAAGTATTTCGGTGCAATTGCAGCACTATCTATCGCAGTGGCCTTAAAGTTTCTACCAAAGATTGCTGGCTTGCAGTTTTCATGCTCAATTATGGACTGGCGCTTTAGAGATCTTTTTCCCTATAAGCGACTATCAATTTACTTTGGCCTATCTTCGCTTTTGACAATTGCATGTCTCCTTGTAAAGTCTATGTTTCCAACGCCTCTGATCTGGTTTTTTGTTTGTTCTCCACTTTTTGCCGCGATATACCTAGGAACACTGTATTACAATGTAAAGGGCAAAAATGAATAAGGTTATTCACCTTTTTTTTCCTGGTCCATTTGGAGGAGCTGAAAAAGTCATCCTTAAAGGACTTGAAGACTTGAAAGAAAAAGTCTCATTGTCGCTTTGGATAATAAAGGAGACTCGCTGTCCAGAACATGCAGACTATTTTGAAAAAGAATGCTTAAGGATGGGTATTGATAATGAAATGTTTGAGTGCCAAAGTATCTTTGATTTTGGTCTTTTAAAGAGATTAAAATCACAGGTTCCAAAGAACGCCATTATTCATGCTCATGGAATGAAAGCAAGTTTTTATGCAGCCTTTCTTCCAGGTCAGTTGGTTATTACTCACCATGGCCATACTTCACACACTTTAAAAGTAAAAGTCTACGAGTTTATACAAGAACTTATCATGCGAAAAGCAGACAGAGTTATCTCTGTCTCACACCCTATGCATGAAGAGCTTGATAGGAAAAATATTAAATCTTCCCTTATAGAAAACATGCTTTCAATGGAGCCTGCGATTAGTACTTATCAGGAAACCCAAGAGACGCATTTTGTTTTTATTGGCAGACTATCTCCTGAAAAAGGAGCGAATATCCTCGTTACAGCTTTAAAGAATATGCCTATGGTTAAGCTTAGTATTGTGGGAGATGGCGTTGAGAAGGAGCAACTCGAAAAACGAGTCATAGATGAGGAAATTAAAAATATTGAGTTTTTAGGTTTTCAATCTGATGTCTCACCTTATCTAAAAGATGCTCATGCGCTTATTATGCCTTCACTGCGAGAAGGACTTCCCATGACACTTTTGGAGGCTATCTGTGGAGGACTCCCTGTTATTGGTAGTGATGTAGGAGGGTTAAAAGGACTCGTAAAACAAAATGGTATTCTTGTTCCACCAGGAGATCCAGTGGCCCTTAATAAGGCCATACAAATTTTTGTGGCAAAAAGAGATGGTTTTACACAGAATGCCCAAGCTCTAAGCGAGATTTTTATTAACAGATTCTCAGTGAAAAATTGGAGCTATAAGACAGTTGAAATTTACAAAAGGCTCTCTAGCCAAAGCTGAAAGTCGGCACCAACTTTCTTATCACCAAAGCTTTTGGAAAGTTTGTGATTAGTATCTAAAGCAGTAAGTTTAAATGGCTCATCAACTTTTAACTGGCTTAAAGTCTCTATCCATTCCTCAGTTGTTTCACAGTGTATATAATCTTCTTCATCTAGTCCTGCACCTTGGACTCCCATCTTTGTAGAAATAATTTTTCTCCCAAAGGCATAGGACTCTAAAACTTTTATTCTGGTTCCAGATCCAAAAGTAATAGGGGCAACTGTATAGTGACATCCTCTGTAGGCATCTTTTAAATCAGCAATAAAACCGTGAATAACAACGCCCTTTAGATTTTGATATTTTAAAAGCCATTCTTTTTTTCCTGAACCCACGATATTGAGAACGATATCATCTCGATTTTTTATAACGGTAGGCCAAACATCTTCTAGTATCCACTTTAAGCCCTCTCGATTAGGTGCCCAGTCAAGTCTTCCCAAAAAGAGAATGTGTAGCTTACTACTTTCATTCGTTTCAAGAACTTGATCAAAATCAAGACCCAAAGGAGTGAGGTGAGAATTCTCTACATTGACCATTCCATTAATTGTTGCTTGATCCTCCTCGGAAATGGGAGCCACTCCAAATGAGTGTTGTAAAACAAATTTTTCAAATTTTTCCACAAGATAAAACTGGTACTTAAAAATAAGTTTTTTAATAATATTTTTTTCTTCCTCAGCTGACCTTCGCCACAAGTCACCTTCAATATTATGGGCCCGATAGATCACCTTAGCATCACCGGTCTGAAAGCCCTCTCTATTTCTAGACAAACAGGCAGCTAAATGAAGCCCATCTAAGAGAATAAAATCATACTTTTCGATATCGAGCTTACGATCAACAAACTCTTTATTACTTGAAGTATCAAATGATGAGAAAGTAAGTGGTGTAAAAGGTTTTGAGATAAGTTTAAAGAAAAAATACAGCAGTTTAGAAGGACCAAAACTTGCCACGGAGCGCTTTTTGACAAAGATTTTTCTAATTTTCCACTGCTTATGCATTACCCTGGGATCAATAATTTCATCGCTATTTGGAAAACACATAACATCCACTGTGACACCTGGACCAGCAACATTAGTAAGAAGTCTCTCTGTTGCCACGCGAGCACCGTCAATAGCCGGAAGAGTCCACTTGGGAATAATCCAAAGGACTTTTATCATTCCTTTTCCATTTCAATAAGAATTGCACCGCCAAACTTTTGTAAAGAAGGAAATTTCTTAAATAAGAAATGATCAAATTTTTCTAAAAACGAAACTCTTGGATCACTTCCCTTTCTGAAAAAACGATCAAAGCGCGCAAAAAGAAAAAAGGAGCTAATTGACGTTTTTGGGAAAACTTTTTTTATCGTTTCAAGATCCTCTGTTGTCAATTTTTTTTCATCATCTGTTATATGCAGTTCAAATGACATTTCTTTTGGAAAGAAAAATTGAACCAACTTAGTATTGCGAATATCATCAAGTCCTTTTATCGATAAGGGCTCTCGAAAGATAGCACGCCCGCCTGGCTTGAGAAGCTTTTTGCATTCTAATAAGGACTTTTCAATATCGATATGATGAAGAATATCAACACCGACAATAAGATCAAACAACTGTGGATTAAGTCCCGTATTTTCAGTCGTTCCTTCAATAAAGTGGATATCAAGATTATATTTCTCGCTTAAATTTTTCGCCGTCTTTACATTATTGGGAGAAATATCAACTCCCGTCACATTGTATCCAATTTTCCGAAACAATAATGAGTTAAGTCCAGGCCCAGAGCCAAAGTCTAGAAGCTTATCCTCTTTTTTGTAAAGATCAATGGCCCGCTTATACAGCTGCCAGTAACTATTCCAAGGTCTAGTTTCTTTTTGCTCAAGAACTGAGACGACCGGAGAAAAATCAACTTCTACATTTTGATTATATGTCTCAACATACCGATCGTAGTATTCTTTTTCTCTTTGTTGTCTTTTTGATAAACTCAAAACCTCTACCTCTGTGTTTCCCATGTGGACTCCAAATTTGAAGTCACAGTTTTATACAATGCTTTTAATGCTGCTAGGTTAATTATAAAAAAATATAGTGGAATTCCAAGTACTTTTGGCCTAAATGAAAAAGAATTCAAGATAAAGGCAACTAAAACACTCGTGTAAAAAATGATTTGCAAATTAAGTATCGTCCATGCGAGAGGAGATGGATGATTAATCACGTCAGCGATTGAAAATAGTAAAAGTAAAATAGCAAAAACTGGTGCCAGCCACCGCAGCACTTTATGAGAAATGAGTTGAAAGCTTGCAACGGGATACTTCAATGGATTTAGAACACTTTTTGCATGAAGAAGACCTGTCATTCCACCTCGGATGACTCTCACTCTCATAGACCATTCAGTTTGTGGCTTTTTCGTCGTTTCTTCAAAACATATTGCCTGGGGTTCAGAGACCACTCTAAATCCTTTTTGAATGAAAAAGAGAGGCCCTGTGAAGTCCTCAATAATATTGGAAGGAAGTGGATGATAAGCATTTGTCCGAAAAGCGGTAATACAGCCAATGGATCCCGTCAGTGACCCTAGATTTGTCTGAGATGTTTTGATAATGCTCTCTAATTTCCAAAAAAGTTTTTGCCCTATTCCCATCTGGGTGCCTTGATCGTCTTTATACTTCAAATGACCCGTTACCATTCCAACCTTTTGATCTGCAAAGCTTCGAACGAGCATCTTGACGGAGTCTTTGTCATATTCAGTCGTGGCATCGGAGAAGACGGTAATATCACTTTTTATATTCTTCATTGCAATGTTTCGGGCTTCAGTTTTACCAACTCTCCCCTCAACTCTGACAAGTTGCACATTGGGAAATTGAGTCTTGACGATATTGTCGGTTTGATCTGAGGAAGCATCAGACACCACAATGATATCAAATTTGTCTGAGGGATAATCTATCTCTAATGTATTAATTAATTTATCACCAATTGATCCCTCCTCATTATAGGCCGCAATCATAAAAGTAACGGAAGGAGTTATATCTTCTTTTATGATTCTCTTTTTTAGAATAGAGCCCAAAATAATAACCAATAGTGGATAAAAGAGATAAGGAAAGAGAATTAAAAAAATTAACCAAAGCGTCATACCGTTATTCCAAATTCTAACTTTTTATCTATTCTAGTTCCTTTTAATTTACTATGGGTAATGACTAAAGCCAAAATAATATAAGGAAATAAAAGATAGGTATGGGACAAAAATGTAATCGCTACTCCATATCCTAAAATAGCTAAAAAATAGTCTGGATGATCCTTTCGCATCAGCCAAGCTCTATACAAAGCGTAAGTCCAAAGTCCCATAAAAAGAGCCAAGGCCATAAAGCCCCCTTCTGCTAATGCTAAAACCCATGAAGAGTGGGCCGTCATATTTTTTCCCTCTGATCCGGTATCCCCATCAATAGCATAGCTTGAAAAATTACCAGTAAAGCCCCAATATCCCACACCAAAGATTGGATTCCTAACGGCCATATTGGCGCCGGCTTTCCAAAAGATAATTCGATTACTAGTAGAGCCCTCAAGATCACCAGAAGATCTTTTCATTAAAGAAATGACTCCAACTCCCCCAACTACTGCAAGGATGAGAACAAGGACAAGATATTTAATTTTGGTTATTTTTAAAACAAGCCATCCACCTATAATAGCTGCGATTGCCAAGACGGCTCCTCGCGATTGAGATTCCCAAACAAGATAGGTTAGAGAAAAAAAAGTGATCGCAGCGAAAATCCAACTAAAGGGACGAATCTTAGATTTTAAAATAAAGAAAACAACCAATGGAATAACGAGGACAAAGATCGCCGCAATATCATTAGAATTTGAAAGAATACCGATACTTTGAAGCCTCTCACCTACTTCTTCTAGACCTGTTTTAGGAGTCATGAAAGATTGATAAAAAGAAATAAAACCCTTCTCAAGTATTGAAAGAATAAGAGCTATCTTTACTAAAACTGCATCTCTTTCAGTTTCTAGTGAGTTTTGAATGAGAACAAAAACAATGACAGCTTTAGAGAATATTTCTATAAACTTTGAAACTGCTAGTCCTTGGTGATTTGAAAAAAAAGCCGATAAGAAAAGCCAAAAAGCAAACCCAAGAATAAAGAAAGTTCCCGTGTTGAATTTAAAATAAAATCTCTTATTGATAACTTTACTGACAACAATACTTATCATGGCCAAATAAGAAACATCTCTTGGCATCGACGCCATCAATTGATTATCATAAGTTTCCCATGGTCTCGAAAGAAGAAGATAGACCAAAAAACCAATGGCATATTTAGGATTAATAACAGAGAGGATGATGAGAACACTGAACTCAATTGAAAAGAAAAAACCTTCCTCCCCCCAAGTCCCTAAAAAATTGATAAAAAGGCCACCTGCGAGAACGGGAAAAAGAAGCAAGAGAAATTTCTTGGAGTTGTTTGACCAATTCTCTTTTATACCAGGACCATCTATGACGACAAAAAATGTTGTAAAAGAAAGAAGCAGCAAGCCCAGAAAGACTTGATGCGTATTAATAATAAGAAGATCAAAGTTTTCCATCTTTAAGTTAAGCTATTTTCTTCTAAACTTTTGTCTATAGATTTTTGACTATAACCTTTTGCAAGCTTTGGTAAGGATCCTAGATCCACAGCCCCAAATTTCTCAGCACATAAAGAGACGGCTTGTGATTGAGTTGGGATCATGATCTCTTTATAAAAAACATAAATAAAAGCAAATACTAAACCTAGAAGAAAGCCAACACTTGCAAAAAGTCTTTTCTTTGGCCAAATAGGTGCCGTAGGAAGATTGGGCTTTTGTATGATTCCAATATAAGAATCAAGAGATCTTTTTTCAATATCCAGAGCAATATTAAAGTCATGATATTTTGTATAAAAAGTTGAAGAAATTTTAGCTGAAACTTCTTTATTTGAATTAAGTGATATTGATGCATCAACCGCATCATTACTAAAGCCTTCATCTTCAAATTCTTTAAGCCATGATTTAATCGTATACCTTTTTTCTTTCAGAGCTAGAATTTTTGGATGATTGTCTTTATATTGCTTTTTTAAAGCAGCTATAGAAGTGTTTAGCTTATTTAATTCAGCATTGAGAACTTCAGGGTTCTTTGAGACAAGGGCACTATCGGCACCTTTTCTATTGGCCGTCTGAGTTGCGTTAAAAGAAGTAAGTCTTCTAACCATTATTCCCTTTACCATCTCAATAGTATTTATTCTCGATTGAATAAAGTGACCTTTTACAAGGTCTAATGTTTTAGAGGCAATCTCTTTTGCGATAAAAGGATCACTGTGGATAAAACTGACCTTATAGCTTTGACCACCAGTTGAATAGTATTTGAATCTATCTCTTAAGAACTGTCGCTCTTTCGCTTTTACACTTTCGTCTTCAGAACCAGAATAGAGATTATAATCTTTTCCAATTTGATCGATGAAATCATCTGAGATGGCCTCTTTAACCATTGAATCGATTGTAAATCTCATTTCGGGGACATTAAAAACCGAAGGAATAATGCCAGAAATAAGTGGATTTTGAAAATACTTAGAGTAAACATTTATTTCAAAATCTGCTTGATACTTCTTTTTCATCATTTGAGTAAGACTAATACTAAAGGCCAAACACAGAACGACGATAATACTCATTCTCCAGAAGTACTTGACAACTATATTTACAAGATCTCTTATAAAGACTTTATCATTGCTCATTATCTTGCCTCATTATATAGAACACCAACGACTGGTATATCGAGATCACCATAGTAATCTCCGATTACTTCTTCTTTTAAATCTGCAGATTTTTTTGATTTTATCAATATAGCCCCATCAATTTTAATTGCAGGTAAAACGCCAGGGTTACAAGAATCCTGATCAGTATTTATAAAGATAACATCATAGAAATCTCTACTATCATCTAATCCGATCGAATTATGATTTTTATTTGCCGATATATAGTCGACACCTTTGAAAGAGGATTTCGTGATACTGGAATCCTTTAAATCCACTCCTAAAAGTTTATCAAGGTTATCAAAACTGTCGGTACAATCTATAATCAATACTCTTTTCTTGTAAAGAGAGTTGAGAATGGGAGAAACGCTTGAGATGAAAGTAGACTTACCCTCGCCTTTAAAATCAGAGATAACGACCAAACTCTTAACCTCTCTGGAGGCCAACAAGTAATTAAGATTGGTAGCAATCTTTTCTAATTTAATCATTTGCTCATTCGAATCTTTAAACATTCTTCGCCTCAGTGTTAGTTTTAAAGTCTACTGTCTAAATTTTAGACAATATTGAAAACGCTATTTAGCTGAAATTACTAAAAAGTATAAACGCTATATACTATATATAGCGAATAAGATGCCAAAAAAAAGCCCCCACAGTGTGGAGGCTTAAATATCTTTATAAAAATGTCATAACTACTTTGTAAAACTTGCCTCTACAGCTGTTGGGCGCTTGATTGAGTAAGAATACCCACTCCATACCATCTGCCCATCTACTTCTCTCAAGGAAACAATAAGCTTCATTGTCGAGTTATGAGTCAGTGAAAGAACTCCATTTTCAGGAAAGAACTTTCCTTTATAGTCTTTTTTAACAGATCCGCTCTCGTTTCTGAGAGTTGCCGAGTAAACACCTGGAAGAAAGCTTTTTACTGTAAGAGTCACGTTCATAGAGCCAACAGTTCCTTTGAAAGTTCCGATAGCATCATTCTCTGTTAGAACGATTGGAGTCTCTCCAGCAAAAACTGATCTCGTAGAAAAAGTCTGATTACCAGAGAAGCTAATTGTTGAATCCGTTGTCGTCAACTGACCTGAAATAGCACCTGTTTCTCTATCAAGTTCAAATGAGAACTCTTTAGATGTTTGAGAGCTTGAGATTGATTTACTTGAAAGAATATTTCCAGCAAGAGCCACATCATCAAAAGAAAAAGAAGCTCTTCTGAATTGGGAATTGTAAAAAATGACAACTAAGTTTTGGTCAGCAGATGAATCTAGCACTGCAATCTTATCAAAAGGAAGGATCCCTTGAGTTACACCAGTGATCATAGAGCTAACATTGTAAACACCCTCGTGAGCTGGATCAAGTGCCGTAAGTTTGATAGTAATTTTACTAACAAGACTTCCAGCTGCTCTTGGAATCCATGATTCGTCACCAAGCATTACAGAGTGTGCTTTTGCATTTTGCGAAAACTTAACAAGGGCATTTAAATCATCGATTGACTCAATAGACTCAACTTTTTTAGACCAAAATTCTATAATTTCGAATCTTTTTTGTGCCGATGTGATTTGAGTAAAATAAGAAGAAAGTGCAGCTGCATTAATGTCCGAGTATTTTGCAAGACCCATAATCATAGCGTTTGTAAGATTGTTTGACTCTCTTACAACCCAGTCAGCATCGTTTTGAGCTACTGATAAAGCCTTTGTCTCTTTAGATGCGACTAAGAGATTTTCTAGAATTTCTAGCTTATCAGACTCTCCATAAGTCGATAGCATCTTGTTAACGTAGTTATAACGACGGTCTTCATTGAAGCTTTTTAATGCCTCGATCGTTGCGGATACGTCACAAACTGGAACTCCACATTCATTTACACCATCATCTAGAGGGCCAGCTAAAGCTGCTCCACTTAACATAAATGTTGCTACTGCAAAAACATTTAATACTTTTTTCGTTAACATTATATTCTCCTTAAATTATTTAATATCGATTTCTTTAGTAATTACTTCACCATTTGTCATCGTTACGATAGCCGTTCCTACAACTTGGGTGTTATTTAATCTTGTTCTCAATGATAATCTATAATTATTATTTGAGTTGGAAATAGTTTGTTCTTTGAAAATATTTCTATCAAAGATATATTTTACACTCTCAATATCTACCAGCTCATTTGAAGCCATCACTTCAAGTGTAATATTTCTTTTGTTTCTGTCGATTTTAAGCTCAGCAGAAGTGTCTTTATAGACTTGACTCTCAACTGTTCCTAGAACCAATCTTTCAAGATCATCCTTCTTAATAAGCGCATCGTAGTGAGTTCTCACTAACGCTCTAAGGTCTCCTAAAAGGAGTCTTCCAGAGCCAATAACTTTAGATAAGGTATTTTGGCCAACATCAAACTGCTCAATATCACCAGTAACGATATTTCTTGTTGTTTGGTAAAGCGCATAGTCTTCTTTAAAGATTCCAATAAAATTCTCAAGACTTGAATAGCTGGTCTTAACTGAGTTTCTTACGTTTGTTTCAGTCAGTTCTCTTCTTAGCTTAGACTCCGTTATTTGAGAGCTTGAAAACCTCACTCTTGATCCATAACCAAAACCAATTCCAGAGAATGAAAGAATTGACCACTGAACTGATCTTCTATTTGAAAAAGAGGCTCTAACAACCCAGTCTGCTGCCTTAATTTCATTTGATCTATTTACAGCGACATTCTCCATTTGCTCAAAATCCATTCCAATATTTGAGTAATCTAAAAAATCCCCAACTGGCTGAAGTGTAATTGGCAAACTGTCGAAATCTCTACCAATTAAAGTATTAAGAGATTTTCTAGCCGTTATAAAGAAAGATTTATATTTTAGGTAAGCATCCTTAATCGTTAAGTAACTAAGTTCTGCATTATTAATATCCGCCTGAGTGGCAAGTCCAAACTCTACTTCTTCTCTTTTTGCTTCCAAATTAGACTTTAAAAGTTCTAATTCAATTTTTGCAAGCTTAAGCAGGGCTTCTTGTTTTAAGAAGCTATAATAAATAAGAGCTGATTGGTTTTTGATATTGGCTTTAACAACTTCAACTATGTAGGCCTGAGATGTTCTTAAATGCTTTTGTCTTTGTACAGCAAAGATCTTCGACGGAAGAGATGTAATAAGCTCTGCGAGGATTAAGTAACTAAAAGCTGATGTAAAGTACATCGCCGTCACGGTACCTACTCCATAAGGAAAATAAGCAGCACGAGCTTGTGAAATTTGTTTTTGCGCCTGAAACAACCTTTCATAGGCAATTGCAACATCAACATTTTCATTGATAACAAGTTTTTTAAACTGTTCAAGATCAATTGCATTCTCTCTATATTCAAAGACAGATTCAGCGTCTTGAACAAGATGACTTACATTATAACGGGCAGCAAACGCTGACTGAGTCGTTATGAGTAGTGCAAGTAATAATGATTTTAAAAATACAAACTTCATATTATTCCTTACTTACTTTTATTGACCGATAACAACAGTTTTTAGAATTTCAATACCATTGATGAGCATAATTCTTACGTTCATCGTTTTCTCAACATCGTGTCTCTCTTTATAGACAAAAGAGAAGTTAGAATCTCTATTTTTGATAAGGTAAGGCGCATCACCTTCAATCGTGTATTCAATAGCATAAATTTGAGATTTTAAATGTTTTTCAACATTAAAAGCTATTGCTTTTTTGTCGTATCTTCTTCTAGAAGTTAATAATTTATAGCTAAATGTTCCTGCTTCAACAGCTTCAACATCCACAGCGTCCAAAGTCGTCTCAATTGAGATAAGCCTTTGGATTGAAGCGATGATGATTCTTTTTTCAGCATAGAGATTCTCTAATTTGATCTCTTCAGATAAAAGCGCTGTTTGTCTGTTTACAAGCTCACCGTCTGTCACAACACCAGATTGATTGAGACGCTCGTTGAATAAAGACTCTTCGGCCATGATAGCGCCAATTCTCATCTGGTTATCTATTCTTTGATTAATAATATCTAGATCCATATAAGCCGTAGATATTTGATTTCTAATTTGATTTTCAGTCTGCTCCATACGAAGCTTGATAACTCTCGCCTTAGATTTTTCAATCGCCAAAGCAGAAGGATAGCCAAAACCAATTCCATCAAAGCTTATAAATGACCATCTTGCAGCTTTTGTCATATCGAGAGCCGCTTTATAAAGATAAAAATTTGTCATATTTTCTGAAGCGTTATTAATAGCAATCGTTTGAGCTTCTTCAACTGTCGCCGGAATATTTTCAGCAATGACAGGAAGTCTCTCAAGGGTTAACTCTTCACTAGGGTCACGATTAAGGGCAATCATGATGGATTCTTTAAGTTTTAAGTTAAAAGATTCAATAAGGAGGATATCTTGCTGAATTCTTGCCACTCTTCTTACTGCTGTTTGGTATTCACCTTCATCGCCTTCACCTAATATAATAAGTTCACCTAGCGAATCTCTATAAGATTTTTCAATCCTATGTTGGCTCTCTAAAATAGCAATTGTAGTTTGGTTCTTTTTTATTTGGATATAGTTCTTTGTCAGACCATCTAAAATATTAAGTCTAATTGTTACCGTATTATATTTTTCAGCTACAGCAAGATCTTTACTGGCTTGATATCTATACCAGTTTGAAGGAGTCGGAACCACACCCTGAAGAATACCGTAAGTTGTATTGAAGAAGAATAAATTAAAGCTTAACCGAGGAAGAAAGTCTCCTAGAGCAACGCCTATATTTTTTTGTGCCTGATAATACTTTTCATATTGAATTTTAACTTCAATATTCTCTGACAAAACTTCTTGCTTAATTTGTTCTAAATTAAGAGTCTCAGCAAAAACGCTAAGAGAAGATGTAGCTAGAGCAAGTGTTAGACCGGCTTTTACTATTAAATGCTTCATAGGGCTCCCATTATTCATAATGTGTAACTTTCGTTCGTTAAATTTGTGATTACCGATATAATGCGTCAGGTATGTATAATAAGATACCCTTAACACCTGATCCGGAAAAAATTACACCCCTGGATGCGGGGTGCGTTATCTTTTAGCTTCTTTTATAATGGACCGAAAGGTTCATTATGAAAAACTTAATTTTGTTGATACTCCTCATCGTTATTACTAGTGCCTGCGAGCAAGTCACAGAAGAAACTTCAATAGGTGCAAACCCTAGTCAAGATCAAGCTAATGATCAGAACCAGGATCCAAATACTGACCCAGACCCAGAACCTGACCCTGACCCTGACCCCGTACCAGAAACAAGTCTTTATAAGGCCATGGGTGTTGGTGGTGGTGGGGCCATGAGTGGCTTTGCCATCAATCCCTATTCCAAATTAAGACTTATCGGTACCGATATGGGGACTCTTTTTAGAAGCGTGGACGATGGATTGTCTTGGCAGCCAATAAACCACAACGAAGCCGTATTTAATTCACATCTGCCCCATGCGGTAAGCCCAGGATTTAGCTCCGATGGAAACACAGTTTTTCATGCCTCTAGAGGTCTAAATCCAAAAAGAAGTAAGGATAAAGCCCAGACATTTGAGAGCATTAATATCCCATTGGGAGATGAGAGAATCATATACTGGCAAAATGATAGTTTTAATGAAAATAGAATTCTGTGTGCAACAACAAATTCTCTTTATATCTCAAATGACAAAGGCGACTCTTGGATTAAAGCCCCTTCAGTTCAAGGTGAATCTGTAGGGACTTTTATGAGTCACCTACAAACAGACACTCATATCTATCATGGAACTAAAGATGGAATATGGAAATCAATCGATAATGGCCAAACCTTTTCTAAAGTTTATACACCGAGTGGGTTTTCTCTTCGTTCGTTAACCGGAGGCGAAGATCTGTCAGGCACAACCATAGCATTTTTAGACGATGACGGGGCAAGTGCTTGTTCATGGGCAGAGCCCTACAGGGATGCCTGGGGTGATCAGTCTATAGAAGATACTTATTCAAACTGCGGGTATGTCTGGATTGGCGATTCGCAAATGAACTTCTCAAAGAACTCGCAGGAAGCTGGAAACCATTTAAAAATGGCCGAAAATGATAGTGACACCATCTACGTGACCGGCGGAAAAGAGTGGATCAAACAATATGGAACCCAAGTCCGGGTCACTCACGACAAGGGAGTCAACTGGACGTTGAGGCTTAATCAATACGACTGGGATACAGGAGGGGCTTATCTTCCTTGGCCTTCAAACCTACTTGAGTATTCCGCCGTCGCCCTTGATATTGGTTGGTATGATGATGGTTATGAGAGCTTTGAAATTAATAAAAGAGACTCAAATCAAGTGGGTGGCTCTGGCTTCTTTTTTCTTCATACCAGCTACGATGCAGCAGCAACTTGGAAGGCCCCTTTTACCCAATATAAAGATGTCGGTGCAAAAACTGCTGGCAAAAAATGGCAAACCCGTGGCATTGAAGTTATCTCAATTTATAGAATGAAAACCCATCCTTCTAATAATAACCTCATCTATGCAGCGACAGCTGACATAGGGGGAATGATATCTGAAGATAAGGGAGAGAGTTTTAGAATCGCGAAGGTTCAGTATAATTCTAATTACGATTATGCATTTGATAGTCACGATGACCAAGTTGTATATGCTGCATCAGGAAACTCTCACGACTGGCCCGAAGGCTGGCATGCCGATCCCATCAAGAGTGCTGGAGGAATCTACCGCTCTAATGACAGAGGATCGAATTGGACACGTCTTACCCCAACAGGTGATATGAACAGACAGTTTCTTTCAGTGGGATACGATACCATTAATAATTTTATTTACGGAGGCTCTCATCAGACAGGAATAGTGAGAAGTACCGACAACGGATCCACTTGGGCCTATTTTAATAACGGTTTACCTGCAGGTGATAAGATTATTCCCCAAATTGAAGTAGATCCTTCAAATGGAAACGTTTATGCCCTTGTCACGGGAAATGGAAACTTTTCAAATCAAGCATCAACAGGAATTTATTTTTTAGATGTGGCCAATAATGCAAATTCTTGGTCTCTTCTTCGTGGAACTGTAAACTACCCACCACAAGCTGATCCAGGCTACAAGGTTTGGTACTACCCCACTTCTTTCGCTGTAGACTTTAAAAGTGGTGGTCAAAACCTTTGGTTAGTCGACTATGAAAATAATAGAAATTGGCTAATGACGGGGATATGGAAATCCACAGACAGAGGAGTGAGCTGGGATAGAGTTAAGCAGATGACTCATCCAACGACTGTGATTGTTGATCCAACGGATTCAGATAAAGTGTATGTTGCCGGTCAGCACACACTTGATGGTTCTTGGGGCAACGGAGGTCATTACAGAACTGAAGATGGTGGAGTGACTTGGATTAAAAACGAAACCGTCACGCTCCAACAAAATGGAAGAAGTGTTATGTTGGATCCAACCGATCCTTCTAAAATATATCTTGGTTTTTTTGGCGGCGGTATCTTGTATGGACCTATTGATCCTGAAAACTAATTAGAGAGAAATGGGGTCGTAAATTTCTAAAAGGGCGGCCCATGATCCACTAAAATTCGCCTTATCTCTCAAGAATAAGAAGTCTGGTTTTTGTTCACCAATCCACTGACCACCGACGACTTCACCATCTCTATCAATCTCTAGAAAATAGTCATAATTATAATAAAGGTATTCTGCTAAATCAGTGCCAATAACGGGTTCAAATTTTGGCTGAATGGCAGCCTCATAGACGACTTCAGTTTGCACTCTTATCAATTTTACAGCTTTTCTATCCGAGTCGTCATTCGCGGGTTCTTCTCCAACAATATAGGAATTGAAACTTGTTGCCACGTGATTCCAAACTTCATGACCATGATCAATATCGGCAATAAATGGTTTTCTTTCTAGACCAATTTTATTGGCCAACACAAGATGAAAAGTCGCAGGATTTATTCCCTGACATTTTCTATGTCTGGGATTTGAGCTACTGCAACGAATTCCAGTTTGAACGGCTCTCGATCTGGCAATATTGGCGTAGTAATAAGAAATTAAAGCTTTGAGATCAGAAGAGTAGAAATCGAGCTCGATGCCATCTCTGTTTAAAAGCATCTTTCTTTTTGGTTCTCCGTGATTCATCTGAGCCGCAGCGACTCCATGACAAAGACCATGCCAGTAATTTTCATTCGGGGAGTATCTTGATCTGATATACTTTACTAAATTGTAGTTATAGTCCCCTTGATAGATTGAGAATTTTTCTGCGGGTGACATCGCATCAATAAGGTGCTGAGGTGTCTTTTTCAATTCTTCTAAAGATCGATAGGCATAGCTGAAAGCTTCGGGATCTGAAGCCGACCATCTTGATGAAATACTTCCAAGACTACTGGCCCAGTGACTTCCTGGCCAACCAAGAGTCTTATCTTCAATCTCTCCAGAAAGCGGAAGTGAAACAAAAAGCTTTGAATATTGATTAAGAATCTTCGAGGGTGAATCTCCACGGGATATCCCTGCAGAAAACGCGCAATTTGAAGCCAAAATAAGGAAGAATAAGATTTTCATAGCCTCTTTAATCATAAGAGAGGGCAAATTTAAAGAACAGTTTTGAATCACTGTATAAATTACGCCTATTTTGGTGTATTCTTAATCTATGAAAAAAATTGCCATCAACCTATTCATCGTTATCAATCTCATGATGATGGCCCGTGCTCAATTTGATTCCAAGTCTCCCCTTGTTAATTTTATTTATACACCTGTGACTTTTGTTCAAAATTATTTAAGCATGTGGCGAGGCTGGGAGATGTTTGCCCCTAATCCACTCAGAACAAATCAATATATCGATGCTAAAATTACTTTTAAAGATGGGGAAAGTCTTATTTGGAATTTTCCCAGACCAAGTCAACACTCTCTTTTAGACAGATATATGTGGGGTGAAAGATATAGGAAATATACATCCGATGCTCTTCGGTTGGATTCTAAAAGATTTTTATGGAAAGATGCCAGTATTTTTGTGATGAAGAAAGTAAAAGAAAAATACCCTCAAAAACGGCCAATCGAAGTTACGTTGAGAAGACGTTGGATGGATATCCCAAACTGGAATAAGGAGTTTATTCCCCACAGAGAAATCCCAAAGAAGGAATATAACGCCTACGAGTACTATACGTTAAAGGTTAAAACGTTATGAGTATAAAAGATCTCAAGCACATATGGAATAAATTCTTCTTTGAAGAAAAACCAGCAGAGGGAATCGCTATTTTTAGGATTCTTTTGGGAATACTCACGCTCTTTACATTTTTTCAAGACGTCTTAAGACTTGAAGATTTTTGGGGACCGCAAGCCATCCAAAGCGTAGAGACGGGATTGAAGAATTATTACTTTCCCACTCTTAATATTTTTCAATACTTTAAAATGAGCTATACTCTTCTTTACTCCCTGATAGCCTTACAATTTATTTCGCTTCTCTTCTTTACCCTCGGATTAAAAACGAGGTTTTTTTCTGTCTTAAGTTTCGTTTTACTGGTTTCGTTCCAACAGCGAAATATCAACATGCTAAGTTCTGCCGACCTACTCCTTAGAATTATGTTTCTCATTATGCTCTTTGCTCCTAGTGCAAATGTGTTAAGCATTGACTCCCTCTTGGCCAGAAAAAAGGGGAAGTCTCTACCAAAGGATGTCGCACCTTGGGCCCATCGGCTTATACAAATTCAAATCGCGGTGGTCTATATCTCAACGATACTAGCAAAGGCCAAAGGTGAAACTTGGCTCGATGGATCAGCAGTCTACTACTCAACAAGGCTGGTTGATCTGACTAGGTTTCCAGTTCCCTTTCTTCTCGATTGGAAATGGTTCCTCATGATAAGCACTTGGCTCACTTTAATAATTGAATTTTCACTTGGGACTTTGATTTTCATCAAAGAATTTAAGAAGCCTCTCATTGCGATTGGGATTCTTTTTCATCTAGGAATTGAGTACATGATGACAATTCCTACTTTTGAAATATTGATGATCATTGGACTTTTGGCGATGTTTGAATTTAAAGACTATAGAACTTTTATAAACTCTATAGAACACAAATATAAAAAAGAGTCTTAATTTTTATCGCTCTTTGTGCTTATGAGGTTTGCGATGTCCTCTCCCGCTGTAAAAGCAAAGGTAAAAGCATTTTTGTATAAACCCCAGACCGCATAAACGTTCTCATTTACTTGCCCCCAAAATGGTCTTCTCGCTCGTCCCTTATGGCGAATACCTGTCAAAAGATCTGCTTTTTCAAAAGATGGAAGGGTGAGGCTCTCCCCCATATAATTTTTAAACCTCTCATACATCTCAATCATAGCAGCGGTGTCATCAGAGAAATCAAGTCCCGTTGATCTTGAACTCGAACCAATTAAGACATCTCCAGCGGTAGGTCTTACAAGAAGATGGATATCATCAATTCTAAAGCAGTAGTCTTTTTCCAGGTTGATTTGACTGGCATCAAAAAGTGACAAGGCAAATGAGAGGTAGGTTCCAGCAACGGGCTTGGCCTTAGCAAGCAAGAGCTTCTTATCCTCAGTCATAGAGTCCATAAAACTCTTTGTCATATAACTAGTGCAAAGAATGAGTTCGTCAAATTCTATTCTTTCACTTGATTTAAGCAAAACGGACTTCCCCTCTATTTTTTCAACGAAACCTTCTACTTGTTTAAAATTTAGCTTTTGATCAAACCATTTAAAAAAGAGTTCAGGAAAAACAAAGTAAGCCTCATTATCGACGCTAAAAAACTTTTGATCTAACTCACGAGAGAAATAATCAAAAAGAGACTTCTGTGTATAAACTGAGTATCTACGCTTCCACTTGTCTAGCTTGCTGGTATTAATGGGAGTCGTATGTGTCTCAATGGACTTTGTAACACCTTCAGGTTGGTGCCGTTGAAAAAATTTCTCGAAGTCTTTGTAACTTTTTAGTATGAGATCTCCCAGATCACTCACCCCTTTTTCAGTGCCTCTTAAACAATTTGTTGATGTTGTTCTCGTCGAGCAGCGAGGGGCCTTGATGTCATCTGCAATTAAAGTAATATTATTGAATCCCTGGTTATTCAAAGAATAAACAACGCACTTAGCCGCAATTCCATTACCTACGACAATAATATTTTTTGTATTTTTCACCTTATTCACCACTCAAACGACGTCTTGGGTATTTATTTTCATTTTAAAATAGCACAATCCTTGTCAATTAACAGAGGTTTCTCTATCGTTTTGTTCTAGATTTTTTAAGGAGAAAAAATGCAGTTAGACAACAACGCCATCGCTTATGCGGTTGGTAAAACATCCATCCCCCTCAATAAAGTAATTTCAACCTGCAATCTATTATTTGTAGAAACGTGTACGATTCCCTTTATTTCAAGGTATCGAAAAGAGGCAACTGGAAATTTGGATGAAGTTCAAATCAGAGACATTCAGCTCTTCTACGAAGAGTATATAGAACTAGAAAAAAGAAGAGATTTTATTCTTGAAGCCATTAAAAAGCAGGAAAAACTTACTCCGGATTTAGAAAAAAAGATAAAGGCTGCCGATACTCTAAACCTTTTAGAAGACATCTATGCACCTTATAAAACCAAAAGAAAAACCAAAGGTGTCATTGCCAAAGAAAAGGGCTTAGAGCCTCTGGCGAACTGGCTACTGGAATCAAAGAAATCCTTTGAATCAGAAATGGAACAACTTGAGAAGACCTACGTTAAAGGCTCTGAAGGTAAAGTTGAAGATATGAAAGAGGCCATTAATGGCGCTTGTGATATTTTGATTGAAAATTTTTACCAAAATGTTGAATCCAAAGAAGCCATTAGAAATATCTACTGGAAAACAGGTGTTATCAAAACGGAAAAAAGAAAAGAGGCGGATAGTATTGAAGACTCTCATAAATTCAAAGACTTTTTTGAATTTGATGAAAAGATCGATCAAATTAAAGATCCTAAAAATACCCATCGCTATCTCGCTATGAGAAGAGGGATGACGTTAAAAGTTTTAAAAGTTTCCACAAGTATTGAAGAGCAATTGGCCTACGATATAGTCGAGGCCAATGAATTTCCAAATGGAGAGAACCTTGGGAATTATGAACTCCTCCAAAGCTTAGCTAAAAAAGCTTATGACAATAGTATTTCGACCAGTATGGATCTAGAAGTTAAAACAGACTTAAAGAAGATTGCTGATGAAGCGGCGATCAACGTTTTTGGTGTAAACTTAAAAAATCTTCTGCTTCAACCTTATTTAGGTTCGAAGGCAGTTCTTGGCATTGACCCAGGAATTAGAACAGGTTGTAAAATTGTTGTTATCGACCATACAGGAAAGTTTGTTGGAGATCATGTTATCTACCCATTTGCCCCTAAATTTGATGAAGCTGGTAGTAAAGTAATCCTTGAAAAATTAATAGAGGCTTTTAATATTGAATACGTTGCCATTGGAAATGGGACTAACGGAAGAGAGACGTTAGAGTTTGTCGAAACCAAAGTCAAACAAGTGAAAGACGGAGACGTTAAAGCGACTATGGTGAACGAGTCGGGAGCATCAATATATTCAGCTTCCGATATTGCAAGAAAAGAGTTTCCAGATAAGGATGTCACAGTCAGAGGATCAATCTCAATCGCAAGAAGGTTTCAAGATCCATTAGCTGAACTCGTTAAAATTGATCCCAAAAGTATCGGTGTTGGTCAGTACCAACACGATGTCAATCAAATAAGACTTAAGAAGTCTCTCGAGGGTGTGGTTGAGAACTGTGTAAACTTTGTTGGAGTTGACCTCAATACAGCTTCAGCACCTCTGCTTTCTTATATTTCAGGAATTGGTCCAACGGTTGCAGGAAATGTTGTTAAGCATAGAGAAAAGGTTGGACGCTTTAAAAGTAGAGAAGAGCTTCTTGAAGTCGCTCGCTTCTCCCCTAAAGTTTACGAGCAATCAGCTGGATTCTTAAGAATCTATGGCGGCGCAAACCCACTGGATGGAACATTTATTCACCCTGAGAGGTATGCCATTTTAGAAAAATGGTGTAAAGACCATGGCCATTTACTAGCGGAGCTTACGACTGACAAAGAGCTTATAGCTAAGCTTGGTTCGGATAATAATTTAAAAAAAGAAATTGGAGAATTAACTTTCAACGATATTGTCTCTTCGTTAAGAGCACCAAAACAAGATCCAAGATCTGAATTTAAATCTGTCGAATTTAGAAAAGATATCCGATCGATGAAAGATCTCACTCCAGGAGAGTGGTACACAGGAGTGGTAAATAATATTACAAACTTTGGAGCCTTTGTAGATATCGGTGTCAAAGAAAGTGGACTTCTACACATCTCTCAAATCTCTGATGAGTTTGTTGAAAATGCACTGGATAAACTCAAAGTCGGTGAACAACTAAAAGTAAAAGTGACTGAGATCGACATGGCCCGAAAAAGAATCTCTCTTAGTTGTAAAAGCGATGCTTCAGTTGAGTATAGTAAAGGATCTAACTCCGGTGCAAGAACTCCAAAGCCTAAAAAAGAAGAGAAAATAAAAAATAATGCCTTTTCTGGTTTGGCGGGTCTGAGACTGAAATAATTTTTCCCATAAGCCACCATATTGGTGGCTTTTCTGGTTTATGCTATAATAAGTCATGACTAAAAAGAATGAAATCTCTTTAAACTATGATGCCAAGTTAGCTGAAAAGTTTAAAGAGGCATCAAAAAGAAAAGTTACCATATCAGATTTTATGACTGATTTTATCGGTCAATTTATATCGGAACAAACCCAAAAAGCCTACCTTACCGATTTAAAATATTTTTTCGATTTTATGAAATCTGGAAACGTGTCAATCACCCATCCAAAACAAATTGAAGGTCACCATTTCCAATTTTACAGAGATAAGCTGATTGAAGATGATTATAGTTCTGCCACTATTAATAGAAAACTTGTGGCCATAAGATCGTTTATCAAATGGGCCATGGCCTCAAAACTAATTGAATATAATCCTCTAGATGTCGTCAAACTACCTAAAGTCCAAACCCAGGCACCAACTTTAGCCTTTGAAGACTATGAAGTCGTTCAAATGATTAACTCTCCGGATAAACTCACAAAGAAAGGGGCCATGAATAGATTGGCCATGATCCTTCTCTTTTCTCTAGGTCTTAGACGAAGTGAGCTTACCCAAATCAAAATAAAAGATCTCTATCAAGATAGAGGACATAATGTTTTGAAAATTCGAGGAAAAGGTGACAAAGATCGACATCTTCCTATTGCTGGACCAATAGCCATAGAGATACAGACATATATTGACTTGCTCAGCTCTCAGGGAATTTTGCTTGAGCCAGAAGACTATCTTCTCCAAAGCAGTAAAATTGGCAAAAATAACAAACCAATGGATGGGTCTACCGTTTATAGGATGATAGCAAAATATGCTAAAGAGTGTGGAATATCGAAGAATGTCAGTCCACATTCATGTCGAGCAACAGCGATCTCTCACTTACTCGACACTCAAAAAACACCTATCAGAGATGTTGCTATCTTCGCGGGTCATAGCAAAATAACAACGACAGAGAGATATGATAAAAGACGTGAAAGTTTAGATAACTCAGCGGCTTATGACGTGGACTATACAAAAAAGAAAGCTTAAGCGGCTTGAACTTTTGACTTTATCGTTTCGACAAAACTTCCAAGTTCCTTTCCATGATCACTACCAACCATGTCTTTATAACGGCAGAAGAGAAAGAATTTACCCGTTTCATTGGAGTCATATTTTAAAGACTTTAAAAGATGAGTAGAGTTAACCCTAAAACTCTCCGTTAAATTTTTGCTATAAAAAAGATCACTTTTTTCTGGATCAAAGTCAGAAGTCTCATCAAAATAGTTTTTTAGATTTTTTAATGTCATTTGAATTTTAAAAAACTGCTCATCATCAATAACTTCGAGAAGTTTAAAATCATCTGAAGAAAAGAGGACACCGTGATCTGTTAACTGCTCAACAGCAATATCTAAGCTATGTTCTTGAAACTCTCCAAAGCTCAGCTTTGCGCTTCCTTTTGTAAAGACCCTAAAAGCCCTTTGAGCGAGATTATTTTGTAATAAATTTTTATAGATAAACGATTCAATAGTCTTTGAGTGGATACAATCGACAATTGTTAATTCTTTAAAAGGACCAGTTGGTGAGACGAAAGATATCTCTTGGCAGTTAAAAAGCTGGTCTTCAAACTGACCATTTCTAAAGTGCAGACAAAGAGTGTGGTAGAGATCAAAAGCTGACAATTTTAAAATCGAATCCTCTAATTTAAGCCATAATGGAACACTTTTTAAATTATCTAATTGTTGACTAAGTTGATCAAATTGCGATTTCATTTGACCATTTTTAACACCTTCCCGAACTTTATTAGTCAAGTACGGGTCATTTGACCAGTGTATCCATATTGGAAATTTGCTATTGGGTGTTAATGTCTTTGAGAAAGTAAAATTTTCGAAAAATTGTGCAAGATTAGTCATTCTTTTCCTTTTAAAAAGAGATGCTATCTTAACGGAATATTGTGCCGAAGCTTAAGAGAAAAAGTGAAGAAACTTTTAAGAAGCTTGCCTGAGTAATTTGATAAAACTTCCAGTGTCTTTTTTAAAACTAGAAAAAGAGAAATAAGAAAATAAAACTGAAATAGAATAAGGAATAATAAAGGCCAAAAAAACCTTTAAACCGCTGATTTTGACCGGTATACGCCTTTCTACGAAGAAGTCTGGCATTAGATTTAAATCATTACTATTGAGAAGCTTTAAGACGAGAAGTCCACAAGCCACGCCCAAAGAACAAAAAATAATACTCACAAGGTGGGTAAACAGATAAGACATTTTATAAATCTCTTTTTGAGACTTGCCCATAACCCAATAACAAATTAGGTCAGTTTTAATTTTATCGAAGAAAATCATAAATCCGCTGGTTATACAGATGGCGACCAAAAGGGACATTCCAATAAATAAAAAAAGCATAACATTTGTTTCTAAATTGAGGGCCCATACAAGAGACTTATTTTGTTGTTCCCAAGTCGTTACCCTCTTGTCATCACTAAGGATTTCTTGCGCCAAGGAGAGATCTTCAGCTGTGTAGAAAACAAGTTTATTCACTAGTCTTTTGCGAATTAAGTTTTGAACTAAACTCAGTCTCGTCCAAGCGTGAAGCGCATCAATCTCTGCCAAATCGCTAACGTAAAAATCAGTAATGATATCACTTACAGATCTTGGAATTGGATTTATAAGATAGTCGATATGAGCGGGTGAGATGAAAGTTAACTTAGAATCAAAGTACGAGTTCAAACTTGTCGCAAGGTCACTACCAATAACAACGCCACTCAAATCCTTTTTATACAAAAAGCGAGGCGTGAAGTGTTCAAAATCAACTCCGTGTAAAATAACGGGATTGACACGGCTACCGTGGTTCACCATCAGCTCTATCTCGTACTCTCTGGAAAAAGAGACTCCCCGATCAATTAGCTTCTTTTCTAATTCTAAGTTTTTTGAAGCAGACTTCTCGAGTGCTAGATCAACATAACCGGTGCCAATCGTTTTCTTAGAGCGCTCAATCAAGCCGTTTTGCAGTCCCCCCATAACCCCTTGTAAAATAACCAAGGAGAATGTTGAAATAAACAAACCAACAACCGCAATGAAAAGAAGCTTCTGGCGAGTTTTAGCTGAAAAGATATAGCGAAAAAAATAGAAATAAAAATGCACTATTTCGCTTCGTAGAATTTAGTTTTAGTCTCTACCAAGTTTTTTAAATAAGGACTTAGACTATATCTATCTTTATCAACACTTATGGCAAAATTATTTATAGCTGTCACAATTCGATCTAGTCCCTCAGCATCTGCATATCTTAGCAGTCCCCCTCTAAAAGGTGGAAAACCAATTCCAAAGATAAGACCAAGATCAACGGTACCGGGACCATCAACAATTTTTTCATCCAAAATATTTGCCGCTTCATTGATCATAGGTAAAAAGACTCTCATTTGAATAGTCGTCTCATCCATTGTTATCTTTTTGCTTGGTAGAAGGGAGTCCATTTCAGAATTAACTTCTAGCTGCTTGCCTTTATCGTCGTAGGTATAAAAGCCTTTTCCATTCTTCTTTCCAAGAAGTCCTTTCTCAGTCGCTTTATGAGAGAGATCACAAGCCTTAGCTCTGGCCCCTAAACCTTCTTCCATGATCTCACCAACATGAGAACAAACGTCTAAACCCACTTCATCCATCAAACGACAAGCTCCCATTGGCATTCCAAAATTTAAAACTGCCCGGTCAATATCTTTGATAGAGACTCCTTCTTGAAGAAGGTAAGCAGATTCATTTAAAAAGGGAGCGAGTATCCTATTAACCAAAAATCCTGGACAGTCATTGACTACAACAGGCGTTTTTTTTGTTTTTAAAACCCAGTTATAAAGAGCTTTTACAGTCTCCTCAGATACATTTTTGTGTCTGACAATCTCTACCAGTGGCATCTTATGGACGGGATTAAAAAAGTGTAGTCCAGCAAATCGAGAAGAGTCGCTCAAAGCCGATGCCATCTCTTCAACTGAAAGAGAAGAAGTATTGGAAGTGAGAATACAATCTTTCGAGACTTCCTTTTCTACTTCTTGGAAGACCGATTTTTTGACTTTCATATTTTCAACAACAGCCTCGACAACAAGGTCAATTTTTTTAAACCCTGTGTAATCAAGCTGCGCACTTATAGAGCGTTGAGCCCTATTGAACTCATCTTGTGACATTCTTTTTCTTTTGACAGCCTTAGTGAAGACCTCACTTGACTGTTTCAGCCCAAGTTCCAGACCTTCAACAGAGATATCTTTCATAATGGGGTTTTGATCATTTTTAGCAAATAGCCACGCTATTCCTCCCCCCATTGTTCCAGCACCTACAACAGCTCCTCTTTTAATTTTCTTAGCTGTCGATGCACCTTCAAGTTTTTTAGACTCGTCATGAAGAAAGAAAACATGCTGGAGGTTTTTGGCCTGTGATGTTTGAGTTAACTCAGCAAAGGCTTTTGCCTCTCTTGAGAGATAACTGCTTCTTTTCTTCCCAGCACTTGCCTCTAAATGATCAAGAATTTTCAAAGGTGCTGGATAAAAACCTTTTGTGCTCTCAAGTACTTTCTCTCTGGCTTTTTGAAAGATAACTTTTCTAGCAATAAAGTTGTCTGCAGCTTTTTCAGTAATCGTCTCTGCAAATGTTTTATGTTTTTCAAATTTTTTAAATAAATTTTCATGAGCAAGTTCCATCAGCCTCTCTTTTGGCATAACAGCTTCAACCAAACCTATTTTCTTAGCTTTTCTAGATCTTACTTGCTTACCCGTTAAAATCATATCGAGAGAGTTTGGCAATCCCACTTTTCGAGGTAGACGATAAGTTCCGCCAAATCCTGGTAAAACACCTAACATAACCTCAGGAAGACCGATCGCTGTTTTCGGATTATCACTGGCGATAATTTTATCACAAGCTAAAATCATCTCACAACCACCACCTAGGCAGATACCATCAACCAGCGCCATCGTTGGGACTTTGAGATCTTCTAGTTTATTAAAAACTTCTTGGCCTCTTTCACATCCATCAATGGCCTGTGCTTCAGAGTTTAACCCTTGGATGACTGACACATCCATACCAGCGAGAAAGCAGTTTTCTTTATGACTAAAAAGAATAAGGCCTTTAGCTTCTTTATCGGCTGCAACTTCGTCGAAAGCTTTTGAAAGCTCTAAAAGAGTATCAGCATAAAGGACAGTCATTGATTTATCTTCGTATTTTCCGAAACCTAATTCGTAAATGCCATTATTTTTTTCGAGTGTAATTTTGTTATAACTCATTATATTTTTCTCCAATTATTTTTCTTAAAGATGTAGGTTCTCAACGATAACTGCTCCGCCTTGACCACCGCCGATACAAAGTGAAGCTATTCCAAACTTCTTCTTTCTCTTTTTAAGCTCATGAGCCAAAGTAACGACTAACCGAGATCCCGTTGATCCTACCGGATGCCCTAAAGCAATCGCCCCGCCATTGACGTTAAGCTTATGGGGATCAATCTCACCTATTGGTTCATCCATACCCCATTTGCGACTTAACTGTTCATCTTTTGCCAGCTTCATACAACTAAGAACCTGAGCAGCAAAAGCTTCATTAATCTCAATAAGATCCATATCTTCAAGTTTCATTCCAGTTCTTTTCAATACCCCATGCATAGCAAGCACTGGACCAAGTCCCATTCTCTCTGGTTCTAAACCGTGAAAATGAAAATCAACCATCTTTGCCATAGGTTTTAAATTGTATTTTTCTACAGCTTCTTCTGAGGCCATCAGCCACATACTTCCACCATCTGTGATCGGACAGGCGTTACCAACAGTCACAGTACCAGTACCTTTTTCAAAATAAGGTTTTAGTTTTCCTAATTTCTCAATAGTTGAACCCTCGCGAGGACCGACATCATCCATGATAAGTTTTTCTAGGTTTTTACCAGCCGTTAGAGGGACAATTTCATCTTTAAATTTTCCCTCTTTTATAGCTTTGATCGTTTTAGCATGAGACTCATTGGCAAAAGCATCTTGGTCAAGTCTTGATATATGAAGTTCTCTGGCAAGTTTCTCTGCTGTTGCCCCCATGTTAAGACCACAAAAAGGATCCGTTAGACCTTGTTCGATCGCAATAACAGGAGCGAGATGAGGAAAACGAAATGTTGAAATAACCTTTAACTTATCCGTTGGACTTTTAGCCTTCATCATTTGAATAAAAAATTCCGTCATATCTTCGTTATACATCAGTGGCATTTGAGACATATTCTCAACGCCACCGGCGAAAATAATATCACTTCTTCCACTGGCAATTTTTATAAACGCTTGAGAGAGAGCTTCCATTCCACTGGCACAATTTCTATGAACCGAATAACCACTTGTCTTTTTATCTAGACCTGCTTCTAGAGCGATAACTCGTCCAATGTTTGGATATTTAGCTGGTGTTCCCGTGTTTCCAATAATAACTTCATCAACAGCATCGTTTGGAATTTCTGTCTCATCAATAAGATGCTTAATCAGATAATGGCCAAGGTAAGGGGCATCGACATCTTTAATATCAGAACCTGATTTTACTTGAGGTGTCCTGACTCCAGAACAAAGATAAACGGGTTTCATAGCTTCTCCATGCAATTAAATATTTTGTAAAATAGAAATTATAACAGCCTAATTCTACGTTAAATCTAATAAAAAAACGAATTATTTAAGCTAAAGCTTTTATATGCAAACTTAAAAACTCAACTATAAAAGTAACCAATTTGAATCAAAGGAATAAAACCATAAAGAGACGCCAACAAATTTTATGGATAAGAAAATACTCAAAATCGTTCTAGATATTATGAACAGTACCTCAGGAATTCTTTCATAAAATCAGAGGCTTAATCAAGATGTGAAATTATCTACACAATCGAAGCACTATCAGTGCAATACATAAAAGAGGTTTGTTCTTAATATGTTGTAATGACAAAGGAGTCTTCAATGGAAAAAAGCTTAGAGAAGGATTTTAATTTTGATTTTTATTTAAAGTATGTTTTGGCAATAGGCCTACTTTTTATCGGTATAAGTAAGTTTGTTCCCTTTATGCCTGTTGTAGAGTTACCACCTGAAGCCGCAAACCTCTATCAAGCTCTAGATCAAGCTGGTTACATACTTCCACTTGTTGGATTTATAGAGATTTTGGCCGGAGCGCTACTCATAAGAAAAAATACAACACCACTTGGGTTACTGATTCTATTACCATTTTCAGTTAATCTTGTGTTGTTTCATTTATTTTTAGCACCAACTCAAATACTACCAGCACTTTTTGTTTTTGTTTTAAATGCTGTTTTAATTTATAGAGATAGAGCAATCTTTTCACCGATTATTCACTCTATTACAGACGGCGAAGATGAGGTAAAAGAGTCTATTTCAAAAATGAGTTGGGTCACAAAGTCTCTTGACAAGAATAGAAGTTAAAAGTCTTTCAAAGTAAATATGAAATATTAGAAAAAGAAAAACCCTCCGGGCATGGAGGGTTTTTTTATTCACGAGGATGGCTTTTATCGTTTTTGGACTTTTTTAAAAAAGAACTAAAACACCAGCTGTTACACTTATTGTATGCGCGTCGTTGATTTCATCAGTAAGCTCTCTTAGTCTTGTTTGATCAAATCCTTCAACATTATTTTCTTGATTACCAAAACTTGATCCAAGTGCCTTTGAGTATTGTAACTCTAAGTTAAGACCAATACTTTTCGTAAAAAGAATTTCCGAACCAGCAAGTATTCTTGCACTGATTGAGTTTGCTGTAACTTCTTCGTCACCAAATTGGTTATTAAAACCTTGGTAGTCAATATTAGCTCCTCTGTTATCTGAATAAACAGAGTTTGTTCTATTGTAAGCCATACCAGCACCGATATAAGGTCTAAATCTCTCAGTCTTAGTGATAAAGAACTTCGAGTAAAGGTCAAAGTTGATGTTTGTATATTCAACTTCCCTACCACCAGTAAAGGCTTGGTTATATCTTCTTTGGAAATCAGGAGTATATCCCTGGTATCCATTTGCAAAGTCAGTTGTTTGAAGAGTTGAGTAGTTGAAACCAAGACCGACTGAGATTCTTTCAGATACATCTGACTCTACTCTCATACCGATGTTGATACTTCCTTCAAGATCTTCATTCTCACTTTGAACACTTGTAATCCCAGCATATGGAAGAAGCTTAATAACATCTCCCATCTTTGTTGGAGTTTGAACTTCGTGAACAACTTGAGGTGCCGCTTGACCTGTCGATACAGAGTCTTGCTTTCTCTTTACATATTCGTCACAGTCTTTTCCTGGATTTTCTTCCATTAGACATTCAATCTTCTTATTATATTTAGCAATTGTTTGCTGAGACTCTTTTCTTTCTTCGATCATCTCTTCAGTGACCTCCGCAAGTTTCTCAGTAGATCTTCCAAGTTTGTTGTAAGTCTTTGACTTCTCCTTGTTGATCTTGATTGCACTTTTTT
Organism: Halobacteriovoraceae bacterium; assembly: GCA_963719505.1. GTDB lineage: Bacteria > Bdellovibrionota > Bacteriovoracia > Bacteriovoracales > Bacteriovoracaceae > CAKZJW01. Next base: position 407,413 of record CAVRCF010000005.1, read on the forward strand.
GATTTCTTAATTCACCTCTTACTTTTTCAAGTTCGTGATCTGTCGCATTTGGCTCAGTCACATATCCGTTGATGTCGATAGGATCTGAGTTTAATACAGCGTCATTTGCGATTGCCCCTACAAATGATGATGAGATCACTGACAAGCTTAAAAATAACTTGATCATAGATTTCGTTTTCATGTTAATTCTCCTCGTTTGGCTTTATGCCATAAATATTCTTTACAAATGAATGGTAACAAGGAATTGTGACGCACTACAGCAAAAGCTCGATAGCATGTAATTATTACACTAATCGACTCAACTACCAATGTAAAAACAATAACTTAGCGTCTAAGGATAAATCTTTTATATTGAAATTGCCCATTTCCACTGTTTCCGAAGGTCGTTGAAAGGGCTCCGAGGTACTCATTAATCACTGAATCTGGGTTTGATACGAGATAGGCTTCGATATTTTTAAAGAGTGTCGTTGAGATAATAGCAATAACTGATAGAAGAAGAATATATTCTACTGAAGTCTGGCCTTTATCTTTTAGAATCTTCTTAACCATGACTTATTTTATCACAGTTGTGCAATCTCCCAAAGGTAGGAATAGAGTCCCATAATTTGAACTCGAGAGTGAGAAAAGTTATGGGCATTTTCGACCTTTTCACCTGTTTTGACACAATAGAGGGAACTATTACTCGTTGATCTTAAGTAGGCTTTTTTGTTGTTTGGAAGAATCTGATACCAAAAGCTGTCTCCTTGTCCAAATTCAACTTGACCTAAGAATTCTTCCTCATCTAGTCCAGGAAGAAAGAATGTCAAAGAATTGAAGACAGAGACTGCTGCCTTTTTATAATAAAAGCTTGGTTTTGTTCCCAATTCACTAGCAAAGGAGTACCTGGCCGTCATGATTCCCGTTGAGGAAATATCCATCTCGAAATGAGGAAAATCGGTACCAAGGCTATCAATTGAGGAGGAAATTATTCTCTTATTTGTATAAAAGTTTAAGATATCATGTGACAAAGGAGCCCTTAAACTGATGGAGTCATATTCTATTGGTTCAAACCTTTCAGCCAAAAACATATCTTCCCGAAGCTTAGTGAAAACATATAACTGCTTTGCTTTGATGATGCCATCCATACTTGCGAGTTCAACATATTCTAGCTTGTTTTTATAAATCTCAATGGAGCTAATACTGGTTTTGGAGATGCTTCCCCCCAAGCTTTTAAATTCAAAATTTAAGTCGTTCATTAAAGTATCGACATCAAGGCTATATCTTGGGGAAAGAATTGAGGTTAACAGATAACGAGATCCATCTTCGTCCTTTAGGTTTGAAAAAAAACTTTGAAAAAGGACTTGAAGGACGTAGTGAAGTTGCTCAGAGACAATGGAGTGACTATCTAAAAAGGAGAGAAACTGATCATAAATGATCTTTAATGATGACTGATTAATAGAAAAGTCTTTATTAATTCCAATGAGCTCAAGTCTGGCCGTAATATCGTCGAGAAAAATTGAGCAGTCTTTGTTGAACTGTTCTTCACCAAACTTCTCCAAGGTCTCAACCAAGTCAATGGGAAAGCACTGGGGAAGCTTTCTCGAGAGCTCTCTAATATTTGCGAAAGGGCTTTGACCAAATTCAATAAGCACCTCATCCAACTTTAATAGAGTATTTGTTGGGATAAGGTAATTATTAATCTCTTTTAGAGATTGGACATTATATTTTTGACCAATATTGTAGAGAGATCGCTTCTCGACCTCTCCCAAATTTTTATGCCAAAGTCCACCTAAAGAGCAATTCGGATCATCGATAACAAGGACCGACTCCTTAGAGGCTTTAATCTTTAATATACCAAAGATGAGAGACAGATAGTTCTTGCCCAAAAGAATAGATTCAAATTTAGAATTTAGCATTAACCCAGTACCCATTTTATATAGCTTATATATTCAGAATCAATTGTAGATTTAAATTTATTCACTTTCTCGCAGTCTTCCCCAACAGCATTCAGACTATTATAAAAAGACTCTTTGTTTATAATTTTAATCCTATTTTTATCAATTGATAAAATCATATCATATTCAGTTGATTTTGAAACGCTTGGGCCACAAAGAACAAATGAGCCAGATAAGAATGGCTCTAAAAGAGAGTGAACTGTACTTCGGAACCCACCTGCTATGTAGGAGAAGTCAAAAGACTGATAAAGCTCACAAAGGATGCCCTTATAATCAATTATCGTGACGTTCTGGAGGCTTTTATCCTTTGAAAAAATACTGATCTCAGTTGCGAAAATATTTTCCAAAGTCCTATAACACTCATCGATACTTTTTGAATCGAGAAGATGAGGAACGACACAGACTTGAAATTGATCGAAGAAATCTGGTGGGGGGTTTTGTAAAAATTGAGCTTCATCGGCCCAAAAGCTTCCCAGAATAATTTTCTTTCTTTTGTCTTGATTCAAGTTTTCTACTACTTTCTTTAAAACATCATTTTTCTCTACCTGATTAATCCGAGAGAAAATCTGAAAGGGTCGAAAGTCGAAGGACTTAATATTGTCATGCTCAATACCTAAAGTTCTCACATTTCTTTTTTCGGTATCTGTTGCCATAAGGATCTTATCAAAAGAAGAATAAACCCATTTAAAATATATTTTTTTCAGTTTGCTTGGATTCGCTATGAATTTTTTTAGGGAACCGGATATAAGAATAAATTCTTTGTTTTTTGCACAATCGATAATTTCAGGAAAAAAGTCATATCGAGTTAAGACAAAGCGCTTAGCACTCACCCAATTTTTAACAAAGCTTCTGCCAAAAGGCGTGAAGCTTACAATGGGAAGACATAGAACTCTTATCTGGTCAGGGTAAGCACGTTGTAACTTCTCCACTGCACCATAGACACTGTCAGAACTAAAGAGAAGCTCTATCTTATCCCCTCTTTGTAAAGAGTACTGAATAAGGGGTTTAACCAGCTCGAGTTCACCTTCGGATGAAAACTCAAAAGCTGTGTCAAAGTTTCCTTTTGCCAGAGGTCCTAATTTTTGATTTATCGCCCTTTCAAAAACAAATCTCTTTCTGATTTTTTTATTAAACAGGCAAAGAAAACAAATGAGAGGATAGAGGGCCAGTCTCAACAGGTAATAAAAAGTCATAGGATCATCTCCAACACTTTTTCAAATACCTGCTCAGGTGTAATCTCTTCCATGCAGTATTGTCTTTTTCTAAAACATTTTTTTGAGCCCGTACCTGAACAGGGACGACACCATAATTGTTTCGACATAGAAGCTGATTTTTTCATAAAGGGGCCAAACCCTAGGTCCTCATGAGTTGGGCCAAAGATAGCAAGACTTGGCACATTATAGGCTTCCGCGATATGTCCCATCCCTGTGTCGTTGCCGATGACAATTTTAGAGTTCTCAATTAACGAGGCACTCTCCTTCAGTGAGGTTTTACCTTTCATATTGAGAAAACGTGTCTCATAAGTTGAAAGCTCGTTAAGCTCATCGACATAATCATCACTGGGTCCGGCCACAACCACGACCCTATATTGACTTAATTGCTCACTATTAAGAATGAGGACGATGAGGGATTTAAAATACCTAAGAGGCCATCTTTTTGGTGCAAAAGAAGCAATCGGCGCAATGATAATATCCTGCACTTTGCTTTCACTTTTAGAAAAACTTCCTATTGAAGTCACAGCGGTTTTTCTAAAAAGTGACTTGAGATCAAGCTGTAAACGCTTATGATGGGAAGGCGTATTTTTAAGAAAATTTATTTTTGTTTTGATAAAGAAAAACCTCTCGATTCTTCTTTTATCGAGATTAAAACAAGGAATTGACCAGTTCATTAATTTAAAAATAAATGAACGAGTGGTTCCGTGAAGATCAATAATAAAATCAATCTTTTTTGTGCTCCCAATCTCTTGTCCCAATTTTTTGAGAGCCGCAAAGTCATTTTTCTGTTTTTCAAAGCCAATAACACGATCGATAGATTCCTGCCCCTCTAGAAGTGTCGCAAAAGGCTTGAGCGTGATAAAAGTGATAAAACAATTTGGATAGTTCATTTTTAAACTATTAGCGAAAGCTGTTTGAATAACGACATCACCAAGGCTTGAGAAACGAGTAAGAACAATATGCACTAGAGATCAAGCCTTGCAAATTCTTCACTGAAGTAGCTCAAAATAATATCGGCTCCCGCTCTTTTAAAACCAGTTAACATCTCGACCATAATACTTTCACCATCAATCCAGCCTCTTTCAGCTGCTGCCTTAACCATTGCATACTCTCCACTCACGTTGTAAGCGGCAACGGGTAAGGTGGTGTTCATTTTAAGTTTTTGAATAACGTCGAGGTAGCATAGCCCTGGCTTAACCATAACAATGTCAGCCCCTTCACTCTCATCTAAAAATAATTCTCTAAGAGCTTCAGTCGAGTTTGCATAGTCCATTTGGTAGGTCTTTTTATCTCCAGCTTTTGGAGCTGAATCCAAAGCATCTCTAAAAGGTCCATAAAAACTTGATGCGTATTTAGCTGTATAGGCCATTATTTGAGTATTATAAAATCCCTCGCCCTCAATTAACTCTCGAATAAAACCTATACGACCATCCATCATGTCACTTGGTCCAAGAATATCACTTCCGGCTTGGGCTTGTGCCATGGCCATTTTTCCCAAGACTTCAAGTGTCTCATCGTTAAGAATCTCACCTTTATCGCTGACCAGTCCATCGTGGCCATCGATTGAATAAGGATCAAGAGCGATATCTGTCATGACTAAAATATCAGGACACGCATTCTTTACTTCCTTAATGGCCCTTTGATTAAGGCCGTCAGGATTATAAGACTCTTTGGCAGATTTGCACTTCAAGTTTTCATCCACCGCAGGAAAAAGCGAGACACATTTTATTCCCAGGGCTTCTAGTTCCTTAACTTTTTTCACAAGCTGATCTAAGGAGTATCTAAATTGGCCTGGCATCGAGGAAATCTCTATTCTTTGATCTTTACCTTCAATAAAAAATAAAGGAGCGATAAGATCATCGACAGAAACTCTATTTTCCGCAATCAATCTTCTGGTGGCAGCGTTTTTTCTATTTCGTCTAGGTCTAGATATCTGCATCTTCCACTCCTTTAGAAATCAGCGACTGAAATAATGAAGCATATGTTTGGATCTGTTTAACCATTGAGCGCAGCCCGTTGGTTCTGTTCAAAGATAAATGATCAGTGATGCCAATGTTCGTTAGAAACTTTGGCGGATGAGAGAGAATTTCATTTGGCGTTGAATCGGAGTAAGCCTCAAGAAGAATTCCTATAATTCCTTTGACCAATATAGCGTCACTGTCGGCCTGAAAAACCGCTCTACCTTTAACCAAGTTTGGCTTTAACCACACTTTTGACTGGCAGCCTTTCACTTCATATTTTGATACTTGATTTTTTTCATCTATTGCTGGCAGGTTCTTTCCCACCTTAATAAGTTCTCTATATTTATCTTCCCAATCAGAGTGAGCATTAAACTTTGCCTCAATCTGACTGATTCTCTCTTCTATAGACATAGTCACCTCTTAGTTATTCTAAATAGTTACCATACTAGGCAAGAAATTCATACCTAATAGATCATCTTAAAGCTAAAGCGTTATTTTGCCGAAAACTTAATTAAGGTAAAACGACACGGAGACGTTATGAGTAAGAAAAACCCACTTTTGAACATTGAACCACTGAGCCCAGAGTTTATTGCTGAGCATAAAGTTGAGTTATTCGATACTTGGATGATTAAGGACGACAAAGGAAACTCTTTTGGACCTTTTCAAACAGACACTCTTCGAGAAACAGCTGCTGTTGATCAGGACTTCTTTGAATCCGTGACAGCTTTTAACTACGCTACGGAAAAAGAGAAACCTTTTTATCAAAATACAAAATTTCAAAGAAGAAAACCCAAGCTAGTCTCACTCCAAGGAGTTGAGAGCACAGATGAGTTCTATCTTCTTATAAAAGGCGTTAAAAAAGGTCCCTATAGTTTAGCTGAAGTTAAAGAGATGGCCCAAAAAAGAGAAATTGCCCTCAATATCATGGCTTCTATGGATAAAGGTCAATCGTGGATAAAACTATTTGAGCACCATGAGTTTGATAGAAGACTTTTAAAAAACAAAGAAGAACTTCCCTTTTCGCCAAATGAAAGTGAACTCTCAAAAGTTCCTCAAAATAAAGTGAATAAATCCAACGAAGCTGATGAAGCTCTTGTAGGACTGGCTTTTATAGGCCGAGGAAACGATAGAGGTCAAAAAATTAAGCCCATATCGAGCACTTCGACAAACGAAGCCCCAACAAGCACTCAACATTCAGTTTCTTTTACCTTCTCTAAAAGAGCAAAAATTGGATCGGCGATTGCTGCAATGCTGGTCATGGTTATGGTTGGCTTTAATACTATGAATTCAACATTTGATAAAACACCTGAAACATATTCAAAAGCCCAAGCTCCAAAGGTCAATAACAGCGTTGTCACGAAAGTAGAGAAAGTGCAGCCCGTTCAAAGAAAACCTGCCCAGGCCATTCAAGCAAAAAAATACCAACCAATTAAGAAGAAACGAATCTATAAACCCACTCGTAATACTTCTCCACCAAGACCAGTGGAAGTTTACAGAGAAGTTCATACTGACGATGAGCGTTACGACACAGTCGATCTAGATGATCCAAGACAAAAAGAAGACCTAACGAGAAGCCTCGCTGGAGACTTTGGAAATGATCAACTTTCTGAAGAGGAACTTGAGTTTATTGAAAGAGCAGAAAATGGTGAATTAAGCGAAAAAGAGATGGATAGCTATAAAACTTATCTCGATCAAAAAAGAGGCGAATTCGACGAATTTGATTAATTTCCAAAGCATTTTCATCGTGATACCTTTTCACGATGAAAACCATGATCGACCAAGAACTACTCAAGAATTTTCAAAGTGAAAATTACAACAACTCATTTTTATTGAGTTTTGAAGGGATTGAAGGTTCTGGAAAGTCGACTCAAATCAAAAAATTAACGTCAATTATTCAAAACTCCAACTACGAAGTCTCTTACTTTAGAGAACCCGGTGGAACCAAATTTGGTGAAAAACTTAGAACTGCGATCCTTGAGAGCGACTCTCCTATTAATCCACTGGCAGAAGCAAATCTCTTTGCGGCCTCAAGGGCCCAGCTGTTGGACCAAGTAGTCTTGCCTTTGCTCTCCAAACCAAACCAAGTCGTCATTCTTGACCGCTTTATAGACAGCTCCTTGGCTTACCAAGGTCAAGCTCGTGGCCTAGGAGCAGATTGTATATTGGACCTCCACAAAAGAGCTCCCTTAAACACAACTCCTCATTGTACATTTTATTTAAAAATTGATTCAAAAACTTCCCTAGAGCGTCAAAGTTTAAGAGGAGAAGATAAAGACTATTTTGAACGAGAGAATATTGATTTCTATAACAAACTTATCAAAGGATACGATCAAGCAGCGCAATTGTTTCCTCAAAGAATTGAAGTCATCGACGGATCATTAGATGAAGAGTCTGTCTCATCTCAAATATTGATCGCATTAAAGAATAGAACAGGCCTTATTTTATGACCCCTTCAAAAGTCATTGAACATAAATTAAAAATTGATACGCTTGGACACTTTTATCATATTACTCCCAGTAAAAGTTCCAGGGATACAGAGTTTTTAAAAAACTGGATTCTCAATATTCTATCAAAGGCGATGAGTGATGAGAAAAAGAGCTTTGATACAAGTTCGATTCTTAATCATGAAGACCTTTTAATCATAAAATCCCAAGAGCAAAAGCCTTATAAACTTTCTGACTTCAATGACTTTTTTAGTTTTCTCACCTATAAAGCTTCAAGGTTTAGTAGAAAAATTATTATTATAGAAGATGCAGATAAACTTGGGACTGGTGTTTCTAACAAATTGCTAAAATCCTTAGAAGAGCCTCCGGTAAAATGCACGATATTTTTACTCAACGAGCAAAAAGTCTCATTATTGGATACCGTTAGATCTCGGGCCATCAATATACGAGTGCCTAACTTAGATATCCAGACTCATTCAACAATGACTCTTGACTACGTAAACAAAATCAAAGAAGGCCTGGGCTTTGACGAGTTTGTTGCTGATTTCAAAGGCAATAAAGACTTAGAAAATGAACTATTCACAAGTCTTATGAGTTTTTCGGCCCAGAATATAAATAATGCGAAACTGCTAGAAAAAATTGATGCGGCAACTCAACAAACTTTTCAAGACCATGAATTTAATAATGCACCACTTAACAGACTCCACAAGATTTATTTTGTCTTGAAAGAATACATTGACGGTTAACTAAAATAGTCTGAAAATAGTAACCTATCGAATTTAGGGAATTAATGGAATCAAATATAGAAGAAAATACAGATTACACATCTGACAATGATGAAACAACAGAAAGCAATAATCGCTATACGGAAGGGCAACTGCTCAAGTTTATTCGCGTGCGCTTTCCTGGACATGCGAAAAGCTATCCTTTTTTAATTGGAAAAAGAAAGCTGATGTATGGTCAAAAAGTTATGGCCATGAGTGACCGCGGAATGGCCGTGGGATATATCAACTCATTTCCCTACGATGTTCCTTTCAAAAAAGACATGCTTCCGCTTAAATCCATTTCAAAAATAGCGACACAAGAAGATATTGCCACTGAAAAAGACACCTATAAAAAGCAAAAAGAAACGGAAACTCTTTGTCAAAAACTCATTGATAAGCACAATCTCCAGATGAACCTCACCCACGTGGAATTTACTGGATATGGTAAAAAGGTTGTTTTCTACTTTATCGCACCGGCTAGAGTAGACTTCAGAGGCTTAGTAAGAGATCTCGTTGCAGAATTAAAACTTCGTATCGAACTTCGACAAATATCAGTAAGAGATAGATCGGCATCAATGGGAGCACTAGGCCCATGTGGTCGCGAGTTATGTTGTTCATCATTTTTAACAAAGTACGGTAACGTCTCTGTTAAAATGGCGAAAAACCAAAATCTCACTCTCAACTACAGCAAGCTCAACGGAGTTTGTGGTCAGTTAAAGTGTTGTCTCCAGTATGAGGATGATGTCTATTCAGCTAAAAGAAAGAAAATGCCCGATGAGGGACAGTTCATTGAAACAAGTGATGGGAGAATGGGAAAAGTTCTTAGAATCCATATCCTCTCAGAACAATTCGATATGCTCACAAATAAAGGTCATATCAGAAGATATGTCGCCTCAATGATGGTTAAAAAAATTAAAATGGAAGAGGCTGATATGCCTCGAAAGTTTGATCATATCTCGGATGAGACCTCTACAATTATAGGTCTATCTGAAAAAGAAGCAGCCGACTCTAGACTTTATCAACAAGAGATAGATGACCTTACGGGAAAATCTCACAAGTATGCCTTTGACACTTACTATGATCTCACTGGACTAGATAAGCCTGAATATGAGATGCGCCAAGCTCCTCCTGAAAGCGATAAAAAAGAGATTAAAATAAATATGCCAAGCCAAGCTGATATCGCTGAGGCAAAAAAGAACTCCGATCTCCAAGCACAAAGCGAAGACTATACTCAGAACGATAAAATCAATCAAGACTACAAATCAGAGGAAAGATCTTATCCGGTCAACTCTGAAGCTGATTCAAAAACAGGTCAAGAGAAAAAACCTGAGAAGAAAAATAATCGCAACAGAAACCGCAACAGAAATAAAAATCGCAACAAGAGCACTTCTCAAAGTAAGCCTTCAAAGCCCACAAGTTAATCTCAACTTATGACGGCTAAGATATGGCATACATCTGACTGGCACCTTGGTAAAAAGCTTTTTAAAAAAAGTCGAATTGAGGAGCAAAAGCTTTTTCTTGATTGGCTCTTTCAACAAATCAAAACACAACAAGTTGATGCTCTTATCATCGCTGGTGATATCTTTGATACACCCACTCCACCAAACGATGCTCTTGATTTATACTTCTCTTTTTTAGAAGAGGTCTCAAGTCAAACGAAGACCCATATTATTATCATCTCGGGTAACCACGATTCAGCAAATTTTATTCAAGCTCCGGCCAGTATTTTAAAAAAACATAATATTCACATCAGAACACGTCTGGAAAAAGACTTTGAAAAAAATATTATCACCCTCGACCTTAAAGGTGAGAAATACCACTTTAAATGTCTTCCTTACTTTCGAACCTATGAGCTGTATCAGTTCCTAGATTCTGATACTGAATTAGACCCAACTGATGTTGAAAAGGTTCTTACGGATTTTTCTAATTTTTGGCCTACCTCTGATAAAAAAGCGTTTCACATTATCGTGGCCCATCATGCTTTTGGAGAGTTCTCTGCAACGGGAAGTGAGCATACAGTTTCCGTTATGGGTCTAGAGAATTTAAGTCTTAAGTGGTTTGGAGATAGCTTCGACTATATCGCTCTTGGACATATTCACAAGCCCCAAAAAATGAGCACAACGAAAAGTATTCACTATAGCGGCTCCCCCATCCCTTTGCGCTTTTCTGAAAAGCAGACAAAAAAGATACTTATCGTTAATACCAATGGTGCCCAGGTAGAATCAATAGATATACCTAAATTCAGAGAGATCATTCAAATAAGCTCCACTGAGGATCTTATTGAAGATAAGCTCTCAGAAGTCCTTGCAACTCTAGAGCACAAAGAGCTTGAAGCCTTTATTGAAATCAAATTAAAAATGACCACTCCTAATAATGAATTAACGAACTCCCTTTTTGAAAAAATAAAGGCTGCTGGTCACACACTTTTATCACTGATCCCTAGTTACGAATCGATTGAGAGAACTCAGCAAAAAGAGCGTATTAATATAAATGAGCTCAATTTAAATGATCTCTTTAAACTCTACTATCAAGAAAAGTACCCTGAAAACGAAGCTCCCCCAGCTGAGCTTGAAATTCAATTTAGAAAACTTCTAGAAGACGTTAATCATGAAGTTTCTTAACTTACAGATTGAAAACATTGCCTCTTTAAAGGGAAAACATAAGATTGATTTTCAAGACATCGAAAACTATACCAATGTTTTTGCTATCACCGGGGATACGGGTTCTGGAAAGTCCACGATTCTCAATTGTCTTTCTCTAGCCTTCTACGGTCAAAACTATAAAAAAAGTCTCAACCAGATGGACTTTATTACTCTGAACGAACCAAAAGGCTCAGTATCAGTGCAGGCCCAACTCGATGGAGCCATCTACAAATTTAATTGGAGTTGTAGACTCAAGAAAAAAAATGGCGAGGATTTAAAGAATCCTAAACCCAAAAGAGAATTTTTTATAAGAAATAAAGGAGCTTGGGATCCCATAGAGAAAACGCCTGAAGAAATTGTTAAACTAAGTTTTGACCAGTTTTGTAAGACGATCATTCTCAACCAGGGAGATTTTGCAAAATTTTTGACAAGTAGTTTTACTGACAGAAAAGAGATACTAGAGAGGTTCTACGAAGGCATCAATCTGGATAGGATTTCCACAGTGGCCAGACAAAATCTTAACGCTGTAAAGGAACAAATAGCACTTCTTGAATCAAAAAGACAGGGTCTTACTCAAAGTAGTGACGAAGGTATAAGTAAAGATGACCTAAATCAAGAAGTTACAGAGAAAAAGAAAACAAATGCACAGCTGGAAAGCCTTAGTAAAAATTTGAAAAATAATAGTCAAGTGCTTCGAGATATCACAAAGACACAGCAAACAATAGAGGCATCCAATGAGAGGCTGATAAAAATAAAAAAAGATCTCGAAGAAATTACGAAAGAGCATAATCAAAGAAAGGTCTCTCTTGATCAGATAAACAAAAGCGCAATTGAGTTTGATAAAAAATTCAAACAAAAAGAGCCTGTCTTTAGAGCTGGTATAAAGAAAAAAGAGAAAATTGACCAGCTTGAGATTCAAAAAGAAAGAGTACGCATTGAACAAAAAAATGCAGAAGAAACGCTTAAAAAAATTCAAATAAGACTGGAAGAAACCCTCAATGCAATAGCTAAAAAAGAGGAAGAAAGAGACGTCATCAAAATTGAAATAAAGGAAATTTCAAAAGAACAGGCAAGAGAGACTGAGACACTATTAAAAGAGAACATAACCAAAATCCAAAACCTTGAAATAAAGAAACGAGATGTTTTATCCCTAGCGACGACAAATGACGGCACTCAAAAAGAAGCTGAATTAATCAAAAAAGAGATAAAAGGGGTTGACCAAAATGAAGTTGACTCAAAGATAGCAATCCTAAAAAATAGAATAGAGCAACTCAACTCTACCCGCGACTCTTTAAACGAAACTGAAAATGGCCTTAAGCAACTAGCGATGCAATACGAGGACACGAAGAACCAAGTTTCTCTTTATAAAAAAGATATGCTCAAATTGAGTGAAGAGATATCGAGAATCTCTAATGAGATAAAAAAGCTTGAGCAAGATGTTGAGAACTTAAACACGAGTATTAAGTACTATGACCTTATTGAGGCCATTCACGAGTGCCAAGACCAAACGATAAAAGACGGAAAATGCGTGGTATGCAACGCGACTAATATCACAAATCTTCCCTCTATCGACATGGAAGGTCTGGAAAAAAGAAATGATTTGAAATCTCAAAAAGAAGAGAAACTTCTTATTTTAAATCAGCTTGGGAAGACAAGCGAAAACACAAAAGGTCGACTCTCGACTCTAGACAAAGAGCACTCCCAAAAACTGAATCAATATAAAGATCTTGGAGAAAGAAAAGAGGCACTCCAAAAAGAACACACTACTTTATTGGCAAAGGCCCAAGACCTTAAAAACAAAAGTGAGTTAGAAGAAAAACTTGAAACACTGAGGAAAACAAAAAATGAAAATGAATTCAACCTCAAACAAATTGAAAACTTAAGATCAAAGTATAAAGAGACGAAAACTAAAATAGAATCTCTAAGCTCACAAGTTGCCTCCGATAAAAAGGAAATTGAGGGTTCCATTGAAAAGATTCAAAATCTCTTGGGACAAAAGCTAGAAGCAAAAGAGCTTTTAGCGCAACTAGAGGATTTATCTCAAAAACGCTCTATATCTGAGCAGCTCTTAACCTTAAAGAAGGTGGAAAAATCAACAAATGAAGAGATTGATAATCTTAAAGAGCAGCAAAAGCAAAAAAAGGTTTTTGAAGCAGAAACCCTAACTGAAGTTGATCTTTTAAAAAACTCTATAAAGAGCACATGTGAAAGTGATAACCCTGAACAACAACTCAATTTACTAAACAAAGAAAAAGATGAACTCTCAGTAGAAAAAGACAAGATAAAAGAACAATTTAATAAAGTAGAGATTCAAAAAGCTGATGCCAACTCCAGATTTAAAAACTATACCGAACAGATTGATAGCTCAAAAGATCTGATAAATTCAACAATCGTTGACCTCGACTTTAATCTTGAAAGTGACGTTGTAGAAAAATATCAATACAATATTCTTTCCTCACTTAAAAAACTAAAGACATATGATCAAATAAATTTTGAGTCGTTGAGAGAAACTTTTCAAAGTCTTATCGATTTTGAAAAGATGCATGACAATATCAAAAAAACAAATAAGGATGAATTGATTAGGGCCCAAACCAAGCTTGAACAAATCTTGGAAGTAGAGCAAAAAATGGGAAAGATCGAAAAAGACCTTGAAGTTTTATTAGATCAGAAAAACCAGCTCACTGACCTCTATGACATTGTTGGAGCCGATCAATTTAGAAATTTTGTTCTCTCAAACATTGAAAAGAATCTTATTGATCAGACAAATATCGAACTTGGGAAGCTTTGCGATGAAAGATATCAAATAGTCCAATTTAAAAAGAATGCAAAGTCAGCTCCAGAGTTCTATATCATCGACAGATATAAGGCGGGTCTCAATAGGAAAATAACAACTCTCTCCGGAGGAGAGACTTTTATGGTTTCACTGGCCATGGCACTTGCCCTTTCAGAGCTTACAAGAGGGACACGGGAAATTGACACCCTCTTTATTGATGAAGGATTTGGCACACTTGATGAAGAAAGTCTTGAGGAAGTCGTGGAGATGCTTCTGTCAATGAGTAACAGAGGAAAAACTGTAGGACTTATAACCCATGTGAAAAGGCTATCAGAAAGAATCGCAGTCAATATTCACTTGGAAAAAAGTCAACAAGGAAATTCTACAATCGATCTTCGCTTTCAATAAGCTCTAGTATCCAAGCTGAGCTTTTCGTTTAGCGACACCATCAACCAGACGTGCTTGTGCCGAGATGAATCCATAACTATAGCTTGTGAGCACTTGATTTACTTTTAGAAAGCTTTTGTTATCTCTTGTCACCCTGATAAATTCTCTAAGCTCAGGTATCGATAGATTTTTTACCCTGCTGTAAAGAAATTCAAAATACAGTTCTCGGTACTGTTCAACGCTGATGAGTGCTTCATTATCTACTTTTTGGGCCACCTCATTGGAGTCCTGTAAAATAGCGGCTGCTTTCTTTCTGTCGAGATAAGTAGTCTTGTAGGACTTGTATTCCTCTATCAAGATGGGCTCATGTCCCAAGATATTATATAAAGAAATAATAAGAGGCTTAAGCTTTGGATGCATCTGCTTTTTAACATCTGCAAGGACAACGGGATAAATTTCAAAAAAATCAACCGATGTTATCGTTTTAACCACAAATGGATTGTGATAAAGCTTCAGTGCACTTTCCAACTCTTGAATGGTAACGAATTGGGCAAGGTTTGAACGAAGCCCTTTTTCAAAAGATAAAAGGTTTAAACCTAAAAGAATTTGTCTGTGTCTATCGTTTGGCTTTTTATAGTTTAGATAAGCCGGGATGTCCTCATCAGACTTTATGACTTTAACGAAATCGATCCATTTATCTATTTGAGTCAGATCTATGATCTCGTTGACGGTTTTAAACCGAGTGGTTTCATTTGCATTCAAAGAGGCAATAAAAAAAGCCGATAAGAGTATAATTATTTTCATACTTTCTTATCGGCTCAATTAAATAAAATATTATTAATAGACTTAAAAGATCAGGTAATTAAAATTCCACATGTCCTGGAGTTCTATGAAATGGGATAACATCTCTGATATTACTCATTCCCGTAATGTACATAACCGCTCTCTCAAATCCGAGTCCAAATCCAGAGTGAGGTACACTTCCATAGCGTCTAAGATCAAGGAACCACTTATATAAGTCCTCTTCCATATTCATCTCTTTCATTCTGTCAGTGAGTTTAGTGTAATCTTCTTCTCTTTGAGAACCACCAATAATCTCTCCAACACCTGGTACCAAAATATCCATAGCGCGAACAGTTTTACCGTCTTCATTTTGCTTCATATAAAAAGCTTTAATATCACGCGGATAGTCCGTAACAATGACAGGACCTTTAAAATGCTCATCAGTTAAAAATCTTTCGTGTTCAGTTTGCAGGTCAGCGCCCCACTCCACTTTATACTCAAATTTCTTTTTAGAATTTGAAAGAATTTCTACCGCTTGTGTGTAAGTAATTTTTGTAAAAGGTGATTTTGCGACATGGTCTAATTTTTCTAATAAACCTTTTGCCACGAACTTATTAAGAAATTCAAGCTCTGGAAGACATTCTTTCATTGCATAGTTGATCATATACTGAATATATTCAGCTCCTAAGTCAGCAACATCATCAAGATCTGCAAAAGCCACCTCAGGCTCGATCATCCAAAACTCGGCTAAGTGCCGAGCGGTGTTTGAATTCTCGCTTCTAAAAGTTGGACCAAAAGTATAGATGCTCCCCATTCCGCTGGCGAAAGCCTCACCTTCAAGCTGTCCTGTTACACATAAATAACTCTCCTTACCAAAGTAGTCTTGGGAAAAGTCCACTTCACCTTTGTCATTTTTTGGAGAATTATTAGGATCGAGTGTCGATACTCTAAAAAGCTCGCCCGCACCCTCTGCATCCATTGCCGTTACGATTGGAGTGTTTACATAAAAGAAACCTTTATCATTAAAGAACTTATGAGTCGCTTGGGCCAAGGCGTGTCTTATTCTAAAAACGGCTCCAAAAGTATTCGTTCTTGGTCTAAGGTGAGCAACCTCTCTTAAAAACTCCATCGACGTTCCCTTCTTCTGAAGAGGATAATCGTCGTCGGCTTTATGAAAATATTCGACATTGGTCGCTTGAATTTCGAATTCTTGTTTCCCTTGAGACTCAACAACTTTACCAGTCAAAAGAATAGAACTTCCCGTGCCACACTTTACAAAATCCTCATAGCCTTCAAGAACACTATCGGCAATAATTTGCACATCGTGCTGAATCGAGCCATCGTTGAGAGTAATAAAAGTGAAGGTCTTTGACTTTCTTTGCGATTTAATCCATCCACCGATTTTAACTTCTGTTCCTATCGGTTTTTCTTTATAAAGGTTTTTGATTGTCCACAATTTCATATATTTCCTTAGGTGTTTATTTAAAGACTTTAGTGTGAATTTCAGTGGCCTGTGCTTTCTCTAAACGAGGTCCAAACTGAGAGACGACGACACTTGCTGCACGGCTGGCCAAAACACCTGATGATGCCATTGTATGACCATTTGTGATGCCATAAAGAAAGGCTCCAGCGAACATATCTCCTGCACCGTTAGTATCTACAGCATCTGTTTTAAAAGGCTCAATGTCCACAAAAGAAGTCCCATCCCATATAACGGCACCGTTTTGGCCTAAAGTGATGACAAAGTTACTCGCTACCTTTTTTAATTCTTCGCGAGCATCAAGAACCGATGTTTTACCAGTGTACTCCATAGCTTCATCTTCATTACAAAAAAGAAGATCTATGCCATCGCCGATAATTTCGTCTATATTTGCTTTAAAAAACTTAACCATATTTGGATCACTCATAGTCATCGAAGTTTTAATTCCATTTTTACGAGCAAAATTGATTGCAGAGACTGCTGCTTTTTGACCTGTTGGACTTGCAACGAGATAGCCTTCAACATAAAGATATTTTGACGCTTTTAAAGCTTCAAGGTCTAACTCCTCTTCAGAGTAAGATGCCGTTATTCCTAAAAATGTATTCATCGTTCTATCAGCGTCAGGCGTAACCATAACAAGGCACTTACCAGTCGTACCACTTGGTGCAGTAGCCTCCGTAAGTTTTGTCTTTACATTATTTTCTTTTAGATCATTTAAATAAAACTTTCCCGTGTCATCATTTGCAACTTTGCATGAGTAGAAGCTTTTTCCACCAAATTGAGAAATCCCGATCATCGTATTTGCAGCACTTCCACCGCACTGTTTTTTGACCGATTTAATATCTTCTTTATCTAAAGCTGTGGTTAACTCATCTTGACGGTCTTCTTCAACAAGAGTCATAAGGCCTTTTTCGACATTATTATTTTTAAAAAATTCCTCAGTAACTTTAAACTCCATATCCACTAGAGCATTACCTATTCCATAAACGTCATAATTCATTGCGCATCCTTCATTCAATCATAAATTTTGAGTGTTAAAACTAGAAAACTATAGCTTAGAAAATAGGAAATAAAAAGCCCATACACAAGTTTGGGCCTTAGGCACTATAAAAATATCCAGACTTTAGATATTATAAATTCTTCTAAATTGTTTATGAGCTTCTGGGGTATTATTATTTCCATATCTCCCTATAACGCTTAACATTGTATTAAGTGAATTATAAAGGGAATCGATCCCAGAATCAGAAACTGTTAGAACCAAGTTTAGAGCTGGAATAACATCTTCATCTTTATTCTCTGCATTTCTCAAAGAAAAATAAACATCAACAAGTTCAGACTGAGAATATCTTCCCTGCGCTCTGTTTAGAGTTAATTGGTAAACATCAATTGCTTGTGGTGTATTGTTATTTCCAATCTTAGATAAAATATTAAAGAGATTAGTCTCTAAGTCATCAATGGTGCTTCTATTTGACCTAACTGATTCAAAAAGAGTATTAAAAATCTTTACGCCATCTTCCGGTGTATTTTCTCTATTGAGAGATTTTTTTAAGATATTAAAGGTCTTACGCAACCTTATTCCATTCGCTAGTGATTCATTTAAAATCATCTCAAAATAATTGTGAGCTGTCGGCGTGTTGTTATTTCCTGTAATTGTATCAAGAATATCAACCATCAGTCTTACACCTTGGCCTAAAGAGACTCTGCCCATTTGAACATTTTGTTCAATAAGATTTAGAGCCTTGATAGCATCGTCATTGGTATTTTCTGCATTCTCTAAAGTTATAATAGCATCATATCTACTCATAGGATCGATATCATAGTCAGGATAAGGACCTGGCTCAGGCATCGGGATTGGAGTCGGAGTTGGTGCTGGAGTTGGCGTAGGTGCTGGATTTGCTCCACCCAAATTTACACATGACAATTCTTCACTTGGAAGAAAGTTTTCACGTTCATATCTTTTTTGTGTGATCTTACAGTCTTTTAATGCGTCTCTACAGCTAGCACCTTGGAAAATATTTTGACCGAGAACAGTTCCTTGGTACTGAAGTTCAACAACACAGTTTGCATTGGCTTGACCGGCGGCCATGACAAGAAAACCTGTAAATAATAAGCTTTTCATCTTATGATTCCTTTGATTTGGGGTAATGTTAAGGAACTGGTATCATAGGGACTTTAAAGAATCAACGCGTAGTGTAATTTTTTATAAAGCTAGGTACACATCATAGGAAGTCGACTTTCCATTTATGCTCATATTTGGATCATCAACAAGTGGCTGCCCTTTAGAAGATCTTTTAATAACCAATCTCTTAGTTATGGTTTTTAGTTTTTGGGCCGTCTCTTTGGCATCAAGATCCTGACCGACAACCTCTCGGAATATCCGCATCTCTTTTTTGGGTAGTGTTTTATCATTTTTCAGTGAATACATGGGATCAAAGTATACGCAGTCATACTCAATTTCTGGAATTTCTTTAGCGTCTCCAAAGTTGAGCTTTAATTCAATATCACTATTGGCAATTGCATTTGCAGAGAGAATAAAAGCGACAGGGTGACGCTCATAAGCCTCTACTTCACACCCAAAGGAATAAATGAGTAAGCTATCCCCTAGCATGCCAGCCGTAACATCTAGAACCTTAGGCTTTGCGACTCCTTTTTTTAAACCAATTGCTCGGGCCAGAGGCTCTTTATAGATAGAATTTTTAAAAAAGAATTTCTTATGATAATCCAGCTCTCCCCTGACATTCGTACAGACAGGATTGGAGTATGGTGAGCGCAACTTAATAATATTACCCTCGAGCTCAAAATCGATGTCTAAGTCTTGGTGCAGTCCAATCACTTTTTCAAGATATGGAAAGCGTGTCATAATTGAATCGAGAGACTGAGCCTCAGAATTATCGAAAAATTGCATGACCACATATTAGCAATTATGGTACGTTTTGGGTAAATATAAATGATTAAATAAACAAGCACACATATTGTGACAAGGACGGTTATGACAAGCCCTAGAGAAGACAACTTATTCTATATTGGAACGAGCGATCAAGATATTAAAGATATGCTCCAAACACTGGGTCTCGAAAAACTGGATGACCTTTTTTCTCATATCAATGAGGATTACCTCATTAAAGATTTAGACTTACCTGCTCACCTCAATCATGAAGATTTGAAAAAACATATGAAAAAGGTGGCGTCAAAAAATAAGCAAATGACAAGTTTTCTAGGAGACGGTCTACAAAATTTCACCATTCCTAAAATCGTTGAAAAAGTTTGTTCTATTCGTGGTCTCACAACTGCCTATACGCCTTATCAACCAGAAAGAAGTCAGGGTACTCTTCAATCCCTATGGCTCTACCAAAGTGCAATGAGTAAAATTACAGGTTTTGAAGCGATCAACGCCTCTCTATACGAGAGATCAACCTGTCTTTTTGAGGCCCTAATGTGTGCGACAAGAATCGTGAAGAATTCAACAACTGTGATTGTTGCAGACTCCATTTATCCAGGTGATAAAGAAGTTCTTGAGACACTTAGAGCTGAGACATTTTTAAATATTATCTACGCTCCAGTTGATAAAAAAACCGGGACAACTGATATTGGCAAATTAACTGAACTTATTAAGACGACTGAAAACCTTGCAGGTGTGGCTTTGGCCCAACTCAATAGTTTTGGCTGTGTTGAGCACTTTAACGAAGTGACAAATTTAGTGCAAGCAAACAATCTTCAAATGATTGCCATCGTTGACCCTATAGCACTCGCTAATACCGGTCTTAGGGAGCCTGCGAGTTGGGGTGATAACGGAGGTGCAGATCTTTTGGTAGCAGAGGGTCAGCACTTAACACTTGATCCAAATTACGGAGGCCCAGGCCTTGGTATCTTTGGAATCCGCTACAATGAAAACAATAAAAACTCTATCCGCTCAACTGCTGGAAGATTTATTGGCAAGACTGTTGATGAGGATGGAAATCCTTGCAAAGCGATTATTCTATCGACAAGAGAGCAACATATTAGACGTGAGAAAGCGACGTCAAATATTTGTTCGAACCAGTCATTTATAGCTTCGGCTTGTGGTGCCTCGATCCTTAACCGAGGAAGTATTGGTCTTCAAACTCAATTTAATAAAGCGCGAGATATCGCGGCCACTTGTGCTCAGGAACTTACTAAGTTTGAAGGTGTCGAGTTAAAGTTTAATACGCCATTTTTTAATGAATTTACTCTTAAAGTTAATACAGATCTTAAAGAACTAATAAAAGCGGGTCGAGAAAAGGACATCGAAATTGGTGTCAATATAAGTGGACGTGGTTCAATAAATGAAGACCTTCTTCTTGTGAGCTTAAGTGACAAGCACACGCTCAAAGAAGTGAATGAACTTACTCGTTTTTTTGCTGACCACTTTAAAAAAGGCTCCATCTCAGGACAGGTCCCAGGCCTAAACGAAGAGTATAAACGTCTGTCAAAATATGATATTCCACAGTTCGATACAGAAACACTCTACGAGTATTACAAAAAGCTTGGAAAACAAAATCTCTCTCCTGATGAAGGAATCTATCCTCTTGGAAGTTGTACGATGAAGTATAACCCTGAGATAAATGACTGGGCCGCAGGTCTTCCAGAATTTACACAAACACATCCACAATCAAATGAAGAAGATGTTCAAGGAAATTTAGAGGTCCTTTTTGATATCCAAACGTGGTTCAAAGAAATCACAGGTCTTCCAGCTGTTGCCATTCAACCCGTTGCAGGGGCTCAAGGTGAGCTGGTTGGTTTAAAAATGTTTCAAGCCTATCACAGAGATAACGGAGAGGGCGATTCAAGAAATATTGTTCTTATTCCAAGTTCTGCTCACGGAACCAATCCAGCGACAGCAACGATGGCCGGTTTTGTAACAAAGAAAGTTGATGGCGAACAAATAGGAATCGTTAATATCGAAGCGACAAGTTCGGGAAAAATGAACTTTGATCAAATTAAAGATCTTGTAGAAAAATATGGAAAAAGAATTGCGGGAGTCATGGTCACAAACCCCAATACTGCCGGAATCTTTGAGACTGACTTTGCAAAGATGAGTGAGCTTATCCACTCAGTCGGTGGTCTGGTCTATATGGACGGGGCAAATATGAATGCCATAGCCGGATGGGTTGATCTTCAAAAGCTTGGGGTCGATGCTGTTCATAATAACCTTCATAAAACTTGGTCTATCCCCCACGGTGGTGGCGGCCCAGGTGACGCTATTGTTGCGGTCAGTGAAAAGCTTATTGACTATATTCCAGGAACTCAGATTACCTTTACTAATAACGTCTACAAAATGAACAAGCCTCTTATGAGTATTGGATCATTTCACAGACACCACGGAAATTTCGCCCACAAAGTTCGTGCCTATGCTTATCTTTTAGCTCTTGGAAAAGAGGGTGTTAGAAAAATGAGTGCCGTTGCAGTTTTAAATGCACGATACCTCTACCATCTTTTAAAAGACACATATCCAACACTACCAGCAGGCAGTGATGACACTCCTAGGATGCATGAGTTTATTTTAACTCTCAGTGAACAAACCTTTAAGAAGGTTGCTGATTCAGGAACACCTAAAGCTCAAACCATTGGCCGGGTTGGAAAACTCTTTCTCGATTTTGGTTTTCATGCTCCGACAGTAGCTTTTCCTGAGCCATACGGTCTTATGCTTGAACCAACGGAATCTTATAGTAAAGATGAACTTGACGGGTTTTCAGAAGTGGTGAAAACCATTCACCGCATGATAGATGAATATCCACAAATACTTAAGACTGTTCCCCACTTTACGCCAATAAATCGAGTCAATGAGCTCCAAGCCAACAGAATGCCACAACTTTCTGAAGACTTTACCACCACTTTGGAAGAGCCAATAAAAGATAAAGTTGATGCCGATAAACTGCGTAATATGGGGCAAACACAGATAATTGAAGAGATTTTAAGAGCTCATAAAGAAAAAATGAAAAATATCGAATAATTTTTCTTGCATCTAACTGTGTTCGCGGCGTTAATAGAAAGATGAAATGGGAAGAAATAGATACTGAAGACTTTTTAAGGCTTAGCCACGACATCTGTGAAAACGATCAAGAGAAGTACTCACTTCTCTATGGTTTAAGCTTGGGCATAACTGAATTTGGTAGTCATAGACTGTTAAAGTTTAAAGATAAAGCTATAGCTCTTCAGACCTCTCCTCAAAAACCACTTATTGTTAGTGATCTCAATCCGGCGATGGCAAAAAGCCTCGCCGCATATATCGAAAATAAAAATGACATCACAGAGATTATTGGAACAAAAGGTAGCGCTCAGCTTGTCATAGATAATCTGCGTTCAACTCACCCAGAACTTCCAGAGATGCTCATGAGTCAGAAAATTTACTCTTTAAAAAATTTAAATTTGCCAAAGATAGAAAATAAAATTATTAAGGCCACAGATGTCCATATTGAACTTGTGGCCAGATGGTTTCATGACTTTATGATCGACACCTATGTGAATCTTGCACCAAAGCCTGAACATATGAAAACGTTGGCCCAAACGCGCATCGCCAAAGGTGACGTCTACCTTCTCATCAAAGATGGAACTCCGGCCTCTATGGCCTGCACCACTCGACCGACAAAAAAGTCCGTCTCCATCAATGGTGTCTTTACACCAATTGAGAGAAGAGGCGAAGGTCTGGCATCTGAGACCGTAGCCCTTTTATGTGAAAAAATGCTTAAAAAATATGAGACTTGCTCTCTCTATACAGACTCTACAAACCCTACCTCGAATAAAATTTACTCAAAAATAGGATTTGTTGAAGTCTGTGAATCACTTCATTATAGAGTCAATTTAGCGTAAAACCATTTTCCCTTGGTAGAGCTCAACATTTGTCGAATTGTCTCCAAAAGATCTTTTTATATTGAGGGTGTATCTTATTCTTCTCTTCCTTTTTGTGTAGCGGGAATCAATTCCTAGATCACCGACTCTTATTTCAATTCTATCTGCAAAAATGTCCATTTTAGAGGGTTTAACTTTCTCATCAAAGGCAACTCTCCACCCACCAAATGTTCTTCTATAAACAAATTGCAAAGAGACTTCTGACTTCACAATCAAGTTTAGGGCTTCTTTATCGCGGATAATGATTTTTAATTCACTTCCATAACCGCTCGTCTGTTGGATTTCAAGGTTACGAAGCTCACTTGTTTTGTAGGCATTAGTAATAGTCAAAATGGTTTCATTTTCAGTTTCTGTCAGCTTAGATTCAAAAAAGACATCTCCTTTTACTTTATGGAGAATTTTTGTTCCATCGAATTGAAGATCTAAACTCACGACACCCAATTCTGAATAATCTCTTTGTGCTTTCCAAACAATAATGAAGTCTCTTTTTGCAAGTTTTATAAATTCACTATAGTTACCAGAGATGATGGATCCATTGGCAAAAATCTCTTTTCCATTTGTTTTCTTTTTCCATATTTGTTTCGTAAGTTTAGTTTTTAACCGTAGACCTTCTTCAAGATTAATTGTTTTAGAAAAAGTTTCACTTGGAATGGCTTCAATATCTTTAACAACCTTTATACTTCCCCAGTATCCATCACGACCAGCTGAACCTCTTGAGCCATCTCGTCCACCGCTTCCGCTAGAGCAAGTGTATGAAGTAGAGGAACAAACATTTTCTGTATGACAGCTTCTTACAGGAGTACATCTTCTTCTATCAAAACATCTTCGAACGGGAGCGGTTCTACCATCTTCAGTTCTTGTCTCGCCAGTCGTTTCACATATTCTCTCAGATGAACAGCTCTCAGTATTAGAACAACTCTCAACGTCACGACAAGTTGTGTGAGACCAAGAAAATGTCGAACAAGAGCAACCGCTTCCTCCATCAGATCCATAACCACCCTGGGCTCCATAGCCTCCGTAGTTTTCAATATATATACTTTTTAAATCAGCAAGATTTTTATAGAAAACAGTAACAGAACCACCGTCACCACCTCGGCCACCATCTCCACCGTCTCCGCCATCGCCCCCGTCTGCACCGTACTCATTAGAGTGTCCACGACTTTGATAGCAACTTGATGCCGATGATCCCGCTGAACCATTTCTTCCAGGAGAGCCATTAGTCCCGTTTAAAATAAAAGAGTAAGAGGCGTCAGCAAACGTGACAACACTCTGGGCATCGGTTCCGCTCGATCCACGGCTTCCGTCACTTCCATCTGATCCGCTATATCCAAAAGATGAAGCACTTGAGTTGTTTGCAAATGCCACAAGGCAAAACATTAATAGTAATTGAAAGGTTTTCATTTAGTCTCTCCTAAGAATTTATAAAGTAATTACTAGAAGAGCAAAAAGCTTGCCAAAAATTTTTATGTCAATACCGTTACTTAATGCGAGACGCAAAGAGACTAGGGTCATAAAGGTTAAGGTTTATGGTTGCGCGTTACTCATGAATCTTCTTCATCAATGAACTGAACACCAACGCGAAATGAATGAAGACCATCTTCGATAATATTTCTAATAATTCCAATCATGGGTTTATCTAAATCTTTTCCATCGATTGCTGTTACCAGTAGTTTATCATTTTTTTGAAACATCTCTTTGCCTGAGATCTTAAAAGCCATTCCACCTGTTGAGAGATCGAACAAGCTATAAATTAAAACTTTGTCCGAACTATCCAGTAACTTTAAAGTAACCTTTTTCTCTTTTTTGGGTCTGGCCCGAGGTGCCGCTCTTTGCATAGCGAACACTTTATCCTCATCAACCTTTTTCACAGAGTCAAAGGTATCTAACTTGTCTGTTTTAAGATTAGCTGAAACTCGGGAATTGATAACATCTGTTTTTAGGTTAGCTGACATTCTTGAACTTATTTTATCTGTACCGGCAACGAAGCCAGATAAATTCTTATGTTTAATATGATCAATTTTGGATTCTTTTGTCATATTCTCGTGAACAAGATGATCAGTGGTATCATGAACGGTAAAGGATTCGCCCACAAAAACGACTTCACTTGGAAGCTCAGATCGAATCCCATTTTCTGAATAAAACTTATCAACTTTAAAAATATATTTAGATTTCTTGCAATGAAAAAAGAGTGGTCGATCCAGTTCAAAAATATCATCATCTGCACCGAAGACTATTTCTTGAGATCCAATGGAGACAAGAGTGCTTGGCATTGTCACTCGAGATCCATCTATATTTTGCCAAAGTGTAAAAACCTCGCCACTGGCCTTTGAAGTCTTTAAAAGCGATACAATTTTTTCAAAATGTTCTCTAATACTATATTTTTTAATACAGTAACCTCTGTTTTATAAAGCTCTTCATAACAACTATATTATATGACAAAACATGACTCAATTCCTAAAAATTAATCTCTATAGTATTAAGGATAAGTTATGATTTATTCAATTTCTAGCCCTTTATTCCCTCGAAATATATAAAATGTCTTAATTTCTTTAGAAAAAAGGAACAAGGCCAAGATTTCATCAAAATAGGCCGTTTTTGACGCGAAAATATTTCAAAAACCTTCATTATTTTACTTCGCATCTTAATTGGAGTTAAGATAAGACAAAGGAAATTTATATGCTCAAACCTCTTCTTATTGCACTTATTTCTGTCTCAGCTTGGACACAAGTCCTCGAGAGCAAAAGAAATTATCTTGGATTTAGACATACCCATGATGGATCTTCTCACCAGGCGATGGCACAGATAAAAAAATATATTAGCCCTGTTATCAATAAAGGACGAGTCAATGTTTATGAGATCACAGACCCCTCGTTCAACTTTGATCAGGCCAGTGCTCTTATTAAAAATCAGTTTTTTAAAATAGAGCAAAGTGATCTCGTTCAATCACCAGAGAGTTTTGATAAAAGTATCTACTCTGAGCTAAAGACTAATAAGCGTATAAAAAGGATCGTAGATAAAGTTAATATAGCCTCATACTCTAAATACGTGAAAAGCCTTGTCACCATTGGTGATAGATCAAAAGGCGCAGAAGCATCTACATACCTTATTACTGAACTTCAAAAATTAAATTTAAATCCCATTGATACCGATTACAATATCGTCTCAAAGATTGAGGGTTTAAGTTCTGATTCTATTGTCGTGATTGGTCATATGGATACAGTGAGAAGAACTGTAGGTGCTGATGACAATGCAAGTGGTGCCTCTGGCGTCCTTGAGATGGCCCGGGTGCTATCCGAACAATTTAACAAATCAAAGCCTCAAAAAACAATTTATTTTGTTCTCAGTGAAGACGAAGAAGATGGTCTACTGGGAGCGAAGAAGTTTGTTAAACAAATGAAGTCACAAGGACTCCTCAAAGGAGTGAAGCTTGCCATAAATATGGATATGATCGCTTACAATCAAAATGGTGTGATCGATCTTGAGACGGATAAAAAATTTAAAGATCTGGCACTTGAATTTTCTAAAGTCGCCAAAACATATACGACACTTACGCCGAATCTTGTTCTTAACCCTTGGGGCTCAGATCATGTCCCTTTTTTAAATGAAGATGTTCCAGCACTTTTGACAATTGAGAACTGGAAGACACATACGCCTTGCTGGCACAAAAGTTGCGACACTCTTGATACTCTTAATTTTGAATATGCTGTAGAAGTTTTAAAAATGAATGTGGCCATGGTTTTAGAAAAACTAAACTAATTATTGACTAGCCTATACACAACAACAAAATGCATAACAGCTGCAATTGAGACAAGAGCATGAAAAATTTCGTGATAGCCAAATGACTCAGGCCATGGGTTTGGTCTTTTAAGACCATAAATAATGGCACCAATTGAATAAGCGATCCCTCCAAGAATTATTAAAACAACTCCTTCGACTCCTATCGAAGACTTGAGTTCCCCCAGATATGGGGTAATCATGTATCCAGCGATTAGACATAAGATGGCATTTAAAAATTTTGGAAGATTTGTAAAAAAAATTGATTTTATTACTCCAGCGATACAAATAGACCAAATGATCGCCAACAGTTTAAAGCTCGTTTCACTTGGAAGACCCAGGCGCGCAATCGGTGTAAAGGTTCCCGCAATCATTATGTAGATCGCACTATGATCTAATTTTCTGAGAATGGCCCGGGGCTTAACGTCCCAATTAATCCGATGATAAATTGCACTAACCCCAAACATACAATAAAGACCCACGCTGTAGATGAAAACAGCTATAGCGTCGCTGAGGGAGTGGGTGTTACTAATAAGGACAATAGAAGCCCCGATAGCGACAAAAAACATTTCTTGGTGAATATGCCCTCTTAACAAAGGCTTGTTGATTGAGTCTTTCATTAACCCAGTATACACGTGTTTACTGAAAAATAAACAAAAATTTTAAAATTCAATTAAGTCACTGTATTTAATACCTTTTTTATCAAAACTAAGTTAACATAACGTATGAATAGAGCTGAGAAGAAACGCCAAACCCGTTCAAATTTAGTCGAAGTGGCCCTAAGGCTTAGTGCCGACAAGGGCTTTAGCTCCCTAAGTTTGAGGGAAGTTGCTGTAGGGGCCAATATCACTCCTGCAGCTTTCTACAACCATTTTGACGATATGGAGGAGCTTGGTCTGTCCTTATTAGACGAAGTGGCGTTGGGGCTTAGAAAGCTTTTGCGGGATGCTAGAAAAGTGTCTAAGGGAAAGGTTAACAATCTCACAAACTTTTCCATTCAAACCTTTCTAATCTATATCAACGAAAATACCAATCATTTCAAACTGCTTCTTGGAGAAAGGCAGGGGGCGTCCTCTAGTTTTAGATCGACAGTTCGATTGGAAATTGATCGATTCGTCTCGGAGCTTACAGAGGATCTTGAACGCATATCAAGTTTAAGAGGTGTGAAGCTTAGAAATTCTTCCTTTGCTGCAGAGGCCATCGTTGCCGTCGTTTTCAGTGTTGGTGCAGAAGCACTGGACCTACCAAAACACAAACAAGCTGGACTCGAAGAAAGACTAGTAGAAGAAGTCAATATGATCATGAGAGGGGCGAGAGTCTAGACTTTAGCGACAGCTTTTAACTTTTTTGATCGCACTCTTTAAAGTAATCTTATTCCAAGGCTCGATTGGGCTAATAACTTTTCCTAGTTCACCTGAACATTTCCAATTACATTTCTCACTGATATCAATACAAAGTTTCATTGTAATCTTACCAAGCTTAATACCTTTGGTATTTTTTAAAGAAATTGTGCTTTGAGAAGTGGTGCCCTTGAAAACATCAAAAGTCGCCGATCCTTTTTTTATATCGGAAACCTTTCCAATGACCTCATAACTTCCCTTCTCAAAGAGAAATTCTACTTCAGCAAAAGAGGAAAATGACAAAAGTATTAACATTATTATTTTCATAAATTATCCAGTGCGTTTTCCCGCTCACAGGCCATAAGGGATTCGAATTTTTTGAGATCATTAGGAGACTTCTCTTTAAGAGCAATAATCATTTCGACATCATTCATTTTTCGAAGACTGGCCGTATACTTCCTTAAACTTTTAAACATATCCCCTCTTAAGTCTTCCCAAAGAGATTCAATATTTTCTAGTTTAGTATAATCATTTTTATCAGTTGATTCCCAAAGTTTTACAAGTGTCATTTTTCTTGAGTGAAGATCTTTGACTTTGTCATTAAGCTCATCAAGGTTTTCTTCAATATACTTTGAAGCGTTTTTATACATTCTGGAATAAGCACCATAAAGTTTATTTCTACCTGCAAAAGTATCTATCTGCTTTTGAACGGAGTTATTCTCTATCTTGTCTAATTGGCTTTGAAGATCTGACAAAACTGTAAATTGATCTTCATTAGCCATTGAAGACTGACAATGAATACACAATTTTTTTGGAGCTTTCCCTAGCGAAGTCTGTGGAAAGTCCTCTCCACTAAAAATAGTGGAAAAAGATTCTTTATAGGTCTTATCATTTAGATCGTTAAGTTTGCTTTTCAAAAAAACACCAGAAGTTAAAGAAGTCCCTTTTACTAGATCATCAATATCTTCACCGAGGTTATAATAATGGAAGTTAAACAGATTTGTCTCTTTCATTAAATCTTTTCTGGTGGGAGTGGATAATCCAAAGAAGTCACTAACACTTTGAATTTTATTATCGTTATAGCTCTCACTCCAATAGTCCCAGCCAATAGGTAAATACTCATTCATCCTGGCACTATCAGTTGCTGAGACAAAACCTGTTGAGAGGTTCTCATCATTAACGGAAGCTCCCCCACACATTGATTTAATATTTTTAAAGTTAGAGCTTATAATTGTTTCACTAAATTTTGGCCAACAAATCTGAGAGGAAAACGTCACCTCAGTTCCCTCTGGCAGTCTCCTATCCAAATCCCCCAATGCTTTTGAGTAGGTCACAAACTCACTTGCGCTAAAAGGAAGCTTAGTCGATGAACCGTGATCCACAAATGAGATATGGAGCTTATCTTTTTTTGGATCGAATTTTTCTTTCTTTAATTTGTCTTCAAGAATAGTGTGAGAATTAGACATATCTAAATCATGAGTTTTAACAACCAAGCATCCCATCTCTTTGGCCTTTTTTTCTACAAACTGGGCCCTATGAAAATGCCTTTTCTCATCTGACACACCCAAAAAGACGTAAGTAAAACATCTGGCCGATGCGCTAAAGGAAATTAAAAATAAGGCAGTAATAATGATAAGCTTTTTCATGTAAGTATTATCGGTTAACCAACCAAAATTGTTAAAATTAAAAGCACAACTCTTAAAGTCAGTTAATCACGATGAGTTTAAATTTTTCAACTTGTGTAAAGACACTGGTAGCTGTGGGATTGAGAAACATCTCGCCAGAGCTTTGAGATATAAGACCTATTGCTATCATATCAAAAGAGTCAACTTTATCAGCAATTTGCTCAAAGCTCATTGGTCCAGTGAGGCCAAATTGTTTTGCTGAAATAAAAGTAATATCCGATCCCCCAGCGTGAAAGAGATACTCAAAAACTCGATTGAGTTCAAACCTCAAGGCCACATTGGCAAGGATATAACTTATGACTAAGGGACTAATAATTGTCTCACCTTGTTTGGCGACAAAAAGTTTTTCATTTTCTGGTTCTGCTAGTTCAATCAAGATGGGAACTCTCTTTTCCAAATTAAGGAATTGCTTTAATTGCAAAATACCTAAGATCGAGCGAGCATCGGCATCTGAACTATCATTGGTTCGATCACTTGAGAGAAAAACAATATTCGTATAAGGACTAAAATCAAGCTGAGACATTTCACTAAAGGATGTGTAATCAGCTTGGATATGTTTAATTCTTGATTTCATTTTCTCGTCTACTATCTTAGATAGACTTTTTTCTCTTTGAGAGATATCAAAAAGAGAAACAATATCGACATCAAAATCAAATTTTTTCGTCTCTAAAAGCTCGTTAATTAAAAAAGGTGCTTTTTTACTCCAGCCCATGACAAGAAGTTTTCTTTTTTGCACGACATATTTTTTAAGGACTCCGGTCTCTTGGCTCGCTTGAGCTTTTGATATTCTTTTATGGTCAACATAAATGGAATCATAATTTTTGGTGATTAAGATAATAAGATCATTCGCTTTTATAATCTCTGAATCTTCAGGGTTGATAAGGCATCTATTTTTGTCCTTGTTAGAGACAATTCCAATGGCAATATTTTCTGGAAAAGCTCTTTTAATTTGCCCCCAATTTTTACCAATTAAGTCACTAAACTCTTTGAGATGGATTTCACTACCTCGCCCCTGAGCAATAAGTTCAGCGATCACCAAGGACAATCCTGGATTTTGGATATTCTGAGCAATCATTCTTGACAGTAAGACCCTACCGGAGACGATTTCAAGATTTTGGGGATAGGCCGCTTTAGCAACTTCAACATTATTATTATCTAGGATTTCTACCACAACCTTTGGAGGTGTTCTCTTATTAAGCTCAGAGATATTATTAATCGATAGCAATGCTTTAATGGCCCGTGTGTCTGAATTTTCTTGTCCACTGTTGCCATAAATCGATGAAGGCATGATAACAACAGAGCTATTTTCGACATTAATTCTCACAAGATCGTCCGCTTTCATAGAGTCCCCCGTTCTAAAAATTACTTTTCGAAGTTGGGATCCCGAGCCAATATGATCGCTAAGGTCCGCGGTGAGTTCATAGCCAACTTCTGGGTTGAGGACGATAATTTTCTCTGAAGCTCTTTTATTAATCTTCAAAAACATCTTAAACTTTCTTTTTGATGAGATGATTTGCTGAATAATAATGGGAGTTCGATTATTGTATCCAAGAATTGAGATATGGCCCTTCATCATAATGGGGGTATAGCCAGCTTCAAGCTCTTTCATCATTTTATAAAGCCACTGGGTCATGATGGCTACTAAAGAGCCCATAAAAAGAACGTAGCCCAAAAGAGTTAAAGCCGTTGCTAAAATCCTTTTGGCCATACCATTATCATCACCAAGGTATCCAGGGTCACTCATTCGTAAAAATGCCCACCAAGAACTGTTCTTTAAATCACCAATTTCTGGCTCTATATATAAAAGGACCTCACCGCCAATAAGGGAAATAACTCCTATGACAAACCCAATAAACAATACTTGATAAAATGGTCCTCGGATGAGAAATCGCTCAACTTGATATTTAACGTACAACACAAATTTTGAAGAGAAGCTTTTTGGACCAAGAGACATATTTAATTCCTTTAATTTATACCCCTATGATGGCGAAAATCCTGTTAAAAGTAAATTTTAATTGGCACTGAGAAAAAAAACATAACTATTAGTTATATGTAAGGTAAAGGCTTATTCTTCCCATTTACAGGGAACAAGCATAGGATTAATATCAGACGAATAGAGACATCCATCCTTTAGAGGGAAACTTAATGAAAAGCCATTTTGAAGTAAACATAAAGACATTTAAAAACCTTAAAGAAATTAAAGGTTCTTGGACCAATGAGCATTTTTTAAAAATCATGGAAGACCTTGAGTACTCTGACACAGATGGGATGAGTGAATCTGATTTAAAAGAGACAGCAATTATGCTCTTGCAGGATCTTGAGCCAGAAGACGCAGCCTTAGTTCTCTTAAAATTAAAACTTGGTGAAAAACTAAAAGAGGGACAACTTAAAAACATCTCAAATGAGATGTTGGATGAAAAGCTTTGGGAGGAATATGCAGAACCCTCTTTACATGAAGATTTTTTTGTCGTCGCAAGCCTTTTATATCAAGTCGCACCTAAGATTTTTCCAAAACCAGACGCAGTCGAGATGAGTTTTGACATCACGGCATCAAATGATAAATCAGCTCAGGATCTTCTGTCTCACTGCCAAGAAAACTTTGTTTTGAAAATCCTCGCCGACGGGATGGATAATGGATCAATTATTCATAGGCTCTATGGTGATCAGCTTGCAACTTTCTCTATTGAGGAAGCCAGTAAAATACTATGGACTTTAGAAAAAACTGATCAATCTGAAAAGACAGTTAGTTTTAAACTTATAAGTTCTGGATACTGGATGGATCCTTTGATGGGTATCAACTCATTTGAATCTTCCCTATAATCAGGTAAATCCAGCTCTTTTGGTGCGGCTGTACTAAGATCAGATTTACATATTGGCCACATTGCAGTATTTTGGGCACTCAAAACTTTATATTTACAGGAAGACATATGAAAACAATTCACCCACGCTGCACATTTGCCATTATATCTTCGACCACGCCCTAATCACGCTCTACCAGAAGCATCGAGATCATTAATCATTCTAAAACAACATAAAAACCACATCAATAGATAAATGCACATTAAATTATAATGTGAATGTTTAAAATTTTCCGCATACTAGAAAGTAAGTAGTCAGGTTTTTTATGTGTTTACCTTTTGCGTAGAGAACGATCTTCAAACTAATAATTGTTCACACATTCAGATTCAGACAGCAATGGTTTGAAATCTTTAAACACTGATACCTTGAAGTCTATTTTAAAGTTCCATCAATTCAGGATAAAGGTTAATAGTAAACTCATTTTAATAGTGCCCAGTTTGTCATCAAATCTATACAAGTAGTAATACTTATCTAGATTTAATTTATAGACATTTAGATAACAATTTATACATGAAATCAATCGTATCTCGATCAATATTGACAGTTTTATTTGTTATAGCAAGTGTAATAGGCTTTGCCGTTTTCAGGTTCTATTATAATGTGAGTACAGAGTTTCCTTTTACTCAAGAATTTATACTTGTTCTATTAGGAGTTATATCAACAGTTTTGATAACTGCGATTCTACTCATCCAACAATCTAAACTCGATCTTCGAAAAGAAGAAAAAGTACTACTTGTTAATCAGAAAAACACTATTTACATGGGAATAATTGAAGAAGTTTCCATGATTGCGGATAATAGAGATTTTGAACCCAAAAGTATATCTCGTTTAAAGATCCTTAATCACAAACTCTCGATTGTTGGTAGTATTCTAGTTGTTAGAAACTTCAACAAAACTTTAGACTTATTATTAGAGGGTCTTGAAAAGAAATGCATGACCGAGCCTCAAGCGGAAGAATTGATGCACTCAATTGCTGAACTAACTTTTTACATGAGAGCCGACCTCCTAGGAGAAAACTTAGAGGAGATCGATGGTGTTATGGGAGATATTATATCTAATTCTAAAGATATCGAACAAGTTGAAGACAGAGGTAATCAACCCTAAATTAAACTTTTAGAAATATTCATGAGGGAGAAAATAAAACAGGTGCTTTTAATTTAAGATTCTATTCGACGTCAAAACTTCGATTACTGCGTAAACATGAGGCTTTGGCTTTACTTGCCCGAATAACGTTCACATAAAAGACTTCTACCCGCTCAACTTAATTGTTTATCCATCATTCTATCTATAACCTTCTTAGCCCAGTTTTTTGGAGGGTCGCCAAAACATTCTAGAATAGCATCAACACCAAACAGGGCTCCTTTAGCCAATCTTCCTAAAACGGCAACAGGCAAAGAGCCGTTAGAGGTCAATATGAGAGAGGCATCATCTGTTTTGAGACCAAGATCTTCATAGACCGATCCGATCTTTAAGTCATTTAGTAAATTCACTATTATCGGCGAGTTCACATCTCTTATATCGGGAGCTGCTAAAACTGAATTGATCATAAATTCAGTTGTAATTGTAGATTTCTGATTTTCTAAAGTCCATCCTGAAGAGCTATCCAACTGAATATCTGGATTATTAACAAAGTCTAAATTAATTAAACCGACCTTTGTGAGAGCAAGTAATTGCTGCATACTCGCCAGCGGAGGGCCAAATGCGTACCTCTTTAGGCGATCATCCAAGGTGATGATTTTGGTCATTATTTCGTCATCCACGGGCGCTAACGAAAAAGCTTGGTACATTGTTGGCTGCATTTTCCGCCACACTTGACCTATACAATAGTCCAAACTCACTGGCTTGGTAGAGGATGCCATCCCAACAAAATTCTCAATAAGTTTCGTTACATTCTTCTCATTTTCAAAAATTTGATCATTAACATTTGCTCCTTTTATCCACGTGAGTGATAGTTCTTCTACACCTTGCATGGTTAGTGAATGTTCGACCGCCTTAGTGTCTAAAGCCATAAATACGGTAGCTGCATTGAGAGCCGCAAGCCTTTGAAGATTTTTGAATACGTCTCCACCAGATTTTATAAGTCGATTCAATTCTGGTAATAGCTGGTCTTCATTGATAATGTCATGTTCGTACCAGCTATCAATGCTCTCGTCCCTGGGCTTGGGAGATAAGGGAAGACCGTCGAGCGAGAAAGGAACAATAGTAGCAGGCTCCTTTCCGCTGGCTCTATAGATCATAGATAAAGTCTTAGGACATTGAGTCTCAAAGGTTCCTCCAAGTCCGATAGTCAGAGCTCTCATCGTATCAATCATAGCTAGTCCGAACCCTCGGACAGCAACTCGTTTAGTATGCATATCGGGTAGTGTAACGTATGAGTGAACAGGATATGCGCTTGTAAATAACCTAGGCTTGCTCTTATCAGTTGTTAAACTCTTTAGCCAACCTTGTATCTGTGGATCAAATTGCACTGTCTGGTGACCAATTGTTAACAAGACCTCATCATATCCCATAGACGTCAACCCGTCACTTTCCCTATCAGGTGGCGAGAATGCAGATGATTTACCTTGGGAGCCGAATGAGTATTCGACTGAGTAATGTTTACCAATTGGATTGATTCGAACAACTCTTCCTCTAATTACTTTCAAAAGATTAATGTGCTCAAGTGAGATTGCTAATGAATTGAATCTCTCTATCAAGTAATTTCCAAGATAAGAGCGGCTCGGATAATGATCTGCTTCGTGTCTTGGATTTTCTCTTTGGCTACTTTCTGATGGTCGGGGACCCTTTCTCTTTGACCATTCGTGAAAAGATGGAAAACCCTGTATCTCATTATCGTTAATAATAATAGATTTTCTGGGTTCTAATTTGAGAAGCCTCGAAGAGATATTGAGCCAATTGGTATCAGGTTGCTTAGAGGAATATACTGGACCAGCTCCCAGCCACAAACTTTCTTCAAAAAGTGTGCAAATTGGATAGTCGCTTGAGAGGTTACGTGCGGCTGAAGTAAAAAGGTTTTCCAAAGCAAAAAGTCCTCGTGGCCCCCCTCCAACAATAGCAATTTTCATCTCATATCGCCTTTGAAGTATACAACTGTGATTAGAAGTTTGAATTGACGTCGATTATTCTAATCACAATTCAAACTAATTAATCTGATTTAGATTTGTATGATAACTGGTTTTAATTTGTCTTATTGAAAAGACTAAAAAATACCAGCGAGTTTTAAAACTGCAACTACAACAACAATTAAGCCTATAAGATATATTATATTTCTCGGCATATATTTTCCCCTATTTTTTGAAATTTAGTTAATATTGTCTGAGATAATAAGAAGGCTGGATAACCAGCCCTCCCCAATTTTAATTTGTAGAAATCTTCTTTGGTTCAAAGTTGCCTAAGCTTTCTTTTAAACTGTCGACTCTATCGCTATCAGTCTCAATCCCAACTAATACATGTCCACGACCTAGTTCTTCATCAACGAACTTAGCTTCAACTTCAGGAATTCCCATTCCAACAAGTCCACCAATAATACCACCAGCTGTACCACCTGCACCTGCACCAGCGAAAGCTGCTACTAAAGGTCCAACTGCTAAAAGTCCTGCTCCACCAGTTAAAGCTACTGCTCCAGTAGCTGTAAGGCCTGCAACTACTGCTCCTGCAACTCCACCGGCTGTTGCTCCAATAGCTGTACCTTCTGGTGCCTTAGAGTTTTCTTGAATTTTTATATCTTCTTTTGAATTCCATGAATTCTCAGAAACAAGTAATGAGATATTATCTGCGTTATAACCGATATTCTCAAGGTAGTTCATAGCATGCACCGCTTTAGTTTTATTTTCGAAAATTGCTGTTACTCGTTTTGTACTGCTCATAAAATCTCCTTTACATTGTCCCTGTAGGCCAACAATAGTTTAATGTGTAACTACTTTCTTGTAGCTACTTATGTTGAATAGATAATACTCTGTTTGAACAAGATAGATTTTAGGAGACTTGGAATCTATATGTTTAAATCTTCACATCAGTCCTTTAACCTATAGGCAGTAAAAGCACGAGAACTACATACTAGAGGGTGGTAGCGGTATTCGGCAGGTTAAAAGGCTTATAATATCAGAGTTGAAATTAAACCAGATACACTAGCTCTACCAATGTGATATTCATAAAACACACCGATTTCTGCACCAGAGCGTTTACACTAAGTAGAAATTCAAGTCTATTATCCTTGCTCCATGCAAGATCAATGAGCTTTATATTTCCTGGAGTGTCGATTTTATAGAGAAGGCTTTTGAGTTTAGAGCTTAGGAAATACTGAATCAAGAATTCATGAAAGAGGTACAGAGTTTTAAGAGTGTAAAAGTCAGATGACCATACTTTTGTTAGTTACTGAATATCATAAGTTTTTATAAACCTTGTGAAGTTTCTTATGCTCATCTTTCATTCTCAAATATTCCTCATCTTTTCGAACAATATCATAAACCTGTTTAAAAATTTCAGCAGATTTTGCTTTTTCATTCACCAAAGCATTCGCCGATTGCGTTAACACATCACCTAAATCGTTATACTTAGTCCCTGAACCGTGGTTCGCATATCTCCTAGCTCTAGTCCAGCCCATCTGAATGAATTTTCTCGCCATATCCATCCCAACGAAGTCTGCCTCATCTTTATATGAATTAAATTGGTTGAAAATAATTCCTACTGACTCAGCAGCGATATCAGGAGTTTTAAATCGCCAATTAGGTAAGATCTTGGACTGCGGTCGTTTGATCGGACACCAACATGCTAAAGTTTAAAAACAGGTCGATCCTTTTTTTCTTCAGTGTAAATATCTTCAAATTCTTCCGGTGGCAAGTAATTCAAAGATGAATGCAATCTTTTCTTGTTATAAACTTCTTCAATAAAATATGGCAACTTATCAATCACGTCTAAAAATGTATCGTACTTCCTCATAAAAATTTCTTCGTACTTTAAAGTTTTCATAAAAGATTCTGACCAAGCATTGTCGTAAGGATTTCCTTTTCGAGAACATGATAGATGAAAATTATTTTCCTTCAATTCTTTAACATATTTAGCGCAGAGATATTGTACTCCTCGATCTGTATGATGGATAACTCCTTCTGGCGGCTTTCTTCGCTTGATGGCCATCTGTAAGGCATCTAGAGTTAACTGTCCATCAATCTTTTTTGAGACTGACCAACCGATAACTTTACGAGAATAAAGATCAAGAAGAACTGCCAGAAAAACAAAACCATTTCCGATTCTAATGTAGGTTATATCTCCGGCCCAAACTTGATTGACTCCATCAATAGTCATCTCATGAATCAAATTTGGATAAACTAATTCATCGTGATCCGACATCGTTGTTTTCATGTGCTTTCTTTTAGGTTTTAAAAAGAGCCCTGATTCACCAAGAATTCGTCTTAAACGAGTTTCTCCAACTGAGACACCATTTCTTTTTAAGTGCTGTAGCAATGGCCTGTAGCCCGCTCTTGGAAACGTGACTCGTAGTTGTTCGACTTTACCTCGAATGTCGGCATCATGTTCTTCTTTTTCAGCTCTGGTAACTTTTGAATCCGCATAATAAGTTGATGATGAAAGCTCCATTATTTGGATTGCCTTCTTTTTAGTTCCTGTGCTTTTATAGTTTTTAGTAACCCAGTCAATTCGCTCTCTCGTTGTAAGGGTGGATACTTCAGGAGTTTTTTTAAAAGGTCACTTATGAGAACTTGTTCGGCAAATTTCTTTTTATAGGCATCAACTTCGAGCTCTAAGTTCAAAAATTCTTTGTGATTCCTCGATAGAATTTCCGCGAGCTGTTAGCTCTTCAACTCTGAGACCTTTAAGCTTTTCTTCTCTGAGTACTTTCCATCGATAAATGTATTGAGGTTCAGCTCTGAGTTGCTCTGCAATTTGATCGACACTGAGGCTTCCGGCAATGAATTCGTCAACGGCCCAGTCTTTTTGCTCTTTGGTAAATGTTTTTCTGTTTCTTTTTGTCATTTTCAACTCCTAAATTGATTATATCAGATTTAAGAATTGACCTATTTTCAGGGCTTTAAATAAGTATGTTGGACTCCGATATTACGACCGCAGTCCAAAGATATGTACTATTAATAACTAAAAGCTCAATCATCATGCCTCGAACTTCTTCTCCAATGTTTATTTCCTTTCAAAACTTAGCTAATGAACTTGATAAATTCTTTACGGAGGAATGGAATAAACTGGTATTCAAAAATGAGTTTTTACATACCAAAGAAAAGGATAAGATCCTTTTAGCAAATATTAGGTTAGACTTAGAAGAATGCTCTCATGCTTTTTTTATGCTCTATAATAGCTTGTTAAAGCTTCGAAAAGATCAACAACTCATCCTAATAGAGAAAACGAGTTATTCTCTTCAAAAAAGAATGCAAAAAACCCAAAGATTAGTAGCTGAATCCACTGTCCTAATAAAATCAATTTATAATTTATTTTTTTCAATAAGAGAGATGCTTTCAAGTTCTCCAAAGCTTAAAGAACTTTTAACTCCATCAACACTTATTGAATTAGATAGAGTTTGCGAATTTAGATCAAAGCTAATAGTTCATAAACAGGATCAAAAGCTATTTACTGGCTCAGCAAGAAAATATAATACTGAGGACTTGAATATCACCTTACAAATAGGACAATACACTCCAAGGGGTAAAGAGGTATACGGCCAGTGTAAGAAGCTTTATGAGAGTTCTCAGAAGTTCTTCCATATAGAAGATCAGAATTATGATAACTATTATGAAATAGCCGATATGCTATACAAAAATTTAAGCTTAGTCCCTAAACATCTTAAATCCGATGTTAAAGGATTCATCGCAGCTTACGGAGTATGTTCTGATCCTCCCCTAAAGCTTGGTGAGCTTTTAAGAAACCTCGTATTTGAATATTTTAGATTTGTAAAAGAGCTACAAGATTAAAAAAGAAAAAAATTAGTCAAAAAGCTCTTCTTCAAACCATAAGAAATTTTTATTCACAAAGTTTGGATCAAAAGTATATGGGTTATAAAAACCACCTAACCAAGTGATCAGTTCATCTTTTTCTTCAGAATCCTCTCCTAATAAAGTCGACTTTAAACTTTCAAAGCCACCGATTCCACCGCAATCTTCAGGAGGACAGGCATTCTCCCCTCCGATACAAACGGGATAATTCATTCGTCGATCAGTTTCGAGAACATTTGTAATCTCCACTTTATGAATCCAATCGTCTCCAAAGTCATATGTGTAAGAAAATTCTTTAGATTCACCTAAAACTTCACAAAGTAAAATTCCTTCAGCATTATGCGTATCATCCATTTCCAAAGCTGATTCCGGGTCTGAGTATGACTTATTATTAATATCTAGGACGAAAAGGTGAGAATCTTGCCAGCCCATAGTCATTTGAATAAGCATATGTAGCTCATAGAGCTCAATCACTTCATGAGCGAGAACTTTTCTCCACACAAGGGGATTGGTCTCATTAAGAGAGATCGTCAGTTCAAGTACTCTAGGGTTCTTTGGTAGTTTTTTTATTTTATTGGCCATAAGAACTTATATCAAATAGATCTAAAAGTGTCATCCACTTACCTCGCAGGGTTATTTCAAGAAGAGAGATTAATAATATTCATACTTAACCAAGCTAAATATAAATACACAAATGGCTTAATAAATCCCCATAAAATATTCCATAAGTGATTTGTCATCAATAAAAAGATACTTTTTATATTCGTTAATATTTTCATAGTTTTATCCCTTATAAAAAATTCAAATTAATAGTAATCCCCTGAATATGAATCCCAGACTTCCTAATATAAATTTGCATGGTCTTCAAATCCTTCCATCCTCCCATGGCCATCACCTTAATGGGCTCTACACCTTTTGAAAGCTTAACGGTTGCCCAAGAAGCTCTTAGGTCATGAAAGCGATTGAGGGGAAGATTACATTCACTAAGAAATGCTTTTAAAGTGATTGCTTGCGATCCTGTCTCCCAATCCCTAAGTCTTGGTAGAATAAACTCATCAACTGATTTTTCTTTTAACTCTTGAATAAGTGTAATAAGGCTTGGTGCAATTTCAACAACCCTATCATTACCAGATTTAGTTTCCTTAAACCCATTTATCTTATTCCAAGAAAGAGTTATATAAATTAGCCTCTTTTTTAAATCGACGTTCTCCCACTTAAGAGCGTAAAGCTCCCCATTTCTAAGTCCGGTGTAACAAGCCAATGTCCATACAGAAAACCACACATGATCCTGCTCCCTAGCCTTTTGAAGAAAAATCCTGATCTCTTTTTCATTAAGTACCTTCTTAATTTTTTCACTCTTCTTAAATTTTAATTTTGGACAAGGATCTTTTGGAATAATGTCATGTTCTACTGCATATCTAAATATTGCTCGAAGATACTTAAGCATATTT
Organism: Halobacteriovoraceae bacterium; assembly: GCA_963719505.1. Lineage (GTDB taxonomy): Bacteria > Bdellovibrionota > Bacteriovoracia > Bacteriovoracales > Bacteriovoracaceae > CAKZJW01. Next base: position 448,721 of record CAVRCF010000005.1, read on the forward strand.
TTTCTATGGGCCTCTGAAAACTTTCCCATATCTTCTTGAATAAAATCTCGAAGCTCTGCGGTTGAAAATTCATTGACTCTTTTTTTATTCCAAAGGTGAAAGATATTAGCTTCTATGCACTGCTTGTAAGGTTGAAGAGTATTCTTAGCAATTCCGCAGTTTGCGTAGTATTCCAAAAATTTTTCTACAAGATCAGGCCACAAGGGATAAAGATTTTCATTGAACTTTTCCCCTAGTCTAATAATTAGCTCTTTGTAGACCTTTTGCGCTTCGGCCTTAGACTGAATTCCTTGTCTTCTTAAGCTCCTTGGAATTCGAGTTATAGGGTGTCTTCTGCTATAGGTAACAATATAATATTTCTTTTCTACGTCGTATTTAATTCCCATGGGTCATCTCCTTAATTTTCTAAGAACGTCATTAAAAATGCTTTCACAGTTTTTAATTTTTGATCATCAAGACGTTTAATAATGGAGATGCACTCACTTCTATTGTGCTCAGGGATTTTAAAATTCCCTTTAAGCATTCCTTCAAATTGCTCATAGCTGTATCCATAAGAATCTAGGAATTTTAAAATAAGCCCATGACTTAGATCCATTCTTCCATTTTCAGCATGATTGACTTGAGTGCTAGAAATCCCAACAAGGTCTGCTGCCTTTCTCATAGAGAGGCTTCTGGACTCTCTAAGGTAGGCCAGTAATCTTCCCTCTGGTGTTTCGATTTTAGTGTCGCTTCTGCGAAACTTTTTCTTTTTTGGTTTCATGAAATCCTCCTTCTAAACCGGTTTGAAAAAGTGCTTTGGCTACACTGAGTAGTTTTTTAATTACGATTACTTAGCTATTCATTTTGAGGGTCTAACTACACTGAGTAGTCTTTTTCATTTGTAGCTGAAATCAAAAATAGCTACAAATAGCCACATCGGGACAGTTTCGGACTGTTCAAAACAGGTCGAGCTCCCGCAAAATAGCGTAAGCTACCGTAATTAAGTAGTTGATTTTAATAAAGATTTAAGAAAAAGGAGGTCCACCATCCCCTGCGGATGGTGGAAACTATTAGAATTGAACCGCCAGCTATACAGTTTCACAAAAACAGAACTACGTGAGTAGTTTGAATCAAAACATATAACCAAGTTTAGACTCGAGAAAGAGAGCTTGATTTACATCTAGGCCACAATGCAGTATAAATTATTATGGAAAAAATAGAGAAACATGATGTTTGTTACAACCAAATGGACTAATTTTGGAGCTTAAAAAACCACATAAAAACAACATACAAAATAAAAAAACCACATAAAAACAACATAAAAACGATAAAAACAGATAAATATAAATAAACACCGGCAACAGATACAAAGCTTCAAAGCTCAGCAATAAAGGTCGCATAGAGCATTTAAAGACTATAGGAATACAATTATATGAAAGATATACTCTCACGCTGCACATTTGCCATAATTTCCCACCCCGATGCGGGTAAGACAACTGTCACGGAGAAACTCTTGTGGTTTGGTGGTGTTGTTCGCGAAGCTGGAAAAGTAAAGGCCAAGCACGGTGAATTTGCAAAGTCGGACTGGATGCAAATGGAGCAAGATCGAGGAATCTCAATAACTTCAACTGTTATGAGTTATCACTATAACGACCGTGCCGTTCACCTCCTGGATACTCCAGGACACAAGGATTTCTCTGAAGATACCTATAGAACTCTAACTGCAGTTGAGTCTGTCCTTATGATGATCGACAGTGCCAAAGGAGTTGAGGGCCAGACTGAAAAACTGATGGAAGTTTGTCGTTTGCGTGACACTCCTATTGTCACGTTTATGAACAAGTTTGACCGCGACTCCCTTGATCCATTTGAACTGCTGGATAATGTTGAGCAAAAACTCTCCATTCAATGTGTTCCTATGACTTGGCCTATCGGAGACGGTGTCGACTTCAAAGGTGTTTACGATTTCAAAACTAAAATGATTCGCTCATTTGGAAATAAAAGAGATCCCTTTAACCCAACTATTGTTGATGCGAGTGATTTAGATTGTGCTGATCTTCTAAAATTCTTAGGACCAGTTCTTACAGATAAACTCAAAGAAGATTTACAAATGGCCAATGAGCTTATTCGAGCCTTTTAACGAGGAACTCTACCTCTCAGGTATTCAAACTCCGGTTTTTTTTGGATCGGCTCTCTTTAACTTTGGTGTCAAAGAAGTGCTCGATATGATCACAAATCATGCACCAACTCCCAGACAAAGAGTGGTTAGACTCAAGCCCTATGACCATGACGCTGAAACGCAAGTTATTAAACCAGATCATAAAAATTTCTCCGGCTTTATTTTTAAAATTCAGGCCAATATGGATAAAAATCACAGAGACCGAATTGCTTTTATGCGAGTATGTTCTGGTATCTTTAAGAGAAACACAAAGATTCATCACGTCAGAACTGAAAAAGAAATTAAAATACCAAGCCCTCAAATATTTCAAGCCCGAGACAGAGAACTTGTTGAAGAGGCTTACCCTGGTGATATCATCGGTATCCACGACACTGGAAAATTCCAAATTGGTGACACTTTTACAGAGGGAGAGAAGTTTCAATACACAGGAATCCCCTCTTTCGCTCCTGAGCTTTTCAGAAGTGTTGCTCTAAAAGATCCACTTAAGGCCAAGCACCTTGATAAGGGACTAAGACAATTAAGTGAAGAAGGTGCCACTCAACTTTTTATTCGTCCCTCTACTGGTGCGAAGATGCTTGGGGCCGTTGGTATCCTTCAATTTGAGGTCGTAAAGTTTAGGTTGGAAGATGAATACAATGTGAAAGCCGACTACGAGGGAACTCCCTTTTCAGGTGTTAGGTGGCTTCGTTTTGATAATGCAAAAGCTCAAGACGATTTCGAGTCGAATTATTCTGGAAATATTCTTTTGGATGGTAAAGATAGAATTTGCTACGGTGTAAAGTCAGACTGGGACTTAAAGCTCGCTATGGAGAAAAGTCCCAAAGTTAAGTTTTATAAAAACTCAGACTATATTGAAAATCATCACTAAAAAAACTCTTTAAACTTTCCACGTCTCCCCAGACATAAGAAGATCTTTAACCGAGCCCGCACCTTTTGAAGACTTTTGCTCTTGGAGCTGGTCGTGAAAAACTTCGTCGTAGGTTGGCGTTGAGTTACTTGATTTAATGACTCCAAGAGGAACTGGCGCATCTGCTCTACTCAGACTTGTCAGCATTTGAATCAGACCATCATTGGTTGGATCGTGCTTAACGAGCTTGTCCTCAGAGTATCCATCAGCCAGATTAACGGTTTTTAAAGCGAAGTCTTCAAAGATTAAACCCTTATCATTATCCTTGCCATAAATCATGGGCTTGCCAGCTTCAAGACGAAGAGAATAATCATCTCTTGTCGCTCGGTTGGTGTATTTGTCGTGAACCTTATCGTTGAAGATAACGCAGTTTTGATAGACTTCAATAACAGAAGTTCCCTCATGGGCCTGTGCCTCTTTGAAAACTTCAATCATATGCTTAGGATCAGTATCAATCGTTCGAGCATAAAAAGTTGAACCACACCCAAGAGCAAATTTAGCTGGTGAAAAAGCGCGATCAAGGGATCCGTAGGGTGTTGATTTCGTTTTTAATCCAGGAGCTGACGTGGGTGAATATTGACCTTTAGTAAGTCCATAGATCTCATTATTAAAAAGGATGATATTCACATTAACATTTCTTCTAATGATATGGGCGAGATGATTTCCACCGATACTTAGACCGTCACCGTCCCCTGTAATGACCCAAACTGAAAGGTCTGGATTATGCAGTTTTAATCCTGTGGCAAATCCAGGAGCTCTTCCGTGAATTGAATGCATCCCATAGGTTCCCATATAATAAGGAAAACGAGATGAACAACCAATACCTGAAATAACTGCAACGTTATGAGGCTCAACACCAATTTGGGCCATCGCCATTTGCGTTGCCGATAAAATGGCATAGTCACCACAACCGGGACACCACTTAACGGCTTGGCTATTTGTAAAATCTTTTTTTGTTAATTTAACTTTTTCAGTCATATCTAACCTTTAACCTTTTTAAGAGCCTCAAGCTTGCTGTCCATCATGCCAACAAGTTCTCTGATCATAAAAGGTTTACCTTGCATTTTATTATACCCTGAAGCCGAGCAATTAAAATTTTTATTAAGAAGGTCTTTCATTTGTCCGCCGTTGAGTTCACACACGACAATTTTTTTAAAACCTTTAAGAATCGACTCCACATTTGTAGGCATTGGACTTATGTACTTAATATGCATAAGACTCACGCTCTCGCCTTTCTCTCTCATTTGACTAACGGCTTGGTAAGTTGCTCCGTAGGTTCCTCCCCACGAGACAATTAACAGATCCCCCGTCTCTTTACCAAACACAACTTGCTTGGGAATATTATGGGCCACAAGATCAACTTTCTTTTGCCTAATCGCAATCATATTCTCATGATTTTCTGGATCGTATGAGACATTTCCAGTCTCTTCTTCTTTCTCAAGTCCACCCACTCTGTGCATAAGGTTTTCCATTCCTGGAATTGCCCATGTTCTCACAAGATTCTCATCTCGCTTGTAAGGAAGGTACGTTTCTTTATTTTCATAGTCTTTTGGATTGACCATTTTAGTTTTGATTTCTTTAAAAGTTGAAAGATCTGGAATCTTCCAAGGCTCACTACCATTGGCGATATAACCGTCACTTAACAACACGGCCGGAGTCATATGCTCAAGACTTAATCTCGCGGCTTCATAAGCCATCGTAAAACAGTCACTTGGGTGAGCAGGAGCAACAACAATCATCGGACTCTCTCCGTTTCTTCCGTAGAGGGCCATATTGAGATCAGACTGCTCAGTCTTTGTCGGCAACCCAGTTGAAGGTCCACCCCTTTGCACATCAATCACAACGAGAGGAAGCTCAAGCATCATGGCCAAATTCATAGCTTCACTTTTTAAAGCTATTCCAGGTCCACTTGATGTTGTTATCGCTAGTGCACCACCAAAGCTCGCTCCGATACTTGAGCAGACAGCCGCAATTTCATCTTCGGCTTGAAAGGTTTTAACACCGTGATTTTTGTGTTTACTCAACTCATGCAAAATATCTGAAGCCGGAGTGATAGGATAAGAACCTAAATAGAGTTCAAGTCCGGCTTTTTCCGCCGCTAACATAAAACCCCATGAAAGGGCTGTATTCCCATTGATCTGCCTATATGTTCCAGGCTCTATTGATGCAGGTTTTACTTGAAAACGATCACCGATGGCCTCAATAGTTTCGGCAAAGTGAAAACCAGCTTGAAGTGCCGTAATATTGGCTTCGATGAGTACATCTTTATTTTTAAATTTTTCTTTAATCCATTTTTTTGTCGGCTCAAGATCACGAGCATACATAAAGAAAGTCATACCAAGAGCGTAAAAGTTTTTACATCGCTCTTTGCTTTTAGCATCGAGCTCAGACTCTTTTAAAGCTTCTTTGGTTTGGCTAGAGATGTGAGCGCGAATAACTTGATACTGCTCGTACTGAGGAGTATCGAGAGGGTTTGATTCAAATTCAGCTTTTTTAAAGTTTAAATCAGTAAAGGCATCGATATTAACAATTAATGTTCCACCTAAACGAAGATCAGCGATATTGGCCTTTAAAGCGGCTGGATTCATGGCCACTAAAACATCTGGCTCATCACCTGGAGTATTAATTTCAACTGATCCAATATTGACCTGAAAGCCCGAAACTCCTGCAACAGTTCCTTGTGGGGCCCGTATCTCGGCTGGAAAATCTGGAAAAGTGGCAATATCATTTCCCATAAGAGCTGAGGTATTTGAAAACTGAGTTCCCGTCAGCTGCATCCCATCTCCTGAGTCTCCAGAGAATCTTACAACGACACTTTCTATCTGCTTCATAGCAATTCCTATTTTCTTTAAATTACATATCCTTAGAGTATGGAATATAGGAAATTTTTAAGGGATTGTCTGTAGTAAATAGGGTCTGAGAGGGAAATTTGATGAGATATCCAAGCTTAATCTTGCTCGCGGGTAAACTTTCGGGAATATTCTAACTTTTGAAGCTGTCTCGAAATGATGAGTCTGGCCAGTTCATCTGAGACTCGGCCAATTTCACCCAAATCAAAGGCTTTTGAACTCATCGCATCATCAACATCAATTCGATACAAAACTTGCATTAATTTATCAATATCAGTTCTAATAAAAAATTTTATCCTCTCAGATAGCTTTAACTGAAGATGATTTAAAAAGGCACTTTCCGTATCCAGCTGCCCATCTTTAAGATCCACAGAGAAATTACTTTCTATAATTCTTAAAAGCTCACTATTGATCGTCACTATCTTCCTCGCTGGACTTAATACTGGCTTGAGGGGCCATGTGCACAGTCATCTGGCTAAAAGGAATAATATAGTCGTTGGCATTACAAACTTCCACAAAGGCTGCTTGAATTTTTCTCTCTAAAATCATTTTCTTTGGTGCGAGCGAACCTGCACAAATCACAAAGAACCTAATGTCTAGCGAACTTGCGCCGGTGTTTTTAAAGTCAACTTGAACTTCGTACACTCCGCCTTCGTAATCATCTTTTAGATAATCTTTCAAAGATCCAATTATAGATTCTCGAATATTGGGAATAACTTCACTGAGAACTATACTTTGGTGAGAGTAATCGACCCCTATAACCTGTTCGATACCAAATCCATTTGAGATATTAACGGGATCGGATTTTAAAAACTCATCTGTTTTAATAAACTTTACAGCCCCGCCAATAAGCTTTATTAGAATTTGTTCAGGAGACTGAAAAGTAATTTTTCCAAAATGACCATCTCTTAAAATCACCCAATCATTTGTCTTTGTTGGAAACCAAGGCTCATTAGCTTGAATAGGACGTGAATGGGAACTCAAAAGCTCTTTTGAACTAATTCTAAGTGTTCCACCTGTTAAAAGTGGATTTTCTAATCGACAGTAGTAGCCAAGAGTTTTTACTCTCCAAGGAACTTCTTCAAAAATAACAATTTCGTTTTCTCGAATGGCCCCAAGATTTAAGACGATCTTACTTTGCTCAAAAAAGATCGGGAAATATTCTTTAGAACTCCAAACGAGGGCCCCTAAAGTGAAAAGAATAAAGGTCACAAGGACCCAGTCATTCATAATGTAGAGAATAATAAGAGCAACAAAAAGGGCGAGAAAAAAGCTTGAGACTGAGTAAATGACTTTAACCGGTCTTACAAACCAAAAGCTCTGCTCATTGGTGCCATAGAACTTGATAAGTCTTTGCACAAAAAAGGAGATGACTTTATTTTTTACTCTTCCCAAAAGCCAAATAATAAGAATAAAAGCTGTAATGGATAACAGAAGGTTTTTTCCCTTTGTCTTTAAGAAATCAAAAATAACTTGGGAGAAAACCCCTACGAAAGATCCCTTATTCTTTTCAAGCTTTATAAGCTGAAACTGGGCATCTTCGAGTTTTATCTTATAGTCTTTTTCTAAAGCCTCAAGCTTGGCCAAACTCTTTTTGAGGACCCTTGCAAATCTTTTGTATTCAGAGTCAGATCTAAAATCTTTTATTTTTTCGATCGCTAGCTCAACATTACTGAGTTCATCTTTAAAAATGGTAATATTCTCTTCCAGCATCTGGATTTGACGGGGTCTTTCAGAAATACTTTTAATTCCCGAAAGTGCCGGTCTTAAAATATCGGAGAGGTTTTCAGAAAAAGACTTCTCTTCAGTCACACCATCTTTTGAGTGAAAAATCGAAAGTCCGGTAAGTGTTTCAATAAAGAGAATTCGTTTTGCGTTATACTCTTTAAAGAGTTTAGAGTTCTCTGATTCAAGCTTTAATTTTAAAACCATATCCGCTTCGGTCATGATTTTCTTTTTGTTCATATAGATTTGAGACTCTATTTGAACAATTTCTTTACGCATTCTTTTAAGACGATCGAGCTTTATCTGCTCAAAGGAGTCCTCCCCAATCTCTTCAACTTCAGTCTTTATCTCTGAAACTTCTTTTTCTTGAGTAAAAGCGCGTGGCGTTAAACCAAACAGTAATATAAGTAAAACTAAATATCTATTTAACATACTAATATTATACATTAGTATGTAGCCATGACAATACTGGCGAATCTGCAAAATATATCTTTGGCCTTTGGACAAAAAATTCTTTTCTCCGAGGGAAACCTTACTCTAAGCTCGAGCGATAAAGTCGGACTCATTGGTCTCAATGGCCATGGCAAAAGTACCCTGCTCAAAATCATCATGGATATCACAAAGCCCGATACCACGAAGCCTCCGTTTATCTACGATAAAAGCTCTGAACTCGATATTTTATATATCCCTCAAGATATTGAGGTCGAAAAATACCCCGATCTCACTATTAATAACTTTTATTTGGCTTTTTACCCAAAACTTCACGAAACTTTTAAAAAGCTTTGGAAGATTGAAAGTGAACTCTCTCAAAGTATAGAGCTTGAGAAAAATATCAAACGCCAAGAGATCCTTCTGGAAGAACTAACAACAGGCGGAGTCTGGCAAGTCGAACAAGTTTATGAAAGTTATATCAAAAAGTTTGGTCTGATAGATAAAACCGATATCACTATCCTCTCAGGTGGAGAAAAGAGAAAAATAGCTCTGGCCGCGGGACTTTCAACCAACGCAACTTTAGTTCTTTGGGATGAGCCAACCAACCACTTGGATATTGAAACCATTGAATACTTTGAAGATGAAATGATGAATTCTAATAAAGCATTTATTATGGTCTCTCACGACAGATACCTGCTTGGAAATATTTGTAATAAAATTATTCATATCGATCGCGGTGAGATTATTCCCTTTTCTGGAAATTATCTGCAGTATATGGAATTTCTGGTGGAAAAAGAAAAGGACAGACTCAAATCCCTGGATAGAGCAGAAAACCAGCATCGACGAGAGCTTGCATGGATGAGACAAGGAATTAAAGCCCGAGGGACGAGAAGTAAAAAAAGAGTTGAAGGCTACGAGAATCTTAAATCCGATATTTCGACTTTAAAATCTATGGCAAAAAAATCGGTTGACTTAGATCTCGCCCACTCGGGTCGAAAAACCAAGCAAATGGTAGAGATTAAGAAAGCCTCTTTCTCCTATGCTGATAAAGATATTATAATAGATCTCACTGTCAATATTTTTAAAAATGATAAGATTGCCCTCATTGGTAAAAATGGCCAGGGAAAGACAACTCTGATTAATCTTTTGAGAGGTCAGCTTGAGTTTACCAAAGGGACGATCAAAAGAGCAGAGGCTTTAGATATAAAAGTCTTCTCACAAAATAGAGATTCATTACCTCTGGATAAGACACCTTTTGAAATCATCGGAGATGGTCAGGACTTTGTTCATCTCCCCGATGGAAGAAATCAGCATGTTAATGCCTATTTGGAGAACTTCCTTTTTCAATCAACAGAAATAAGACGACCTATAAATACCTTAAGTGGTGGTGAAAAAAATAGACTTCAGCTGGCTTTATTTATGAAAGAAGTTGCTGATGTTTGGGTTTTCGATGAGCCGACAAATGATCTCGATATTGAGACCATTGAAATTTTAGAATCAAGACTTCGCGATTACAAAGGGGCCGTTATTATTATCTCTCACGACAGGGCTTTCTTAGATAATATTGTTAAAAGTACTTGGGTTCTCCACAATAAGAAACTAGAGGTTTTTCGAGGTGGATACACTCAAGTGGCCCCTTATCTTCAGGCCATCGAGATGGAAGCTGAGATGGGTGGAGTCGAAGAAGATGATGAAGACACAACTGAACAAGTTGTTGCAACTGGGCCACAGGCTCCAGTAGTAAAAATGAGTAATAAAGAAAAAATGAGATCGAAGGTTATTGAAAAAGAAATAGCGACGGCTGAGAAAAACCTGGAAAAATTTGAAACAGCACTGGCCCAATTTGATTTTTCAAATATGACTGATGAGAAAAATTCTGAGTATGCAAAGCTTCAAGAAGATCAAAAGAAATGGGAAAAGACGCTAGAGAATCTCTATGAAGAATGGGAAGATCTCAGTCACAAACAAGCCTAGGAGAGACTTATGATTAAAAGAGACAGTTTAGTAAAATATCTCAATAAATATTTAAACATATACGATTTTCAAGACTACGGCCCCAATGGTCTTCATATTGAAGGCAAAGAAGAAATTAGAAAGGTGGCCTTTGCCGTTAGTGCCACAGCTTACTCTATCGAACAGGCGATCGCCCTTGGAGCAGATGCGCTTATCGTTCACCACGGACTTTTTTGGAAATTTCACGGGGTCCGAACAATTAGCGGAGCTTTTGGAAAGAGAATAAAGCCTTTAATAAAAAATGATATTAATCTACTGTCCTATCACCTGCCTCTTGATGCTCATATGGAAATTGGAAATGCTGCAGGTCTAGCAAGAAGACTTGAGCTTATCGACACGAAACCTTTTGGGGATCATAAAGGCAGTCCAACGGGAGTTAAAGGCAAACTGAAAACTCCTTTAAATGTCAGCGTTTTTGGAAATGCCCTTAAAGATATTCTCTCACACAATGTTATTGTGAGCACTTATGATAAAGAGGCGACTATTAAAACGGTAGGTATTATTACTGGCGGGGCCAATTCAGACTGGATTCAAGCTAAAAGAGATGGTTTAGATGCTTATATAACAGGTGAAATCTCCGAGCACGACTGGCATGAGGCAAAAGAAAGTGAGATGCACTATTTTGCTGGAGGACATAATGCCACTGAGCAATTTGGAGTTCAGGACCTTATGAAACACCTTTATGAAAAGCACGAAAAAGATGGTGTGGAATTTTTCTATATTCCTTCAGATAACCCAGCTTAATAAAAAGACTACTCGCACTCAAGTTCTAGCGATTCTTTAGTGTCCCAGTTTGACAGTAGTTTCCCATAATAGATATTCCCTACTTTAAAAAGGTCTAGCACCTCTTCTGGTACATCGTGATCATTAAAATTTGAATAAGATATTGTTTTTTTATCAAAATTTAAGAAGTTTTGCGTTTCACAAAACGTGATGTCTCTGGGCTTATCCGCTCCAAAGCTTACCATCGATAAATGGGGAGTTTTTAAAGATTCAGTTAAACAACCGATCTGTTGCTCAAAAGCAGAAGCTTCACTTTTAAGAGAGATCTTTATTTTCTTTGTTTGAGCGTGAACAGCATACTTAGCTTCACCTTGAATAACCTCATGATTTATAACTTTGCACGTAAGCTCAAAAGCCCAGCAAGTATTAGCGATAACCAATGATAAGAGTATAAAACGCATAAAAAGCTCCGTTGTTTTTGCCGTTTGTAATATAAACGCTCACCAAAGCCAATAGGTTTTCATTCACCCTAAACTATTTATGTACTTACCAACTTTTGAAATGACTGGATAAGGTATTTCATGAGCACCATCAAAAGAGACAAACTCCCCTTGCAAACGACATAGCTTTAGAGTCTCAAATAACTTCATGGCTTCATTATAATTTAAAACGGGGTCCATTTTGCCATGACTTTGGAAAAATGGCAGAGGTTTAGTGTTTTCTAAACAGTCTATGAGTCTGTCTTTTGAAAGAAGTGTTCCTGAAAATAAGATCAAACCGATTTGTTTTTCAAAGTTCTGTCCCGTTATGTGGGAGCTCACCATTGCCCCTTGAGAAAATCCTCCAATGATTATTTCATCATAATTTTGACTTAATTCATCAATAAAGGTTTTAACTTTGGGAAGGATATCGAAAAAGTCTTTTGGCTCTTTATCTTCAAACGATCTAAATTGGCCTGTCATCATCGCTTTTTGCAACTCTTCCATATCGATGGGAAACCACGCTCTGCCCTCCATGCCACCCATGGGTATCGCCAGTGGTCCATTAGGAAAGATCCAGTCATAGCTTTGGTCAGTCTTAATGACGTCATAAAGACCTGCAAGATCGTGCATGCTCGCTCCATATCCATGAAGCATAAAGATAACTTTCTTATTATTTTCACCTCGTTTTATATATTCGAGCCCTGATTTATTTTCAATTAAAGACATAATCTAATTCCTTTTGTAAGATGCCCTATGTTCTCAAAAATTTCACCAGGTGTGAAACATATATTAATCGCGGGCTTTTTCTTTGGAATGATTAACGCAGGCGTTAAATATTTTTCAAATATTCCGGCCATAGAGATTGTCTTTTTTAGATCCATTGTCACTCTCATCCTCTCCTATATCATGATCAAAAAACTAAAGATCAAGATTATCAATAAACACTTTAGAACACTCTTCTTCAGAGGCTTATCCGGAGCAATTGCACTAAGTTTATACTTTTATTCTATTCAAAATATGCCACTGGCCACAGCTGTGACGATTCTCTACCTTGCCCCAGTATTTACAGTCATCTTGGCGATCCCAATGGTTGGTGAATACCCAAATAAAAAACAATGGCCATTTTTACTTTTAGGTTTCGTTGGAGCTGCACTAATGAAGGGCACCGATGTAAGAGTCTCTTTTACTCATTTTTTAATGGGTCTAACGGCTGCTCTGTTTGCTGGACTCGCTTATAACTTTATCAGGCAACTTAAAGGGAATGCTCATCATCAACTGATCATTTTCTTTTTTCCTCTGGTTACTTTGCCCATATGCATCCCCATGATGATCCCCATTTGGGTAACACCGAGTCCAACTGAGCTTATTGGACTCATTACTATTGGAGTCTTTACTCAGATTGCACAGGTGCATATGACTAAAGCTTATCTTTTAGAAAAAGCCTCAAAGATCTCTCACTTTAATTATCTTACAGCTGCTTATGCCCTGATAATGGGATTTTTCTTTTTCAATGAATCAGTGAATCTTTTAAGTATTTGCGGATTAATTGTTATTGTGATTTCTGTTTATCTCACTACCAGATATAGTGACAAATAAATTACTTCTTGGTCTTGGCCAAAAACTCTGAAATATATTTCTTAATAGTGAGAACTTCGTTTTTTAAAGCCGGAACTTTCTTATGAATTCTCGAAAGCATTTGATTGACTTGATGATCCATTAATTTCGCATCGGTAATGTATTGCACAAGAAATTCTGTCTTGGCCTCTGCCACCGCAACTTTAACATCTGCTGCATTTTGAACCTTTGACACTTGAGAACGAAGTTCTGCGATCTCATCTCTGAGCATATCTAATTCATCGGCATAGGACTCATCTACCGGTCTTGGGTTCTGCGCGGGTTGTGTTTGAGACTGAGGCTTCGCCTGAGCCACGGGTCTGGTTCTTTGAGCGTCTGAGATGTTTTTTACGTTTGAAGGCACAGCCTTTGGAACCTGTGCCACATGAGGCACTGGAGTTGGTTTTGGTATCGCTGGAGCGGCTTTTGGAGAAGGCTTCGCCTCACCACCACCGGCATCCTTTTTTACGTGCGCAGAGAAATCCAGATCGACATCAACATCGATTGCATCACTCTTTTCAATTTCTTCTTCCTCAAAAACGAGGTCCAAGTCTTCGATCGCCAAGGCATTCCTCTTCGTCTACTCAGCATAAACTGAAATTAGGGACTATTCCCTACTGTGTTTATCGGACTATTTTCATAAATCTTTAATGAAAATGCTTAAACAAATTTTATTATACGGATTTTATCTGCTATAATTACCGCTACATACATCCTAGAAGGTAATCAAATGAGTAATGAAGAAGACGATAAGCCAACAGTTGTTTTAGATATTTCTGCTCTAAAAGAAGAATTAGCGCAAAAGAAAAACGTCAATGAAGCCATCGATCAAGAAATTGAATTCGCTATTCACGATGATACTGGATCAACTGAAATTGATAGCGATGAGTTGTCTTTGGAAGATGAAATCTCTGAAGATGATCAAATTGTCTTTTTTGACTACTCTTCAACATACTTCTCAAAACTCGTTCCAAAGCTTCCTACAGAGGGGTTTGAGTTCAAAGTCATCAAAGAACTAAAGGATCTCAATGGCATTTTACAAAGTGGTGATGCCGTTAAAATCCTCTTTAACTATAGTGCTGCTCCTAAAGCGGTCAATCAGCTCACAACGCAAATTAAAGCTAAATTTCCAAATGCTAAAACGGTTATCGTCGCCAAAGGGCTGACACCAGATAAGGCTTCTGCCCATCAAAAATCCAAAGCCGGAGCGGATGCCTACTTGAATGTCCCATTTAGTGTTAAGCAATTTAAAAGTGCGATGAATTCGATTTAGAAGGGAAACCTTAGCAATAAATGGCTCCCTAAGAAGCCATTTATTACTGGGAGGCACTAAAGAGGTCAAAAGCAACTAAAACCCCTTTAATCTTGAATATGAGTGTACATTGAGCCCGATATTAAATAAATCCGGAAATTTTACAAAATCCAATATCCCCACGATTTTCAAAACTTAACGACCCGCAGATGATATTTAATTTAAGTTGACAGTAATGGTACGAAATTGACATGATTTCATCTACATAGATGGAGATTTCAATGAAAACAGTGCTTTATATCGTGGCAATTTTTAGCCTCGTTACAATAAAAAATGTTTACTCGCAAGATTGGACGATGAACGCTACTTTGCCAGGTGTGGAGAGATGTAATGAACATAATGGGCATAAAGTTTGCTTAAAAAATGGAAACAGACAAAACATCTATAAACTTACTGATAATGAGCTCGCTACCTACCTCGAAGAAGGGGGACGACATGTCTTATCCTATCCCGTTGAGGTCACTCCTTTACAAATACCCTACGCCTCATTAAAGAAATTTTTTAATTCAGAAACCAATAGTCCCCTTAGACGATTTTTCTACTCTATAGCAAAAGAGCTGACTTCTTTTAGAAATATTGGTGATCTCTATAATCAAATAGGTCTTCATCAGTACCCGGAGTATGAAATTCAAAGAGGACCAAATCTTATTCCCAATATGGGAAGTCTAGAAAGTGAATCTATGGGAGCAACTATTTTTGGAAAAGAAAATGCCCGAGGCCTCACCTTTAGCTGTGCCGCTTGCCATAGTGCCAACCTGTTTGGAAAAAAGATTGTGGGTCTCACAAATAGATTTCCAAGGGCCAATGAGTTTTTTCACCTTGGCCAAAAAATTTTAAAAAACACACCTGCTCTCCTCTACCGCTCTGTCATTGGTGCAAGTGATGATGAGATGAAATTATTTAAAGAATCAAAAGCTGCAATTAAGGCTATTGGCATAAAGAAGCCCATTGTTCTTGGACTGGATACTTCCTTAGCTCAAGTAGGACTTTCTTTGGCCAAAAGAAATCAAGACGAATACGCGACCTTTAGTTCAAAATATCAAAGGCGACCAAGGGCCAGTGGTTTTGATAAGAATCCTGCAGATTCAAAACCTGCAGTTTGGTGGAACACAAAATACAAAACCAAATGGCTAAGTGATGGCTCCATTATTTCTGGAAATCCCATCCACACGAACTTTTTATGGAATGAAATTGGCCGAGGTGTTGATCTTAAAAAACTTGAGAACTGGCTTGTCGATAATAAAAATAAAGTCGATGAATTGACCAGTTATGTTTTCAACACAGAAGCACCCAAGTATAACGAGTTTTTTCCAAGAAGAATTAAAATTGATCGAGCTCAAAGAGGTGAGAAACTTTTCTTAAAGACTTGTTCAGGCTGTCACGGTGTCTATACCAAAGGATGGGATGAAACTGAAGACTATGAAAAGGCCATCGCCACCACAAAAGTTTGGTATCATAAAACAACTCCAGTGATCGACGTAGGAACAGATCCCCTGCGCTACGAGGGAATGAAGTATTTCGCTGATGATCTAAATAATTTAAAAATATCTAAAAGTATCAAGACCGTCGTTAAGGCGCAAAAAGGATATGTTCCTCCTCCACTCGTTGGAATATGGGCACGGTGGCCGTACTTTCATAATAACTCGGCACCGACACTTTACGATGTCATAACTCCAGATTTTAAGAGGCCAAAAAGCTATATCGCTGTGGAAAGTATTGATCCTAAAACGGATTTTGATTTTGTAAAAAATGGATACCCTCACCCAAGCAAAATAAAAGAGCCATTTAAGAGTAAAAGAAAATATCGTTATAATACAAAAATCAGAGGTCTCTCTAATACGGGTCACACTTCAATGCTTGTTGATTCAAATGGACAGGAAAAAATGACCGAAGATGAGAAGCTAGACCTTATTGAATTTCTAAAGACTTTATAGCCTTATCTAATTCGCTTGTTATGCCACTATTAAGAAGGGCTTTAATAGCGAAAGAAAATTTCTCTTTTTTAAGGGCTTTGGCTTTTTCCACTGACGTCTTGATAAAGCTTTGAATCTCACCTTTTTCAACTCCTAAAATATAGAAGGTTTTGATGTCAGCATCCTGAGGTATAGTCTGCAAGGCTTCAGGACCACCTGACAAAATAAAATCCAAAAGAATTATATACCGTCCAAAGTTTTTAATTTCCTCTGCTTTTTGTAATCTCATCCCAAGCTTATTAACGAAATAGCCTCGGTGATACCGTGATCCCATCTGCATTTTTGCCATTTTTATGACTGTAGCGATCTCTTCTTTTTCATAGGGCGTATTAAGATTTTTAATAAATTCAGTGGAAGATTTCTCAATAATAGTTAAAGACAATGTATCGATATACTTGGCATACCCTTCTTTAAAATTTCGAGATTTAAAGTCTTTAAAGCTTTTACAAAGATTTTTCTCAATCTCAATTAGACATTTGTCAGCAAGAACGTAGAGGCCTAAAGAGTCTTGAATCTTTTCTATTTTTTCCTCTTTTAGCAGTTTTTTTTCTTTGGCTTCCTCAATGGCTTTTTGCTGATTAAGCTCTACTAGTTTTTGTGCTTCAAGTTTTTGCTTTGCAATGGTGGCTTGAAGAATTTTATCTTGCTCTTCTTTATAATGTTTGTAGTAAAAAAACGAGCCGATGATAACAAAGAGAAGGAAAATTAAAATCTGCTGATTCCGATCGGCTTTCTTGGCAACCTTCACTGGTCTTTTGGCGTTTCTTTTTCTTTTTCTCTCAACTCTCTCTGTTGGAGCTTCTTTTTCAAGGATTCGAGAAGCGTCTTGAGTCACAGTTCCAGCTGAGTCTGGAATATAAATATTTTTGTTAATCTTCTTCTCAGGAGCACTTTCAGGAGCGCTCTCGTCTTCTTCGTCCTCATCAACAGGAATTTCTTCATCTAATAGATAGAGAAGAACATGGGTTCCAAGTCTTATAGGAAAAAAAGTATTAAAAGGAGTACCAGCTTTTGGCTTGAGCATCTGTTCATTGAGATATGATCCCTCTTTAGAGCCCATATCAACAAAGTAGTACTCTCCACCTTTAGATATTACTTTTGCATGTAGTCTTGAGATAGATTGATCATTGATTACTAGATCACATTGATCAGACTTCCCGATACTAACGGACTTCATCCCTTCAAAGGGATGAAGGGATTCTTCGCCGTTAATTTCTAGCTTTAAGTACATATTATAAGTATAAGCTACTCAAATTTTAATTCAACTAGTTATTAAAGGTTGTCTTTAATTCTAGCACAAATTCCACTAAATCCTTGGCAAGATACAGCAGTTGTACCTGAGTGGCAGCTAACTCTATAGGTTGTTAAACTCACAGGTCTCGATTCTCTTATATGTTGAGCACTAAACCCCGTTGCAACTGGGCCACCTGATATCAATCTAAAGTTAGGATTTGAACAATAACAATCTGTATACTGACTTCCTCCACCATTAGAACAAACAATACCATTTGCTCCACCAGCTGAACCTGAAAATGAAGATAAGGTAACATCAGTAAAGTATTGATCTACGTGAAGCGAACCTTTAACTTTTAACTCTCCATCAAAAGTTGCAATCGACCCACTATCAACAGTAGTTTTTGACAAATAGAAGTTACTGCCACTATTTGATGCACCCATTGCGAAGCGATACCCGCCTGCAAAAGCTCCAGTAAATTGTCTATCTCCAGTGGAAGCTTGAATACTTAAAGCAGTATTGGTAGAACCAATCCCTACACCAGCCATAAAAGATTGATTATTGTTAATAGCAATCCCCGATCCAAAAGCATGGTTGTGCTCACCAACTATTGAAACATTTTGCCCTGAAACAAGATTATACCCACCTTCTATACTAGAGTCATTAGCTGCTATTGCTACTGACTTAGTCCCGCTTATGAAATTTGCATTTCTAGAATTTATAGCAACACCGTCTGCGCCGACACCACCAATCGTCCCACCAGACCGAATAGATGTCAGAAAATTTGATTGAGACAAATTATTACAACTTTCAAACCCCCTATTGGCATTACCATTTGATCCATTAAAGAGTACAAAACAATTGTTTGCATCTTCAGTCATCATGATGTTTGGACCAATTTGAATACCTTCATTTATATTTTCAATTCTTAAAGCTGTATCTATTCCAGATCCAAGCCAATTAGTTGGAGCAGCTTCACTGATTTGTAATTTACCAAGAGAAGGGTTTAAACTTGCACCTATTAAAACGTTCCTAGTGCTTGCTATATACTCAGGAGTTGCAGAGTAAGCATGCGACCATAAACTATCTTGAACACCGCCTGAAGCTTGGCAAGACATCAAGTTTTGAGTGGTACCAGGATTATCAACTCTACATTTCAGAGGAATAGTGATTGTTCTCGAGTCAGCTCCAAAACTAGATTCACTATTTTTCCTAGAAACTTGTATCTGCAGAGGACAGTCACCGACTGATCCTCCATCTGAATCGTCATAAGCTTGATGTCTTACACTGGTGATCTCCAAATGAGGACCTAGAGACTTTCCAACGAGGGCAACTTCTCTAGAGCTTGAACCAATAACTCCACCTTGGGAATCTCTCGTCACACCATATATAGATACATCTCTAGCAGAAACTAGTGACGTGCCGGAACCACCTAAAACTTGAGTACAAGAATCGGCTCCACTAAGTATTGGCATAAGTTCGGTTTGTTGCCACATTCTTAAATCAATATCACTAGCTACTTTGTTTAAACCTTTTTGACCAGTCTGATTGGTCTTCATTATCCCTAAAGAAATAATGACTGAGATCGCGGCAGCTGCCGTTACCTCAATAAGAGAAACACCTGACTGGTTTGAAAGTAATTTTTTAAAGTTTTTCATTTAAAGATTCCTTGCGTGTATCTTTGAATATTGTAACCCACATGCAAATTTTGGTTAAATTTATCCCCTACAAAGAGCTAAGTTACTGATAAGTAAAAAGTAGCATCCTCATAAAATTGGCATTTTGAGTTTTATCTTTAATCGGATGTTTTAAAGAAAAACTTAATTGTATTTACAAACTTTACATTCTTGGAGTTCCTTGAATAAAGTTTATTGAGTCTCCACTTTGAAAGTCATTCCAAGAAGCATCATCCGAAGCTTTTATCTCAATAGTATTGTTTCCATCTTGATCAGCAACGAGCATTTTAATTGGAGTACCCGCCTTGTTGACATAAACAGCTGAAACGATTTCAGATGAATCCATAAAGTAACTTCTAAAACTTACTCGAAGTCTAAAGTGAGCCCCACTGACTCGCCCTTGAGCTGCAACAACAACCGATTGACCAAGGTCACTTTCATCTTTTGTCATCATGACTTTTGTCCCACCCACAGACCAATTTGTTCCGTCATAGTTAAGCTGAAAAGCAATAAGTCTAGTGAACTCAGAGTATATTTGTTCTCCACCACCTGGACTTTTCCAAGAGGTACCATCACAAAATTCAAGTTGCTTGTCTGTCGAATTATAACGAGTTGTCCCCTCTATACTTGCCGAACAAGCCGTCGCAACATCGCCAAGCTTGACCCCACCGTTTGCCACAATACTTTTCTCTGTTCGAAGACTACCGCCGCTGTCAATTTCTAAAATATCAGAAGCCGTGGGCCCTGTAATAAATCTAAAGCCATTATCAAAAAGAGCGGTAAATTGATTTGTTGTTGTCGAGCGATAAACAGAAAGACCAGTGGAAGATCCCACAACCATTGACTTACTATGGGCAACCTCTACACCTGAACCGATCGCATGCGAGTTTGCAGCTAATGCATTAACATTTTGACCAGCGGCTAATGAGTAACTTCCCGAAACAGAAGCATCTGAGCCCCCTAATATGACTGAGTTCAGAGAGTTTGCAGAAAAATTGGCCATGGTCGAGGAGATACTTACAGTATTGGATGTCCCTGTCGCACAGTGCTTTAACCCAGAATCAAGCTTCGTTCCATCACTTGCGCTTGAGATATTAAAACATCCATCAGAGTCAGCATAGAGAGCTTCGTTATCAGCAAAAACAAAGGCATCTCCAAGGTTGGTTATTCTCATTGAGGTTTTTACACCGGTACCGGCTGAGGGAAAATCGAGTCCACTATTTCCAGTGACTTCAAATTTCGATTTAATAATTTGGTTCTTATCTCCCACAACCACATTGCCATTATTGAAAATATATCCAGCCTCAGTTCCTGTTGCGACCTGTTGCATCCACATTGTATCCGAGCCGTCAGATGTTATGGTACAAGAAGCCAAGGTATCATCTGTCCTTTTAGAACATATAGCAGGTATATTGAGTTTTTTAAT
The DNA here is from genome assembly GCA_963719505.1 of Halobacteriovoraceae bacterium. Taxonomy (GTDB): domain Bacteria; phylum Bdellovibrionota; class Bacteriovoracia; order Bacteriovoracales; family Bacteriovoracaceae; genus CAKZJW01. The sequence continues at coordinate 469,242 of CAVRCF010000005.1, forward strand.
ATCATTACCAAAGGCTTTTTTGGTTCTTCTTACATAGATAGAAAGCGTACACCGACCATTGAGAGAGCCCACACTATCTTCTGAAAAAGAAGAAAGGGCGACGATATTATCAACCCCAGGGTCTGAGGCTTCTGCAAGTTGCCAAGAACCCGATGTACCGTCAAGCAGCTGACCAGAGGTGAAGACAGCATTTCCATCTTTATCGATAATATCCGTTCTCGTTTGAATATTATTAACATTTCCAGGAAAGTTTAAACGACATGTCTCGGGGTCTCCTAAATATCTCATTAGGTTATTAACCTGCCAAAGTTTTATATCTAAGTCTGTGGTGACTTTCGTCATCCCCTTTTGACCAGTTTCATTTGTTTTCATAATTCCCAATGAAATAATAACTGAGATAGCAGCAGCCGCCGTAACTTCAATTAAAGAGACACCTGATTGATTCGACAATAAATCTCTGAGATTTTTCATTTTTTCCTTCCATTAATGTTTCTTAACTATTCTAAGTCATTGCTAAAAAGATGTTGTTTAATCAACACTAGAAAACATAACTAATTGATAGTTGGAAAAGTTCTGCCCATTTAAATTGGCAAGACTGAAAATTTTAAGATAATTTATCAAAATGACTCAAGCTGAAATTTTTTATAACAAAATTATTGAACAGTTCAATAGACTTCAAATTACTGTCGAGACTCAATTTCAAAGAGATCCAAAACTCTCTGGAAAAAGCCTCCTCCTTAAAGACAAAGAAGGCTTTCGCCTTTTCACCATTAGAGGAGATCGGAAAACGGACAATAAAAAAATTCGAAAAATTTTAAATTCACAAAAACTCAGAATTGCCACAGATGAGGAATTATTAGCAAAGGCGGGGGTTGTCTCAGGAAGCCTTCCCCCTTTTGGTAGACCCCTACTAGATGTGGATCACTATATTGACGAGGAACTTCTTTTGAATGAATTCATTTGTTTTAACGCAGCAATTACCGACAAAAAGGTTCGGATAAGAATGGAAGATTATCTAAAAATGGTAAATCCTTCTGTTTGTGAATTCAAAAAAATTTGATAAAATAGGGCAAAGGTAGGGAAAATGTATTTAAAAGTTAATAACGCAGACAAAGACTATTACTATAAATTTGAAGACACAAAAACCATCACAATTGGTAGATCTGATAAAAATGATATTCCTCTTACGGCCGAAGGAGTTTCAAGGAATCACCTTGAGGTTATCTTCGAAAACGGAGAATATTTCGTTAAAGATCTGGGGGCAACAAACGGTTCATTTATTAATGAACAAAAATTAGAGCCCAATACGAAAATATCCTTCAATACATTTTTTCCAGTTCAACTGGGCTTTCATGCAAAGCTTTATCTTCTAGATGAAGCAGGAAGCATAGACTCTTTAAATAAACTAGTAAAAGAGACAAAAGAGCTTCTAAGCAACTAAATTTATGTCCCCCTTTAATTAATAAAAAATATTTAAATTCCGACAAGGTGGTATAATGGTTTAAAGGGGATTACTTGACCAAAATACTTATCTTACTTCTATTCATCGTTGGGTGTAATCAGCAAAAGGTTGTTGACGGTACTACCCAAAAAGAACAGCTCGATAGTATTGGCTCTCAACTTCAGTTCTCTTTGGACCCATCTGTGAGCTACTCCACCAATACCTCTACGACATTAGTGGCACTTAATACACAAACTGGAACAAAGCTAAGTATTTATTCAGACTCTCAATGTGAAAATGAACTTGAGACCAAAACTGTCTTGGGCAAAGTGACCAGATTTAATTTTAATTTCTCAGGAGATCAAACCATTGTCTTTTACTTTCGAGTCGTTGATATTGATTTTAAAAAAAGCGGATGCCTCTATACAAAAGCATTTTATACAATTGATAATATGCCACCTTTGGGTCCTTTGTCTGTCTCAACCTCTCAGTCTGTGGGAATTAACCCCAGACCGAGTTTTTCAATTTTTGGTATCGAATCCGGAGATAAACTTACTCTTTTCTCTGATCTAACCTGTTCATTTAAACTTGGACAGATTAATGCAAATGGATCAAGTGCTCTTTTGATTCCAACAAAAGATCTTCCCGATGATGGCCAATATGATTTTTACTATAGGATTGAAGATAGAGCCGGAAATATTAAAACTCAGATGGGATCAACTTGTCTAAGCGCTGCAAGCTCATATCTTTACGATACCACGGCACCTTCACTTCCAAGCTCAATTGCCTTCAATGGAAACGATGCTATAGACCGCGAAACTATTATTGACTTGGATTTTCAAAACTCTGAAAGTGATTTAGAAGTTAGACTCTATACCAACAGTAGTTGTACTATCGGTGGCTTTACATCGGGATACTCTGTCACAAATAATTTAAGTGTGAGTTTTAACTTCTCAACTTTTATCTCAGACAGAAGTTATACTCTTTATTATAAAATAAGAGACCGAGCAGGAAATTATCTTTTCCAAAACAATTCAAATTGTATTAACTCCAATCTTACCTACTACTATGATATTGGTGCTCCACAGACTCCAGTTCTTACCAATAAAACTAAAAAGTCTGCTTTAGTCGGTGGTGTTCCAACACTTGTGAACTATCCGCCAATTGGAGAGCGAAAGGAATTAACAATTGAAGGTTCTGGTCTTGAGGTCGGAACAACTGTTCAAATATTCCCCTACACCAGCTGCTCGGGAGCCCCTCTTTTAACAGCTCAGGTTACGGATGATACCGAGAACTTTAACATCTCACTTCCAAATGGAGACAATTATCAGCTGTCTGCCAAGCTAGAAGACACTGCGGGAAATATAAGTAGTTGTTCTAATCAAATCGAATACGAATACAAAGAAGTAAAACAAATAGCACTGGGCCTTCATCATAGTTGTGTTCACTTCTATGACGGCGAAACATATTGCTTTGGAAGAAACCATAAAGGCCAACTTGGTCTAGGGACAGTGAGTAATTTTGAAAAGACTCCAAAGAAAGTTTCACTTCCCATAGACACTCAAAGTGTATCCACTGGTCTAAACCATACCTGTCACCTTGATACATCTGGAGATGTTTGGTGTTCTGGTGATAATAAGTTTTCTCAAGTCGGACTTCCACAGACGACAACAAATATTTATTCAACTCCAACTCTTACAGAGTCAGGACAAAACTTTACCTTTTTGACGTCTGGAGACAATCATAACTGTGGAATTAATTCACTAGGGAATCTTTTATGCTTTGGTAGCAACTCACACGGCCAGGTTGGAGATCTTGCTTTTGGTACAAATATTGAGGCTGCACAAACCGGCCAACTTGGTCCTTTAACTAATATTGTCGATATCTCCTTAGGTGGTGCTCACAGTTGTGTGACAAACAGTACCGGTTCCATTAGCTGCTTTGGTCAAAATTTTTCAGGACAATCTGGCAGCGACTTTGGTAACCCCAACAATCAATTCTACGCTGATCCTGTGACAGTTCCAACATTTGAATCAACTCAATTGTCTCTGGGAACTAATACAAGCTGTTTTATTCAAGAGACAACATCACAAGTTTTATGCTTCGGAGACGGACAAAAAAACAAACTCGGTGATGCCACACAGATAGACTCCTTTACTCCAAAACAAATAGCTGATTCTTCAAGCTTTTCAACTGTTTCTTCTGGAAATGACAAGACCTGTATCACTAATACTGACAATGAGGTCTTCTGTTTTGGAAATGGTCAAAACGGTGTTGAAAAAATTATGACAAATTTAAAATTTGAAAACTATCATGTTGGTCACTCTCACGACTGTGGTATTTCAAAGACAGGAGAAGTGTTCTGTCGAGGTTCAAATAATTTTGGACAATTGGGAACTCCACTTTCTTCAAGTTCTACAGACTTCTCTATAGTGGACTTTGCTTTTGACCAAGCAAGTATTCTTTTCCTAGATGCTCCACTTGTTAGTATAAATACTCAAAGCACGCCACTTGAATTCGATAATGATTTAGGAGTTTACAACTCAAAGACGATAACAATTCGGATAAAAAATAATGGTGATGGTGAGGCTTTAAATATTGAAACTAATATTTTATCACTGAGCGAGTTTACTATCACTTCCGATACCTGTTCTCCAAGCTTGTCTTCTTTGGCCTCCTGTGAAATTGATCTCATCTATACTCCGACTCAATCGTACCCCAATGGGAAGGACTACACTTTAAATATGACCTACAACGATGTGGTTGGAGCGAAGCAAAGTGCTATAAACTTTAGGGCTTATTCTATAAGAGCTTTAAAAGATCTAGACTTTACTTTAGGTGGAAATCCCATAAGTTCAGTTATTGAGTTTAATGACAACTCGTCACCACTGAGTGCAAATCAAGCAGAAACACTGTCGAGACTTCTCACGATCCAAAATAATTCGACAGTCAATATGCAAATTGAGCAAGCATCATTCTTTGGTGACGATGGTGTTCATTTTAGCTATAGTGGTGGATTCCCAGGTCAAAATGGAACATGTTCAGGCGTTATTCCCCCTGGAGAAAGTTGTCTCATAGACATAACCTATTCACCAAAATTGGCCTCTATGACTCCTCCAGATTCGAGTCATCAAAGCTCACTGAGACTGCTTATAAGACAAGGACAGCTTCTCACAAATAGCGATCTTGCCCTCAAAGGCTTTGCCGTTATGCAATCCCCACAGATTAATGCCTATTCTGACAACGCACTTATTTCAACACTTTTTAACCTCAATAATTTTGGCTCCGCCATCGTCGCTATAACTTCAGCGACATTACAAGGGGAAATTACCTTCAAAAATGAAGGGACTGAAAAAGCGGTGATTTCGTCGATGACAACAGTTGACTCTTTAGCTCAGTTTAATATTCTTTCGAACACTTGCCAAAATTCTCTCGTCCTAGATATTAATGAAAGTTGTTCCGTTGTGGTCCAGTATGATCCCACAGTTGTCTCCCCCATTACAGGACACCTATTTATCATACCTCTGGTTTACAATAACCAAGCCCTCCCACTAGATCCACAGCGTACAACCACTGTAGAAGTAAAGGCATTTGCTCGAAGCCCATAGTTTGCTGTACTATGAGATTATGAAAATGGAAAAGTCTTTTCCGGACATAGTCGTGAACTCAAACCACTGCTTCTCCAATAAGTTATTTTATCAACACCTAGAAAGATGCAATCTTCTCACTGGTCAAACAGGTTGGGACCCCATCTATTTTAGTCGAGAAAAATCGGTTTTACCTGGTTTTATCAAAAGTCACAGCTACGGTGAATTTATTTTTGATTGGGCTTGGGCGAATTTTTATGCTCGTTTTGGCATAAATTACTACCCAAAACTAGTTCACTGCACACCTTTTACCCCAGTTAATGCTCCAAAAATTATCGGAGAAAATTGTCCTCAACTCTTCCAAGATAGTTTTGACTTTTACCAACAACAACCCGCTCTTTCAGGAGAACACTACCTTTTCATCTCCGATGAAGAAGAAGAAATACTCAAAAGTCTAAATTTTAAAATTATGAAGACCATTCAATACCACTTTATTAACAAGTGGGAATCCTTTGATGCCTTTTTAGAAGACTTAAAAAAGGGTCGACGCAAAATGATAAAAAAAGAGAGGCTAAAGGTTGCTCACTCCAAAGTTGAAATTGAATGGCTCAGCGACTATAGTGAGGCCCAATTGGATGAGATTTATCTTTTGTACATCTCTACCATTGCAAAAAAGCAATCTCAGGCTTATCTAAATCGAGCCTTTTTTATGGATCTAGGTTATCTTACCAATGTTAAAATTTTAGTTGCACGGCTAGATCAAAAAATAATTGCCATGAGTCTTTTTTTTGAATCTTCAAAGGCCCTATACGGTCGCTATTGGGGAATTGATCCAAGTATCGAGCACCTCTACCCTTTTCTTCATTTTGAGATGTGTTATTACCGAGGGCTTGATTATATTTTTAAAAAGAATCTCCCGCTTTTTGAAGCCGGTGCACAGGGAGAACAAAAGCTTTGGAGAGGATTCACTCCTGTTGTCATTAAGTCAGCTCACCACATCAAAAGAGCTGATCTCTTTGGGCCTATCAAAGACTATATAAACGACCAAAATAAAAACACGATCAATGAAATTGAGAATTTAAAAAAATATCTCCCCTTTAAGGAAAAAAATGAAAAAGCTCAATAAGTTAAAGACGGGTCTTTTTTCTAGAAACTTAGCTTTTGCAAAGATGGCCTCAAAGCTTGGCAAAGATCTCTACCTTTCTAAAAAAGAAGAAGTTTCCGATAAAATAATCGAAAGTATCTTTAAACGTGGAGATCTCCTAAAGAATGAGTTAGGTGAACTCAAGGGAAGTTTGTTAAAAGCCGGACAAATGCTATCGATGTATTCACAAGACCTTTTACCAAAAGAGTTTAGTCATCTTTTGACTGAACTTCAAAATCAAACCAGCTATCTAGACTTTGAGATTATAAAAAAACAAATTCCTAAAAATGCCTTAGAAAATCTCACTATTAATCCCGATGCAATCGCCGCAGCTTCCATAGGGCAAGTTCACAGTGCAACCACCGCCTCTGGGGAAAAACTGGTTTTAAAAGTACAGTATAAAAATGTTGAAAAACTCATCGATACAGATCTTTGGATTTTAAGAAAGATTCTCTCTCTCCTTAAGGTCGTCCCAAAATCTTATGACTTCGATGAAGTCTTTCTTGAGATTAAAAAGATGCTTCTCAATGAAATGGATTACGAGACAGAGGCGAAAAACACGATTCGCTTTAAAGAAATAGCTCACCCAATGTTCTATGTGCCAAAAGTCTATTTGGAATACAGTAATAAAAAGACACTTGCTCTTGAATTTATAGATGCACCTAGTGTTGATGAGTATCTTGAAGGTGCCAGTGAGGCTGAAAAAATAAAATTGGCCAAAGATTTTTTCACTCTCTTTCTAAAAGAGATCTACCACTGGAAAATCCTTCAAAGCGATGCCCATGCTGGAAATTACTTTATCAAAGATGGACGTTGGGTCCTCATTGACTTTGGTGCAACCAAGGAGATAGAAGACGAACTTTATATGTCTCTTATCGACTCTCTTTTTCTTAGAGACCGCGAAAAGCTTTTCCAAGCACTCAAAGAAAATGGTGCAATAGATCTTGAAAATACTGACTTAGACTATTTTTGGGAATACATAGAACTCATCTCTACTCCCCTTCAACCAGGTCTTTACAACTGGAAAGAATCCGATATCTTAAAGCAGGTGATGAGTCGAGTTAAGGAGTTACAGACAAAAATAAAATTCCATCGACTTCCCCATGAAAATATATTTATCGATAGAAAAATTAGTGGAGTCTATTTTATGCTGACAAAAATTGGTGTCTCAATCGATCTTCATTCGCTCTTTAAAGACTTCAAACAGCTTTAAGAAATTCTCGGTAGCATTTGATCTTTAAATAATCTGAACTCTCTGGGTGTCTTTGCATGGGATCGTACATAATGGGAAAAGAATTAGCATTGATGGCTGTCTCAATATCAAATAGATGATCGCCAATAAATACGATCTCACTGGTATCAATTCCCCATTTTTTTGCCATGATCTCTAACCCCTCAGGATTTGGCTTGGCCAAACAATCATCACGAGATAAGACAATATCGAATTCAAGATTAAATTTACTCAACGAAATATGAGCGACTTCATTACTATTTCTCGTTAAAATACCTGTGGGAATATTATTTTGTTTAAGATAATTTATTAAGTCCGTAATCCCATCGATTAACAAAGCGTTTTGTGCCCCAATCATTTCATGATTATTGACCACATCCCAAGCCTTTTGTTTTTCAATTTCACATTCAATATTATCTAAGTGCTCTAAAATTCCAACATCTTGTGGAAAATTGAGTTCACTTCTCATACGAGTGAAGTCCAGTTTTGAATCGACAATAGTTCCATCAAGATCGAATGCATAACCCTTAATTTTTTTTAATCGTTCAAACATATCTAAATTATGCCATCAAAAGCTTAAACACGTTAGTGAATTTTAGAAATGCACAGCAGCAACTCAACTCAAATTATTGACTAAATGTCTAAAATTCGAGAAGATCCACGGTCAAACCAAGGAATAAAAAATGTCAATTTATGTCAATAGAGTGCTCAATATGAAACATATCAAAGTTATCGGCTTTGATATGGATCACACTTTAGTAAGATACCATACAGAAGAATTTGAAAAGCTAGTTTTCGATATTACGATTGAGAAGCTTATAAACGATCACAAATACCCCACCGTAGTAAAAAAGTTTAAGTTCGATTTTGAAAAAGCAATTAGAGGACTTATTATTGATAAAGATAATGGGAATGTTTTAAAGGTTTCACTTTATAGTAAAATTAAACACTCTTACCATGGCTCTAAAGTGTTCTCTTATAAAGACCAAATGGAACTTTACGGAAGCCAAAACATTGATCTTCGAGAAGATAGATACCTCTCCGTTGATACCGCTTTTAGTATCGCTTTTGTTGTTATCTATTCGCAGCTGGTTGATCTCAAAGATGCTAGTAACGATATAGAACTTCCAACCTACGGCGAGATGGCCAGTGATGTTCTCAATTGTGTAGACATCGCCCACCGAGATGGATCAATAAAAGAAGTGGTTAAAGCCAATCTAGAAAAATACGTTATCAAAGAAAAAGAGGTTGTCGACGCACTTTTACGCTTTAAGCAGTATGATAAGAAATTATGGGTCATCACAAACTCAGGATTCGCCTATACCAAAGCTCTACTCGATTATTGTATCGATCCATTTATGCCACAGGGGCAAACGTGGAAAGATCTGTTTGAGATAACAGTTACACTGGCGATGAAACCACGCTTTTTTACCGATAAGTTACACTTTTTATCCGTTGAAGATGACAATGGTCTTTTACAAAACTATGACAAAAAACTTGTTCCGGGTATCTATCAAGGTGGCTACGGGGTAAAGCTTCAACAAGACATGGGTATTGCAGAAAGTGAAATACTCTACCTGGGTGACCATATTTATGGTGATATTTTAAAACTTAAAAAAGCTTGTGCCTGGAGAACGGCCCTCGTTATTGAGGAACTTTCTGATGAAGTTGCGGCTTACAAAAGTACAAAGAGCATAAGTATCGAGATTGACGAACTTATGGAAAAAAAGATTACTCTTGAAAGAGAAATCGATAATCTTTACGCTGATGAGTATGAGTTTAAAAAGAAAGTTGATAAAGACCATGTTCATGAAAAATTTGATGAAATCGAAAAGATAGATAAATCACTTGGAAAGCTTATTAGAAACTATGAATCCCACTTCAATCCAACATGGGGTGAAATAATGAGAGCTGGTGCTGAGCCTAGCTTTTTCTCTGAGCAAGTTGACCGCTACGCCTGTATTTATATGACAAAGATCTCAGATTTTAATGATTTTAGTCCAAGGATGTATTATCGACCGGCGAAACGGCGTCTATCTCACGAAGTATAGAATTGATTTCGTCAAAATGTTTGAGGTTATTGTGTTTGATATAGCCTTTGAGAAGAACTCGACTTTTTGACTGTATCGTTTTTATCACCTCGTTAATTTTCGTAGAATCGATATATTTTTGATCGGAGTGCTTATCAAAAATGTCTTTAAGTGATTTTATTCTCCAGTAGTCCATGGCAAAATATTTCGATGATAATTGGTCCTCATCTCCTCCATATTTGTCGATTAAATATTCTGGAAGAAACCCAACCTCTTCAACGGCCGTGATCTTAAGCCATAAATCGAAATCCTCACACACCGGATAGTCTTCTCTAAAAGCGCCAAAGCGATCAAATATTGTGGCTTTTACCATCACTGTAGAGGGAGAAATAACACAGAGATTTAAGCATCTTAAAAACTGATCTCCACCGTCTTTTTTATATTTTTTTGGAGGATTTACTTTTACACCATTTCGGATCCATACTTCATTAGTATGCACCAAGTTTAAATGAGTATTTTTCTTAAAAAATGAAATTTGCTTTTGGATTTTTTCTGGATGCCACTTATCATCGGAATCTAAAAAAGCGATGTATTCACCACGAGCTTTTTCTATTCCTAAGTTTCTTGCAGCACTCACCCCTTTATTTTCTTGATAAAAATATCTAGCTCCCACACTTAGTAGCTTGGTATCATCTGATGATCCATCATCCACGACAATGAGTTCAATATTTTTATAAGTTTGAGACAGAACACTCTCGATAGCACGAGGAAGAACGTGAGCTCGATTAAAAGTCGGAATTATGACTGAAACTAGACTATTCATTAAAGCCTTCAATAATATTCAAACCCTCTTGATATAAAGAGTCTGGAATTTCATGAGACCAAAGGTTTTCTAAAAGTTTGAGATGTTCGGCTTTTTTAAATCCACAAAGTGTTTGATCAATTCCTCTAAAGTCAGTATTAAATCGAATCGCAAAGGCAAGGGGATCAACGCTATGCTGGGCCAAAAGCTTAAAAAGAGCAGAAGCTTTAGTCACTTTCTCCCTCCACTGACTTTTTTTCCACCAAGGAGATTTTTTGCGACAGTCTGAGGTTTCAAACACTCGATCAGCACTTACACTTCCTGTGAGAATACCTTTATCAAAAGTTCCCCATGCTTGAGAGAATTTTTTCGAACGAGGAGATATATTTTGATTAAAAAGGTTAGACTCACCTTGAATAAAATCAATTTCATCACTATTAAAATCACCAAAATTACTCAATCCTAAATGAAGAATTTTTCCCTCTTTTTTGGCCTTTAGCAGAGGCTCTAGAGTTTGTGAAAGTGAAAACTTATTATCCGGCCAGTGGACCATATAAACATCGATGTAATCAGTTTGAAGTCTTTGTAGACTCTCGTGGAGTTGTTCAAGACATTTTTCTGGATCGTTCGTCATATCAACTCGTCCATTTTTATGCCAATTAACTCCACACTTGGAAACAATCATCGCCTCATGCCTTCTGTCTCTTAGAGCAATTCCCAGTCGCCTTTCCGCCTCACCAAAACCATAGATAGGAGCATTATCAAACAGATTGATTCCCCTATCTAGGGCAGAATGAACTAATGAATTAGCTTCGTTATCACTGATTAATCCAAAGCCATACCCTCCACCACTGCCGGATAGACCAGCACAGCCAAAGCCTACTTTTGAAATTTTATGGTCTTTAAAGTTTGAAAATTGCATGGCCAATTCATAGCATTAATGAGAAAAACTGCAAAGTATGAAATTAATCCATCTGGCCCATCGCGGTGAAGCTCAGCAATTCTTAAAAGACCTTGACGTCAATGCAGATAAAAGCATGGAAGGGCTATACGTGGGAAAAAACGAAATCGTGCTCATCACAGGGGAAGGTGTAGAAAATACGCTGTCAAAACTCTCTTTTTGCCTCGGAAGGTTTTCCATTGACCAAGTCTTAAATTTTGGAATTGCAGGGTCTCTCAATCAACAGCTTGAAATAGATAAGATTTACAATATAAGAACAAGCTATGGCTTCACGGAAAAAGTAGAGTTTAAAAGCTTTCAAGCTGACACTCATGGCCTCGACTGCATAACAACATCGAAACGTGTTTTAAAGAATGCCTTTGCAAGTGAACTTTCAAACTTTGCCTCTATAGTCGATCGTGAGCTTTGGGCCGTGGGATTTGCTTGTAAAGCCCATAATATTCCTTTTTTTTCTTATAAGCTCATCTCTGACTTAGCCGGTGAGACAACCAACTGCTTTGATATAAAAGAGAAAGCTTTAGAGTATTCCCTAGCACTTTCAGACTTCTACAAAAATCTAAGCATTAGTTCCCAAGAAGAAAAAAGATATCATCTCCCTTTAAAACTAAGTTTCACTCATAAAAACCTTCTGGATAAAAAAATAAGCCTGGCTTCAAAGAAATATGATCAAAGCTTTGAAGAGGTTTTTGAAAAAATTAAAGTTGAAGAGGTTCTATCTGTTGACCAACGAGACAAAGAAAAGGTCTCTGAGATACTCTCGCGTCTTGAGGAATATATAAACCCTATCAACCATAAAGCCTTGGGTCTTTTAAAAAAAGAAGTTAAAGTTTTTGAAGATATTGGGGCGAGGATCGGTCTCGACCCCAAACTTGAAAGCGAAGACTTTACCATTCAAATAAAAATCAATTCTCAGACCAATATTGATAATTTAAAAAGAGCTTGCGAGCAGTTTAGTTTTTCAAAGTATAAAAAAGTCTGGAATGGAGAATTTGATGTTTGAGAAAATCTTTATTGAAAGCCATCTCATGGACAATGAGATAACAAAAAGAATTCTTTTAAATTTCCCAAAAGTACCTGTAAAAAAACTGGATAAAATTGAAGACGTCTGGGGAAGAGTAAAAAAGCCCTATCTTCAAAAAAGACAAAGTCTGAATCTCTTTATTGGAGAAAAAAAAGGGGAACTCGTCAAAGAGACTCCCGATGCTTATGGAATAGGATCTGAAAAACATTTCTATTTTATTCACGCCTATAATTGTATTTATGAATGCCAGTACTGCTACCTTCAAGGATATTTTAACACACCCGATATTGTTCTTTTTGTTAATCACGATGAGATCATCTCTCAGATGCAAAAGGTCGTTGATAAAGATCCCGATTCTTGGTTTCATGCCGGAGAATTTTCAGATTCCTTGGCCTTGTCACATCTAACTTTAGAGTGGGATCAGTACTGGGAGTTTTTTGCTAGAAATAAACAAGCCAAGCTTGAACTTAGAACAAAAGCTGTCAATCTTAAGTCGATCATAGATCTTAAGCCCCTTGAAAATATCTTCATCTCCTTCACTTTAGCAGGGTTTAAAGAGGGAAAACTTTTTGATTTAAAGACACCCAGTGTAAAAGCCCGTCTAAAGGCCATAGAAAAACTAGCCACAAAAGGTTTTAAGATTGGGTTGCACTTTGATCCCATCATCTACACAGATACGACGATGCAAAGCTATCAAGAGCTTCTCGATGAAATCGTCAAAATTATTCCAAGTGCTCAACTTGGATATATCTCCATTGGTGTTGTTAGATTCACAAAAGATGTTTACCGAGAGGTAGAAAAAAATTATGGCGATTCACAAATGCTTCATCAAAACTTTACCAAAAGTTTTGATGGCAAAGTCAGGTACACAAAACCCATGAGAATGTGGATACTAAATTCAGTTAGAGACCTTTGTCTTAAAGCTGGGATAGATAATGAAAAAATCTATCTGTGTATGGAAGAGGATTAGATTTTTCTTAAAGGTAAGTTTTCTTCAATCCACTGTTTATAAGGGGGAATGTAAACTGCAAATGCCTTTTTCCCTTCTTTTGTAGAATGAATCCCAACTAATTTATTTTGGTAGTACAATGGACCACCAGAGTCACCGACAACACTTTTTTTATCATTGAGTTCAAGATAGTTGTCTTGAATATTTAAAATATTTGGATTCGTCCAAGTTCTTTTATTTTTACCCGATCTTGAACCAAAGCCCAAGCGATCAACGTTTGCACCGATAAGATTCATTGCTGCGGCCACAGGCGCTGGCTTGATTGAGCGAGGAACATTTTTATCTAGAATAATAAGCGCGATATCATCTTTGAAATTTGAATTTTCCTTATTATAACCTTTGTGAATGATAACTTTTTTAAAAGCAATTCTTATATTGTCTTGAGAGTACTCATGACCAAGATGCACATAGCCTTTATCTATTCCAAAAACAGAGTGTGCAGCAGTTAAGATCACGTTTCTTCTTATAAGAACCGCAGAAGAGGTAAAAACATTTTTATCCCTAAACACTTCGATAAGAAGCGACGAGTTAAAGTCATTCCAGTTTATAACTGAACTTCTTTGTCCGTGGTCTAAATTTATGTCATCAATCATATCAATCATTGATACCTCCACCCTTATTATTTCAAATTTGAAGCCGAAAATCTAAATATTAATGGTTTTTTACAAAGTTGTTCGATATATTAAGCACTTATGCTTGAAAATAACCCCGAATCCATTAAAAATTGCAAGAACAGGCTCGCCAATGAAGGGTTCTTTAAAGACAGGTTGACACTAAGCAGTGCCACTTCTAGTGCCGTTATGGCAAAAGACTTCAATAAAGTTGATCAAATATTTAAAGAGCAGACATCTCCAGATGGATACCTTTTTAAGTATCTCAAACAATTTAGAGAATTTTCTGAAATTGAATTTATCATTAGTCTAAGAGATGCAAAAAATGAGTGGGAAGAAGATGGTATTTGGCATGACGATGGGTCTCGTATCATGGCCTTCTCCCTGTCCCTAACCTATGACGCTCATTGTATTGTTGGCGGAGATCTTCATATAAGACCCAAAGGCTCAACAGATGCATCAATTATAAAACCATTTGAGTTTGGTGAAATAGTTGTCTTTCTCACAGGTACTTCAGGATTTGAACACAAAATCCATGAAGTCAAAAAAGGAGAAAGACTTATTATTGCAGGTTGGTGCTCTTAAGCTCCAACAATGTCACGGGCCTGTTCAATAAAAGCTGGATTTGTAAGACCATTATTCATCGCAACTTCAACTGCCGCATCAAAATCCATATTCTTCTTACCTACAAGATGAGTAATTAACCAACCGCCAATTCGATTTGCAGAACCACAGTGGATAAGAAAAAGATCATTTTCATTAATGGAGTTTGAAAGCTTTTCACACGATTCTTTTGAAAGAGCCCCATCAACAACAAGGGGAAATTGAGTATACTCCATTCCAAGAGATTTACATTTTTCCATCTCTTCAGAAAAATCCATCTCAGACTCTCCTCTCATATTAAAAATTTTCTTAACACCCATCTCTTTAAACTGAATGAAACTCTCTGTACTTGGTTGACCCGCACAAAGAAGATTATCAACTTTAAAAAGCTGCATAACACCTGGGATTGTTGTAATTCTACTTGTTTCCATTTCTATTCCTTATAAAGAGATAAACGATTCAACGATTGCACTCACACTTAAGTTATTTTTGTCATATAACTCATCGGCTTTGTAAGCGGATTGACCAAAGTTTCCGTCAATACCGAGAGTCTTAACTTTAAACTCAGCTTTTGCATTTTTTAAAGAAGCCACTAGGTTCGCTCCCATTCCACCAAAAACCTGATGATCTTCAATGGTGATAAGTTTCCCCATATTACTCTCTAATGTCTTTTTAATATTAGCGATATCAAAATCATTGGTTGAACTGATATTAAGCACAGTTAATTCCTTGCCTCTTTTAGACAACTCTTCTTTTGCCTGCATCGCTTTTTTTATCATCGGTCCACAAGCGGCGATAACTCCATCAGACCCATTTGTTAAAATTTGTGAATGCCCAAGTTTAAAATCAGTATTATCGTAATTACTTGGATAATTTTCACGTCCTACAAAGAAGATATAAGAATCAGCTTGAGTATTTTCTTTTTTAGCTTTTTCTATGTTTTTAATCGCCTCTCCCATGAGGGCCTCAGCTTCTTCTGAACAAGAAACAACAATAGTTTTTGTATGAGGAATTGAACCCATCGCACTCAAATAAGTTGTTGATTGATGACTCGCTCCATCTGCGGCGTCTTGAAAGCCCGTGTGAGAATAAACAGCAATCATTGGACAGTTTGAAAGTGCGGCCATGACGTGAGGAAGATTCCCTTTGGTGATACCAAATGCAGCAAATGTATCGACTACAGGGATAAAGCCGGCCTTACTCAAGCCCGCTGCACAACCAACCATATTTGATTCAGCGATACCGATATCGATTGCGTGAGTTGGATATTCTTTATGAAAAGCCGCAACACCAGTTGAGCCTTGAAGATCACTTGAAACGGATAAGACTGGAAGTCCCATGCTGACCGCTTTAGACATCGCTCTAGCAAAACCGGCTTGAGCCTTCTCACTTACTTTTGCACTTTCGCCTTTAGCTTTTTCTTCAGGTTTAACGACAAGAGTATTGGCCCAAGTGATGAGCTCACTAGGAGTCTCACCTTCAAATATTTCATCTAAAAAGGGAATAATATCTTTAGAATATGGTTTTAAAGGAAAGCCGTGGCCTCCTGAAGCTGAGTCCATTGTAGATTTTACTCCATATCCTTTAACTGTCTTTAAGATGACACAAACCGGTCCCTCTTTTTTAGAAAGGTCAATCGCATGGTTAATGGAATCAAAACACGTTTGTAAATCATTTCCGTTTTCTACATTTATAACATTCCAACCAAGTGCATCCATCGCTTTAAAACTTGGGTCCATCGAAAATGAATCATCTGAGATCCTACCAGAGAGTTTTGTATTATTATCTGAGACGATTAAAACGTAAGGAGCAAGTTTTCCAGCTTTATGAAGTCCAGGTATTGCAGCAAAGGCTTCTTTGGCTTCACCTTCCATACAGGCACCATCACTTATAGAACAGATTGTTACCTTTTTTCCCTCTTTTAACTTCTCACCCACTGCAAGACCTTGAGACTGAGCAACTGAGGATCCAAGTGGACCGTTTGAAAGAAGCACACCCTCTGGATACAAATGACTCTCTCCGTGTCCCGTTAATTTAGATTTAATACTTCTGAAATCTTTTAGGGCGTCAAAATTTAAGTCCCCAAACCCGAGGTTTGTTCTTAAAGCATAAATTCCATTTTCAGCGTGACCGATATCATTGACAAAATTATAGTGGTTAAACCAATCCTCATGTTTGAACATGATGGCGTGAAGTGCACTCATAGACTCTGCCATTGCCGCTGGACCACCCCAGTGACATGCAGCTCCGCCATTCACTGCACCAAGATTCATAACGGCCAGAAGACCTCTTGTGGCCTTAGGACATCCAACTATAAGCTGTGATCCATCAGTATCTTTAATCGTTGTAGGATAAATAGGCTTCGTTTTAGGTGCAGTGTGTAAAGAGTTTTTTGTATCAATAGCATTAATCATGGTTTGAATCCTTTTGGTTTTAAAATAATTTGCCACATAAGTTCAATATATTAAACATTTTTTTCCTGGAATCCCCTATTATTGACTTGCATTATCACATCAACTTAAGTAAATTTTGGAACTCGATTAATACATAAACGATAAAAGATACATAAAAGGATATTATTATGGCACGTACATGTGATTTGACTGGTAAGAGAAGACTTGTTGCAAACAAAGTTTCTCACTCAAACGTAAAAACTAAGACTCTAAAGCAAGTAAATTTACATACTAAAAGAGTATTTGACCCAGAAACTGGTAAAACAGTTAAGTTAAGACTTTCAGCTAGTGCGATCAGAACTTTAGACAAAGTTGGTTCACTTTCTAAATTTTTAAGAAAATACGCTAACAAATACGTTTAAGACTGATTTTTAATTATTCTAAAACGATAGTGAAAAAAAAGGACTCTTATTTTGAGTCCTTTTTTTTGGTCTAATTACTGAGAAAGCCATGAAAAAATATATTAATAAGTTCAAAACCGATACCTCCTATTTTTTAATGAACACAACAGCTCCTATTCCTTTATTTGGAAAAAATCGTGAACTCGCAAAGCTTGCACAGCTGAAATTTAATGAGATTACAACAGGACATAGTGAACAGGTCGTTCGGGGCAAGAAATTTATCATTCACGAATTTGGAGAAGGTGATAAAAAAGCACTCGTTTGTCATGGGTGGATGTCTTCATCTGTGCATATGGTAAAACAGATTCACAACCTCGTTGATTCGGGCTTTAAGGTTTATGCCATAGACTTTCCTGGTCACGGGCAATCAAAGGGCTTTAAATGCTCTTGGAAAGATGCAGTAGAGGCGATTTTAATAGCTCAAAGACTAAAAGGTAAATTTGATCTCGTGCTCGGACATTCGTTTGGTGGGGGAATGCTTGTAAATGCATCCGCTCTTAGTCACCTCACCAAGGAATTCAAAGATTTTCTAGAGGCTAAACAATATGTGCTTTTAGCTTCAGCTCTAAGCGTGAACGTCCCTGTCAGAATTTTTTCTAGGCTAACAGGCTTAAGAAAGAGCGCTCAAGCAAAACTTGAAGAGAAAATTGTTATCGATGCGAATATTGATCTTGAGAAAATGTCGGCAAGATACCTTCAAACGAACTTTCCTACGGATTCAAAATTTCTGCTTATCCACGGGACAAAAGATAAAGTTGTCAAAGTCGAAGAGTCGCGAGATTTTGCAAAACTAGGAGAGAATGTTCAACTAATTGAGTTGGACGATATTGGTCATTTGAATATTATTTATAGTGATAAAATCATCGATCTTATCAATGAAAGCATTTAGCCCGAGACTTTGATCCCGGGCTAGATTACTATTTTACGTACTGTATTTCTTTTATTTTAAATCCCCAATTATTAACTGAGGCATCAGAGGTGATTCCCACTGAAATAGTATCTCCATCTGCGTACTCAGAGATAAGATTTGTATGCTTACTTGTGATTTTATCCACAACACCACCGGTCTCATCTCTAAGAACAACAAAGTCATAATTGTTTTCCATATCTATTTTTTCAAAGACCACCCTGATGTACCTTGCGCCACTGATGGTAAAAGATTTAGAGGTATTTGAGTCAGCGCCATAGGGATGAATTGATTCATGAGTCTCACTCATACCAACCCATTCACTTGGGCTTGGCTCATAAGGTCTCTCTGCAACAACCCCTGATAGGAAGTTATAAGCATCGACTCTTCCTTTAGAGATTGTCTTCTTTTTATAGGATTTACCATAGACAGATGAGCTCATAAGTTTCTCTCTAAGGGCCTTAACATCGGTTCTACCGTTTTCTGCGATATAGAGACCAATCACACCTGAGACGTGAGGAGTGGCCATACTGGTCCCACTGAATACATCATAGGAGTTGTTAGGAGTTGTACTTAGAATATTTCTTCCAGGAGCTGAAACGTGAACCGTTTTAGAGCCATAACAAGAAAAATAAGCAATCTCATCGTTATAGTTATGAGCCGCCACTGAAATGACATTATCCACGTCATAGTTTGAAGGGTAATGAGGTTGTGTGCTATTATCAGTTGCCGAATTTCCAGCCGCTGCCGTAAAGACAATACCAGCATCTTTTGCTCTTTCAATGGCTTCTTTTAGAGCTTCAGAGCTTCCGCCTCCACCCCATGAGTTACTCATAATATCGACATTTATTTTTGTTGCATAATCAACGGCTTTAATAGCATCTGCAGTTGAGCCACTTCCTTCGTCTGTTAAAAATTTTACTCCAACAATTGAAGCCTCTGCCATCACTCCAGCAATACCGACACCATTATCGTGTTCAGCGGCGATGGTTCCGGCACAATGAGTTCCATGACCATTTCCATCCATGGGATCACCGTCATTATTGGCAAAGTCGTAGCCATGAATATCATCGACATATCCATTTCCATCATCATCAACGCCAGGTTTTCCGTTTTTCTCGGCCATATTTGTCCACATATTATTTTTTAAATCGGGATGGTTGTAATCAACGCCTGTATCGATGACAGCTATTTTTACCGCTTTACTTCCTTTGGTAATTTTCCAAGCATTGATGGCATTGATATCACTTCCAGCAAGACCAGTTGCACTTGAATTTCCACGACTACCTGCGGGTTCATTATTTCCTTTGTTCACCAATCCCCATAATTCTCCAAACTTTGGGTCTACAGTTTTATTCTCAGACTTGCCAATAGCTCTATAGAGATAGTTTGGTTCAGCATACTCAACTGCGGGATCAAGATTAATTCTTCTAAGAGTTTCGTTAAAAGCTTTATTAGTAGTTTTAAAAACAACGACATTCCCTATAGAGAGATTCATAAGCTCTTTTACTTTTAATCCAAATTTAGATTTTCTCGATAAAAAGCTTCGTGTCTTTTGACCTTTGAGCTTCACAATAATTTCACCGGGAATTCTTTCAGCTTCAATAAATTTTTGTGCAGAAAGGGCCACAGGTGACAAGGCCATACTCAAAAGTAAAATAGGTAACGATTTTTTCATCAACTCTCCTAGAAAATATAATCAATAATTTATTTTAAGTTTTTTTTGGAAAAATTGAGTGTGGGGTAAAAAAGTTTAACGCCAACAATCAAGAGCATTAGACTCCAGTAAATAAATACCACTAGATATTTGTCCAAAAATGTAAGATCATATACTTATGAGTAATATTTTAAACAAAAGCAGTCACCCCGTTCATGTCAACCGTATTCCCATAAGGATTTGGAGACTACGGGATGAAATAGAGCTCGTCGTTCTCAAACGCATGCAAGACTGTGAAGCCCAAGGTCGGCAACTAGATATTGAAGACCTTCATAAGTTTTACGCTAAAAGTCCTGAAGCTACCCTCCAAGATGACGACGACGAAGATAACCTAGAATCAAATGATCTCGATGAAGACTCCATAGAAATGGCCCGTGCATTAGATGAAGAGAATACAGAAGAAACAAAAGAAACTTCTGAGGAAGCTGAAGCGGCTAAACTAGCAGAGATGATGCTTTCCGATAAAAAAGAAGACTCAGATGAGCCTCAAACACAAAAGTCCCAGGTAAAGGAGCAGCTCATTGAAAGAACCGCTCCAGAGGCGGATAAAATCTCAACTGGCTTTGCATTTTTATCCGATATGGATATGTCAAAAATTCTTTGTTTTAGTAAAAAAGGATTCACACTAGGTCAGAACATCTGTATCGAGTTTCTTATTCCCAATAGTTTTATTATGACGGGAGAAGTTGTAGGATCAAACCATGTGGGAAGAAATTCAAAGATTATTTCTGAGATGAAACCTGAATTTAGAATTATGTCGGCCTTCTCATTCCATTTTGAAGGTGAAAGAGAAAGGCTTCGAAGTTTTCTTCAGTCCGTTGAGCCAGATATACCACCTCCACCTAAAAAACTTAAAAAGTCAGCTGACGATGAGGAAGACGACGAATTTGAAGATCTTGGATTTTAATGAGTGACATAAGCTATAGTCGATCAAATAGAAACTCAAGCTTTGTTCTTCTTGCGTTTTTATTAGCAATCGTTTTTCTCATAGCCATCTCTGAGGTCTTTAAAGGAACTGGTCGAGACCTTGGGGATGAAAGCCAATTGTTAAGTCCTATTAGGCCCGATATTTTGGCCAATATAAAAACAATCAAGCTCAAAAATAATCTTGGAACCTATACAGTCACAAAGGATACTAATGGCTGGCTTCTTAAAGAGCCAAGACTAATGCCTGCAAACTCAGAAGTTATTTCTGAGCTTTTGAAAGATCTCTCTACAACATCGGTAAAGTCCACAATCCCAAAGGATCCTATTAATCTGAGCAACTTTGCTCTTGAAAACCCTTCAGTTTCTGTCGACTTATTCACTGAGCTTGATGAGCAGTTAAAAATACAAATTGGTCTTATCAACCCTATTAACAATACAACTTATATTTCTGTTAATGACAACGAGAGTATTTACCAAGTTGATGTCTTTAAAACAAACTTTCAGTCATATAGACTCTCCGACCTCATAGACTCCTCGGTATTTTCCCCCAAATTATCCGATATCAATGAGCTAAGAATCTACAGTCGAGACTATAGAGACCCAACCAGTGAACTTATAAGAGGAGAAGAAAACTGGAAAAGTAAAAAATACAAAACAATAACGAAAGAGAACGTAGATAAAAAAATTGAGCAGATACTTAATATAAATACCCATATGATCATCGATAAACAAAATGAAGAGCTTAAGACCATGCTCTCAAACTATCTTGAAAAACCTCTATACAGAATTGTTTTAACGATAGAGGGAAAAATTATTGAATATAAAATCTCTACTCTTTTAAAAGCAATCCCTGAACTAAAGCTTGAAAATAGGCAGTATTTTTTAATGACAGCCTCTGATAGACAATACACTTACGTTATCCCAAAAATCAATATGGACCAATTCTATATTCGCTACAGCGACTTAAAGTAAAAACTAAATTTTTCGAAGAAGAGACACACCATCCACAAATGGTAAGAATATGGATTCAAACTTTTGAGATTGAGCAATGTATTGATGAAGAGCCCTAATATTAGCAGCCGTTTTTTTCTTTGCAACAACTTCGTCATCGAGAAAGCTTCCTCTCCAATAAGAGTTGTCGATTAAAACAATGCCGTTTTGATTTAATTTATCGTGAGACTTTTCTAAAAACTCCAAATAATCTGCCTTTACACCATCAATTAAAATAAAATCAAAATCTTGCATTGATTCAAAAACTTCGAAAGCATCATTTTGATGGTACTCCAACTTCTGTTTCCAAGAGGGTTTCCACGGAAGATTGTGATGAATCTGCTCAAGATCATCCCTTTTTTCCGTCAAAATAACTTTCTCAATTTGATGATCACTCAAAGAATACCAAAAACAACTTTGGCCATAGCCAGATCCAAATTCAAATATTCTTTTTGGTCTCAGCCAATGAAAAAGAAAACTAATAAAACTTCCTACATCATCATGAATTGCTGGGAAGTTAAGCTCTACCTCAAGCTGCTTTAAAAGTGTGTAGAGGGCTTTATTGTTGTCATCGAGGTGCAAGTAAGGATTTGACTGAGAAAATGTATTAAGTGACTCAAAACTAAAAGGAAAATCGCGCATATTGCCTCAAAAAAAAAGCCACCTTAAAGGTGGCTTATATTACTTAATTTCTTTGTGAACTGTATGCTTTCTCAAAGATGGATTATACTTTTTAAGTTCTAATCTCTCTGGATGAGTTTTTTTATTTTTTGTCGTTGTATAACGCGAAGGAGATTTTCCAATCTTTCTTGCTTCTGTACATTCTAAAGTGATGATTACTCTTGGCCCCTTTGCCATATTTCCTCCGGTATCTGAAAACTTTCATTTTGATTAATGTTTTATCTATAAAGATTGGTAACTTACTATTTTCATGCTAAGTTTGACAAGAAAAATATACTAAAGATTGGAAATATATTGCGATGAAAATAATAAACGAACAGAACTGGACATATACCCACTACAAAGCCACTGATTTTAAAGCCTTTGTTTCTATAGGTGGAGCTCCTGAGCTCGCTGACGATGATTTTATCTATATGGCCACAATTATCGATACCAATGAGAACGAAATTCTTCAAAAAGATTTCAAAAGCATTGATGCAGCGTGTGATTTCTTAAATTCAAAATATTCTGACCTTTGGGACTTCGTCGATGCGCGAGTGGCCAAGAAAGAAGGTGGTTGCGACAGCTGTGCCGCTCACTAAGGATCACTAAGGAAGAAACTCCAAGTCAAAGAAGTTAGTAATTCGATCGATAAGCTCATTGAGCTTAGGCTCAATAAAGTCAAAATCTCTTTTTAAATCAAACAAACTAACCCCAGTAAGCTTTGTTTCAATTTCCCTAATCAAAAGAGGATGAACTAAGTCATTACTTACTTCAACTTTTTCAATAATAGTCTTCCTTATCCCCATTTCAATATCATAATCTCCAAATTTTTCTCTAATGCTAAATTTTGGTGTTTCTTCATAACGCCACTTTCTGGACTTAAGCTTATTGAGATACTCTCCATTATTAATGACAGAAAAAAGTGGATGTTCCTCATCAACAATTTCAGGGCGGTCCACTAGATTTGTCTTTGTCCTAAAAACGTCTACTAAAGAATTGATGAATATGTCGTTGGTTAAATGCTCTTGTTGTTGGGTAATATTGGCAACAACACTTCTTATTGAGCTGATACTCTTACTCTCTAAATGACCTTTATCTGAGTGAATATAGTCATTTAGTTTTCCAATATCTGAACTGACCAGCATTGTCCCATGGTGGAAAGCGGTATCTTTTTTCTCTTTTGAGGCACTCCCCGAAATTTTTCTATTTTGAGGCTCTGTAAGCCTTATGTCTCCTCTTTGAGTAAAAGTGGCATCGACACCCAACTTACCTAATGCATCGACCACTAAGGCGTGATTCCAGCTCTTTGAATAGAAGTTTTTGTCACTCACAAAGGAAAAGTTCACGTTGCCCTGGTCGTGATAAACACAACCCCCACCAGATTGCCTCCTCACCAATAAGACATTGTCTCGACACATTTTTTGCAAATGACACTCAATCCATGGGTTTTGAAATCTCCCAAAGACGACACATGGCTTATTCACGTAAAGAAGCAAAATAACCTTATCTTTTGCCAATTTTGTGAGCAAAAAGTCCTCGAGAGCCAAGTTAAAATAGGGATCTGAAGATTTAGATATATATATAAGTGAATTCAATTGGACCCCAGTTTAAACTATTTCTCTCATAGGAGGATATGTTATATAATAACAGCATACTTAAATGGAGTAAAAATGAAAAAGCTCAAATATCTATCGACTATATATTCTGACGAAGCGACTTCCAAAGATGTAGAAGAACTCATATCAGCAAAAGAGAATTACTGGAAGGGTTGGAGCTGTACTGCAGGTATTAATAATCTTTATATAGACTACGACGGAAACGTGTTCGTTTGTAATAACTCCAGCTCCAAGCTCGATCGCTTTAATTACGAGGGCTGGGAGAAGAGAATCGTCGAGCTCAAAGAGAAGGGAATTGACCTTCTCACTGAAGAAGCCCATAAATCAGGACTCTATAAAAAACACCAAAGAGCATTTGAGAGATCTGGTAGAGGCTTTGGAAACGAATTAGATTTCTACGAGCCCGAGTCATTTGAGCAGAATTGGGGATTTTTGGGAAGCATCTATCAGAATTTTACTATCAATAAAAAAATAGTTAAATGTCCCTACGAGCAGTGTGGATGTGGAGCCGATATTCCAATCACAAAAGCGAGTGATCCAAAGTATCTCAAAGCCTTTATCCTCGGCGGAATTTCAGAGGTCGAAAAGCAAGTAAACAAAGACGATATAAAAGACGGATCTCTCCAGCTTGTGACAAAAAGAGGTGGTATCCTTCCCACTATTCTTTGGGATCTAGGTAGAAGATGCAATTATGATTGCTCTTACTGTTGGCCCGCGGTCCACAATGCCAAAGAAGAGCATAAAGATATAGAACTGTTAAAGAAAACATGTAAAAAAATAATGGATGAGCTAGCACCAGGAAAAGTAAAACTTTTCTGCTTCTCAGGCGGAGAACCTACCCTACACCCCGATATCACAGAGCTTTTGGAGTTTATTCACATCAATGGACACAGGACATTGATGACGACAAATGGCTCAGCAAAACAAGACAAATGGAAGCAAATTGCTCCCCTTATCTCCGATATCCAAATGAGTGCACATTTTGAGTCACTCAATGATCAACTTTTTTTGGAAAACGTAGATGTATCTTTAAAAGAGCTTATAAAAAGTAAAGGGCGAAAGAGTTTAGATGTAAAACTAATGACTCCTCCAGGTGAAATTGAAAGAAGCCTTAAAATGAAAAGCAATATTGAGAAGCTTGAATCGTTAAAAGAGATTCAACAAGCAAGTTACGAGGGCTTCATCGGTGTCACACTCGTTCCTCTTCGTGGAATCGATAACTCAGAACAGCTCCTAGATTATACAGAAGAGGAACTCAAAGCTTTTTAATTTTTGTGGTCATAATATCTTGACCACAAGAGCATTGTTCTTTATTACAAAGAATTGGTTTTTTTGGGAATCTTATTTTGAAGTCATTTATATTACCAAAAACTCCGCCTACTCCACACCAACCTCTCAAAAGCTTACCGTAGAAATCAACACAAATCGTCTCAAGGCCTATATTACAATCCCATCCACTCCAGTGATTGAAATTATTTGATATCAATTCAGCTGAATTTGTTCTTAGTTTTTCTCCACCTTTGAAGTTTAAAATAAGCTCACCTCTTGAGTGATATCGATCACCTTTGAAGGGTTCAACATCAACTGAACGGTTAAGAGATTGAGAGTTTAAAACTTTCATTTGATCACTTGTATAATCGAACATCTTCCCATCCATCCCTTCAAGAAGAGGCTGGAGGGCAATGGTCACTGGTGATTCATTGATAATAGATTGGGCCAACTCATGACAAAGATCAAAGTTTTCAGGCTTCATCATTATATTAACGTGAACTGAAGTTTTTCTACTCGTATATTTGATCACTTTTTGAAAGTGCTCTGGATCCCCTTGTTCTGAGTGAAAGCTGAACATGATATGATCAAGAAATTCTAAATTCTCTTCCCAAAATTCAATTTTTCGAGCACCATTTGAAATGATGGCTACATAATGCCCAAGACTTTTTATATGCCTAATAAGCTCCTTAAACCCTTTATAATAGGTGACTTCGCCACCAGTGAGTTCAAAATGAACTTTTTTATCAGGATACTCGGCCACAACTCGTTCCACAAATTTTTTGGCAACCTCAAGCTCAACTCCTCTGCTGGTTCCGTTGTGAAGTTCGTCCGGGCAATAAGTACATTTATAATTACATATATTTGTTAGACACCAATTAACAATAAGTTGGTCTTTATGTTTTTCGTGAACATGAACAAGTGAGCTTGCATCAGACTTTTTATTAACAGCTTGATCCAAATTGATAAACTGAGAAGGTGTAAATTTTTTCTCTTCGCTGTCAGCTTTACTAGTGACAACTGGAGTCTGATGATTTTTTTCAACTCGTTGTCTATCATTTATCTTTGCATGAACAATGAAGTCTTCAGGTATGACATTACTAATTTGCGTTCGTCTACTTAGAGAGGAGGAACGAACAAAAAGGTAACTCAAAAGACTGGTAAAAACATGGAAAAAAGAGGCCGTGTTGTAGCGATAAAAACTTTTTCTCACAAGAGGCACTCTGTCTAGAAACCTAATATTGAATCTTCGATAGAAACTAAAAAGAATAAGGTGAAAAAAGATAAACTGATTATCGGGAAGATAAGAGAGATCCTGATAGTCATTTGAAAAGTCCTGGGTTCGAAGAAGATAACAAGAATCACCAGAGACATCTTTTATAAACTTCATGCCTACAACAGATGAGAAGAAGGTTGATAAAGAGAAGAAAGCCCTCCCAATTGATAAATCTTTGGGTATTCTGGATGATGATATAAGAGAGTAATTTACTTTATCAGTGGAGCCTATAAAATTTAAAAAGTTTTCATAGTCATCATCACAACCCTCATTAAAGATGGCCGTGTATTCAACTTTCCATTCTTTCGCAATAGTTAAGCCAATTTTACACCTATGAGAGGCATCTATATAATCCGTCAGCATTAAAGAATACTCAAAGCCACTCATTTCTCTTTCTATGTTAGACTTTTCATCTTGAAACTCTCTTGGAATCAAAATGAGAAGATGCTTGGGGAAACTATGTCCTCTTAATCTATCAACGAGACTGTAGAAATAGCGTGTATCTTTAAAAAATGGGATTACACACAGTGTCTTAAAACTCATATTATCTTCCTTGTTTGAAGTATTATATCAAAGAATTACTTCGAGAGTACAACTAATTTACTTAGGTGGAGCGTAAAGGAGCAATTTATCTGAGTATTTTATGCCTTTCTCGGTGGTCCAGTCTAGAAAATATCCGATCCCAAACTTTCTAAAAAAACTCGAGGATCCCTTCTCGTCTAAAACAATATATTTTATTTCACCTGGGCTATTCCAAAGGATAAAAAGAAGAGTAACAGCGTGACTAGTCGATAAATAGCCTAAATTTCTGTACCCTATCGCCGGAAATTTTTCAAACTCTATCAAACCTTCGCGATCTTTAACCGCATAGAGATAATCTTTTTTCTTTTTTAAAAAGCTAAACTCCATAAACAAAAGAGAAAAGAAAAGTGAGTAAGCGATAAATTTAAAGCTCCTTAAAAAGATCTTTTCTCGCTCTGGAAAAAGAACCAGGACAAAAATGACTATAATGATAAAACCTGCACATATAATTGTCGCAAATGTTCGACCAGCGTAGGGCATCCACAAATCAAACCAGTTGAGCTCCATGAAGACAAAGTAATTTAACAGGGCACTAAAAACGAAACCAACAAGTTTCATTTTTGGTTTCCACAAACAAAAGAGACTTGTGACTAAAGCCATAGAAAAATTAACAGCCAATAACCGAATCAAAACATAGTGCTTATAGCCTTGGAAAAAATTATTGTAATTCCCTGTGTATATTTCTCTATAGAGATTGATTGCATAGATTTGAAAAATAATAGAGCTGACCAAAATAAAATAAAGGCTCCAAGCATATTTTTTTTCAAGTTTTTGGGAAAAGACAAACGCAATAAGAAAAGGGCTCACTAAAACAGGAAGTGGATAGCAACCATTGGCCAAAACAAAAAATAAAATAAACATCCAAAATCTTTTGCCATTTATTTTACATAAAAGTTGAGTCGCAGCGATCCATAAAAAGCTTATTGCAGGAATAAGCTCACTTACGTGACAAAGAAAACAACTAACAAAGCATAAAAACAAACCAATGGCATGATAAATGGCCAGATGGACCTTCTCCTTTGGCAAAGTAAAATAGTTAAAAAGGAGGCAAATAAGAGGTATAGAGACGTGAGTAATCTCAAAGATCCGAGAAAGAGTGAGGAGATCATTACCTATATAGTTTATGTAAAAGACACTAGGATAATGCAAAACAGCAAAGCCAATATGCCTAAGATCGGGGTGAAAGATCACTTTTTTTCGAATGGAAATCGTGAAAATATACTCGGAAGCATCGTAAAGAAGGGATGACCCAAACATCACAGCTAAAGCACTTAGTATGCATAAGCCGCAAAAAAGAATCCAAAAGTCTTTTCTGATATTTTCGATAGTTAACCTCAATATAAAATTCTTTTTAATTTTATTGAATTTAAAGTTATAATGCAATCTCTACCTAAAAAAGGAATCATTAATGTGCGGCATATTTGGATTTGTTAACTTAAATCAGCAAAATCTAGAAGGTGCTGAGTTAGAACATGATATCAATAAATTTCTCAAACTCTCAGAGATAAGAGGAAAAGACTCGACAGGCCTTGTTATTGAAAAAGAAAACAATCTCGACCTCATAAAGCTTCCTCTAACAGCTTCCAAATTTATGAATACTGATAAATTTAAAGATTTCAAAAAAAAGAATCTATCGGGAAATATTCAAACACAAAATTTTAGTTATATGGGGCACTGTCGACTGATGACCTCGGGTGCCAGTTTTAATGATCACAATAATCAACCGATCGTATCGGGAGATATTATAGGTGTTCACAATGGAATTATTACCAGCGCACCAAAGGACTTCAATGATTCACAGTATATTTTAAAGACAATTGAGATGTTTTATAAACAAGAAAATTCTAGCGAGAGTCTGTGCTCTTATCTGACTCAAAAGACCACGGGATCATTTACTTGTGCTTTTTATCATCAACGCCTGAGACAGCTTATTATAATCACAAATGTAGGCTCTTTATATTATATTAAAAATGAGCATTATTTCCTCTATGCTTCCGAAAGAGAAATACTCCAAAAATTTCTAAAAAGTTCTGCTCTTGAAAACATTGACAATAATATTATCACTCAACTAAAACCTCATGAGCAATTAGCAATAGATTTAGAATCAAGAAAAGTTGTCTCAAGTGAAGAGAAAATGATTTATAGAGACGACAATTTTTATAACGTTAACTACTCGATACGATCTCCAGACAGTCTTAAAAGGTGCTCTCGCTGTATCCTTCCCTCCACCTACCCTTTTATCCATTTTGATACAAAAGGTGTTTGTAACTTCTGTCTCCATTACCAAAAACAAAAGCTTCACGGCGAGGAAGCTCTTTTGAGATACCTCGATAAATTTCGCTCCAAAGATGGATCACCAGACACTTTGGTTGGACTTAGTGGAGGAAGAGATAGTTGTTATGGAATTCATCTTCTAAAGACAAAGTACGGTATGAATCCTGTAGCTTATACATTTGACTGGGGCTTAACAACGGAGATCTCAAGAAAAAATCAAGCTCTCATGTGCGGGGAACTTGGGATAGAGCATATAATCAGAACACCAGATATCGTTAAAAAGCGTCGATTTGTGAGAAAAAATGTCATGGCATGGTGTAAGAAGCCTCATCTTGGAATGGTCCCTCTCTTTCAAGCTGGTGATAAAGAATTTTATCACTATGGACGCAAGCTTAGAGAAGAACTCAATATAGACCTGACTGTCCTATGCTCTGGCTACCAACTTGAACAAAGAGAGTTTATGATAGGCTTTGCGGGAGTCGATCAACCGCCGGTGAGAAACAATCACGACTTTTACTATCACCCCATGAGCACAAAGCTTCACTTGGCATATCGTTACTGCCTAGAGTATTTAAAGAATCCTGCTTATATCAACGAGAGTTTTTACGAAAGTGTGCGGGCTTATTTTATGAGTTTTTTTGCAAAGTCAGATTTTCTCTACCTCTTTCATTATCTCCCTTGGAATGAATCCGAAATCGATTCCGTCCTGAAGAATAAATACGGATGGATTACCGACGATGGCTATGGAAAAAACCAGTGGCGTATGGGAGATGGCCAGACAGCATTTAATAATTATATCTACTATAAAGTTGCCGGGTTCTCAGAATATGATACCTTTCGCTCCAATCAAATTCGCGAAGGGTTGATCTCACGAGACGAGGCGATAAAACTGACAAAGCTTGATAACATACCTAAAACTGAAAGCATGAATGAATTTTTTAAACTTATCGGACTCTCAGAAGAAGAAGTGATGAGAAGGATTGAATCTATCCCCACCCTTTATTGAGAATAGACACCAGTCAATTTGTAATAATAAATGCGCAAAATGTCTTTAAGCATATAGATGCCGTCTTTTAGGACTTTCACGCTTTTTCCATCTTGGGATCTCAAAGTAACGCATGTCTTTTTAATATTCATTTTTAAAAGTGTAGCAATCAAAATAATTTCTGTATCGATAGCGAATCTATTGACTCGGGAGAGGCCAAAAAGCTTTTTGCCAATGGACGATTTAAAGGACTTAAAACCGACTTGGGTATCAATTCTTTTTCCTAAAAGAGGATAAGTTGCATAGGTATAGAGCAAACTAAAAAAAGCTCTCTTTAACCCAACCTTTGATCCATAACGACTCCGATTAAGACTTCTATCACCTAAAACTAAATCCGCCCTATTCTCTGCCAAAGCACTGAGGGACTCTAAAACGAAGTCAAAATTATAGGGAATATCTGAATCGGTGAAAGTGATAACATCACACTTGGCACAATCGAAGCCTCTTCTCAAAGCCTCTCCCTTTCCTGTGTTTTCCGAAATATAGATATAGTTAAACCCATAGGCTTGAGCTAATTTTTTCGTCATTTTTCTTTCAATAAGTTCACTTCCATCGTCGACAATAATCACCTCAAAAGAAATTTCTTTTTCATTAAGATGAGAAAGCAAATAATCAATATTAAGTTCCAGAGCTTTAGAGGAATTAAAGCAAGGGATCACAAAGCTTACTGATAGAGGTTTTACTAGACTAGTCATGAGCCAATGTTTTCGCCTTTTCATAAAATTCACTATATTCTGGAAAGTACTTTAAGAAGTTCATCTGTCGTCTATGTTCGATTTTTTCAGTGAAGGCATAAAAGTCTTTCATCGTCTGATCTGATACATCATTGTTTGAAATACCTTTTTTAATGCTGTACATGAAAGGCAAGTAGGCACTCCATCTTTGCGCTGAATTTTCACCAAAAGCGGTACATCTAAAGATTCCGGCCTCTGGGTTGGCAAGCTTGGTCTCAACTAATTCGATACATTTATCAACATAGTGCTCAAACTCTGGTCCCAGTGTGTAGGGAGAAAGATAGTCCGGGGCAACAACAATATTTTCTTTGTAATCGATTAAAACGTTATATTTATTTTGTAACTCCCAAGCGTACTCTAGAAGATTTGAGAGACTTGAGATACACAAATTATTAATAGCAAGCTGAAGACCAAATCTAAAATTTGGAAAACGCCTCTCAAGAGTGTTGGTGATATTCTCAACCATAATATGCCAATTGGCACCGGCTCTGATATATTCTGTTTTTTTATCAAAAGATTCCCCTGAGACTTCAAGGTGAACGATATAATTTTTTGATAGTTCTTCAACAGTATCTAAGAACTCATTAAACTTTTTGACTGGGATTCCAAAGTTAGAAATAATTTGAATAATTGGTTTTTCATGGATAGATAAGTCCTTGGGAGTTCTTCTGTTTATCTCTTCCAAGTAGTGCAGAAAGTTTTTATTAACAAGAGGCTCTCCCCCAATAAAAATAATTCTCTTTAATGTTTTTTTTATTTTATCAAACCACAGCCAAAAGTACTCATCAAAGGCCTCTGGTTTTGTGGTGGTGTTTCGATGCATTGACTCTTTTGATCGATCGCCAAATTTAACACTCTCACGCTCCCATTCAGTACTAAAGTCATCTGAGCAGTAAACGCATTTATAATTACACTGGTTACTTAGGGCAATCTCTAAAAGCTCAGGTTGGTCGGCCCTTAGATATTTTTCTTCTTTTTTGTATTTGATTTCGTCGAAGGATTTATTCTCACCAGTTTGAGTATTCATCCACTGAGTAAAAGGTTCAGCTCCAGTTCTAGAGCTCATTAGCCCTTTATCCTCTAAAATGATGCAGCTAAAACAATCTTTGTGTCTTAGACCATCAAGTTTCTCCCTTCTACGTTCTAATAAATAGGGATGATTGATAAAGGCATCTGTGCCATAAAGTTTAAAGTCTTCGTCGGTTAATTGATAATTGATTGTCTTATCACAAGTTCTAATCTGGCCTCGATCGACCATGATAACAGGATAGCTCCATCTCCACTTACAAATAGTTTTCTCGGGTTCAAACTGACCTTCAATTCTCATCTAAAACTCCTCTGGTGAGCCTAAATGTTAAGTTATGCAATGATAGATGGAAAGATTTTTATCAAAGGATTATTAATAAATCTCTAATGATTTATTTTTTTACTTCGACCTTTACTTTCTTTGGCTGCTTGGACTTTGCAAATCCATAAGCGATGATAGATAAAACTGCGGCTGTGGCTAAAAGTGTCATTGTCATGATGCCCTCCTGTAAACCTTATCGGCTACTTACTTCATATTATAACAACAAAATTCAATAAAATAGCCTAAAATAATTTCTTTACCTGACATTTATCTTTGACGAGTATATAATTAACCTACTTTCAATCATTTAGAACTGTTCGGAGCAAATATGCTGGAAAAGCTAACGACGGCCCAAAAGGCTTTAAAAATTAACCTAGATCCAAATATCTATGGCACATTCGCCGAAATCGGTGCTGGTCAAGAGGTTGCCGGAAATTTCTTTAAAGCTGGTGCGGCCAGTGGAACAGTGGCCAAGTCAATTTCAGCTTACGATATGATCTTCTCAGACAGTATCTATGGTAAAGAACCTTCAGGGCGATACGTCTGTCAATCTCGGCTCAATAAAATGATAAAGTATGAATACGACCTCGTTCTTGAGAGACTTTTAACAAGTAGAAACTCTGGTAAATATTTTGCCTTCGCCAACACTGTATCAGCTCGAAACTTTCATGGCACTAATGAAGCTCATGGATGGATGGGCTTACGATTTCAGCACGAAGAAAGTAGTGATGCCTCCGACATCGTCATCCACATTAGAATGCATGACAATTCGAATTTACTGCAGCAAAAGGCCATAGGGATTCTTGGCGTTAACATGATTTACGCCAGCTACTTCTCTAGCGGCAATCTAAAGAACTTCGTACAAACTCTTATGGATAACTTGGGACGAGAAAGAATTGAAATCGATATGATCTCGGTAGCTGGTCCGGCTTTTGCACATTTTGATAATAGACTTGTGAATCTAAAATTGCTCGAGTTGGGCCTCACAGATGCAGTGCTTTTTGATAAAGCGGGAAAGATTACCTTACCCAGCGAGGAACTCTATAAAAAGAATATTCTTATCGCTCGTGGAAGTTATCGCCCACCTACATACGTAAACTCAGATATTATGAAAACGGGGATCGAGAACTTCTCAAAAGATGTAAGTTCCAAAAAAGATGAAATTTTAAATCTCGCTGAAATAACGATCACAAATTTAAATTCAGCTGGAGAATTTGCAAATGAAGACTTTCTCGCAAGAGTCGATCTTTTAACCAGTATGAACCAACCCGTTATTATTACCAACTTTGCCCAGTATTTTAAACTATCTAATTATCTCCAGCGATTCAAACCAAAGAAGATTGCCATTGTTCTTGGTGCCTATAACTTCATGCAAATTTTCGATACCGAGTACAGCGAAAGAACCGAAAGTGTCCTGGATTCAGTTTCGCAACTGTTAAAGCCAAACGTGTGCATTTACCTGTACCCTTTTAAAGAAGAAAACCAAAGTGATGACCTCATCAGTCTGGCGACAATGGAAGTGTCTAAAGACAATCAATACCTTTTAGAGCATATCAAACACTCAAAGCAGGTCAAAGATCTTCAAGGAGTCGATAATTCGCTCCTTCATATTTATTCCAGAAAAGTTCTAACAATGATCACTTCATCTGAGCCCGGTTGGGAGAAATATGTTCCTGATGAAATTTCAAAAACAATAAATGAAAAATGCCTCTTTGGACACCCATGTGATTTTCCAGAAAAAGAAGACTAATTATCTTACATTCGTTATAGGTCTTCTTTTATCTGGAGCCTCACTGACATATATTTTAATGCAAACTCCTTTTGAAGAGTTTAAAGAACACCTAACTTCTATTGATCCAATATTTTTCTCCTTATCTATCCTCGTCAATATTCTTGGATATTTTATTCACGCAACGAGATGGAGAATACTCTTTGAGGGGAAATATCCTCTTTTTGCTTTCTATCACTCCATTACGATAGGAAACCTGGCCAATACTATTCTACCGAGTAAAAGTGGTGAACTCCTAAGGCCACTGGCGCTTAAAACTCAAATTGGTGTCTCATACGCAAAAGCTCTCAGTAATTGCTTCTTAGAGCGTCTTTTTGATATTGTTTTTGGTCTAACAATTCTTTTCTTTTCTATAATCTATCTCGATTTACTTGAAAAGTTTGAGATCTTCAGAAGTGGAATACTGATAACAGTGGCGTTAATAGTACTTCTATTTTTCATTATCATTTTTGCTTTAAAAATTGATTTAAAAAGATTTATCCATTCAGCTCCCATTAATGGCTTTTTCCTGAACTTAAAAGAGCAATTTCAGCATCTGGTAAAAGCTCGTGTAACGTTGAAAATGATAGTGATGACAACTATTTTTTGGAGTGCTGGGGTTTTAATTTTTTACTTTCTCCTACTATCATCACCTCTTCCTGAAGCTCTTCAGACTCTGCCTTTTGCTGCTTTTTTAAGTTCAGCGATGGGAATAACGCTTTCACTACCAAGTGCGCCTGCGAATATTGGCGTGTTCAATCTAACAATTATTATACTAATGAAAATTTATTTGGAGCAAAATGCCATTAAAGTGGATGATACTTTGGAGGCGCAAATTGTTGCCTCATCTATCGTTATCCATTTGGGATCACTGATACCTGATTTCGTCATGGGAAGTTTGTCTATGATTAAAATGAGTCGATTAAATTAAGGAGCTTGCTGGCCAGAAAGTGACCTACCCGTTTTAAGTCTTCTATACAGAAAAGGTCTATTCTCTCTTTGATGATAAAAATCTTTTTTCAAAAGAAGATCTAAATCTTTTTTAAGATTCACAGACCGATAAAGTCTTTTTTCAATTTTTCTATAGTCTTGTTCTGTTAACTTATAAAGGCGCTCATTCAGAGCATTGCTGACCAGTGGAGATGACAATACCTCTACACATTTTTCATCAAATATGATCTGGTTATTTAATGTTGAGACGATTTGAGATTTTTTAGATAAAGTATTTCTACAAACTTTCATTGCTTGTCCGTAGGAGTATATATTATTTATCCATAGTGGTTCTTCGTTTAAGTAAGACTCTGTCACTCTTGATAGTTTATCTATATACTTTTTTTTTGAAACTCTTCAATATTTTTCATCTCAAGCTGAAGCTTTGCCTCATATGCTGTTGCAATCGATTGTTTAAGATGAAGATATTCATAACCAGTAATATTTGGATTTTGCTTGAAGTAAGCATTAAGCGTCCCCATTGAGTCTCTCTCAACATATTGAGACATACATTTTTCTAAAAAGTAATTAGCATTTTTTAGACAAAAATCTCGTCTTGTCGATACATGTTTGTCCAGAGTATCAGAGAGATTTGAGATTATTCCTTCAGTAATTTGTGAAACTTCGACCTTTAAAGCGGGATAAGATTTAAGAGTGTTGATTCCCAATCTTTTAATTTTCTTAGTGTAGCAGTTTTGTGAATCTGGAGAATTAACAGAGCAGTAAACAAATATTTGTCTTGGGTCAATGGTCCCAGATTTTGAACTCGCTATTGCTCGCGATTGAAGCTTACTTGTGAAATGTCCAGTGGCCTTGATTGAAGACTTCTGACAACTAGATAAAAAAGAGGCGAAAACCAATAAGACTAATCCGTTTACCAATGTCAAAGTCACCATTTTATCTTGTTTCATCTCATGCCCTCCAAAAGCTGTTAATAGCTTATCGGAGGGAGCTCAAAATACTTTAGCAAAATGTTCAGGTTTTTTTTAAATTACAAGCCCGTTAGATTTTTCGATACGATTTCATAGGTGTCTTTGGACAAGTTTGCACCCATAAGCCTTTGTAATTCCTGCTTTAATAATTGAGAACGATGGGAATCGAGCTTTGATCCATGATTGAGCAAAGTCGCCATTCTTGACGCCAATGAAGGATTATACTTATCAGTGACAAGGATCTTTGTTGCAAGATGCTTATACCCACTTCCATCAATAGCATTAAAAAGGGCTGGGTTTCCACCAATAAAGCCTCTGTTGACCGAGCGCACGAGGTTTGGAACTTTAGGGTTATAGATGGGTAAATTCTCAAGAGCGATGATATCTTCTATTGTATTTTTTGGGTCGGCCGCTAGAGTGACAAGCCACTTTTGCATGACAAGTGTCTCTTTATTCCATTTTTCATAGAATTTTTTCGCCATCCCCTCTTTCGCTTTAGGAAAATAATTAACAACACAATTGAGGTACAGCAATTCATCGTTCATATTGTTTACATGACTAGAAGCTTCCTCAATGAGTTTCAAAATCTCGTCTTTACCTGTGGCACTTAGGTAGCTCAGGGCGACTTTCTTCAGAGACCTTGCTCCCATACTTTTGGCATCGAGCTCAAACTTATCAGAAACCATGGCCTTATAAATGGACATAAATTCTGAATAGTAACTAGTGGCAAGCTCCGACTTTAAAAACTTAAGGGCTTCTTTTACATTTTCATAGTCATGAATGGCCAATTTTTGATTGAGCTGCATTTGACTAGGTAGACTTATAGCAAGTGCTCTAAAGGCATCATCCAGATTCTCGTTCAATAAAAGAGCTCCAAAGGCCTCTTTAAAGTCTTTGTTGACAGCGAGTTGATCCCGGGCCTTCAACTGAGAAATAAGGTTCAGGGTTTCGTTGAAATAGAGTTTAAAAGCCGCATCATACTGATTGAAGGGATCTAGGTCATAGGCCATTCTTACCATAAGGTCCTGTCGTGTGGACTCATCTTCAACGATCACCGGGGCACTGAAATTAGTGTTCCAAGAGGTTATTGGCTTTGAAGGAATATTTTTAAAGCTAAATGTCTCAGTTTTCTTCGTGAGTTCAACTTGTTCTTTTAAAAGAAGTTTTCCATTTTGGTCATAAAGAGAAAAAGGAAAAGGCATATGTAGAGAGTCTCTCTCGTTATTCGTTTTTACGACCTGGTTAACAGTAAATGAAAACTCTCCATTTTTATAGTTCGACACAATTTTTAAAACAGGTGTTCCATTTTGATCATACCAAGTCTTAAAGTGTTCAAGATTTACACCCGAAGCATCTTGCATAGCTGCAACAAAATCCTCTGTCGTCACCGCCTGCCCATCGTGGCGCTCAAAATAAAGATCCATCCCAGCTCTAAAATTTTTTGGGCCTATAAGGGTATGAATCATCCGGATAACCTCAGCCCCTTTTTCATAAATCGTTGCCGTATAGAAGTTATTGATTTCAATATAGGATTTTGGCTTTATTGGATGACTCATAGGTCCTGCATCTTCGGGGAATTGAGCAGAACGAAGGCCAGAGACATCTTCAATTCTCTTAACAGGTCTTGAAAGCATATCTGAAGAAAACTCTTGGTCTCTAAAAACAGTTAAGCCCTCTTTCAGTGTCAGCTGAAACCAATCTCTACAGGTGACTCTATTTCCCGTCCAGTTGTGAAAATATTCGTGAGCAATAACGGCTTCAATTCCTTGAAAGTCACTATCTGTGGCTGTCTCTTTCTTTGCCAAAACATAGCTAGAATTGAAGATATTAAGTCCTTTGTTCTCCATCGCCCCCATATTAAAGGCATCGACGGCCACAATCATATAAATATCAAGATCGTATTCAAGACCAAAAGTATCTTCATCCCACTTCATGGAATGTTGTAATGATCTCATCGCATGAGCACATTTGTCTTCATTACCATGGTCAACATAGATTTCTAAATCGACTTTTCTGTTTGATCGAGTTGTAAATGTATCTTTAACAAGAGCTAAATCCCCTGCTACCAAAGCGAATAGGTAGGCTGGCTTTTTAAACGGATCTTCCCACTTAACAAAATGCCTTCCATCTTTAAGCCCACCCTCTTCAATTTTATTACCGTTGGATAAAAGAATAGGATATTTCTTTTTATCAGCAGAAATCCTTGTCGTAAATTTGGCCATTACATCTGGTCGATCTTGATAGAAAGTGATTCTTCTAAAGCCCTCTGCCTCGCACTGAGAGCAAAATATATTGCCCGACTTGTATAAACCATCAAGAGTGAAGTTATTTTGAGGCTCAATTTCAACAATTGTTCTTAGAACAAATTGATCTGCTTTAGGATTGAGAGTTAAAGTTTCATTCTCATAGGTATAGTCAACAACTTCGTGCTGATCAATTTCAATCTTTAAGATTTTTAGGTCAATCCCATCGAGAGTTAAATCATGCCTTTGAGTATACTCATCATTTCTCTCAATTTTTAAAATCGATTCAACAATTGTTTTGTCTTCATGGATATCAATATTGAGATCAATGGTTTTAATCCAATAAAAAGGTCTTTGATAATCTGATAATTTAATTTCTTTCATAGTATCACCTATTAGGTATTAACAATTAGAGGGGTCCATTTGTCGATAAGAGGAGCAAATAAAAAAGCGAGCATACTAAAGTTTGTCGCCAAAAAAAACGGAAGCCAAGCAAGTTCACTCTTAGATTCATTCTTGACGTATTTAAAGAACAGCCAAACAACAATAACAGAAAAAGGCAAAACCATAGCAAAATAAGCATAACCGAAGTCGACAAAGAAAGGAGACATGATGGCTAAAAAGGCATAGGCCCAAACATAAAATGATATGTGGAAGATGGTTTTATCCTTTCCTATAACCACAGGTAAAATAGGAAAATCAGCCGCTGCATAATCGTCTTTATAACGAATAGCAAGTGTCCAAAAGTGGGGCATTTGCCACAAGAACATTACCAAAAAAAGATAAATACTCTCACTTGAAAAGATATTAGGGTTAACTGCTGCGTACCCTAGTGTACAAGGAAGTGCCCCTGGAATAGCCCCCGGAACAGCTGCAAACTTCCACTTCTGCTTCCAGTGCATCGTATAGAAAATATTGTAAAGAGCAATAATAACAAGACCAATATAACAGGAAAGCGGATTAACAAAAAAAAGAATGATTGAACCGACAAAAATATTACCTAGGCTTATGAATAAACCCTGTTTTCTTGTCAGCGCACCTGAAGGGATGGGTCTTCCCTGAGTCCTTGGCATTTTTGCATCACGCTCTGATTCTTGAACTTGGTTAAGAGATAAAGATCCGCTGGAGATGAGAAATGTTCCAAGAATCATAGAGAGGAAATGCAAAAAGCTAAAAGAGTTTTCAATTTGAAAGCCAATGCCGTAACCCGCGATAGCGCTGATGACGACAAAGACCACGATTCCAAACTTAAAAAAAACCTTTAGCGTCTTTATCATTATCTAAAGAAAAGGTCTGAGTAACAAATTCCTGCAAGGAGAGCGACAAAGCAAAATGAAGAAAAGATAATAACTTTATTCATATTGTTGTCACCCTTTAGGTGCATAAAATAAGCAAGTACTAAGGAAACCTTTATAGTCGCAATAAACATTGCCAATATAATATTGGCCGAACCAAGATCGACAAATTTTGCTGTATAAACAGTTAAAACGGTAAAGACTATTAATGTTAAAAATACGATCAAGTTTGTTTTAAATGGCATTACATGATGATGACCCATTACAATCTCCTTAAATTAAATACATGAGTGGAAATAAATAAATCCAGATTAAATCGACAATATGCCAATATAAACCAACACCTTCAACGGCTGTGTAATAGTCTTTACTAAACTCTTCGTTTTTAAGACGTTTCATGAGCCAAAACATTAAACCAATACCAATCAGGATGTGAATCCCGTGCAGACCAGTCATAATGAAATACACCACCATAAAGAGTCTGAGGTTGTTTGTTTGAGCGTCATAGCTCCACATAGCCTCTGAAGGAAAAAGACCATGATGAATTTTTCCACTGTATTCAAAATATTTAATAACTAAAAAGGCGAAGGCACAAAGAGTTGTCACGACAACAAGCTTTAATGCTTTTTTATTATTCCCCAATTGTGTCTCTCTAACAGCTAATGCCATTGTAAAAGAAGAAAATAATAAAACGATTGTGTTTATGGCACCCATTTTCCAATCAAGAAGCGCTCCACCTTCAACCCATGAATCGTAAAATTTTCCACGGTACATAAAGTAAGCTGTGAAGAGTGCACCAAACATCATGACTTCTGTCGCCATGAAAAGCCACACGCCCTGCTTACCAGATTCGTGTTCTTGATCCATACTTTCGAAATGATGAGAGTGGTCTACTCTCCTATCAACCTTAGCGGTACTCATAAGGACTCCCTGTTACTGTTGGTATTTCTTCAAAGTTTTCATGAATTGGAGGAGTTTGAGTCGTCCATTCTAGTGTTGTCCCACCCCATGGGTTCTTCTCATCAGTTTTCTCACCTTTAAACATATCTCTTACAAGAATATAGATGGCAAATAAGAAACCTGCAGCGAGGATATATGATCCTATCGTTGAAGCCATATGGTAAGGAGCAAAAATACCATCATATGTATGATATCTTCTTGGCATCCCTTGAGATCCCATAATAAACTGAGGAATAAAAGTTGCGTTAAAGCCGATAAAAACTAAAACCGCAGCCACTCGCCCTTGCATCTCGTTGTACTTTCTTCCAGTCATTTTTGGGAACCAATAATAAAGCCCTGAGAATAAACCTGTTAAAGCACCACCAAGCATTGTGTAGTGAAAGTGAGCAACAATAAAGTAAGTATCATGAAGATGGACATCTGTTGCAAAAGCCGCAAGAAAGAGTCCTGTTACTCCACCGATAGTGAAGTTAGACATTAAACAAAGAGTCCAAATCATCGGTGTGTCTAAACTAATCTGACTTTTATAAAGAGTCGCAATCCAGTTAAATAGCTTAATCGCCGTTGGAACACCTACAAGCATTGTTAGAATTGAGAAGATCGATGCCGCAAGATCAGACTGACCAGATACGAACATATGGTGACCCCAAACTAAAAATGAAATAAAGGCAATTGCTAAAGATGAAAATGCAATGGCTTTATAACCGAAAATAGTTTTTTGAGAGAAAGTTGCGATAACTTCTGAGACGACACCAAAGGCTGGAACAACCATAATATAAACAGCTGGGTGAGAATAGAACCAGAAAAAATGCTGGAATAAAACCGGATCCCCACCAAGATTTGGATCAAATATCCCAACTCCAAAAACTCTCTCTGCCGTAATAAGTAAAAGAGTAATCCCTAGAACCGGACTAGCAAGAACCTGCATAATTGCCGTGGCATAAAGAGACCAAACAAAAAGCGGCATTCTCATCATTGTCATCCCCGGAGCACGAAGCTTGTGGATAGTAACAAGAAAGTTTAGACCCGTAACAATTGAGCTCATCCCCATAATAAAAGCACCTAGCACCACAAAAGTGACGGCGTCAGCAGACTTTGAAGAATAAGGAGTATAGAAAGTCCAACCTGTATCAACCCCTCCCCAAAAGAGAGAAAGAAGAGCGATAAAAGCACCACCAATAAGGAGGTACCAACTCAAAAGGTTGAGCTTAGGAAAGGCAACATCTTTTGCCCCAATCATAATGGGAAGAGCGAAGTTTCCTAAAAGAGCTGGAATTCCAGGGACGATAACCATAAAAACCATCAGTGACCCGTGAAGAGTCATGGCCCTATTATATTCATTACCATTCATAAACATAGCTTCAGCTGTAAAAAGCTCAGTTCTGAGAAGAATAGCGAAAGCACCACCTAAGACAAAAAATCCAAGGATAGTGTAAAAGTACATTAAAGAAATTCTTTTATGATCGATAGTTGTTAACCAAGACCAAATTCCTTTTTCACAATTTATGTAGTTTGTTCCAGGTGCAGACACGTGGACCTCCAGTTGTTTAAATTATTTAAACGTTTTTAAGTATTCAATTATATAATCAATTTCTTTTTCAGAGAGTTGACCCGCAAACGAGTTCATTTTTACCCCTGCAAAACCTTCAACAATTTTTGCTTGTGGCATAAGAATAGATTCTCTGATGTATTCAGCATCAGCAATCGCCTCTGTACCATCTGTAAACTTTCTCTTCTTACCCCAAATTCCACCAAGACTAGGACCTACAAGAACGCCTTCACTTAGACGGTGACAACTTGTACAACCACGTCGACCAAAAAGTCTGGCTCCCAAGGCTATTGGATCTGAGATATTGGCTTCTTCAATCTCAAAATTTAACCATCTATTGAATCTCTCTTTAGTGACAACTCGAACAGTTGCTCTCATCCTAGAGTGACTTGTTCCACAGTACTCAGTACAATAGATTCTATAATCTCCAAGCTTATTGGCCGTAAAAGTGATCTTTGATCTCATTCCAGGAACGGTATCTCTTTTCACTCTGAATGACGGAATATTAAAACTATGAAGAACGTCGACAGAAGTCATATCCAATAAAATTGGCGTATCAATTGGAATATACATGATGTCTGTAGCTGAAACTTCTTTCTTGTCTTTTTCGTAGGTAAATTCCCAAAGCCACTGCTTACCAGTGATTTTAATTTTGTAGGCGTTGTCTGGGACTTCGTTCATCTTATAATAAGCGATAAGACCCCATACAGCGATACCAACAAAAATAATCGTTGGGATAACCGTCCAAATTGTTTCGGCTAAAGTATTATGAGGGATGTAAGCTGATTTATCATTATTCGATTTATGATAACGAATAACGAAAAAAATCATCGCGGACATTAGTCCAACAAACCCTAAAATACTTAAAATCATGACAACACCATAAAGATCATCAACTAAATGAGCTTGCGTACTCGCTTGCTCAGGTAGAGAAAATCCAAATAGCATGTACAGAATTTCACTCATTTTTTCCATACCACATTCCTTTAAGTTTGTTTTCGTTGCTTTTCTTTACGCCATACTACAAAGAAGAAAATCAATAGCACTATGACAATGAGAACCGCTCCTACTCGCATAAGATTATAAGCGTAAAATGCATAAGTTTTTTTCTCTGGATCATACTGGAGACAAAAAAGAAGAACCTTATCAATGACAGATCCAATTTTACCTTCACTTGCCTCAACCAACGAGAGTCTAAGAACTTTCGGTTGGATGTTTAATCCAAAGTGGTAATAAGATAGCTTACCGCCCGGAGTTGCAATATAAGCCGCAGCAGCGTGGGCCCATTCTTGCTGTTCAGCATTCCAAGCATATCTAAAACCAATTGTTTTTGTTATTTGATCAATACTTTTCTGAGTCCCTGTTAAAAAATGCCATCCTTTTGCTCCAGCATCACCATACTCATTTAAGTAGGCTTTCTTTTTCATCTGTGCAACTTTTGGACTCTCCGCTGGATCAATACTAACGGCGACAAATTCATAATCTTTACCAATTTTTAACTTAAGCTCTTTAAATGTCTGCAACAAAGTATTTAAATGAGTATTACAAAGCGTTGGACACTTATAATAAATGAGCATAAGAAAAACTGGTTTATCACCAAAGTACTTCCCAAGCTTAACCACTTCACCGATTTCATCAGTAAAAGGAAGCTCTAGATCCAACTGCGCACCAAGATGTTCGTCGATACCAACCTCGTCCATAAAAGCTGGTCTCTCGTTCTTGGCACCTTTCAATTCATTTTGATCGAGAGGTCCTGCCCCACCGATGGCGAAAACGTTTATGCTAGCGCACAAAAG
This sequence comes from Halobacteriovoraceae bacterium, assembly GCA_963719505.1. Classification (GTDB taxonomy): domain Bacteria; phylum Bdellovibrionota; class Bacteriovoracia; order Bacteriovoracales; family Bacteriovoracaceae; genus CAKZJW01. Next base: position 513,417 of record CAVRCF010000005.1, read on the forward strand.
AATTAGCAAAGTGATGGCTTTTAGCAATGTTAACTTTAACGCGCTCATATCTATACTTTGATAATGGTTTTTTACTCAATATTATTTTGACACAGTATCGACAAAAATAGCTAATCAGGCAAGTATAAAAAGGCTTAAACAGGTGATAATTCTAAGATAATTCTAAGCAGCAATCGGAGGACTTTCCTTCATTTTACTGTGCGCATAAAAAGAAAGAATAACTAAAACACACGCCCCAAGCTGATGCAAAAGTGCGACAGATAAAGGTATTGAATAAATGATCGTTACAACACCAAGCACAAACTGCAGATGAATCATTCCAGCAAGCATTTTAAAAGATCGTTTTTGTTCAGGAGTATTAAGTTTTTTCTTATAGAAAATAAAAATAAAAGAGAAGAAAAACAAACACCATCCGCCCATGCGGTGAATGAATTGAATCATCGTTCTATTTTCTAGAAAATTCTCGATGAGAGATGGGTAAGATAAAATAGCGTCAGGAATCCAGCTTCGCCCCATTTTTGGAAATGTATTGTACCCTACTCCCGCATCCAATCCAGCTACAAATGCTCCATAGATGATTTGAAAAGCCAGAAGAACAATAAAAACAACAACAATATTTCGCCCAGTTTTATGAGTGGAAACTTTATCGTCTTGATTTTTCTTAAGACCAAATATAATCCACGAGATGTAACCGATGATCAAAAATGCAAGCCCTAAGTGAGCTGCCAATCTAAAATGAGAGACATCTGGCCTATCAACTAATCCAGACTTCACCATATACCATCCTAGTAATCCTTGTAATCCGCCTAAAATGAAAGCGACAAGAAGTTTAAGATTCAAAGAGCGCGATACCTTTTTCTTTACGACAAAGTATAAGTAAGGAAAAAAGAAAACCAACCCTATTAGTCTTCCCCATAAGCGATGAAAATATTCCCAAAAAAATATAGATTTAAAGTCTGAAAGGGACATCCCTTGATTGATTTTGATGTATTCAGGAGAGAGTCTGTAGTCGTTAAAAACCTTCATCCACTCAGCTTCGTTAAGAGGTGGTATAGAACCCATTAAAGGTCTCCAATCCACCATCGACAACCCTGAGTCGGTCAATCTTGTAATCCCACCTATCATCACCATGGTAAAGACCATGATGCACACGATAATTAACCAGATAATGATAGGGCGATTATTTTTTGTCATTATTTAATATTTAGAACTTTGAAAGTTGTAATTTTACCTTTTGGTGTCTTAGCAACAGAGTCGATATATTTAACCATAGCTTGAACTTCTTCTTTGCTCATTTGGTGCTCAGCCATCATATTTGGCTTGTACATTTGGTAAAGAGAGTAAGCAACTTTGTCACCATAAACGATAGCTTTCCCGTTGAGAGTCCCTTTCTTCTCACCGTAGTCTTCTTCATCGGCATCACCATTGATCATTCCCTCTGGGTAGTTAATAAATTTAACCATCCATTCAACAGTACGTCTTTTGCCAACACCCGCAAGATCTGGACCTGTTTTATCGCCCGTACCAATATTGTGGCAAGTGGCACAGTTTCCTTTGAAAACTTTCTCAGCATCATAAGCAAAAGCTTGAACTGATAAGAGAAGTAAAGTTGTGATTAATAAGTTTATTTTCATGTGTAACCCCTTTTTTGTAGTTAAGGCGAATATAAACCCAAAACAGTTAAATGTAAGCATAAAATCCCCTAGATATCGCTATTTTCGGTCTGCGTCTAATTTCTGCCAAAGCGAGTTAAAGTCCCTCGAATAAAAGCCGAAAAGACTTACTGACACAACTTATGAAAAGGATTTCAAATGCACACGACAACAAAAACTCCCAAATCTTGGGTTTTAAAACTACCATTTTTATTTATTCTTTTGTTTGCCAGCTCCTCTTGTCTAACTCAAGGAGAGACTCCGAAAATTCCAGGTCTCGATGGTCCTAACTTTAATATTATCGACGGAAAGATTCTTCTATCGGTGGGCCTTGAAAATGTCGAACTTCCAGTCGCCCTCACTCTTCCTCTACCGAAGATGAAAAACTCTTCTGTAACCCTTGGTACAAGGCTTGAAGGTGGATCGATGATTCAAGTGGCGTTTGATCTTAATGATGTCAAAAGTGATGTTTTCAGGATCGTTCCAGGACAGACTCTACCGGATGGAAGAGCTTTCCCATTTATTATGGGAGGAGAACTTCCTGCACTCGCTTTTAATATTCCTAAAGCTTTTGATATGACATTTTATGCTTCAGATAAGGCATTTGGATTTTTTCTACCGGTAAAGCTGCCGGCTGAGTTCCAATACGGAGTCACCATGAGACTTAAAATAAATGAAAAAAAAGTGGGTGTTTTTACCGTCGTTGGTAATAATGCTTACGGAGAAGGCTCAGGCCTGGTGCTTATGCTCACTTTACAAGAAATTGAATCAAACGAAGATCTTAAAGCTCTTTTGAAGTTTTCGAAGAGAAAGAAGAATAAAGACGTACTCTTTTAATAAAATCAAAAGGTTAGCCCTCGGGCTAGCCTTCTTTTAACATGTGTAGATTTGTAACTGCTCAATAAAGTGTTCTTCAAATCTTTAAAAATATTTATTTTGAACTAAACATCAGAAATTGTTTGGCCATCCATCTCTTTTTTGTAAATATATCTCCATGGCATTTGATGAATTAAAAAACATGGCAATGGGATGGGTAAATACTTGGAATAAAGGCAAACTCAAAAGAAAGTTAAAAGAGACTGCTCAGCGTGCTGTAGACCTTACTATAGAAAATTCAGAGTTGGAAAAAAAGAATAGTGAACTCATAGATGAAGTTCGTCGTCTCAAAGGTGAAAAAGAAAAACCTAAAATAAAGCCAACAAATACTAGTGACCTAAATCCACCTCCGAAGAAAGAACATAAGAAAAAGTCTAAAAAGAAAGATATCGAAGTTGATGAAGAGATTGAAATTTCTCCAGATAAAAATGAACTCCCTAAAGACGCTAAATTCATCGGTTCTAGAGATGTTGTGGTCCAAGAAATAGTATTTAATCGCAGAAATATAAAATTCTCTATTAAGAGATATTACTCTGAAAGTCTCGGTAGAGTTATCGAAGGTGAGATACCTTCAGGTTTCAAGGGCCATCAGTTTGGTCCTAAACTTCGGTCCCACATTCTTTATTTGAATTACAAATTAAGAGTTCCCCACGAAAAGATTAGAGAAATGCTCTCTGAGCTGAAAATTGATATTAGTGCAGGAACTATAAATTCAATTCTAAATAACCTGACTGATGACTTTCAGGTTGATCTGGAATCCGCAAGACATGCAGGACTAAAAAGAGATTCGAAAGTTCATATCGATGATACTGGGGCGAAAGTTAATGGAGTAAAAGCTTACACATTTGGAGTAAGCCATAAGTACTTTACTAGCTTCACTACGAGTTTTGAAAAGAATCGTTGGGCATCGGTGGGAGCACTCTTTGGAGGTGAGCAAAGGTTTATTTTCGATAGAGCTGCAATTGATTTTATTGGTAAGAAACTAAAACGTCCCAAGGTTACAGTATTTTTTAACCTTCTAGAAAAGAAGATAAGTTTTAGTCGAGAAGAATTAGAGGTCTTTTTTGAAGATTCGACTTTCTCAGATGTAACTAAAAAACAAAAAGATATCGTTAGAACTGCTGGTGCACTTAGTTATGCGAACTCTAGAGCGAATGGACCACCAATAAGATTTTTAATCTCAGATGAAGGGACAAATTTTAATGGGCTTCATAGGAACCATCAGCTTTGTTGGGTGCATGAGATTCGTAAATATAAGCTATGTGAGGTTTTCAAAAGAATAGAGAGTGAAACCCTTGAGAAATTGGTTCGTCAGTGGAGAGCTTTTTATAAGCTCATGAAGAGGTACAGGAATAATCCTGACGCCGTTAAGAGAATACAGATTCGATCAGAATTTGAGAGGATCACGTCTTTAAAAACATTAGTTAAACCACTGGATGCACAGCTTGGAAGAACAAGAAAGAATAGAGATAAACTTTTACTATTTTTGAAATACCCACAACTTCCTCTGGATAATAACCTTTGCGAAAGAGACCTTCGAGAACGAGTGATAAAAAGAAAAATCTCACTTCAAAACCGCTCATTGAAAGGAATGAAGTCTTGGGACTTGATGCTTTCACTGGCCTCAACTTGTAGAAAAATAAATTTGAGTTTTTGGCGATATTTAGAAGATCGAATCTCCCAACGAGAAGAAATTCCATACCTGGGCAAGCTAGTTCAAGCTATTTAAATCCTATAAATTTAAACACAATATTGAGCAGTTACGTAGATTTCGTAACAATATGCTGATTGTCCTATAATTTTTTCAATTTACACCATCTCCCACTCTTAACATCATATTATAGTCTCAATACAAATTTGAGGTAGAACCATGATTAGACTTATCGTTTTATCTTTATTCTTGACCCTCATTTGCGCTTGCGGAAATGAAGCCATTGATAAAGCTAAAACTAATTCTATTACAAGCGAAAGTAGTGTTGAGGATAAGAAGCTCTCTGAATCTGAAATAATAGGCGAAGAGCTTATTAGTGCAATTGCTAATCAAGATGAGATTCTAGTGAAGCAAGCTATCATCTCTGGTGCAAATACCAACTACGTATCAGCATCAGGAAAAACGCCTCTAACTCTCGCAGCAAAGTATGGATTCACAAAAATAACTCTTATCTTAATTCAAAATGGGGCCAATCTTAATACCGAGAATTGGTTTGGTCAGTACCCTATAACTGAAGCAGCTTCAAACAACCATAGAACACTTTTAAAGCTTTTGGTTCAATTTGGTTCAAACATAAACCAATTTGATTCAAACGGTCAGTCTGCACTTTCCATAGCTCTTAAGGCAAAAAATTACCTCCTGGCAAATACCATTATTAATCTTGGAGGAGACATAGAAGTTATCGATAAGGATGGAAACTCAGCCCTTGATATCGCTTTAAGAGAGAAGATTGAAGATGCAATTCCGCTTCTCCATGATGTAGCTAGGGTGAGACAATCCGGATTAAGCGTTGATCATCTGTTAGAAATCATTACAGACAAACGCATGACTTCATTTAAATACCTTTTACAAAACATCGAGTTCTCCCAAGAAATTAAAAATTCAAATTTGGTCTTTGATGTTTTAAATATTAAAACTTCTTATTATCGAAATTCATTTTTAAACTCTCTTATCAAAAATGGCTTTAATATAAATGGAGATTCTGGCAACAACGTTCCACTCATTCAGGCCGTTAGCCTCAGAGACTTTGATTCTGTAAAGGTTCTCCTTGACGCTGGAGCTGAAGTAAATATTTTAAACAGAAGTAAAAGAACGGCTTTAACTTACGCCATTAGTGATCTTTCACCGACAATGGTTAATCTTCTTTTTAAAGCAAATGCTACTCGCTTTTATGAAACCGACATAGAGAGACGATTTTTTATCGATGCCTGCAATTTTCTTCCTAATGTTGGTGGATTCCTCATGCGAAGAAATGACGAAAAGATTGAAAAGAAAAGAGAGATTAAAAAAATCTTAGATTGCTAGTCAGCTTTTTTCCAAGGTGCAACTTTAAAAAGTAAAAGCATTCCCGGAATCGCAAAAAGTGTGCAGACATAAAAGTAACTAGTGTAACCGATGCCATTTAATGTTCCAAAAATTTCATAAAAGAGACCATCCGTCACCTTTACACCTTCGATCATTAAACCTGATATGACCCCTGAAAAAGATTTTGGTATAGCAAAAAGTGAGGTCAATAAAGCCAGTTGGGTTCCAGTGAAGTTTTTATTGGTGTTTTTTGCGATATAGGCCATCAAAGCCGCTGAGCCAAGTCCAACACCAAGATACTCAAAAGCCACTACAACTCCCAAAGCAAAAACGTCGGGACCTATTTCATTGAGGGCCGCAAAACCCAAGATCGATGCCATTTGAACAAAACCAAAAATCCAAAGTGATTTATTGATGCCTATTTTAAACATCAAAGCGCCGCCCATAAAACCACCGACAACCATCGACCAGATAGCAACAGTCTTCGTCACTCCTCCGATCACAGACATGGAAAAGCCGACATCAATATAGAATGGTGTTATTAAAGAAGTTGCAACGGTATCGCCAAATTTATAAAATAAAATAAATAACAAAATATAAAAACCAGTTCCAAAACCATCACGATTAAAAAACTCTCTAAAAGGCTCAATCACAGCTTCCGTTAAAGTCTTTGGGGCCACAACCTCATCTTTAATCTCAGAGATGACAAAAGAGTAGATCACTCCCATAAACATAAAAAGGCCAATAATAAGAAAGACATATTTCCATGCCATCACATCAGAGAGAATAAGCCCAAGGGAGCCCGGTATAAAAGCGGAAAGTCTATAGGCATTAGCGTAATAGGCATTACCAAGACCCAGTTCATTGTCCGGAAGAAGCTCTCTTCTATAGGCATCTAAAACAATATCCTGAGTCGCAGAGAAGGCACCGATCGCAAGCCCAGCGTAAAGAACGTAGTCTATTTGGGATTGGGCATCAATGAAGGCGTAGGCGATCATCGAGAGCATGATAATAACTTGAGTAATAAGCATCCAACCTCTTCTTCTTCCTAAAAAAGGTGGAGTGTATCTATCCACAAGAGGGGCCCATAAAAATTTAAAAGAGTAAGGCAAAAGAACAAAACCAAAAAATCCTATTGTCTTTAAATCGACACCCTCTGAGCGAAGCCAAGCAGGGATAAGATTAACCAGAAAATAGATAGGCATACCGGCGGCAAATCCGTTAAAGATACAGTTGAGCATTCTCTTATTAACGATGGCTTCTTTTAAAGAGAGTTTTTTTATGGAATTTACCATGACAGCGGCCTAGGCATAAGTTTTATCTTTATATGAAAATGCTTTATCCATAAACTTTGATTCCAGTTTACGGCTCGATTTTTTCTTGAGATTTATTTTTCGAAGATTAAACTTAAGCTTTTTGAGTTCGAGACCTATCGCCTTTGCTAACAGAGGCGGAACTGCATTTCCAATTTGTCTAAATTGAGCTGTTTGAGAGCCTTCAAAGATAAAGTTTGCAGGAAAGCTCTGGCAAGAAGCAGCTTCTCTCACGGTCAAATATCTCGCCTCTTCTGGGTGATAATACATAGATCTTGAAGTCAAAATAGTAGGCGCTGGTTTGTCCCACGCAAGTCTTTGGAGACGGGTTTGTCTAAATCTTTTTTCACTTATCTGGTCCCAGTCAACATCATAGCGCAGGCTTTTAGGGAGAAAGCTTATTTCGTCTTTCTCATACCGAATTCCCTGACCAGGTGGGATATGCTTGAGTCTTTTTTCATCTAGTTTATTTTTAATTGTTGCAGCTTCAATATTATGATTAAAAACCTTACCAGTTTTAGTTTCAATATTTTGAAAGGCTTCAAGAACTGTTATTTCTGTTTTTTTAGCTCTTGCACCATGACTAACTTTTGGAAAAATAGGCTCGGCTTGCCTAACTCCCATAATGATTGTTCGGCGTCTTTTACTTGGAACGCCATATTCTTCGGCGCTCATCACCCTAGCGTCCATCTCATAACCAAGTTTTTCAAAACTTTTAAAAATTGTTTTTAAAAGCTTCTCATTTTTCTTCGCAAGTATCCCCGTGACGTTCTCAAAGATCACAACCTTTGGATTGGTCAGTTTTACAATGCGAATAAATTGTTTAAAGAGAGAATTTCGCTCATCACTAGCATCACCTTTTCCAACCGTAGAGAAACCTTGGCAAGGAGGTCCACCCACGACCATATCAATTTGTTCAATATCAATATAGCTTGCAAGTTTAGCTTTTGAGAGTTTATGAATATCCATGCAAACTGCTTTTGCATGCTTGTGATTTTTAGCAAACGTTTCAACAGCATATTTGTCAAAATCGACACCAAGGACGCACTTATGTCCGGCCATCTCCAAGCCTTTGGAAAAACCACCACAACCAGAGAAGAGGTCTATAAATTTAAGAGAATTGGCCATAAGCTCTCACAAATAAAATTATTTAGATAAGTTATTGATTATTCTAACTATTTCCTCCTTATCCTGTCCACTATTTTATCGTTATACCCCTTTCTCTCAAAGAGGAGTCTTTTCGAATTGAAAAAATCTCAAATCCTATAAGTCGATAATAAGAATGGAGATTCCCAAAAGATAATATATTAGCTAGTCTCTAGCGATGTTGTCGGTTGTTATCCCCACATTCAATGAAATCTCCAGTGGCTATATCCAAAAGTCATTTCCTTTATTGAGTAATACCGAGGGACTTGAAGTTATATGCGTTGATTCAAATAGCACAGACGGAACAATTGATCTCATTAAAAAGCACGGATTCAAGCTTATTAGTGTCGATACGACATCGAGGGCAAAAAGACTGAATATTGGCATACAAGAGTCAACCGGAGATATGATCCTTCTTCACCATCCAAGGAGTCTTCTCAATGTAGCAGCTTTTCACACTCTCATGACCGAAGATGACCTTTTTTGGGGTGCATTCACTCACAAATTTGATCTCGATCATCCACTTTTAAAATTTACCTCTTGGTGGTCAAATTTATGGCGAGGAGATCGACGTGGCATTTTTTATCTTGATCACTGCATCTACGTGCAAAGAGAGATCTTTGAAGAAGTAGGACTAATGCCTGAGATTGATATTTTTGAGGACACTGAACTTTGTAAACTTTTAAATACCTACTGCATGCCACTTAGACTCGATGAAATTAGTCTAACGAGTGCTATAAGATTTAAAAATAATGGAATCTGGAAACAGGCCCTAATGAACCAAATCTTAAAGTGGAAATACTACTTTAAAGCAGATCATAAACAGATGAATCAGTTGTATGAAAAAAAGACGGCTTTAAACTCAAAATACCAAAAAGAAGACTAACTAATTATTTAATTTCCAATCGTAGTCCAAGTATTCAATCTGTACATTTTTTTGAGTCTTAATATAGCCTTGGATAAACTTTTTTGGACTTCCAAACTTCTCTTTAAAGTCATCCCCGTACCACTTAAAAATTTTGGAAATGAAAAGGGTATTTTTTGACTCGTCATAAAAGTTCTTTTTCTTATTTTCAAGAAAGTTTTTCGTTGCACTTTCTAATTGTTGATCTAATTTGGATCCAACGTAGGCTTCTTGCTTTAATGAAGGACAACCTTTACTTGCACAGTTGACAGCAAAATGAATTTTTGGTTCTTCAAAGTCTTTACGTATCGTCGAGTGCTCAATATCATTTAAAGTCATCTCTTTTCCAAAAAGAGTAATAAATTTTTGATCCCAAGGGCCAGTAAAAATACTTCCCACATCTTTTATTGAATCAATTGGATAGTGATCGATAATAAGTTTGAGGGTGTATGCATTGTATGCATTGATCCAAAAAGCTAATTTTTGATTTTTCGAAAATCCTTCAAAATCATTTTTTGATAACGCTTCAAGCTCACTCAGATAAGCTTTTAGCTTTTCACTATTCTTTTTTAATTCTTTATAATTAACAGAAACCTGATACCCATTTCTAGAAGTGTAATCCTTAAGCAGGTCGCTAAACTTTTGATGACTATGGTCAAACGCTAAGACATTAAAGGCAAATAAGCCCAGCAGAATAAGTTTCATTACGATCTCCTCCATGCATGATATCTTTGAACCCATTTGAGTAAATTTTCGGGAGCATTAGCTTTTTTCCAATTACCAGCAACAGATTTATTCGCCTCACTCATGGTTGGATAACTGTGAATAGTTCCCAAAATACTTTCTAAACCTTTTCCATGTTTCATATTGGTAACGAACTCAGTAAGCAACTCTCCAGCACCGACTCCTACAATTGTCGCTCCAAGAATTTTATCGTCTCCTTTTGCTGTGAGAACTTTAACAAAACCGTAATCATTCCCATCGGCAATAGCGCGGTCCAAATCATCTATTCCATATTTTGTTATATCGTACTTTAGCCCCGCCTCTTTGGCCGTGTGTTCAGTATGCCCTACTGTTGCCACTTCTGGATCAGTATAGGTAACCCAAGGGATAACAGAGTAGTCCACCTTAAAGCGTTTAAAAGGAGAAAAGAGAGCATTGACAGCACAATACCAGGCTTGATGAGAAGCTGTATGCGTAAGCTGATAAGGACCGGTGACGTCTCCACAAACATAAATATTTGGATAGTTCGTTTGAAGAAACTCATTGGCTTCAATAGTTCCATTTTTTCTCATTCTCATTTTTAGATTATCTAAACCAAAACCATCGACATTGGGTTTTCTACCAACGGCGACAAGAACTTGATCAAACTCAATCTCGACTTCACCATCTTTTGTTTCACAAACTAAAGTCTTACCTTTAAATTCGATCGCTTTATGTGAAGTCTTTATGAGAACGCCTTCACCTTCAAGCCTTTTAGCAACCTCGGATGAAACATCTGGGTCTTCTTTGCTCATGATTCGCTCACCCATCTCAATAAGATGAACTTCACTTCCAAAGCGATTAAAGGTTTGGGCCATCTCCAGTCCAATTGGCCCCCCACCTAAGATCACAAACCTTTTTGGCAACTCTCTAATAGACCAAAGATTATTCGATGTAAGGTAGTCAATTTTATCCAACCCCTTGATTGGCGGGACAAACGGTGACGCTCCAGTAGCGATAGTAATATTTTTTGTTGTTAGGATTTTTCCATTTACTTCAACTTCCCAAGGAGAAATAATTTTGGCTTCCCCAGTGTGGCATTCGACACCTAAACTTGTGTACCGCTCTACCGAATCGTGAGGCTCAATCTTTGTGATAACATCTTGAATTCGATTCATCGCTTTTGCAAAGTCAATGGACTCGATACTAGCATTGATACCAAAGTCTTGGGACTTATTAATGGTATGAGCGACCTTTGCACTTTTGATTAAAGCTTTTGATGGCACACAACCTGTGTTGAGGCAGTCTCCACCCATTTTTTCTTTTTCAATCAATGCAACTTTAGCTTTTACAGCTGCGGCGATATAAGCGGTTACAAGACCCGCAGAACCAGCCCCGATAACCACCATATTATAATCGAGAGATTTCGGCTTTTTAAAAGTTTTAAATACTTTTCTCGCTTTAATCATTTCAATTATTTTTTTGGAAACGAGAGGTAAAAATCCAAGAAGAACAAATGAGCCAATAAGCTCTGGACTTAAAATGCCTTCAAGCTTTTCAATCTGACTCAACTGAACACCGGCATTAACATAAACCGCCGTTCCCAAAAGCATCCCTAGTTGGGATACAATATAAAAAACACCTGTCTTCATGGGAGTAAGACCCATCACGGCATTGATGAGAAAAAAAGGAAATATTGGAACAAGTCTTAATGTAAATAAATAAAATGCACCCTCTCTTTTAATTCCATCATTAAAGGTTTTGAGTTTATCTCCAAATTTGTTTTGTATCGTCTCCCTTAAAATTGTACGAGACAGAAGAAAAGCCAGTGTCGCCCCAATGGAGCTAGCAAAAGAGACCAAAAGTAGTCCCCACCAAAGACCAAAGATGGCACCTGCTAAAAGGGTCAAGATCGTCGCACCAGGAATTGAGATTGCCGTTGCAATAATATAAATCCCAAGGAAGCTGCCCATGGTGAGAAGTTGATTCTCTTTGTAAAAGCTTTGAAGGCTCTGTTGATTTTCTTTTATGAATTCAAGAGTGAGATAAGATCCTAGGTCAAAGTATTTAAACGCACCAAAGATGGCGATCACTATGACCAGTAGAAATATTTTCTTTTTCATTGTTAAGCCTTTTTATTCAAGATTATAGATCAATTTCGCTATAAGTGAATAAAAAGACTTGGTTATTACATGAATTTGGATTATTCGTTATCGATTTTGTTTAACGCGTGAAAGAAACCGGTCTTTGCAACCCTTTTAGTCAGCTTTTTCACGTAATAATAATATCCCTCATTATCTAAAAGATAAAAAGATCCATCAGCATAAATAAAGTAGTTCGTTCCAAAGAATACTGGCAGCTCTGAACTTCTATCAATATCGTACTCTGATGTGACTTTCACTTTTCGATCAGATATTCCTCTGTCGTAAGAACCAGAAAGAGAGATAGTATGGATATTAAAGTCCTTATCAAAGAAATAATTCCCCCCAACTTTTACAATAGATTCTAATTCAATATTTTCAAATCTATACATGGCCCCATAATATTGTTTCTCACCGTTATCGTCCAAAAGTGCAACAACTTCATTGTCCTCACCTCTTATAACTTCACCAGCGCTATCAAGACTAGCTACTGTCTCTGAACCAAAAGTATAGAGAATATTATTTTTCAACACCATATAGTTGTGTCCGATGATCTCAATATCCTTCACGTCGTCAATAAAAAGTTCAGTTTTCTCTGAATAATAACCTTTAAAGTCTATCATAAAGACTCTTTTGTCTTTTGTGATAAAGAAGTTTCCACCAACGACTTCTAATCTTCTTAAATCAACCCCTTCAATTTCTTCATAGTGAATGAGGACACCATCATTTCTAACGATATGAATTTGACCAGATCTTGTGATAAAGAAATTTCCACCAAAGTGCTTAATTGACGAATCAAGCTCATAGTATCTTTTATGATAAACAAATCCATTGGCATCGACTGTATAGATCTCACCTTCGCGAGTGACAAGATAGTTTGCTTTCACTTCTTCAAGTTTATTTTCAGGTAAGTAGAGATGTTCAACATCAAAGATAATATTAGAATTCTCTCCTAAAAAATAAGATCGAACGGAACCAACCTCTCCAGTGTCGTAGAAAATAAATGACTGTGAGGTTCCCTTGGCAACTTTGACGCTATCAAGATTTCGAGTCAGACCTAATAAACTTATCGATAATAAGACAACGACTAAAAGTAATTTTAAAGAGTTTTTCATATTCACCTTTATCTTGTTTTTAACATCCACGCTTCAACTTCTCTCGCCCACGAGATCGCCTTTGATCTTTGAGAAGAGCAACTAAAGTGCACTCCATCACAGCCTGTGGCCATATAGTGGTTTGAGGAGAAAAATTCACATGTATTTAGAACAACTTCTTTGAGCATTTTGTAGAGAACATCTTGGTTTTTTTGAGTCTTTTTCATTCCCATTGGTGGTCCAACCCAAAAACATTTTAAATTATTTAACTTAACCACCTCTAGCATCTTAAGAACATAATCCTGTCTTTTATTATATTCCCATGTGTTGATGACTCCATCTTTGTTCGAGATTGCTGCAGCATCATTGGCCCCAAGTGCGATAAGAACTGTTGAGAAATTAAATTGATCATCCTGCCAAGAACTGTGAACAAGTGGAGATGAAAGGACATCATCGAACTTTGGTACAAGAACTTTTTGTCTCCAATGAGTCGGACTAGGGTGAAGTTGCTGCCTGTTTTCTTGTGATTTGAATTGATGAAAGACGCCACCTGAGAGCAAATAATCAGTTTCACTCATCCAGTGCAAGGAAGAAGATGAAGAATGGCCTAAAGTCACTACTCTTTCGAACTTGGAAGCCTTACTTAGCATTTCATGTAATTTGGTACCAAAAGGTCCAACTGTATGGGAATCCCCTATAAACAGGAGATTCTCCGCAAATGCACACGTACATATCAAAAATAAAAGTAATAACTTCATGCAATATATCTAGCTCAGAAGCCTATCTGGGTAAATGGCATAGAAGTATTATTGTAATTTTAACAGTTTGCACCTAGGAATATACGTATTTTACCTAGTATTTGCGCTAAACATAATTTATCTGATAAAATAAAGTATAGGGAGATTACCATGACCATGAACGCACTCCTCTTAGACGCAAGTTACTACCCAATTAAGATTATTGATTGGAAAAGGGCCATGATCCTTTTCTTCACAGAAAGAGCCGAAGTTGTTGAACATCATCAAGACTTTAGTGTGAATTCAACTCACGCAAGTTTTAAGGTTCCAAAAGTTCTGCGCCTTCTGGTAAATTTCAAAAATCTCTCACGTGTAAAATTCAACAGATCAAATGTTTTTTACCGAGACAAAAATACTTGCCAGTACTGTGGGGATAAATTTAAAGATTCTGAACTAACATTTGACCACGTTATGCCAAGAAGCCGCGGAGGCCTGACGACCTGGCAAAATATTGTTTCGGCCTGCATGGACTGCAATAATAAAAAAGATTCAAAGACTCCTGAGGAGTGGGGAAGAAAACTTCTCAAAATACCTGAGGAGCCCAAATGGACTCCACTATTGGCATTTAGATTATCGAATAAGGACAGATCCCTATTTTCAACTTGGCTGTTTTAACTAGAGTTAAACTAGTAAGAGTAACAGTAGATTGAGTGGTGAGCAGAAAGATATCTGTCATTTGGATTCCAATTATTGAATCTTCTATAATCAGTCATTCCTCTATAAACGACAGAGCTATAGTATTCAGTTCTGAAACTAGTCATGGTTCTGATATTAATTGATCCAGAACATCTAACGTCTTTATCAGTGTGGTTCCAAACTCTTACGTCAATGCCATTAGGCCAAACTGTAATGCGAGGATAAACAATTGTTTTGTCAGTTGAAATTTTGCTATCTGTTTTTACAACTTCAGAGCTTGCAAAGAGTGATAAACTTGAAAGTAAAAGTGCAGTCGTGATTAATGTTTTCATTATTATCTCCTTATAATTAGTAGAAATAATAGCTCTCCACAACTGCCTTGTCTAATCCTTGATCTCTAAAATCAGGAAGAAGACTGAGTTGTCTTACAAATATTTTATCTTTACGCATAAAGCCACAAAGAGTTTCTTTTAAGTAAATAAAGACGTAGTCCCCTGGGGTGAATTCGTTACTGTCTGTATCAAGATCACCAAAGAGTTCGATTTTTGGGTCCTCAAAACTTTTAAGTTCTTCAAATGTTAGCCCAAATTTTTTTAAGGTATGCCCATAAGGACAATGAATACAAGCAGATTTACAACATCTACCTCGACTTTTGTGCACCGAAGCTGGAACGGCTTTATAATCACTCGACATGCTTTTTTCTATCCTCATAAGTCTTTTTATTAAAAAGTTGGCCCGTCGTTACTCCGTATGAGCTCACCTCTCCCATTTTCTCAATCACAGATCTGGGATCTACTTTCTGTGAAATAAGCTCAAGATATGACTTTATTTTTACATTTAATTCTTCACTTGTCTCTTGCAGAGCTTCAAGTCTAAAGTTTTTAACACCAGTGTCAATCCAACCTGGGACCAAGCTTGCGGCACTCATAGGGTTGGCATTATACATGGTATTTCTGCATTCTTGATCAGCTTTAATTTCATGGGTATTTCCAAACATATCTTTTAAATGAACTTTATGTTTTTCACAGGGCTTGCCACAATCTCTAAAAGAATTACCTTTTGATAAGAAGGCTGCAAACACACAATGCTCCATATGAAACTCGGGCATATATTGATGAACAGTGATCTCTACTGATGATCCATCTACATTCTCAATAAGATCATTCAGCTGAATGGCATTAAGATCATAGGACAGACAGATTGACTTCAACTTTTTTCCTTTTAGATAATTAAAGGTGTATGAATTTGAAACGTTTAGTGAGAAGTCTCCATAAAGATCAAAGTTACTGTCTTGAAAGTAATTTAGCGCTCCTAGATTTCTAATAAGGATTCCATCTGGTGCCGCTCTCTCAATAAGTCTAAAATTATGATACTCATTTGGCTTTAAGATCCGAGTGGTTGCAATGGCTGTGTTGAAACCCTTCTCCTTGAGAAGCTTCACACTTTTAATATAATCCTTACCAAATTCATAATCTAAAGTCACAAGACCAATGAATTCGCTTGCCGAGAATTCATCCACAAACCCCATACACTGTTCAAGTGTTCTCAAAAGAATATTTAGCACTGGTTTGTGATCACGAGTTTTGGTTTCCAAAAGAGTTTTAGAAACAAAGGGCTGAATGTTTTGGATTCTAAAGAGTCTTTTTTCATGAAGCTTTGCCACCATGTCTTGTTTTAAAAGCTTCAAGACTTTGCTGGGAATAAAGAGACCATCGTCAATAATCGCCTGGTGTGAACGTACCTGATAAGGAGTGTGAGAGAGTCCTGATAGAGCACTCATTACACTTTCAGCCGTTGCTGATGAGTTACTCGCCTTCTCACAAATAAATTCGGAAACACTTACGACTTCCACATCATCAATCAAAGCCGTTACCATTATGTTTTTATCAAGCTTGGCTTCAATTTTTAAATCTATGAATAATTTTTTAAAATGACTCTTATCTGTATAGGATTTTTTTAATTCTTTTGAAAGAGAATCTCTCGAGTTGACAAAAACTCTCGCATCAAACTCCACTTCTTTTAAAGAGAGCTTATTATCAAATTTAACAAGGTATCCGTCCGCTTTTTTAGTGACGGTATAAACGGAGGCTCCAAAACTTGTTTTCAGTCCGGAGATATAAAGTCCATCTCCATTTTGAATTTCAATTTTTGATTCAATAAGGAGTGCATCCTTGTGTACTTTTAAAACCTTCCCAACCTCAAGACCTCTATTGGATCCATAGCTTCCATCAACGAGTTCTTGATGAGCAACACCACCGAGCCATCCATTATAAAAACCTCTTGAAAAAGTTAAAGCCATTCTTTGCTTGGAAAGCTCGTCCACCTTATCTGAGTCGATAGCTTGTCGATAACTACTGGCCACACTTGCCACAAATTCTGGAGACTTAAGTCTGCCTTCAACTTTAAAAGATTCAACACCCAGTTTTTTTAGTGCCGGTATATCATCTATTCCACAAAGATCTTTTGGAGAGACGAGAAATTTTTTATCTAATAGCTCTTTCTTTTTATCGTCGACAAAAAGCTCGTACTCAAAGCGACAGGACTGGGCACATTGCCCCCTATTGGCGCTACGACCGCCGAGACTTTCACTGGTAAAGCACTGTCCAGAATAGGCCACACAAAGTGCTCCATGAACAAAGACTTCCAACTCTTTATTTGTTTTTTCTTTAATTATTTTTATCTCTTCCAGTGAATTTTCACGGCCAAGAACAAAACGCTGTATATTTAAATCATCCAAAAGGGCAATCGCCTCATGATTCGTTGTGGTCATCTGAGTCGATGCGTGAATAATTTGATCCGGAGCAATTTGACGGATAATTTTAACAAGGCCCAGATCTTGAATGATAAGAGCATCTGGCCCCATTTTTAAAACTTCTAAAATCGCGGTGACAGCGGCATCAATTTCACTTTCAAAAATGAGAATATTAAAAGCGACATGAACATGAACATTATAGAGATGGGCCAAATCTATAATCTCTTTCAGCTGCTCAAAAGAATGATCATGACTTCTCCCCCTAGCATTAAAGCCGGGCATCCCAACATAGATTGCATCGGCTCCATTGTGAATGGCAGCGGTTGCCATAGTGATATTTCCACAAGGCAATAATAGTTCGCTAACAGGCTTAGAGGTATTCATGAAATTGTCCTTTTTAGTTGGTGGAGTTAACCATAAAAGTAATCTGTATGCAATGCAATAAACAAAAGCCCACTTTTAAAAGTGGGCCCTCTTATAAGAAAAGAATTTCTCATTTGTGACTTTTTCTTGTTTTTAGTTTTTTTGAATCTTACACCCAAATCTATAGAGCTCTCCACCGATACTCAAAAGAGATCCTGCGCTGGCGATATCACCTTTGAGCGCCGACAACATAGTAGAGTCTAGTTCACCAATAATCATATCGAGTTGTGGAATCTTAAATTTGATTGTTGTTGCAACACTTGTAACTTCCCCAGGAACAATCGACGTTATATTTCCTCCACCTTCAAGTTGAATTTTTCCATATTTTGGAGATTCAATTTCAAGATCGACCATGATTTCGTCTTGATCCATTGGAATAGTATCGTCAACACTGAGAATATGTTCAGCCTTATCTTCAACTTTAGTTAACGCATTTTTGACTGAACACTTTAAAGTTACTTCGTGGGTTGCTGCAAAGCTTGAAAGACTACCTAAGACAATTATACCAGTTAATAATTTTTTCATTTGATCCTCGCTTGTTGAGAGTAGAGTTAAATCTATTAATAGAGGCAACCTACCAGCAACAAAGGCCTATAGCATTACGTCATGTAAAAATGACACTCCACGCAATGAATCAGCGACTTAGCTTCTACGCTCTATAAGTCTTTATAATTCAACATTTATGGGTACAATAGTGAAGTTACTGATTAAAGGTGGAAATATGACAACTCAAACTAAAACAACGACAGCTCAACTCAATAAAGATCTATTTGAAAGTCTGCTTGAACTTATTCGCGTGACTTCGACAGTTATCCCTGACGATGTCCAAAGAGTGATTATGAAAGCTCTCAAAAGCGAGAAGAAAAACACATCTGCAAAATATGCCATGGACATTATTGACGCCAATATAAAAATGGCAAAAACAAAGTCTCAACCTATTTGTCAGGATACGGGAACCATTGTTTTTAAAGTTTATCACCCAGCTGGTTTCTCTCAATTGGCCTTTAGAAAAATTATTGAAAAAGCGGTTATTAAAGCGACAAAGCTTGGTTATCTTCGCCAAAACTCAGTGGACACTCTTACAGGGAAGAATGAATGCATGAATGTTGGTGGTGGACATCCTCAAATAAACTTCATCGAGACGACGAAAAAAAATATTGAAGTAAAACTCATGCTCAAAGGTGGAGGCTGTGAAAATGTCGGTGCCCAGTACGCCATGCCATACACACCTCTTGAAGCCGGACGCGATCTGGCGGGAGTGAGAAAAGTTATTCTCGATGCCATTCAAAAAGCTCAGGGAAAAGGCTGTGGTCCAGGAACCCTAGGAGTCTGTATTGGTGGAGATAGGGCCTCTGGCTACGCCCATGCAAAAGAGCAACTTCTGAGAACTATGGATGATGAAAATCCAATAAAAGATCTCGCAAAACTTGAAAAAGATATTGTTACAACGGCCAATAAACTTGGAATTGGACCCATGGGCTTTGGGGGAAAGACAACTCTTTTGGGATGTAAAATTGGGGCGATCAATAGACTTCCGGCCTCTTATTACGTTTCCATCTCTTATATGTGTTGGGCCTTTAGACGCCAAGGTGTAAGCCTTAATAAAAACCATAAAATTTCAAAGTGGTTATACTAGTAGCGAGGATAATAGATTATGAAAAAATTAGACTACCCTTTTAAGAAAGCGGATATAAAAAAATTAAAAGTTGGAGATATGGTTTTAATCTCCGGAAAGATGTTCACTGGTCGAGATGCTGTTCATCATAAAATTCACAAAGGGGCAAAGCCACCGGTGGATCTCAAAAATCAAATCATCTACCACTGTGGACCAGTTGTCTTAGAAACGAGTAAAGGAAAATACGAAGTTAAAGCGGCTGGACCTACAACTTCAATAAGAGAAGAACCTTACCAGTGGGAAGTTATGCGTGACTACGGAATTATCGGAGTTATTGGAAAAGGTGGAATGGGTCCAAAGACACTTGCCGCTTGCAAAAAATATGGCTGTGTTTATATGCATGCTATCGGTGGTGCGGCTCAGGTTCTGGCAGAGAAAATTGTCTCTGTCGATAATGTTTACTGGAAAGAGCTTGGAAGTCCGGAGGCGATTTGGGAACTTACGGTAAAAGATTTTCCCGTTGTTATTACTATGGACGCCCACGGAAACTCTCTTCATTCTGAGGTTGAAGATGCATCTTCTAAGAAGCTTCAGTCTCTTTTATAGTTTTATTATTTTGTTAAGCGATGCCAGCGCCCTTGAATTCATCGCCCACAGGGGTGAGAGTGCGAACTACCCCGAAAATACTTTAAGCGCCATCTCTGGAGCATTAGAGTCTCAATTTAACTATATCGAGATAGACGTTCAAATGAGTAAGGATCATAAAATTATCGTTATTCATGATGACTCCGTCGACCGAACCACAAGTCAGACAGGTTTAGTGAAAGACTACACTCTTAGTGAAATCAAAACGATCGACCCTACTATTCCAGAACTCTCAGAAGTCTTGGCTCTTTTTAAAAAAACCTCCATCCCTCTCATCATAGAGGTCAAAAATTCAGGAAATAAAAACAAAGGCATTGAGAAGATCATTGCTGAAGCCGTCAAAAAATCTAAAGCTAAGAACATTATCTATAAGTCATTTACTAAAAAGGTGCTCGATCGCTTTAGAAGCCTGGATGATAAAAAGCTTCTGTATGTCACACTTGGAAATATACCTTTTACTGGTCTCTACATTGATGACTGGCCAAGATTCGGATCAATTTTTGATTACAAAGATGTGGATTTTTATCAGGTCCACAGATATTTCATCAATGAGAACTCAAAGAAGATGGCAAAGAAACGAGGAGCAAAGCTCATTGCTTGGGATGTTCAAGATATAACGACCGTAAATAAAATGAATCAATATGGTGTTGATATTATAGAAACAGATTATCCACCAGCAAGCTTTACTGAAAATCCTAACTTCTCTAAGTAAGCTTTCATCTTCTCTCTGCAATCGCCCTGAACCTCGATAGTATCATTTTTATAAGATCCACCGCTTCCGCAAGTTTTTTTCAAATCCTTGGCCAATTTTTGAAAATATTTGGGATTGTGAGGAAGATCTTTAATCAATGAGACCGTCTTTCCTCCCCTTTTGTTTATTTCAAGCCAAATTCTCAAATCAATCTCTGAAGGTTTGATCTCTTGGACACTTTTATCTTCAGAGACTTTTCTTTGATCTCCATCTTCTTCGGACCACAATAGGTTTACTTTTTCTTTTTTAATGAGCTTTGCCACAAAATTCCTCTCTTAGATTTTACTTATTAAGACTTTCGGGGGTATAAAGCCATAATAATAAAGGAGTCACCATGAAGCTAGTAATTATTTTTTCACTTCTCATCACCCAAGCCTTTGCCCAGACGAGACAACAAATTGTTGATGAGGCTTCAAAACTAATTGATAACGCAAATTATTCTAATGCTGACCAGCGCACTCTAAGTCGCGCGTTAAATCTCGTTCAAAGAGCGAATCTTCTTTTGGACAATGGAGACACAAGACCTGATACCGGGAAGGTATGTACTATTAGTGGTTCTAATAATTGGGTCTACATAGATGTTAATGGAACGAGAGCTCATTCAATTTACAATAACGGAACTGAAGTTTTGGCAAAAGTCAGAGCTTTAGGCTGTAAAAGGCACTCAATAAACGTCACGGTCTTTGCGTCGACTCAGTGGAACTATTTAAAGGTTGGAGACACTAATATCTTCTCATTTTATAATAGTGGCGACCTGCTGATGAGTGCCCTAGAGAGCATCCAAACGATCGATGCTTTCAATATTGATATTCAAGAGGCGACACTTACATCGAATAATAATTGGGTTTACCTAAAACTATCAGGTCATAGTATCTTCTCTTTTTACAATAGCCCTGATCAAGCAATCTTAAAAATTGAACAATACCCGATTTTAAAAAATCTCATGAGAAGGAATCGTCACCAATGTTCCATTCAACAATCAAACGGATGGTCTTATGTTTATTTTGATCAGTCAGCGATTTATTCTTATTATAATAACTGGAGCCAAGCAGAACAAAAGTTAAACTACCTTATCGCTCTTGGAATATGTTTAAGATAAAATGAAGTATATTGCCTTTTACAAGCCCTATGGAGTTCTATGTCAGTTTACTGGAGAAGCTGGGGATAGAACTCTATCAGAATTCGATCTCCCTAAAGGTGTATACGCAGCAGGTAGATTAGATAAAGACAGTGAAGGCCTTCTCGTTTTAACAGACGATGGGCTTTTCAATCAAAAATTGACCAACCCTAAATCCAATAAAGAAAAAACTTATCTTGTTCAGGTTGAAAACACTCCCTCATCTGAAAAGCTAGAAACACTCTCTCGTGGTGTTATCATCAAAGGCGGATATAAAACTCTCCCCTGCAAAGCTAAGTTAATCTCAGACCCTGGCTTTGAACCTAGAGACCCTCCTATCAGAGAAAGAAAAAGTATCCCAACAGCATGGTTAGAGATAAAACTTGTTGAAGGGAAAAATAGACAAGTTCGAAGTATGACAGCTAGTATAGATCACCCTACATTGAGACTTATAAGAGTATCTGTAGGTAAATTAAATATTGAACAACTAAAACCTGGTCAATGGATTCAGGTTAAAAAGGAAGACATATTATGAAAACAGAGATCTCAATAGATCCAAAAACTATGGATGCAAAAATACAATTTCAATTTGATGATTTCAAAGGGCCTATAGATTTTAAGAATTCTGTCGCTATTATTTCCATGATTGCTGGAGACTTTAGTTTAGACCCTGAGCTAGAGTTAGAGGATTTAACAGATTTAGTGGTCCAGGGTAAAGAAGCTGGCAACACATCCATCATCTTTGAAATTGGAGAGGATGGTATTGAAGCTGAGTTCTCTAAATAGCTGTAATTAAACAAATGTGTAGTTTTCTACATATTTGGGTATGACAAAGACAAATATTAATTATATTTTAAATCCAATTAGTTGGGGAATTAATTAAAAGAGATATTGTTTTACGCGGTGTGTAATTAGTACATTTAACTGATTATCTTACAATGAGATCGAAATTTTGTGTTTAAATCATTTAGAAACAAAATTCGAAACACGCATAGGAGCAATACGATGAGAAAAACATTTTTGGCAGTTTCTGCATTTGCACTGACCATGGGAGCATTTGCACAGACAAATACGACCACTACATCAGTAAAAAAATCAACATTTGACAAAATTAAAGAGAAAACATCTCTTGGATATTTCTCCGAGTACGGGGCAGAACTAAGTAATCCTAATAGCTCAGCGAACCTAAGACCAAATATTTGGAACTCTATAAAAGCTAAATATCAAGTTAACAAGGCCACATCTGCCTTTATTGCCCATACTTTTACGTTAAACCAGTTTGAGGAATCAAATAGAGACGATGACGGAAATAGAACGAACCTAAGAAGATACACTGATAGCGATATCAGAATTGGTGCTGAAACTTGGGGGAAATATAACAGTAATGTAAGTTTTAGAAATAGAGTGAGACTTGAAACAGCAGCAAACGGTGACTTAGCTTTTGGCCCTTCTGGGGTTGTTGGCGATGACGCTGATATGTTGGGCAGAATTAGAGCATCTCATTTAGCGACAACAACAGTGGGAAGACTTAGTCTGACAGGTGTTGCAACGTTTAGAAAATGGTTTTTCAACGACGCTGAAGTTGCCGACAATGCATCACAATTCGACCTTATTCCAACAGCAGTTGCTGAATATGCAATTACAGATAAAGTCACAGCTTACGCTGAATATTCAAAGTTCATTATGCACAGAGGAACAGAGGAAATTTCTTTCGTTGAAGAGGGATACCAAGAACTCTATATGGGATCAAATATTTCTATCGCAAGTGGTTTTAACCTCGGTATTTTTGCTTACTTGAGTGGATTTGGTGCTGCTGGAATGGTGCCAGACGAAAACATGGCCATGAGAATACAAGTCTCTGGAGCAATCTTCTAAATAAAAAAACACTGAAAATATCATGGCCCAAGATAAGAAGCCCTCGCAAGAGGGCTTTTTTATTGGTATATTATCCTCTTGATACGAAACAAGTAAAAAGGAATAAGTTTATGCTAATAGTCGTCTCTCCGGCCAAGAAGCTCGATTTTGACTCAGCTCCGCCTACCCAGGAACATTCTCAACCACAGTTTCTAGATACCACTAAGAAAATAATAAAAGACCTCAAAAAACTAGAAGCATCCGAGCTGATGAAACTGATGAAAATCAGTCAGACGCTGGGTGAATTAAATTATAATCGAAATCAAAATTTTAAAACTCCTTTTAGTTTAAAAAATGCCAAGCAAGCGGCTTTCGCTTTTAAAGGCGATACTTACCAGGGTCTTGAATTTGAATCCTTCTCCAAAGCCCAGATGAATTATGCTCAAAACCACTTTCGTATTCTCTCTGGCCTTTACGGACTTTTGAAACCACTTGACCTCATCCAGCCCTATCGACTTGAGATGGGAACCAGCTTTGGGATTGGGAAAGAGAAGAATCTCTATGGCGTATGGAGAGAACAAATTACACAAACCCTTCAACAAGAGCTTAAGAAAGAGAAAACTCTGGTCAATCTTGCAAGTAAAGAATATTTCTCAGCCATCGAGTTTGAATCCCTTGATGCTCAAGTGATAACCCCAGTTTTCAAAGAACAAAAGAATGGCAAATACAAAATCATCAGCTTTAATGCCAAAAGGGCCAGAGGAATGATGAGCCAATTTATCCTTAAAAATAAAATTGACTCTATAGAGGGGCTCAAAAAATTTGATATGGATAATTATAAATTTAATAGCGAAATGAGCTCCAGTGAGGAACTCGTATTCACGAGGTCTTAATATGTTAATAAAAAAAACGATTCGAAGCATACCGGAGCTCAAAGAACATATACTGACCCACGCACCAAGTTTTTACTTCTCCTCGCAAACCTCGACAGTCGTGCCTTACGATAAGCTTGAAAAGATCTTCAGTGGTGATAAAGACTATGTCCTATGTGACCTGTCTCAAATGCCGACAAAAATGACCTTAAAAGACAACGGCAACCTTCATATGGTTGGCGGTGTTAGCTGGAAAGAGGCCCGAGAGTTTCTTAAAACAAAAAACCGCACGATTAAAACAGCTCCCACGGAAGAGCTTGCCCTTATTTCAGCTGGAGCAGCCACTAGTTGCACTGGAGAGAGGTGTTTTAAGTTTGGAAACTTGAGGTCCCAAATAACGGCTTTAAAATACATAAACTATAAAGGCGAAGAAATCACACTGAGCAGCGATCAGGAAATTGAACAAGACCTTACCCACTTAAAAAGTTATCAAACTGACTTCTCCCATTACGAAGAATATAAAAATGCTCCCTACCCAAGATTTGAAAAAGAAATTGATCTCATGATTGGAACAGAGGGACAACTCGGTGTCATTACAGAAATAGAGATCGAAACCACCGAAGATGTGAATGTGAACCATCTCTTTATGCTGCTTCCAAAATGGGAAGACAATACGGACCTTCACTTAGAAGTCGCTCGCAAAGTACAGTCATTTAGAGAGGATATTATTCTTTGTGAGTTTATTGACTCAAATGCCTTTAGCTTTTTAAAAGAAGAAGACAGACCAAACAATGGAAAAGATGCTCTCTTTTTTGAAATCATCACTGATTCTTTTGAAAAAGTGTATGAAGAATTTATCTCGAATATTGAAGGTGTCAATGAAGAAGAAATCTTTGAATTAACAGCAACAAAATTTCACGCATTAAGGGCTTCAATTCCAAGAGCCGTTTTTGAAGAAAACTCAAAAATGGGAGTGACTAAAATGGGCACTGACGTCCAAGTCAGTATCGAAAACTTCGAAAGCCTTTTTGATATCTATAAAAGCTTTACCAAAATCGGCGTTCGCTATAATCTCTTTGGACACTTCGGCGATGCTCATCTTCATTTTAATTTTATGCCCACAGATAAAGATGTAAGCTTGTGCCAAAAAGAGTTTGAAAAACTTTATAAAAAGGTCGTTGAACTCAAAGGATCTCCTTTCGCAGAACACGGCATTGGGATAATCAAACAAAAATACATCACTGATTTTTGGAGTGAAAACCAAACGAACCTCTTTAAAGAATTAAAAAAGAAACATGATCCCTATAACCAGTTCTTTCCTCAAGGCTTCATGACACTTGTGGCAAGTTTATGAAATTTCTTCTCTTTCTTTTTAGCTTAAATGCCATTGCTGGCTTTGATCTCTCTTTGGGCACTAGCTTTAGAAGTTATCCTGCCATTGGAGCAGAAATAAACGCAGAAGCTGGATTCAATCAACTGCTTTGGGGCGAGGTTGATAAAGAGAAACCTTTTTATGGCTTTATTAGACCTGCATTATCTCTGTCAAGTAGTGTTGTGGTAAATAATTACGACGCACGAATTGAATTTAATCCCATCTCATTTGTCAGTTTTGTTAGAGGCTATAAACATGTCACCTCAAAGTTTGATGAGTTCTCATTTTACGAATGTCGTAAAGTACGATGTACCGGTGATATGAAAAGAGACTATTCAAAACTCAAGTTTGCCCTAGGAAGTCATGGTCTTTTAACTGTGGTTGAACTTGGGATGTATAATAATGAATATACCGGCAGCACAGATGAGCAAGTTGCAGAGTTTCGCTTCGCAACCCTTGCAGACTCTCAAAGCGATTCTATGTACCATTCAAGATATGTCTTAGGTCTAAAGCACGATACAGGCCTCTATGGTCTAATGGCCGACCACACTCTTCTCAATGGCTCAGGTGATACCTATAATATGGATCTGTTTATCTATACGACTAAAATAGAGAGGTCACTCTATACATTTGGCTTGGGGCAGTTTTATACATCTCAAGTTGATAAAGGCATCATTGCTGTTTTTCAAATGAGAACACAGTTTATTGAGGGAATGAATCTTTTTTAAAATGTACCTGGGCAGTCTGAATTATTAAAAAGGATTTCTCTGTCCTCTTCAGCGCACTGGTTGTTTAAATTATTATCTCTAAGGGCAAGACAGATTTTATCAAAAGTACTTTCTTTTTGCTCTCCTGTAGTGCAATCCACTTCAGTCAGCTCATATTGATAGAGCTCAGTTACTGCAGAGTCGACTTGCGCTTCTTGAATTTCTACCTGTGATGAAAACGGGTTAGCCTCTTGCCCACAAGAGATTAAGGTCAATGAAAATAAGGCCAAGATAAGAACTTTCATACTCTTATTAGAGCAAGTAAGATGCCAGTATCTTCGTCCTAATTTCAAGGTCTTAGACGATAGAACTGTTGAATTATTTTACACAGTCTATATCTTTGCCATTGTGAAAATCGATCACTTCTTCAACTGTACATACTTTATGACCATTATCTAACAGATGATCCATTGTCATTGCCGAGGCAATAACTGATTGACTGTGAATATCATGATAGAGGATGATTCCTGAATTCTTAGGAGTCAGCTTCATCTGTTTTATCACCCTATTGAGAATGCTTTGTGGATCTTTATCTTTCCAATCAAGCGTATCTATATTCCAAAAGATATGAATAAATTTATTTTTTGCGATGACTTTTCTTAAGGTGTTATTTCTCATTCCAGAGCCAAAAGGAAGTCTAAAGGTAGTGGTATTAACATTTAAAAGCTTTTCTAGATCTGCTTTTGCCGAGGTAATTTCGTATTCTAAAGTTGAAGAATTAGCTTTATTTAAGTCTGGATGAGTATAACTATGAAGAGCAATATTCATGCCTGAATCGACCACATACTTTGCCGTTTCAGGATATTTTTTTGCTTGAGAAGTAAGCATGTAAAAGGTTGCTTTAATGCCTCTTTGGTAGAGATTATCTACAACAGTTTTTGTTTTCGATCCTCTGGGTCCGTCATCAAAGGTTAATGACCAGACTTTTGTTGGAAAGGTATTCCCTGTAAGGTTTCCAGAAGTCGTCGTTGAAGGAAATAAAACACTCCCCTCACTTTTTAAGACATCGTCTCTTTGAGCTTTAATCAAATGGGCATGAGCTGTGATGTCTTGAACAACTTTTGCGTATAGTTTTGAATTGGTAATCTTAAGTAAAGAGAGATCTTTGGACTCGAAATTTTCTCTTTTTTCAATATAGCTTCGAGCGCTCAATATTTTAGCATAGAGGTGGGTGTTTAATATTGAGTCATCGCTTTTGGTCACAAGGCGTCTATCAAGTTCAGCATCAAACTGATCGATTAGCTGATCGACATAAAGAGATGCATATCCTTTTTCAATAGTTTGTTCAAAGGGCTTTTGCTCTTGGGCCCACGCTAGTGAACTCAATATGGCCAGAGGTAGTATAAGTGACTTCATAGAATAATCTCCTTGGAACAATGAGATTATCACGGCCTGTAAATTATCTGGATTTTGACGACTGTTTTTGTAATAAATACAGGACAATACCTTGAAAAATAAATCCCAGTGAAAATGCCATCTTGAGTCCAAAAGCGTCAGAGACAACGCCAAAAACCCCATGAATAATCATTATCATTCCATTAACAAATTTCATCATCAGTGGAATGAGTTCATCCGCCTTCTCCTGATAGGTTTTACTGACCCACCCAAGCATACAGGGAAAAAAGAAAGACATCGACAGACCACATAATGATAAGAAAAAAGGATGAATCCACATGCCAAGGGTAATGGCCAATACTGAAAGACCACTTGAGATCTTCAAAATAAGTAACTCATCTATCTTAATTTTAATAAAAGCAAAGCTCAAACGCCCAACAAGAAGAAATAAAAAGAACAAGCTTAAAAAAAGAGCAGACTTTCCCGGTTCAAGAAGCCACACTTTATTAATATAAATGACCATTCTCGTAGAAACTAAAATCTCTGACGAAACGTAAAGAGAAATCAAAATCCCTAAACGAAAGGAGGTGGATCTATCGACCAAAACTTCTGAGCTCACCTTAGGAGAAAAACTATCATTTTGGATAGGTAAAAAAACAATCAAAACAAGTGCGGCACAGGCACTCAAGACAAAGAAAAAGGAATACCAAGAAAAGCCAAAGCCTAGGTAAAAACTCAAAACTAAAGGTGCTGTGAAAGATGCTAAGCCATACATTGCATGCAAGCCCGAGAAAATCATCTGCTTTTTATCATCTGGAACATTTCGCGACAGTATTAGATTGTTTCCAACAGACAGAAGTCCCACAGATAAACCCAGAATCAGACTTCCCAGCAAAAACATTTTAAAGCTCAATCCCTCGCCTGCACAATAACCATAAATTAAAGTTGAAATGACCAACAGAAATACGGAGAGCTTCATAGAGTTATTAACCCCAAAAGTTCTAAAAATGGTTCCCGAAAAAAGTGTCATCATAAAAGCAAAGCCAGATGACAAACTAAAAACAAGGGAACCTTGTGAATTACTTAGATCAAAGAAAGTTAAAATTTCTGGGTAAAGAGGCCCTCGAGAATTATCGATTAAACCAAAGACGAAAAGCGAGAAATAGGAAAATAAAATTAAAGACCACTTCATAGAGACCAGTTTATACTGATCTCTAAAGTGTACGTCTAGATTTTTTAACTATTGTTGATATTATTTTTCACTATAAGTCTCGCCTGCTTTTTAGCGAATCGATTGTAGTGAATTAAAGAGCTTCCCAATCCTAAGAATACTAACATTAAGCCTAATACGTTAACATCTGTTTCCATACTTTTCTCCATAAAGTTTAGTGTCCTCGTGACGCGTTTATTACAATCTATAGACCTTCCTGGTCTATAAATCCCACTCCTTGGGAAGCTGTAGCGGCTACCATCCTAGTAACCCTCTTGCCCCTATATGAAGCACGAATCATGCCAAGTTTTAAAATCATATTATCAAGCACTTAGCTCTAACTATAATGATACTGGTGTCATAGGACCAATAAAACTGGAGCTCTTTTGGTGTTTCTAAACAATATTGGGTGATTTTTTTAGTCTACCTTAAAACTCTTGAAATCATCTTTTCGATATGTCACCATTTATAGGAAGCTTCGCCGCACGGAGTTTCAAGTGAAGAAAAGATTTTTTCACTCAAGCTTAAGGAGTATAAGCACTATGAATTCTGCATCTTACTATCTCATGAAAAACGGTTTTATTTTACGTCTAGAAGAGCCCCTAGATCAAGCGGATGTTCCTCTACTCATCAAAGCAAATTTATTTGATAAAGAACAAGTAAATGCTTTAAATCAAGAACAAGCGAACTTTAGAGTTGCAATCTTTAGAGACGAAATCTTGGAACTACCTGAATATTCAGAAAGAGTTTTTGGACAAGTTTACTAAAAGTATATCTCATTTAAATTTTTAATTTGCCGATAAGGTAGACATGAAGTTAATCCTCTTAACATTGCTCATGTCCCTTTCGGCACGCTCTTTTGACCTTTTACCACATTGTAAAATCGAGGGAAACCAACAGAATATATCTTGTGAACACAAAACTAATAGCAAAGAAATTAACGACCTAATCGCTGTTATTATTGGCACAGAATATAAAGATCTTATTGAGGATTACACGCAAGGAAGAATACAGACAAGGATTTTTAAAAGCGATAATTACTATTTAAAAACTTCATTTAAACTGTCCCATATTCTTAAAAATGAGCGCACCTACTTCATCGATTTAAACGAAAACCTTTTTGATTGCTCTCCTGACTATCAGTCTTTAAAAGCAATTTTAACCCATGAAATACAACATCTATCAGACTACAAAAAAATGAACGTCGCCAAGCTAATCCAGTTAGGCGCAAAGATGCTTTCGCGAAAAGGTCGCTCAAAATACGAAAGAGAAACTGACTTTAAAGTGTTGGAAAAAAAACAAGCAGTTGGTATTAGAGGCTATCGAAAATGGATATACGAAAGGCTTGATGACAAAGGATTAAAATTCAAGAGATGCTTTTATTACACCCCTGAGGAGATTGACCGCTATATCTCTGGGGAGAGAGATTTTAATGATTACTATGAAAAGTACTGTAAAAATATCAGAAAGAAATAATGTCAATTTTTAAGTTAGTTTTTATGGAGTCTTTAAATTTTACTTCAAGTTGAGCGCTCGCTTTTTCTTCAGCTTTAAAAATAATTTTATCGTCCGTTATATCAAAGCACTCAATGCTTTCAAGTGAATAACCTTCTTTGTAATAGTAGAATGATAAAAACTCTTCCACGATTTCAAATTGCTCTGAGAGGGAACGACTCTCCAAAGTTCCCAAGTTCTCGTCAAAGAAAAACCTTTGCCCTTTCGATCCCAAAACAAGGGACTTCATTTTTTCACCGAGACCCACAACCTCATACAGTTCCTGAGAATAGGCCGAAAAAGCACTTTGAGACTGATTGTCCCTAAGGAAGTAGTCGAGCTCTTTAAGAGGAAATCTATCTATCGCCTCAAGGGGTTTACCTTGAATAAGATGAAAAAATCCATCGATAACACCTAAATACTCTCCTCTATATGAAGTCTCGTAACGTGCTTTGGAAACCAGCAGCTCGCTATCTTGAAAAGTATTAAAAAAGATTGTCACTTCAGCTTTCAATTGGTTTAAAGTCGTTTTAAATTCATGGTCAAAGAGCTCTTTTTCTCCATGTCTTAAATGTATGGGACTGTCAGATAAAGACAAGCATCTTTTTGAAAAGATCACTCAGAGATCTCTGCTGTGTGGAGGACAACTCTTTTACTATCAACAACACCAATAAATTCATAGCCAAATTTAATTGGAGAACTTGCTTGCAAAGTAAGAACTAAATAGCCTGCTTTTGACTCGCCCCAGACTTTGGCTTTTTTTCTAAGAGGTCTCAACTTCCCCCCTGCACCAGAGATGAGATATCTAACTCCATCCCGCTGCCCTTCATCACTGAGGTGGTGTTCGTGGCCAGATATGTAGACCTTAGTATTTGGGCTTAAAGCTCGTTTTATAAATTCTCTAACGATAAAAGGAGAATCCCCGTGGGCTCCCGAGCTGATTAAAGGATGATGCCCTGTAAAAATTGAGAACTTACACCCGGCAAATTCACTGGAAATATCATCAAGCCATAGCAGTTGCTTGATAAAAAAAGCATTTGTATCCAAAGTTGTTATACAAATATCCCCTAGTTTTTGATGATAAAAAGGAGATGGAAAAATTATATTTTTATAGTTTTTAGCAATGTCATACCAAACCTGAGTGTTTCCTTGATAGTCGTGGTTGCCAAGGCTTATATAAAGAGGAGTGGATTCTAAAAGCTCTTTATAAGGTCCTACAAATTTCTGAGTGAAATTTTTATCTTCAATACCTGAAAGCCCATCCTTATAGATAATATCACCTAGCATATGGATATCAGCACATCCTTCTCTACTTAGAATTTTAGCTACGGCCATTTGTTGTTTTTTACCAGAACCAGTATCACCGATAAAGCAAAGCTTTGAGCCAACGGGTAGTGAGGTTTGACTAAAGACTACTGGATCCTGATGAAAAAAATTGCATGATGAAAACAAAAGAAAAAAGCCCCACATAATGTGAGGCTTTATATTTTTACTAAAAGTTAAAATACTATTGATGAAGATGAATACCTTCTTCTAGTTGAGGATCGCCTTTTGCGATAATATCTTTTTTACTAAAAGCAGAACCAACCACAAAAATAAACAAGCCTGCAAATCCAAGCCACTGAGCTAATTGAAGTGCACCAAAGCCACTTGAAGCAAGAGAATGAACACCATGGTGCTCAAAAACTTTTGGAGCAACCAATAGATAGAGATCTAAAAAGTGACCAACAAGTAAAATGATAGCGACAAGTTTTAATCTTTTCATATTTCTTTTAGCTGGACGGCTCATAAGAAGGAGAAAAGGTGCTCCCCAGTTAAGGATAAGGTTTAAAGCCCACTGAAATTGCCAGTGTTCAAATCTTAAGACGTAATATTCAGTTTCCTCTGGAATATTTGCATACCAGATAAGTAAAAATTGAGAAAGCCATGTATAGGCCCAAAAAGTTGAGAAACCAAACATCCATTTTCCCATATCGTGAAGATGGTTATCGTTGATGATGCCCTTGAAGTAGCCTCTCTCTTTGAGAAAGATAGTTGCAAGACAGATAAATGACATACCCGAAACAAAACTTCCCGCAAAAACATTGACGCCGTAGATGGTAGAAAACCAGTGAGGTTCAACACTCATAAGCCAGTCAAACGAAGCAACAGAGATAGCAATGGCAAACAAGACAAGCCCTAATGCACTTGAACCGACAATCTTATCAGCAACATCATGACCTTCGTCTTGTCTTAGAGATAATTTCGTTAATCGCATTCCAACAAAAATCCACGCTGCAAAAATGAGAACCATTCTTATCATATAGAAAGACTCATTTAACCATGCTGTCTTTTGGCTTAAAATGGGATCATTTGCTACAAGCTCCGTATGAGTCCATTCATAAACTGAATGAAGACCAAAATACGTCAGAAGCATCAAGACAGCACCGTAAGGTAAGAATTTAGTCATTGCTTCAGGAATACGTTTATAAGGCGTAATCCAAGATGCCTGTAAAACTCCTGTTACTGCCAAAAAGAAAACTCCTGAAACTGCAATTGTCACGAAGTAGACATTATTAACAATAAAATCAACCCAAGCGATTGTGGGATTCAAAAGAAAGCCACAAACTGTCGCAATAATTCCAATGACAATGAGAACTAAAGAGGTTGTTTTAAGTCCGCCTTTGAATTCATAATTTTTTATATCTAAGTTAGTACTCACGTTTATCCCCTATTTCCTTCTCTTTTTCTTTTTCATTAGTTTTTCACGAACGTATTCAGAAACATGCCATCTATCTATTGGATGAAGTTGCTGAGCGTATGAAGACATATTCCCAAGACCATATGTGATCACATTATAAACATGACCTGCAGGGTACTTATCTCTTTTCTTCCACTTTCTAGCGTTGAACTTAGGAGGTTTTGGATAACCACCTTTAGTAACGACAAGTCCGTCCGCTAACCCTTTGTCTCCGTGACAAGAAGAACACATTGCTTGGTAGAGCATTTCTCCGCGCTCCCAAGCATAATCATCCATTTGATACGGATTCGAAAGAACTTGTGGGTTACCTTCTTCATTCATTGGATGAGGAAGAAAGCCTCTAGAGATTGTTCCTTCTCTGGCCAATTGGTTTGTCTGCCCATTAGCATAAAGATAGTTCTCCGTCTGCGCTTCATAAGCCTTGGAGTAAGCCATATCAGTTATGATATTGTAACCCGTGCTATTTTTTCCACCTGAGCAGGAACTAAAAGCAAGAATTGAAATCAGGCTTATCAGTAATTTTGTTTTATTATTTTTCACTAATTTCCCCTTATATACTTAAATCAATATTTTGAACTCTAACTTCTACAGCTCCACCCTCTTTTAAAAGAGCAGTGACATCGTCGAGATTCGTTTTGTTTTTATCAATTGCCATTATAAACTTATCATCAGTCTGAGCTGGATCGATGATCACAGGTTTCTTCCCTGGAAAAAGTTTATTGAATGCCAAAAATGCAGCAACAGTAGTATGTGCACCAATAAGAACAGTGAATTCAAAAGTAATTGGTAGAAAACTTGGAATAGACATAAATGGCTTTCCACCGATGTTGATAGGCCAATCAATATTAAAAACCCACATTTGAAATGATAACGCCAAAACCATACCCGTTAGACCAGCTAACAAAGTGATGTAAGGCAGAAAACTTCTTTTGATACCCATGGCCTCATCTAATCCATGGACAGGAAAAGGAGTGTAAATATCGTAGATTTCAATATTCTTTGACACAAGCTTCTCTGTTGAATGGAGAAGCTTCTCGTCGTCCAAAAAAGTTGCGATTACGTAGTCTTTGTTCATTATTTATTCCCTCTCGCGTATCTATAAACAGACTTAACTTCTGCCACAGCGATTCCTGGAAAGAATCTAATGAAGAGGAAAAAAAGTGTAAAAAATAATCCAAATGTTCCAATAAATGTCCAAATCTCAACCCAAGTAGGAGAATACATAACCCACGAAGATGGAAGATAATCTCTGTGAAGTGAAGTTGTGATAATAACAAATCGCTCAAACCACATCCCGATATTAACAAAGATTGAAATAATAAAAACAAAAACCATATTTCTTCTAAGCTTTTTAAACCAAAAGAACTGAGGAGAGATAACGTTACAAGAAATCATTGACCAATATGCCCACCAATATGGACCAGTAGCTCTAGTTAGTAAAAGCATATTGCTCGTATTCATTTCCTGAATACCAAGCCATAAAAAACTCAGTTCCGTAGGCAAGACCAACCATCGATACCAGTAAGACAATAACCTTACACATGGCATCAATATGACCTTCAGTAATATAGTTTTCCCAGTTCATGATCTTTTCTCGTGAGAATCAAAAGAGTACAAACCATGGCAAAACCAGAAAAGATTGCACCGGCAACAAAGTATGGAGGAAAGATAGTTGTGTGCCATCCAGGAATAACTGAAGTTGCAAAGTCAAAAGATACAATCGTGTGAACCGAAAGAACTAGTGGAGTTGCAAGGCCCGCAAGAATAAGTGATAAAACTTCAAAGTGATGCCAAGTTCTTGTTGAACCATTCCAACCAAAAGAGAAAATACCGTATATTAATTTTCTATAATTTGATTTCGTTCTATCTCTTATTGTTGCAAGATCTGGAAGAAGACCCATATACCAAAAAACTAAGTGAGACTGTTAGGTAAGTCGAAATTGCGAAAACATCCCAAAGAAGTGGTGATCTAAAGTTAACCCAAAGAGGTCCTCTTGTATTTGGATAAGGAAAAACCCAATAAAGAAGCCAAGGACGTCCAGCGTGAATAAGGGAAATATACCAGCACAGGCAACAGCAAAAATTGTCATTGCCTCAGCTGCTCTGTTAATCCCCGTTCTCCATCTTTGTCTAAAGATTAAAAGAATCGCAGAAATAAGTGTTCCTGCGTGACCAATACCAACCCAAAAAACGAAGTTCGTAATATCCCAAGACCAACCAACAGTCTTATTCAGATCCCCAAGTACCAATCCCAGTTCCAACTTGATAAAGAATGACCATCAAAAACCCTATCGTTAAGATAAGAAGCAGAAATTGAAAAACCTATAAGCCAAGCTTTAGTAGGTGGAGCTTCAAGTGTATCAAGAATATCTTCAGATATTTGCTTATAGCTTCTCTCTTCGGTTACAAGCTAATTCTGTTCTTAATTTTGAAACATGCGCATCTGACATAATCTATTCCTTACCTATTTATTTCTAATTTTTGTTAAGTAACTAACTCTTGGTTTAACATTAAGTTCTTCAAGAACTGTATAGTTTCTCTCGTGCCCTAGATATTCTAGAGATTTTGACTTCTTTATCATTCATATCACCAAAGACAATTGCATCACCCGGACAAGACTGCTGACAAGCAACTTTGATATCACCGTCTTTAAAGCTACGTCTTTCTCTTTTTGCCTGTAAGTTTTCCATCTTGAATTCTTTGAATACACAGAGAACATTTCTCCATGACTCCACGAGATCTAATTGAGAAACATCTGGGTTAAGAGCCATTTTCGCCATTTTGTCTGAGCGATCATAGTTAAACCAGTTGAATCTTCTAACTTTATAAGGACAGTTGTTTGCACAATATCTTGTCCCAACACATCTGTTATAAATTTGCTGATTGATACCATCACTTGAGTGAACAGTGGCAAGAACAGGACAAACGTTTTCACAAGGAGCATTTTCACAGTGCTGACAAAGCATTGGCATGTGCATAACTTCAGGTTGATGCTTCATCACCTTTATAGTAACGATCAAGTCTCATCCAGTGCATTTCACGTCGGTTAGCAACTTCTTGACGACCAACAACGGAACATTGTTTTCAGCATTACAAGAAACAATACAAGCACTGAACATCCAGTACAATTATTGAGATCAATGGACATTGCCCACTGATGCCCATCTTTTTTATGTTCAGGATAAATATTTACAAGTTTTGCACTTCTGTGACCTGTCTTTGGATTTTTTGAATAATCAGACAAGCCCAGCTTCTCTAACGATATCTCTGCCTTCCATATATTGGTGAGTTTGAGACTGAGCTAGACCTTTAAAAGTTCCTGTTTTTGATATTGTTCCATAAGATAAAGAGTTTTGAGTCGATCCATTAGCAAACCTATTAAAAGCAAAGGCATTACCACCAAGGTTCTTTGCCACTTTACCAGCGACACTTCTTCCGTACCCAACTGCAACTGCAACTGTATTCATCTCAGTTCCAGGTTGAACAATTGCTGGAATTGTTATCTCGTGAGAATCAGATTTAAGAGTAACTAGATCTCCCGACTTGATTGAATTATCTTTTGCGTACTTTGGACTAATCATCGCATAGTTGTCCCAAGTTGCTTTGGTAATTGGATCAGGAAGCTCTTGTAGCCATGGATTATTGGCCATATCCCCATCCATTATCGCCGTTTTTTGGTAAGTGATAATTTGAAGACCTGACTTATAAGTGATGTTCTGAACGTTTCTCACGTAAGGAGCAACGCCAATTGAACTTGTATTAACATTACTTGAGAGACCATCAAGAGAAACAACGCCATCATGAAGAGACTTATTCCAAAAGTCAGTCGCATTTATATAGCCAGAACTTTTTGAGAAAAGATTTTTCTCCCAAAACCCTTTCATATAATCGTAGAAAGTTCCTTTCATTGAAAGAGTGGCCATCAGAGTTTCTGAAAACATTCTTGAACCAAAAAGTGGCTGAACCACAGGTTGAGTAAATGAGAGTTCTTTTGAAGAAACTAAAGTATCTGACCAAGTCTCGTATGGATGATTTCCAGTGGCATTGAAATTTGAAAGTGAACTTGTCTCGTCGTTAGATAAAGCAAAAGTTACTCTTGTATCGACCTTCGCATAAGCCTTCTTAAATATATCAGCTTTTGGATAGTTGTAAGCTGGATTTACTCCAACAAGTAAAACTGCTCCGACGTTTCCGGTATTCATCTTAGTCACTAACTCTTCAAAAGCTTTGTCGTCAGCAAGAACCTTATGATCTGAAGCCACAACACTAATGGTCTTTCCATAACTGCCTAAAGCGACATTGATTTGGTTAACAATAACTTGAACATTCACATCAGTGTCACTTGATACAACCAAAGACTTTCCACTGTTGGCCTTAAGTTCTTTAACTAGGCTTGCCACCATATCCTTGTGAGCAGAGTCAACTTTTACTTCTGCTCCGGTAACTCCTTGAAGAACGCCAAGAAGAATCGATCTAGAGTCCTTAAGAGATTTAGTATGTCTAAAGTCTGCATTTGAACCCGTTAAACTCATGATCGGCTCAATTTGAATATGTCTACTCATTCCACCTTGGGCTTTTGGATTTCTCTTAGAAACATATTGTTTCGTATAAGCAGAAGAATTCCCCCAACTTCCTAGAAAGTCAGCACCAAAAGATAAAATTAAATTAGCTTTATCAAAGGAGTATTCATTAGTTGCTTTCTTACCAAATGAAATTTCATTAGCAGCCGTTTGAGAGTAATCAGAAGTTCCTTCGTAAGCTATATGTGTTGCCCCAAAAGATTGACAAAACTCTTTTATAAGAGCGATTTCACTTGGTGAAGCCATGGCTGGTGTAACGATGTGAATTTCTTTTCCAGATTCTTTTGCCGAGTTTAAAGCAGCAATAAGTTTTTCATCAAACTGATTCCATTCAACACTTTGTCCATCTACTAAGGGAGCATCTAGACGATTTGAATCGTAAAGAGATAAAACTGAAGCTTGAGCTTGAGACCCAACTCCCCCACCAGTGAAGGTCGATTTAGCATTACCTTCAATCTTTATAGGACGTCCTTCTCTCGTCTTAACGAGAACAGGTGTTCCTTTGAAAGTAGATCCGTACCAGTTTGCAACTCCGGGAAGAACTGTATCATTTTTATATAAATAAGGGATCGCGGCTCTTACTGGAATTTTCACACACCCAGTTAATGGAAGTGCTGTGACGGAGAATCCCATAATCTTAAGAAAACTTCTTCTCGATTTTTCTACCGAAAAAGAATCAAACTCATCGTCCTTAAATTCTTTATCTACTTTTTCTTGATCTTGAACTTTGTTTTCAACATCTTGCCAATAACCTTCAGAAGGTTTGTTGCCGTTTTCATTTGTTTCAAATTTGCTCATTATATTTACCTTTAAAATTATTAATTATTTAAAATTAGTAATGAAATATTAGTAATGACACTTAGAACAGTCACCGCCGGCATTACTCTTGCCTTGAACAGATCCTTCAAATGCGTCCTCTTTACCTTTACCACCGTGTGCTTCGTCGTTAGGAGGAGCGATTCCGTTTTCTCTGTGACAGTTTATACACCAACCCATTGCAAGTTTTTCCTCTTGCCAATAAACTTCCATCTCTTCAACAGGACCGTGACATTTTTGACAAGCAAAACCCGCAACATTCACATGTTGTGCGTGATTAAAATAAGCGAAGTCTGGATAATAATTAACTTTTTTCCAATGAATATTTTCACCAGAATCGACGGCTTTTTGTATTTTCATTATTTCTGGAGAATTTACTTTTACTTTGGCATGACAGTTAAGACAAAGCTGAGTCGGTGGAATTCCAGCATGACGACTTTTGTCTGCACCGAAGTGACAATATTTACAATCTATTTTTAACTCGCCCGCATGCTTTGCGTGAGAGAAAGCGATTGGCTGGTCAGGTTGGTAACCTTGATTAAAACCAATGTGCCTAGCCTGAGTGACGACAAACGCCCCAAGCGCACTAAACGCTACAAGTGCTAAAAGAGCACCAAACAACTTCTTCATACACATTCCTTAAAAAAGTGGTTAATTTAATTAAAATTTGCTTTTATTCTAAGTATTTACATATCATTTCACAAGGGTAATCGACAATTGAAATCTGATTGACACATCATTTTGTCTAACTACTCATTGCGCAAAGTTGCAATGCACTTTCTAGAGGGGCATTCGTTGAATATAGGTCAATTTTATCCCTATATAAAAATAATTTGCAAGGCAAACATTGAGAGGGTAAATGAAAAGAAATTATTTAGTAACTTTTAATATTGGAACGTTTATATGGAATTTCTTGGCGGCTTAACACCAGAAAGGTTTTTGAAAGAATACTGGGAGAAGAAACCACTTCTTATTCGAGGGGCATTTCCTGGAGCTCATAAGCTTTCAACTTTTGAAGAATTTAAAGAGCTGGCCTTCGATGAAGAGTTTGAAACTCGCATCATCTATAATAGTGAGAACAAATACTCTGTAGAAGAAGGACCTTTTGGCGAAGAAGCGTTTACGAGTGAAAAATATACCTTTGCTTGCCACAACCTTAATACATTATCAGCAGATTTTTTTGAACTAGAGAAGTGTGTCGACTTTATTCCAAAGTGGCTCTTTGACGATGTCATGGGTACCCTATCAAACACTGGAGCAACCATCGGTGCTCACATTGATAAATACAATGTTTTTATTTTACAAGGAACAGGAAGACGCCTTTGGAAGCTTCAAGAAAATCCCGATCATACATACGATCCAGATAAACAGCTCAAGATTCTCAAAAACTTTAAACCCAATATTGAATGGACTCTTGAGCCGGGTGACATGATCTATATTCCCTCCAGTGTTGCTCATGAGGGAACAAGTTTAGAAGACTCTCTATCCTACTCAATTGGCTTTAAATCGATTGAAGATCAGATTGTATTAGATAATTTTCTCACCGATTGCTTAGAAAATATCGAGACAGAAAAATATTTAAAGATTGATCATTTAGAAGTTCCAAAAGACAAAAATTCGATTCCTAAATGTCTGATTCCTCTCGTTCATAAAAGGTTACAAAGTTATATTGGTGATGAAAATTTTTTCAGAAATTGGTTTATATCCTTTCTCTCAAAGGGAAAGGATGAGGTGGTGGAAGGAGAAATATTTATCCAAGAAGAAATTATCGCCAATAGTAAAAGGGATCTTATCTTTAAAGATCAGCTCACAAGAATTGCAACTTTTGATGAAGATTCAGATAAGATATTAAGTATCAACAAAGTACTCTATAGAATTGAGAAAGAGTCTTATGGTGAAGTTGAAAGATGGTTTAGCGCAAGTGTCGACACGCCCATCGAGATAAATTTTCACAATTTAGACAATGATCAGTGGCCTCTTTTAATTGACCTTTTTAAAAGAGGGATCTTTTATTTTGAGCCTTCATAGAGTTTTGCTGATAAGTACCTAAAATCACGTTTTTAAATTAAGATAGACTTAAGCATAAATGTACAAAATCTTAGAGATTTTTCTCAAATTTTGACCTTTTTACACCGATATGTTGGTGATGCTTTATAAAACTATTTTTACTATCATCTTAATCGTCTTCACTCATCTAACCTGCTTTGGCTCTGAGGCTTTTGACGATATTATCGAAGAGATTATACCCACCACAAAACTCACTAAGGACCAACTTCTCACATTAAAAAAAGAGATGGGAATTCAAAAACTCTTTATTGAAGGGGTTAAGAAAATTGAGTTAAGAGGTGGTGAATTTGTTGATATTGAACGCTCTAGAAGTACCCTGCAAGACCTCCTTGTAGACTCGATGAATGCCAAGGCAGATAATCTTCCCGCAGAGGCAAAACGGAAGTTTCAAGACATAGTAAAAGAAGGGTTTAATAAGAATACGTTGACGGAAATTTTAAAAGGGACGCGAGATAAAGCTTATAGTTTTGCTCGAGGAAAAAAGGTTTATATGAGCTCGATCGTCAGAAGGTTTGGCTTCGATGTTGGTCTCGTCTATCTTTTAAGCTCACAGGTAGATTTTACTTTTCCAATGTATATGGTGGCCAATGGACACACGGCTTATGGAGTTCTTTTGGCAACTCCAATTACCAGCCTCACGGTGGGTACCTACGCAGCTATTAAAAGTGCCGTAAAATACAGACAAGTTGTCAAAGGTCTTGGTGGCATGAGTATAGCCAAAGAGCATTTAAATGTTTTTAAAAGAATGAAAAACTATTTTGGTCAAAATCTCTTAAGAAAATATGACCTTTTCGATATTTTTGTTGGGAAGCAAAGCTATGCTCTTACGATCGAGAAGAGAAACCTTATGACGAAGGTGATGAGAAAGCTTGGATGGAGCCAAGGTATTAATTATGAAAATATCATAAGCTATATGGATGACAATAATCTGATGCCAAAGCTTGTTGAAAAAATGAAAACCAGTGATCTTCACCCTACTTCTAAACTCATTCGAATACTTGCCAAGATCGAACAGTCCAATGACGAGGAAGTCTTTCATAAAATAAGAGAAAAGTTTGGAAAGTATATAAACGAGATTAGCTCTTTACCTGAGTTTTCGACACAGCGTCAATGGGTTATGAAGATCATGGACTCTAAAAGTTTTGATCATTTTATTAAGCTATTGGGCAAAATGCCAAACGATATTCCACCGGCTATTTTTGACTCCATTTGGAGAAATAAGATTATTCTTTCATCCCAAAAGTCTATCAATCATTACACTGGAAAAAACGAATATGTCGCCTTTAGAAAACTCTCAAATGACTATGACAAGGAGCTTAGAGGTATTTTAGCAAACTCCACGGCAACTGATTTGAGTGCATCACAAAGAAAGTTATTTGCTGATTATGTATTTGATTCCCTTGCTGGTGTAGGAATTTGTCAAAATCTTTTCAAAAGAAAATCAGAAAATTTTGTTCCATTTTTATAAAATCTACCATAAGATGTTTGAATTGCTCGGGTGGTGGAATGGTAGACACGCTACGTTGAGGTCGTAGTGGGGGCAACCCTGTGCTGGTTCAAGTCCAGTCTCGAGCACCATTTGTTAGCCGGAGCCTTTTTTGGGAAACTTCATTCAAAAAAGACCCGATCTCATTATTTTCTTTTTTATTTCTTACTATATTTATTCAAACCATGGCCATAAACCTCAGGTTTCAGCTGTTTTTACCGCAATCAAGTATCTTGCCTATTTCTATGCCTTAAAAAATGTCATCTACCCCTCAAAAGATTTTTTTAAAAAAGGTGTGAAGAAACTAAAGGAGTTTGATTTTGAAACAACCGAGGACACACTTAGGGTTGTCATGACGTTTCTCGTTTTTGCTTTTGGGGTTTATCTTATTGTTGAGTTACTTTTCCAAAACAAAACCATCTAATTCCAGGATCAAATTTAGTTTTTTCCAATAATAACCGATAAAGAAAGTGTGAAACTTTTTATTCTCTTTACATTAATATCCGCCTCTTCTCTTTTCGCACAAGACATAGTGGAGATCCCCTCAGGAACAAAATTTAGTTTCAAAATGGATGAGATCCTAAAAAAGCAAAGTGAATGCTTGAAAACTGGTGACAGCTACAGAATTAAGAATCAAGTTCACTTTATCAATGGACAGCTTGACTGCAATGGCCCCATCTTTCAAAGGTCATGCTTTGTTGAGTTTCCTAAAAATGCTCAATATAAGTCTAATGAAGTATGCTCACTCGATTGTATAGAGATGGACTCACATGTAATAGAGACAAAATTTAGAACAAACAATTGCCCCCAACTTCGATGTAGACCACTTATGTTCACGGGCCTATTTACGGGGCCTGACATCGGGGTTAAAAGTTTTAAGTATAACGTGGGAAAATATATAAATTTTTCTCATGAAGAAGGTGTTAATCAGGAACAAAAAAAAGTGACTGATAAATATCCGCAGGGAAATAGTTCACAAAACTCCTCTCAAATGAACTCAACTTCTGTGCAAGAGCAATAGATAAAAAAAGGAGAAGCAAATGCTTCTCCCCTTTAAACAATCTTTTAAATTTTAATTTATTCAGCCATTTGTTCAGTTGAACTCTCTGAGACACTTTTTGCTGTCACAACAACATCTACTCTTCTGTTCAGAGCACGACCTTCTTTGGTTTGGTTATCTGCAAGTGGCATATTTGGACCAAAACCTTTAGCATCAACGGTATTATCAACTCCATTTTTTCTTAAAATAGTCGCTACATTTTGTGCTCTATTTTGAGATAGTTTCTCATTGATCATTTTTGATCCAGTTGAGTCTGTGTGTCCTTGAACAACAATATCTTTAGCGTTGAAGTCTTTAACAATATTTGAGATCTTTTCAACAATCGCTTTCGAACCTGCAGGTACGGCTGCTTGACCCACTGGAAAATTCATTTTTTTGAGTCTAATGATAAGCTTGTTCCCTTGTTGGTAAACTTCTGCTTCATCTTCAGAAAATTCTTTTCTCACATCATCCATAGCTTTTTGAAAAGCAATTTGGTCTGACTGGCTTATCAGTGCGGATCTTTGGTCGACAATTTCTGATTGTTGACTTTGAACGACAGCACCTAAAGCGAGAAGGTTTGACTCAGCTGTTCCAAGCTCTCTATCTTGCTTAACAATTTTTAGAGCTGCTCTTTCTGGAGTTTTCTCTCCGTTTTCAGCAATAACATCCATAACATCTTTCAAAAGAACTGTACTCTCTAATGCTTTATCAACACTGTCTTGAAAGTTCTCAGGATTTCTTGGATTCTTTGCAATTAAGTTTTTGGCCAGCATAATATCTTGGTTTGCTGACTTGTAAGTCATTGGTGCTAGGTCATCTGCATCTTTGCTATCTTTGAATTTTTCAATAGCTCTTTCCGCTACACCTAACCTCTTCCACTGCACGGCCATAACTTCAGCTTCTAAATATTTGTTTTGAAGTTCAGCTGTTTTCTTAGCAGAAATATCTGATTCAAAGTCATCTGTGTAATCGATAAAATCACTATCTATGTCTCTTAATTTTTCGGTTAATTTGTTGGTTGAACTTGCACCTGCTGAAACAGCTGCCTCTCTTGCCGTAAGAATCGAAGAGAAGTTTTTCATTCTCTCTTTTGACAAGCGCTCAGCTTTCATGAAAAATGCTGTTGCATAAGCTGAATCATCTTTAACACTTTGAGCTTCATCTGCTTTACCCATGTCGTCTTTTGCTTCTTCTAAATAATCCATTCCATCAAAGTAAGCTCCTTTGGCAAGAACATCAGCTTGAACATTCCAAGCACTTGTTTTAGATTGTTCTGCTTTTTGAATAGCTTCCGATGGTGAGTAGTCAGCAAAGCCGTCGGCTTTCTTTATGTTTGTGGCACAACTCGTTGCAAATACGGCCAAGGTTGCCAAGCCTAATGTTTTCATTTTGTTTTTCATAAATTTCTCCTTTAAGGTTTATGTTAAAGGTAGAATATAGGGAAAGGTGATCATTTATCTAAAGGATCAATGTTAATATGTTGTAGATACATACACATTTTAATAATACTTTCACTCAGGTATCAGGCTTCTCTTTACTCAAATACAAGTCTAGTTGCGGCTTTAGACTCTTTTACATAAAAAATTGCATCGTATTGAATACCAGGCTTAAAATATGAAGGTTCGTTCTCACCGTGAAGCCACCACTTTCCTCCTCTGTCAATCCAACGAGTGGAAGGATCAACGATAAGCAAGTCCCCATATTCCTGAAGGACGTAATCAAGTGCATCGTCTTGGTCTAAGGTAATATAGTCACCATCTCTTGAGCTGGAAACATCATAG
Source organism: Halobacteriovoraceae bacterium (assembly GCA_963719505.1). Classification (GTDB taxonomy): domain Bacteria; phylum Bdellovibrionota; class Bacteriovoracia; order Bacteriovoracales; family Bacteriovoracaceae; genus CAKZJW01. The sequence goes on from CAVRCF010000005.1 coordinate 558,413, forward strand.
CCAGAAACCGCAATGGACTTATAATCTTTTCCGTAGTGGGCCACAAGGTTTTCGCCTGTGGATCTTACATCGACCCACTTCATTGGATTACCTGGATTATTTGGAACAATAATAGACTGCTTTTTCGATACGTGAATATTGTGAGCGAGTAGAATCGCTTTATGGTCATTATTATATTTTTTCATCCACTGTGTAACAAGATAAGCTTGTATATCATCTCTTAAATTAAGAACTCTTTGAACGTTAACCACAAAAAGATCTCTGTAGGTTTGATAAACATAAGAGACTTTTAAGGCAAGCTTTGCGTAAAAATAGTCTTCATCCTTAGCGCCTTTATATCCATTTAAGAGAGTCTGCATATTGGAAAGTGATCCAAGGCAAATATTATGACTTTCTGTTGGCAGTCTCCAAGTCTCTAATAAATAATGCCATGCTGGCAATGTGTCCCCGTCGTCCCAGCTATCAATTTGCCAAGCAAAGCAATTTGCACTTGCTTTGACGAATAGATTTTTAAACGTGTCTCTTTTAAAAAATTTATGAGCTTTACCGATTAACTTTTTATTGACCCAAGGCTCTTCCCAGATATCGATGCCATGAAATTTAACAGGCTCTTTTGCCGTTTTATTAAAGTCACAAATCCAAGATAAAAGTTCTCTCGTTTCTGTGTTCGAATAAATCCCTGTTAAAGATTTTAAAGCTTTGACAAAGAGCTCTTCTGAATGAGTCTGTTGATGGCAAGACTTAAAATATGAATTGATATTACTAGTTTGAAAATAAGCATCTTCGAGGAGAATAAGTCTAAAATCGTCGATAAGAATCATTTTTTTTATCATGGCCGTTCTGGCTTTTGTAAAGCCACTTGAACCATGACCACTTTCTCCAATACCAACAATTTTTGCATCTTTTACAAGACGAGAAAGAAAGCCGTATTCACTATTAGAAAAACTCTCAAGAGATTGGACAACCTTGACTCCAGGCTTGGAAAAAGCGTTAAAGCTTATGAGTACAAGAAAAAAGCACGTCGGGCATAAATATTTCATTTTATTCCTAGATTAGATAATTTTGAGCATCTTTTATCACAATCTGAGAAACATATGGAGAGGATAGTAATTATTTCTCGAATACTAAACAGGATTTCAATGACCTATAGCTCAAAATCTTTAATAAGCTTGTCACTAATGGGAGTTGAGATCGTTCTTTTCTTAGCAATGAGCCAATAGGTCTCATTAACCCCTTCAAGACGACCAATTTTAATAAGTCTTCCATCCTCAACAAGAGGAGCCGCAGCAAACTCAGGCAAAAAGACAATTCCTTTTCCATGTTCTGCCATAAGCTTCTTGACACTTGAATCCTGAACCTCCGCAATGAGATTGTAATGGATACGATTCAGATGGATGAACTGCTCGAGATCATATCTTAGTTGAGTATGTCTTGTGGGAAGAATGAGAGGTTGGTCATTGAGACTACCTGGAAAATCTTCAGCAAGGTCCTTAAATTCTTTACTTGCGTAAGCAGAGATAGGTTGGGTTGAAAGGGCACTCACGATGAGGTCATCTTGATTTGATAGTTCTTTATTAGTGGATAAGACCAAATCAACCTTGTGGTTATTTAGGTCTTCTATTAATTCTTTTGGCGTGCCTTCCGTGAGTGTCACGAGACAATTATCACCAACTTTTTGAGCGTATTCTGTAAGCTCACACGTTAATATTTTTGGTGCACTGTCAACAACACCAATTTTGTAATGAAATTTCTTAGATAGATTTTCATCGTTAAAAACTTGCATGAATTCCTCGCCCTTGAGGAAAATTTCATTCGCATACTCAAGGGCGAGTTTTCCAGCATCAGTTAATACGAGAGATCTATTCTTTCTCAGAAATAACTTTTGCCCTAGGCAGTCTTCTAGATTTTTTAACTGACTACTCAAAGAGGGCTGCCCGACAAAGAGCTTTTCAGAAGCTTTAGCGATACTGCCTTCAGTCGCTATGACCCTGAAGTATAAAAGGTGATGATAATTAAGCCATTTATTTTCCATAGATAACCTTAACCTAAAAAGTTAAAGCTGCCTACTCATCTACTTTGTATTCTTTCAAAAGCTCTGTTTTCTGTAGGGTTTGCCCAACGGTTTTCTAGCTGCTCGTCCGACATCGAGTCAGGGTGCCGATCTGAGAGAGTTGAACAAGACATTCCCAAGAATATAAACATCGAGAAAAAAAGAGCAACAAGCGAATTTTTTGAAATTGTTTTCATTTTTATAACCTCCCAAGGTCATAGATAGACTACCATTTCATCGATTGAGATAAAATTTCAAAAAATCATCTCGATCATTCGTCTAAAACGAACCAAAAATCCAAGCATTAATAGAGGTACTATTGAGGGCATAATTTTGATCTGGATTTGTCTTCAAGTGGGGAAAAATAGTTAACTCTCTAGAGAAGTTATAATAAAACCCAATCCCAACATCAGTATCCTCTCTCATAAAGACCTGACTCGCCCTATTGGATTCATCATCTTCTACAAAAGTGTCGTACCATATTTGAAAATTGAGCTTATCTGAGTATTTATAAATTATATAAGGGGAAATGGTAGATTCAAACTTTTCTCGCTCGATAGCACTGTCATAGACATAAAAACGAAACCAAACCCAAGAACCTAAATCAAATTCTTCGTTCAAAGCAAAATTAAGAGTTTGAAACCCTCCGGGATTTAGCAATAACCCATCTTCCCGCGTCCCATCCTCAACATTCGCCAAGATAGTGTTAAGCGCTCCAGAGGCAGTAAACCGACCATTACTATACCATGTTCCCGCAACTCCAAAAACAGGGTTAAGAAACTCAAACTGATTATCATCGCTTTGATCGTCCTGGGCATAGGTGATAGCAAATCTAGGATTTATAACAAAGTTAAAGCGATCGTTAAGTTTATATCGATAACTCACTTGGTGCCAAGAGTTGATCTTCCCATCCCTTTCACCATCATCACCAGAGACATTCTCTGAAATATCATCAACAGCTGGCCCTTCAAAAATAGAGAAATGGGAAAAGGAGCTCTTCTCTCTGAGCTTCATCCAAAAAGTGTTTATTGATTTTAAAGAAGAATTTTCTACACCGATCCTAGAGGAGGCAGCTTGACCTCTCCAGGGTATAAGAAACAGTGCAAAACAAGACAATAAAAGAATGTTATTTTTCATCCATAACTAATAGCATCAAGGCTGAACTCAAAAAAATTGATAATATCAATGCAATAGTTCGATTAAAGCGAATTACTTTTCAACAGTGGCCGTTAAAGCCCTATATTTGGCCAATTGAGCGTTGAACTCATTTACTTTTGTCCACTTGGTTACTTTGGCGTCGGCTAAATACTGTTCCCTAATATTAATAAGGAAAAAGTCACTTGAACCTTTGCTAAATTTCTTTATTTCAGCTTTAACAAGCTGGTCAGCATAACTTATCTCCAATATAGACTGTTGAATTATTTTTTCTAAATTTTCTATATCTACAGCTAAAGATTTTACTTTTGTTACAATAGAGTCTTCAATAAATCTGGTTTTGCGTTTCAACAGTTTTTTCTTAATCCGAACTTGGGATAATTGACTACGAACTAAATTTCTCTCAAGAGGGATATTCAGTTTGACCAAAGCCTTAGCCTCTTTTTGCTCAATGGTCCTATCAAAAGATTCATCCACATCACCAAAGTCTTGGGAGACGGAAAGATCTAATTCAACAGACGGATTAAGATTATTTTCTCTAAATTCTTCATCATTGAGCAGTTGAATATTTTCTGTCTGAAGCTCCTTAATTTTAGGATGATTTACAATAATGTCACTGATATCTTTACCGACATTGAGATTCACTGGGGAAAAAACAAAGTCTTTGGGGAGGTTTTCATCAGTTAATTTTTTTGGGAATCCATTTGCATCTCTATAAAACAGAGATAGGTTTAAAGAAGACTTTAAGTAGTCCTTGAGAGAGTCAAGAAACTTCCCTCTTCTTTTAACGATGTACTGCAAATTTTCAACTTCATAAATTTCAGAAAGATCACCGGCTTTTATTCTCTTTTTTAAATTCTTGTTTCTCGAAACAGCGAAATCGAGTAATTCCTTGTGAACGTAAAATATTTTTCCTTTTGCAACCCAATCCCAGTAGGCTTTTGAGAGTTCCGAAATAATTATTTGTTTTTCGTAAAAGTTCGATGCATCAACTTTTGTTCTCTCTAACTTCGCATTTTTAAGTTTGAGTCTTTTTGAATCGATAAGACTGTCTCTCCATAGTGAAAAGCTCACTCCGGCTTTAAACTCTCCTTCTTCAAGAGTTCGTTGACCATTTTCATACGTTGGAAACTTGCCATTACTTTGTCGGTAGCTTGAGTATATTTTGGAATTTAATAACTGAAGAGGTTTTGAAATCTTTAGCTCTACGCTATCTCCACTATAGAAGCCCGCAAGCCTTTGATCAGTAGTCGCGTCTAGCTGAGTATCAAATGAGCCGATTGCCTCATTAATTTTTTGATCTATCAAATCTCTTTTAGATATTAAATTAAGTAAAATGGGATAGTGCTTTTTGCTGTTTAGAATCACATCCTTAAGAGTCAGCTCTTTTGCACCTACGTCAATGGAGAAGAAGAGAATAAGGGCCAAAATGAAAACGAATATTCTTCCTCTTTTCATTTTTTATACTCACTAGGAGAATTTTCCAAAGAAGGAGGGAAACCATTAAATTGTCTCCAAAGCTCGTAGCCCAGTTTGACAGAATTGAGTGTAATCCAGCCCACAACTCTTGTCCCCTGCCTAAGGAATTTATTATCCGGCCACTGTTCACCTTTTTCGGGAACCACGATAACTCTAAATTTTCCACTCTTCGCAGCGGAAGCGTCGACATTGAGAACAACGCCACCAAATGTTCCAACGGCAACTGAGGGCCAACCACTAAATTGAATTGCAGGCCATCCTTCAAATTGAATTCTCACTTTCCGACCAGGAAAAACAAGTGGGAGATCATTTCCCGTGATGAAGATCTCAACAGCCGTTTGCTTCGTTTCAGGAACAAAACTTGCCAGTTTATCACCTTCTTTAACAAAAACTGAACCTGAGCCTTGAAAAATACGAAGAACAGTACCATCTCTTGGAGCTGTTACCATTTGAGTTTGTTGCCTTGAAAGCTTAACTTCTGTCTGAGCTAACTTCACAGCATAGTCAGCTTCGCTTGCAAGGTACTTTTTATAATCAATCTTTGCCTTCTCTAGGCTCAGTTTAGATGCTAGTCCGTCTTTAAAAAGGCTCTCTTGCCTTTTAAAATTCAAAAGAGATGTCTCAGCCGCGGCTTTAGCTGCTTCAAAGCTTTTAAAAACAGATTCCTTCTCACTTCTCAACCTTTCAATATAAAGCGGATCATTATCAACGATCTCTACCAAGGGATCACCTTTTTTAACTACAGCACCATCTCTGACGAGCCATTTATTAATTCTTCCTTTAAGATTTGACGTAATGTCTTGAATTCTATCATTGGGATTGAGGGCACTAACCACCCCCATTCCTCTGGAGGTTTGTTGCCAGGGAACGAGAACGAGGACGATGACAAAAAAAAGAAAGAAGCTGATGAGGACTTTAGCAAATGTTTTAGACCATATAGGAAGTTTCTCCTCTTGAAGAGATGCAAATGTACTCAGATCTTCTCTTTCTATCCTATTCATCTTCATACCTACTTAAGCCTCTTTCATCAAAAATTAATTTCTCTTTATAGACCATACCGTCGGTTTCTTTATTCGATATATGAATAATAAGGATATCAAGCTTTTGAAGCTCTTTAATCATGGCGGACATTCTTTTGTCTTCAACTTGATCAAAAACTTCCGTCAAAACGAGGACTTTTGGTTTATTAACCAAAGCCCGAGCTATTTCAAATCGAAGAAGTTGCGAGGACCAAAACGGAAAACCAGAAGGCAAAACGTTTGTATCGAGACCATCACCAAAGGAATTAAAACTATCCCCCAGAAAACCTTTATGCAAAGCTTCCCTGAGTTCAGTATCACTAACTCCATCCATCCCCCAAGAAAGATTATCTCGAATTGTCCCCTCGAAAGTTGTGGACTTCGCTATAACTTGAATTTCTGAGCGAAAGGAGTTTTGAGTAATAGTACCGTAGGTCACTCCACCAAAAGTTATAACTCCGCTATCTGGTGAATCAATTTGCTGAATAAGATTTAAAAAGAGTTGCTTTGAAGAGTAAACTCTCGACTCTACAAGATAAGCATTTTTGGCTTTAAAATCGTAATCATAGCAAAAGTTATGTTTACCTCCTGCAATCCTAACCTTCTTTAAGGAGAGATCCCCGCCTGAAAATGAGTTTGAACTATTGTCTTTTACTTCTAATTCAGGAACCAGTTTATGAAACTGTGAGATTTTTTCTACAGCTGCGTAAAGGTCATAAAACGACTCCAAATATTTAGCAGAATTTGAAAGGCTTGAGAGAATAACAGTTATAATAAGTTCTGCTGCAACTAATTGCCCTAAAGAAAGCTCTCCGTTTATCACTAAAAAGCCACCTAGACCTAAAACAAAGGCACTCATAACGGCATAGATAGAGAGAAGAAATATCTTCTGAGAGAAAAGTTCCCTAAAATGGATCTTTCTTTGGTCGAGATAATTTAGAATGAGCTTATCTGACTTTTTAATCGCTTCTCTTTTTTTGGCTTCTGACTTGAAAAAATAGTTAGCTCTCGCTAACTCCTCTAACCAACCAGCAACACTATACTTTGCCTTCGACTCGTAAATGGCACTCTTGAGTGCTGCTTTACCATATATCTTCCAAACAAGAATGATCATAGCAATAAGCAAAACGTCAAAGATCAAAAAATACGGATGATAAAAAGCTAAAATGAGAAGGCCCACGACTGTTTTTAAAACCAAGGACAGTCCATCCGTGAGAAGCTTTGTGACATTTTTTTGAACGGTCATTACGTCAAAGTATCTATTCATTAGCTCTACAGCGTTTTGCTCATTCACTTGGTCGTGATTGGCGTTGAGAATTTTAACAGTAATTTCACTACTTGTTCTGGCATAAAAACGCCTTTGAAAACACTCAATAATATAGGTTTGATAAGCTTTCAAAGTACCTGAAAAGATAAGAAGGAATAGGAGCAGCACCGAAAGAACAACTAATGGTTGAACCAAAACATTTGAAGAGACTGTATTAACGAGGGCTTGAACAGAAATAGGGATTGCGAGTGTCAAGACACTTACACCCAATCCGTAAACAATTGAGACCGTATAAAAAGCGGTCTCATCACCAAGAATAAATCTTAGATTTTGTTTTACTTCAGTATAGCTTATTGTATCTATTTTTTTTTTAAATAAGCCTACCAATTAGTTGCACCTTTATCGTGAAGAGTTTGAAACCTCTTCAATCGTTCATATTCAATTTCTTGTTTCTCTCTTTTTATTTTATCGGAATAAGACTCAGTTTGTCTTTGTTTAATTAATTTTTTTTTTGGCTTTGACTCCAAAAAAGTCGAGCAAGATAATGAAATCAATAGAAAGAAAAGAATAAAACTGCACCTAGCGATCATTGGTTTAAACATAACCACCTCCAGACATATATTAGCATTTACTATTGTTAACTGTTACTATATAATACTAACAACATAGTTAAGGAAAACTTAAGATGTATTGGCTCAACTACCAACAATTGCTTTATTTTCGAGAGATTGCCCATGTTGGAAGTATCTCTGTAGCGGCTAAGAACTTAAATATAAGCTCCCCAGCGCTCAGCATGCAGCTGAAATCTCTTGAGGAATCAATTGGCCATCAGCTCTTTGAAAGAAGATCTAAGAGATTGTTTATCAATGACTATGGAAAATTTGTTCTGTCCTATGCTGACAGAATATTTACCATCGGTGGAGAGCTCATTTCATCTATAAACAAGGCTTCTTTAGTGGGCACAAGTCACTTCAAGCTTGGCTTCAACGATGCTTTACCCAAAACGTTAACGACCAAAGTGACAAAACTTTTAATAAATGAATTTCCACAAATAAGTCTCTCTGTCATTGAAGGAAATATTCCCTCTCTCCAAAAAAGCCTTAACCAATCCGATTGCGATATTATTTTTACTAACAGATCTCCAAACCTAGAAAAAGGAGACATAAAATCTATTCGATTTCATCAAAGTGACCTCTATGTTTATGGCGTTGAAAAGTACAAATCAATTTCAAAGAACTTTCCAAAGTCCCTCGAAGGCTCACCTTTTATTCTGCCAAGCGTACCTTCTGAGATGAGAAGAAAGATAGATTTATGGTTTATAAAAAATAATATTCACTACCGACAAGTCATTGAAGCACAGGACTCAAGCGCTAAGAAATCAATGGCCCTTGAAGGTTTAGGGATGGTTATTATTCCAAGTTACGGAGCAGAAGAACTAGTTCGAGAAAAGAAACTCTACAAGATAGGTAAACTCGATAATGTTCAAGAAGACTTTTATTTTTCAACGAGAAAAGAGCATACAATCAACAAAGAAATTATAGAATTTCTCGATAAACGGCTGCGCGAATCAGCGCTATAAGTTGATAGCAGCTTGCATAAGAATTCCACAAAACCAAGCTCCGTAAGTCCCTACAACATAGCCAAGCACGGCCAAAAGAACCCCAACCGGTGCCAGTGAAGAGTGAAAGAAGCCTGCCACTACAGGAGCCGAAGCCGCTCCGCCAATATTGGCCTGGCTTCCAACAGCAATAAAGAAAAGTGGTGCCTTTACTAACTTGCCTATGAACATGATGAAAACGGCATGAATACTAATCCAGACAAGACCCACAAGAAAAATCCCGGGGTTGTTAAAAATTGCGAAGATGTCCATATGCATACCAATTGATGCAATCAAAATATAAAGAAAAATATTTCCTATTTTACTCGCTCCGTAATTTTCGAATTTTTTTACCTTGGTAAACGAGAGAGTGACCCCGATGGTAGTAGACAGAACAATGAGCCAAAAGAACTTACTTGTTAACGAAAACTTTGAAAGCCCAGGAGCATGTTCAGCTATAAAAGGTCCTAAAAAGTCAGCTCCAACATGTGACAGTCCTGTCGCAACAAAACCTATGGCCAAGATATACATCAAATGATTGAAGCTTGGGTTCTTTCCCCCATCGATAGAGAGTTTTTCTACTTTTGCGATAATAGTGTCGACACTTTTATTATCGGCCCCTATCCACGCATTAACTTTTTCTTTTTTTGAAGCTAAAAATAGTAAAACGGCGAGCCAAACATTAGCCACTAATATATCGACAACAACCATCATAGAAAAAATCTTATCATTGACTGAAAAGACTTCTTTCATAGAGGCTTGGTTGGCCCCTCCACCAATCCAAGAACCAGCGACTGTCGTCATCCCTCTCCAAACTTCGTCTAGATTTAAACCATCGAATACATTTGGCATAAGAAACTTAACGAAAAGAAGGGCCAGTGGTCCACCTATGATAACCCCAAAGGTTCCTGCAAAAAAGACCGCTAACATCTTGGGTCCAAGTTTTAGAATTTCTTTTAGGTCCACACTCATCGTCAAAAGAACGAGAGTGGTTGGCAAAAGGTAGCGTGAAGAGACGAAATAGAGTTTTGATGATTCCCCATCAATAATATGAAAGCTATTTAAAAGTCCTGGAATAAAGTAGCAAAGAAGAAGGCTTGGTACAAAAGTGTAAAACTTTTTAAAGAATCCGGTCTCTTTACTCGAAGTATAAAAAACCAGTCCAAGACAAAGGAATAAGAGTGCTAAAACAACAGCGTCGTTTGTAAATAAAATTTGTTCTTTCATAGACTTAGTATAGAAATAAAAAACCTAAATTGAAATAACTAATCAGAATTTAAATTGAGCTCGTTTACATAGTATTTTATTCTTTTAGAGTCATCTTTAAGACGCTTTATCTGTTCAACAATAGTATCGGCCATCATTTTTGGCGAGTCATCGATGGAGACTTGAAAGTCCCAGTTTTTCTGATGGTGAAAGATATAGTCCTCTTCCTCTGGTTCATCCTCAAAATCACACTCATCTAGATCCATTTCACTAAATTCGTTCAAAAGATCAGCTAAAGGATCATCAAGAGGAAAATTCTTGGAAGCCGGATGGGCCACATCATGGGGAATCTCTTCTTTGGAGCTAGGTTCATCAGTTCTTCTTCTGTCTTTAAAAGACAGTGGAATGACATTGTTTCTACGGTCCACTTCTGTTGCATTTTTCATTTTTTAAACATTCTCCTGTAAAACTAAAGAACTTATAACATCTTATTAGCTGCACTAACTGTGCCAAAGTTTTCGTACCGGAGTGGAAAAATCATCCAAAAATATCAATAACTTAGAGCTGGTATGTAATAAATTCCTGAAAAAAGGTTGATCAGTTCCAAAAGTTAATGATCACTTTTTTAACATCCTAATTTTATTAGTTTTTTCTTAAAGAAGATTAGAGTTATCTCCGATAAGCCCATGGGAAGGCAAAGAAACTATGTTTTATAACTATAATCCAAGTGACAAAGAAAATCGATTCACCATGGTGTGGCTTGGATTTCTTTTTCTAACAATTATGTATACAGCTTTTGAAGCTCCAGTAAGCTTCGTCCTAGACTATGACGTGGAAGAGCATAATATGTGGTGGGATGCCTTATTCTCTTTGGTCTTTTTTACAGATATTCTTTTAAGGCTCACCGGGAAACTCAAGCTTCCAAATGACTTGAACGGAATGAGTGATAAAGACATCGCAACAACTCCTTATATTAAATCTGTCTGGCTCCCTATTGATATTATAACGTCAATGCCTTTTGATATCATTGCCGCAACCTTAGGATTATCTGTACCAATGAAAGTTCTCTCTCTTTTAAGGCTTGCTAGAGTCGTGAGAATAGTAAAGCTGAGAACCTTAATAGACATCTTTGATTTTCTCCCAAAGTGGGCCAAGGCTTCACTTGTTGTTGGTACAATTATGACTATTATCCACTGGATTGCTTGTGGATGGATGATCGTTAACCCACAAACTCAACTGGATCCAATAACTTTTTACAATCACTCGCTCTACTGGACAATCACAACCCTAACGACAGTCGGCTATGGTGATATCACTCCGACCACGAATATTGGACGGGTTTACACGATGGCTATTATGCTCGTTGGTGCAGCAACTTACGGTATTATTATCGCTAATTTCTCAAGGCTGATTATGCTTGCGGATAAATATAAAGAAGAGAAAAAAGAGAAGATGAACGGGATGATGCAGTTTATGAAGTACTACAATATTCCTATGAGTCTTCAAAAACAAGTTTTCTCATTTTATAATCACCTTCTTACAAAGAGCATTTCTGATCAAGATACAACGATTATTAAAGATTTACCTCAGGCTTTGCAAAACGAGTTAAACATCTATCAAAAAATTAAATTTATTAGAAGCGTTCATATCTTTAAAGATGCCTCCACTCCATGTTTAAAAATGATTGCAGAAAAACTTGAGCAAACCTTTCACTCTCCCAATGAGTTCATTATTAGGAAGGGTGATGTCGGTGAGGAAATGTTTATTATTGGCCATGGAGAATTAGAAGTCTCCTCTGGTGAGAAAGTTCTCAATGAAATAAAAGCCGGACAATTTTTTGGTGAAATTGCCCTTCTCCAAGACACTGTTCGTGGAGCTGATGTCAAAACCAACTCCTACTGTGATCTTTATACTTTTAAAAAAGAAGACTTTTTAGAAGTCATTATTAAATATCCAACCTTAAAAACTAAATTTGAGCAAAGATACAAGAAAAGAAAAGCTGACCAGTCGACTCCAGAAAAAAATGAGACTCCGAAAGCTGCCTAGTTTAGAATATTTTTGATTTCCGCACAAGATCCCTTAAAATAGTCTCATGAAACCAAATTGCATAAAATGCAAACACTACTTTATCACTTTTGATCAGTATGCGCCCAAAGGATGCAGAGTCTACAATATTAAAAGTCAAAAGCTACCATCAGTCATTGTCAAAGATGCCAATCAAGGGCGCGAATGCCTGGGCTTTGAACCTAAAGCGTCCAACGAAAAGAAAGAAAAAAATTTAAATGATGACAAGTATTGGAAGTAAGTTACTGCAGTTTTTTAAATAAGCTGGGACCAATTTTAGATATCATTGCGCCCCCAAGACAGACGTCGCCATCATAGAAAACGATTGATTGCCTAAGGGCTGCCGCTCTTTGAGGTGACTCAAATTCAACTCTAAGCCCTTGGGCTGTTTCAGTCACTAGGCAGGGCTGATCTTGTTGTCTATAGCGAATTTTGGCCATGCAATGCAAAGGAAAAACTGGTTTATCGTGCACCCAACTCAACTCATCGCAATCTAAGAACTCACAAAAAAGAGCGGGGTGCTTCTCCCCTTCCACGACGTAAACCGTATTTGTGCTCTTATCTTTATCGGCCACGAACCAAGGACCACCTGGACCGCCAAGACCCAAGCCTTTTCTTTGACCATTTGTATAAAAACAATATCCATCGTGAGGACCCATAACTTTTCCATCGTCGAGACGAACAAAGTTTCCTTTTTGTTCGGTCAAATAAGTTGAAAGGAAATTTTTAAAATTTCTCTCCCCGATGAAGCAAATTCCAGTTGAGTCTTTTTTAGTCGCTGTGGCCAAGTTAAAATCACTGGCCATTTTTCTGACTATTTTTTTCTCTAAGCCCCCTATGGGAAACAAAACATTCTGAAGAACTTCAGCTTGCATTGTATAGAGAAAATAGGTTTGATCCTTACCTTGATCTTTTCCTTTAATAAGTCTTCCATCTCTTTTTTGGCAATAATGACCAGTTGCCAAAAAGTCAGCTCCAAGTTCCCGGGCCTTTTGAAAAAAGACTTTGAATTTGATTTCTCTATTACAAAGAATATCTGGATTTGGCGTAAAGCCGGCTTCATATTCATCCAGAAAGTGTTGGAAGACATTGTCTCTATATTCTTTAACAAAGTTTATGGAGAAGTAAGGAATTTCTAATTGCTCGGCCACTGCCACAACATCTTCATACTCTTTTTCAGACTGACACCGACCATTTTCATCTTCCTCTTCCCAGTTTTTCATAAAGATGCCAATAGTCTTATAGCCCATCATTTTTATCATCAAAGCTGAAACGGATGAGTCGACTCCACCACTCATCCCAACCACCACAGTTTGATGGGTATTGGCCTCAAATTGAGCAGGTGTAATCTCAATGCCCACTGAATTTAGGTATTTTAGGTTCTCATCGATTGTCATGAGGGGTTTATAGCTTGAATATCATGATATGACAACAAGCATTACTTATAAATCTAGGCCATATCCTAGAATCCCTATCCCAATATACTGGTAGGAGTTTAGAAGGCTTTGTTGATTGAGAGTCTCGGGAAAGTCATCGGAGGTTTGAAAGTTTGGATTGAAATCTTCTTCCCAATTTTGAGAGAGAGTCATATTGGCGATTTTTCCAAAGCGGACATTATCTGAGTGATCAAAGTTGTTCTGGTCTAAACTAAAACGCATACTTGTCCCTGATTTTTTCACATACTGATTAATTTTATCGTAGAGATTTTTATCGAGACCTTTGGGATCTTGGCGCTTGTCTCTGGTATAGGCCTTAAAGTTTCGAAGTCTTTTATTTTCATCGTTACTTTTGGAATCGTAGCCTAGCATTTCAAGATTGATGACACCAACTTCATTTGAATCGAGCTTTTTTGCAAAGTGATAACTTCCAAGAAAGCCCAAAGACTGCGCATCTAAAAAAACAAATCTCAGTGTATTTTTCAACTCGTAAGGAGCAATCTTTTCAATGAGTTTAAACATAACGGCAACACTTGAGGCATTAAAATCTGCTCCAGGCATTTTTGATTTTTCATCCACCTTCATCGTTTTTGCATCATGAACAACTGTATCATAATGTGTCGTTAGAGTGAGAGTGTTTGAAGATTTACCTTTAATTGTAAGGATGAAATTTTTTGCCTCTATCTCTTTTTTACTTTTAATCAAATCCTTCATATATTCTTTAAAGGAGAACCATTTCTTATATTCCTCTGATTTGGGTTTAAAAAGTGGTTTAATCTTTTTAGAAAAATCTTGTTCAAAGTTTTTAACGCCTTCATCAACATCAATATTATAAAGATCAACCTCTAGCGAGACATTTTTCATTTTATCAAAAAGCCTAAGTTTCTTTTCAATGAGATTTTGAACATTCTTGTGGCCTGAAGTTCCAAAGAACCGATTGGGAGTTCCAGCATAAACAATTTCTCTGACAGAATCGATAAGCTCTTTTGGCTTGGTCTTCCCCACATAGCTTTTCACTCTATAAATACTGGTTAAATCTGTGTTGGCAAAAAGGAGGGTTGAGCTAAAACTTAAAATCAGTAAATATTTCTTCCTCATCTTCATCTCCTTTTCTATAAACAGCTACGCGGTCAATATTCTTATATTCACCTCTAGCGTTAACAAAGCCACTGCCGATAACTTTTGCATTTCTCTTGTCGGAGTTATAAATCACGATCTGCTCTCTTTTATAAAGAGGCTTTATCTCTTGGGTAAACTCGATATAGGCTGACTTATTATTTTTAAAATAAAGATGTGCTTCCATATGTTCGTTGGAGTATTTAAACTTAATATAGCAGTGCAGAGGCTTTCTCATATCAAGCCTTAAACTTGTCTCGAGTCCCGTTAACTGAGCACCTAAAAAGGAAACTTCCTCGAGTTTTCCTACTATAATGTCTCCGACTCTTGCTTTATAACCAATAATTTGAAACGTTTTATCAAGCTTTACACCACCGTCAGCTACCAGATCTTTTTGACCAATAAAATGTTCAGTAATTCCAGCGTGCTCTCCATAGATAGTTTCACCATCGGAAGAGATATAATTGCCTTTTTTAATCAGTGAAGGAGCAACCTTGGCCGCAATAATATCTTTTACTGATTCAACAGATTTAAAACAAAAGTCAAAATGCTCGTTCGATGGATTTTTATGTAAACCATAATTTTTTGCGATCTTCAAAACCTCAACCCGTCGAAGCTCTCCCAGAGGTAGGATCAGATGCTTGAGAATCTCTTGATCAAGTCCTGCCAACAAGACGGACTGGTCCACATCAATATTATTATTAGCATGAATATAGAATTCGTTTGAATTTAGATTTTGATGGACCTTACAATAGTGGCCAGTTGCGATCATATCAGCATTTAATGCCTTCATTTTTTTCAAGAGAATTTTCATTCGAATAGAAGTGCACTGAAAGCAAGAACTGTTGGCCAAGGCGTTGAGCTTTCCCTCGACTAATCTATCCATGACCTCATAGTCAAACTCCGACTTAATATCCGAGGCATATAAAGGAATTTTCATTTTATCACATAGCTTTTGGACACTATCCATATCACTTATATGGCATTTGGGAGCATCGTGATCACCAGAGAAACCAGTTACCATCGCTAATCCGATAACGTCAAAGCCTTGTTTTTTCAGTAAAAAAGCCGCAACAGCTGAGTCGACTCTCCCTGTGAGTGCCACAACAACCTTCTTAACCGAGCCTTTTACTACTGTATCCATAAGAATCTCTATTCCTTTAGGCAAATTATATCGTAAATATTTAATTTAACAAAGATGGTAAAATGACGATAAGGATAAAGATGATTAAAAATAACCTGGAGCAATATTCACTCTTCTTGTTTGATCACGAGAACGAAAGCACTTTTGAGATGCCAAATCCGTTGAAAGAATTCATCTCTTTTATGAAAAGTAGTGGCACAAGTGGTGTCATTGATTTTAGTTTTTCAGCCGGTATCAGCTCCCTACACCCATCAAAGACTCTAAAAGATAATTTTATACTAGACTCTGTTCCTAGTAGTCTTATCAAGAATAACGAAGATAATTTTAAATCACTATTAAAGACCATTAAAAATGAAACGCTTATAGGATTAGTGAACTCTTTGAAACCCTTTGACAAGGAGCCCCAGTACTACTGTGAGAATGATATCTCAGTAGCTTCAATGGTAAAATCTCTCCTTTCAAAATCAAAATATATTTTTATTGATGATACTCAACTTAAACTTGATCATGAAACTCTTGAGATAATTAAAGACTGTATTAAAATCGAGATGGAACAAAATCAAAGAAAGGTCTTCATCAGCACTAAAAGAGCAACGAGTTGGCTCAGTATCACCAGTGCTATTGTCACAAATAAAAACGGCTCGTTTAGCGTTAAAGATATGACAGAGCAAAAATCAATCTACCATCACAAGCATTTAGATCTGGTTAAAGCGAGCTAGTCTTTACTGAACAATTCATCTTAAAAGACTTTGATGTAAATTTATTCATCGCCTTTACTCTTAACTGTAAAATCTTATTTCCCAATCTAATATCAAAATTTGCAACATCTTTTTTAAACTCACTCACAAGTGGCCAGGCCACCTCTAACATCTTGTCATACTGCTCGATACTATTTGAATAAGGAAGATATCGTTTTTGCTGGGCTTTATAGAAACAGGTTGCCTGAATAATCTCTTTATCTCCAAAGCCAAGCAGAGGAAGAAGGTCGAGGCATAGTTTTTCAGGATCAGTTGATAGAAGATTTTTTATATGAAAATAGACTAATTTATTAATGGCGTAAAGCATCTCTTTATAAAGGTCTCGGTCTCGTCCTTCCAATTGACCAGATAACTGAGTTTTACCAAGATCAACCCAGGAAGCAAAACTCCCCTCGTACTCCATGTCGTGATTTGAAAACAACTCATTGCCAAATCTGTTAATGATAAGGTCGCACTCATTATTAAAGCTGTCTTGGATAGCAATCATTTTGTCATGAGAAAAAGATTGAAAATATTTTGTAAAGAAACTTCTAAGTCCCGCACTCTTGGTATTAACGTACGCTTGAGCTTTAGATAGTTTAAGGCTTATCGGATAAAAAGAAGTATTAGACTTTAAAATAATATCCGCTTCTGAAAAAGTTGAGTTTTGAGAAGCAAGAGCAACTTTACCGACGATGGCAATATCAGTGATATTCTCCAAGGAGATCTGCTGAATAATATCATCGGCCAGGCCTGAAGCGAGAGCCGGCAGATCAATTAATAACTCAGGGTAATACTGTCTTATAAAAGACTCTTGAATCTGCAACATTTTTTTGAATTCATGAGACAAAGAAGCTAGAAACTTCATTTCAATATTTAGCTTTCTACTCAGACTTGAACCAACGAGAAACTCAAAGAGGTTTCCTTTATACTCGCTAAGAAGAGCTTGCTGGCGGGCCGTTGAGCTCACTTACTCCAGTATCCATCTTCAAGTCCATCCTCTCTTTCAGGAAGTCCCTTAAGGAGTCGCGGTGAGTTTTGATTTAAAACCTCAAAACTTACCCTATTGGCGTATTTTGATATTTGAGAGATAGATGAATAGGTCAAATATATCGAATCGTGTTTGGGAGAATTTGGAACCACATCTCTGTGGTAACAATTGGCACTTATATCGTGAAGAAGAGCAGATAAAGCGGCATCACCAGCACCATTTGTATTCTTTATCGTCGCCGGTCCACCTTTAAAAGGACTAATATGCGTATAAATCTTTAGAGGATTTTTGCAGTCACTTTTTCTCATTGCTCGGGAGTATTCAAACTCATTGTAATTGACTATTGATTTGGTTACAAGTGGCTCTTTTGATTTTCTTTTTACCTCATCATCTGTGTAAGAGCCAAGATACAACCCTTTTTTACCAACTGTCACCAAAGCTAAATCGCATATTTCAAGCACCTTTTCAGTGGCCAGTAAATGATCTTCAATACCAGTTAAAGCGAGAGCTTCTTGTTGGTTCATGGCAAGAGCGGTGACGTATTCATTTATAAATGAATTTAAAAATTCTTTTCTAGCTTCAACCAAGTCACTGGTTCCAAGTGACATGACAACCGGAACTCTGCTCTCTTTTGCAATCTGACAGGCCTTTATCGTTGCTCCAAAAACAGGATCATTTTCATTTCTTAAAGTATAAGCTGAAATCAAAAGTGCAGCTGATTTTGAAATAATCTTTACAGGAATCGATTCCGCAGTGAGATCGTTCATACAGCCTTTACTAATGGCAAATGTTCTCTCTAAGTCGGGAGTAATAAAGCATAGAGCTCTTCCCATGGGCTTCTCACTGGGCTGGAGATAAGACATATCGACCAGACCACTGGTTTTAGAAAGGTATTTAAAAGCATAGTCGCCAACTTCAATCTGTCTTTTAATTGACCCAAGAGCATAGCTTGAGACATCACTGAGAACGGAATAGTTATGAAGTGTATTTCCAATGGCGCCACCGGGATACTCTCCCGTTACCTTTCCAAGTTTTTTATATTCAGCGTAGATTGAATCGGCGAGTTCATCTTCTATTATAAAAGATTGGCCTTTAGAGAATTTATGTTGATTTAAAAAGTCATCCGTTACTTCTATTTCAATATCTACTAAGAGCTGATCGATGCCTACAACATAGACATCTGATTTAGACATATCGAGATCGTTAAAAAGCAAAGTTGATCTGTCTTTTTCAGTGACCGGAAAGTAATGTTTTGTATTACGACGTCCTGGAAACTTCATATAACCCCTGCAAAATTCTTTAAAAGTAGTCTTAATTCAATAAGATACATACCTTTTGTTGCACCGATTAGACAAGAAAAACAATTTTGTGGTATTTTTTACAAAACTATAAAACAGGACCCTAATATGAGTGACTTTCCTATTTTCAAGTATTTTGCACCTAAAGAGCCTTTTATTGGAATTGTCTCTATTCCACATTCTGGGGAATTTATCCCAGAGGAGTTCAAACCATTTCTAACAGACAATTTAAAGGCTTTGGCCTGTGATGTTGATTTTAAAGTCGATGAATTAGTTGATATCGAAAAGTTAAATAAAGCCGGTATCGCAGTCATCGTCTCTACGATCCACAGGACTTGTGTCGACTTAAACCGACCGGAGCAATCAGCGGTCTTAAATTGGAAGTCTAACTCTAAAGGCGAAAAACTTGTTGTCGCTGAGCCAGATGCAAAACTAAAAAGTCTTTTTGAGTCTAAGTACCATATTCCATACTTTGAAATGCTCAAGACGATGATTCATGAGCTGAAAAAGAAGGTAAAGCTTCCCATCTCTTTTATTGATCTTCACAGCATGCCATCAAAGCCCACTGAGTATCATCTTAAAATTACCCCAAATCAGCCTCTCGTGCGTCCAGACTTTTGTGTTAGTGATATTGAAGGTTTATCTTGTTCAAAACAATTCATTGATTCGATCTGCAAAGAGCTTGAAGGGTTCTCTTCAAATGTGACTCAAAATATTCCCTACTATGGCGGTCATATCACAAGGTATATAAACGAGACTTATACGGATATCAATAATATTCAAATAGAAATTAGTCGCGCAATATACATGGATGAAGAGGATAAAGTTTTAATCGATGATCTTGTGAATCCCTTAAAAAAGAATTTAACTCAATCTCTTATTAGCTTTTTTCAGACTAATCTATAATAAGAGTATTTTTTCTTTTACGCTTATTTTTCTTCGCTTCTTCTAAGAGAATTTTTAGCTTTTGCTGCTCCGTTAATTCAACGGGCTTATCAACTTCAACTTTCTTCCTCAAAAGCTCTTTTTGCTCTCTTTTAACTTCAAGTTCAATATCTCTTTTAAGCTTAACATCATCACTAAGGTTTAGGTTATCTATAGATTTGTTAGTAAAGGTTTGACCGTACTTTTGCAAAGCAAACTGATAAAGGGCTTCCAACTGCTTTTGATTGCCTTTACCTTTTTCTAAGTTTTCAATCATCTCGATAATATAGCTTTTATTATCATTTGCATGAGTCCATGCAGAGAGTAAGAAAAGCATTCCTCTATGATCAATTTGCTCAACATACTCCAAATTCTTATATTCTAAATAGAGAATTTTTGCCAGTCTATCACTTCCACCACGAAATTTAACTTCATTTAGAAATTTATATCTCACAAGCTTAGACTCTTCATTATTTCTCTCCGTCAATAGGATAAAGGAATAAATGAGTCCTCGGGAATACGTTAAAATCATCTCGGTGATGTAATCTTTATTCTTTGAATCCAACTCAATGATTGCCGTACTTGTTCCCTTGACTAAAGAATAACTGAGGTATCTTTCAGGTAAAACTTTTGATCTAAGCTGAATAAGGTAGAGGTTATAAACCATCTCCTTGAAGGTAATATTCCAACCTTCAATCTTCTTGGTAAAGATATCTCTCCATAAGTCTTCTCTTGAAAATGATTTTAACTCTTTTTGAATAAGTGGCAGTTTAAAAAGCTCTTGAGATTTTATGACATTTGGAAAGAGCCTATTTTTTAGAAAATAGAGCTTTGATATATCTCGATTACTTTCACTGTGAAGTCTTAAACCAAAACTTGTTGAACGAGATTGCTCGTCATAGCTCAAAACAGGTGAAACATAGAAAAAAGGATTCTTTACCGGCATTGGGATGACAACATCCATAAAGTGAAATTTTTGCCAAAGGTCTGCATTTCCAAGCTCTTTTGAGTCCCCCGCAATTAATTCACCAGGAAGCAGGTAACTTTTCTTGAAATCCGGTAGCGAGTACCATTTAGAGTCGTAATCATTATTGAGTATTTTATTATAATAGTAGTAAGGAGAAACAAAGATAATTGCTGCGCCTGAGATTGCCAGTACTAAAAGAAAAGTGAGAGCGAGGATAAAATTCTTCATAATAGTCGTATTATTAACAGCTTATCACAGAATGAAGTAAAAATAATCCTAAATATTATTCACTTATCCTCCGATAGGTTAAGTAGAAAACCAGAGGTTATTATGAAATTTACAATGTTTTTGTTCCTACTTTCTTTTATCATCACCAGTTGTGATGCTCCTGTGCGTACAAGAGTTGATACAAGTGATGCTTATGGATCCAACTCAAATGCCAGCGGAAATGGAGATGGAACAGTGACTAATCCAGATACAACACCTGGTAATGGCGTTGTTACAGGCGGAGAGGGTCAAGGATCAGGATCAGACAGTGATAATTTTCCTGGCTGCGAATACTTAAGCCCACAATATAATGGTGGCTCACTTGGATATTTTGGACTTTGCCAAGGCATTGACCAAAGACAGTTTAAAACAATACTAGCTGAAACAATGTCTATTTGTTACGTGCCTGTCCATATCTTAAATAGTGGAAACTCTTTCAAGCTTGGTAAAGCTGAATGTGTAACAGCCCCACAGCCAGACAAGGTTTACTACATGACACTTAATAAAGAGGGTGTCGCGCCAAACTACAATAATCCAAGACCTGAAGCCGTCAATGGAGTCATGGTTATAAAACCAGGCTCTTTAAACGCTTATATGGGTTGTATGAATGCAAAAGAGGACTTCTTCGTAGCGGCTCCTAATTGTTGCTTTAATAAAGTCTACAATCCAACAACGAATAGATACAACTGTGCTCAGCCTAATCCAGCTTGTGAGCAAGCTGCAAATCAAGAAGCAAGCTACAGATGCGGCATGTTTGTTCAAAATCACTCGGACAACTACAGACAAGTTGATTTTAGATAATCAGTTTGGAATTTTTCTATTCTTTTTCTCGCCTACGGCATAGAACTTATAGAGCCCATCATCAATAGAGGGGAAAGTCACCACTGGCATGAGTGCACTGTCTTTTGAATTTGGAATTTCAACACTTAAACAAATAACAATATAGAAAAATGCCTTTCCACTTTTTTGAAAACTTTTTATAAAAGTAAAGATCTTATCTCCAACATCATCAATCGTATGAAACTCTGAATCTGGCTCATCGAGAGTTAATGTTATGTAATCGTCATAGAGAGGAAACTGCTCGAAAGGAATATCACTTTCAGATCGTCTCTCGAGAAGATCTGCGAGATACTCAGACTTTTTTAGATCCATATCCTCTATCAACTCAGAAGGCAAAGTAATGTCTTCTAACTCACCATCATTGGATTCAAGTTCTAGTTCGTTTGAACTTTCAGGACTAGTAAAAACTTCGTTATCGTAAGCCTTGCCGCGTTTATAGGCTTTGACCAGCTCAATAGATGCCGTCAGTGTTTTAAAAAAAACGAACGCCGGTTCTCCTTCATAATAAGAACAAATCAAAATATAAAACAACCCACCTTCAAGGGGATGAATATGAGTAAAGTACTCTTCTCCTAGGTCATTCTTCTCAGACC
Organism: Halobacteriovoraceae bacterium; assembly: GCA_963719505.1. Lineage (GTDB taxonomy): Bacteria > Bdellovibrionota > Bacteriovoracia > Bacteriovoracales > Bacteriovoracaceae > CAKZJW01. Next base: position 580,563 of record CAVRCF010000005.1, read on the forward strand.
AAACTTCACTGGCACCATATAGAGCTTCTTCAAAAAGTTCTTTATCGTGGAATATATCTGGTTCCACTTCATCTGGTAAGATCCCAAGGCTCTCCCTTAGTGTTACTTCCTCCCGATCAAATGCTTCCATATATGGAGTAAAGAACTTCACAATACAATCCTCTGAGCAAAAGCCCCTTTTGGACTCCTCAACGAAAAGAAGATCTTCAATCTTAGAGACTTTCTGCCTGCAACTGTTACAAAAATAGAGTTTTTTACTCATCTAATTCTTCTCCTTGTATCAAACTTTACCATAAATCAGATGGTTAACCCTGCCTTCCTAAAGGGTGGAAAAATTCTCCACCTCAAAAAAGAGATCAAAAAGGAATAGAATTAGAGGGTAAGTTAAATGCAGGAGGCAAATGACAACAACAACGAATTTCATCCCTAAACCAAATCTCAAAAATGAAATGAAAAGCTACCTCAGCTTAGCAAGCTCTGGACACTTTCCACTATTCTTTAAGGAATGGTTAGAAGAGGGAGTCAATTCTGGTGGCCCAATGAGCTTCCAAGTCGCCAATAGAAACGTGCGTGATACCTTCAAAAAGCTCTCTCGTCACAGAACTGAACAGAAAAAAAAGACTGCACTTACAGGTCTAAAAAAAGAAGAAAGAGATATCTTTGTAAAATCATTTATCAAGGTTGTTGAACATAATCTTCTTAAGGATATGAAAACACTTCATTAATGAAAGCTCTCTCAACTCTCCTATTGGCAGCATCACTAAATATTGCTCATGCTGAGTATAGAGTCTACCAATACGTTATTAAAAATAAAGTCGCTACTTCTAAGAATTCTGAAGGTGTCATCGTTCAATCAACATTAGATCCCACAAGTTATATTGCCTATAACGGAGGATCTACTCTTGTGGCCATTGACCTTGTTAGAACATGGATTTGCCCCGGCAATACTGGTCAGCATAAAGACACATGTCCATCTCCTTATAAAAAATTAACAGCGGAGATGATCAAGTGAGACTAAAAAATGACCTCGATTTAAGAAGTGCCCAGCAAGATCACAAAACGGAGATGAAAAGACTAATATCTCATCAACAAAACGAACTTGAGGCAACGAAAAATAAACACGAAAATCAAAAAATAAACTTGAAATCAACTCAAAAAGATCAACTTCACTTACAAAAAGTGAATCATGATAATAAAATGGCTTTAGAATCAATAAAAAATGAAAAGACCTTGGGCAAGCTCCAAGAAAATCTCGATACTGTAAAAGAGAGAATTGAAAAAACTAAAAGTGACTTGCAACAAAAACAAGAACTAGAAGTAAAAAGTCAAAAAGCTTTACACGAAGCTAAAATTGCTAAAAGCTCCCAGTACAATACATTAAAAATGGCTGAAGCAAATGATGTTACAACTGAAGAAATTAATAAGCTCAGAGACCGATATGTAAGTGAAAAAAACGCGATAAAAACTCAAGGTCAAACCGAGAAAGCTCTTATAAAAGCGGAGCAAAAAGGTGAAAAAGCACTTTCAAAAGAGGTCTTTGCCAAACGATACAATAGTATGCAAGATGAAAATGCACGTGCCCTATTCAAAATAAAAGTCGATCACGAAAAAGTAAAAAATGCTGAAGAAAGAAAAAATCTAAAAGAGATCACACAAAGAAGAGAAATCTATGGTGATCAAATGAACAAGATAGAAGAAAATGGACTAGAAGCAAAAAAGACTCGAGAACTAGAGTTTGAAAAGAAATTTCAAGCTCAATATAAAAAGCATGAAGAACTCGCAAAGACCTTGATGAGAAATAAAGAAAAGATAGTGAAAGAATTCACTGATGAGCTTACTCAAAAGTTCACTCTTGGGGTCGATAAAAAAGATGACGATTTCTACCAGTTTGGGAAACTAGATGTCGACATTTCTGAAAATAAAAATGGCGATGGCTATGAAATAACGATACCTGTCGGAGAACACGAAGCAGATAAAATAAAACTTGCCGGAGAAGGCAGAGAGATTCGAGTCACCATGGAGCGAGAATACTCAGACGTTATTTCGGATGAGGGTGAAGTGGACAAAATGAGTAAAATTGAAACCTTCACAGCAAAAAGAAACGTTGAAGACATCTTGGATGAAAAAACTGTTTCTAAAAGCTATGAAGGCGGTACTTTAAAGTTTAGTATTCTAAAAGCTTAATCTAAATAACCACGCTTTTGCTGGTCTCTTTCAATTGATCTAAAAAGTGCACCAAAGTTTCCTTCACCAAATGATTGATGATTTTTTCTTTGAATAATCTCTATAAAAATAGGACCAATAACATTTTTTGTGAAGATCTGAAGGATATACCCTGTCTCATCTCCATCAACTAGAATTTGGAGATCTTGAAGTTTCTTTTGATCCTCTGACACGTTTGGAAGTCTCTCAAAGACTTCATCATAATACTGATCATCAATATCTAAACACGTGATACCAGCTTTTTGAATGCCTGAAACAGACTTTATAATATCATCTGTCAAAAAGGCTATATGCTGGACTCCGGGTCCTTTATACTCTTCTAAATATTCCGCGATCTGTGACTTAGGATCAGTCGCCTCGTTAATAGGAATACAGAAGCTTCCATCTGGAGAACGAAGGGCAAAGGATTGAAGACCTGTTTTAACGCCTTTGATGTCAAAGTATCTTACTTCTTCGAATCCAAAGATTCCTTTATAGAAGTCTGACCATTTCTCAAGCTCACCTTTATCGACGTTATTTGTTAAGTGATCAATGACAGTAAAGCCAAGGCTTTCAACAATTTCAGGTTTGTCTAATTTTTTGAAGCCCATTTTTTCATAACGATCGCCATCAGAAAAATTATCCATCAAATAGATATTGCTTTCGCCAATTCCTTTAATTGTAGGTATCGCTTCACCTGAAACGGTGTAATCAGTGTTTTCACTTGCGACAGCACCACGCTCAATAGCGGTTTCGAATGCTTTTTTTGAATCTTTCACTCTCCAACCCATAGAACTTACGCAAGGCCCATGAGCTTTAAAGAAATCGTTACCAAATGTTTGTGGTTCGTAATTAAGAAGGAAAACAATATCATTTTGCTGATAAAGATCGATCTTTTTGGATTCGTGTCTCATCAGTTTTGAAAAGCCAAAAGCTTTAAAAAGATTACTAAGAGCTTCAGGTTCATTAGAACTAAATTCTGTAAACTCAATTCCACATAAGTCTAAATAGTTGTTTGCCATCTCATTTCCTTTTATTAGTTATTTGATCTTTTTTATTAAAAAATACTGGTTACCTAAAAACTTCAAGTGGTTGGCTACAAATTCTGCTTTCTTACCGAAACCAAAATAGAGGTCACTTCTGGCATTTCCTTTAATCGCTCCCCCAGTGTCTTGGTTAATCATAAAGCGAGAGAAATTTTCAGTTATGACTTCACCTTGCTCGTTTAAACTTACTGGTTTTTTTGTTTGAATAAAGTTAATGAGGCCATACTCTTGATATTTTCTATAGTCAGTCGCTAGCGAGCGATTTTCAGTCAAAGGAATATTTCTTACCCCAAGAGGCTCATCCTTAGTGACCTTAAAAAACACATAACTAGGGCATGATGCCATGACAGCTCTTTCATCACCAGGATTTTCTTCAAGATACTGTCTTTGGTGAGCTATACTTGTCTTTCCCGGCTCAAGCATACCCTGCTCGTTCATATACTTATACAGCATATTAAATTTTAACTTATTGGTTCCAGCATAACTAAGATAGAACGACGAAACACTTCCATCTTCATTTGTGACCTGCACTCTTCCGCCACCTTCGACATGAAGAAGCCAAATATCATAGCGGCTCTCTTTGACATAAAATAGCTCTAAGTTTTTTCCATCAAGCTTACCCTCGAAGTCAATCTGCTCGCGACTAAGAGATCTAAAATCAGACTTTACAGGCATTGCATAAATTGGGTTTTTAAAGATGTCAGTCTTTACCTTTGAACCGATAAGGTCAGGTGAATAATACGAAGTAAAAAGCGTTTTACCTGTTTTAAATCCAGCTTCAGATTGCGAGGGCTTTGGTTTATAGAGAGCGAATTCTTTATTGATTTTTGAGCTTAGGTCTTGATAGCAGTCTGTAGAAACATCAGTACCGAGACATGTTTTAGCCTCCAAGACATACTTTTTAAAAAGGTCGAGAGAGCCTTTCAAGTTTTGACGAGTATAGAAAAGTGTCCCAAGTTTAAACTTTGTCTTCAGGGTAGGATATTTAGATAATTGCTCAAGCTGTCTATCGATGGCTAAAAGCATATTGTCGAAGTTTAAATCGTCCGAAAATTCAATCGTTTCATATACTCTTTGGGTAGGGCCCATCTTACTTACTGAAGCTGAAACCCCAAAAGCCACGATGAACATCGCAATCAAATAACGCATAGCACTCCTCTTCTCTAAAATATTAAAAATTTAAGATAGAAAATGCGTATCAACCTGTCAATTAACCCTGTAATTATAGAGTTTTACCCATAAAATGAAGTTCTAAACCATTGAATTCTCTAGTCGATTCATAGGTATAATTATTTTTTAAGTAGAAGCTTCTATTTCTAGCTTTAGGGCCTGTAATAAGATGAACACCGGCTGAACATTTGTCCTCAAAAAAAGCTAAAAGTTTTGAACCAACGCCCAAGCCTCTACAATGAGAAGAGAGGTTAATATGGAGATGGGCAGGGAACTTGAGATACAAGTCTTCAAAAAGTGAATAGTGGGGCAACAATTGATACAAGTCTTTGTCTGTAAGTGAATGAGGGCTTCCACAAATATAGCCAAGGATATGATCACCATCGCTCGCTATAAAAAAATATTCAGGATAGTTCTCTTTGTAAAAACCTAAATATTTAAAGAGAAAGTCCCTTTTTTGCTTATCATCAACAAATGTCTTTTTAGCCGAGCTTTCAAAGAAGATTTCTACGATTGAGCTCCAACTTTTAGGACTGTTTAAAATGGAATTAATCTCTAACATAGTTTTTCGATTCTTTTCGTTAGAATAATCCTCTTATACAAACTTGGATCGTTCTGTTTATCTTCCTTTGAGAGTTCATAACTTGAGGTTTGAAACTTTTTAAAAGATGCCAGATTAAAATTAATGAAATAATTATCGAGAAGGAAAGCAAGGTATAAAGGTGAAACCTTCGCCTTTTCAAAAAGAATAAGACTATTTTCGAGTTCACCAAAACTACTTTTTAAAAGTGCGTTGATATCACTGTTAATCTCAAGCTTAATAACTCCCTTTTTCGACAACCCTAACCTACTAACCAGAGACTGCTTATCTTGAAGGCCAATCCTTGGATCCATCTTAACCATGAGTTCAAGATCTTCATCGAAACTCTCTGTCTCATCCAATAGATTGTTTAAATCAAGTATTTTTATCAGAAAGCAAATCGGCTTTTTAGACTTTGTCGCCTCCATTTTTAGATAATGTGAAGTTGCTGTACTAGAGTCAAAAGATTCAAGCTGTTCTTTGAGGTACTGACTCAAAGTAAAGTTCATTTTCAAAGAAAATCTTAAAGCTCGAAGGACACGCACCGGATCTTTTGAAAAAGTAGCTCGATTGCACTCGACAAGACTCCTAGTCTCTAGATCATTTACGCCACCCATCGGATCGACAATAGACCACTTTTTCTCTTTATATAAAAAGAGAATGGCATTTATCGTAAAGTCTCTTCTTTTAAAGCCTTCGGTGTAATCTAGATCTTGGATAAACTCAACATCAAAATTAGAGTGTCCAGTTTGGCCATTAAAAATCTCCACTCTTGGCATTCCCATCTCAACAGAGAACTCTCCGAAAGAGACACTTAAAATATTATAATTTAAAAGCTTGGCGTTGTATTTATCCTGAATAAAAGAATAGAGCTCAGATGTGTCTGTCTTGTTTAATGGCCTTATTTCAACGTCAATATCCCTCGATATTTTTCCCGTGTGAAGGTAATCTCTACAAAAGCCACCAACGATTCCAACAGCAAAGTCTCTTGCAGTGATCTCATCAAATAGAGCTGTAATTTCTGAAGGAAGAGTTAAATTCATACCGATTATTCTACATCAAGATGTTCAACTTCTTTTTGTAAGAAATCATAAACAGTTTTAATTTTCAAACTATCTTTATCATCGGAATGAAAAACAAAATGGAACTCCGAGGATTCAATGTCTGCTTGTTTACCAAAGGTTTCAATCGTCTTTCGAAAATGGGATCTTCTAAAAACGTGAGTTGGGACAACAGCAATCCCTAGCCCATCATTAACGGCCTGAAGGACCTGTCCAAATGCGTTGACAACGATTCTTGGTTTTATATTTCTCGGTGCCTGACCGTACTTTGTTTTACACCAATGATAAAAAAGTGGATCCCTCTCTTCAAAGAAGACCAAAGGGTAATCGCAAAGGGCTTTCATCTCTATAGACTCAGAAATCTTGTAGTCTTTATTTTTTGGAAAGACCAAAGTACAGCTTTCATTGTGAAGCACAAAGCTGTCTGAGTAGACGGGAACTAGTTTCTCGGGAACGATCATGATGTCGAGCTCAAAGCGATCAAACAAAGCGATGAGCTTATCGGGAAAGTCCATTTTAATATCTATTGATACGTCAGGGTAAAGTTTGGACAGTTCCAGAAGTCTATTCGCGATCCATGATTTCCCAATTCCAAAAAGGGTTCCCACTCTAATACTTCCCGAAATTTTGTTTTGATCTTGGAGAATGCCTGTGATGGCATCATCAAGTTTTTTAAGGTGAGTTTTCCCAAGCTTGGCCAGCCTCATTCCAGACGGAGTAAGAACGACTTTTTTTCCCTTTCTTGTTACAACGGGAAAACCAATCTTTGCTTCAATGGCCTTAAGGTTTTGGGATACAGCGGACTGGGTAATACCAAGAGATTCAGCTGCCTCTGATAAATTGGTAGCCTGACTGAGAGCAACTAGTACTTGTAACTGTCCTGACTCAATCATTAAAACCTACCTTATACTAATAATATCACATTCTAACTTAATCTTCTTTCTTCCAGGGAGATTATATTTTAGAGATATCTTTTTAGGAGATTTATAGATGGTTCTCCCTCTTCTGTCGACATAAGATACCTGAGGATCAATATTATCTTTGGCTTCAATTCGAACGATTGATTGCTTGTCCCCAAGAATTTTCTGCTCTTTCATCCCTCTGGAGTCATCTTGAATTCTCAAAAGTGTTAAATAGTAGTCAGCCCCAATAACTTCGCTAGTGGCGTCTCTATATTCCTCACCTAGGCTTAGGTTTAAAAGGTAGATGGCTTGGCTATCTAGTGCCATTTTTGGCTTAACGGCAAATGATTGGGTGGTATTTTCTGATAAAGTCACAAGGTTTAAAACTGTTCTTTGCGCCCTTCCAGCTCTTGAACTTTCTTCAAGTTTACAGGTTGTCGTAACTTCTGGGGCCTTGGCGAAAGTCAGTACGCTTGATAGACATAGAATGTAGATAAGTAGCTGTTTATTCATAATTTTTCTCTCCAGATATAGGATCATTTTATCAAGAGAATAGAATTGAATATAGTCGAGTTGGTAAATTTTCAAGGGGGTGTCTAAAAGTTAAACACTAATAAGGAGTTGCTAATCAATTCCTTTTTCATAAAGCTCTCTAATTTCGTCTTGTGACAGTGTCCTTCTCCAAATTCCTAAAGCTGCTATCTGCCCTTGGAAAACACTTCCTCCATCAATTCTAGAACAAATAGAAAAAGTATTATTAGAAGGACCTTGAGCAGAGCCAGATAAACTATCAGCAAATATATAATTTCCATCGGAATAAACGTCTACTTGATTATAGTCGTAAACATTAACCGATATATGGACCCAATTGTTATTCTGAAGGTTGGCAACCGATTCTATTACAACATTAGTCATAGTACTCATATCTTGGGAAAACCTAAGATCATGAATTCCATCACCGTTGGATACAGGTCCCAGATCAATATAGCCGTTACTAAATCCTATTATGGTTCCTATAGTTGCAATTTCAAAAGTTGATTGTTTTACAAAGAAAGAAATATTGTAGTTTTCATTCAAACCCAGCGAAAAAGAGCTCGTCGATAAAAGATTTTGACCTGACTCAATGGAGGCAGAAGTGCAATCAACAGCGCTTCCAAAAGGCGCTGTCACAATAGAGATCCCTCCTGCCGTACTGTCATCTAGTACATAGCCTCCAAAGAGACTATTTTTATTTGAACCTTGTGGACCATTAAAATTGAAATACATTTCAATCTGCTCTGTTAAAGAGCTATCTTTACCTCTGTCATTACTTAAAGCTGGGTCAACTTTCGCTTTCACTCCTGTCACAACCTCAATAACATTACAGGAAACAAATAAAAAAAGAATTAAGATATATTTCATAAGCAAATCCTAGCAGAGCTCAAACTTGCGGGCAATAAAAAAGCCCCGAAAAATCGGGGCTTCTCTATAAACTTAAATAAATTTTTAATCCTAATCGTCGTTAGCAAGCTTCTCTTGACGAGCTTTGATAACGTCAGCTTGGATATTAGCTGGACAATCTTTGTATTCAGCAAATTCCATAGAATAAGATGCTTTACCAGCTGAACCAGAACGTAGATCAGTTGAGTAACCAAACATTTCAGATAAGTGGAACCTGAGCATTAACGACAGTTTCACCACCGGAGTTGCTTCAGTACCTTGGATTAATACCACGTCTTGAAGATAAATCTCCAATAACAAAACCTTGGAACTCATCTGGAGTTTCAACTTGAACTTGCATAAATGGCTCAAGAAGAACTGGACGTCTGCTTTCCAATAGCTTGTCTCATCGCTTGACGAGAAGCAATTCTAAAGGCCATATCACGATGAATCGACATCATGATACTTACCGTCGTTAAGATCTACTTCAACATCAATAAGTGGGAACGCTGCAAGAGGTCCTTTATCCATAACGTCTTCAAAACCTTTCTCACATGCTCCAATAAATTCAGAAGGAATCGATCCCCCTTTAATATTGTTTTTGAATGAAAAGTTTTGATCTTCTTTCTCTTTTCTCTCTGCAGTAAGTGGACGTAGATCACACCAACAACCTGACCAAATTGTCCAGATCCACCTGTTTGCTTCTTATGAGTATAATCAAAAGCAGCTTCGTTGGCGAATTGTCTCTCTGTAGTTAACTTGTGGAGCACCAACTTCTACGTCAGCTTTATACTCTCTTTTAAGTCTTTCTACATAGATCTCAAGGTGAAGCTCACCCATACCAGCGATTCTTGTTTCTCCTGACTCTTCATCTGTAAAAACGTGGAATGTTGGATCTTCTTTTCTAAATCTTGCAAGACCTTTAGACATTCTTGCTTGCATATCTTTATCTTTTGCTCTAATTGAAAGCTCGATAACTGGAATAGGAATATGCATTCCCTCACATGAAATATTTAAAGATCATCATCGTTGCAACAAATGTATCACCAGAAGCACAGTCAATACCAACCATAGCGATGATATCTCCAGCTCCAGCGGCATCGATATTTTCTCTGTCGTTAGAGTTCATTCTAACCATTCTACCAATACGAACTTTTTTCTTTCCAGTTCTAGTATTCCAAATTGAGTCACCTTTTGTAAGTGTCCCTTGGTAAATTCTTGTATAAGTTAACTGTCCAAATTGCTCATCAGTAATTTTAAATGCCATACAAACAAGTGGCTTTGCAAAATCTGGCTCAAGAGTAATTTTATCTTCAGTTCCATCTTTAGTTTCTTTCTTAGCCCAGTGGTTTAGCACATGAAAGTGGAGAAGGAAGGTATCTTGCAACAGCGTTTAAGAAGTGACTGAACACCTTTGTTTTTAAATGCTGATCCCATAAGAACAGGAGTAAGCTCAAGAGAGTTAACACCAGTTTCTAATACATTTGTGAAGCTCTTCTTCAGTTGGCTCATTACCTTCAAGGTATTTCTCCATGATTTCGTCGTCAAAAGCAGCAACTTCATCAATCATGATCGCTCTTTTCTCTTCCATTAATTCAACTAAGATCAGCTGGACATCTCTTCACGTCTAACGATTTCACCGTTGTCTCCATCAAAGTAATAAGCTTTTTTAGTGATAAGATCAACAACACCGTTAAAATTTTCTTCAGCACCAATAGGTATTTGAATAAGAACAGCATTGTGGTTAAGTTTTTCACGAAGCTCTTTAGCTCCTTTTTCAGCTCCTGCACCCATACGATCCATTTTGTTTAGGAACGCAAGTCTTGGAACATTATATCTTTTCATCTGTCTGTCAACTGTAATTGACTGAGCTTGAACACCTGATACTGAACAAAGAACAAGAACTGCACCATCAAGAACTCTTAGAGATCTCTCAACTTCAACTGTAAAGTCAACGTGGCCTGGAGTATCGATAATGTTAATCTTGATTGATTTCCCATCACCTTCAGCGAAAGTGATTCCTTCTTTATCGATATCCTTGCCAGTTAACAGTCGTCGCTGCAGAAGTAATCGTAATACCTTTTTCTTTTTCAAGTTCCATGTGGTCCATTGTTGCACCAGCACCACCACCACGAACATCTTCAATTTTGTGAATCATGTCGCAGTAAAAAAGGATTCGTTCTGTAAGTGTTGTTTTTCCTGAGTCAATATGGGCTGAAATCCCAATATTTCTCGTTTTAGGTAAGTTTTTCATTTTACTCCAAAACTCATAAATGAGAAGTTTATATTGATGATAATTCAATCTTGAATGTTTAAAAAATCAGCGTAAGTTTAGGTAAAAAATCAAATAGAGTCAATTTTTAGTTGCAAAATTCTAGATATTTATCGTATAAATGCTTCATGTCAAAAAACGATTTACCAAAAGAAACTCTTTACGAGGGCGTAAAAACTTTAATTGAGTCTGAAGCCCCACATATCCACCTCTCACAGCAGAAACTTTACACTCTTTTTAGTGTGGCATTCAATTATCTACTGTTTAGATCAACAAAAGAGGCCGGGCATTACATAATCCGAGTCGAAGATAGCTATTTACTTGAAAAGTTACAAAGAAAGTCAAAAGACACTACAACGCGTGGCTTTTTACAAAAGTTAGCTCTTCCTAGAAGGTTTAAGTACGGAAATTCAATGTTCCATTTAGATTTCTTTAATTTCTCAACTTGGGCCAACACCAACGAGTTACCAAAAGAAAAAATAAAGGCCGCTCTCATTGTTAAAAATGCCTCTAAAAAGCCTATTGGCTTCGAAATCAATGACGATGAGGATGAACAGACAAAAGCTCTTCTAGCAAGTCTTCCTGACGATTTCTATATGAGCTCCCTTGCAGAGTTCGTTCCAAAGACAATAACTATTGCCTTTGATGAAACTCTTGAGAAAGCTACTGAAATAAAGTTTCCCTTCATTATTGAAGAGCCTAAAGAGAAAACTGTTAGCGGTGTGAAGATATCATCAGAAGTGTCATTTGATGATTTAGAAGATTAAGGGGCTGCCATCTTTTTCAATAAGTAAGTCTCACCTTGAGTGAACTCAAGACTTTGACCATCTTTAGTAAATTTTAATTTTACCTTTGCTGCTGGATATTCAAACACTTTTTCAGAGGTGGCATCAAATGGTATCGCTGGTTGACCGGGGACCTGACCAAAAAGTAATTTATCTTTGACTAAGAAAGAGATAACGATAGGTGGCTTATCTGAAGCGTACCTTCCAACATATTTATTTAAAATATCACTTGGTATATAAAGCTCTTCCTTAAACTTAACTACTTCTAATTTCTTATTATAAAAATAATTCATTGCCGCCAAGGAGAGATCATTAAATTCAATTGAAAGGGCATTTGTGAAAACTGCGAGAGTAATATCATCTTTGGGGAAGTAAGCAATGATAGACCTAAAGTTATCTATTCCACCAGTATGAGCAAAACCATTTTGATCCGCATAGGGCACGGTAAAGAGACCAAATCCATAACCTTCCACTTGCTTCTTCATTAAAGTCATCATTTTTTTTGATAAAACTTTACCTTTCATCAATGAGCGAAGAAAAATTGAAACTTCTTTTGGAGTTGATGCTAATGCTCCTGCACCTGTTGTCACTGATGAGTCAGTGTTAACGCCGACAACCCACTTAGCTTCCTTTGTATAACTAGATACCTCAGAACTTAGAGGTGAACCTTTTTTAAAAATATAAGTCTTTTTTAATCCAAGCGGTTTAGTGATATATTTTTTTAAAAGCTCACTATAAGACTCTCCAGAGACATCCTCCGCGATATATGTTAAAAGAGAATAACCTGTATTAGAATAAGAATACTTTTCACCTGGCCTGAATTCTTGTTTAAGGCCTCTAAATTTTTGAAGTTGTGTTTCTCTACTTATCTTCTTATCAAAATATGAGTAATAATCTTTAGAGTTGGTGAAGTTCTCTAATCCAGATCGATGTCTTAATAGATGTATTATTGTTATTTCCTCGCCTTTTTTGAAGCCTTTAAAAAATTTTGAAAGAGTTGAATCAAGAGATAGTTTATTTTGCTCTACCAATTTCAATATAATGGTCGCCGTATAGATCTTTGTTATAGAGCCTATTCGATATATTGGCTCGGAAGGAGTTTTCATAAACCCAAAGTTTTTGTAAAAAAACTGATCCTCTCCTTGCGAAATAAGAATTGATCCCATCCCTCGCTTAGAACCACCTATATTATCAAGATATTTTCCAAGATCTCCATGCTTACCATGCAGTATATTTGCAAAACTTATATTATATAAACCTATAAATAAAAACATTTTCAACACGTTAATAATCCTTGAATTTTTTTTGTTATTTGATTTGAAGTTAGCGCTAACCCACAAGCAGGGCTCTCAAAATCATGGTCTGTCTTTAATTGTCCTGTCAGCATTGTTTTGACGCCTGTTCTGGTATCAATATTACCGAAAAAAAGGTCTTTTTTAATTCTTCTCAAAAGTTCAATATCCTCAATATCTATCATTGAAGAATCAAAACTAATATTTGGAAAATAACTTAGATCGAGCATCTTCCAGTCCACTTTTGCACAACAGTGAATACCTCTTTCCACCTCGAACTCCCTATAGATCTCCCACAAAGAGTTATCCAAATCTCTAAGATCTGGCTCATCGAAAAACAAAATATATTCATTAGGGATTCTCTTCAAAAACCTCTTAACGACTAGAAGATACCAATGTTTAAAAGCATCTTTTTCAAAGTCTTTTGTTGAATTATTATAAAGAGTTTGAATACCGCAAACCTGAACTTTAATTTTACCTTTGAATCTTTCTATAAATTGATTGAAGCAAGAAAACGGAAGTTCGTGATCTGATTTCATAAAACCGGAACTAAACTGATTGATCATCCATTCATTATCATAAAGTTTAGGGATTGTGGGCAAAGCGGGTAACGTGAGACCTTCGTTAAAAGCAATCGCTTCTTCAATAGAAAGGTAAGGCAGAGAACCTATATGGGTCGTTTTCAAAATTTTGCAAGTCGATCAAAAATCGATTCTAACTTACTTAAAATATCGTCCTGGTGTTTATGATCTTCAAAACCAAAAGAGAGCCTAATAAACTTGTCTTCAAATTCTTCAAGCCCCAAAGATTTCAAACTTTGAGTTTCTGTTTGATTACCAGATGAGCATGCTGAGCCATAGCTCACATCCACTCCCCCTAGATCAAATTGTATAAGACACATATCTGACTTTATATTTTTAAAGATAAATCCGATCGTATTTGAAGCTATTTCTAATTGAGAAGAAATAACGAGCCCTTTATCTTTTAATTTCAACTTAAATAAATCTATAATCTTAGATCTCAAAATTGCATTCTTATCGAGGTCTACCTTCTCAGTCAATTCCCTCAGTGCAAGTTGAATAGAGTATGTGCCAAGTGTATTCTCTGTCCCAGAGCGCATAGACCCCTGCTGGCCACCACCTAAGATAATTGAGTTCAGAGGAAAGTCTTGAGCGATAAAGCTAAAACCTATTCCCTTAAGAGCCCCAAATTTATGTCCGGAAAAACTTATAAAATCACAAGCTTCATGCAAGACCTTCCAATCTTTAATCTTTCCAGGTGATTGAACAGCATCAACATGAATAAAAACATCTTCTTTTTTAAAAGAAGCTATTTTTTTGAGATCGTTAACAATTCCAGTTTCATTATTCACCCAAGTAAAATTTAAGTACACTCTCTTTGATGTCTTTGAGAGAAGCTCCTTTAAGGAATCGTAGTTAAACTCACCATTTTTTGAGTTCACAAGTTCAACAACTTCCCCACCATGAATCATGTGGTTTTTAGCGATATACCCCACTGCTGGATGATCAGAGGAGCTAAAAACAAAAAGATCATCAGTGGAAATATTAAAGAATGTATTAAGAGCTTCAGTCGCACCAGAGTGAAAAAGTACGAGGTGGTCATTTAAAGAGAATAAGTTTTTTAAATAAGTCGTCGTCTCTCGAACTAACTTTTTAGCGGCTTTTCCACTTGAGTGGACGCTTGAAGGATTAGCAAAAGACAAATCCCCACTAGAGAAAAGGTCTATGACCGATTCCGCTAGTGGGGATGTAGAATTGTGATCTAAATATAATCTCGTATTCAAACCAAGATATTCTAATGGCTAGTTAATCTTATTGATTAACTTCACCAATATTTGGTCTGATCACAGAAGAGATTTCATTATTGATAGCAGTCTCAGCAGGGTTAGCTGCTGCGGTCGCACCAAATGTATTCGCTTCTGGAGCATTGTTATTAATTTCTCTAGATTTTCTTTGTAGGTCACCTAAAGTTGTTGTTGTTAAGTATTCTTGCATTAAGATACCTAAGTTTTCGAAGAAGTTTCTTGTTAAAGAAAACTCAGTAGTCGTTACTTTTGTTGTACTACCATCTTCGTTACTCTTAGAATCTACACCGCTTGAAGGATTTCCAGAGATATCTTTAGCTGGGTTGATATTTTCACCAACACACTCAAGAATATCTTTGATTGTGATTTCGTCCATAGATCTAGCTAGAACATAACCACCACCTGGTCCTCTTACAGACTTAACAGCTCTTCCAGTTCTTAACTTTCTGAAAAGTTGCTCTAGATAATGTAGGGAAATTGATTGTCTGTTAGAAATTTCTTGTAATCTAACAGGGTTTCCATTTGAATTGAAAGTTAGGTCAAGCATTGCCCTAACTGCATAACGGCCTTTTGATGTTAATCTCATTTGTCATCCTCCATAATAATATTAAACAAGTTTGTCGCATTTTTTTCGAAGATATAAATTCAATCCTTGATCTTCGAAGAGCATTTAACTGAGCAATTGATTCAGTCAAATAACTCTCATTTAAAGTATCACCTTTTTGATGTTCGAGAGTCAACTATTAATTGCTTAACTTTATCTAAAAGAAACTAACATTGAATTACATCTATAAGTAACTGTTTTAAAAGGGAATGTGCATGGTTCCATTTGATACCAGACTGAGACTATCGGCATTTATTACCGATAATGTTGGTCAGTCTTTTTTAAACTAAATTAAAACGATATTGAGAACAGTTCAAAGTTTCGACTTTGCTGTGAGTTTTCATCTGAGTTTTCATTAATTGAGATATCAAGTTGATAAAAAGAGTAGTCTTCTGGAACCTCACGAGTGAGAGCGTGAATATACTTTTCACCCCACTCGACTAAAAAGAAGCGTTTATCCTCGAGGTAGAGCTCAAGCTCCAAATGAATGATTTCATCCGCACTTTTCAGACGATAGAAATCTCCATGGAGAATATTGGGGGTCTCACTTAATACACTATAACTTGGGCTTAAAGTTTTTGAGCGCGGATCAGTCTCACTAACAAAGACTTTAGTGAAGGTTGTTTTACCTGAGCCCATAGGCCCATTAAGAATAATGACAGAAGGAGCCTCGATCATATCTTTTAGTTCATAGGCAATATAACCTAGATCTGGTTCGAAAACTTTTTTCCACTCTCTAATTGATTTTAGATTCATTTTTTACCTAGTGAATAATCAATCACTCCAATTTGCTCATCTAACTCTTTAAAAGCCTCAGGAAATGAATCGATAATAGACATGGCACTCATTGCTCTCACACCAAGCTTTTGAGCAGCAAGATGTCCCGAAAGAGAATGGATGAAAACAGCCAGACCGACAGTTTTATTAAAATTTTCATAACGATTAACCAGTGGCTGGTTGTCTTTCAGCTCAGGGTCTTGTCCTAATAATCCTCCGAGAATACCAGCTAAAACATCTCCGGCTCCACCAGTTGCCATTCCATCATTAGGTGAAAAGTTAAAGAATACACTGCCGTCGGTAAATCCCATATAAGTACATGGACCTTTGAGAAGAACGGTGCAGTTGATTTTATCCACAAGCTTATTTAAATGATGAACAGGACTTCGGTGAAGGTCATCAAGTTCAATATCACAAAAACGAGCAAACTCTCCAAAATGAGGTGTTAAAATTGTAGGTGCATCTCTGAGACGAAAAACTTCACCATCTTCTTTGAGGCTTAAAACATTTATCGCATCGGCATCGAGAACGATCGGCCCGTCAAAGTTATTGAGAATTTCAAGAACAAGTTTTCTTGTTCGCGTAGAGCGCGCAAGCCCAGGCCCTATAACAATAGCCGAGTACTTGTTTAAATCCATAATGAGTCTGCCCCATTTGGTCGTATCAATAGGAACATAGCCTGTCATAACTTCTGGAATCAGCCTCGAGATAAACTCTTGGTATTGAGGCTCCCAGGTTGCTGCAGTGATAAGACCAGCTCCAACTTTTAAGGCCGCTTGAGAAGCCATGACAAGAGCACCTGTTAATCCATGAGAGCCACCGATAACTAAGGTGTGTCCAAATATTTTTTTATCTGCAAAACGGTCTCTTCTACTAATAGGATCAACAATATCTTCTAAGCTCAAAAGAAATTTATTTCCCTCATCAACAAGCGATCCAGGAAAGCCAATTTCAAGAATTTGAACAGATCCAACTAATTTTGCACCGTCGGCAACATAGTAACCCAACTTCGGAAGAGCGATGGCCAAGGTAAGATCGGCCTCTATCGCGTTGCCTTGAATAAAGCCTGTGTCACCTTCGACACCAGAAGGTATATCCACAGAAATGGTATAAGAAGAGTTATCGTTTACATATTTTATAACATCATAAATAAAGTTTGATAGCGGAAGCACAACACCTGTTCCAAAAAGGGCATCGACCACGGCAAATTCACCCTGGAGTTGATCAAAGTAGGAACTAAACTGGTCGAAGCGCTCAATATGATTAAGCTTGACACCAAAGCACTCCGATATCTTTGCCTGCTCTATAAGCTCATCACTGCACTCTGAGTGAGGAAAAAGCATAAGCGCTCGCATATTGTAACCCATCGATCTCAGATGCCTGGCAATGGATAAACCATTAGCGCCGTTATTTCCTTTTCCAATGAGAAAAACGAGCTCGAGGTCTGGATTCTGTTCCAGTAAAGTCTCTTTAAGAAGCTTGGCACCTTTGGAGCCAACATTCTCAATAACCATTTTTTCATCAAAGAAAAACTGTTCAGCAGCAGCCTGTTCAATTTTTTTCATCTCTTTAATATTTACAATACGCATGATGGAAGAACCTTTTTAACTTTCTATGATTTTAATTAATTTTTTAACACTATTTTCAAGTCCAGCAAATACTGCGTCAGCAATAATCCAATGCCCGATATTGTACTCCACAAATAATTGAGCATCCACCAGTGGCTTTAAGTTTTCATCTGTTAATCCATGCCCGGCATGAAAACCAATATTATGGGTATGGCAATAATCTTTTGCTTTTTTAAACTCTTCTATATAGGAATCAATATTTTCATCGTTATTAAAAGCGTGGGCGTAGTCACCAGTATGAATCTCAACAGCATCGGCTTCAAGCCTTTGACACATCTGCATTGTCTCTATATTTGCTTCAACAAAAAGTGAGATCTTAGCATTTGGAATTTCGTTTTTAAATTTTTTACAAGTCTGACTTATTTTATCAAAGGTGTTTTTATCTTTAAGATTAAGACCACCTTCAGTTGTTCTCTCTTCTCTTTTCTCTGGTACAATACAGATCCACTCTGGGTCGACATCGATGGCAATATCAATAATTTCTGGGTTCGCACCAATTTCTAAATTTAAGGGCTTTCCATAATTTTGAGTCACAGTTTTAACAGTTGTAACATCGAAGTCCTGAATATGCCTTCTATCTTCACGAAGATGAATTGTTATTTGATCGGCGCCAGCATCTAAAACGACTTTTGCAGCCTCGGCCACACTTGGATATTGTTCTCCACGAGCTTGCCTTAGCGTTGCCACATGATCAATATTTACTCCTAGTCTTACTTTTTTCATTCTAACCCAGTGCCTTTTTTACTACATTTGTTATTTGCGTCGCCCATTTATTAACAAGAACATCGTCACTTCCCTCTACCATAACTCTGGCCAAATTTTCGGTACCAGAATATCTTAAAAGGACCCGGCCTATTCCTTCAAGTTCAGCTTCGGCTTGTTTTACGACTTGTTGAATATCACTATTTTTTTCAAACGGAACTTTCTTTGCAACACGAATATTGTTGAGAATTTGGGGAACGAGTTTTACTTCCTTCACAAGTTCATGCAGAGGTTTCTTAAAATATTTCAAACACTCAATGACCTTTAAAGCAGCGAGTATACCATCGCCTGTGGTCGCAAAGTCTTTAAAGATTAGATGCCCTGAAGGCTCTCCACCAAAGACGGCACCTGTCTTTCTCATCTGTTCAACAATGTATCTATCCCCTACATTTGTTCTCGAAAATTTAATTCCCAGCTCTTTTAAATAGAGCTCAAGACCAAAGTTACTCATGAGAGTACCCACAACCTCGTTGGCCTCCCCTAGATTCCCTGTTTCTTTTAAAAACTTTGAGAAAATTCCCATAAGGACATCCCCGTGCACAATTTTACCTCTGTTATCGACGATGACTAATCGATCGGCATCGCCATCCAAACAGATACCAAGGTCAGCTCTATATTTAATGACCTCATCTGCGCATTTACTTGGATGCAAAGCGCCAACTTTATCATTTATATTCAAACCATTTGGCTGATTACCAATACTGATAACCTCTGCGCCTAGTTCTTCAAAGCACATTGGGGCAACTTTATAACCGGCTCCATTGGCCCCATCTACCACAAGCCTCATTCCATCCAAACTATAGTAGGAGTTGAAAGCTGACTTTACTTTAACGATATATCGACCCACGACTTCATCTAATCTTTTTGCTTTTCCAAGCTTATCATCTAGCTTGGTCTCAATAAGACTGGGGTCTAGAATCATTTTTTCTAATTCCAGCTCCACGTCATCGGGCAACTTATGTCCATCTCTATCAAAGATCTTTATTCCATTGTCCGAGTAATGGTTATGAGAGGCTGAGATCATAACTCCTGCATCTGCCCTCATGGACTCAGTCACAAAAGCCACCCCTGGTGTGGGAAGGGGTCCTGTTAAGATCGCGGTTCCCCCCTGGGCGCATACACCCGAAGAAAAAGCTTGCTCAAGCATATAACAGCTCCTGCGGGTATCTTTTCCTATAATAATCATCGTCTTCTTTGAACCTGTTAACTTTTGAAAATACGCCGTAACCGCTCGCCCCAAAGAAAATGCAACCTCTCCTGTCATAGGATAGACGTTGGCTTTTCCTCTAATACCGTCAGTTCCAAATAATTTTCTCTCGTTCATTTATTTCTCACTTTTTTCAAGCTCCACCACCACTGAGTCTGGAACAATTTTTAATAGATGTAAATTTTCTGGAAGCTTTGCCTCCAGCTTAATTGTTTGCTTATCAGCAGAATCGTCAACCGTAGCAACGACTTTTATATCTCCTGAACTAATTCTTAAATCCTGACTATTTTCCGCTAAAACCATAAGATTAGCAAATCGCACATCAGCACTTTTAATCTTTCTATGACTTAAAAAGTAGATAGGAATCTTCTTGAGAATCATATTAGACCTCGTCGTTTTGACAACATAGTCGAAGACAACTTTATTAGCACTATATTGAATTCGATTGTCATTTTTTACGAGATAAAGTTCCCGAGAGCCAGCACTAGTTATCTGTGAATAGTTTACGACTTGAGTCGAAACGGTCTGAATCTTTTCCACAATAGAGCGAGCTCCAGTGACTTTTATAGAAGAGGGATTAATAGTGCTTTTTACCAGCTTGTGATCAAGAGGAATCTCTCCAACATTTTGAATAGAAATAGGAATATCCTTTGTTATCGATTCTTCAATTTCCACTGTCACTTTTGCCGGAAGCACTTTATCCACTTTAATACCAAAAGGGATATTAAACCCTAGGTTCTCACTGATAAACTCGTATTCCATTTTATTGGGATTAAAATTTGACGCAATATTAACCTTAAGAATATCTTGGGCTTTTTCTAGGCTTCTTATAACGGCTTTTGGTCCTGTTAATGTGAAGCCAACAGAAGGTACCTTCTCGCTGACCAATGAATAACCAGCTGGCATTGTATAATCAAGCTTTACTTCAATTGTTGCAGTCGTCTTTGCTGTACTCATGACATAAAGCCAGATGAGAAAGGCTATCAAAACAGACAAAAAAGGAATTAAAAAGGACCTAAGCTTCATAAGCCACCTCTGCCTTTTGTCCGTTTTGGGATTTTAAAACGACCGAAAGCTTACTACGCAGCTGTCTATCATTTTTAACATCAAAGAATTCGCCTTCGTTACAAATTTTTATAAGTCCTGTCTCCTCAGAGACGATAACCACAACGGCATCAGTCAATTCCGTCACCCCCAAAGCTGCTCTGTGACGAGTACCATAGTGGCGGTCTATCTCAACATTTTTTGACAAGGGAAGAAAACATCCAGCCGATTGAATTTTTCCATTAAAAATAATAATGGCTCCATCGTGTAAAGGAGAGCTCCCTTGAAAAATAGAATAGATAAGGTCTGAGTGAATAGCGCTATCAATGCGAGTTCCCGTCAAAGAGAAGTTTAGTAAACCTTGGTTTTTCTCAAACACAATAAGAGCACCCGTTTTTTCTTTGCTGAGCACCGAACAAACCCGGACAATTTCTTCTAAGTCCTCATCGTGAAGAGTTTTTCTTTTTCGAGAAAACATTTTCGTTTCACCAAAAGAAACCAAAGCCGCTCTTATCTCTTCTTGAAAAAGAATGATAATGATAACGAAAAAGTAATCAAAAAATTGAGTCAAGATCCAGTTGAGAGAATAAAGCTTGAAGCTGATACTAATCCAAAACAAACTCAAAAGAGCAATGAGTCCAAAGATCATCTGAACCGCTCGAGTCCCCTGAACGATGAGAAGAAAACGATAAACGATGAAAGCCATGATGCCTAAATCAAGCATATCGTTAACTGTAAAATTTTGAATTACTTTTAGTAAAAAATCCAAGATAAACCTTTATTTTCGTATAAAGGTTTATCGGTAGATTTACGCCGCTTTCTTAGTGTCTTTTTCACTTAATTCATGAGCGACTTTATCAGATGTGAGAAGTTTCTTTCTTAGTGCTTCTCTGGAAATCCCCATCTCTTTAGCGGCTTTAGACTTATTGCCTTTACATCGTCTTATCTCGGCAATGATCATTTCTCGCTCAACAAGCAAGACTCTCTCTTTGAGACTTAAAGAGAAGTCTCTAGCGTGAGGAATACTGTCGAGACCTTGGATTGAAGATTTTGTAATATCAATAATCGGAGTCGCACCATTATTAAGCTTTGAGATGACATGGGCTTTAGGATTATACAAAACAGCTTTTTCGACAGCTTTTTGTAACTCATTTACGTTGCCTGGCCAATCATAGTTTACTAACTGCTCTTTTGCTTCTTCAGAGAACTCTTTTAAAAGTAGTCCCTGCTTGCGACATTCTTTTCTCAAAAAGTGAGAAAGGAGGTCACCGATATCTTGGTTTCTTTTGCGAAGAGGTTCAATCTGACATGTACTTGATGTAATGAATGAGTATAACTCTCCGTTAAATTCACCATTTTCAATCGCCAGCTCTTCAAGATTTTCTGAACTTGTAAAAATGAGTCTGACATCTAAAGTTATTTCACTTCCAGGTATCCGTCTCTCTTTAAGAACCTTCATAAATTTAAACTGCATGCTCAGGGGCATAAAGCTAATTTCATCAATGCAGACTGTTCCGCCTTTATTAGACTCTAGAACACTTACATGATCCTTTCCGCCAAAAATTTGATGATGAAGATCTTCTTCATCCATCCCCTTACAACTAATGACTTCGTATGGGTTAAGTCCTCTTCGACCTTCATTATGGACAATTCTTGCAATTAGCTTTTTACCAACACCTTTTTCCCCTTCAATATACAAAGGTGAATCGATGTCTTTCAGTTTAACTATTGCTTTTCTTATTTCATTTGTACTTTGGCTTCTTCCAATATAGGCATGCTCTCGATCATAAGGAGTTGAAAACCTTCTTATGAGAGACTTCTCTGATATTGGATTATAGTTGTGAAAGACTGATGAGAATATTAACGCCAAGACTTTCATCGTCTTTTCATCTTCGACTGTAAATCTTGTCTCATTTCTTTTATTGAGTATCTCTATAACCCCAATAACCTTATCTTCTCGATTTGTTATAGGATGACAAAGAATTGATTTAGTCTCAAACCCTGTTTCTCCATCGACTTTATCCGAGAAGCGAACCTTATCCGTACTCGTGTCAATATTGAGAGAAACACCTGTCGTAAAAACGCTTCCAGCAATACCTTTTCTGTAATCAAACTTTAACTTCTCTTTTTCAATACCTAAAGCTGCAGCAGCTTCTAGCTCATTAGTCTGCGGATTTATGAGAAAGATGGTTGCTCTTTGGGCGTTAAGTATTCTTGAAATCTCTTCAAGCATAGAGTTGAGAAATGATTCTTGTGATCCAAAAGCTGTAATATCTTTAAAAAGAGAAAGCATTAAAGAGAAGACTTCAAACCCTTCAGTGGCCTGCTTATATCTTTCAGACAAAGCCATATTTGCAATACAGTCTCTCGCCCTATCGGGAGAAAAACTAGCAACATATTGCTCAATAAATCTTTTCATATTTTTTTGATCTTCTTCATCCAGCTCTGTCCCGTAGAGCATCTTATCCATGGAACCATCAAGACCAAAAGATCTTACAACATGCCCATCGAGATCAATTCTTAGTCTTTTAAACTGAATGGAAACTCTTATATTAGTGTTGACAGAAATTTTCGATTCCGTACTAAACCCTAAACCAGTTACAGAGACGTCTTCAAGTTTTGCGTCCTCTATATAATGATACTTATTCATCTCATCTTCAAATTCGACCATAAATCTCACATCATCACGAGATTCAACTGGAATCCTGAACGATTGAAAGAATTTAAATTCCGAAAAACTAGTAAACATAAAGTATCTCCTCTTAATATTTCAATTACTCTTCGGACTTTGAGACTAAAAGATTAAATAATGACAACTTTATTTGGCGATAAGACCTCATATCAATTACTTAAGTCATAGACTCAGGCTTATTTTGGAAGACAAATTTACTCATGAACCGTATAATCATTTAAAATTACATAAATTACGAGCTTGATATGATTAACAAAATATTAATTTTTATTTTTACCCTAAGTTGTGCGTCAATAAGACCCATCAACCAAGAACCCTCTTCAAGTTCTCAAAATTCACCACAAAACTCAAAAGTCACCACTGCACCTAAGAGCGAAGAACCACAATCCCTGCCAAAAGTGGAGAACCTCGTCTATAAGACAAAAACGTTTGAAAACAGTCCCCAGGTTAAAAGATATTGTGATCGCCTAGACAAGTACTTTAAAAAATATGAATGGGGTAAAAGCACCTGTCACGATTACTCATGGAACCATGTGAGAAGCTCTTTCTATGGAAATCCTATTATTTGGTTTGTCTTTGGAGATGAGAGTTTAGGGACAAGTAAAAAGAACGTCACATTTATCGAATGCGGTGTCCATGGAGATGAGATTACGCCGATAAAGTTTTGCTATGACCTTTTAGAAGATCTCAAAGAAAATCCTCAAATAATTGGAACAGATAAACTTGTTGTTGTTGCCCCCCTTGTCACCCCCGACTCTTTCTTTAAAGAAAAGCCCACTCGAACGAATGCTCGAGGAGTAGACATAAACAGAAACTTCCCAACAAAAGACTGGAATCAAAAAGCAATATCACTATGGAAGTCGAGATATCATTCAGACAAAAGAAGATACCCTGGTAAAAGTTCACTCAGTGAGCAAGAGACAATTTTCCAAGTAAATATCATTAAAAGGTACGATCCAAATAAAGTGATTTCCATTCACGCCCCACTTACCCTTCTCGATTATGATGGTCCCCATATTGGGCAAGAAAATGGCATGGCCGCAAGAGAGCTCCTCGAGTCGATGAGTGACAAAGCTGGTAAATACAAAGTTTCAAATTATCCCTTTTTTACCGGTAGCCTAGGCAATTGGGCCGGGAATGAACGAAATATTCCTACTTACACGTTAGAGCTGCCTAATTCAGATTGGCACAAGACTGATAGATATTATGCTCTTTTTAGAGAGGCAATATTCCATGCTATTGGCAATAATCTTCAATGAAAAAAATTATCGATGGTCTTGTTTATAGTTCATTGATCCCAGCTTTTTATATAACAGTCTTTACCCTTTACGCATTTTTGGTCAATTCTCAAAATATTGACCTCCAACTTCTCACCATTAATTTTCTGGGAACTTTTGTCTCTTACAATGCCATCGCCTTTATCTCTCTAAGGTTCAGAGGGATCAAGTCAATGAGGATGCAGTGGCAATATCAATATCGATACTTGCTTATAGTTCTCTCTGTTCTCTCTTGCTGTGGAATTATATTCCTATACCCTTCACTAAACCTCTTTCAAATTTTAAATTTAGGCCATCTTTTTTTTCTTATCTTGATCTATGAGAAAAGATCGAAAAACTCGTTTAGTTTAAGAGCAAAGATTTTTATCAAACCTTTGATTATAAGCTATATATGGGCAATGGTCGCGGTTGGTAATGTCCTTTTAGAGGGAGAAACTTTTAACTGGGTTCTCTTTGCTGAAAGCTTTCTCTCTATTGCCGCGTTAAGTCTGTTCTATGATATAAGAGACGAGAGGTATGACAAAGATCAGGATTTTAGAACGCTTGTTCATAAATTTGGTATTCAAAAAGTTAAGAGCATCAGCTATCGATTTTACCTTCTCAGTGTTTTACTAAGAATGCTCATCATCCCTTTTGCCTCTTACTGGTCTCTTTATATTATTGAGATGATTATCTATTCATTACTTCTCAAAAGAGCGAAGCCGGAAGTTAACAATCATCTCTATGTTATCGTTGTCGATGGTTTGATCGTTTTTAAACTTCTTTACGTTTTGGTATCTTACTAATAATGAAAATCGGCAACATCAAAAAGATAGCTCCCACAATATAAGGTGTTACAGAGCCGTATTTCCAATAAAGTAGACTCGCCACTATTGGGCCAAAAACTCTTCCTAAAGACCCCAATGATCTAAAGACACCTAAACTTTGTCCTTGGCTCTCCATCGGAGTGTAGAGGGAAACGAGACTGGTCAATGTTGGGATTGCCATTGCCGATCCGGTCGCGAGGAAAAAGAGCCCTACGTATAATAAGAACGATGAGTTCGCAAAAGCGATAAACAATAATCCAGGAATAATAAACCCAAGCCCACGCAAGGCCATACTTTTTTCTCCAATGATATTGGCCTTTCGTCTCACGTATCCACCTTGAACGAAGGCCAAGATAAGTCCGATAAAAATAAACATATAGGCATTGTCCATGGAGCTATAACCCAGTCTCTCCAGTGCTAGAAAAGTTAGGGTAAATTCCATTCCCGAAAAAGCAGCTATGAAAAAGAAGTATGCATAGTTGGTGAGATTAACTTCTCTATAAGGCAGAGGTTTAAAAAGTTTTAGAGGATTGGCACTCCTTTGATGAGACTCAATATTTGATCTGTTCTCTTTTGGTAAAGTTTCTTTAAAACTTTTCATAATGAAAATGAGATTGATTAAAGAGAGAACGGCTGCGAATAATGCAGGCATAGAAAATGGATTGATTCCAAAAGACTCCAGACTTGGGTAGAGTTCGCTCAAATTCACTAAGCTCAATAGACCACCAATTGCTGGACCAAAAATAAACCCTAAAGCAAAGGCAATTCCTACAAACGCCATCCCTTTAGACCGATTGGAACGATCAGTAACATCGGCGACTGCGGCAGTTGCAGCTGAAATATTCCCACCCATGAGCCCTCCGATAACACGAGCAATAATAAGTAGAGTGAAAGATCCAGAGAAAAACCACAGGACATAGCTGACAAAAAGACCAAAAACAGAAATGACCAAAATGGGCTTTCGACCATACTTATCAGACAAGGACCCCCAAAAAGGTGCCGCAACAAATTGAAGAACTGAATAAAGTGCGCCTAATATTCCACCAAAAAGAACAATAGAACTTATGGTGGATCCACCAATACTAGCAAAGGCATTTAATGCTCCGAATAGGTTTTGCAAAAGAAAATTATCGGAATCCGTTCTCAAGTAATATTCCGCTAAAGACGGAAAGAGAGGAAAAATAATAGAGAAGCCAATTAAATCTAAAAAGAGAGTCAAAAAGACAATCTTAACTGTAGACTTTGCCTCTTTACCCAGAGGAGGTGACTTTTGAACCTGTTCAGGAATTTCTTCTCGCAGTTTTTTCTTGTCTGTCTGGTAAAAAAGCTCCCCTAGATCCTTCTTCGAGGAGTTAACTAAGGTGTTTATATAATGGGCGTATCCTCGAGCCCAGTCTTCATCGCTGTTGAGGCAAGGAACAAAAACGGTGTGACATCCATGCTCTTCTAAATCTTCTTTTAGTTCATTACCAATTTCATCTGTTGTCTCCAGACAATCCACAACAAAACTTGGGCAATAAAATGCAATGCTCTTTGCTCCAGCCTTAGCTAGATCAATGGCGAATTCATCTGTCGCAGGCCCAAGCCACTGCTCGCTACCAAAGCGGCTTTGAAAACAAAAGTGAATTTTTGATTTATCAAAATTGAGCTGATCTCTTAAAAGGACAAATGTTTCATAACAATGAAAATAGTACTCGTCTTTTTTTTGAAGAACTCTTCTTAGAGGAATTCCGTGAAATGAGATAACGAGTTCAACTGGTTTCTCACGATCAAGATGTTCTTGTACCTTTTTGGCCCCAAGGTCGATGAAGGCTTTAAGGCGATGATAATTTGAGATGAGCTCAAAATCCGGAATATTAACCGCTTTTGCAAAAGTTGCTCCCACAGTGTCGACGACACTGGCGATCGTTGACTCTGAATACTGAGGAAACTGAGGTAAAACCACCAAACGGCTGGCCCTTTCATCAAAGTCCTCTTCCTCCCATGTTTTAAAAAGCGTTGGAACTCGAGGCTCTGTAAGAAGAAAACCATAGTTAATCTCTATATTGTCATCTAAGTATTTTTCGACCTCTAAGGCGAATAACCTGGTATTTTCAACAAGAGGAAACTTTTCTCCATCCCATATCCTACCGTATGCCTCTCCACTTTTCTTGGGCCTAAAAGGCAACACAAAAAGGTTGAGAATAATCCACCACAACGCTCGTGGGAGATCAACAACTCTGGGGTCCCCTAAGAACTCTTTAAGGTACTTCCTCACATCTTTAGTGTTCGGAGTTTCCGGAGAACCTAGCTGACCGATGACGACTTTAACTTTACTATACATGACAATACCGATGGTCTCCCTAAAGGGCCTAACCAATTGATTTTTATTATTTAACAAGTAGTTTTCTTTTTACACAAATTGTTATAAACAACAAAGAAAAAAATATAAACAAAGACTATACGAGTTATTATGCCACGCAAAAAAGACCATTCGAGAAAAGAATCTGAACTTAAGACTGTCACCCTTCTTGGGAGTAACACCAACGAGTATAAGCAGGACTACGACCCTTCAATTTTAGAGTCATTTCCCAATAAGAATCCAACTTCTGAAGCATGGACGACGTTTATCTGTACTGAGTTCACTTCTCTTTGCCCAAAAACAGGACAGCCTGACTTTGCAAAGATTTATATCAATTATATCGCTGATAAAAAAATGGTCGAAAGTAAATCTATGAAGCTTTATCTTTTTAGCTTTAGAAACCACGGTGATTTTCATGAAGACTGCATTCAAAAAATATGTAATGATTTAACAAAACTGATGAAGCCAAAGTATATTGAAGTGATTGGAGAATTTACTCCAAGAGGTGGAATTGCTATTTTTCCATTCTCACAAGCTTCAAATGCTCAGGCAAAATTTAAAAAACTTAAAGAGACTCGCATGGCCAACTATTCTCCAGGAAGATATTCCATGGATCTAGCCCGACTCTATTAGAAAGGAATAAAATGTTTGGATTAGGAACTACTGAATTAATCGTTATCGCATTTGTCATCGTTCTTCTTTTTGGAGGAAAAAAACTTCCTCAGTTAGGGCGATCTTTTGGTTCTGCAATAACTAACTTTAAGAAAGGCTTAAATGAGTCCGAAAAAGAAGAAAGTAAAAGCGAAGACTCAAAAGAGACGAACAAAGAATCTTAATTACTTCTTAAAGTAGTCCACCGCAGCTCTTACTATAGATTCATTAGAGCTGCCCTTTACCTTAGCTTTATCAAAAATAAACCGCGCCACTTCATCATAAACTCCCTCAATATTTTCCATGGCAAGAAGCCTTAGTGTGTACCTAGTAGCTCGATCGATAAGCTTGTAATTAGCCGGTTTTACCCAAGTCATGACATTTGATTCATACCTATTGAGCCTTCCCATAATAAGTGTCGAAAGCGTATTGAGAAGAAGTTTTAACTGTATATGACTTAAAAGGAGATCATTACTGACTTTAACCTTACTTTCCAAATCATTTATTTTAAACACAAGTTCTCCCTCTTGCTCAATAATAGAAAAGACAGATCTTGTTTTTCGTCTATCAATAGCATTTTGGGAAATATCAAATTTTAAAATATTGTGAACACTTATACTACTAAAGTCACTTCCCCATTCAAGTTCTCTCAGATCTCGCTGAAGCATTTTTTGCCAGGCCTCCACACTTGAGTGGGTGTTTGCAACGGCAAGATAGCTTAAAGCTTGATATTCATCATCAGAGGACTCAAATGGTGGAAGATTGAAAGTGGGGCTCCTTTCAGTCGTATCGGTAAGGACACTTATGGCGTATCTTTCACTAGAGTTATAGGTAATCTTTCGACCCTCTATATATTCACTGGATTCTGCAATAATGAATTCTTCTAAAAATTGATACTTCAAATTCTTAAAACTCTCAATAGACTCCAAAAAGTATCTGCTAAATTGAGTTTCATCTTCAAATTGTTTTAATGCCAGGATTCCTGTGACAAACATTTGAACTGAGGTCGCCTGCATTCTAGTCGATCCACTCAATGCCATAGGTCCTATTGTTAAATTAACAGTTGTGACTTTCTTATTATCCAAAATCATGTTGAATCGATCAAGTGTCTTTAGCTGTTCATCTGGATTGCAGTAAAGAAAGAATGATTGATTACTTCCAAGCTTCGCAGCTTCAAGTGCTGCTCCAATAACAAAGCTTGTTTCTCCACCCTCAGTCACGGCCAATAGAACATCACCATCTTTGAAGCCCAGATCCTTGAGTTGCCTTTTGCCGTATTCCATTTTGTCTTCGAAACTCTCCACCGACTTTATAAGAGCAAAGTCTCCTCCGGCCATGAAACTGACTATATTATTTTTGCCTGAAAAACGTCCAATTGTTTCGATGGCCAGTGCTAACCGACCGGTCGCACCACAACCACAAATGAAAATCTTTGAACTCTCTTGCAAAGAACTTTGAACTTGCTGATAGACATCAAAAATTTTTCTTTCTAAGTTTAAAAGAAAGTTGAAAGCATCGTGATCAACTTCTTTTAACGTCGCAATAGCTTTTGGTAAATTTTCTTTAGAGTCTTTTGAGAGATTAATTGTTTTTGGATGAAAGCTTTCGGTCGTAAGGTTACCTAAAGTGAATTGATTTTTGTTTTGTAAAAATTCTTCGAAGTTCATTTAGATTCTTTATCATACACCTTTAAAAAAGGGCATAAAAAAAGGGGAGCTCCTGCACTGCTCCCCCTCTTCTCTTCGGCATCCTTGCCTTCTCGAGTAACTTCCTGTCACTCACACTTATAGTATAACCACATATGAAACTGAAAAAAAGAAGTTTTTTTATTAGGTAACAATTTCCTGTGGTTTCCTTTTGATACCACTGACGAGCTCTGTCGGTTATTGGTATAAAATATGTTTAATGTAAGCTAATGTAACGAACTACTACTTTACTTGTTGTTGATTATTAAACTTTGTAGGATAATTATTCAACATAACTTAATAAAATCAGGAGATAAAAAGTGTTTCAGTCTGTTTTAGACCTTTTTAAAAAAAAGTCCAAATACCATGCGATCCGAACCTTTACCTATTTTGTTCCAGCACCTCCAAATAGAAAAACAGGCTACCAAGAAAAAGAGTTTGATCAGATTAGCGATCACCTGAGGAGTAAAAATTTCGATATCATAGATATAAAAATGGAAGCATTTGCAAGTTCAACATCAGCTGGAATGTGGATACTCTGTCTTTTAGGTGCAAAATCCTCTGAAGCTGCTTCAATGGCCCTTGAGTTTGAATACAGCGAGATCGCATCTCAAAAAGAACAGTATATCCACACTGACCCACTTATTGAACATGATCATTAAGCTTCTTCTTCTCTCTTTATTAACAGTCTCATGTTCTCAGTTCGTTAATCGCCTGGACGATGATCTGTTCATCGATGAGTCAATTCCCTATAAAGAGGATAACCGAATCAATAGCTGCGAAGAAAACGAAAATGTTCAACTCCTTAGTCGAAACAAAACCGGGCAGGACAAGTTTTTACAGTTCATAGCTAAAGACAATTACACCTATATTGAGAAAATCATTCTATGGACTTTTGTTCAGATGAATTTAAACCCTCACCTCTCCTCACCTAGCTCTACAGCTCAAATTATCTTTAATGGTGATGTTTATTTAGAAATCAAAAGTTCTGACTCTATAAAATCTCCGATCTTCTATGGACTGCAAAAGCTTTTAACGCTAACTAAAAATAAACGAAGTCTAAAGGATCTCGCTACTATTTTTGACAGAACCTATCCCAATAATTTTTTTGTTTCACAAAGTTTTTCTGTGTTTCTGAATCAGAACAAAGATCAAATCTTAAAAAATAAAATCTTGAGCCGAAATTTCGTAAGGGCCGAGGATACACTGCGAGAAAACGAAAGAATCCCCAAGCAAAATTTTTCACTTATCTTGGACAAAAACTTAAAAAATGACCAAAAAGTAGATTCCTTCTCTGATCTGAAGAAATTTGAAACATACCACTGTAACTTTGATATTAAGGGCTATCTCGAGGGATCATTCTCGCCAAAGGATGAAACCTATAGGTCAAATGTCTTTGGTCTAAAAGTTGGATCAAATACAACCTTAATCTCTTTGTCATCTAATACTGACAAAATAAAAAACTATGAAAGATCTATTTTTATTGAAGGGGAAGCATCAGATCATAAAAGTTATGTTTGTATCGATAAGAAAAAAGATAGGACTGTCTGGATTATGGGCTCTGGCAGTAGAGATCCAGCACAGCAAGTAAGCCAGTTTTTAGTTCTGTCTTCAGGTCAGAGTAAGAAAAAAATCATTAGTGCTCTTAAAGCTCCTCGCTATATTCGTTTAGATGATCCAAAAAGACTTATCTTTGAGTCGGAAAAAGCAACTAAAGATGAGATCAATAATCTCCAGGATCTTAAAATCCCTCTTTATAGTACTTCTCAGATTGGAAATATAGCCGCTTATCTTTCATCAAAGCAAACCCAAACTTTCTTTTTAGATCTTCGAAGCCCTGGAAAGATCCAATGTGGAAAATAGTTCTCAAAGGAGTTGCTTCAAACAAGAAGTGGCAGTTTGATGCTTGTGAGTCGGAGATGAAAATGAATCTTCTAGAATTCCTTGAATCTAAGCAAATTCCAATCGCTTCTAGTTGTAGAGGTGAAGGTGTTTGTAAAAAATGTATTTTTAATGGTTGCCACTTGGCTTGTCAGGTTTCGGTGGAGGAAATAACTGGTGACGTAGATATTGATTATTTATAAGACCACTTTATAGAAAGTACAAAGTGGCCTTGAATTGTTCTAGTATGCTCTTATTTGACCTTTTCCGTTTATCATAAACTTCTTCGTTGATTTTGTTTCTTTCAGTACTGTTTTCATAGTGTAACTAATCTGTAGAACTGCCGCAGCGATAGGATCTTCAGTTGTCCCTTGATTTACGATTGATTGCACTTTAAAGTTTGCATCGAGGTTATAGCCCCAACCAACTTGAACTTCTGTTGCTGATACTTCAGCTCCTGCAATATAGGCACCTGCACCGTCATAGCTTCCACCATAAGAGAAGATCACCATAAACTCAAAAGCAATCATCGTTGATCCGAATCCATTTTTTGCAATGACCTTATATTTTTTGGCCTTAGGCATTTGCCAGTTTTCTAGATCAAAAGCACTGATATTAACTCCGCGTTCATTCTTTGGAAGAATACTCACTGGCGTCGTGTCTCCAATCGTTACAACTGGTTTACCGGCTTCAATAATTTTATAAACTTCTTTTCCAAAAGCAATTAACTGCCTACCAATCATGATGGTGTCGCCAATTCCACCTTTCATAGGTTTTCTTGCCACAAAGCCATCTAGCTCAGAGATGTCTGCATTTGGTAGTACTACAAGATTGTTGTCTTCATTTACTTCATAAACTTCAATTTGGTTAATTTCATTCATGTCCGATACATTTAAATTGATTGGACTCGCTATTGTTTGTAACGAGATACTAAGCGCCAAAGACGCGATCATTAATTTCATGTTTTCCCCTTTTGAATACTTCCCCAGTAATCTTGTGAGTAATGTTTACCTTTTGAGTCAAGTAAACGTCAAGGAGAATTCATTTTTTATTGTCTAAAATAAACTTACACACTCACTGCGTAATTTTTTCATACCCAGCCAATAAGCTTTTAAATTCGGCATCTTAGCCTATTTACCTGTCAAAACATTATATAAGTCTCTCTAATCCTAAACATTAGGAAATCTTATTCTTTGCTCCAGACGTGAATTGACGTCCTCAGTATTCCAAATTAATCTGATGGAATGAAATATTTAAGTTTTGACCTTGAGGCGACAGGTCTAGAAGAAGACGCCTTAATTATTGAATTTGCCATGGTTCCATTTTGTGCGAAAACCAAAACAATTGAGACCTCCTTGGCCCGTGAATTTTATGTGAAATGTCCACCCTTTGAACTATTAGAGCCCCATCTCAACCCGTGGGTGAAAGAAAATAATAAAACACTTATTATTAAGGCCAACAAAGAAGGTGTTTCACAAGAGAAATTCAAACAAATTTTAGAAGAATATCTTGAAAGTGATGAAATAAAAAAATACTTTGGAGATGAGAAGATTGTTCTGTTTGGAAAGTCTATAAGTGCTATTGACCTGCCTTTTCTCAATAGAGATTTAGGTTGGGAATGGATGAATAAACATTTTCACCACAGAAACTTAGACCTTTCTTGTTTCTGTCTCGGTCTTATTGATATGGGCGTTCTCGAAAAAGGCATGGATTCTGGAAATAGTTTAATGGAAAAGTTTAAGATGGGTGCTGTTGCCCACACTGCTTTGGATGACTCCATCAATACGGCGAAACTATATTTTAAATTACTTGAAATGAAGTTGTAAATTTTACCTTGCTTTCTAAGTGAGGTGGCCATCTATTTTATATCTTAGTATTCAACAATAACAAAGCTCGTCTCTGTGTAGGTTACACATAAAGAGTGTGACTAAAGTCTAATTACTTTAGTCATATTCTGGGTCATGGGACTTCTCTCTCACAGATCCCATGACCCACATACTCTACTTGTTTGTTCCTACGTTATTTAAATCTTCAAATGACTTCTTTAATCGAGCGACAAAAGCATCTTCACCTGCTCTTAGCCATTTCCTTGGATCGTAGTATTTTTTATTTGGAATATCATCCCCATCAGGGTTTCCGATTTGTGCTTGCAGATAACCATGATTTTTTGCTTCGTACTCACGAACACCATCCCAAAAAGCCCACTGCATATCTGTATCAATATTCATTTTGATCACACCGTACTCAATAGCTTCTTTAATTTCAGAAGGAGTTGAACCAGATCCACCATGAAAAACAAAATTAACTGGATTTTTCTCAAGATTAAATTTCTTTTCTATATAGTCTTGTGAATTCTTTAAAATAACCGGAGTAAGTTTAACATTTCCTGGTTTGTAAACTCCGTGGACGTTTCCAAAAGATGCTGCGATTGTAAAGTTTGGTGAAATCTCATTTAGCTTTTCATAAGAAAAAGAAACCTCTTCTGGTTGAGTGTAGAGTTTCGATGAGTCCACATCACTATTGTCAACACCATCTTCTTCTCCCCCAGTAATTCCGAGTTCAATTTCTATATGCATATCAATCTTTGCCATTCTTTCTAAATACTTTGCACAGGTTTCTATATTTTCTTCTAAACTCTCTTCAGATAAATCGAGCATATGAGATGAGAACAGTGGTTTTCCCGTTTCTTTAAAGAACTTTTCTCCCTCATCTAAAAGACCATCAATCCAAGGAAGAAGCTTCTTCGCAGCATGGTCGGTGTGTAAAATAACGGGAACGTCATAGACTTTCGCCATTTGATGAACGTGCTTTGCACCAGAGATCGCGCCTGCAATTGCAGCTTTTTCTGATTCATTACTAACTCCACCACCGGCATAAAATTTAGCACCGCCATTTGAGAATTGAATGATCACTGGAGAATTTAATAATTTTGCTGTCTCTAAGACACCATTTATAGAACTTGTATTAACAACATTAACCGCCGGTAGAGCAAAGTTGTTTTTATTTGCATATTCATAAACATCTAGAACTTCTTTGCCTGTTAATACACCTGAACTGAATCTTCCCATTACAATCTCCTCTAAGTTTAAAACTGAGAATATTGTGCAATAAAAAATTTGATTATTAAAGACATGATGTGTTCTATCAAGAAAAGTAATAGTGATAGAGTTCAGTATTGTCTTTGGCAAAAAGCTTCGTGAGCTTAATCTTCATCTCTTTTGAGATAAAACGACTCTCCTTCTTGATACTTTTTAACGCACTGATGAGAAAGGTGTAAAAAGATACATCTCTCCACTTTGAAACCATTTTCATCTCTATAAGAACACCTAAGTAAAAGAGTTCAGAAAACTTCTGTGAGGACTCGAGAATATCTTTGCCCAAATAAAGAATTTTATTTAAGAGGTTTCTGTGTGTCTCAACCTCTTTAGCGGTAGCACCAATTGAGAAGAGCCTTTTCATGCCTTTACACAGAGTATACGTGTACTCACTGGTTTGTTCAGCAAGCTCAGCTTCAAGACAAACGGTATCCATGGCTTTTTTGTAGTAAGCTTTTTGCGATGAGTAAGCTAATGGAACAGCTTCTCTTTGATGAGTCTGACTTTTGGACCATAGTGAACTAAATTGTTTATAGGAATAACGACGATTCATATAAACCTCCCCAAGATAATCTGAGCATATGGAGATAACGTGCAGCTCTGGGATTATACCACTATTTTTTGCGATGCGCAACAGAGCTCATAAATTCTGCTATTTAGCTTCGTTCATCAATCAATATGGGTATTTTTCCAGTTCGAGGGTTTCTGACAAATGGAGACACAGTAAAGACGAGGTTCTTTGCGACAAAATCTTTAGAAACGCTTTGACGAAGATCGGCACAAAGCTCAAAGAGGATACGCAAGAAAGCCTCTTGATCAACCTCACGTTCAGTCCATATATCGAGAACATCAGTTTTTTTATCACCGTAATAGAGGTGAACTTGCACCTGCTCTATACCAACAACTGAGGCTGCCTGAAGCATTTGCTCCATCGTTATTCTTGCGCCCCAAACTGAAATTAATTTATTTTTCCTTCCGATTAGTTTGAACTTTTTTTCTGAAATTCTCTCTACTCGATCTCCAGAAAAATAGCGAAGGACAGGATCAACAGATTTGAGAGTCGAGGTAATAACAGCTTCCTCTTCAACAATATCCATATGGATGCCATCGAATAAAATATGCTCACCCTCACCACATGTTTCGTCTTGAAAGCCTATGAGACCTATATCGACACTTGCATAGCCTGCAGAATAAAAATGCTTAACTCCAAACTTAGAACTGAGAATCTTTCGCGTCATTGAAGGTAGGTTCTCACCAGCATAAAAGAAAGTCTTGAATTGAATTTTACCGCCTTCATAGCTCGCTGCAAGCTCATGCATTGAAGAGGGAATTCCAAAAACTGTATCAGGATTAAATTTTTCAAGATAATTAACAACATCTTCTTTTGGCGAATTACCACCGATAGGCAGTTGTTGGGCCTTACAGTACTCAATAGCTTTATAGATCACGATAAAAGAAGACCACATATTTCCCGCAACAAATAAGTTAGCCACAAGTGAAGTTTCACCTAGCCCTCTATTTTTAAACGACTCTCCTAAAAGACTAGCAATATGATTGAATTCATAGTTTTTAAAAGTAGAGAATTTAGGATTTCCAGTCGTCCCCCCAGAGGCAAAGATCACACTATTTTCCTTGGTAGAGTTTTTAGAATTATAGCCTTCAAATTCATCAATACTGGCTTCAAACTCTATAGAGACTCTTCTTATAAAAAACTCCATGGGGTAATGACCGTCGTGACTTGCCCCGTTTACTCCCTCAAGCATTTGTCCAACTTTCGTAAATCTTGTCACTCCAGCTTTTGAAAGAGAATCCATGGCCAGCGCTGACCCCTTCTCAAGGCCTAACGAACATGTTTGAAGATAAAACTTAAACTTTGATAACATCTCACCTAAGGAATATAAATCATCATACTTTCTAATAATTAAAGTTCGATTTAGTGAGCTTGGAGATAAAACTTTTGACGAATCAAAACGAACGAGAAAATCTTCTCCAGCACTATAGTCTATGCCTGAAGAAAATAATTCGTAGTCAGCTTTTGATCGCTCTTTTAGGACTTCAACTCTCTCATCTGGGCTCAATTTCCCCCTTTTTATAGGAAATTTTTTAAAGGCAATAGAGAGATTTTTAATAAGATTATCTACGTCTGTATCAGAGCTGACAAAAAGATTTTGCATATTTGCACAGGCTGATTGATCCCACATTGAAACATCTTTTGCAATAAGATCGTAAACATTCAAATGTCTTTCAATATATATTGAGTCTAAAACTCCAAACGAAATTTTAGGTCCAAAGTCGACAAGCTTTGTATCTATTGGAAGATTTTTCTTATAGCTTGCCACCATTTCTTCCCCACCCCAAGCGACAATAAGATCCATTTTTTCTTTAAAGAGATCTTCAATAGAGCTATCACCGCCTCTCCAGTTGAGGAAAACAATTTGATTGAGAACACTATGAGTCGAATCAACTTCTAAAAGTGACTTCAGAAAAAGCTTCGGGAATTCTAAATTTGAAGAACTGAGCTTTATAAAAGATAAATTTTTTGTCAACACTCCCATAATGAGAGTGTCTATAACAGAGAGAAAGACATTTCCTGCTGTGACATGAAGAACTGATCCAACAGGTGCTAAATATTCTCTTTTTAAATTTTTTGAACTTACAGGCCTATCTAAAGACTCCAACTCTCCTATCTCACATTCTATTCGAGTCACGAGTAAATCGTTGTTCAAAAGTGACGGAAGAATATTTAAAGTCTCTTCAATCATCGCTTTTGAGAAACTGCTACTGGAGTGAATAATTTCTAGAGCTTCTTGATAAAAGACTCCCTCTTTGTGCCAAAGCTTTCCCACACGATCAAGGAAATCAACGATATCTAAAACGTTTGGAGTCTGAGACGCGTTATATGTCTTTTGTGACTCCTCAATAATGTTACTGATTTCATCTTTTGATTGAGCTGAGATCCATTTTCCTTGAATAAACATTTTAACCTCTTGCGACCTCAAGGGCTTTAAGTGCACACCCTTTGTTTTTTGATACGCCCGCTCGTCCCATAATTTCAAGGCTGAGGGGAGAAATTCCATCAGGGTGTTGGTGAACGATGCCCCAGTCTGTTGTTAAAAGGCTAGAGGCTGGATATGAAGTATTGTATGAACACAGAAACTGGATTAATCCTTCTTGTCCATGAGGAAGAACCTTAAGAGTTTTAGGATCTCTGATGAAGACACGGGAATAATTTGGAATTCGCAATTTTCCCTCAGGGCAGTCAACGTATGGAATACCATGTTCAACCATGCCAAAGAGATCTCGAATATTTGATACTGGTATACCAAGGGCTTTACTGACTTTTTCTCTAAAGAACTGTTTGGGTATCTCTTGGTCTGATTTTGATTTCCAACCACCTCCAGTTTGAATCCAAGAGTCTTGACCAAGGTTTAACTCTAGCTTGTAGGTATCAATAATTTCGTTTAGAAAAGCCGGAAAACCCAAAATTCTTGTCGGGAGTTTGGATTGCTCAAATCTTTTAAGCGTTTCAACGACTTCACTTGTATTCATTTTGAAGTCATTTAACTTCTCATCAAATTGAAAGGTATAGTAGATCTCACCGATTCCTGTAAAGCTTGTCAAAAGCTCATCTGTGAAAGCCGTACCAAGATCATTGGCCACCTTAGGATCGTAGGTAAAACACAGGTAGTTGTAATCTTTCTTATCTACCATTCCTAAACTTTCATGAATAGAGAAAGCGAGTTTTTTTACATTATCCAATGAATACTGGTCTAAGTGCTGAACGCTTCTTTGCCCACTTGTCCCTGAACTTCCCAAAGTTAAAACAATTTCATTGCTACTTTTAAAGTCGTGCTCTTTAAATTGATTAACTAAAATCATGGGAGCTCTTTCCAGATCTTTAGGCGTTACAATATCTTTAGGATGAATTGATTCCTTATCCCAAAGAAATTTAAAAAAATCATTATGCTCATAGTGATGGGTGCAGTTTTCACGAAAACTTTGGACAAATAATAATTCATTTTCCTCACTAAAATGAAAAGGATCTGTACAAAGTAGGGCGTCGGTAAAATTCATTTAAATACTCACTGTCATAAATTTATTAAGTGAAATCTCTGACCAAGTCTTGATATATTCTTTTAGATACTGGTTGCTAACACCTGTTAGTTCTATATTGTTAAACTCTAAAATCTCAAAAGATCGGCTAAAAACCACGTAGTCGTATCTTTTGCCTTCGATGAGTTGGAATGCCGGAACGTAACCACAGGGGATAAATTTGGCTTGAATAATTTTTTCTATAATATTAAGTCTATTCGCTCTAGCGATCATTTCAATATATCTAACACCCTGGTCTCTGAGCATTGAGCTGACCTTTAAAAAAAGTGACGTAAACGATACCTTTCGATCGATCTTCACCCCTATTATGACACAGTGATTATCAATTTTATTGATATTAGCGAAAACTTGGATGTCACCGTCGGGAGATGTTATAAGAGTAGAAGGTTCATGAAATGGAAAAAAGCCCAATTCGATATCCTTATTCTTCTTAGCATTCATATAGCTTGTTTTAACAAACTCTTTAGCGTGAATAAACTCTAAGACAGGAGCATCCGCATGAAACTCTTTTATTTGTAGATCCGTTGCCAATTCCATATCAGGCAGCTCGCATTCTTTTTTGGCGATATTGAAAAGAGGTAAAACTCTGGGGTGTTGTTTAAAGTCAGTGTAACGAAGATCATTTGCGCCAGTAAAGTAGAGCCCCCCTAAAACATGGGTTTCGTACTCTTTAGTTTTGTGAGCATTTGGGAAAATGCCAAGCTTTTTAAATCCCATATTATCAGTGAGATGTTGGGCGATTCTGTGAACAGTTCTCGTTGTAATGTACAAAAGAGCAATTCCCTGAGTTTGAGATTTAATATCATCAATGCCGTATTCGATAAGCTTTCTTGTTAAGTTTTTTCCTTGAGCCTCTTTTGCAACGACTGCCGAGCCGGCTTTTGCAATTTTATTATAGGGATCATAGAGGAAGCTTATACAAGCGACTACATTTTCCTGCGGATCTCTTGCCACAAAAAGCTTCTTATTCTTTCTTTGAATCTCATTTTTTAAAAGTTGATAGTTAGTAAAGATAGGATCTGGGTACTGGCCTTCGTAACTGGTATTATAAAGACCAATAATTTCCGCAGTATCTGAAACCTCTGCGGAGGCAAATTGAAAATCGTCTATTATTGTACTCATAGCTCAAAGTACTTATCATGAAAGAAGAGTTTTGATATGATTTCAACTATATATGATAAAAATTACATCTCTAAACCACTATTTTTAATCCGGAGTTCTCACTTTGTTTTTAGTCTTATCTTTAAGTGCATTTGTAACAGCCATTATCTCAGGTGTCATCGGTATGGGTGGTGGAATTTTACTCCTGTCCATCATGACCTTCTTTCTATCCCCTACAATTATCATCCCTATTCACGGCTTTGTTCAGTTAGTAAGCAATGCCTCGCGAGTAGGATACCTTCTTGAGCACGTGAAAAAGAATTTCTTCTGGTGCTTTTTACTAGGACTCCCTTTTGGTACCGTTTTAAGTGTCTATTTACTCAAGGACTTCATCTCAGATCTCCACATCTATTTGGCCTTATTGGTCATGATAAGTTATTCGGTTTTCAAACCAAAAAAGCTTCCTCAGATAAAACTTAAGCCCAAATCTTGGATTATGGTGGGATTTATAAGTGGTGTGTTAGCTATTTTGATCGGTGCCGTGGGCCCTTTATTGGCCGTCTTTTTTATCAGAGATGACTTCACCAAAGAAGAAATAGTAAGCACCAAATCGGCCATGCAACTAAGTGCCCACTTTGTAAAGATACCGGCTTTTCTCTTTTTAGAATTCAATTACCTGGATCATGTTTGGCTCATTATAGCTATGAGTGTGAGTGTTATTCTAGGAACAAAGGTTGGTGTGACCTTACTCAAACGAGTCGACTCAAAGAGGTTTAAGTTACTTTTTAAAGGTGTATTATTAATAGCAGGGATAAGAATAGCGATAAGGGTTTCGGAATTAGTTTAAAAGCCACCTCTAGAAAAAGAGGTGGCATAAATTTTTATGCAAGAATATCGTAAGGTCTAATCGTTTTTCTACCGTTTGCTTCACATCTTTTTTGTGCTTGCTCAACTAACCAGTAAACCTGCTCATTTAAAGCCTCTAATGTGTCACTTGAAACATTGAAAGTTTTCTTTCCAGAACCCTTAAGAGCCTCTTTTGTTTTTGATCCTACTAATAACATTTCTTTTGATTTTTTCTTAGCCATGATTCCTCCGTGTTGGTTAGCTTATTTCATTAAAAAATACAGAATTTTTTGTAACAAAATGATCTTTTGAACAAGGATAAATGTCAAAGCATTAACGGGATTTTAATGTGTAATTTTATTAACTTTTGAGTTTTCAAATATTTAAATGACTGTCATTTTTGGTCAAACATTGACTCAAATTGCTCGTAACCCTCTTCTTTTAAACGCTTGCGAGGAATAAATCTTATACTTGCTGAATTGATGCAGTAGCGCATACCGGTTTGTGTGGGGCCATCGTTAAAAAGATGTCCAAGGTGACTATTCCCCTCCTTCGACCTTACTTCAACCCTCTTATAGCCAATATCATAATCTTCGTGCTCAGATATATTCTGAGCGGCAAGAGGCTTATCAAATGAGGGCCAACCACAACCGCTATCAAATTTACTCTTAGAACTAAATAAAGGCTCTCCAGAGACAATATCGACGTAAATCCCCTCTTCTTTATGGTTCCAAAACTCATTTTGGAAAGGGGGTTCGGTAGCGTTTTCTTGGGTGACTGCGTACTGAATTGGAGTAAGTTTATCGAGGCTATTTTTCATTAGATAAGTATACGAGAAATTTTTCAAAAAAAAAGCCCTCAAATAATTGAGGGCTTATATATGGGGGTTTTATTTCTCTTAGTAAGCGCTGATACCACAAATTGATTCAAGGGTTTCAGCTTGTGCTTTGTGCTTGTAAGCTCCATTTAGATTTCTTGGGACATAACGGTCGCACCCAACAGCATATATTTCTTTTGCGATTTCTAAGGCCAATGGGTATTTAACAGTGTAGGTCTTGCACATCTCGACTTTCTCAGTCGCAAACTCTAGAGCACTTAGATTAGCTTGTTGAACAGAGTCTGACTGAAGCAGTTGAATCTGTGCCTGCTCTTTTTTACTCACTAACATCTCTAAAGTCGGCTGTGCATTTTTAATCTGATTTCTTTTATCTTTTAGAACATTGATCTTACTAAGCGATGCCATGATAGATCTCTCAAGACTAGAAATAGAACTCATCACCGGCTGAATTTGACCGTTTAAGAAAACTATTTTTGCTTGATTTGCTTCAATTAATTTCTCTGATCTTTTTCTCTCTCGAAGGGCCACTCGACGGGCATTACTTCGAGCTGGAAGATTATCGATTTGCATGGAAAGCTGATTCATGAGCTGAGAAAGAGATTGATTCTCTGAAACCAGAGCTGACTTTTCTGCCTCAATTGAGCCTATAGAACTAACAAGGGATACCTTATCATTTTCTTTTTGAGAAACGAGTTGTTTTTCGTTTTGAATATCTGAAGCGACCTGTGAGATCTGATTTCTTTTATCGTCTAATTTATTTTCGATACGTCCCAGTTTGCTTTCTAATTTAGAGAGTTCTTTAGAGAAATTGGCGACGATATCACTTTGGGCATCCATTTCTGCGATCATTGGACCACAAGAGATAGTTTGCGCTGCATTTGCAGAACCGATTAATAAAGTAGCTGCTAAAGTCATTGTTGTTGCACTGATAAGTCTTTTCATATTTACCCCCCAAGGTAGAGTTGCGACCTTCAAAATGCCAATTCCATTTAGCTATTTCGTTATACGGATTAGTTGTGCATTAAACGTGCCAATAAATCTTGGCATAATAGTAACTTTTAACGGTGCATTCTGACTTTTAGTCCCACTTTGACACCTCATTTGAGATTGAAAACAAGTCACTAAGGCACCATACAATATTTTCAGTGTCTGAGTTGTAGACAGTAACGACAAGTTGAACACACTTAAACGTTATAAATAACTAAAATCTGGAAGGATCTCTGGCATTGAGATTGCTCTATATACGGTATTATGAATTTAGACGGGATATCTATGAAAAATTTTATGACAAAAGGTTTACTCCTCTCACTTGTCTCTTTCTCAGCTTTTGCTCAGGAGAAGGCATCCTTTCCTACCTATATGTACACCGAAAAAGGTTGCTCCCAGAGCTATTTTGAAAAAGCAAGAAAGACAAATAAGATTGTCGGCTTTGGTGCAGGAG
This sequence comes from Halobacteriovoraceae bacterium, assembly GCA_963719505.1. Taxonomy (GTDB): domain Bacteria; phylum Bdellovibrionota; class Bacteriovoracia; order Bacteriovoracales; family Bacteriovoracaceae; genus CAKZJW01. Next base: position 623,906 of record CAVRCF010000005.1, read on the forward strand.
CAGTGGGAATTATAGGATCGACTGTTATGCCACTGTCCGCTGTCTTTCTCATAGGTGGCTTAGGCGCAGCCGCAGAGACGGGATACACATATTTAGAAGAAAGTGAAAAGCCGGACAAAAAGAAAATGGCACCTAGAGTTCGCTATCCGATTGCAAGGCAGTATTACGATATCAATAATACGCTTGAACTGAATAAAATTATTAAACAAAATAAATCTAATGACCTCGCAGCTTACATTCCGATGTATATGGATGCCATTGTAAATTCTAAAAAAGCAGCAAAACCCTATAAAGAATGTAAAAGTCTTGCAAGAGTTGAGGGCATCTCAAGAAGTGAAGCAAAAGAAATTGAGTCAGACATCATGAGCTTTCTCATCGCCCTTGAAGAAGAACAAGATACTAGAAATCTCACTCCTTTAGAGGCGGCCAAGAAAAACCTGGCAAATTGCTTGTTAGAAATAAAAGTAGGTGAAACCTATCCCATTGCAGATCTTCTACTGTTGAGAAATGAGCTAGCAAATACTAATCTAATGACGTGGAGACTTCAAAGTAGCATTAGATTTTTTGCTTATGTTGAGAAAAAGGCATCGAAGCAAAATAAAACGATTAACGCTGAAAAGTTTTTTAATATCATCTCAAAACTTGATGGTGACAAATCGATTTGCTCAAATGGGAAAAAACCACTTAATAGAAAGAACCTCGCTCAAGAAATCATTGTTCAATTAGAATAAGGGGATTATCTCAATCCCCTCTCATCTAGTTCAAATGAGTATCGATATTTTTTGAAAGTTCAAAAATAAGTTCTTTGGCCAATTGCTGCGCCAATGAATCAAACCCTTCAAAATGAGAAGTTAAATCTTTTTCAGAGATATCCAATAGACAACTCTTTCTTTTCACCCTCATTAAGCTATACCGTGGCCTTGGGTATTTAGTTTTACATTGTTCAATACTTTTATTCATCTGCTCTTTTAAATCTTTTGAAAGACTGATCTGAGTGCTCGCTTTAAATCCATCCAGATATTCTAACCAATTGTTTGCAACAAAAGACAAACTTGGCTTTGCCACAGCGCAATCACAAGAAATAGCTTTAGAGACAAGTTGCTTTTCAACTTCCCACTCATTAACAACACTTTCACAAAGTTCTTTGTCTTTTTCAGCTTTTACTTTCTGAGAATTTACAAAGAGAGAGTTGTTAAAACGCCCAGCCGTGCTTGCCATTCGTTTTTGACATTCATTTAAAAGTGCAACTTTGGAAAAAACAAACTTCCAATTCCAATTAGTTTTTAAATTGGATTCAATGAACCTATCTTTTAACGCTTCATACTCTGTTGAAAAAGATTTCAGATCCGCATCTTTTTGCTTCTTCAAAAGAAGACAAGAAGCTTTCACAACATCATCTTTTACTTTTTCTTGAGTATAGTAGTTAATTTCAGCCGTATAAGTTCTATTTTTTAGAAGAGACTTTATATTACTTTCACAAAGGGAATTAAACTGATCATCGGAGTATCCAATCCAGTTCAGAGCTGAAAGATCACCCAAAGCAATGCGACTTGACTCTTTTTCAACATATTTTTTCACTTCAACAATCTCATTTTGTGCCTTTCTATTGGCCCTTTTAGAGACTTCATTTTCAAGAAGTTGAACTAACTCGTTAGAGAACTCATTCAAAGAAATGGTAATTGGATAACCACCTAGTGATGGATAGTAGGAAACGAGTTTTTGTTCTATATCTTTTTTTAAGTTCGTTAATTTTTTAGTTCTAAAATACTCAATAAGAGTCTCTTCTCTAGATAAAGCTTGATCAAAAATAGAGGAAGCACTTTCCACGATCTTCTTCTTATATTTAACTTCTTCAGTATTAAAAATATTAATGATCTCTTTATTAAAAGCATTTACATATTTTTGACTATAAAGTTCGCTTATATATTCAAGTCCAAGAGGTGATAAATTATATTTGCCTTGAAGATAGAGCTGTATCGTTTGATCATAGTCTTTTGTGAAGTTCTCATTAATACAATTTAAAACTGATGCTTGGACAAATGTTGTTCCACCATCAATCGGAGTAATACTTCTTAGTTCCTCTTCCCTGAAAGCTCTACAATCCATGATGGACTCATTCGCTCGAGACTCAAATGAGGACTCTATCCCTTTCGTTAAAAGAGTAAATTTCTCTTTTGTTTCTTTTTTTGCTGAATCAATTGAATTAAGCCTAATATAGGATTCAACTTCATCATCAAAAATAGAATGATTCTCGCCAAGACTAACCAGCTGATCAAGTGCACATGCTTTTATTTCTGTATCATAGTTTGACAGAGAACTTTTTCTATTTTTTAAATAGATGGTAACTGGACTACAGTTTTGAGCAAGATTCTCTCTGAGCTCTTTCCAAGTCTTTTTTATACCATCAAGTCCACCTATTTGATCAATTGCTTTGTCTATAGTTTTTGAAACTGAGTTGATAGCAGACTGCAAAACATCTGAGTCATTTTTCTCTGTAACAAGACATCCTTGATAGTTCTCCTTCCTAAAAAGAGAGAGACGAGAATAAAAATGACTTTCAACTTTTGATTCAATACAGTTTTTTTGAGCTGGCTTCAAGAGTCTTACTGAACTTGGAAAAGAGAGACTACTTCTCGAAAATCCAGAATCTTCATCTAATGAACACTCTTTTATTTGGCTCCAAAAGACTTGTGAGAAATCTTGAGTTAGAAAGTCATTTGCTTTTTCTAATTCTGACTTTTTCAAAAAGCTTGAACGATTATAAAATTTATTACTTATCACGCTGAGTTTCTTTGGGGAGATTTTCTCCATGCTACTTGCACTTATAACAAAGTTGGCGCCAGAGTCAGCAAAGTCTTCTTTATGACTTGTCCTTTGATAACCTCTAACAAAGCCTTCTTCTTTGATCTTTTCTTTATCTACAATCCACATCATTTCTACAACTTCGTACTCTTCTCTTACGCCGTTAACTGTTCTGTACTTCGTTGTTTTCCCCTCTCCCCATGACCATGAAAGATTAACCCAATCTTCATAGCCTGAAAAATGTTCTGAGGCAGCTTGATCACCAAATGTGAAGTCGAGAGCATGACTGAGCTCGTGAATAACAGTGTGAATATAGTGACCTCTAACAAGATTTGAGTTTTTATCAAACCTTACATCTTGATCCGTTAAAAATATTGTTCCCGGATTTTTCTTTGAGCCATAAGAGTAGCTAAACTGACCAGCAACGAGGACTCCAGGAGAGGTTCCATCTGGAAATCGGTGCAATGTAGAAACAAGAATATTTCTGTAATCATCTGAGACAATTTGAGAAACCATATTGAGAAGCTTTAACTCATTGTCTGGAAATAAATAGTCTTTAGCCGACCTGTTTTCATCTCTTCTGTATCCTGGAATAAGGTCGAGAGTTGATATTCCTGAACCCATTGTAAGAAACCAATGATAAATTCTATAGCCCTCATCCGCTTCTTTATTACCATAGGCAATATTCAACAAGCACACAAGAGAGTCACAACTTTTTGACTCCTCAGAAAAATACATCTGCTCATAAAAACGACTTATATAATGCGTTTCCGCCGCTTTAAGGCTTGTAAATTTAAACTTATCCGGCACTTCAACTCGAGTGGTATAAGCTTTTTCTAGAGTTTCGATATCCGTTTTGATTCTATCGATTCCAAATTCATCGATAAAGCAACTTTCATCACCAATTTTTGCTGGCATCCTAATTTGTTGAGAGTCTCGTTTATCAAACTGGTTAAGAAAGGATAGCTTTGTATAGTCTTTTGAGCAGCTAAATACCATAAGGCAGGTCAACAGGATAAAAAATTTATTCACCTTTAACCTCCAAATCTTTTGCAACTCTTAAAACTCTTCCAGATTCATCAAAAACTAATGTCACACCTTTTTTGGTATTTATTAATTTATAACTTTTAGTATGTTCTGTTTGTTCATAGACATTAATTTTAAAGTCATCATCTTTATAGAGATGTCGCCAATACTGGATAGAAACTTCTCGGCCTTTTGGCTTTTGAAACTTCATGTGAACCAGATCATCTTTCACTTGAAAACTTTTATCCTCGTAATGATACATCGTAGATTTTTCATCAATCTTACTTTCTGTCATGCTTGAAGGCGAGCCCTCTTTGGCGATCAGCTCATCCACTGAAGGAAGGCTCTTTTTGGAATTCGTCCCCTTCTCCCCACAACTGATGAGAGCAAAAGAGAGTATAATCATTACTAGTTTCAAAGAAACCTCCGTTATCTATTCAGATTCTTATCGGTTATCATTGAAAGTCTTTTAATTTATCTGTATTGACTGAGTGAATAGCTCCAGAAAAGAGAAAAACTGCCCACAAAAGCAGAAATTTGAACTAAAATGAGTTACACTCTAGTGATAATTTTGACTGAAATACAGTAATAGTGAGGTATCGTGATGAGCTTTAAAGACCAAATCCTTAAAAATTTAGAACAAAATGGTTACCCAAGTAAAAAGGTCTCCTTTGATTTAGAAAAGCTCTATGAGCTAGCTGATGCCAAATCAGAGTCTCTCAACAATATATTAGAGGATCTCACCAATAGTGGAACCGCTCACAAAAAAGAGGGTGATAAAATAATTTTTTATCAAGAGTCAAAAGGTGATCATGAAGAAATGATGAAAAAGGCAAATGAAGCTATGGCCAATATGAGTGAAGAAGAATTGAATAAGATCAAAGAGATGGCCGAAAATATGAGTGATGAAGAAAAAGCTCAAATGATGGAGCAAGCAAAGAAAATGGGACTATTTTAATGAATATATTTTTACTTCGAGGTCTGGTAAGAGAAAAAGAGCATTGGGGAGCATTTAAAGATGAAGTTCAAAAAGCTTTTCCTAAGGCCAATATTATCACTCCTGAGATTCAAGGTGTTGGGCAATATGTTGAGATGATCAGTCCCAACAACTTTGATGATATGATCGAGTTTATGCGCAATAATCACCTTGAAAAATTTGGGCAAGAAGAAGAAAATATCCTTTTGGCCATGAGTCTAGGTGGTATGATTACCAGGCGCTGGATTGAGCTTCATCCTGCTGATTTTAATAAAATAATTTTAGTCAACACCAGCTTTAAGGGTATTAACTCTCTCTTTCACAGGCTAAAGCCAGAAGCAATCCTAAATTTTTTAAAAATATTTGCTACCCCCAAAATTGAAGATAGAGAAAGAAAGATCGTTAAAATGGTCAGTAATAATGATAGCAACCATGAAGAAATTATAAAAAATTGGATTGAAATTCAAAAGAAAAGACCAGTTAAGAGATCGAGCTTTATCAATCAAATTAAAGCAGCTCTAACTTTTAGTCCAGCTCAAACATGGCCAAAAGAAACTCCACTACTCATTCTAGGGGCAAAGAGTGATAGGCTTTGTTCAGTGGAGAGCAGTGTGAAGTTACACGAAGTCTGGGGTGGTGTCCTTCATCTAAACGAGAAAGCTGGTCACGATCTTCCCATTGACGACTCACCCTGGATGTTAGAAAAGATAAAGAGCTGGTTAGAAGCGGAGAAATAGATGTTTAAAGTTGGACAAAGATGGTTTTCAGAAGCCGAGCCCGAGCTAGGACTTGGGACAATAATAGAGGTTGTAGACAAGCAAATAAAAGTTGCCTTTAACGCCTCCGAAGAAGAGAGAACGTATGGGAGTAAAACAGCTCCCCTAAAGCGGCTTCATTATAGTGTTGGCGATGAAATCCAAACCAGCGAAGGAACAAAACATATCGTTACTGAAGCCATAGATAATGACGGATTGATGACCTATCTGTGTGGCGAGACTAAAATAGATGAAGCCTTTCTGAAGGCTGATCTCAATTTTTCAAAACCCCATGACAAACTTTTTGCTGGCGCATTTGATGAACCAGCACTTTTTAATTTAAGATATGAGTCGTTTCTAAAGAAAAGGGCCTACCAACAGTTTAAGCATAAAGGTCTCTTAGGTTCGAGAGTCCGTCTCATTCCCCACCAAGTCTTTTTAAGTGGTTCTATTTCTGAAAGAATGAATCCAAAAGTTATGTTAGCAGACGAAGTTGGTTTGGGTAAAACGATCGAAGCGGGTTTAGTTTTAAACTCTCTGATTGAGAAACATAAGGTTCACCGAGCACTTGTCATCGTTCCTGACTCCTTGGTCTATCAGTGGTTTTTTGAACTTCAAAACAAGTTTAATATAACAGCAAAAACGATGAGTTTAACCGATGAACTTGGAATAGAAGCTGAAGATCTTGAAGAGGGTTCTCACTATGTCATCAGTTTAGGAAGGCTTGTTGAAGACGATAGACTTAGAGAAAATGTACTGAGCACCACTGACTGGGATATTCTCATTATTGATGAAGCCCACTCTCTTAAGTGGACCAAGGAGCAGTCATCACCTGAGTTTGATTTGGCAAAGAATTTGTCAAAGATCATCCCCTCTTTGATACTCCTTAGTGCGACTCCAGAGATTTTAGGTGTAGAGGGACATTTCTCAAGGCTTAATCTTCTTGATGAAAGTAAGTTTTCCAATCTTGAAAAATATCTCGCTGATTCTAAAAAGTATAGAGATCACTTACCTTTAATTTCAAAGATTATTGCAAATAATCATACCAATGATGATTTAAAATCTTATTTTTCTGATGATGATATTAGCAGTTTAAAAAATCATGGTGAAATTATCAAAGCCCTCATCGATCGACACGGTACTGGACGGGTTTATTTTAGAAATACGAGAGAGTATCTTGAAAAATTCGATTTATTTTTTCCCAAACGAAAACTTCATGATTACCCTATTTCAATTGATGGCGAAATTAATGATAAAATTGTCTTCTCAAAAAAATTACTTCTCCTTAAAAAGGTTCTAGAAGAAAACGAAGATGAGAAAGTTTTATTATTAGTTCAGTCAAAGGTCATCGCTTTGAAAATTCAAAGGCAACTCGAAAGCCTCACTTCCATCGATGTCGGTCTGTTCCACTCTGGACAATCCTTAATGGAAAGAGACAGACAAGCCGCCTATTTCGCCAATCCTGATGGTGCTCGCATTCTCCTGTGTACCGAAATTGGAAGTGAAGGACGAAACTTTGAGTTTGCCCATCATCTCTACCTTTTCGATCTTCCAAAACTTCCTGAGCAACTAGAACAAAGAATAGGACGCCTCGATAGAATTGGTCAGAAGAAGAATATCAATATTCACGTCCCTTTTATCAAAGGAACTTTTGAAGAGATTTTATTTAGATGGTATAGCGAAGTTATTGGATCTTTTACAGCTGCGCCTAAGGGGGCGACAAGTTTTTATTCAATAAACCGAGAGGAGTTTCAAAAGCTTCTTATTGAAAGATTTAACTCAGATCATCTCTCTGATTTTATCGAAAGAAAAAAACAAGAGTATGCCAAGCTTTGTCAGGAACTCAGCCAAGGACATGATGCTCTACTAGATCTCAACTCCTTTAACAAAGAAGAAGCTTTTAAAATTATTGAGACCATTAAATCATTTAACGAAAATAATAATTTACAAGAATACCTCGAATTGTCATCTGAAGCTTGTGGACTTCATCTTGAAGAGCTTTCAAAAGATGTCTTTTTTATAAGACCCAATGACAATATGCTCATCCCCTCTTATCCAGCACTCGACAGTGAAGGCTTTAGCTTTACAAAAGATAGAGATATGGCACTCGTTCGTGATGATTTAAAATACCTTACTTGGGAACATCCACTTGTGCGCGGAACCATTGATCTATTCTCTCAATCAGAAATTGGTAATATGACAGCTGTCACTCATAATGGGATCTTAGGTCAGGATGTTTTCTTCGAGTTTATTTTTAAACTAGAATGTGTAGGGAGCGAATCCTCAGAGATAACTAGGTTTCTTCCGTTAACACCAATCAGGGTTCTCCTTGACTCCAAAGCACAAGATGTGACGGCGAAAATTCCAAAAGCCAAAATTGACAAAATTAGTGACCCCTCTGTGGCCGTTGATAGGAAACAGCAAATATCAAAAATTCCAAAAGATGCATTTAAGGAATTTCTTATCAAAGCTGGAAAGCTTGCAAGCTCAAGATCTGAAAAGTACAAAACCATGGGGCTTGAGGCATTAACGATGTTTTGCAAAGGTGAGATTGGTCGATTAGAGTCTTTAAAGAAATCAAATGATCTTATTAAAGACAGTGATATTCAGCAGTGGCAAGACTTCTTTGAGAATTCAAAGTCAAATATTATTGATGCTAAAATTTCTATTGATTCAATTCGAGTTATTCTTTAATCGTTTTAAAAGTTAAATCTTACATCGTCCGCAAAAAGTGGATGAAGCCTTGATTCACCAAGCTCCGTAATCTCTTTTAAAAGTTGTTCTTGATAATTGGGTTTTAAATGTCCCAGATAAACAGGGATATCAGCTGGCATTTTTAAAAGTTCTTTTTTCATACTGTTTGGCGTGTGGTGATCTGAAAGATCAGCGATATTCTGTAAAAAATTAGGAAAGCTAACTTCAGTAAAGATGGCCTTTAAATTTTTTATATTCTTTGCAACTTCCCAAATTTCATCTGTGGCTTTTGTATCAAGGGTAAAGAGAACAGCGGTCTCTCCTTTCTCGATGATGAATCCCATCGCCCCACCGGGGTGATTGACATAAACGGGAGTGACTTTATATCCACCAACTGTGAAAGCCTTTTTGTTTTCGATATTGTTAAAATTAATTGTTGGATTCTCAGGCGTTGGCAATTTTGAAAAATCTGGCCAGATTGTCTCATTGAAAATATGGGTTTTTATCGACTCGTGTACTCGTTTGTCGGAGTATACTTCAAAAGGTGATTTTTTTAAGCCAAAACAATTATCACAAATAAAAGCGAGATCTTTAATATGGTCAAGATGGGAGTGAGAGATGAGAATATTATCAATTTTTAATTGATCTTCAATATCTAAACCACTGGCCACACTTCCAGCATCAATCAGCAGTGAATCATCAATGAGATAGCTTGTGGCGTGATAATTTTTAGTGACGCCTCCATGGCCTCCGATAATTTTAACTTGCATTGAATCCCTTTATTGTCCTTATATATTAAGCCAATTTAAGAATTTAAACAAAATAAAATAAGAAAAACCTATTTCTTTCCGATGGCTTGGTAAATATCCTTAGCGTTTCCGTCGGTTATCTCGGCTAAAAGCTTACTCACCTTTTTTGGACTTGCACCCGCTTCAATAATCTCCATGGCCATCTCTCTAATTTTTTTTGATCCCCCTTGGTTTTTATTTGAGCTGGTAAACAGGATAACAAACTCACCTTTGAGGACAACTTGATCTTTAATACTCTCCCATTCTGATCCCAAAAAGCGATGAACAGATTCGTGAGTTTTAGTGAGTTCTCTGGCAATACAGAAGCTTTCATCTGGATAGCTACTTGTCAGTTCATTGAGAGTTTTCTCGACTCGACTTACTCCTTCAAAAAAAATGTGAGTCCCGTATTGATTCATACATTCCTCAAAAAAACTTATTTTTTTACCATTGTCTCTTGGAATAAATGAATGGAAGTGAAATGGACTCGGAGGCAGAGCACTTAACTCAAGGGCCGCTATAACCGCAGAGACTCCAGGTGCAGAGCTTATTGGAAGATCATTTTCTTTAGCTGCTAAGACAAGAGGAAAACTTGGATCTGAGATGATCGGACTTCCGGCATCACTGACGACGGTAACACAACTATTTTTCATCATTGAAACCACTGAGCTGGTTTTCATCTCCCCTGTGTGGTCGTGGAAAGAATTTATTTTTTTGCCATCAAGGTCAATATCATTATGTTTACAAAATTCACGAAAAACTCTGGTATCTTCGGCATAAATTATTGTAGAAGCTATGAGATCCTCTTTTGCCCTTTGAGTAAGATCCCTATTATTTCCAATGGGTAGAGTTACTAAATGTATTCCTGACTTATTCACTTTGGTCTCCTTTGACACTTTCTTCACTCTATCATTGAATTTGGACGCATGTTAGTATGAGTAAAAGCTTAACGCCAATTGAGAGGTATTCAAGGGGCAATTTATACAGGAGAAATACACATGTCAATGAACGCAAATGTCTTAAGAGATGCACTTGGTAATATCACGATTCAAATGTCAGGAGATCTCGACTATGAAAATAGTATGCCACTTCGTCGTGAATTGAATGAATTATCTACTGAAAATCCACACTCAAGAATTACAGTTGATCTAGGTGGAGTTGACTTTGTTGGCTCAAGCGGAATCTGCCATTTTGTTGAAACAATTCAAATCATCAATAAAGATAAAAATGAGACGTCTAAGATCTCTCTCTCTAATGTCTCTCGGGACTTTAGAAAAGTATTCAAACTTTATACAGCTGAAGAAGCTGAGCTCATTTGGGATGAAATGGATCTGGATTCGGATGATACATCTAACTTGAACTCGAACTTTGGCAATAGAAAAAGAACTTTTCAAAACTAAGAATATTTAAATTTTTTAGCACTTCTGGGCACTCAGTTTGAGTGCCTTTTTTAATTGACGCACGCCTTTGCTCATGAGAGTTTGGACCATACTAAAATTTCTCATTTAAAAGGCGCTCTCGTGGACAATAATTCAAAAAATAGTCTTATCCCCCTTCTTATTCAAAAACCTGAAAATCTAAAAAATGATATATTGTCGGGACTAACAGTTGCTCTTGCACTGATACCTGAAGCCATCGCATTCTCATTTGTTGCCGGAGTCTCTCCGAAAGTTGGTCTCTATGCGGCTTTTATGATGGGACTTATTACGGCCATCTTTGGTGGACGCCCAGGAATGATCTCTGGGGCCACAGGTGCTGTTGCTGTTATCTTCACCCCTTTGGTTGCAAAAATCATGACTGAGTCTCAATCAAATGGTTTAACATTTGATCAAGGCATGGATATGGCTTTGGGATACCTCTTTGCTGCCGTTATCTTAATGGGTATTATTCAAATTCTTTTTGGTGTTTTTAAACTTGGAAAATTTATTCGTCTCGTTCCCCATCCGGTTATGCTCGGCTTTGTAAACGGGCTTGCTATTATAATCTTTAAAGCCCAATTTTCTCAGTTTACTAGTGGAGGAGACATTCTTCCAACAAATCAACTGATGGTTATGTTTGCTTTAATCGCTCTTACAATGGGCATAAGTGTCTTTTTACCAAAGCTTACAAAAGCTGTACCAGCGACTTTAGCTGGAATCGTTATCGTCTCCATTATTGGCTACTTTGTTAATCAATCAAGTCCAGGTCTTGTGAGAACAGTTCTCGATTTTGTTAAGGATATGGACCCCAATATTACTACAATTAAAGCGGGCTTTCCGACTTTTGCTCTTCCCCAGTTTCCTATGACAATGGAAGCTCTTAACTTTATTCTCCCTTTTGCTGTCATCGCAGCCGCTGTTGGTCTCATTGAATCTCTTATGACGTTAACACTCGTTGATGAGCTGACAGAGACCAGAGGGAAAGGAAATAAGGAGTGTATCGGTCAAGGTGTGGCCAATGTCGTCAATGGTTTTTTTGGTGGAATGGGTGGATGTGCCATGATTGGTCAATCCATAATCAATATTCGTGGTGGTGGAAGAGGAAGGACTTCAGGTATTACTGCGGCAGTTGCTCTTTTAGCTTTTATTATTTTTGGCTCATTCCTAATCGAAATGATCCCTCTTGCCGCATTGGTTGGAGTCATGTTCATGGTTGTTATCGGAACCTTCGAATGGTCAAGCCTTCGCCTATTTAACAAGATCCCTAAAGCAGATATCTTTGTCGTTATACTCGTCTCCACAGTTACCGTCTTTTTTGACCTGGCCATTGCCGTTATCGTTGGGATTATTGTCTCTGCTTTGGTCTTTGCCTGGGAACATGGAAAATCTATCAAGGTAGAGATAACAGAGAGTAAGGGAGCAAAATATTATAAACTTCACGGTCCCCTATTTTTTAGTTCAGTCACCTCTTTTAAAGATCTGTTTGATTTCAAAAAAGATCCAGAACATATCTACATCGACTTTGAAGATTCTAAAATTTGGGATCACTCTGGAATTGAGGCTCTTCAAAATATCACTGAGAGATACGCTCAAAATGATAAGAAGCTTCACCTTTTAAATGTTAATCCAGACTGCAAGCTGCTTCTTGAAAAGGCATCAAATATTGTTGAATTAAAAGTTGTAGACCACGCAGAATACCATATTGCAGATGATGCGCTAGATAGTTAGTTTAAACTTTAAGGTGCATAAGTGATACAGTATTATCATCACTAAAGGCACCACCAGTACCTCCTCCACCGAATGGCACATGGAGAGGAAACTGTACTTTTCGCATAAGCTTTTAGCTGATATTCATCAAGAAGATCATCTGTCGGTTGACAGTGACTTTACCATTTAGTAAATCGAAGTCCCCTCGTGAGTTGAAAAGTGTAATTAAATGAGTCAGTTCTCAGTAATTACATCTTTTCCAAGGTCGACTTCAAGATTCTTTACAAGCGTCTCACCTTCAAAAACAATGATATTTCATCGTGAATAAGGTAGAGACGATCTTCGTCATTGTAGGTGTAGGAGTTCTTATAAATATTTATCATATCTTAATCTACCACCATGATTTGATTAATTTCAATCTAATATGAAGTGACTTCAACAGAAAGTTATTGGTAAGCCTTATTCGACTTGCTCAGTGCAAGTTCAGAACAAGGAATTTAACTTCATATTTCGGCTATAAACTATGTATATCGAAAAAAGACTATTAAAGACTATTTATGGCCATACACCAATTTTTTGTCGGCAGTAAGTTGAAGCCAGAAGAGATTAAGGTATCCTTTCTGTTAGCTTTGGAAAAGTTTTTGTAACTTGTCGCTTTGATATCATAGCTGTGGATACTGCTATTTTTGTAATGGTGTAATTGATTCTAAAAACTGATAGCTTCCAACTGTGAAAAACGGTTTCTTACCGCCTTTTATTTACGAACAGATATTGAGGAATCAGGGAACAATGCTCTATTAAATGCGACAGATATCTTGTGAGACCTTGGACGTTGAAAGGTTATGCTTTAAAGATGTCGCGAGGATTGATTGCAATGATTTCGAATTTCGAGGAATACTCTTCAGTCTTTCATATTTGAAATCTTTAACTCCGAATCATTAGAAGTAACTGAATGTATTTTAATTCTGAATAAGCTTTATTTTGGTCTCGAAATTACAAATTATATGTAACCTGTATTGATGCTAATTCTGAAACTTTTGAGAAAACGCTTAAAGATTCACCTAAAAGTCCGGGGTAAGACCATGCAGAATTCGAAATACTCTTTTTATCTTCTCGCTTCGTCGACTTGAAAGTTTTCTTTTAGACATTGAACCCAAAGGTCACAGGAGTTTTACTTTTAAATTTGAATTATTTTTAGAGCAGACTCGATTACAGACGCAAAATGATTAGATAATTATAACAATCATTATGAGCAAGTACAAGACATCAGGATCTGTTGGAAACAGCTTCGATTAAGTGAATCTAAGTTAGGTCCCGCGAGAATCATCTAGGCACATGACATGGATGACAAAATGAAGATGAATTAACTTCAGGCTCCACAACCAACGTCTGACTATCAATAATTTTCCCACATATGAGGGCATTTTCTGCATTTAATGCTCCGTGTCGGAGTCCGTTTAAGAGACCAGAGGTTAGAGTGATTAAATGGGCATCAAGGAGGTTGTTCCGAGCACCATTAAAGTTTTTCTACAATCGAGCAGAAAACTTTGTTAATGCTATCGTTAAACTTCAAGTTTAACTGTAGCATTACAAAGTCTCATTGATGTTCGTGCTCTAAAACAAAGATAATCTTCTGTCCCTACTAATATTAGAAATTGCACATACTCTTTCAGCTCCTAAGAGGAAGAGAGAGGTTTAAAAGATTGCCATAAAAGAAATCCAGTAACAATTCATTTAGAGTCGCTTTACCACTAGAATGAGCATAATCTAACCGCTGAGCATGTTTATTTCTTCCGGCGCCTTTTATATCAAGCCCCCTTAAAAATAAATGTCTGAGGATCCCGAATTGGAAATTTCACACCCGACTGGAATCTTTCAGCTGGAGTATAGTCCCATTAAATGCTTCGTAGAAGACTCTTGTTCACTTTATAAAAAGCTTTATCACTTGGATCTGAAACATAACTTAGGATTGTCAATAATTTATCTTTCTCAATATCGATAATTGCATTTAGTTGTTCTTTTGAAGCGGCATCATTATGGAGCTTGTCATAGACCTTTACGAAATTTCTGTATGGGCACATCCTTGGATCTTCTAAATTTTTATTTATAAATACGGCTGCTTCTATGAGATAATCTTTTAAAGATTCATCATAGAAAACGACTTTAGTTTCTACTGATTTTACTTTTGTTGGAGAAAAGTGTGGATGATCAAAGTAGAACATTTTTAATTGACCTTATCGTTGTTGCTAAAAGTATAAATTCTGAAGTACTCCAATTGCTATCTCACGCTGAAGGATACTTGAAAGAAGTCAGAGTTGACTCTAATATTATCATCGTTCACCACCACAAACAAAAAAATATTGAAATACCCAGAGGTTTTTTAACTATTAGCACTCAAAGGCATTCGGCTGCTCGAAGTAGAAATTTAGCCTTGAAAGAAGTTAAAAATGAAGCTGTTATTTTTCTTGACGATGATACTCTTACAAATTCTGAATGGGCCAATAATATAAGAAGGTTTTTAGAAGCAACCTTTATCGATATTGTATGTTTCAACACAGGCTCAGAAACGTCAACGTTTAATGTTTCTTCCCTTCAAAATGGTAGGCTTTTTAAAGCTGACACAGCCGGCATGGGAATAAAAATATCATTATTCAAATCGGGTCTAAAATTTGATGAAACTTTTAAAAGAGCTGAAGATTGTGACCTTGTCACAACAGCCATAAGAATGGGATTTATCTGCTGGTTTTGTGAAACAAAAATTTTCGATAAAAATAAAGATGGATTTATAAAAAGATTGATTCTTAAAAGAAAAAATAATTTTTATATGAAAAGATTGTTCAATAAACATTTTTCAACAACGAAGAAAGTTAAAATGCTTAAGAAGAATTTTGTTTATTTATTTAAAGGACAGAAAATCCAAGGAAATATCTATATTTTGAATTCTGCTCTAGTCATTGACCAGGTTGAAAAGAAGTTCGATATGAGGTCTTATGATATTATTGAGAAAAATAATATTCGCATCATCACAGAAATTTAATGACCTCACACTGCATTTAAATTTAAATGAAGATTTAAAAAGTAGAGTTGTATAAATTTAAATATATTGGCACTCTCGATAGAGTATTGCCATGAGTTCCAACAGCTTGAAAGCTTCTCTCATATTCGAAATTGATCTCTTGCACGCGTCCACCAAAGAAACCACCATCTTCTTGAGGAGGAGGAGCACCAAAGCCACCACCTGATGGTGCAGGAGGCGCAGGATTTCCATAAGGATTTTGATTGTATGGATCTCGAGGAGCATAAGGATCTCTTGCAGGAGGGGCATACGGATCGTACGCCGGCTCTGATGAAACGGGATTATTTCTCGAATTATGGGTATTTATAACGTAAGCCCCAAAGCCGATACCAGCGTATAGCCCCAAAGAAGCCCCTTGAGCAATGGCCCTAGAGTTATTTCCAAAGGCTAAGGTCGCAAAACCTAAAAGTGCACCGCCCACAGTTCCATAAGCCGTCATGATCATAAAAGCTTTAGCTTTTGGATCAAGAGCTTGCGCTTCTTTAACAGGAGTAATGAGGGAAAATAGTAAAACCAATGATATTAGTAACTTCTTCATGTAATTAAGGTTAACGAGGCTCTTAGCCTTTGGCAATAATTTTGACGATAAATTTGACACGGGTTGGAATATTTAAAAGTGATTCAAGAAATTCCGCAGAGCGTCTAAGGCGCAAAGACTGTCCCCTTCTCGCCTGTACAACTCCAAGTTGAGAGGACTTAACTTCTATCAAGTTAAGAATTTTTTGATCTATAAATGAGATATCAATCTGTCCGCAGCCGTAGCGTCTGAGCATTGCACTTGAAATCAAGACGGGTATATTTTTTTTATGAAGGGATAAGCTTAGCTTTTTTTCATTTAACAAATTCTTTAACACCTTTAAAAGATTTTCGATGAATGGGTGATATCCCCAAAAGTTTTACGGCTTCTTTATGGGCCGCCGTTGGATACCCTGCATGTCTTTCTAAACCATAACCTGGGTAAAGAACTGAATATTCAGCCATTTTTTTATCGCGATACTCCTTTGCGATAATCGAGGCAAGTGCTATGACCACTGACTTTGAGTCCCCCTTTACTACAGCTTCAATTTTATTTGAAGTTTCAAACGTTTTATTTCCATCGATAAGAATAATAGATTTTTTGCATTTAAGATTCGCACTCGCCTCTTTCATACTTTCAAGTGAAGCCTGTAGAATATTAATCTGGTCAATCTGTTCTGGGGATTTTTCACAGACACAAAAATCAAATTCAAATTTTTGTGTTTTTATTTTTGCAGGAACCATAATTTCGATAGTGTCTAAATCGACAGCTAAACTCTCAAGAATAGACAGACGTTTTTTGGTGGAAAGTTTTTTTGAATCGGTAACTTGTAATTCTTTTAAATATTCAATTGTGTGCACATCGCTGATTTTTACAGCGCAAGAATTCACGGGTCCTGCGATAGGACCTCTTCCAACTTCATCACAACCAATAATTGAGGGATAACTTTTAAGACGATCTAAGTCCATCTTTGTCTCCATAAAAAAACAAAGCCCCACATAAATGTGAGGCCATGATTTTTAAACTTTTTTCAAATGAAAATGAATTAGTTTTTTGCGCTGTAATCAGTTTCGATTCTAGCTGCTTTACCAGTTCTTTCTCTAAGGTAGAAGTGCTTAGCTCTTCTAACTTTACCTCTGTTAAGAACTTTAATAGCCTCAACATTTGGTGAATGAAATGGAAATACTCTCTCAACACCAATACCGCTAGAAAGTTTTCTAACGCGAAAGTGTGAGTCAGTAGTTCCTCTTCTGCCTTTCATAGCGATAACAACACCGTCGAATAATTGAATTCTAGATTTTGCACCTTCTGTGATTCTAACAGATACTGAAACAGAATCCCCTGCTTTGAAAGCGGGAAACTTTTCAACATTTTTACTTGTGTAGTTTTTGTTAACTAAATCTACTAAGTTCATTTTTCTCTCCTAAAGAGTGCCTTCCATTCGCCTTCTCAACTTTTTCCAACATGGCCAGAGGGGAGGATTATAATTTATAGACTCAGAGGCTTCTGTGTAAACGGTCACAATAAATTGCAACAGCCGACCTAACTGAAAGATGATTATAACCATCTTTTGAAGCACCATAAAGTGGTTCAAGTTTGTAGTCTGCACTTTCAGTTACAGAGGCATGTAGTCCCCAACCTGTACCAAATAACAGGAGCATGGGTCGTTTGTCAACTTGAAACGCCGAGCGTAATTGCTCTGTATTTCCGTCAAACTTCTCAAAATTAGCTCCAGTAACAACAACAAAGGGTTCTACCCCTTCAATTTCTTTAATTTTATTTTTAGCTGACTCTATTGACTCTGCGAGTCTAATAAAAGATAAAGCTTCTTTTCTATCTGGATTATAGGAATTTCCGTAGTCCGTATTCCAATGGTCTAGGATCGTTTGAACGAGTTCATGTTGTTTTTGAATGGGAGTCACAATAAAGTATCCATCAAATCCAAAAGTTTTAGCACTTCTTGCTATGTCGTGAATATCGAGGTTTGTGACAGATGTTGTTACCGTCTCCCCTCTCTTATCAACTATGGGGTGATGAATGAGTCCAATATATTTGTTCATATAATCCTGCTGCTTTTTAGATAGTAAATTATATGAATCGGCTTATTTTGTCATTTTTTTGTGGACTCCTAATGAAATAAAACTTCTGAGCCAGCCTCAGAGGTATACATCCCATATTGAGTATGACCAACTCCCGGAACTGTAACTAATGAGTGTTTATTTTGAGGATAAAATTTATCTAGATGTTCTTTAAAAGAGACTCCTCTTCTAAAACGGTTGGGACCTTGAACTCTAGCTTCACATGATTGTTCCACATCACCAATGTCATCTTCTCCCAACAAATAGACAACGTCCCTTTCCAAGAAATTGGTTACCATCTTTGAGAGGTCAATTTTTTTCATATAATGATTTCTTCTGTCCATTCCATACTTGTAGTCGTTATAAGCACATCTCACATTTGGAATTTCAAACTGTCCTCTATGATTTGGCACAGGTCTAAACTTATTCAAGTACGCATAGGTCCCAGGATTTGCCACGACATACTTAAATTGGATCTGCGGATACTTATTCTCAATGACTGAACCCAAGGCATATCTCTGAGTCAGATGTCCACCTGCTGAGTGTCCTGTAATTACAATCGACCTTAAATTTGGAAATCTCGTTTTGTTTGCCAACCTATCAACCAACATATCGATCACTTTGAAAGAAGAGGTACTACTTCTATCGATGGAATTATTACCTATCCACCAATCAAAACCCCAAGCATTGTAAACGTACTCACCAGGCACCACACTATCGCCTCTTTCTTTAAAGTTTGGAGAAAGAATAAATGTACTTTTCTCAACTCCCAAGCGCTTGGCCATTCTTGCCACTGACTTAAAGTATGTTCCCCCGTTTCTGGTTGAACCGTGAATGGTGATAATTGCTTTTTCAATATCACTATTGATTGAGTCGATTGCATGACTTTGAAATGCCATCAATTTATTGCCATTAAGTTCGATATAACTCGCATCTGGAACCTGAGAAAAGACAGAGATTGAGACTAAGAGAAGAAAGATCTTAAGCATGTTTACTCCTTAGGGGTTGAGCAGTGACTATAGCTTAAAACCATAAACGAAAGGTAAAAGTTGTAAAAAATACTGGAGCTTTGACTCTCCAAGCCTATGTTTTTAGGATAGATCTAGCTTTTCTGTAAGAGGTCAGGACGATAGGTTTTTGTTATTTCTAAAGAGGAGATCTCCTTGAAGCGATTAATTTGTTTTGGATCTCCACTTAACAGTTCAGAAGGAATCCCTTTGCCCTCAAATTCTCTGGGCCTTGTATAAAGAGCATACTCAAGTTTATCACTGGCAAAGGATTCATCTTGAGCAGAAAGTTTATTCCCCAAAACTCCGTCAGAGAACCTCATCGCTGAATCAAGAATCACCATTGTCGCCAGCTCCCCCCCTGTCAGGATATAATTTCCAACAGAGATAAATTCATCAACATAGTTTTCTAGAAATCTCTCATCGATTCCCTCATATCGTCCGCAAATGAAAACGAGGTCCTTTTTTGAACTCTCCGAGAGGTTTTTAGCTGCAAAGTTTTTAGCAAAGTTATTATCCCAAGTTTTTCCTCTGGGGCTTGGGCAAACAATATGAAGGTCTTCTTTTATATCTTTGTAGCCCCCAGGCTCCACCACACCCTTTATAAGAGCTTCTTTTAGAATATCTGAACGCATGATCATTCCGACGCCTCCACCAAAAGGAGCGTCATCTACGCCTTTAAAGCCCTTTTTATTAAAGGCCGATAAATTAACTGGTAAAAGTTCAAAAGTGACACCACTACCTCTTTCATTTCTTAAAGCACTACCGAGGACGCCGTACTCTTTAAGTGGAGCAAAATAATCCTCAAACATGGTTAATATCCAGATCTTTCTAATCATTAGAGCTCACCCGGATTATTCATCTCTATTCTTTGAGCTTCGATGTCTACAACGGGAAAAAATTGATCGACGAAAGGGAGCTCTATTTCTCCGCCTCTAGTTAAAGAAATCACCAGAACAATTTGAGCTCCGTTATCATAAAAATTATCGACGACACCAACTTGATTCTCTCCTTCGAAAACTCTAAGAGAAATAAGATCTGACAGATAAAACTCACCTTGATTGGGTTCATCTAGCCTTGAGCGTTCAACCCAAATAGTAAAAGGGATCAGATCCTCTACAATATTTCTATCGCTTATATTTTCTAATCTCACGATCACTTTATTGCCAAATCTAATGGATTCAATTTTAAAGCTTTGTCCCGCTTTTGGTAGAGTGCTATTTGCACTTTGAGGCTTCAACACAAGAGGAAGATCTTTTTTCAAAGAACTTTCCTCACTATTGAAAAGATTAAAGATAAACTCACCCTTTATACCGTGAGGCTTAAAGCAAGTTCCAAGTTGAATATATTTTTCTTCTTTCATTTTTTTTCCAAAAAAAAACCTCAATAAAACCGAAGTTGTATTGAGGTTTATTAAAACTATAATTTAAAACTATTTATTCAATAATTTCTAATACAGATCTCTTCTTAAGCTTTGTAGAGGCAGCGTTTAGAATAGTTCTAAGTGCTCTTGCAGTCCTACCTTGCTTACCGATGACTTTTCCAAGATCGGACTTATCAACTTTAAGTTCGATAACGGTAGTTTGCTCACCTTCGATTTCATTTACTTCCACTTTATCAGGAATATCCACTAGGGCTTTTCCGACGTAATGTATAAGTTCTTTTAATTCACTCATGATACCTTCTTAATAAAGCTTAATTAATATTTATCTAATATTTATAACCCAATGATCGGAAATTACAAACTTAAAAATAATTAATCTTTAAGATTTTCTTAACAGAGAGTGTTACGAAAGAGAAATCTTATTGCTTTTCAATAAAGATCTAACAGTGTCTGAAACCTGAGCGCCTTTACCAATCCACGATTTGATAGATTCAACATTAACTTGTGATAATGTTTTATCGTTTTCCAAAGTTGGATTATATTGACCTAATTTTTCAAGAAACTTTCCATCTCTTGCGTTTCTAGAGTTTGCAGCAACAATTGTGTAAACTGGCGCGTGTGTTCTACCACCACGGCTTAACCTAATTTTAACCATTTATATCTCCTATAATATATATATCTGTGCAAATAAGACTGTATTTTTAATGCACTTGGTTTTTAAAGTCAACTTATTTAATCTGATAAGTCACTACTATTACGTGACCTTAAAAGAACTTTTTCCCAAAAGTTCCCTTCTTTTTGCCATTCTTCTTTTTTCCAGCTCCAGCTTGCTGTCTAAAGCCTGGCATTGGTGGCATGCCCGGAATGTTTGGCATTCCACCGCCTTTCATCATTCCCATCATATTAATCATCATCCCTTGCATCTGTTCAAACTTCTTAATGAATTCATTAACGTCATTCACTTTGGTTCCAGATCCTTTGGCAATTCTCTCCACTCGCGAAGGATTCAGAAGTTTATGATCGTCTTTCTCTTTGGTGGTCATGGAGCTAATGATGATTTTCATTTTTTTCATCTCATCTTCAGCAGGACTTAAATCACCAACTTGTCTGAGCATTCCACCCATACCTGGGATCATTTTTAAAATTGAACCCATTGAACCCAGTTTTGAAATTTGATCCATCTGCTTCATGAAGTCGTTGATTGAGAATTGTTTATTCTCAAGGCGCTTCATCATCTTCTCAGCTTCTTTCTCGTCCACAACATCTTGAGCCTTCTCAACAAGTGAGACAACATCACCCATATCGAGAATTCTTTTTGCTAAACGATCTGGATGAAAGGGATCGAGATCCTTCATCTTCTCGCCAGTTGAGATAAACCTTATAGGAACCTGAGTAACATAACGGATTGAAAGAGCGGCACCACCACGAGCATCAGAGTCCATCTTTGATAGAACTGCTCCCGTTAAGCCAACTTTTTCATGAAATATTTTTGCGACATTAACGGCTTCTTGACCTGTCATCGCATCTGCGACCAGTAGAACTTCTGGATCTTTTAATTCATTCTTAGCATCTACCAATTGACCCATAAGTTCTTCGTCAACTTGAAGGCGACCGGCAGTATCAATAATAACAACTTCTTTTCCAAGCTTTTTAGCTTCCGCCATCCCAGCTTTCACGATATCTTTTGGAAGCATTGAGAGATCGGAGTCAAAGTAGTCAACTTGCATATTCTTTGCGTGAACGATCAATTGATCTTTTGCTGCTGGTCTAAAATTATCGGCAGGAATGAGGTAGACATCTTTTTTCTTTTTGCTTTTTAAATAAAGAGCCAGCTTTCCAGTAAAGGTTGTTTTACCCGCACCGTTTAAACCAACAATAAGGATTGGAGTAATAGGTCTTGAAAAATCTAATTCTTGATGTTCCTCACCCATAAGCTTAGAGAGCTCATCGTGCATGATTTTTGTGAACTGCTCACCCGGATTGACACCTTTAATAACTTTTTCACCAAGAGCTTGCTCTTTTACTTTAGCAACAAATTCTTTGACGACTTTAAAGTTAACATCAGCTTCTAGAAGGGCTGTCCTTACTTCTTTAAGTGTATCCTCGATATTTGACTCAGTAATTTTTCCTTTACCTGCAATATTCTTAAAGGCACTGGAGAATTTATCACTTAAATTATCAAACATTTTACTTCCTTTTATTCATTGATCCAATTTAACAAAATACTTTTACAACTCTCCACTGTCTCACAAATGTGATCAGCCGGACTTTGCTTAAAGTAGGCATAAATATCTGGGTGATTACTCCCCCAGATTGCAGCGATCGTTTGTGCACCGTAAACTGAACCGCCATTAATATCCGTCATAGAGTCTCCGACAACATAAACGTCGTCTTTGTCAGCTTCTCCAAGCATTATTTCAAGTCCTGCCGTTGAGGGTTTGGACTCACAATCACTCGAAGTGCTGATTCCTTTGAAG
This sequence comes from Halobacteriovoraceae bacterium, assembly GCA_963719505.1. GTDB lineage: Bacteria > Bdellovibrionota > Bacteriovoracia > Bacteriovoracales > Bacteriovoracaceae > CAKZJW01. The sequence goes on from CAVRCF010000005.1 coordinate 646,611, forward strand.
TACTCTTTGATCCCAAGGGATTCTAAAATTTCTAGCGTCGATTGTCTATCTCTGGCCGTCCAAAGATAGAGGTTTGCGCCAGCCATCTTTGTGGCTTCTAAAAGGTCGAAAACTCCTGGATAAAGACTAGGTTCTCCATCGGTGTTGACAAGAGTTCCATCGTGGTCAAAAACAATATGGTGCATAAGAATTCCTTTGCAAAGACAGCTCCCACAGTGTAGATAACTTTTCCTATGCAAACAAGAGAATTTTCAAAAGACCTACAGCACAAAATTGATGCCCTTAAGGCCCTAAGACAGCCTATAAATATGGGCTCAGTCAGTTTTGATTCCAAACTACTTCTGGCCCCAATGGCCGGTATCTGTACTCCTCCGTTTAGATTAGTGATGGAGGATCTCGGAGCTGGTGGAACGGTATCTGAGCTGATCTCGTGTCACGGGATAAATTACGAAAATAAAAAAACTCTCGAGATGCTCAAGATAGATGACCGAGAAAGAAATATTGGTATTCAACTTTTTGGAGAAGACTCTGAGTCTTTTGCCAAAGCAGCTGTGATAGCTCAACAAAGAAATCCCAAATTCATTGATATCAATATGGGTTGCCCTGTAAAAAAGGTTGTCTCCAAAGGTGGGGGCTCGGCCATGATGAAGGATGTCGAAGCTCTTGGACCCTTTTTTAGAAAAGTAAAGAAAGCGATCAGCGTTCCTCTTACTATCAAAATAAGAACTGGCTGGGATGCCGATGATGTTAACGCCGATAAAATCGAATATATTGCAAGAGAAGAAGGCGTAGAATGGGTCGCCATTCACGGTAGAACACGAGCCCAACAATACACGGGCTTTGCTAATTGGGAATATATTGAGTGGCTCGCCCAAAATTCAATACTTCCTACGATTGGAAACGGTGACCTCCATCAACCCCATCAAGTTTCCAAAAGATTGGCCCAAACAAACTGTGATGCTTTAATGATCGCTAGAGGCTGCCTTAGAAATCCTTTTATCTTTTTGGAGTCACTCAAAGAAGAGTCACAAACATATCGATCTGAATTTATGGGGAGTGATTACTTTGAAGTTATCGAAAGACTTTACGACTATACAAATCAGACCTATGAGAATGAAAGAGCGAGACTTGTTCAATTAAGAAAGCTCATCGTTTGGTTTGCAGCAGGCTTTCCCGGTGTTGCAAAGTTTCGCGGTGATATGTTTAAGTCTAAGACTCTCGAGGAGACTATGCAAAATGCACAGGAATACTTCAAAGGTCTTGGTGACTCTTATAAACGCATTAATTATGATGAAATTTTTATGAGCTCAGGTCATGGATAGATAAAAATTAATCGACCAAAGTGGGGAAACCTTGGCCGATTGAATTTAATTTACCGAACTGTATTTAGAGCTAACTTCTCACCACTGAGCTTGATCATTTTTACCTGTTGATCAGCTTTACTGGCCTGAAGTGCCCGCTTAGAGTTTTGTGTAAAATTCATATGAATTGACAAAACCGTGCTAAATAGTAGCGAGGCAAATAAGAATTGTTTAAGGTTTTTTACTAAATTCATTAGTTTCTCCTTATCGGGGTAGACCGCAAAATACCACAAAACCAACGCCACGCAACAGAAACCTAGAAGTATGTATTTATTCCATACTCTAAATTATTGATTTCCCGTAAAAGTGTTTCAAAAAGATCAAATATTTTGAAACAAAAGTCTTGAATTCCCTTAATATATAAGAAAGAAAAGCCGACAAGGAGACTGTGAGATATAACTTCTTAATAACTATTCTCTTAATTGGGTCCACGGCGACCAACTCTTATGCTCAAAGCTGTAAGGAGTTAGTGGATAGTGTTTTTGCAATTGAGACGAAGCTTAAAACAACGACTCTTCCAGCTTGTTCAACAAAAGCGAATATAACTGAAGATTGCTGCTCAAAAGGTGATCCTGACTCTTGTTTAAACTTAAACCAAATTGAACTTGATTATAATAAAGCGCTAGCTGAAGTAAATATTTACGAAAGTCTATTGGCCATTGGCCAAAGCGCAGTTAACGATCACAGAACCATAAAAAGTCTCTCTCAAAAAGAGCTCGCAAGTGCTAAAGAGTTGATCGAAAAGTTTGATAAAAGCATTAAAAAACGTGATCTTGTTAATTCTGCTTTAGAAATTGATAAGGTTACATCTAAAGATGCAAAAACTCTTTGGCATGGGTATACGGCAGACAACAAAAGTGATCTCCTGGCAAACCTTACTGACAAATGTAAAACAGCGGCACTCTACCAGCCAAAAGCAGATGAGAAGAAACCTTATCGAGACTTTTGCGGGCGTCTTCCAAAACTGGAAGAAGATGAAGTCGACACTCTTTATAACTTTTACCTCTCACAACAGAGTATTGAGTCAGAGGATACTTTAAATAAAATTGGTGATATTGTCCCCCGTTTTGAAGAATACAGTAAGTATTTAGCGATCAAAGTAGACGATAAAATTGTGTCGGGGTCATTTGAAGGTACAAAGCACTATAAAGAATATATTGAACTAAAAGATTTACTTAAATCTGACAAACAACCTACTGAAGCCGAGGCGATAAAAATTTTATCCAAGGCTTCTTCACTTTCCAAAGTCTCTATCGACATGGATGATATAAAGTTTTCAGACCAAGACAGCTTTGCTGGGCGCTTCCAAAAAGATGTCGTCAGTGAACTAAAAACAAATATTCTTCAGACTGAAAGCTCTACAAGTATTCTCACCAATCAGAGTCAAATTTTAAAAAATATTAAAAACGCAGATCAGTCAATGGATTTAGAGCTTAGAGCGAAAGAGGATGTTGTAAGACAGATGCTTACAGAAAGCGACCGCTTAAGTAACGCTTGTCCAAAAAGCAAAAGCCTCCATGACTGTGCTTTAACGATTTGTGGAGAAAACTATAATCAAGAAAAAGTATCATGTTCAAATTCTTCCTTTCAAAACATTGGATCTGTTGCGATTGCGAGTCAGATTTCAAAAGTTGAACAAAGTAGAAAATTAAAAGCTGCCCATAAAAAAATAACTGATTGCGTGAGTAAACGCATTCCACAAGAAAGAGATAAGTGTATAAAAGAAGCTGATCAGTCGGACCTGAAGCTCACGTCTAACAATCTGTCGGATGCAAAACAGAGACTAGAAAAAGCAAATAATTTATTAAGTTTATACTTGAAAAAAGAACCTTTTAATAAGCTTACTGGTTTAAAGAACTTAAATTTAGCCGCGCTTGATGAAAAAGGCTGTATTGGCGAAAAAGACAAAGAACAAAGTGAAAAGATTGAAAGCTACTGTAAAACGCCTCTGCTAGATGGACATATTACAAATGTTTTAAACCTTGAGTCCTCCGCATCCAAAATCACGTTAAAAATGAAATTTGATTTAGAGAAAGGTTATTACAAAAAACAATTTGGAGATCACAATTTTGGCTCAAATTTAAATTACGCTAATGAAGTGTGCAAAAAGCAATTCAATGAAAAACTTGCTGTGTGTGACTATATGCAGGCGGCCAATGAGACAAGAAAACAAAAACTTGTTGAAGCTCAAAATGCAGAAAAACTTAAAGTTCAAAAACAAATAACTCGAGAGGAAAATTTCTACGCCGGTTGGCAAGAAGAAAACGAGGGACCGACAGCTTTTGAATCGGGACTCACCGGTCTCGCAACTGGTGCAGCACAGGGTATGCCTCAAATTTTTGGAATGATTCAACAAAAAAGACAACACGACAGACAGATGGATTATTATCAAAGTCTCTATAATTACAGACAAAGAACATACGACTCAAACTATACAAATTACCAACCTCAGTATTACTGGAATAACTTTCAAGATCCAATGACTTTTAATGCTGCTCCTACGGCCATGATTGATATGAGTGGTTTTAACTACAACTTTCAAACAATTCCAAGTAGTCTATCCAATAACAATGCACAGTCCCCTGTATTCACCTCACCGGCCCCTGCAAGTATTCCAGGAACGGGATCTAATCTAGGATTTGACTTCGGCAACTAGATAGCCAGAAAAAGTTGCTATTTCCCAAACCGACCAAAGTCTATTACTCAAGTACGCCATACACAAATTCAAAGACTTAGACAGTAAAACTCCTCTATTGGATAATAAAAACCAGCATTTTCTGCAGTCCCTTAAAATATTATTTAAGTTATTAAAATAAGGTCTAAATTGACCGAAAAGTAAGATAGCGGGAAATGAGTCCTGCTAACTATTGGATCGATTTTGAAAAACTGGATTGTCTTTTCACTCTTTCTTTTATTCACCGTTACTGGGTGTATTCCAGGAACGACGACTCCTGCCAAAAGAGAAGCGGCTGGTGATAATATTTCAGACTCTCCTTTTGGTGACGATTCTGAACAGACGACTGTTACGGAAACCGCATATTGGTTTGATGGTGGAATTAAAAAGCAGACACTAACACTCGATATAACAAATTTAAAAACGACTTTTATCTTTGGTGATGATGTCAGCCTTCTTCTGTCTGAAAACAATAATAGCTCTAGAAATTACTGCGTCTATGTTGATTTTCAAGCTGGCTTTGGAACCTCTCCAAAACAGCTGAGAATGAGAGCAATCCCCTCTTTTACATACGATCCTATCGCTGGCAAAATTAAACGCTATTATCGGATTCTCTCAAATGTCGAATCAGGTAATGAAATCTGTAATGTGGCAACGGTTAATTCTTATTCAGGAGCCGGAGTTCCAAACTTTACGGCACCAATTCTAAGTCAGATTTCAAATAGCGTGACAAGCGTTTGTACCAATTGCCTTAATATCATTTCATCAACGCAAGTTAGACTCTACGAGCAAAGAGATGGCGCAAATCATATCGTCACAAACGAAACCGTTGCGATGAATAAATTAAATTTCAAAATAGATATCAATTCAAATACTGGAAATGAAACACCAAACTGTTCAACACTAAACTGTCAAAACCAAGGTTTTGATTGTTGTGTTAACGGACAATGTGTAAAAGATGCGAGAGCTAAATTTTCAAGAAGTGAATTAGCAACTCAATTTCCTCAAAGTAACGATGGAGACTCCATTAGTGATGCTCTTCAAGAATTTGATCTAGCGGAGCTTCTCAAAGGCAGTGACCCTAACTGGTATAGAGACTACCCTCAGTACTATTTTATTTGTCTAGAAAATATTCCAGGTGACGGCGGAAGTGGAAACGGAGACACCGGTGGTGGCGAGATAGACGAAGCACAAGCCAGACTCAATAGAAATATTCAAGACTACTATTGTATTGAAGAGCTGAAAGAAAATACTGAAATTGATCCTTTTCACACAGACCCAATAAGCTCAACAGGAACATATACAGTTTGTTCTCTTTCATCAACACCTGGTCAAACACCAAGCACCTATTTTAGAGATGTCATGACAAGACTCTATGAAAACTGTGGGTGTTCTGAGACTAGTTTCTCAAATATGGTTGCCAACTGTCCAAAGTATACTTATAAGGCAAACTCTGAAAATCCAAGTCTGACTTTTTCATTGTCGGATATCACAAATTATATGGTGACCAATAGTTTGAGTGACCTCAATGGAGTTACTAACCTTGGAGAGCTTACAAAAATAAATTCAATCGAATGTGTCGCTCCACAGGTTGATCCAAATGATCTTCCCTTCCAAGACCTCGATGTTTTAGTACCTTCACGATCCGTTGCTCACAGATTTTTTGATCAAAATTCAGATTCAAACGGTAACGATATTGAAATCACTGATGTTGCAAACCTTCCGGTTGGAGCAAGCGGGGTTCAAGAAGGCGCGGAATTTAGATACTTAGATAATGAGAGACTTTTTCCTGATAATAAAGAGTTTAATATGAACTCTCTACTGGGACAGATGAATGTCAATCTAACCGGAGCAGTCCCTGCAAAGATAGTTAATGTTGAATTTGATAAGCAATATTATATCGCCACGATTGATGGCTTCTATACCCCTTGTCCGACGTGTGCGAAAGACTCTTGGTTTCCAAGTTTCTCACCAAATCCAAACACAAACTATGGCGTTGGTCTCACAAGTATTGGTCACACAACCAAAAGAGATGCATGGGGATCAAATTCAACTTTTGGAAACTACGAAGATACAATCTTTGGTAGAGCATGTTGGCTTCCTCCAACGATGCTTCCATTTTCTCACCTATCACTGAGTTCAAAAAAATCTCAAAGACTAAACCGACTTAAAACACAAGCCGCTATGTATGTTAATGGCTATCAAAGAGATTGGTTTGGATTTAATAAAGGTGCTCTCATTGGATCCTTTGACGGTGTCAGCTGGTTTGCTATCGGTAAAGGAAGAGTGGCAAAGTCCACAACAAATAAGCTCTACTTAGCTATTAACGCACCTTTTGGTGACCTAACCTCTCCAAACGATCACCTAGTTTCAGTTCAAGAGTGGGACTTTATCACAACTGGTGCTCAGTATGATTACAATATCGATTTAAGTATTAATCACCCAAGACAAAATGAAGCCGGTCAATGTCAAAGAAGTCACCGCTGTGAGACTGATTCAGACTGTATTACTCAGCTGGGCTGGGAATATGCATGTGCCGATATCAATTCGATCAAAACATCATGGCCTAAATTCTCAGTAGAAGGTGCCAACGAAATTGCCAATGATCCAAGATCTGGCACTATCTTAAGCCTTCTCAACCAACAAGTTCTTCCACCGGGCACAAGTTCTAGAAAATGTGTCTACCGAGGAGCGGGTTCTCCTTGTCGAACTGACTATGAGAATATTGCTGATGAAAACTTACGTAAAACACTTACCTGTGCACCAAATTTTTACTGTGCAGATCTTGATACAAATGCGGTCTTTAATAATGAAATTGCAAGATATGGTCAACCTCTAGAGAACCTTGCTTTGCCGGCGAATCACCTTTTTGGTCAAGAAGCAAATATTCTAGGACGCCCTAAACAATATATGGCCAATGGAGTGAGTGCACTCTTTTCTTTGCCTACGGATGTTAAAACCACAATTACTGACAACTTAGAAGTCACTAACCCAGGCATTGGAACAAACGCTGGGATTTGTCGCCCGGGTAAAAAACTTCCAAAAAGAAACCTCGCTGGAATCAATGGCACACAAGACTGGAAACCGGCAGATCAACACACAACTTTTGATCCCGACTATAGAACAGACTACATCTCTCAAATTGCGGGATGTAATAGTGCTTTCTTTAGCTCGATGAAAACGACAAGCTGTCCAGTCCTTGGATCAGATGGAAATTACGAATTTACAAAAGATAGCTTTATCAATACATCTGATCTCTTTAAGGCAACTGAACTAAGCCGCTTAGCAAATAGTCAAAACTCTTGTGGTTTAGAGTCTATTAATCCAGCGGCTATTATAAACTCTTCGACAACCGCTTCTGACCTTCGAGATGATTCAGCTTTTAAACTCATCGAAGGAAGACCACTCAGTAGCTCTAGCGTAAACTTTGAGCCAACCCTCACCAGAGATGCCTGTTTTAGAAGAGCCGGTTCAGTTTGTCACACAGATCTAGACTGTTCTCCAAACTATAAACACGCTGAGCTTGTTGATATTATCAACCCAGCTTTCTTTGGTAATGAAGCTGAGAAAAAGTATTGGACTGAAAGTTTAGTTTGTGGGCAAGGCGCTGATGAACCTAGAAATGTGAATGATCCAACATTTAACACTTATAATATTAGACGAAACCTTTGTTGTAGAGAAGTTGGAAAAGATATAACAATCTACACAGAAAAAACTCCTGGTGTTGCAGGAATTCCAAATTTTACGGAAACTCTAAACTCACGAAAACTTGCAAGTACCTTCCCTAACGATCCGGATAGATACTCTCGTTTTAGCGTCCTAGACGAAGGTGTCGATCCAGTTACAGGTGAAGCTCTTTTTACTCCGCCAAACGCATCAACTGAAAAAGATAGTAATGATGAATTAGTTGAAGTTAATAATATCCTTCAAGGTAAACAGTGGAAAGTTATCAATGAGACGGCAACGAGAACTTGTTGTGGTGGTGGCTGGATTAGAAAGTTCGCTGACGGGACAAATAACTGGCAAATTAACCGCCTCAATCTTGATGTTAATGACTTTAAATGTTTAAACTTTAGAACTCCTCTTGTTAACACAGAAAATCCAGAATTTTTTGGATTAACACCTGGGCAAAATAGTCAAGACTCTCAAAATACATGTCTTGATCCTGGCCTTGCTGGAGCTGGTTGTTCCCAATATGTGGGCTCTCAGGCAATGGGTGCTCTACAAAATCAAATTATAAAACCAAGACTTATAAAACCAAGGCCGAATCGTCAAAGTGGAAGAATGAAACTCCACTCTGATCCACTTGAGATGGTTGATAACGATAGTTGGAGTAATTTTCTTTGGTCATTCAATGAAATGTCCTCTGCTGACACTAACCCTCTGACTTACCTGGATTGGAATCTGCCAAGAGACGAGGTTACTAGGAGAAACATCTCTGTTAGCCTCCCGTCTTTCATAACATGGCCAGGTGACTATGATTTATTAGGTGAAAACTTATCAGACGGCTTTATCACTCCTTCAACAATAACTACGGGTGTAACTGTCAGATTAGAAAGCCGAAATAGCGCAGGATCAATCGATGGAAACTACTACAATCAATGTGCCGAATTACCTATTCAAGGAACTGGTCCTGGGACAGATTGTTCAAGTGGTACAGGTTGGTACGGTATATGCTCACCGGATCTTCCTGACGTAACAACTTCTGCCTTTAATAATGCTTGTGCAGCAGCGGTGTCCGTACAAGGAACTGATCCGTGCTGTTACATGTATGATAAATTCTCTAGGATTTTAAAAGTCGCTTACACGTTTGGTGTAACCAATCAAGATCAGTCATATGGTAAACATAAAAAAGACTTTATTATCGAGTTTATAGCTCCTGGAACAGAGCTTTGGGAGTCTGTCACGGTGGACTCTTCAGTCCTTGCTAGTGACTCTGTCTCAGATGCTGCTTTTCCTGCACAAGGCTCAGTTGCAGATCACAGAAGATCCTCGCTACCTGGGAATGCGACTTATTATCTTGATAAGCTTTCGAAACTTGAACTCATAGGTATTCCTCAAATTAATTATGAGCCTTTATATTGTAATGATAATTATCAAAAGCTTGTACCTGGAATCTTTAAGGAAGCCACTACTGGTGGGCCATTAACTAATATCAACGAATTTAACCAACACCCCGATACTTTTATAAGTAATGAGTTGGAGTACGGAAATGATAAGGCTCCATTTGGTGTATTCTTAGCTGGAGATTCGGTCATGGACTATACCAATATCAATCAGCCTTATGTTACAACCTCTCAACTGCTTGATCACGAACCAGTGTTCTCAGCTGATGAGTTCATGTGCTGTAAGCCTCTAGGGACTCAAATTGATCTCAACGTTGAGGACGGAACGGCTTGTTGCTCTGGATTTGCAGCATCTGGACAAAATAGCTCAAGTGGTGGGCTTGGAAAATGTATGCTCGCCCCTGGAACTGACCTTCATGTCTATTTTAATAAGTTTGTATCGGGAGAAGGTATGAGTGAGGAGATCGAAAATCCTCTGACAGAGAGTGATTTTGACGAACTTACCGGAACACCTAAACTTGAACCAACAATCATTAATAAAATGCAGGATATCGCTCGAGAGTACTGTACAAGTGGTTCGTTTACCCAAGGTGCAGCTTATGGACCATTTAACGCCGAACCAATCGGAGGCCTAGGTCAACAACAAGGATCAGGGTCGGAGTTTAGCTTTATCGACTCGATAAATGATAGCGGAACAAACAATCAAGATCCGGCTGGGTATAATCCATTCTCGGCTGGTTATAGATGGAATAATCATATATACTGCCTCGATTAAAAGGAAAATAAGTTGAAAGATTCAAAGTCCCCCAGCGAAAGTGAAATTCAAATGCGCCAAATGGTTATGCCTGGCGATACAAATATCCATGGAACTATTTTTGGTGGAAAGATAATGTCTTGGATTGATATCGCCGGTGCAATGGTTGCTACCAAGCACTGCGAGAACCCTGTTGTCACTGCAAACATATCAGACATAGACTTTTTTTCACCTATTAAGGTTGGATACCATGTCATCATTAAAGCATCAATTAATTACGCTGGTAAAAGCTCAATGGTCATAGGTGTAAAAGTTGAAAGTGAAAATCCCTACACGGGTAAAGTCAGAAAAACAACTAAAGCCTATCTCACCTTTGTGGCATTAGATGAGTATGGAAAGCCCGTCGCAGTTCCTAAAGTCTCCCCTCAAACGGATACGGAAAAAAGAAGATACGAAAATGCTAAAAAAAGGAAAGAGGCTAAAATCAGTCTTAATAAAACTCTAGCAAATGATTAGATAATGGGAAGTTTTAACTTCCCCTATTGTTTTTTCTCATCCAAAAATTTTGAATATCTTAAAATATATCTTTTTGATAAAAGCTTAAAAATTGAGACATCTTTTTTCTTTGAGATATCGTCGTGCTTCATTTCAAAATCACTCATTGAGACCGCTTCTTTATCTGATCCTAGATCCTCCATAAACGAGCCGTCATCGCTTCCAAAATCTAGGTCCATTCCGGGAGTTGTTGCAACTGCTGGACTCGTTGGAACTTTATATCCCGTTGGCAACGAGTCTTTCTTTTCTTCTTTCTTCTCTTCTTCAGAATTCGTAGCAATATTTTTCGTCGGAAGCCCACCAATTTGATTCCTTCCAGCATTATCAAGAAGCGTTTTCCTAATTTTAGCGACTCTTTCTTGTAAAGATCCAACACTATCAGCGATCTTTTTATCTCCGCCTTTCATCATCTTATCGTACTCTTTTCTATTTTTATCGTTCTTAGCACGGATGGCATTATTTAAACTCTCCATTTTACCTAAAGTCGCATCATCAAATGAATCACCTGTTAATTTTCCATTTGCTCCAAGAGAGTTAAAATCACTCATTAGGTTCGCTCCTTGAACATAAATAGATCCAGCACCTGAACTAGCTCCCATCTGTAAGGATGGAACAGTAAAATTAGACCTTGGGCGAGTCGGTCCACAAACAGCTGGTGAGTAACCACTTCCGTTCTTCTGAACACATGCGGTTTTGCCTTTGAATCCGTTCGGATCATTTGGATCAACAGAGGCGAGATTTAGATCAACTCCTCCTCCACCTTCTCCAAGTCCGTTCGTATTAACTGCTGATTTTTCGAACTTCTCTTTTTCATTTTTCACAATTTCTAGGTTTTTCTTTGCTTGATCGTAGGAGTCTTTAGTCATTTTAAAAGATACCCCAGACATGGCACTCAAAGCTGCCCAAGTTATGGTTCGTCCAATTGGTGAGGTTAAACCCGTTCTTTTCATAAATTTTCCAAGCATCCCATGTAGAGTGACTATATTACCCGTCAATTTAAGAACACTAGACCATGGACCATCTATTGCACCAGCTCCTGCAGAAACTCCTGCACCAATAAGAGTTGCTCCCAATCCTGCATTTGCATTTGGAACAACTAAATCAACAATACCAGCTAAAATATTTTGAAAATTCTTTTTCTTAGGATCAAAAGTTTGATCCTTGTATAAATAATAGAACTCTTCTTCTATAAACTGATTAATATTTTTCAATATTTTATCAACTTTTAAATTAATTTTTACAATTTTATCAATATTATCTTGAGCACTTATATTTTTACTAAACTGGAATTGTTCGAAGGCAATTTTTCTAATTTGTGCTTCGAAGGCATTTTTGAAAAAGAACTTTGAATCCTCTAATTCCTTTAGTTTTTTATTGTCCAGTTGCGGTGTCATCATTGCATTTTTACCAAAAGCAAACAGATTACGAACTTTGATGTCTTTATTTAAAGAGGCAGTACCAGGTGCTGCTGGTACCCCCTGGATTGGCAAAGTTCCATTCTTTCCTATTTCTAAGCCTTTTGTAGGAAGCAAATCTCTAGGAACACCAATTATTGACTCTACAACAGATTTAACAATCCTATTAATTATCGTTGATTTTGTCGTATCTGCTAGTTTACTTTGAATGACTTCATAGTAATTATCAGTCATTGATCCATCTATTGCTTGCTCAATTGGCACCGTAATACCTGGTCCGCCACAGCAACTCATACCTTTTTTGAAATATATACTCAATGCTGAAGTATATTGCTTTGCAAGGATTCCTGTTGTCGGTCCCGCAGGAACACAGAGTTCAGCTTGTTTCTCTAGAGCAACGCTACTTGCTTTCAATTTCATAACCTGCGCTCCTGTAGCAACGGAAATCGCTGAAGCCGCTATTTCATCGGCAGTCTCAATAGCAATATCCACAGCCCCTGATCCAAGCTCAAAACCTTTACTTAAAGAATCACCAAGAAGATCATTGCCGCTTATTTTAGCGACATCAGTTAAAAACTTGGTTGAGGAAACTAGCTCTTTTCCCTTTCTAGCAGTATCCAAAGTAACTTTTAGACCTTGTGCTTGAGCTGCAATTTCATCAGCAGCTTCATTTGCTCGGGCAGTGATAGAAGTAGCTTTTACACCAATACAAATTCCAACTAGAGCTGAGGCTGTACCAAATGTCCCAGTAGACTGCGCAGTAGCAAGTGATATGTCTGATATTATCTTGGTTTCTAATGCAGCAAACTTGGCTTGATTTGAAGCCTTTTTTGGAACTTTAATTCCCCACTCCGCTGTGCAAATACTATTCATCGACAACATATTAGCGATCTCAATTCCGTCTGAAACACCGTAGCCAATTGAAGAAGCTAAAGCCATTCCCTTTTTAACTTTTAAAGCATCTACCTGCCCCTCTATTATTTTAATCAAAGCCTCATAAGCCTTCATTTGTTTATCATCTTCTTTTTGTGCATGGATTTGTTCATCTGAACCATCTTTTGCCTGGCTACAAAAGCCAGATCAGTTGCTTCTTTTGCAAATTTTGAAACTTGGTATTCGAAACTAAGTCACCAACAACTAAGGATAAACCCGACAGTGCTAGCAACAGGTATACCAACCATAGCACCAAAGCTACTGTTTACAATCTCTCCCATATGCAATTGGGTTGTACTTGTATAATCTTTGATAGTTTAACGAATTGATTAAAATGACACCTGTCAAAGCAACAATATATTGTTCAATAAATCCAGGAAGCTTTTCTAGATATTTTGTCACCCTTTTCGTTGTACCTAGCAGTAGACTTAAAACTAGTTGCCTTCAAAGCATCATTAAAATCACACCCCGGAACATAATACTCTCCATCGCTCTTGCTCATCAGTTCTACAGTCGGGCTGCAACTGTATCCTGCGCATAAACGACTCCAACCCTTGGAATCGGCATAAGGACAAAGCTCAGCATCATCACAGAAGATACAAATCCAGTTGTAAGTCTTTTCAGAGAATTTTTTAGAGTGTTTTTCATAATTATTTCCAGTGTTTGGTTTAACTCATTTTAACAATAGACGTCTTTCGCCTTAACTAAAAAGAGCCAAACCACTGATAACACAAGGAAATCGTTGATTTAGCTCTCTACATTTTGACCACTATATTTGGCTATTTAAGATTTCTTATTCTTTTTTGATTTTTTACCTTTTTTGCCACCCTTTAACTTCTTAAGGGCGAAAAGAGCTGCGAGCGCAATCCCTCCATAAATCATGAGGTCTTCAGTATCACTTCCATCATCTTTCTTTCTCTTTCTTCCTACTCCAATATCTGAAAGACCATCTGTAGGAGCGAAGACTTCATCGTCAAAATTTGCTCCTGCATTTTTCTTCCCAAGTCTGAGATCAGCAAGGTTTTGTTTCTTTTGTCTAAAGACTCTAAGAGTTGCAACAACTTTATCAAAAATACCTTGATAAGATGTAAAGAGCTCTTTAGTGACTGAGAAAGTTACAGCGACACCAAGATCTTCTTTAACGGTTGCAAGATAACGAGTATAAAATCCAGGAACCTCAGATGCTAGGTGCAAAGAGTCTGCCCATGAATGGTTATTGATTTGCTTAAGCTTCGTATACTTCGCTTCAGATCTTTGCATCTTACCGCCTGGTAGCTGATAGGTTTTACCTTTATTAAGATAAGCTTGATACTCAGCAAGAGAGTCTTGCTCTCCACGAATCTTAGCGGCTAAAATGATAATCGCCTCTTTTCTTCTATCTTGATTTTCAGACTGACAAACCCATTCACTTCCTTCAATTGCACATTGCCAACCTGCTGGAAGATCAAATTGAATGTACTGGTTGGAAAACGTCTTTGCGTTCACCGAAAGTGAGAAAAAGCTTAAGATAACGCTTAAAGCTATCAAATTCGACCTAATCATGAAATAATCCTTGTCATAAAAAAAATAAATATTTATACCTCAATTTTAATATAGTTTGGCGAACTTACAAAGACTTAAATAATTTACCGCACTTAAAAGATGAATAATGAACAATAAAACTCAGAGATTTAATATAGTTGGACCCTGCTCAATGGAAAGCCGTGAGCAAATTGAAGAAGTCTTCAAGGTGGCACAAAATCTTGGTTTAACCTATGTTCGCGCTCAGGTTTTTAAACCGAGAACAAACCCAAATTCTTTTCAAGGTCTTGCAGATGAGGGAATCTCTATATTAAAAGAGCTCAAGTCCTCATACCCAAAGATTAAGTATGTCTGTGAGGTTTGTTCGAATGAGCATTTTGATAAATTAAAAGATGTTGCTTCGGTGATTCAAATTGGTGCAAGAAATATGCAAAACTTTGAACTTCTAAAATATGTCTCTATGAATTTTAAAAATGATTATGTGCTTTTAAAAAGAGGTTTTTCAAATACTCAAAAAGAGTGGCTCTCCTCTGCTGATTATCTTATGAGTGGTGGAATTCCAAAAGAGAAAATTATTCTTTGTGAAAGAGGAAGTCGATCTTATACCTCTCCAACAGGAGTGAGTCTTGATTTTATAAATGCTCTTATGGCCCGCGAAGCTGGATTTAAAGTCATTATCGATTCTAGTCACGGAACTAAGGAAGCTCGTTTTGTTATTCCTCTAGCGAAAGCTGCTGTGGCCATGAACTTTGATGGTGTCATGATAGAAGCTCATCCTAATCCTTCTGAATCAGTGAGTGATAGAGATCAGGCGATTGGCCTTGATGAATTAAGTGAGTTTTTTAACGGATTAACCCAGCGCGAGCAATAACTCCAGGCTTTAACTTTTGCTTTGAAAACTTTTTGGTGATTTTAACAATCGACTTTGAAGCCCCAACTTTAACAACATAACCTGATGCAATCAATTGGTTTCCCTCTAAATAATCAAAAAAGTAAAAGTCTACTTTTGATCCCTTATCGACACCCGTCTCTAAACCCATATCGACTGAGACAGCCCTTTTACTTTTTGACACTTTCGTAATCGTCCCTTCATATTGGTACTCTTTAAATTCAGCATCAAACTGCTTGAAGTTATTACTACTAGATTTTCTTCTTACCAGGTTTAGTAAGAATTCATTTCCTAAAACAGTTGAGTTTCCAGATATTCTTGAGAGCGTTTTAAATTCTACTCTCCACATTGAGCCAATCCCAATATTGATACCAAGATAGGGAGCTGTCCAACTTCTATTTATACTATTAAACTCTGGTGAACTCGCTCGAGAAAGCTGTGGTTTTTCTTCAGGATCATCAGAGAATGCATCTTGATTAAGAGAATAAACATTTTCAACGCCAAAAAGCATAGTAAAATATTGCCAAGCAAAAGCGACTTCAATTTCGGAATAAATCTCGGATGAAAGTTTCTCTCCAGGGTTTCTATACAATACTCTTCCCGAAAAGAAATTTTGATCTTCGGTCATAAAGGTAAAGCCACCACCAGCTGATAACTCCGTGGACCCCTCGCCTATGGCCGTCGCCTCTGGCACCTCTTGAACTTCACTCACTTCAAAGTACTCATTGTCATAGGTGGCATTTCTATAATTGACTTCGAATGAATATTGGAGCTGATTAACCATGGGAAACGAATACTTTAATTGAACAATAATAGATTCAAGACCGGAGGCAGAAAGCTTTTTTTCTTCATTATCAAAAGTACCACTGGCTTGGACGAGTCTAAAATTGGCACCAATACTTGTTTGCAGTTGGCTTGTGAATCCGTACTTAAAATCTAGCAGAAGATCTGTTCTGAAATAACCTTCATTCTCTTCAAAGTCTTCCACTTCGCCATTATCATTTGAAAATTGAGTTGGAATAAAAAAAGTTGTATTGGCACCAAACTCGGTGCCCTTTTCATCAAGAGTCTCAGTCTTATTGATGTATGATCGCGCCACAGCACCAAAAGAGAGAGAAAATAATAACAGAAGTTTTAGCATTCCATTATTATATGGCAGTACTCTGATATTGTAAAAAGATGTCTTTTGTGTTCTTAAAAGAGATCAAATTTTCCTCTGTTGTCCAAATTCCATATTTCTTTCTAAATAATGAAATTCCAGTAATCGTCAGATCACTATTATTTTCAAACTCCACTTTAATAGCATCCATAATTTCAATGAGAGGATCTGTTTGTTTAAATGATCCTAAAGGAAGAAATTGTTTTGGATTGGCCTTGTACTTAACGTTACGTGGAATAAAAGAAGTACAGATATCACGAACAAGATCCATACAGTGCTCTAAATCCGGAGAGAACTCTGGGTTTAGATAAAGAATATTATTTTTTTTGGTTTGGAGAAAATTGACACCCGTAAAGCTCAGTTTCAGTGGGGACTCTTGACCAAAGAAAAAGCTATCTAACTCTTCTCTCAATTCATCTTTGCAGCTTTCAAGATCTTCGGCTTGAATTTCGAAAGGCGCTAATAGAGACATGTGAGAAAAAGATGCTTTAGTGTAGTTGTGATCAAAGCGCTTTCTAAAGCCTTCAATCTTGCGGGCAAGGTTGTCGTCACTTCTGAAAGTTAAACCGACAAAGAGTTTTTCATTCATACTATCCTCCTTTAGAGGCAAGCAGACATCGCTCTATACTATTGTAAAATGGAACCTTGGATTATTACAAGAAAAATAAATATAGGGGCAGATAGTTCCTGCCCCTACTTGTAATTTTAGCTATTTAATGACGTCAAACTTTGCAGCACTTCCCAATTCTTCTTCAATGCGAAGAAGTTGGTTATACTTTTCAATTCTATCTGAGCGGCTTGCAGAGCCTGTCTTGATGTGACCAGCCCCACTTGCAACTGCCAAATCGGCGATATAGTTATCAGCAGTCTCTCCTGATCTATGGGAGATAACAGCTTTATAATTGTTGTCATAAGCGGTTTGAAGAGTATCAAAAGTTTCAGAAATCGTTCCGATCTGATTGATCTTTACTAAGAATAGCATTGGCTTCGCCATTTTTAATTCCTTTTGAAAAGATCTTCTCATTGGTTACAAATAAATCGTCTCCTACTAAAACAGTTTTTGAACCAATCTCTTTTGTCTTCTTCGTCCAGCCTGCGTGGTCACTTTCATCTAACCCATCTTCAATTGAATAAATGGGAAGTCTGTTGATAAGTCCATCGTAGTACTTAATCATCTCATCACTTGTAAATTCTTTCCCTTCCATTGTGTAGACATTTTTTTCTTTATTATAAAATTCAGAAGCCGCACAATCTAGACTTATAGAAATTTCTTCACCAAATTTATAGCCAGCATTTTTAACGGCCTCTTCAATACAAACAAAAGCTTCATCTTGCGACTGAAGATTAGGAGCAAATCCTCCTTCATCGCCAACATTAGTGCTATAACCTTTTGCCTCTAAAACTTTTTTCAGATGATGAAAAACTTCAACACCAGCACGGAGATTTTCTGAAAATGGCTTTCCTTTTAAATGAGGAACAATCATAAATTCTTGAATATCTAAATTGTTTGAAGCATGTTCACCACCATTTATAATATTCATAAGTGGCTCAGGAAGTCTTAAGTACCCTACTGGGTTTGGACATTTTAAATCCTCATATAGATAACGATAAAGTGGCTTGTTTGCTTCTAGAGCACCGGCACGAGTTGCGGCCATACTCACAGCAAGCATTGCATTGGCACCCAGATTATTTTTAAAATCTGTTCCATCAATTTCATTCATTTTATTATCAATGGCTCTTTGATCACTAACTTCCATACCAATTAGTTTCGGAGTTATTTTTTCATTTATATTACTGATAGCTTTTCTAACTGACTTTCCAAGATAGTAAGATTTATCGCCGTCACGAAGTTCTAATGCTTCTCTAGATCCCGTTGAAGCTCCAGACGGAACAGAGGCTCTTCCCATCTTGCCATCCTCTGTCACGAGGTCTACTTCAACCGTTGGATTTCCTCTAGAATCTAGAATTTGACGCGCCTGAATTGATTTAATTTTACTCATAATATATCTCCTTAACTTAATAATTTCGAGCTAGTTTAACTTAAGCATCTATCTTACACACAGGGCGGCGCATATAGTTAATGAGTCTCTTTTCTTCATGGAAAAATCTGGTAAAGGCTTAGGCTTTAAATTGGTAAATGAGGAGAGAGAAAACCTATTCTTGATCCACTCTAACGGGCTGCACAGGCTGCTCGCTAGCACTTGAAGGCGTCCCAAAGAGATTCTTAATAACCACATCTCTCATGCTATCATCCGAGATCTCATTCTCATTGGCACTACTGAAGGTTACTTTTACCACTTTAAAAACGTGCTGCTCTACCATGGGATTTGGCATATGCCCTTTTTCTAAAGTGTAATATCCAACAACAAATGCTAGTTTGTTGAGATAGTCATCTTTGCTAATAGAAACTTTACTATAGTCGGCTGTGGCCTCAATATCTTTTCGATCCACTTTCATGCTAATACTGTCTGCACAGCCTAGAGCTTGGGTTGTCTGCTCTAGATGACAAATTCTTAATTTTGCATCTGTCTTATAAACATATTTAAAAATATTTTGTTCAACCATGGGGTTTGGCATATGACCTTTCTCTTTGGAGATGAAACCATAACTATCAACCGTCATCCCAAGTGAGACACCAGCTTCTTTCATTTTCTGAAATCCATCCAGTTTATGCGGATCAAGGCTTGTTATATCAAGATTAAACTTTTCGGTATCTACTGAGACTGATGGAACACAGCCTAAGCTACTTTCTTTACAGAGATTTATATTCACACGGTTGTATTTCTTTGAATTGATAATATCTTCACTATCCAAAACTTGCGCATATAAGTTGAGAGTAAATAAAGAAATTAGAATCCACTTAATCACATTATGACCTTTAAGCTGCCTGCTTTTTCTTATCCGCAACAATATACGGGATAGCCCACTCTGCTGGTTTGAATTTTGATTTTGGAAAGGGAAGTTTATTGGAAACAAATTCTTCAAACCATGAAGGAATATATCCGCATGGCACCATCTCTCCGATAAAGCGCCCTGTTTCAGGATCTTTACCCGTTTGAATCCATCTAAAAATATCTTTTGTTATATATCTTCCATGCTCATCGACTCCGAGAACTTCTGATATATGAGATGTTCGTCGTCCACCATCGTGATAACGAGAACATTGAACAATAAGTTGCAGTGATGATGCGACCATTTTTCTAATAGCATCAGCTGGAATTCTTGTCTCACCCATCAGACACAATGTCTCTAAACGAGTACAAGCATCCAGTGGTGTATTGGCGTGAACTGTACCCATACTCCCCTCATGACCAGTTCCCATGGCATTGAGAAGATCTAGAGCCTCGGGTCCACGAACCTCTCCGACAATAATTCTATCGGGACGAAGCCTAAGTGCAGATTCAACAAGGTCACGAATTGTGACACCTTTAATCCCACGAACAGGATCTTCTTTTCGCGTTTCAAATTGAACAACATGCTCAGCGTGAATTTGCAGCTCTACCGCGTCTTCTATAATAATAAGTCTTTGAGTTTTTGGCATACGAGAACCTAGAACATTGAGCATTGTCGTTTTACCAGAGCCCGTTCCACCAGAGACGAGAGTATTTTTTCCAAGGTACATACAACAATCTAAAAATCTTGCACCATCTTGAGATAGAGATCCAAAGTCGATTAGGTCTTTCAGACCAAGCTTTTCTTCGGAGAATTTTCTAATCGCTACAGTCGTACCACTTTTGGCCATAGGAGGGATAACAACTGCTATCCTTGAACCATCGGGTAGCCTTGCATCTAATCTTGGATTATCAGCGTCGATTACTCGCCCAACAGATTGAGCAATGGCACGCATTGAAGCCATAAGGGCTTCTTCATCTGGAAATTTATTTTCGACTTTAAAGACAAGACCTTTTTGTTCAACAAAGATTTCAAAGGGACCGTTAATCATGACCTCAGATACTTCTGGATTTTCCAATAAATTCTTTATCGGAGCAAGCAGCGTACCAATGGCATCTTGAAAAACTGAACTCATTTGTTTCCTTTTCGTTGTTCTTTAATCAATCATAGTCCCTTGGGGTCCAGTAGCTTGGTTTCTCACTCGCAACTTCCCTTGTGGGCATTATACTTTCAGGCTCTTTACTTTCCGTAGGTTTTTTAAGAACCGTGATCAAACCTTTGTAGTGACTAGAGGGACAATAAAACTTGTACTCCCCAGCTTTTTTAAACACCGATTCACCATGGGTGATCTTTCCCTTAGTCGCTTCTAAAAAGATCTTATGATCTTCAACAACTAAGCACTCCGGTTTATCAATCGTTGAAGTGACAAATAATTTAATTTTGTCTCCTTCAAAAGCCACAATCTTCTGTGGAAAATATCCGCCCTCGGTTAAGATGACAGAAAACTCTCGATAAGGGTGTTCAAAAACTTCAGCTCTATTTTGAGCATCACTCTTCTTCATTAAACTTATCGGTAAAACCAATAAAAATAATAAGAAAAGACATAGATTTTTCATGTTTTCTCCTCAAGGTACTTTCTCATACCTGAGCTTCTTTATCGGAAAAACAAGAAAAAACTTTAATCTAGAGTAAACTGATCCTCTATTTTATAAACTTCAAAAGCTATTTCCTCGTAAGGGTGTGAATTCTTTAAGGCAGCGAGAGCACCTTGCATTTGGTTTTCTAAAACTAATATTTCCACCTTAAGCTCTTGCACTGTTTCTAATTTATCCTGACTACCTATAGCAGGAGAAGAGCCATGCAAGGGTTTAAACTGACCCATTCCCAATGTTTCGAAAGAGCAATGAGAGTAGTTTCCAATACACCCCGCCCCTGTTGCAAAAATAGTTTTCTTTACTAAATTGGCCGATTCTTTTGGTACGAAAAAGATAAGTTTATATTTCTTCATGGCATATTTTCCTTTTACATATAGCTGTCAGTTCAAACAACTTCTTACAGATGTTAAATTTATTTTACAACGAATAGTTTATTTCTTTAAATATAAGGACTGAAGAAATTTAAAATATTCACGGAGGAATATATGTTCAAAAAAATTATGCTCACGACGGCAATCTCAAGTATCCTAGCAGTTCCTGCATTCACATGTACAATCGATGGTAAAGAAGGTCTCCTTCCAGAAAACAACGAATGGATCAGCACAGATGCAAAATCAATGGTTAATTCAAATCTAGATGAAGTAAAATTTAACGAAGTTATCGACAGTGTTCTTGCTGTTTATGACCCTATCGTTTCTTCAATGGGCGGAAAGCTTAAAGTTGAAAGAAACTGGGAAGACGGTACTGTCAATGCATACGCAAGTAGACGTGGCGGAACTTGGAATGTGGCAATGTTTGGAGGTCTAGCAAGACACCAAGCAATTACACCTGATGGTTTTGCACTTGTTGTCTGTCATGAATTAGGTCACCACATCGGTGGAGCACCTAAAAAGAAAAGCTGGATGTCTTCATGGGCTTCAAACGAAGGTCAGTCTGACTATTTCGCAACATTAAAATGTCTAAGAAAAACTTTTAGAAATGATAACAATATTGAGATCATGGCAAAAGTTCAGGTTCCAGCAGCAGTTGTTTCAACTTGTGCGACTCAGTTTAACAATGCTGACGACCAAGCTCTTTGTCAAAGAGGTGCAATGGCTGGAATGAGTACAGCAAGACTTTTCCAAGAATTAAGAAAGCAACCTGAATCTCCAAAGTTTACAACACCTGACTCAAAGGTTGTTTCAAAAACTGACGATGCTCACCCAGGAACTCAATGTAGACTAGATACATATTTCGCTGGTGCGATTTGTGCTGAATTAGATGCTGATGATGTTCACCAAAGTAACGAAGACGAAGGTGTTTGTTATAGAGCAAATGGTGACAAAACTGGTGTTAGACCACTATGTTGGTTTGCTGCTAAAAAGTAATTAAAAGATCAATGATAAATGAGAAAGGGAGTCATCAGACTCCCTTTTTTATTTTATTTATATGAGAAACAATATTGGCCCGAGCGTACTTTAAAATTTTCTCAGGGATATCAAAATAAATAGACTTTAACATCTCTTCGATATTCATTCCTTTATCGAGCATCTCTCTAATTTGCTCCTCTCTAAATTTTCTATGTTCTAAGGTTTTCTTTAAGATCTCTGTTCCACCTAAAGCGATTCCATGGCTAGGAATAACACATTTTGGATCGAGCTCAATAACCTTTTGAAGAGTATTAAAATACTTTGTCATATCCCCTTCATCACCACCGACGACAACAGTTCCAATTCCCTGAAAAAGGTCTCCGGCCAAAAACCATTTCTTTGATCGAGGCATAATTGCAAGTTGACCTTCATCATGGCCTGGAACTTCAACGACAATGACTTCCTCATCAAGCCAAGAACATAAAACATCACCTTCTTTAAGAAAATGGACAGTAATTCCTTCAAAGTACTCAGCATTTATTTTTGTAATCCGATTAAAAGTATCCTCAGACAAATGAATATCTAAATTAAATTTTCTCGCTATTAATGGAGCATACTTGTGGTGGTCTCCGTGATGGTGGGTAATCATTATTTTTTCAATCGTATAGTCTTTAATAGTGTAAAGAAATTTATCCAACTCCTCCTCGCTCATAGGACTTGGATCAACTAGAACTTTTTTCTCATTTCCAATTAAAAAAGCATTAGTTCTATCGGCAGGAGGAACAGTAAGAGATCTTGGCATCACTTGAATAAAATTGCGAATGGGTTCAATCCAAGGCACTTCCACATCAAAATTATAACGATCTTCAAAGGAGAGCTCCCCTTCAAAGTCTAAATCTTTATCAAGATGTTCAATAAAATATCTTACCGGTGGGACCATCAGTCTCTCACCTCTATCAAAAGACTCAAGAAGCTCAGCGGGTCTCAACCACTGAAAACTTTTTGCTTCATTGGTATCAACTTTAAAACTAGGAGAAACTTTTAATTTGATTCTATAAAAATGGGTATTGAATCTGAGTGGATTGAATTTAGGAGATAAAGCCCTTCCGATATAATCGATTCTAGAGACGTCATCACAAAGTATATCAAAATCCAGCTCTTCCAAAGCCTCTCGTCTTGCAGCTTCAATGAGAAAGTCTTTGGCCTCTCGATCGCTTAGATCAACCTTTCCCCCAGGAAATGCTGTATAACCGGGGAAAGCTCGCAGAAAATTTTGTCGAACAATCGCAAAGACTTTGTCTTCGAAGATAAATATAAGGGAAACGGCATCTCTAACGGTATTTTTCATCTATGCACTATAACCTATTTTTTACAAGAATAGTACGAGTGTAAGCTTGGATAACTTTGAGATATGAAGCCACATCTTTGACTTTGGCTTAGACCAACACTTGATTCAGCTTTTGTAAATCCCATCAAAAAGAGCTCCTCTAAGGCATCTTCTAAGCTCATTTTCTTTAATTCAAAATATCTTGAATTAATCTGTTGTAAGTAAGTGTATATGAAATCAAGTTTATCTTTGGTGTCTAATTTACCTTCATCCAAAACTCGAAAAAACGCATTGGCCATAACGGCACCTATTGTATGAGTATCTTGGAAATTGACACTCTTTAAGCAGTCAATCGCACCAATTTTTCTACTGCTGAAAAATTCTCCAAGAGAATGAGAATTTAAAATCTTAGGCTCTCCATTAGCAAATTCATTTTCGCTGACATCACGATTTTTCTCTAAGCACGTCAAACCTTTCATGACTATTTTCTCATCTATAACAAATCGAGCAAAAAGATCTGCTAAACCTTCATTTAGTGACTTCATAATATCGACAAATTCAACCTGTCTCACATTACTAGCGCCATCATAATGACTATCAAAGCACACCCTAGCTGAGTGACTGATTTGTTCATCTTGTAAGAAATTTGTCATAAAGTGAGAAAAAATATGATGGCCATACTCATGGGCCCCAACAAAAGGTATCTCCCACATTGGTATTCCAGAAAAGGGTGTAAGCCCATAATCTGGGGTCCCCTGTGGCACGAAGATAATTTCTCTATCTTTTGAACTATAAAATGCGTTATTAATGAGTTGTTTCTCTTCTCTAACGAGGACACCACTTTCAGATCTCTCATATATATTTCGAACTTTCGTAGAGACTCTCACTCTTACTTTTGAAATTGCTGTAGGAAGGAGATGCTTTATCTGATCAATTTTTGAAAAGCTGTAAAGAGCACTGGCCGCGGCACCTTGGTAAGATTTACTTTTTGTATAGTCATGACCACCACAAGGCTTAAAACTTCTGCCCAGTAAACTCAAAGGTGATCGATGCCTAAAACCGATGGCACTTTTAAAGACTTCTTTTTCTCCGCCTAAATGAATAGAGCTTATTAAGGAATTAATTGGGGAGATCTTTTGATCTCGCAGTTTATAGTCGTTATAGATATTTGCTTTAAAAACTTTTTCTAGATCACAATCCTTAGGAGTTTTTTCCTGAAGAAGTGGTGTGGGTGTTCCATCTGAAATGTCCACAACTTCAACTTCCATATCTTTTGTATTACGTACACTCACACCGCAAGAGCTCACTAAAAGAATTAGAGACAAAAAGATACATTTAAACATAAGAAATCTTACCAAACCCTTGATAAGACAGTGAAATTTTTGATGGTTTTGTAACAATTACATAAAAAAGCCCCGACATTGTCGAGGCCTTCAAGCTTTTTAAATGTTTTTTTATTAGCCAATTAGTCTTAATGCATTTTGACCTTGAGCATTTGCTTGAGCAAGCACTGAAGTACCAGCTTGATTAAGAATGTTGTTAGTCGCGTTTTCAGCAGATACTTTAGCGTAGTCTACGTCTCTGATTCGAGAGTTAGCTGCACTTAAGTTTTCAGTTGAAGTCTGTAGGTTGTTACTTGTAGAAATCAATCTGTTTTGTATTGCACCTAAGTTTGCTCGTTGACCAGAAACGTTTTCAATTGCTGCATCTAGTACCGCAAGAGACTCTTGAGCACCTTCTTTAGAGCTAACGTCTATTCAGTCAATTCCTAATGCTTCCATTGAAGAATTTGTTTTTTGAGCATCGAAAGAGATTCTATCTTGAAAATCATCATTGTTGATACCAATTTGAAAGTCTAGTTTTCCACCTTCCATCGAGAAGTTTTGTTCCGTTAAACTCAGTAACTTGAGAGATTCTTTCAATCTCTTGTTTTAAGTTTTGATATTCCATATTTGTAAACGCTCTTTCCGTATCACCGACAGTATCTGAAGCTGATTGGATTGAAAGTTCTCTAAGTCTTGTAAGCATTGAAGATACTTCATTCAAACCACCTTCGGCTGTTTGAATAAGAGAGATACCATCATTAGCGTTTCTGTTTGCTTGTTTAGTTGATCTGATTTGTGCTTTTAATTTTTCACTGATTGCTAGACCAGCAGCATCGTCAGACGACTTTTGTAATTCGTGTTCCACTGGACATTTTTGCTAGTGTACTTTCTGTTTGTGCATTACTTTTTGAAAGTGATCTTTGTGCTGCAATAGACGAAACGTTTGTGTTAATACGGAAACCCATATTACCTCCATGTTTAAATCGTTCTTTCACTCCTTGAACTCTTCCTCAAACCATAAGGGAGATGAGCATTCTGCTCGGAATAGGTTGTTAATGTCTTAGCCTGTGCGTTAATGCCAGGTTATATTCTTTTCGGATTAAA
Organism: Halobacteriovoraceae bacterium; assembly: GCA_963719505.1. Taxonomy (GTDB): domain Bacteria; phylum Bdellovibrionota; class Bacteriovoracia; order Bacteriovoracales; family Bacteriovoracaceae; genus CAKZJW01. Next base: position 672,590 of record CAVRCF010000005.1, read on the forward strand.
GGAGATTTACTTAATACTAAAGAGGCAATTAATTCCTTTTTTTTCTTAAATTATTTTAATTCTCGTTATTCTCGTCACTTAGCTTCAACTATTAATAAAAATTTACTAGGAAATCCACTTATAAGGGTTTAGGATGGTTAAACTATGAAGATATTCTTAATTCTCTTCATTCTCTCCTCGACCGTGACTGCAGAAACCCTCTCAATATGTCTAGAAACCAAGAGTGCTCCAATATCGGAGATCGATGGGATTCTATTTCCAAAAATCTATCAAGGACTTGTTAGATATGACTCTACCAAAAAGAAGTATTTTCCTGTTCTTATTGAAGAGATAAGTATGACAAGTTCTAAGATTGTTCACATTAAAATCAAAAAAGATATTTCATTTCATTCCAATAAATACTTTACTCCGACGAGGTCTTTAACAACAGATGATATAATTTTCAGTTTAAACAATGCTCCAAAGGAAAAAAATTATTTTATTAAAAACATTGAATCCATTAACAAGGTCAATGACAGGATACTGACAATCATAGGAAAGGATTCATTTCAAAATGTATACGCTGGTTTAAGTGAAGCCTCAGCAAGTATAAGATCACAGGAATATTATCAATTTTCAAAAAAAATGCCCGATAAAAACCTTTATACACTCTACCCTATAGGAACAGGCCCGTACAAATTTTCAGGTGCAACAAAAGACTCAGTCAATTTTGTCCCTTTTAAAAACTATAGATCGAAAACAGCACTTGTTAAAAAAATCTCTTATCAATTTTTAGAATCGAAAGAGAGAAAAAGCTGTAATATCAACAAAGTTATAGCGGCTGAATAACTTCTTCTCATAAAAAAGCCCCGACATTGTCGAGGCCTTCAAGCTTTTTAAATGTTCTTTTTATTAGCCAATTAGTCTTAATGCGTTTTGACCTTGAGCATTTGCCTGAGCAAGCACTGAAGTCCCAGCTTGATTAAGAATATTGTTTTTAGCGTTTTCAGCTGAAGCTTTAGCGTAGTCTACGTCTCTGATTCGAGAGTTTGCTGCACTTAAGTTTTCATTTGAAGTCTGAAGGTTGTTAGATGTACTAATCAATCTATTTTGTAGTGCACCTAAGTTTGCTCTTTGACCTGAAACGTTTTCAATTGCTGAATCTAGTACCGCAAGAGACTCTTGAGCACCTTCTTTAGAGCTAACGCCTATTCCGTCAATCCCTAATCCTGCCATTGAAGAATTTGTTTTTTGAGCATCGAATGAGATTCTATCTTGAAAATCATCATTGTTGATACCAATTTGAAAGTCTAGTTTATCCCCACTTCCATCGAGAAGCTTTGTTCCGTTGTACTCAGTAACTTGTGAGATCCTCTCAATTTCTTGTTTTAAGTTTTGATATTCCATATCAGTAAACCCTCTTTCCGTATCACCGACAGTATCTGAAGCTGATTGGATTGAAAGTTCACGAAGACGAGTAAGCATTGAAGATACTTCATCCAAACCACCTTCGGCTGTTTGAATAAGAGAGATACCATCATTCGCGTTTCTGTCTGCTTGTTGAGTTGATCTCATATTTGCTTTTAATTTTTCACTGATTGCTAGTCCTGCAGCATCGTCTGCCGCTTTTGTAATTCGCGTTCCACTGGACAGTTTCGCTAACGTATTTTCCGTTTGAGCATTACTTTTTGAAAGTGAACGTTGAGCTGCAATAGATGAGATGTTTGTGTTGATACGGAAACCCATATTAAATTCCTCCTTGGAACGGTAAAAGTATCATCCGGGATACTCAACTTGCTCGGCGTGAGAAATTGATAAGCTTCCTGCTCTAGTATAAATTTTGTTGTGCCATAAGTGGCGCAGACAAGTACCATTTCGACAGGCTTCCAATTAACTTTACAATTAATTTTAACTTTCTTTTTTAATTGATAGGAATATTTTGCCGGTGCCGTATAATTGCAGCCACTTTGACCCTAGGGCAATCCTAACCTCATAAAATTTAGTAAAAATGAATGGTATACCTATTGCAACATATCTCGTGAAGACTTAGGAATAGTCTTCGAAGGATGGATAGATGAAAAGGATTTCATTACTATGCATGCTCATTGTTTTGAGTTCATGTGGTAAAAGTGTTTCTGAGATTTTCTCAGCCCCTAAGACTCAAGACTCAGCTGGGCTTATTGCCAGTTGTAGCACCAAAGCTCAAGCAAAGTCCCTGTCAGAGACTCATGGACTATCCTACAGAGTGATAAATGAAAAAAGAGGACTCATCGAATACTATGGCATTTCAAAAGATGATCTAAAAGCCCTCATACCAAAAAGTAAGATTACAGATAATATCGTTTATGAAAGACAGCTTATCAGTAGTGAAACAACAACGGCTCTCAATATTGGCGACGATCAATACTATGGCTCACACACTCCTCAGTATAGAAACTCATCATCAGGGCGATACTTCCCTCATCTTCAACAAGTTAATGGATTAACGCTTTCAGGAAACCAAGGCGCAGGAGTAACAATTGCCATTATCGATACAGGTGTTTACTACAACCACCCTCACCTCTCACCGAATATCGCCACTAATGAAGCTGACAGACATGGAAATCAGGGAAACTCTCAAGATGACGATGCCAATGGATATGCTGATGACTATGTCGGCTGGGACTTTTACAATGGGGATGCTTTTCCTATTGATGACAATGGTCATGGAACCCACGTCGCCGGTTTAGCGGCTGGAACTTTTGGTGGAATAGCTCCAAAGGCCAAAATTTTACCCGTTAAAGTCCTCTCAGGTGGTGGTCGAGGTGATCTGGCCACTATTGCAGCAGGAATCCTCTACGCCCTCGATATGGGCGCTGATATCATCAACCTATCTCTGGGTGGCCCTGGAGCAGGAAGTGCAGGAAGTGACCTACAAAGCCTCCTAAGCTCCGTTAGTATGGCCCGTGACAATGGTGCCTTAATCATTGCCGCTGCTGGAAACGGAGGAGATGATGGTCTGGGAGACTGTAATGATCAGACCCCAATCTATCCAGCTAATCTTGATTCGGACAATATTCTTTCGGTTGCTAGTGTTGATGAAAATAATGTCATTGCAAATTATTCGAATTTTGGAAGAGAGACTGTTGATGTCGCTGCCCCAGGTGGATCTTCAACAAATGGCGGGCTCCTCTCAACGGGAATCCCGTTTTGTAATGGACCTTGTGATCAAAATGCACAAACGTATGCAAACTCAACAGGGACAAGTATGGCCACCCCAATAGTATCCGGACTTGCTGCTTTAATTAAAAGCGATAATCCAAATTTTGATCATATAGATATAAAGAATATCATTACCACAAGAGGGACCACCTTTAATGACCTTGGTCAGTATGTTAAAAGTGGTCAAGTAATCAATGTGGCAAACTCTTTAAACTAGAGAAAGGTCTTGAGTTCTGAAATTCTTGAAACTTCTTCACCTTCAAGAGAACCATCGTCCTCTAAACATCTTTTACCATCACTGGAGCAAATATTCACTCTTTGGCAAGATCGACTAGAGTAAATATAGTCCTGTTTTCCACGAACCAAAATCCCCTCTACTTCCATGGATTCTGTATTGAAAACAGGTGAACCTGAGTTTCCACCAAATGTATCAAGAGAGGTAACAAAGTATTCTTTTCTTTGTGTTTTTAAAACTTCAGCGCCAGCTGCAACCTTTTTTGGTAATCCACTTGGATGCCCAATAACAGCTAATTTATCACCGACTTTAACCTTCCCCTCTTTTCTAAGCTTTAAAGGACTAATGTCTTTGACCTTGCGATCAAGTTGAATAATGGCAAAATCTGACTTACCCGTGACCTTAGCAAAGATAACTTTCTTACAACTATAAACATGACTCGCGCTTATATCTTTGAGCTTAACTTTAGACTCGCCTTTATTAATTTGATAGTTGAAAACCCAATCATTATTCTTGCAATTATCATTCGTCTTGTTTTCAATCACACCATCACCATCTAAAAGGCAGTGACCAGCGGTAACCAGCTTATCTTCACCGATAAAGAACCCCGTGCAATTTGCAACTGTAGGTTGATCAGCAAATCTTTCATCCCGGCAAACATCTGCACCCCAAGAATCTGAAAGTAAGGTCACATCCGTGAAAGAAATAGTTTGTACGCCAGACACTCGCTTTGATGAATACGAATACTTTGCAACCATTCCTGCAACTGCTACAGAAGCTTTAAGTAACTTTTCATTTTCAACGTCTTTAACGTCTTGTCTATTATCAATACCGTAAATAACTTTTGGCGAAGTCGCTTGCGCCGAACCTAAGAAAGCGATGGAAATCGCTAGTGAAACTTTGAACATCTTTATCCCCCGATGGCTCAAAAATCCGATTTATTGAACGCTATGACAATTAACTATGAAAAATATTCAGACACTTTTTGCTGTCTATTACCTTTTTACACCCATCAAGCTTCTTTCTTTCTTGAAAAGGTGTCACGTGTTATAAGAACCACACTATTATTACCCTTTGGAGAAAACATGAAACAGTCTATTTTGGCGTTTACGCTTTTGAGTTCTACACTGGCCTTTGCTCAGGTGTCGCCACTGCAAGGTCATCAGTCCACAGATATTACAAAGCAAGAAGGTAAGGTGCTATGGGACTCAATGAATACTTCTTTTGAAAGTAATAGTGAATGCTACAACAGAGCTCAAGCATGGACATACGACATCAATAAACAGTTTGGCTTTGAAGGAAAAAAAATTCTTATCCATTATAGCCTTAAGTATAACCAAGAGTTAAGTTCAAAGTGGGGATTTCATATCGCTCCAGTTTACCAAACAGAAGGTGAAGATATCGTTTATGACAAAGGCTTTCAACCTTGGTTGCACGCCCCTCTTAATAAGAAAATGTGGGAAGAGAACTTTCTTGCCGCTGGAACAGACGAGCTCATTGAAAAGAAAATAAAGCTCACTGAGAGAATTGAAAATCTTGAGGGAAGAAATTCAAGACTAAACCTTGATTCGCCAATAGAGAGAGAAGAATACTACTCAAATAGAGAAAGGATCACAGAGTATAAAGCTGAGTTAGTTGACTTTGGAATTACTGATGCTGACCTTTTAGAACAAAAGCCTAAAAAAATAGCTCAAATAAAAAAATGGATTTCTTACTACCAAGACGAATTGGTAAGACTAAGAGGCTATCACTCACTCATCGAAAAAGTGAAAATAAAACTAAGTTATCAAAGACAGTTACTTAAAAAAGTTGAGACACAACTGGCCTATGCTGCTCATATTGAGTGTAAAAAAATAACTCATATCGAAGAGCTTGACTTCAACCTCAAAGGTGGATGGTGTTTCATCCAGGAAGTTTCACAGTACTACTGGGGAGTTCCACAGCTTAGACAACTTAACTACGGTGTTAGTCAGATTAGAGACATCCCAGAGAGAAGCCAACTCACTTCGGCCCATAGAGCTGGAGAAGATTTTATTCAGACTGACTACGATATGAATCAAGTTTGGATTGCAAGAAAACAAGCTTTTGGCAAAGAGTACAAAGAGATCTGGAAAAAAGAATACGACTTAAAAGAAGCATCCGCTGATGCTGTATCGGATATATATGATGTCGAAAAAGATGTTTTAAAAGAGCTTTCATCAGCTGAAAAATACCTAGAGAAAGCAGTCGAAGCGGCGGAAGGTCACTCTCAGGTAAAAAATATTCTTTTAAGAATGTCTAGCCTCTTAGAGCAAAACAAGGCCAATGCAAAATTGGTGACAAAATCAAAAGAGACAATTTACGAGATTGCCCAGAGCTTAAAAGTTGAAGACACTGAAACGAAGGTCAATGCCTTTAAAACAGCGAAGCTTAAACTTTCTGAAAGCGAAAAGAATACTGAAATAATAAAAGACTCTATCTCAACAATTAAAGATCAAGTTCGAGATATAGAAAGAGCTCAAAGACGAGCAGAAAGAGAAGAAAGAAGAAGAAATAGACGTTCATAATCTTAACGTAAATTGGGGAAAGAAATGAAGACAATACTACTTATCGCAACCATGAGTGTTGGCGCAATCGCAGGTCCAGTTAGTCCGATGGATGGCTTTACAACATCGGAGCATTCAAAATCAGATCTCAATCGATTTTGGAATAAAATTAAAGCCGTAAATAAAAAAATGAAAGGTAAAGACTGTTTCAAAAGAGCAAACATCTGGTCTTACAAGCTCAATCGTGAAGATGGTGTTGTTTCTAAAAAAGTCTTTATGCACTACACGGATAAATTTAATATCGAATTGGATAATCTTGGAAGAAATGGTCTCACACGAATGGTGGGTGGTATGTTTTCCAGCAATACGGCTTGGGACTTTCATGTTGCACCAGCAGTTAATATTGAAGGGACAGACTATATCATCGATCCGAAACTAAGAAGCAAACCTGAAACCATCGAAAATTGGGTTGAGTTTCTTACTGAACGAGGTGAGAGCAGGCTCAAAATTAGAAAGAATAATCTTTTAAAAGACCTTAGAAAATATAGAAAAAGACTTAGCAGAGCTCTAAGTGAAAAAGACGATGACTTTAATAGAGTGGATAGATTAAGAGAAAAAGTCAAAGAGATAAAAGATAAGATGGACTACCTTGGTCTCAATGAAAATCCGAATCAAAAGATCGATATCAAATGTACAAAGATTGAACATATCATGCAGTTTGATACGAACCAAAATAGTGAGTGGTGCTTTTATCAAGAAGCCTCTATGTACTATTATGCAACTTTAGAACTGCGTTACTTAAACTACGGGAATCTTGATGTTGATATGAGACATCCCCTAACAAATCCACAATGGCAAGATGAGAGAAACTATCAAAATGGTCGCTCTTATATTATGAGAAACTGGGATAGAGAACTTCTTGAAGAGTCTTTGGATGAATACAGACTCAACGAGAGACCTGAGAGTCTATACGAAATTTAATAAGCGAAAGCCTCGATAGTATCGGGGCTTTTTTTGTGTCGTATGACAACGTTATGTAATGATAGGACTTCTTACTGTCGAAATGGTTGATCAGGTTTTAGCAGTTATATCCACTTCGCCAATGCAAAGTGTTTACCAATACCTATTGAGATTTAGTAAGGGACATATTAAATAAATTGAGAGATTGTATGGTTATGCACATAGTAATTTTATTTATCACTTTATTAAGCACACTTTCCTGTACTACTCCATCAAAACTTGATCTCACTTATCATCCTAAAAAGAAAATAACTAAGCCTGAAAATTTAAATTCAGAATCTATAGATAAAGATCTCTCTTATTTAATGTACGCATTGAGAAATGCATACTCTGGATATTTTTATAAAAATAAATTAAGTATAGATAAAGGTATCAATAGACTTCAAAACTCACTTTTAAGCATTAAGTCGATTGACCCTTCATCGCTTTGTAAGTTAATGGCAAATTCATTCAAAAATGTACGAGATATGCACTTAACATTTAAGTTGGGGGGACACCGCTGTTTAAAAGTTGATACCCCTGGAAGTGTTGGCGAAAGGAAGTATCATTCTGATAATAAGGCTTATGTTGTAAAGGTAGAAAGATACAAGAAATACAAAGTCTTAATTATTGCCGTTTCTCGATTTTATTCACCAAGTTCTACAGTTTGGGAGGGAATGTTAGAGTTAATAGATCAAAAGATAAATAATGTAGATATAGTAGTGTTAGATGTTCGTGGAAATGGTGGAGGAGATGATGCAATGGGATACCAATTAGCAAAAGCTTTAACTGGCGTGTCTAACATCGTTACACCTTATGGAAACTTGTATAAAGTCGTTACAACGGCAGGCCTACAAAGTCGTTGGAACTTGTTCTCTCACTTATATCATAACGCTCAGTCCTCAAAGGAAAAGCAATTCTTTAAAAGCTATATTGAAAAAGATAAAGAACTATTTGCTAATAGTAAAAGTCAAACAGAGATGCTGAATAAGATTATTGATCCGATTAGATTTTCTAAATCAATAAAGCCAACCTATATACTTCAAGATAGAGAATGTGCTTCTTCCTGTGAAAGCTCTGTCGATTTTTTTGAATATATAAAAGGAGTTATAAAAGTTGGAGAAAATACAGCTGGATATGTACACTTTGGCAATCTTGGCTTTGTTCTTTTACCTGAAAGTACAATTCAAGTAAATATACCTTCGACTTTTAATAGTTATAGAGATGGAAGGTTCATTGAAGGAGTAGGAATAAAACCTGATATCAAGGTTGAGAAAGGAAGTGATGCTTATAACAAAGCTCTAAATCATTTTGAAAATAGAATCTCTATATAAAGTAAGAACTACAGCACTACAAGAATTAAACTCAGTTAAAATATTTGGCATTCTTTAAAATGTTTTTCTAAAAAAATGCCAACTGGTCCCCAAGAGCGATTGAGTCAAAAGACTTATTCATCGTGAACAAAACTTGATCGGCCAGTGGCTTTATCTGTTTATCAATATAGTATTCGTAATCAATACTGGATGGGTTATTTTGAATAGGCTCAGGTCCGTTGACTGTCATCTTATAAGAGACCTCTTTTAGTCTATAGGGTCCCTTGTGATCAATTAACAGAGCAGCTTTTACATGGGGGGGAATATTTTTGTCATATTCTTTTGGATCCTTTGAAAGCCTTTTGGTTATGACTAACAAATCATCAAATTTTCCGCTTTTGAGGTCTTCAACGTATTCTTTGATAAATGTCTCCAAAGACTGTCCCATAAAATAAAATTCAAAAAGTTTATATTGAAAGTTTTTAGCAAGATCTGTCCAGTCACTTCTAACAAATTCCATTCCTGTAAACTCGAGTTCTCCTTTATGAAGTCCTACATACCTTTTTTTAGCTCCTAGATTCGATCCACGAGCTTGAGAAAAGAAAACTTTTGAATAGATTTTTTCAAGCTCAAGTTCCAATTTTGATTCAACGGAAAATTCTTCTTTAATAAGTCTTTTGAGAAAATCGTTGGCCTTAAAAGCGATATCTTTGGCAAATTTTTCATCTTTATCACCAAGCTTTATGAAAAGAGAATCTGTATCTCCATAGATCACTTCGAGATCTCTATTTTCAAAAAATTCAATTGTTTGCTTCAAAAGCCAATGCCCACTCTCTGTAATGGCCTTGGGTAAATCAGCGTGATAAAAGCGACAACGAATAGAGCCCATCAATCCATAGAAGCTATTCATAAGAATTTTTATCGCTAAGTTAAGAGGCTTATTCTGTAGCGCCTTTGCCTTTTCCCTTTTTTCCATCAAACCTGTGATGATAGCGGGGAGAATATTCTCTGTCTGGGAAAACTTTATCCCTACTGGAGTTCTCACACTATTGGTCTGGGCCATATATCTGGCCAGTGGATCGATGGAGAAAGTTTGAATGATGGAAGGATAAAGACTCTTGAAATCAAAAACAGCGATGTTGTCATGAACTCCAATTTTGGGCTCTATTACCATTCCACCCGAACCTTGCTCATCTCTATCGAGATCCGAGGAATTTGAAGCGACAAAGCCTCTGCGGTGAAGCTTTGGCAAATAAACAAAATCAAGCGCAGCTGTCGATATTCCAAGCCTTCCAAGGAGAAGTCCTGAAACCTCTACTCTATTGACCAAAAATTGGATCATACCAACTTTATGATAAACTCTAGTAACAAGCTTGCAGTCGAGAATATTATAATGGGCCAAACTCACTTTATCTTCTTTAAATCTCCTCTCAATCTCCAGAACCTTTCCTGCATCACTGGCGATATCCTTACTTTCTCCAAGGAGTTCAGAAGCTACTGTCTCTAGCTTAAAGTTTTTAAATTGGTAAAAAGCAGATCTAAATGTTGGAGGACCATCAATAACCACACGACCATAGATATGGGCAAAAAAACCAGCCCCTTTCTTCTCTTCTATCTTTATATCGGAGCGATCTCGTCCTAAACTCAATTTTATCCCAAGACGCAAACATTTATCTTCCAAAAACTTAAGGTCAAATCCAATAACATGCCATCCAATAATGATATCGGGGTTAATTTCATTGAATTCTTTGATAAAATTTAGAAGAAGCGTTTTTTCATCCGCGTAGAACGAGAGGTTTTCACTTACTGACTCGTTCACATCCGATAGCATATAAACAAATTCTTTCTCTATTGGTCCAGAGAAGTGAACTCCTATTGAGTAAAGAGAACCATCGACACCTGTTTCTATATCTAACGAACATATGAGAAAATTCGGAGTGGTTTGAGCAGGCTTGATCTGGGGATTGAGATAAACTGTCGTATCTCCTTCTTTTACCCCAGTCCCTTGGATGCTGAGTCCTCCAAAAATAAATCTCTCCATGAGAAATCTATCCGTGGGCCAGACGTCATTTTCAAAGGTTCGTATTCCTTTTTCCGCTAACTCTTTTCTCAGACTATAAAAGTCGTTTGAACTTTTGCAATAGAGAGCGCTGACGCTCAATCCTTCAAGGGATGTCAAATTGACTTGTTTCATTTCAAATTTTGTTTGAAAGTTTTGTGCAAGTTTTTCAGCCTCAGCGAATAGAACAAATTTCTCTGTATCGAATTTTAAAATGACGGGGCCACTCGAAGAATGACACACGTATTGTAGAGGATAGCGATCACCATCTTTCCAATGAGAAGTAAGAATAAAAGCTGTATTTTGATCCATACTTGTTTCTATCACAGTGAAATGAGTCAGTGAACTACCAACTCAAAAACTTTTTGGCCGGAATCAATAAATTTTCTCTCAAAAGGAGTAAATGCATCCTCTTCAATCTCAACCTGAGTCAACGTAGAACTTCTTGAATAGTACTGCGCAGTAAACTGTATTTCTTCAAGATAAAGGAGCCAGTTTGATCTAAGCACTATTGAAGACTTTATATTAAACAAAAATATCGCCACAGGATTCGCTTGAAATCTTCTTTTAACATGATGTTTTTTTGGATAAGGATTAGGGTATAAAAGGTAGATCCTCTCTATTTTAAACTTATCTTGATCTTTAAAAATAAGAGGAATGAGATCGAGAAGCTCTCCACGAATGAGAAGAACATTTTTTGGTAGTTGCTCTTTAAAGTCATTTTTCCTATCCAGTCGAGAAAGAGATCGGTCAATTCCAACAATCTTGGAATCGGGATAAATCTTAGATAACTTAAACGAGCTTTCACCAACCCCGCAGCCGAGATCAAACACAACATTATGACCAGAGATAAAGTCTAGAATTTCACTCCAACATTCTCGAGAGAACTGCGCACATGGGCGTCCGTAGTTTTCAAGCGAATATTTATCTAAATACTCTGCAAGCTTTTCATGAATTCCATTTTGATTTGATAGAACTTCGTTTGAATTTCCTTGATTAACACTCATAATAAATTGTACATTAATGACTTATGCAGACAAGTCTTAACGATAAAATCACATTTATTATGCTCATAGGCAGTTCACTTCACCGCTACGGGGCCAGTGCAGATAGAGTTGAGAAAGCGTTAACTCTTATTGCATTAAAGCTCAATATTGAATCTCAGTACTTCGCTTTTCCAACGGGTATCTTTGCAAGCTTTAAAGAAGAAGGTCACGAGCAAACACGTATGGATAGATTGGATCCAGGAAAGATCAACCTGTCGAAACTTCTCTATGTCGATGAGATCGTGGATCAGGTTCTATGGAATGAGATTAAAATAACTGAGGGCACACAAAAAATAAGAAAGATCACAAGCAAGCTTCCTCTTTACAATAATTATTTAGTGACCCTCTCCTATGGACTTTTAGGTTTCGCTATCGCTATGTTTTTAAAAGGTACTCTTTTAGATGCGGGTCTCTCTCTCATTTTGGCCTCGGTTTTGGGCTTTTTCACAGAAACAGTTAAAGAAGAGAGAATTGACTCAATCGTTGAGGGAATCGTCTCTTTTTTTGTAGCGCTTACCACTTTATACCTGGGCTCTATTTATCATATTAATATAAATATAGTGATTCTCTCTTCCATCATCATGTTAGTGCCTGGCCTTATGTTGACATTGGCCATTGGAGAACTTGCCTCTCAAAACCTAACGGCAGGGACAGCCAGAATAATGGGCTCTTTGGTGATCCTTCTCAAAATCTCTTTTGGGGTCTATCTCGCTTATCAAGTCTCTCGCTACTTTAATCTGAAGATTCTAGTGGGAACGATAGCAACTCCAAGCCTATCAGTAATGATAGTCTCTTTAACCCTTGCTGGAATTGGATTATCTTTGTCATTTCAAGCGAGAGTTCAAGAGTTTTTCTGGATTATCCTTGCGGCATTTTTAAGCTATTTTAGCTCTCAGTTCTTTCTGGATCTTTTTGGACACACTGCGGGTTATCTTTGTTCAGGAGCTTTTATTGGCTCGTTGAGTAATCTCTATTCTAGAGTCATGAACAGACCTGCTCTTATCTTTTTACTTCCGGCCATTATTTTGTTGGTTCCTGGAAGTATTGGGTTTAAAGGACTGAACTTACTTTTTGACAGAAACGTCCTCGAGGGCTTTAACTCTATTTTTAATATGGTAACGATTGGAATCTCTTTAGTCAGTGGAACTTACTTTGGAGCCCTCTTAATAAAACCAAGACGCTCAATCTAACAAAAGCCTAGGCTTTATTTTTTAGACACTTTTATTTTATAAAAGACTTCACCATCCTTAGACATCGGCTTATCAAAAAGGATGAGCTCTTCTCCTTGCTCAATTCTATTTTGCAAGGCCAAATGCATCTTCTCATCACCGGCTTTAACTAAAAAGTCATAAGGCTCATTCGCAGTCTCTTTCCCAGCTAAAACAGCATCAATATTTGTATAATCAGAAAAGTAGCTCAGTGTATTATTGTGAGTGTGAACGAGAGTCTTGGCCGATTTTAAAAGCATGGGTGCCAGTTTAGAGTGAATATTAATCGCTGGGCTCCCCCACTGAGTTGCACCATACATTTTCTCTATTTTTAAAACTTTGATTCCCAAAATTTTTGTCAACAATCCAAGTCCTCGAAAGTCATCACCTAAATTGGCGCGCAGAGAAGACAAGTTATGCCCAAACCAGAAATTGTTCATGGTCGGGATCGCAATAAACATAGAGATAGGAATCAGACCACGGTAATGAGCATCGATAGAAAACTTGGAACTCAATTCTTCAGGTAGATCCTCTGCCCGTAAACCAAAACCCACAATCGCCCCAGGCATAGCAGAACAATCAAAATAGACCCATCCCTCCATCGCCATCCCCTGATCGCCAAAAGCTAGTGCATCCATTTGTTTAAGAAGATTAAAGAAAGGTTCAGCTGAAGTCGATTTACAGTCAATAAAGTTAGAAACCTCTCGCCCAAAAACATTTGTGCGCATAAAATCTCTATTTTCCGAGTTAGAGAAGATAAATGGCTCTATTTTATCAAGAAGTGAAGTATATTTTTTTGCGATCATAGATATTTATAATAGAATATCATCATCAGGATGTCACAGATTCAATAAAGGCGAGTGTTTTACTATGGATAACTACGAATCCCTCTTTCAACCCCTAGAGCTCAAGCATACTACCATTAAAAATAGAGTCCTCATGGGTTCAATGCACACGGGTCTAGAAGAAGCTAAGGATGGATATCAAAAGATGGCCACCTTTTATGGAACAAGAGCAAAAGCGGGCGTGGGTCTTATCGTAACAGGTGGTATCTCCCCTAATTTTGCAGGAAGAGTCCAGCCTTTTGCCAGTCAACTCAGCTTTCCCTGGCAAGTTTCTCACCATAAAATTATTACTGATGAGGTTCATAAAAACGGTGGAAAGATCTGTATGCAAATTCTCCATGCTGGCCGTTATGCTTACCATCCACTCAATGTCTCTGCGTCCCCAATAAAGTCTCCCATTACCCCATTCAAACCATTTGGGATGTCTAAACTTCATATAAAAAAAACAATATGGGATTTTGCGAACTGTGCCTCATTGGCCAAAAAAGCTGGATATGACGGCATCGAAATAATGGGAAGTGAAGGCTATCTTCTCAATCAATTTATCTGTCCTAAAACAAATAAAAGAAAAGATGAATACGGTGGAAGCTTTGAAAATCGGATTCGTATTGTTGAACAAATCATTTCTAAAGTCAGAGAAAAAGTTGGTCCAAACTTTATTATCATCTACCGACTCTCGATGCTTGATTTGGTTAAAGAAGGATCTACTTGGGAAGAAGTTATTGCCCTTGGAAAAAAAGTCGAATCGCTAGGAGTCGATATTATTAATACAGGAATTGGATGGCACGAAACTCGAGTTCCAACAATTGCGACGATGGTTCCTAGAGCGGCTTTTACATGGATCACTGAAAAGTTTAAGCCCCATGTTTCAATACCTGTTATCACCACCAATAGAATTAACGATCCAAAGGTGGCCGATGATATTATTAAGTCCAATCAAGCAGATATGATTTCAATGGCCCGTCCATTTTTAGCCGATCCTGAAATTTTACTAAAAGCCAAAGAAGGGCGAGCAGATGAAATAAACACTTGCATCGGCTGTAATCAAGCTTGTCTTGACCATGTCTTTCAAAATAAAATGTGTTCATGCCTGGTTAATCCAAAAGCTTGTCATGAAACTGAGTTTAATGACTTAAATGAAAAAAGAAATTTTCAAAAGAAATCTATTGCCGTTATTGGGGCTGGCCCCTCAGGACTCTCTTTTGCCATTGAAGCAAAAACACTTGGCCACGATGTCACTATTTTTGAGACAAGAGGAGAAATCGGAGGGCAGTTTAATATCGCCAAAGAGATTCCTGGTAAAGAAGAGTTCCATGAAACTATTCGCTACTTCAAAGCAATGATTAAAAAACTAAAGATCGACATTAGGCTCAATTCAAAAGTCACTCTTGAACAGCTCAAAGAGTCTACCTTTGACTCCTTCGTCTTCTCGACAGGAATTATCCCAAGAGTTCCTAAGATGAAAGGTTTTGATGCTCCCAATGCCTTAAATTACTCTCAAGTATTATTAGAGAAGTTAACTGTAGGAAAGAAAGTTGCCATCATCGGTGCAGGAGGCATCGGTTTTGATACCGCTGAGTTCCTACTCCACGATCCAACTCATAAGCCTACAAGCCTAGATAAAGAAGAATTTTTTAATGAGTGGGGCGTTGATCTCGACTACAAAACTGCGGGGGCATTAAAAGAGAAAGAAAAAGTTGCACCCTTTAGAGATATCACCCTTTTACAGCGTAAAGAAACCAAGCACGGGAAAAGCCTCGGAAAAACGACTGGATGGATTCACAGACAGAGTCTTAAGGATCGAGACGTCAAGATGATCGGTGGCATCACATACAAGGCCATAACCTCTCAAGGACTAGAAATTGAAAGAGACGGAAAGACTGAACTGATCGAAGCTGATCATGTTATTTTCTGTGCCGGTCAATTGAGCGAGAATAAACTCTATCACGAGTTTTCAAAGCAAGATTCGAGAAAGTCTTATTTAATTGGAGGAGCTCTAAAGGCTTCGGAAATAGATGCTAAGCGGGCAATTGACGAGGGAGTAAGACTGGCTTACGAGGTATAGAGGCCCTTGAACTTTCAAGGACCTTAACTTAAATGCTAATTATTCAGCAGCTTGTTCTGTAGCTTCTGGAGAAGCTTCTTCAGTTGGAGCTTCAGCAGCAGGCTTTGCAGCAGCTTTAGAAACTTTGATAAATCCACCTTCAGCTAGGATTGTAGACTTCTCATCTCCGTTGATCCACTTGTTGTTTTTGTTTTTAACACCAAAACGACCACTTCTTTTTTTGTAAACTGTGTTTTTTCCGATTTTCTTTACTAATTCCATTGAATTCTCCTTACTCTAAAATTAATTTCTTGAGTTCGATAAATATGACTTAAATTAAAATTATTGTCTAGTTTTTAATGGGAAGGATTAAATAAAAAGTAGTTCCAATCCCCTTCGTGCTTACCACCTCTACGGATCCACCGAGCTTTTCCATATTCTGCTTCACAATCTCAAGTCCCATACCTCTTCCGGACACGATTGACGGCTGTTTTTTAGTACTCACAAAAGGAAGATAGAGAACTTGTGATTGATCCTGGACACTTACTGAATGATGCTTTTGCGCTGCTTGCAGAAGGCTTCCAAAATCAACTCCCTCTCCGTCATCATCAACAGAGATTTTTAGGGACTTAAAATCTTTAGTGATAGTCAGACAAAGTTTATTGATCTTATTTTTACCAATATTTTTTCTTTGGCTTTGCTCTAGAGCACCATGATCACAGGCATTAATCAGAATGTGAACGATTGATGAATCAATCAATTGAAGTTGTTGTGGCTCAAGCATTATTTCTACCGTGTTGAAACTCAGAGAAATCTCTTTCTTCAGCTGTTGGCCACAGATCGTGACAAGATTTTTCCACTTGGGTAAAAGTGAGGATATACACTTTTTCTCTGGAATAAAGTTTCTTCCATTAGGTCCTTCTCTATTCTCTAACCATATTTTGAGTCTTTCATTGAAGTTTACAACAGTTTGATAAATTTTAGGGCTTAGGAGTGACTTCTCATTATTTAAAAGAAGAAGGCTCTCTGCTTCATGGGCAAAGAGTGAAAGATCACTTTGCTCCAAAGCCATGGAAGAACCTTTAATAGTGTGAATAATTCTAAAAACCTGATGAAACTTCCGCTGATCTAAATCAAATTTATCAATGTTTTCAAGAATAGAATCTAGCTTTACTAAAGACTGAGAAACCTCTTCTAAAAAACATTCATAGAGAGAATCATTTTGGTAAATGACTAATTTTTTTTCACCCATTTTTCTTAAATCCTCTTTTAAGCCTTTGATTTCTTATCGGTTTAGAACCTCTTAAATTTAAGTCCGATCTAAACTTATGCCTGAATTTTCCGATAAGTCCTATATCCGAGTAAAACATATTTTTAGGGCGTGTTTTATCTCATCACCGCAAAAGGAGTTCTTACAATGGCTTTTGATCTAAAAAAGAAAATTCTTATTGTAGATGACACCCCAACGATCAGAAGAGTTGTTAGTCAAATGCTCCATAGTAAAGGCTGTACGAATGTGGTTGAAGCTGAAGACGGGCAACAGGCTTGGATGATTTTAGAAAATTGTTTTCAAGAAGGTGAACCTATAGAATTTGTCATGTCTGATTGGAAGATGCCAAATCTATGTGGCCTCAGCCTGATAAAAAAAATGAAGAATGATTCTAGGTTTTCTATGATTCCCTTTCTCATGGTCTCTGCAGAAGGTAATAAAGAAAGTGTATTAGAAGCCCATCAGGCCGGCATTACTGACTTTGTTGTAAAGCCCTTTAGTACCGACGTTCTCGATGAAAAAATAAATGAAATCTTTGCAGCATAACTGTTAAAAATTATCAATAAGATCGGCGTACTGTGAATCATCAACAAATATATTTCTATTTCCCTGAATAGTCTCAATGAGATCATTTCGTCTCATCTCCTCAGCATCAACTGGATCAATTTCATTCCAAATTCTTAAGACTATCTCTTCCTCTTTTTCAATATGACCATTGTAGCGAAGAGCAAAATAAAACAAAGCTCTTGCTACATTTCCCTTATGCTCAGCTGGCGGCTCGAAAGATTGCTCGCCCAAAAGTGGATTGTACCCAACTTTTGATGGTGCACAGTCAGTCATTGGGCTGCTTCTATCTAAATTTGTAAAAGTATGATTGGCCCGCCTATTATTTGCCTGAGCATCAGTTGGAAACAAATGATGCAAATCAGACTTTTGAACGACCGATCCTCTTTTAGGAAACTTGCTTTGAGGCCAGGTATGCTCAATGTTTATGACAGCCCCGTTTGGCATTGCTTGTGGCCCCACTCTTTTTCTAATAATATTGTGACAGTAAACGTCCCTTACATAAAAGCCGTTAGAGTCTTTTTCAAGATAGATGTTTTGCAAAAGGTGGCGTTTGGCCTCTCTCCAATCTCTTACAGGTATATGCTTGTCTAATACTAATTCTCGCATTTGATCTCGAAGTTCGTTGCAAAATCCAATACTTGAATAGATAATAGCTATAATTATTAGGGCTGTGGCTCTCAACTGACCTTCCTCTTTTAAAGTTTCACCATAGATACAACTCGTTGTGTCGAAAGAAAAGAAGAATATTTCCAGTGAGTATGATTTACAAACATAAAAACAAGCACTTAGCTTCATAGTCAGAATCTATGGAAACATAGAAAGAGAATATTTCATAAATCTCAGAAGTTCTGCGAAAATCTTTACAGAGAGTTAACAATTTCTAAAAGCAATAGGAGGCTTAATGAATACACTATCAGAAGATAACTTAGCACAAGTAGTGGCCGATAATAAAAATGTCATTGTTCAATACGGAGCTAGCTGGTGCGGCATGTGCAGACTTATTAAGCCCAAGTTTGAGCGCTTATCCCAAGAAAATGAAGGGATCACGTTTATTTATGTTGATGCTGAAGAGTTTCCGGCTTCAAGAGAATTGGCAAACATTGAGAACCTTCCAACTTTTGCGGGTTTCAAGGATGGAAAATTAGTGAAGCAAGTTACGAGCAGTAAAGAAGAAAAAATTATGGAGGTCATTAATGAGATTGCCGATCATTAAAACTCTTGTCGAGTTCATTGAAAAAAATGATGAAGACTACCTGATTGAAACTGAAGAAGTTCTTGAAGCTTTAGCAGGATCAAAAGGGATAAAAGACGAAGAAATTGAAGTCATAGCTGAGATTTTATCTAATATCTCTGGGGCAAGAGAAGTTAATAAAAAATTAAAATCTGGCAGTGATAAAAAAGATGCTTTAAATGAGTTTATGCAACGAGTACTAGGATCGATAGACAAAAAATGAAAACTTTATTTTCTCTACTCTTTTTAATAATAACGATGGGATGTTCAAGCGTGAGTTATAAAAAAACAGCAAAAGATGTTGACCTACAAAAATTTATGGGAACTTGGAATGTTCAAGCTGGGCGATTTACTTTTCTCGAGCGCGATGTTCATAACGGCAAAGAAATTTACACGTGGAATGAAAAAGAGCAGAGAATTGATATTGAGTTTACTTACAATAAAGGCTCACTTGATGGAGACGTGAAATCTGTTCCTCAAAAAGGCTGGGTTCACAATAAAAAAACGAATGCCCACTGGAAGGTATCCCCTTTTTGGCCTTTAAAATTCGACTACCTCATCATCTACCTTAGTGAAGACAAAAATTGGACGGCAATAGGTGTTCCAAGTCAGAGCTACCTATGGGTGATGAGTAGAGAGAAAAATCCAACGAGAGAAAAAGTTGATGAGGTCTTAGAGACTGTTAAGAAATTAGGTTACGACACAAGCTCAATTGAATATGTAGAGCACAGTAAAAACTAATTTTAAACACCAACCTACTGTTCTAGGCCAATTCGATCTGACTAAAGACTTAATAAGATCATCAGATGAATCATGAATGAGTTTAGAATGGATAGGAACATTGACAAAAAAGGTCCAAGCCCAAATAAAGAGAAGTGTTAAGAAGCTCAGAACAAACCAAATATTCTTGTAAAGCGTAAGAGTTAAAACTAATCCGCTGAATAATTCGATAACCATAACAGGCATCACAACAAAAGTGACAGCACTCATGTGAAACTGTTGAAAATCATCATATTTCTTTTTGTCAACGAAGCGAAAGCTTGGATAATGAACCACTTGTATTGTCCAAATAAGCCCAACAAGAAAAATATTTGAATAAAGATATAAAGTCTCAGTCATTTCTGATGGCCTCCCATGGGTCTTTGATACCAGGATTATACTTATTTAAGTAACTTAATTGGGGGTCGTAGTTTTTCATCTGTTTGACGATATTAAAAAACCTTGGTCCTCTTGAGTCAGTCCCCCAGCCAGACAAATAAAGCCAATTCCCCCAATTAGAGTATAAGTCATAATCAATTAAAAAGAGTTGAAAAAACCAAGCCCCATACCTCCAATCAAGATCGGTACAATTTATAAGGTAGCTGGCATATATTTGACGAGATCTATTTGACAAAGTTCCTTCATTCATAAGTTCCTTATTCATCGCCTCGATTAAAGGGTTTGCGTTCATGGCCTCTAAATATTTACTTAGATCTATTTTATCAAGATGAAAATCTCCTCCATCGAGACCTCTCGATCGAAAGAAATCACAACCGTGTTCAACGTAAAGCCAATAGAAATACTCTCTCCAAAGAAGTTCGACTTTTATCCAATACGTGGACTTATTACTCCCATTTACTTTTTCATATTGATTGACGGCTTTAACTATTTCAAAAGGATGTAATTGTCCAAGGTTGAGATACTTTGAGAAACCTGTCGAGAAATGATGTCCATGGAGTTTGTTTCGTGTCTCAAAGTATTGTGAAGCATATTTATGACTGAAATAATTTTCAAGATAACTTGTGGCTTCAGTTTTTTTTGAGCTAAATGTATCATTAAATGAAAAAGCTATAGGCTCAGCTTTTTTACGAAAAAATGAAAATGACATTTTAGGCTTAGTCTCTTTTTCAAATTCTGCATTTAATAAATAATTAAGATGTCTATGACCAGTTTTTATATTTCTAGAGGCCTCATAAAAACCCTCAAGGGATTCTCCAGCTTCGTACTCTTTATCCCAACTACCTACGACCTCAATACCGCTTGCATCGCTAAAATGTCTAAACTGATCACGCTTGTATTTATCAAAGAGAAAATGATTATCCTCAAGGCCTATAAAAGGCTGTCCCTGAAGATGAACCTCATCTCTAAAGAGTTTTACGTCGCCATTTTCTAAAATTGGGTTGATGCTAAAACGCAAAGCGTTTCTAACGATGGTTACCATGATTCCTCTTTCGTGCATGTTTGTCTAAAATGGAACGTGAGTTTCTCTTCGAGGCTTTAGAGTCCTTAGTACCCCAAAGGATATCCCTGGCTTCTTTATTAGAAAGCTCTGCATCGACAATTCGCTTTGGATAATTTTTTCCAACTTTAAAATCATACATTATCTGATCCATCTCACTCATTAACCACGGCTCGTGAATAAACTTTACTGGAAGATGAGCAAGTTGTGGCACCCATTTTTTTATAAACTCTCCCTCTTTGTCTTTCTCTTTAGACTGCTTAACTGGATTGTAGACCCGAAGTGTATTAATTCCCGTGGTGCCAGCTTGCATTTGAAATTGAGAAAAATGAATTCCTGGCTCATAGTCTAAAAATTGACGGGCCAAAAAGCCGGCTCCTGCCTGCCATGGTTGCCACAAAGAATGAGTGAGAAAAGATACCACTAATGCTCTTAGCCTAAAATTGAGATAGCCTGTCTCGACGACACATCTCATTGCCGCATCAACCAGTGGATATCCAGTCTGCCCCTCTTTCCACGCCTTAATTTTTTTCTTATCTTTTTTCTGTCGAACACCATTAAAAGCCGAATTTAGATTTTCAAATTCAATGCGAGGCTCAGATTCAAGTTTTTGAATAAAGTGGCAATGCCATTTCAAGCGCGCCATAAACTGGTCAAGAGAACGCTTGTTCTTTACATTCTTCCCGGCCTGCTCACAGGCTTGATAGATCTGTCTAATAGAGATATTTCCCCAAGAAAGATAGGCCGACATCTTTGAGCTAAAATATTGACTCTTTTCAGGGTAGGATAAAGAGCCCCAATAGCTTTCAACCTTTTTTTCAAGAAATTCACTTAGCATCACTTTAGCGAGGTGCTCTCCACCGGTTATCATCTTCGCTTTTGGAGTTTGAACTTGATCTAAAATATCTTTTGGCAAATGAAACCTCTCAGCGACTTCAAAGACTTGCATCTGAGATAGATCTTGTTCCTGTATCTGAGGAGCTTTGACGTATTGAATCCAGTTTTGGTCCCAGCCTGCTCTTTGACTAAGACCTCTTATAACTCCATAAGGAGAGAATTCATGCCAAGGAATTTTTTCCTTTTTAAAAAGTTGGGCCACTTCCCTATCTCTTTTATAAGTTAAATCATTTCCGGTCTCCGCATGGGAGAAGACAGTGATGTCACCAAATCGGGCTGCAAGCTGTGTAAAGACCTCGAGTGCTTCTGCATAAAAAAGATGAACCTTGACTCCTCTTTTTTCTAAATCGAGAATTGATTCATAAACAAAACGCCAATGCCTAATATCAAAGTCGTAGTTAAAAGAGACTGATGGTTCAAAAATATAAATAAAGACAAAAGGTTTCGAGGACGCTTTAGCAAGAGGAAGATGATCACTTAGTCGCAAATCTCTTTTTAGCCAGACTATATTCAAGACGTTTTATCCTTAATAAAAGACTTTGCGGCTTTAAAGATTCGGTCTTTTTTTTCACTATCCATTTTATCCAGTGGCACTTATCATCATATTCATTCGCGGCTGTTTTTTGAAAAAGTTTTTTCTGCGATCAATAAAGAGCCAATAAAGACCGTCTACTGTATCGCACCAATCGCCTTTGGGATAATGACTCATTTTTCTTATATAATTTGAGCCCGAAATATAAGGTTTCGTTGCAAATATTCCACCGTCACTAAACTGCCCCATACCAAAGACATTTGGGCCCATGACCCAATCACTTGAATCGACGTACATCTCCATAAACCATTTATAGACCTCTTGAGGATCTATCTCACTCATGAGCATAATATTTGATATGACCATCAATCTTTCAATATGATGACCGTATCCATACTCCTGGGCTTTTTTAATAGCATCATCCAGCGGAGGAATTCCTGTCGTCCCCTCGTACCAATCTTTTGTGAGCTTACCTTTGTGCTCAAAAAAGTTTCTTTTCTGTTGCTCCTCATCAAAATTGTCATATATTCCTCTGACAAATTCCCTCCACCCCAAAACTTGACGGATAAATCCCTCTTTTGCGTTCAAGGGAACATCTGCTTCTTTTACTTTTTCGATAACTTCTTCAGGTGTAATAAAACCGATATTCATAAAAGGGCTTAGAAGTGAATGGTATAGAAATGGATCACGAGTATCAATGGCGTCTTGGTAATCACCAAAAAGTTCAAAGCGCTCATCAAGAAAACGATTAAACCAATAAAGAGCTGACCTTCTGGAGACAGGAATCCAGAAGTTTTCACAGCTTCCAGGGTGATCACTGAAAAACTTATCGACCAGAGATTTCACTTCATCAACATGATCATCTTTAATATTTTTAATCGGATTTGTAATGACCTTTGTATTTTTTGGTATTTTTTTTCTATTCTCAGAGTCGTAAGAGTACTTGCCGCCAACAGGATTGCCATCCTCCTCCATTAGAACATCAAACCTTTTTCTATTTTGTTCATAAAAAGTTTTCATAAAAGGCTTTTTGGAACCTTTTAAATATTCTCGGAAGTTTTCTTTTGAAACCATAAACATTGGACTGGCTTCGATAAATAATTCAATGTCATTATCTTGGCAAAACGTCTCTACTTTTTGGTGAAAAAAGTGATCTGCAATCTCAAAGGTTTTAATCTTTTTGGTTTTTAATTTTTTTGTTGTTTTCAAAAGACAGTCAAAAAACTGTTCATTTTCTTGCAATTTGAAGTAATGAACTTTCTTGTCTCTGTCTGTAAGCTCATCTTTAAAGTGGCGCATACTAGCGAGAAAGAAAATTATTTTATGCTTGTGATATTTGTAATGAGTACACAAAGAGACATCTTCACACATAAAGACATGACTATCATCATCATAGTATTTTGTAGGGAATAATTGGTTGCCAAGGATCAGTCTTAAAGTCATGACTAATCCTAGCAATTTAGGAGTTCTTTTCCTATTTTAGATTATTACACAAAGCCTAGACTTTCTTATTGAAAGGTTTCTACGCTATCAACCGGTTTGTCAGTATTACCATCATAAGAGTGGCCACCGAGGATACCAAGCTTAGAGTTCCAATTAACCACTTGAGAGAATCCCTTTGACTCTCCAAGATAACGCCCAGTGTGGTACCATCTATTTTTGGTAAAGCTATATTCGTAGATGTGGCGAACATATTCATATTCCCACTGTCCAAGCTTAAGCATACCGCCAAAAACAAAAGCGGAGTCCGACAGATTACCAGCCGCTGGTGCGAAGGTTGCAAAGGGAAGAGGAGCTAATTGAGTAAAGACTTTTAACAGGGGATCAAATTCAACAAATTCATCTAAAAGAGCGAAATGACTTCCCCCCTCACTTATTCCTCCCACAAAATAGACTTTTCCATCTTTTGCAAAACCTGAGAACGCTCTTCTTTTACTAGGCATTTTCTCTTTTAATGTTTTAAAGGAATTAGTCAGGATATCATAGACGTCAACTTCATCGTGGAAAACGCCATCAATATCGTCTTCAAACTTTGGAGTACTATCCCAGCCACCCAAAAGGTAGACTTTTGTTCCAATTTGAACAGATAGATTGGAAGATCTTTTTCTTGGCATTGTTCCTATCTCTTCCCATTTATTATTTTTTATATCGTATCTTTCAACGATATCTAATGACTTCCAAGCCGGACTGGTTGACCCCTCGTAGGCAAAGCCACCAAAAGCGTAAATAAAGTTTCCGTAAGCGGCAACTTGAAACCCATGACATGGATTAATTCTTGGGGCTAAGTTTTCCCAGGTCTGAGTTTTTGTATTAAAAGCGGTCATTCTTCCTGTAAAAGACTCTGGTGGGTATGTATGCTCTGCTCCTTGGTGTCCTCCTACCACATAGATTTTTCCATTGTGATAAATAGAACCAAATGAAGATCGAGGAGTTCCCGGCATTTTTGGAAGATCATTTTGCTTATACTTTAAGACACCTGTCATTCTTGGCGCGTAAAAACTAACACCAGGTTTTGAGATTAACTTAACCTCTTGCTCTTTTTGTTTTTTCCAAGATGCTTCTGATTGTTTATAAATAGAAAAGATCCCATTTTCTAACCTGTCAGTTGTATAGATCAGATTATTATAGTGATCAAAAGCTGGCGAAAAGTCTCTATCAAGGTGTGACGTTACTTTTATTGTCGTCTTTTCAATCACATCATAAATATGGATATCCCAGTTTGTATCAATCTTTTTTGTAAAGGCTATATATCTTTCATCTTTACTAAGGCTAGGAGACATTCCTTCAGAGACAACAATCTCTTTGTCAGTATTGAGATCAAAAAGAACAATCTCTTTTAGTTTATTTGTATTTCTTTGATAGACAATTTTTTCACCCGATTCAAAAGGAGTTGGAAAGTATCCATTTCCAAGCTTTTCAAGAACTGTTTCAGGTGCTTTATAGATAAGATACCCATTTTGAATACTTGGTCGAATAGATCGTCGAGAAAGTTCTAAATCAATTTTTACTATCTTATTCACTCCCCCAATATTCTTTGAGTAAAAAAGAAGATTTGCATTGTCAGAAAATTTAGGTTGTAAAACAAATCCCGGGACAGACCACTTCTCTTTGATTGAGTTTTGTCTATTTTCAACAATCACTTCCAGAGACTTTTGATCACTCCCTTTTACATAAGTTAAAAAGGTTCCATCATTTGATATATCTGGGTACAAGTTCCAGTCGCTACCGCTTGTGAGGAGGCCATAGCTAGAATTATCTTTTGAAAGCCCCACATGTTTTGCTCCAGCTCCTTCTACTAAGAAGACCATTTCACTGGCGATCAAATTAAATGAAATTAAAGAAAGAAATAGTAATATACGCATATAAATCCTTGTAGAGTGTTTATACGCTATTACACATTAAGTTTGTTTGATATGTCAAACTAGTAAATGGACCACTTATTATTAAGGTATGTTTTTAACTCTGTATGTTCTTCAGTTGTAAGCACCCGGTCGAAAATTAAGATTTCTAGCAGATCATAGTTTGCCCTATAGGACTTGGGACCTGAGGAGTGATTAAAGCAGCCGATATTCTCCCAGTTTGACTGGGGTGTTTGATACTGTGCAGATAGAAGAGTTAATGAAGATCCAAAATTTGTCGATCCATTGTTTCCTGCGAAAGCATTATAGGGAGAATTATTTAAAGCGACTCGTCCTTGGTCTGAGCCAGTTCCATCAAAACTTACCAAGTAGCCTTTATTCGTCGAGACGAATAGATATTGACCGTTCAAACTTGAGCCCAAAAGTCCATGGATCCCATCACTGGCCGTTAGAGTATTATCGACGACCATAATAATTGTCTGACCGCTAAAAGGCGAAAGGTCTAAACAATTCCCATTGCTCGTTGACTGGGCTTGACCATTAAATTGGAGAACTCCTCCACTCAAAGTTGGCCTGTCCTGTCCCGATGCAGTCGCGTGGTTATCATTTCCACTTTTATCTTGAACACAAGAGACTCTTTCTGTGTTTTCAGCTTGAGAATTACAATTTATATTGGTGTGGATGGTACTGGCATCGCTGGTGTCAAGCCAAACACTGAGCCCAGTTAAATCAGTTGGTGAAAAACCTTCTGGCCCAGGTTGTGTCTGTGGATCTTCAGATGGACTTTGAACTACGAGATCATTTGATTCAGTCCCTATTTGACCGCATCCAATAAAGATAAAAATGAAAATCATTGATATCATTTTCATCATAGTGAAAGATCCATAAAGTCATCCATAACGACAATCAATTCACTTGAAGGATTATGGGAAGTTGCTATTAATCCTACGTCGAAAACACCTGCCACGGACGCGTTGTCATAAACGCCTCCAGAATGTGCTGTCCAGTCGTCGGAAATATTCTCTTTATAAAAACAGGTAATATTATTTCCTTCTTTTTTCATTCGCAAATACTTTGGCATTGAGTTCGTTCCATCTTGCCTATTGCCATTTATATTCGCATCCGCATTGACGGAATATTGAAGTGCTACACGATTTGCGATTGTTTGCGCGCACATGACATAACCGCCAGCCCCTAAGTCATTAGTGTCATTGGCCATGTAAAAACCAAATTTTGCCCAGCCGTTAGGTGATGTATTAAATGAGACAATCTGAACACTAAAATCAAAGTCCCCAGTTAAGTCTCTTTTGTAAAAACCGTTGAACTGGTGAGTTGTCGACCAAACGTCAGCCCCTCTTGAGGTTATCGTAAGCTGTCCTCCACCAATAGCAAAGCTTGTCTCGCAATCATCAGTGGTTGAGCCCGAATTATCGGCATCCCAGTTATCTCTGTCCACGCATTCCCAATTTGCCACCGAGTCTTCATCGAAACTATCAGTATGACCAACTGGAACATCAGGAGCTTCAGGCGTATCGACAAGCTCTGTGTAAGGGTCGCCTCCGACAAGAGAGTCCGAAGTCCCCATGGTGTTCTGACCACAAGAGATCAATATCAGACTTAGAAATATGGATAAGATCATTTTATTCATAAGCTTATTATAATCCAAATAATCAGGTTCTCATTCGACTTATCGGTAACTTACTGTAATCTCTTAAGGTTTACTTAAGGTTATTTCTTTAGTTTACTTAAGTTTGCCAAAAATATCTGTCAAAGTGCTTTTGTTCCCCATTTAATTAGTTAATTCAAAGGGTTAAACTAGAACGAGGAGAGAAATATGAAAGTTATTAGTTATATTTTATTTATAGTATCGTTAAGTGCAAATGCCTATGTTGGTGTCGAACTCTCCTCTCCCCAGGCGCGCTTTGAGGAAAATGAAGCGGGAACTCCCAGGCCATTTATCAATGCCCCAACAATTGACTGGAAACTTTTCTATCAATCAAACACCCAGTCTCGTTTCACCTGGGGAGCAAGTTACTACTCTCAATCGATTGATCTCTCCGAGGGAAATAATGGAATCAGGTTTAATGAAACAGACTTTAGGCGCTCACAGATTGAAGGCTACATAGCCGTGGGAAGTAAAGAAGGGTGGTTTGCGCGCTTTGGTGCCCACTACACGACCACACCCTATTTCTTTGAAGAACCAACGGCAGATCCCAATAGAAATATCGTCACCGGCGAGTCAGT
This sequence comes from Halobacteriovoraceae bacterium, assembly GCA_963719505.1. Taxonomy (GTDB): domain Bacteria; phylum Bdellovibrionota; class Bacteriovoracia; order Bacteriovoracales; family Bacteriovoracaceae; genus CAKZJW01. The sequence goes on from CAVRCF010000005.1 coordinate 700,362, forward strand.
CTCAAGAATTGATCCCTTCATTCTTGGAGGAGTCTATTACAAAACGGGTTTTGGTGGCGGTGAAATTATGGTTAAGTTTATGTCATTATCCGAAGTTGAAGTCGACGACCAAAGTCTAAAAGGAACTGGCTCTGAGGTCTATATTTCTTTGTTTCTCAATAAAACGCAAAACTTTGGGTTGTTCTTTCGCTATACGAATGAATTTGCCAAAGGCGACTACGACTTCATCTATGATGTTAGAAGCTTTGGTATTGTGGCGAGAATTTAAATTTCATAAACGATATCTAAGCGAAGCTGTAACTTGTTCTCACGAATATTAACTGGTAGTGGCTCAAAAGAGCTTATCGTTTGAAAAAGAGTTCTCGTGTGCTCTATAAAGAGTTTATCTCCAACCTTTTTAGTGACGACTAAACCGGCAATCTGTCCGCTACTTTTTATTTCAAACTCAACCTCAACCACACCTTCAAGCTTTAGCTTTTTGGCCACAAAAGGATAAGACTTACTTTGTTCGATTTTTCTTTTTACTGAGGATATATAAAGATCTTTTTCATCCATCGATCCGTTTTCTAATTGATTAACTTGTGCTGCTGCTTGGGATACATCAACATCACTTTTTGTCTTCTTGGGTGACTCTCCATTGTCAGAAACCTTTTTTTGAGCTTTTATATACACCCTTGTCAGTCGAATGACTGAGCGCTTCGAATCGACATGAGAAAAAGTCTTATTTAGGAAGCTTTCTTTTGAAAGAGTAAACAGGACTATGATATGAATAACTGACACTAAGCTCAAAAGAATGAATTTTTTTACAGGTTTATTCATCACAGAAGTATAATATGGAAAAGTTAAAAGATAAAATTTATGAAGTCATCTTTGAAGCCGACACATACTGGGGGCGATTTTTTGATGTCGCACTTATTGTTTCAGTCATGGTATCTGTGGTTTTTGTTATGTTGGAATCTGTCAAAGAGCTCAACAACCAATACTCTGAAGTTTTCAAAATCATTGAAGTCATCTTTACTCTCCTTTTTACCGCTGAGCTTATTTTTCGACTATACTGCGTAAAATCCAAAAAAGACTATATATTTAGCTTTTATGGTGTTGTCGATTTATTGGCCATTCTTCCTCTTTATCTAACTTCCATTTTCCCCTTTCTCGGTAGCTTTGGGATTATAAGGGCGCTTAGAATTCTGAGAATCTTTCGCATCCTAAAACTACAGCGATATATAAATGCTGGAAATGGTCTCACTATTGCTCTTCGTGAAAGTCGTTACAAAATCATAGTGTTCTTGGGGTTTACTGTTACGACGGTTTTTATCATTGGAGCCCTGATGTATATTGTCGAAATGGGCCAGGGTGGATTTACAAGTATACCAAAGTCAATCTACTGGGCCGTGGTAACCATTACGACAGTGGGCTATGGAGACATGGTTCCTCAAACAGTGCTTGGAAAGTTTTTATCAGCTTTTTTGATGGTACTAGGATACGGCGTTTTGGCCATTCCCACCGGTCTAGTTTCAGCCGAAATTGTCAATCAACGGATGAAGGATTACGAAGAAGAAGAGATTTCTTGTCACGGCTGCAATAAACGGATGCATCAAAAAAACTCTTCGTTTTGTTCCCGGTGCGGAGGACAACTTAGTGGATAATATTTTTGAAAATACTTATCATCAACTCTCATCCAATTTCTATTCAAACTCTACCCCTGCTTCTTTTAGTGCGCCAAAACTCATCGCGTTTAACAAAGAACTTGCTTTGGAGTTGGGAATGGAAAATATTGTCCTTTTAGAAGAAAAGAGGCTTGCAAAAATATTTACAGGACAAGAAATTCTTCCTGGTGGAGCTTATATTTCTCAAGCCTACAGTGGGCATCAATTTGGACACTTTAATCCTCAACTTGGTGATGGCAGGGCGATTATGATGGGAGAAACCAAAGCCCGTCCCAAAAAGGATATTCAACTAAAAGGAAGTGGACCAACCGCTTTTTCTAGAAGAGGTGACGGATTCTCAGAGCTTGGACCAGTTCTTCGCGAGTACCTCGTTAGTGAGTACATGCATAGGGCAAACATTCCAACAACGAGAGCACTGGCCGCTTGCACGACTGGAGACCCTGTTTATAGGCAGATGGTTGCACCGGGCGGAGTCTTCACAAGAGTGGCAAGCTCTCACATAAGGATTGGAACCTTTGAGTATTTTGCTTCAAGAAACTTGATCGAGGAACTTCGCACTCTCCTCGCCTACACAATAAAAAGACATTACCCGGAACTTTTAGACGGAAATCCCAAAACTCAAATCCTAGATTTTTTAAAAGCTGTGTCCGTAAACCAATCTCATATGATTTCAAAATGGATGCAGGTTGGATTTATTCATGGAGTAATGAATACTGATAACATGTCCATCTGTGGTGAGACCCTAGACTTTGGTCCCTGTGCATTCATGGATCATTTTCAAAATGACAAAGTCTTCAGCTTTATTGATCGTCATGGTCGCTATCGATACAATAATCAAATTCAAATCGGAATTTGGAATCTCTACCAGCTTGCCAACTCCCTAATACCTTTGATGGACTCTCCTTCAGCTGTCGAACAGATGGAACTGAACCTTATAGAAATTCAAAAATTCTATCATCAAGAATTTCAAAAAAAGATGCTAGAAAAATACGGACTAAAAAACGTTGAAAACTTTGATCAACTTCACCATTCATTTCTCAATATATTAGAGTCAAATAACTTAGACTTCACGAACTCCTATAGATTATTGTTAGAGGATCCAAAGTCCCTTCACAAACTTACAGGAAGTGAGCAATTCTTTGATTTGTGGCCAATTAACTCTATAGATCAGGAGATGATGGACAGGGCCAATCCCACTATAATCCCCAGAAACCATCTTATAGAGAAAGCAATAAAAGAGGCTTATGAGGGTGATTTTACGTATTTTCATAAGTGTTTAGATATTTTTAGTCACACTAATAGCTCCACTCCATCAGAGTTTCTGTCGCCTCCAAAGCCAACTGAAGTCATAACGAATACCTTTTGTGGCACCTAAATTTAGCTTGTTACGCTCATTAAATGAATAAGTTTCACTCTTTAACGCGTCGAGTCTACTGAATACTTTTATCTTTGATATACCTTTTTCTTATCCTAAGGAGAACAATATGAAAGTACTTACGACTATAATATTTTGCTCACTTCTACTCGCTTGCGGGAAAAATAATAATTCTGGTAACTCAAAAAGCGTATACTCTCAAGCTATAGAATCATCTGAAATTTCACGATCTGGCTACCAGGCCAATAATGGTTTCATGCAATATGCCTACCTTCTTATGTCACTCGATTCCCGATCTCCCATAAGAGATTTTTATCTTACGTCATCACGAAATCCAAACTTAGATCAACAGGTTAAAGCTTCAGGGACAATTATGTTTGGTCGATTTAAAAGAGCGACTCTCTCGCAAATGGATCACTTGAAAAGAGATCTTGAAGGCTTAAGTCCTAATCAAAGACTCGATGAAATTGAGAGAATATCCAACAAGGCCATAGATCAAAACTTTTTCTATATTGAAAATAGCTTTGAGATCTTTAATGCTGAAAACGGGACTATTGAAATTGTCTTTCTTTTAGAAAATAATTCTAAAGTTGTAGGAAAAATAAGGTTGTAAAACTGAAGGCCATATCAACTTTTAAAAGCAAATAAAAGAGTTTCTCTTTTATGAGAAGAAAGCTGCATAAAGCCTACTCTTTTATAGGCCATCGCTTCAAAAGCTCCTATAAAGTTTGTCATCTCTTTGAGTTGACTCTCTTTTATAAATTTTACTGAATATAGAACGCCCTCAATTGTGTGGTATTTCTTAGAAAGCCGAATAAGCTCTTTTATTCCTTGTTTAGGATTAATATTAAGGTCACTCGAGAGATAGTGAATAGAGTGATCAGGTAGCTCTTCCTGAGACAGATCTTGAATCGGTTTAGCTATATGGTGAAAATTTGAGTTCCTTAAACAAACCTCATCCATCTGAGCTGGATCGACACCAGTAACATGACCAAAGTTTTCTAAAAGATAACTGCTTGCTCCACCGGGAGCACTTCCAAACTCAATCCAGTTCTTATTTTTGTTTGGCTTGATGTCAAACCTCTCACACGCTTGAGCAATTTTTAAGTAGTTTCTCGAAGGAGAACTTGCTGGAAGCTCTTGATCAATCTGTTGAACTTTTAATCTACGCTCAACTACATCCTTACTTACAGCTCCAATGTTTTCACCCCAAGTGAGGGCAAAAGCTGGTCTCATTGCCTTAATTTCTTTACTCGATATATCGGGGCCCGTATTTTTATAGGTAAGAAAGTCTTTTTGAGAAAAACTTGGTGTCAGAAAAGGAAACCTAAATTCAATTTCTTTTTTTAAGATATCTTTATTCCCATTTACACAAACAAAATATATAAACTGACTCATTAATCCACCACTGTTATGTATCTTGTATTATTAAGAAGGTAATCCTCCTCAATCCACAATCTTCCAGTTCCTTCTTCACACTTTATGCTCGCTATATCTTTAACGCCATGACAGCTTGTACCCCATGAATTTTGAATAAGATACTTTTTCTTTGCGCTGCTGCAGTCCACACCAATGAGTGTGACGGCATGAAGACCATGTTCAAAATCCTCAGTCTCGAGCGTTCCGTTGCTCTCCTGCTCAAAGGCGTTGTAATTACCCTTTAACATTTTTCCTGCAATTGAAAGACCTATGGCGTGTCCCTTATCCAAGGATTTGTCGATATGTCGATCAAGCACTTTCTTTTTCTGTGATGTCTTTGTTTTGAAGCTCTCGTAGCTTCCACTAACACCAAGGTAGACAGGTTTGGCTTTCTTTTTAGGTGCTGATTTATAATCAATTAGATCAACACACTGTTTTTTTAGATAGTCAGAAGCGCTTTTGAATAGATCGTCCTCTTGTGAGACATCAGAGAGGTGATCAATTAAATTTTCAATATTGGGAAAAAGGTCTATCATATTGCTTCCAGACTCAAGAATAGAAGACAGGGCATCAAAAGAAGTCTCATCAATATCGTCTTTTTCCAAAAGTGTACACATATTGTAATATGGTTTCTGTTCTCCCTCTAACCTCTTCAAGTTTTCTTTAAAATAGTTTTGAGCACACAGAAATGGATTATTCATTTTAAAGTCAAGAAGAGTTCCTTTGGGACTATGATAAAAATCATCTAGACCATTAAACTTAAGACGAACGGTTTTATTGTAAAACTCACCGGCTTGTTCATCGTTAATTGATTTTACTTTGTTAAAATCAGAGGCAAATTCTTTTAAAGAATCTCTAAACTCTCCCTTTAAATAGGAATCGACTTTTGAGGAGAGAACAACCGATGACCCCTCTACCGTTCCAATTTCATCGAGATCTTTTTTCGCCGAGGCAATCTCAGGCTTTAGACCATCGATGAGGCTTTTATTATCTTCGATAATTTCTAAAATTTGCTGTGACATTTTCTCGTCGCTTGGTTTAAAAAGATCTTCGCCTAAATTTCTTTTTATATCTAAAAGCTTATCGTTAAATGGTTTTAGTTTTTCATCTACTTTGTCTAATTGCGACTTTTTACGCTCTAAAACTCCTGAGCTTTCTTCATTACTCATCTGTGCAATTTGGTTTAAAAGGTCGTCTCTTTTATCATTTAATTTCTTTGCATCCTCTTCAATCTCTTTGACTAGTGGAAGACTTCGATTTAAGTCATCTACTATTTTTTCCATGCTTTGGACTTCATCTCTCGTTTGCAAATAAAATGATCTTAAAGATATGAAAGCATTCTTTATTGAGATACGGACAAGTTTGTCGTGGGGTTTATCGCATTGTTTTTCTACTTGGCTCGATAAAGAAGAGAGCTTATCAAAGTAAATATCTTTGTTGGGGTTGAGTTCGTCAAAACGACTTTTAAAAGCTTCGATTTTATCAAAATAGGTACGCATTGAACTCGACCCAAAGTCATTTGAGGCGACTTCAAAATTGATATCCTTGGCTTTGCAAACAGAATCTTTGGTCGCAAGATTAAAAGCGGTGTGGCTTTTCCCAGCATCAATTTGTTTCTTCAAGGAGGCTTCATCGTCTGGATTATCACGAGTATATTTCATGGCCAAGTCCAACTGTGATGGTGTCTCCTCATTTGGATAAGCAGACTTGAGCATGACTGAGGCAACTGAGGCATAGCAAATTCCCATGCCATCTTGGTCTATGGTCTTAAATTTTTCTAAAGAACCTCCTGGTTGGTCGAGGCGAACAACAGGACTCTGTTCATTACACACACCAAACGCGACTGAGCTTATAAGAAAAAGAAAGAGGCTTTTCATCGACGACTCACTTTTGCGTAAAGGGAGGCAGTATCAATCATTGATCCATCTTTAAACATACAGAATGAACTACTATGTCCTTGCTGATTCTTAAGAAAAATGACTCTTCCCTTAGTCGATTCGGTGCAAAGTTGAGAATAAGGGCTTTGTCCTTCTTTTAATTTTGACTGTGCCATTTTGGCATACCTCGTAGCGCGAAGAGCGTCACACTTATTATAGTTTTTAAAGCAAGCTTCATTTATTCGCAGTGATAATTCTTTGTTGACCTTGAAAACAATTTTACTGGACTCACCTTTCCAGACCTCATTTTTCCAATCAGAGCTCCAAGCTATTGTCGTAAAAAGAATTGATATCAAGATGATGTATTTCACCGTCTAATTATAGCTCTATTTTTCAATCGAATCAAAACAGTAAGATTGCACCACCCTCTTTGAGAATTTTACTGTCAAATGCTACCAAAAAGCTTAATATAGCTTAAATACCCAAGGAGAATTTTATGCAAAACACTTTAAACAGGACCGATCAAAGCATAGCTGAAGAGAATGTGCGCTTTATGACAGGCGTTTATAAGTGGATGGTCTTTGGACTGACACTTACAGGCCTAGTAGCCTACTACATTGCTCAAGATAAAGAACTGGTCTACTCGATAGTGACCAATACATTTTTGTTTTGGGGCCTCATTATTGCTCAGTTGGGATTAGTGGTTTACCTCTCTGCTCGCATTAATAAAATGAGTCCCATGACTGCGACGCTTACCTATTTGGGTTATGCCGCTTTAACTGGTGTCACTTTTTCTACAATATTTTTGGCCTACACGGCTGAGAGCATTCAATCTGTCTTTTTTATTACTGCTTTCTCTTTTGCTGGTTTAAGTCTTTTTGGATTTGTTACTAAAAGAGATCTAGGTCCTATTGGGACGTTTTGTCACATGGGTCTTTGGGGTCTAATCGGATTCTCGTTACTGTCTTTCTTTTTTCCTTCCATGCTCTCTGGCCAAACTGGAACTATCTTTAGCTTAGTTGGGGTCCTCATTTTTGCCGGCCTTACCGCTTACGATACGCAGAAGATTAAAAGCTCTAATATCATTGGGAACGAAGGAACTGCAGAAGATCACAAAGAGACCATTCTTGGTGCACTTACTTTGTATCTAGACTTTATTAATTTATTCCTTATGCTTCTTCGTCTAATGGGTAATAGGAAGTAGTTTTGGGAAAAAAGAATAAGTTTAAAAAGCCAGAAGCCGTAGATATGCTAACTCCCGACAGGGACTCTACTAGGATAAATTGGTTTCCTGGACATATGAATAAAGCGCTCAAGAAAATAAAAGATCGTATGAAGATGGTCGATATTGTTCTGGAGCTAAGAGATGCACGCTCCCCGCTTGCGACGGGAAATAGCGAATTGAGAAGTGTTCTTGGTGAAAAGACAAAGCTCATTTTGATCAACAAGACAAACCTTGCAGACCCTAAAGTCATAAAGTTGTGGGACGAGTGGTTTGCCACTAAAGATGATCCCTATTTATTTATAAATGCTTTGGATAAAAAGTCGATCAACGAAATCATTTCTCTATCACTCAAAGTTGTTAATCAAAAAATAAAGGTATCAAACCCTGAAAATACTGGAAAATCAAAATTAAAAATGATGATTATTGGTCTACCAAACACGGGTAAGTCAACAATCATCAACAGATTGGCCAATCGAAATGCCACAAAAGTTGCGGATAAACCTGGTCAAACTCAGCATCAACTTTGGGTCAAGATTGATGAAAACTTTGAAATTTTAGACACTCCAGGAGTCATGTATCCAGATGTCAAAAACCATGAACAAGGACTATGGCTATCTGCTCTGCACACTATTCCAGACAAAATTGCAGGGTCTGAAGCTATTGCCTGCTTTATTCTTGAGCACTTGCTTAAAAACAATCCTAAAATTCTAGAAAAAAAATATGACATAAAAGTCGATGGACTAAGCATGAATCAAACCTTAGATGAAATTGCTTCTAAAAGAGGTTGTATTCTTAAAAAAGGTGAATTTGATTACGATAGGACATTTACCATCATTATTGGTGACTTTAGAAAGTCAGAATTAGGCCCCATCAGTTTTGGTGTGCCGCCCAAACTCAAAACTTAACGCATCACTCTGAAGAAAAGTACAATATTGTCCACTTCTTTTTTGTCTAATTGATAATCTTCAGAGACACTACTAAGGCAAAACTAAAAACCATACACAAAGGATATGAAAATGGCAGAAGCTAAAGGTTTAAAGAAACCAGTAAAATTAAAGTCTGATCTAGCAACAATGCTAGGAGAAAAAGAACTTCCAAGAACAGAAATTACGAAAAAGCTTTGGGACTATATTAAGTCTAAAGAGCTTCAGACTAAAACAGAAAATGGTAAACCAGAAAATGCTGGTAAGTATATTGTAGCTGACGCTACTCTTTTACCAATTTTCAAAAATACGAAATCAACGTCAAAGTCAGGAAAATTAACTGATCTTACCAAAATGAAAGAAGGTGAGACAATTAACATGATGCAAATGGCTGCTGTTGTTGGTGCAAATATTGAATCTTAATTAACAAATCAAGGGTAAAGGAGATCTTCTTTACCCTCTTTTATCTATCACCATAAAAAGTCAAACGTTTAAATTTCTACACATAAAATAGACCAAGCCTAAAACACAGTCGACCTAAGATATTCTAATATTTTTACAAGAGAACATAGGAGGGAGCGCATACCTAATACCTGCTATTGTCCAGACGTGAAAATAGTGTTTTCACACATCTTAAAAATTCGCTTATTCAAGCATTCTATATTTCGAATCCTAAGCCTCAGAACTGAGGCTTAGAGATCTTCTTCAGGTTAAGTTATTGTAGACACCTTTTATAAGGTCTGTTGACGTCACAGGCTTTGTTATATGATCACTAAAGCCAGCTTTCTTTGTTCTAACTCTTTCCTCATCCATTGCATGTGCTGTAAGGGCAATAATGGGAATTTCAAGGTTATGTTCTTTCATCATTCTGATTGCTTGATAACCATCGATTTCTGGCATTTGGAGATCTAGTAAGACGAGATCAAAATCTTTTTCCTTAAACTTCTCAACCGCCTCTCGCCCACCGTAAGCAAAATCAGCATCAGCCCCAACCTCTTTTAGGTAGGCATAAAAGAGTCGAACATTTTCTTTGGCATCATCAACGATTAAAATATTCTTTCCACTTAAATCAATTTGAGCAATCTCCAATTCTGGTATTCCCTTTGAAGATTTTTCATCAAGTGAAGTGATAAAACTTCCTCCATCGACAATACCAACATCAACTTTAATTTCGAAAGTTGTCCCTACATTCTCTCTGGTCTCTACGATCTTTAAATTACCGCCCAAGCCCCTTGCTATCGATCTTGATATCATAAGTCCCAATCCAGTCCCTCCGTAGATTCTAGAGACAGACTCATCAGCTTGCTCAAAAGGTTTGAAAAGTCTCTTTTGATTTTTCTTCGAGATCCCAATACCAGTATCATTAATGGTGAAGACTAATTTATTAGACTTTTTATTAAAAGTGGCAATCAGCTCAACATGCCCCTGTGCAGTAAACTTAATAGCATTACCGATAATATTAAAAAGAATTTGTTTTAATCTTTTTTGATCAGAGTTAATATAACGAGGAAGTTTCCCTCTGCTAGAAAAAATGAGTTCTATATTTTTCTCTGCTGCTTTCACGTTTAAAAGCCCATAGACATCTGTCAAAAACTGCGTCGTCTCAACTTGCTCAATTCTATAATCTATTTTTCCTGATTCAATTTTTGAGATGTCTAAAATCTCATCTAACAAACTTAAAAGATGATTACCATTTCTAAAAACTAACTCAATAGCCTCATCTCTCTCTTTTTTATCCAGCGAATGAGAACGGAGCATCTCTATGTAGCCTAAGATAATCGTCATGGGAGTTCTAATTTCGTGAGATATATTTGAAAGAAAGTTTGTTTTAGATTTTGATGCACTCTCTACTTGCACCATGGTTTCTGTAATTTTTTCGTGCTGAGAAGAAACAGCATTAAAAAGTGGACGGTAAACAAGGGCCCAAATAATTCCAAACTGCCCTACACAACAAAGAACGAGAAGAATTCCAAGAAGGTCCAGCTCATCCAGAGAGTTCTCTTGGTTCTCAGCAACTCTCGCACTGAGTAGTTCTAAGACTTTCCCTAACCCAGATGAAGAACTTTTAATGAGGAAACTAATATTTGTATTTACTCTTTCTTTTGTATCAATTTCTTCATCCACAAAGGAGCTTGCGACATCGATGAACTCATAAGTCTTCTTTTCTATATTTTCTGAAATTAAAAAGTCTTTAAAGCCTTGAAGTTTAGGAAGTCTGTTCGCTTTAATCCAGCTATAAAACTCTTTCGTTTCGTTTCTCAATCTTTTGATAAGTTCAATGAATCTAATTTCATTGGCCAAAGTGATTTCTTCTCCCTCAAAACTTTGAGAAAAATCTGTTATGTCGACCATGAGAAAAATCTGTCTTTTAAGATAGGAATTGAAAGTTTGGTAGGATTGTTGATCTGAAATTAAAGAACGGTTAAGCACTAAGAAGACTGCTGAGAGGCTGACAATAATGAGAAAGCCCACAATATTTGCAATTAAAAATTTCTTACGCGTGAGCTCTAAAAGCTCATCATAACTTCTCATTAATATTATCTCACAATTTTAGGCTGTCTTTTTTCAAGTTCATGTACTTTTTTATATCATTAACATAACTTTTACATCTAGATTGGTCACTTGATTTCGCTGCGCTTTCTAATTCAACTGCCAAAGTTCCTAGGTGATTGAAGCCATAAGGGGCTGAATAGCCTTTCCACTTGTGCGCTACATCCTTTATTAAAGTGAAGTCACCGCTTTGCGCTGCGCTATCGACTTGTTCAATTTCCTCAATTCTATCAGCGTAGAACTCACTAATAAATGGCTCTAGCGCTTTATCAGCTTTTTCATTAGAAATTAATTCTTTCATATACAACCTCTTTATAATTGGTTAACATTTTAGAATAATTTATCATGATATTTAGCTAAGGTAAAAAAGAATGAGCAAAGTTTTATTAGTAGAAGACAGTAAAGAAATCAAAAAAATGGTGGAAATTTCTCTCTCCGGTTTAGTAGAGCAACTTGATTGGGCTGAAAATATAAATGCTGCAGAGGAAATCCTAAAAGAAGAGAAATATGATCTTGTCTTGTTAGATATTCAACTGCCAGATGGAAATGGAATTGAATTTTGCCAGAAGCTTTTCATGACATATCCAGATACTTCTATATTCATGCTAACATCTCAAGACGCTTTATCTGAAAAGGTTATGGGTTTCTCCGCTGGGGCAGAAGACTACATCACAAAACCGTTTAGTACTCTTGAATTAAAAGCGAGAGTTGAAGCAAAATTAAAAAGAAAAGAGCTTCAAAAATCTAATAGCAATCTCCTTAATTGGGAGAAAATAAAGATTAATATATCTAACCAGGAAGTTGAAATTCTTGAAGGTGAAGCATTCAAAAGTATCGATCTCACAGCACTTGAATTCAAACTTTTAATCTATTTTGCCAACAGAGTTGGACAAGTTATTGAAAGAGACACTATCCTCAATGACATCTGGGGCGAAGATGTTCATGTATACTCAAGATCTGTCGACACTCATGTAAGTAAATTGAGAAAGAAACTCGAAGGCGTATCTGGTATCATTGAATCTGTTCATGGCGCTGGTTACAAGTTTAATCCTACTCATAATTAGAACAAAGATTTTTCAAATAAAAAAAGGGAGCTTTAAGCTCCCTTTTTTGTTAGTTAATTGTTTTATCTAACTTTGATTCTATCTGTTCACCGTACTCTTCCATTTTTTCTTTAAAATCATCCCATTTCTGTGCTGTTGTTTCACTGGCTTGTTCTCCAGCTTTAGCCACCTCTTCTCTGTATTTGGCTGTGCTGGCTTTTAATTCTTTGTACTCTAGAACAAGCTTATCTTTAGCATCACCTGAGAGCTTTACGGTTTTATCTTTTAACTTTTCAAGCTTAATTTCGAGCTTATCTAACTGTTGAGAAGCCTTCATTTTAAATTCTTCATAATCACCCTTATCTGAGGTTGTTGCATAAGCACCAAGAGAAAGGGATAAAATAACTGTAGTTAATAATAATTTTAATTTGTGTGACATAATTCCTCCTTATATCTTCACAAACAATATGCCATCTTACTCAAAGTAAAAATGTTTTCTAAGGTGAAAGAACTGTGTACTTTAATACATAATTTAAAATTTATTGTTCTCTAAAGAAGCCCTTCAAAGTAAGTATCTTATCTTCGAGTTGGGCCAGCCTCTCATCAATATCTTCGAGTACATCATGGCTCTCTTTGGTGTCGACATAATCTAGTTTGGTAAAAAGCATATCTATTGATTCAAACTTATTTGATATGTGCTGAGATAGGTTCTCATAGATGGAGATGACACTATCATCGCGCTCTCCCATCTTTTCTTCAATCAACTTCATTTCTAACTCAAGAGCATAAAGTTTTTCGTAGTGACTTTTCTCCGCTATCTCGTTTAGAATCGTATCATGTTTTAAAAAGTGGGGTTGGTATTCTGAAATGTTTCTTACATTGAAGTTTTTCATTTATCTCTCCTTGATAAAGCCTAATAAAATCATATTCCTTATAAAAAAAAATGTTTCTTTATAACGTAATTAGAATGTGTAGATATCTACACTAAATAACCATTCCTTGGCCGAGAGAATATGTTTATTCTCAGGTAATATTAAGTAACAAACTTAAACCAAAGGAGATCATAATGAACAACGATCAATTAGAAGGAAACTGGAAAGAATTTAAAGGGAAGATCCAATCGAAGTGGGGCGAACTTACTGAAGATGAGATGGATAAAACCCAAGGTAATTTAGACCAACTAAGCGGTAAAATACAAAAGAAGTTTGGAGATTCGAAAGATGAAGTACATAAGTATTTTAATTCAGTACTAGAATCATTTAATAAGAAAAACTAAGAGTATATAGTGGAAAAAATACTGATCACCGCTGGATTCAAAGATGTAGAGCAACTAGAACTTGCTTCGCAAAAGCTCATCAGTTCTGGTATAAAAAAAGAGATGATAAAGTATATCACCTCTCCTATATCTCGTTACAGCGGTGTTCATTTCCATTCGGAATCTAGGGGGACAACTTTTGGTTTTCGAGCGATACCATGGGGATTAACATCGGGGGTAGTATTTTACTTATTATTTCTTTTTTTAGGGTCAAGCAAAGGTTTTTTTGCAATAATAGGTTCTATTAATTTAAATAATTTTCTACTCAGTGTCCTTGCTTCTGCCTTTATTGCAATGTTTATTGGTTACGAGATCGGCAAAAGAACGAAAATTAACTTTGTTGAAACTCAAAAAAAGTATCCAGAAGAAGAAAATATAACTTTAAGCATTGAAACTGACAGCCAAAATAACCTTGATGTACTCAATACACTTAACCAATTTGAAGTCGTTAACCTTCATTCGGCAGCGACTCTAAAATAGGAGACATATGAACAATGAACCAAGAAGAAAAAAGCCTGAGATTGATACAACAAGGCCAAATAAGCCAGAGATAAAACCAGGTGAGAAAGCGAATAACCCTGAAATTAAACCTCATACACCTGATCCAGAAATAAAACCTAACAACCCTAGGCACCCAGAGCCAGAGATCCAACCTAATCCAAGACCCTCTCAGCCAAAGCCTGAAATTAAGCCAAATCCGACACCTTCTCAGCCTAAGCCGGATGTAAAGCCTAATCCAGGGCCTAAACGAAAAATTTAATATATTAGGAAGCTTACTTTTTTATTTGATTTGGAAAACTCCAAGGTTGAAGACTCATACCATTCCCCATCGAGTTTAACTGATATATTTTTATCTGATTTGACCTTAAGTTCAGTTAGATAGTGCACTTCTATCTCATCCCTTGCATCAATTTCGTCATTAAATGTAAGCTCTGAAATTGCTTGGATTGAGCTAAACATATTGCCGTCATTGCAAGATAGAAAACTGAAATCCTCTCCGAAGGAAGAAGTATAGGAGGGGTTAACTCTTATTCCACCGCCGGCGTATAAACCTTGAGAGACAACAAAACCACAAGTATTAATGTCCTTTGTTTCTCCATCAAGTTCTACTGAGACTTTAATAACATTATCGGAAAACAATTTCTTTAACCCTGATAAATAATAGGATAATTGCCCTATGGTCTTTTTCATACCAGAGTCCGAATCTTCAGTGATTTCAGCAGGTGCACCACAAGTTGCAACATTTATAAAATATCTGTCATTCAACTTCATGATGGGTACTTCAATCGAGGTATTTCTTTTTAAAATTCTATCCACTCTAAGGGCGTCTAGCTGAGGCATCGAACCAAAAATTGACTTTGCAAAGTCATTAGCAGTTCCCATTGGAATATATATGACCTTTGGGGTAAAGTTAAAATTAAACTTATTAATGAAGTAATTTAAACTGCCGTCACCGCCAATAATAACAAAAGGATCTTCAGTAGAAGTATACGTACTTGATTCATCGTACACCTCTACTGAGTAACTACTTTTCACTTTATCTAAAAGTTCACTGCATTCGGATAGCTTTGACTTTGATCCTACTATTATTAGTTTAATTATCTCATTCCAATCATAGACTCTAGTATTTCTATGTGCTTCTTTTGCCGAGGTATAAAAACATTTTCGATTTGCCGTTTTTGAAGTTTTGTAAGACTTGAGAAGCCAAGCATCTTTTCATAGTTATCAAGACCATGCTCTTCACCTTTCTTCAAAGCAGACAATGCTGTATTATCGCCTATAATCTTTGAAGCTCCAACAAAAATTTCGACCATGGTTCCCCACAGACTTGATTCAAGCTCTGGAACCTTGCCCTCATCAATAGCTTCCGTAGTCCAATACTGGATAGCCTTGTCGTGCTCTTCTTTCATTGCAATCAACTTATGAGCATCATCTTTCTTTTGAAAGTTTTCAAACACTTGATCATAAGCTTCAGTCGCTGAGATCTCTCCTCTGAGGATCTCATTAATGTCTTGATTAAAGAATTCATTCGGGTTTTGTGGATTGTAAGGCTCCACTGGTGTTTGTAAGTTCATAGTCATTCTCCTTTTTTAGATTTCCCTCGAAGTTGAACAAGTGCATCTCTAACCTTTTGAAATGCAAATTTGTTGGCTCCTCGTTTATAGGGATAAATTCCATCTTTTTTATTAACTGCTGATGTACAATTCTCATGAATTGTTTTCATGATTTCTTTAAGTTCTGAATCGACTTCCGAAGCAGTCATAGGGTCGTGAGTAGAGTTCTGTGACCTCTCCAGACCACTGACAGCGACACCGCCAGCATTCGCTGCCTTTCCTGGAAGATAGATGATGTTTTTATCAATAACAAGATGAATAGCTTTACTGGTAAGAGGCATATTTGCTCCCTCTGCAATGACCATATCTTCATTTTCTAAAAGAGTCTTAGCATCCTTTTCATCAATTTCATTTTGAGTAGCACACGGCATAGCTATATCAGCCTTAAACTGCCACGGTTTATCAGAGGCGCGGAACTCAGCACCGCTGCACTTAAAATCTTTAAGTCGTTTTCGTTTTACAAATTTAAATTCTTTCAACTCTTCTAGTGTTTCTCTTGAGATTCCATCAGAAAAATAGAGAGTTCCACCCGAGTCGGAAACTGTTAGTGGAATCGCTTCCTTATCTAAAAGCTTCTCAACGGCAAAAAGAGCAACGTTTCCAGATCCAGAGACCAGGACTCTTTTCCCTTTCAGCTTTCTTTCATGGGCTTCAAGAGCTTCATTTAAAAAATAGACACATCCATACCCGGTGGCTTCTTTCCTTATTTTACTTCCGCCGAAACTGACGCCTTTACCTGTGATAACGCCCTCGTGTTTTCCTTTAATTTGGAGAAATTGCCCAAAGAGATAACCTATCTCCCTCGCTCCAACGCCAATATCACCGGCAGGAATATCTTTATCAGGTCCAATAAAGGGATGGATCTCTGTCATAAAAGCCTGACAGAACCTTCTAACCTCACCTTCAGACTTACCTTTGGGATCAAAGTCAGAGCCTCCCTTAGCTCCTCCCATCGGTAACCCAGTGAGAGCATTTTTAAATATTTGCTCAAAACCCAAAAACTTCAAAACACTGTCGTTGACCTTTGGATGAAATCTAAGACCACCTTTGTAAGGTCCCAAGCAGTTATTAAACTGAACTCTCCACGCATGATTGACACGAATTTGATCTTTGTCATCAAACCACTCAACCTTAAACTTTATGACTCGATCAGGTTCGATAAGTCTAAAAAGAGATTCTTGCAACTCTGAGTAAGAGTGATCATCATCTGGAGAGAGTACATCCTCAGCAACTTCTGTTACGGCAGCGTGAAACTCATGATCTCCATGGTGAAATTTCTCTAGGTATTCTTTTATTTGATCTAATGACATTTTTATCCTTATGTTAAGTGAGACTTATACATCCAAGATGTCTTTTCGTGATTTGCTAAAAGTGTTATTAAAAAATCCTCTGTAACAGGATCTTCTCCCATTGCCTCTTTGTTTTCTTTAAGAAAAAATTTAATCTCTTCTTGAATGGTTAAACTAGAATTAAAAAGGTCTGAGAGCATCTGGTTGGTTGAAAGCTTCTCCCCATTCATTTCTTTTAATGTATTTTTATCGTTCATTTTTGAAACAGTACTTATTGGGGTCTCGTCTAAAACTCTTACCCTCTCAGCAATATCGTCCATAACGACCAGTAAATCCTTGTACTGAGTTTCTAGAAAGCTATGAATTGTTAGGAACCTAGGTCCGGTGATATTCCAGTGGTAGTTTAAGGTTTTAGTGAAAAGGCCATATTCATTTGCCAAAAGACTGTTAAGGAAGCTTGTCATTGATGAAATGTGTTTTTGATCTACATTTCCGATTGGTCTTTTTGTTGAAATTTCTGCTGAATTCATTTCTTCCTCCTTTATTTAGTTACCCTTATAGTAACAAAACAAAGGAGATGCTTTCCTCAATCTTTTGTGATTGATTGTGTATTTATCTAAACAACCCTCACGCTTACAGGGTCGACTTCGTTGATGGCTTTAATAACGAGATCAAGTTTATCTTTCTCTATGCTAATGACTGCTAGAGCTTCACTATCATCAATATCATAGACGCTCATTGATGGCATTTTCTCTTTGTTTATAACATAAAAGATCGCGCTCAGTGCTGTCGCAAAAACTGCAATTGAAGTCATTAATGCGAAAGAGAACGTAAAAGAGCTGTCTCCTAGATGGCCAGTTCTCAAAAGAATTTGTTGTATAATCGCTCCAGAAATTAATCCAAATAGAAAACCAATATTAATGGCCCTTAGTAACCCTATTTTAAACTTTTCTCTGTGATGGTTTTTAATATATTTTTTTATTGAATCTCTAGTGATGATCCTACTTTTTTTGGGATCAAATCGCTTCTTCACGCTCTCAATGAGCGACTGAGCTCTTCTTTTGTTTTGTAATTTTACTCTTACTTGTACTAACATTTTGTCTCCATAGCTTGGTGTGAATCTGATGCACTATCTGCTACCTTCCTGGCTTGGATTTTGACATATAAATTGGGGAAGATTTCTGCCTTCCCCATTTAATTTTACTGCTCAGACTTCTCACTTGTTGCCTCAACCTCTGCAGGTGAGTTTTCCGTAAGGTCTGCTTCTTCAGTAGCTTCTTCAGCTACAACTGTTGGAGCTGAACAAATAACGACTGGCTTATCTGATTCTTCCTGAAGTTCTATTCCCTTCGGAAGCTTTATATCGCCAATAGTTAAGTTATCTCCAATATCAAGATGGCTAATATCCACCTCAAAAGATTCTGGCATATCGCTTGGCGTAGCTAAAACCATAATAGCATCTCTAATTGTTAAAATTTTTCCTCCGGCTTTTGCCCCTTTAGCTTCTCCTGTCAGTGTAACAGGAATTTCTAATGAAGTTTTTTCGCCTTTTTTAAGAGCGACCAAAGAGAAATGAATTCGATCATGACTTACTGGGTCTAACTGAATTCCACCAAACTTAACGAAGCTTGATCCCTTTTTCGTTTTTACTTTATAAATTTCCCCTTGCATTGAGAGAAAATTTGAAAGATCTAAGCTTTTCATTTTAATAGTTTCAGTTTCCATTCCATTTCCGTAAATCACGCCCGGTACATACCCATTTGCGCGGATTGTTTTTGTTTTTACGTCTAATGCTCTGTCTTCAAATTTTAATGTATTCACTCTTTCTCCTAGTTTAAAACCATTCCATATTTTATGGCTTCATATTGTGTAAACGGTAATCGTGTATCAGCGTTTATTTTAGCACCTAAAAGGTCTGCGTGCACAAGGTTTGTGTCCCTCATATCTGCACCTCTAAGGTCAGCGTATCTTAAATCAGTATTCTGAAAATTACATTTTCTTACATCTGCTTTGATCAGACAAGCCTCTCTCATAAAGGCTCCTTTAAATGAGCAATTCTTAGCGATAACATTTGAGAAGTTTGCTAAGACTAAATCAGACTTTAAGAAACTTACATTTTTTAAAAATGATCCTCGAAAAGATGAACCCAGCGCCTTTAATCTCTTAAAACTTGTATTAATAACTTCAGCTAAATTTAAATTCACCCTCGTTAAATTGGTTAACTTAAAAACTGTCTTATTCAAATAAGCCCCACTTAGGTTTGCCTGTTCCAAATCACTGTTGTCAAATTTAACAAAAGACAGATCAGATCCTGAAAGTTGAGCTCCTCTTGCCACACTATGCTTAAACTGAGCTTTCGAAAGTGAAGCATTTTCGAAGTCGTAATTATTCATTTTTCGATTTCTAAAATCTTTACCTCTTAAATCTCTTATCGTTTTCATTAATGCCTCGTCTTATTTGCATGATCAAGGGACATAAAAAGTGCCTTGGCGGAAGACTTCATGGCATCACTTAAAGAATCTCCATCTTTATGGACGTAAAGATTCTTCTCGTTTGGCCTGATGAGATGAACGCCACACTTTATGGCTTCTCCAGACCTAGAGCTTGGCTCAATCCAAACGTGAACAGCACAATTGTGCGTTTCCGAAAGCTTATTAAACTTTTCTTCAAAGAAGTAATGAGCACTTCTTTCAACATCATGAAAGTTTAAATTCGTTTGATTATGTACAATTGTTTCCATACAATCTCCGTTAGTTAATGTTATACGTCATAGACATTTTGACCATTTAGCAGAGTATTAACCAATGTGTAGTTTTCTACACATTTCTATTATTTCGACAATTTAGACTCTTTTGCATACTCATCAAGTTCAACTTCAGGGTCTATCTTGTCTTTTCTATAGAGAGATCGAATCTTCTTGGCCAAGAGGTCTAGTTTTCCCTTTGATCTTTCAATTTCAAAATCTCTAATCTTTGAGTATCTACTACGTACTCTTGATTTAAATTGTTTCCATTTTGAATCTTCAATTTGTAGTGGCATAAATCCCCCTTACAAACATTGAAACAGAATACATAAAGGAATAAATCTACATGTTGTTAATTGATGTGTTTATTTTCACACAAAAGAAAAATAGAACCTTGCAGTAACTAGTCACCAATAGCAATAAGATAGAGTCAGGAGGATTATTATGAAATATATTATTATCTCGACATTGCTATTGATTTTTACTTCATGCGCATCTACTGTAAATAAGAAAGAAGACCAATCAAAAGTGAGTGAAAAGAATATTTTTCCAACAACTTTGATATCAACCCAAAATATTGAGGTTTCTCAAGTAGGATTCTAGTGAAGCATATCGATATAGAAGACTTAGTTCAAGTAAGCTTGGGCACGATCATTATTGCAACCCCCATAAGCTTAACAGACGAAGCCTTAACCCTCGCCAAAACTTTACCATTGACCAATGTTATTATTACCATCTTCTTATCCCTATTTTTAAACTCAATCTTTATTTTTCACGGAGTCTATGAAGGAAAAATTCGAGCCAAATTTCCTCGATTCATCTACAGAACTATCATTAACTACACTTTGACGATTCTAACAGTCTTAGGAATTATCTATCTTCTGAATATCGACTCGAGAATTGATTCAGCACAAAACCTTGCGAGAGTCCTAGTAATGATCTCTTTTCCTGCTTCTTTAGCCGGTGCAATAATAGATTCATTTGATAAAGAGTAGCTTATTTCTTTACAAGTAGTTTATTGACAACTTTATCAAAAGGATAAACTTCTAAAACCATATTTTCTGTAAATTCTTTTGTCGAGTAACTTCCTACAACCCCTTCGAGTTCAATGACCTTGTTGAAAATTGTAACTTTTAACGTTTTGATGTCAGCAAAGATGAGTTTGAGCCTAGATTCAATCTCTTTTTCTCTCTTTTTAATTGGGAATTTCACCTCTCCCGTTAGGACTATATCTCTTTTGATCTTTTGAATTCCACTAAACTTTTTAATTAAGTTTTCAATACTCATAAGATCTTTATAACTATCTATTGATCCATTTATCGTAACAGTTCTATCTTTAAAAATATATTTCAAGTCCACCATCCCCTTTGCCGTATTTTTAACATATAGACCTATCATTGACTGAAGTCTTTTCACATCAACTCTATCAACATGTTGAACTGAAAGGTTTTTAGCAATGGCTTTTTTCACTCCTAAGACTGACTGAACTTCTTTGACCACAATCTCATATTCAAAAAGATTTTTGGTGTGTCCGTCTATAAAGACGAAGCCATCAACCGATTTAATTTTAACATCAGTTGAAGGAGAAAATATTGAGATATGAGATTTAACTATTTTTGCAAGCCTCTCATCGCCTTCACTCACGCCCCTAGATTGATTCCTCATTTTTAAACTCTCTATAATAATTTCAGGAAAGAGTTCCGCTTCACGTGGCCAAGAGATAATCCCACTTATACCTTTTGCATAAAGGTTACTATAAAAGTTTGAACTCCTTTTCGTTCTAGAAAGAAAGTATTTTGGAATGTCACTATACAAGGCAAGAATATCATTCATTCTTCTTGGAGAAGTGATTTTGAGTTCATTTTCGTCAAACACTATGGCGATAGTTGATCTATTGATAGAGAATGTCGCCTGTGCCATCGAAGTCACTCTCAGTGAGAAACTAAATTGATTTTGTAAAATTTTTAATTTTTCACTCACCTCTCCATTTCCAATCACGACGATATTGTAGTTTTTATCGGGGATAAATTTAGGTGGGCTATGGGTTTTATCAAAATAAGGCTTTGTTGTTTGCATATTCATAAAGTCTCCTTAAAGCCATTATATGTTACGACACAACGCGACTCTTTCACTGAAGGTGACTTTAGTGTTTAATATGATACACAATTTAATAAAAAAAGGGTTTAATAAGACCATTATATTGCTGTCACGGGAAACGTTTTGCTCAAGTATGTTTTTTTCATTTTTTTATCTTTTGAATGTCTTGCCTCGGAGAGCTTCTATACACTTTCATTTCTCCATCTTGAAAATAATATTTTTTCAAAACTAGACAAAGATATTAGCACTCACTCGGATGTTTTAAATTTAAGCTATACTCAGATTTTTACTCAAAAGCATTTGTTCTCTATTTCATCCTTTTATGCAGAATCAAAAGGAAACGAGTTGAGAAATGGAAATATGAGTAAAAGTAGTTTTTATTCTCGTGGATTTCAAGAGCCTCAGATCAGTTACGCTTACCTAGCGAAATCTGAGAAAAGCGATGATGGAGAGGTGTTGAACTTTAAGTTCTCTTTTATCCCCTCTTTGTTTGAAAAACGCTCAGGTGGAGAAAATCCAAATCAAGCTATTGGAGGCCACTTTATTTCTTATGAAGCGATCTGGGGTCAAACATATTCTACTTGGGCCGGCTATATTAGAGTCATGGGAGCAAGAAACTTTGTGGCTTTTGAAAAAAACATAAGTTCAAATACTGAATATTCAAAATCAGCCTATTCAACTTACTCTTTAACCTTCACAGGCAAATATAAATTCAATAACAAATGGAATCTTTTCTTCTCCTCCGGAATTCAGTTCACAAGAGATATTGATATTGAAAGTAACAAAACAACATCTTCAGCACTCGTGCAGCAAGGTACTGGATCGACAAAAGATATTGGGATAAGCTACACAACCGTAAACCGCTCCTACAGTGCAAGTATTAAATCGACCAAAAATCAATTTTTTATCGATAGCGGAAGTGGAAGCACTATGGGTAATTATGATGGTGAATTTGAAAGGTACACTTTTAATCTTAGCGTTTCGTATTACTAAAAAATATACTTATATCCAAAGCCATGACTCACATATTTTTTCACGTCAACATCATCAGGATTATTAAAATAATTTGTTAAGATAATATCATTAAGACCAGACTCAAAATAAACGCCATGATCAGCAGTAATATTTAAATCTAATCCAAAAGAGAAAAGACCTCTAATTGATCCCAATCTATAATACTGTTCTGGGTATGAAGAATGCCTTGAGGACTGATAGTCTAAACCTGTCACGTGGTAAATATTAACTCCAAAGTAGAAGATCAAATTTTTTTCTAAAAGAGAAAAGTCGATCAAATCAAAAAGATTCTTAATGGCAATTGCCTCTATCTCACTGCCTCCAATACTTTTTGGTACATAGCCATTAAAGACTTCTAAAGAATAAATCTCGCCGAATCTCTTTCCCATACCTATAGATAAAAAGCCTATTTCCCCTGCATATTGGACTTTTAAATAGTCGACAAAATAAGCTTGGGCCCGAGAGCTTTGCAAAAGCAAAAACAGAAGAACACTACATTTTAACAAATTCAAACTGAACTCCAAAAGCATCACTTATATCGAGCACGAGGAGCTTGCCCTTAAACGAACTACCGGCTGTAAGTCTTTTCGCATTACCAAACATTCCTTCATTTGGGTTATGATTGTGTCCATTAATAAAAAGGTCCACGCCATAGGCATTAATAATGGATTTAGTGTCGCTTATCATTTTAGTGGAATAACGATCGGTATCATCAGGTTGAACATGGCCTAGGACAACTTTATTATCCTCAGTTGAGGCGATAAGTTCTTTTTCAAGCCAAGAAAGATCCGGAACCATCCCCGGACTCTCCCAGTTATTATTATTAATTAGAATAAATTTCGTTTGCTTAAAAGTGAAACTAAGGTTTAGTTTTTTGCCATACCTTTTTTCAAAAATCTCTCTACCGTTACTAAGAAGATCGTGATTTCCAATGGCCATGACTAAAGGAATATCTAATTCTTTAATTTTATCTCTAAATAAGTCCCACTCTGGTTTTAGACCAAGATTCGTGGCATCCCCTGTGTGAATAACAAAGGCGATAGTCGATTTGTTTTTATTGATATAGTCAACTTGCTTTGCGAGATCTTTATAATAGTCATGTGAATCTGAAATTACTGCGACTTTAAATGAGTTTGAAAAGATTGAAGATCTTGAATTTATATCTCCAAGGCCATCACCATTGAGGTTTTCTCTTTTTACATTAGAAACATATGGTGAGTAATTGAATTCTCCGCAGGCGGTTATCGTCAATGCGATAATACTACTCACCAATGTCCTAATCATTATTCTTCCTAGTTTTTAATAATTTTATTAACCGACTTTCCACTTTTTGACCTTACATGGAGAAGTACTTTTCTACTGTTCAGATTTTCTGGAACATCAAAACTGACAGAAACTGGTTGCATTTTTTTGGGACAAAAGTCACTTTGTTTTTGCATCACTGGCATTACAGAGTAAGTATTTTCCCCGTCGTTTATTATATCGACTCTATCAAGAGCATAGCAATCACTCTCTCTCAAAGCTGTTAAATGAACCCTCTTTTGTGATTGGTCTACGTTAATTTTTGTGACAAAAGGGTATTTGTTTGAGTCTACACTCGGTTGTTCGGCTTTAACAACTTTTAATCTATCAAAGCGAGCAGTGTCTTGGTTTTTATTAACCTCTAGCTCATATGATCCTGGAACCAAAACTCCAAGCTTAACTTTTTGTTTGAATGGAACTCGCTCAGGTGGACAGTAAGGATTCGAATCATCGTAATGCAAAGCGTTCACCGAGATATCGATTGAATTTTGTCGCTTGCTGATTTGATAAGTTGGCTTTTTCTGACAGGCATTTGGCAGCCATCCTGAAATAACGACTTCAGCTTTATCATTTGAATCAAAGCCTTTGGGTGAATAGACTTTATTAATCTCCACAGGTTTTAGCACGGGAGTCCCTGCCAATGCTACAGTCGAGATGAAACATGTAATCAATAGTTTTTTCACTTCTTATTCTCCTTGAGTTATGTGTTCCTGCCTAAACTACCTATAAGTAATTGATATTTCTTTAAGGACTTAACCGGAGAATGTGTAATAATAAACACAAATTATTCATAGCAAACTTTCCTATAGATGAATAAAATTAGGAAAAGGAAATTGTTATGAATAAAAAAATTGTTGTATTCGTTATTTTAGTTTTTTGTGCTTTAGGAGTATATGTCTGGCTAAAACAAATGAATGCGCCTGACAGTGAACTCAAGGTTCCCTCACCCGAAAATGTAACAAGGTATGAAGAAGAACTTAGCCTTTTAAAGTCTGACTTGGCCTCAATCGGTGCAAGTAAGAATATTGAGTTAACCAACGCTCAGGTTCTCGAACTCAAAGAGCTCATCACCGCAGCCCAAGAGAAAATGTTCGAGTTGCAAAAGACACAGGGGAAATTCAGAGATGTCGTCAAAGCAGACTTAGAGTTTCTTCTCGAAGATATAAAAGATAAAACTCGAACTTTAAAACAAGAAAAATCCGTAGTTCAATAAAAGACCTATGGATCTTTTTTGAGTGACATCCTCTATATTCTCAATAGCTTTAGCATCATTAGTAGAATCATCTATTAACGTGTATTTATCTGATAATGAAACAAGAGTCGCAATTTCAAAATAGTTAAACGTTATTCTATTACGCCATTTAACCCCTGCTCTAACCCCGTAATTAGTCACTCTTACTCGATTGGTTTTTGAAATATCCGTCTCGTTCTCTGTTATGGATGTATAGTTCAGCGTAAAAATACCTATGGTTGGTCCAATAGAGCCAATGATGTCGTACCCATCTGTTTGAGATAGTCGCCTCATATAGTTAAAACTATAAAATGAAGTCAATAAACTCGTAGCTCCTTCAACTTTTTTAGACTCTTTTTCAAAATCAAATTTTGCTCTTTTTGGTGTAAAGGAGGTATCAATGATAATACCAAACGAATTTAAATCATCGTATTTAAACTCCATAAGTGCGCCTAATCCAAGAGCGACAAAGTCATCAAAGTAACGAGGCTCATTTTCTTGAATGCTCATATAAGGATAACCAAATGTTAAAGTTATGCTTGGATTTTGTATTTCAGCAACCTTCTTCACGTCGGATGCAAAAAGGCTTATAGAGAAGATAAAAACAAATAATTTAATCATAATTGAAGCTCACCATGAAAGAATAGTTCTCAGGGTCTTTATAAACGGGAACGAAAGCAACATTTTTTCTTTCTACTAAAAAGCTAAAAGGATTAATAATTCTTCCTAGCGCTCTAACATACACACTTTCTGAGTTTAAGAAGTAAACAGAGACCTTCTCTGCTATAAAACCAGCTGCTGTGCCGAAGACCGGAGTATTAAAGGTATCTTGAACACTTGGCTGCTCGGTATAAGTTTCAATAAACGCTTCAAACCATAAGCTAGAGAGGAAGGAGAAGGCAAAAGCCCTACTTCTTGAGTACCCACGAGCTCGATAGTAAAGATAAACCTGAGAGCCCGTGTATGTGTGGCCAAAATAATTCCAATTCGTATTGTCATTGTCGAATTTAAAATCTAAGAAATGCTCATTATACTTTTTCCAAGAGCCCTCTTGTTCAATCGTCTTATTTTGAGTCAAAAGATAGCCTGTTAAGTGTCCAGAGAAAACAATTCCTTGATCAACAATGACCTGCCGCACGGAGTGATCTTTGTCGGTGTAGTCAAAATAGCTGGATTGGGCTTCACCACATAAAAATAGAAAAGTTAAAAATAGTAGTCTCATTGTATTTATAGTAAAACATTGCTTGCTATATGCCACATATTTTTATGTGTTTTAATTGTGAACGACATCTTCAAAGGTTTTAAAATTGAAATTAAAGTTTGTCCCTATCATCTTATTTTTCATCGCATGCGCGACTAATCCCAAAATGAGAAGAAATATTAAGCAATACACCAGTCTTCCCATGAAGCAACAATTCACTCCTTTTGTGTCTGACGGCTGCTCTTTCTTTCCGGAAGGG
Organism: Halobacteriovoraceae bacterium; assembly: GCA_963719505.1. Classification (GTDB taxonomy): domain Bacteria; phylum Bdellovibrionota; class Bacteriovoracia; order Bacteriovoracales; family Bacteriovoracaceae; genus CAKZJW01. The sequence continues at coordinate 727,006 of CAVRCF010000005.1, forward strand.
ACTAAAGAGGACAAAAGTGAATGGATAAAGTGTTGTGTCATTCACGATATGGAATACTGGATCGGTGGAACGAAACAGATGAGACTAGCCGCTGACAAGAGACTAAAAAAGTGTGTTGCAAATAAAAACGCAAACATCATCTCCAAGATGATGTTTGAAGGTGTTCGCGTCGGAGGCAAGCCTCAGTACAAAACGGATTTTAAGTGGGGCTACGGGTGGACTTACAATCGAGGTTATCTCCCGGTTACCCCCACTGAGATGAAATACATCAAAACTCTTATGCCAAAAAAAGGCGAAGATCTAAGAAAGTTTATTTCAAAAGAGAAAATTGATCCAGAAATAGAAAAAGTTGGCCCGCTCTCTTTATAGAGTGAATAAATCTACACAATCTTTAAACCTGAACAGGCTTTAACTTCATTGTAAACTAGACTATCTTAAGACCAATGCTCGTTTATATCAGGGAGGTATACATGAAAATATTTTTCATAGCATCTGCATTAGTTGTCTTAGTATCGTGTGCAAGTACGGAAAAAAGAGAATCTCTTGGAGAATACGTTGACAATTCAGCTATTTCGTCCAAAATAAAAACGAAACTTATTTCAGAAGATAATATCTCCTCAACCTCAATTGATGTTGAAACATACAAGGGACATGTTATTTTGTCGGGGTTTGTTGACAATGAAGTTCAAAAACAAAAAGCTCTTAAACTTGCAAAAGAAACTAAGGGCGTAGTAGAAGTTAAAGACGCGTTAATCGTGAAAACGACAATAAAATAAGGAGAAACACATGAAGAATTTAGTAACAAAGTTTTTAATGCTTACATTTGTAGCATTTTTAGCAACAGCTTGTTTTGAAAGCAAGACTGAAAACGCTGCAGAAGACGTTGGAGAGAAGATCGAGGAAACTGGAGATGACGTAATGGACAGTGCAGAAGACGCAGTAGACAATGTTGAAGATGCGGCTGATGACGCAGTTGACAATGTAGAAGATGAAATGGATCAATAAATGATTTTAAGGGGGCTCCTTCTTTTTGTCCTTAGTTTTTCGTTTGCTTATGGAGAACTAAAAAGCAGATATTTTGAAGCCCCCTCTTTCGAAAGAGTAAAACAAGCAGCCTCGTCTGCAACGAACACCTACCACTTTCGAATTCCCCTGGCCTTGGGCCTTATCGCTTTTGCCTTCGATGGAAGAATAAGTGACAGCGCAGCGCGACACACACCTCTATTTGGATCACAAGAAAACGCAGAAAACTGGACTGACGCTTTAGTCGTGGGCCTTGTTCCTATGATGCTATATTCTGCCATGCAATCAGATCTTCCCGTTAAAGATGAACCGGCTTATATAACCAGAGCAAAATTTATAGGATTTCAATCACTCATTATTTTGGCCGACTTCACTCTCATTACATCTTTAAAGAATTCATCTAAAAGGGTAAGACCTGACGAATCAGATGACCTAAGCTTCCCTTCAGGTCATTCAAGTGTTTCAAGTGGGCTTTCAAGGACTGTTTTTAACAATATTAATAATTCTCAACATAGAGACACTACTTTTGGCAGAGTTCTCCAAGGAACTGCTTTTACATCCTCTATTCTTGTCGCTTGGGGACGAGTGGAAGCAAGAAAACATCATCTATCAGACGTCTTACTAGGTAACGCTCTTGGGGCATTCATTAGTGACTTCCTCTATGCAACTTTCCTTGAGGAACCAACAAAAATAGAGTCTGCCTTTTTTATCAATGGACAACAACAGTCAATGCGTTTAAGCTACTCGTTTTAAACCAAGGACCTAATGAAAGCTTTATTCTCTCTTCTGTTTATACTCACTTGTATAACAAACTCTTTTGCCCAAACCAATACCGCTAAATCAATAGATCCAACGGTGACTGACAGCAGATCAGCTTGGGAAATCGAACAAAAAAACCTCCTCTCTCCGTTCACTACACCTGCCATTTGGATTCTTGGTGCAGGCTCACTTTTAACTTATGTTGTTTATAGGGCCAAAGAAGACAATGGGGATATTGGTTATAGAGAAGACCATAGAGAGGGGAATACATCGACAAATCTTGCCAATCTAGCAGGTTGGGGCTTATTTCAAATTGGTTATACACTAACTCAACTTCCTGGCTTGATGGATAATGATAAAAAAGCACTAGAAAATACTGAGATGATGTGGAAATCAACTCTCTACACAAGCCTTACAACTTTTGTTTTAAAACTTTCTGTCCGAGAGGAAAGAAGAAATCTTGAAGAGAGATATGAATCATTCCCATCGGGACATGCATCAGCAGCATTTGCTTTTGCGACCAACGTAGCACTCAGACACGAATGGTATTGGAACTTTATCAGTGTACCACTCGCTCTTTGGGCATCAGTCTCAAGAGTTCATGATGACTCTCATTATATCCATGATACGATCTTTGGAGCCGCACTAGGAATGAGTTTTGCCTATGGGATGAACTATATTAGTGATGGTGAAGAAGTACCATTTTTACTTGGCTACGAGCCAGTAGAAGACGGTGGCGGAATCGTCTTTAAATACAAGTTCTAGCTCTCCAAAGCAGCTGACCGATCCACAACGGGTCTTTGAATATTATTGTCTCGAAGGACCCTATTTCCTCTGGTGGTGATGTCGGTTAAAAAAGATTTCTCATATTTTACATCTAAAACGTACGCCTTCACACTCACCTTCACGACAAAGGTGTTAGATATGGCACTTTCTTCAAATACGAGAGACACTTTCTTTTTCAAATAAACGAAACGGGAAGTAATCACAACTTCATGTAAAAGTTTATGAACATGATCTAAGTTTTCGAAGATGGAAACATAGAAAGTTGTCACAACCATCATTTGCAGGGCGCCAGAGTTTCCCGATGATACAACATCAGTTAAAAACTTAGAGTTTGGAATCGTGATAAGATTATCATCAAGTGTGTTGAGTCTTACTGATCTCAAACCGATGTTGACAATCTCGCCGTAGTTATCTTCAAATTGAACTCTGTCTCCTACTTGAAATGGCCTATCAAAAAGTAAAATAAATCCCGCGATAACAGAGCCGACCAAATCTTTGAGTGCAAAACCAAATGCAACAGCAGCCGAGCCCCCAATACCTACGAGCAGCTCTCGACTCGGTTGGAAAACAAAATAAAACACGCCTAAAACACCAATAAGATAAGAGACAAAAGATAAAACGGTGGTTAATTGTAAGATAAGAAGTCTTTTACCTGAAAATTTTTCTTGAAGTTTAGCTGACCAAAGATTGAGAAGCCTTACACCTGCCACAATACAGAAAACAAGAAATACAAATAAAAAGATCTTATCTATGTTGAGAAAGTTAAAAATTAAAACTGAAATATCGTTACTAGTTTCCATAGATAAAATTCTTTGCTCGAAGCTGTTTAATTAAAATATGTTGGGTTGTAATATCGATCATAAATCGACTCCTATCATCTCTATATAAATATTTTCTTTCCAAGGAAAGTTTAAGAGCATTTCTCACAACTCCTTTGGGAAGGTTTGAAGTTGAAACGACTTCGTTTGTTGATAAATTTTCGTGCTTTAGAATATGGGCAATGACAAAGAGTTGATCATCTGAGGCAAAAGCCAAATCGACAAGCTCTACCTCTTTTGGCACATTCACATTAAAAGTTGATTTATTTTTTCGAGAAAGAGCTGTAAGCCAAAGAGCTAATGCAGCTCTGGGATTCCCTCTGGAGAGCTCCCAAAGAAGCTTAAAAAACTTTGATTCAATTGAAGCATATCTATCAATTTCATCTTGTGACTTAGTTGCACTTATGAGGAGGTCGTAAGAGAGTTTGTAAGATGACTTTTCATGTCGCTTCATAATTAACTCTTTGATTTTTTCGTCTGACCACCCTTTCAGTTCAAAAACGTTTCTGAAAAACTGTGTTTTACCAAATGCACAGTCTAAGTAATTCCAACTCGACTTATTAAAAGAAAGAACCCAAAAGATATTTTCAGTCGGAAGGTTTAAGATATCTGTTAAGTAATAGTAAGCTTCAAAGCCGCTGGTCTGGGATAAAAAGACATTTTGGCACTCATCGATAACAACAACCTGTTTCTTTTCGTACTTTCTATCATGCGAAGGAAGATCAAAATTTACATCATCAACAATATCTAAAGTTTTTGCGATAAATTCCTTCAACGATTTCTTTGTTAGAGTCTTAGCTGGCATCTTTGTATAAATAAAATCAATATCCTCCCCTACTTGCTCTTCCAATTCTCGGCATAGATGTTTCAAAAGACTTGTCTTACCTATCCCCTTATCACCATAAAGAACGAGAGAGTGCTCATCTGACTTTCCACTTTGCCAAAACAAAATATCCTCTTTCAGTTCTTTCTCTGTCTTTTCATCTTGAACAACATAAAGATCATCTTTTGACAAAGAGTACATTGCAAACTCTTCTTTATAGTCATCTGGGATCGACTTTTCAGAGCCTTCACTCGCCTCAATACTTTCAATTTGTTTTTTAAAAAGATTAGCTGAGAGTTTTTTAGAAAAGGTAAAGTTTTCAGTTAAATCAATAATGAAATTAAATAAAGAAAGTATAATAATAGCAATAAATAAGAGAATTGGCTCAAGCTTACCAGGAACAAAGCTTAGGAATCGGCTAAAACCGTCAACAACAAAGCCTGCAAAGCGAGTCTCTAAATACCTTTTAAATTCTGCTTCCCACATTTTCGCAAGTGAGAGAACTTGTACGAAGGAATAGATAAAAACGATAATTTTTATAATCGTAAATATATAAACTTTACCGATGGCCGCTCCGGTAAAAAGATTCATCAAAAGATAGAACAACACAATATTTTTAAACTTATTTGAAGTAAGATCAGCTTTTTTTCTAAAGGACAAATAACTAGTTGAGTTAACCGAAGAAACTGAGCTTAAAAATAAAGTAAGTGCTGCTTTGACAAGTCGAGAAATGATAATGATTTCAAAAAATCTCAAGAAGAAACTATATTCTAAGAAAAGCTGATTCTTCTGTATAATAAGGATGGAAATTATCCATAGTATTTCTTTTGAGTTATCTTTAATTTTGTTCCATCCACTTGAGAGTGTATTGAACAGCTTCGAGTTCCTTCTTTTTATCGCCTGCGTTCTTAGAGTTTTCGTTATGATTCCCTCAAGTTTTACAAACCCTTTGTTTAAACCAAATAAAACAAGGATCAAAAGAACAAGCCTAAAAAGCATAAAAGCAATCTCGGCATATCCACTGCGACCTCTATAGAGCATCTCTCTAATTTTAAAATAACTTGAGTAGGCATAGCTTAAAAGCCTATAAGGAGAAAGCTTTACTTCTTCAACAATCAAAGTCATCCCCTGAATCGAAAAGATACGTTGAACTTTATAAGCAAAACTTGACTGCGCAAACAATGTTGAACGCAAGGAGTTCACTTGAACGAGAAGATCGTTTAAGAGCTTGAGTTCACTCTCTTTTTTATCGGTTAGAGAAATTATGGACTCTTGTTTAAGATTGACAATACTTTGCCACAAAGAAATAACTTCCTCTCTTTGTTTTTTTGGAAGCTCTTGCAATCGAGCAGGAAGAATGGGGATAGAGGGAAACTCAAAAGAGATTTCCGTATCTAAAAGATGAGAAACATTCTCTTTTGAAACTTCTAGCCAGAGAGCTTCAAGAACTTCAAAGTCCTTGTATGTCGCTGGCATTTTATCTTCTATGTATTTTATTTTTGTCTCAAGGCTGGAGTTATACTCAATTTGTTTTTCTAAAAGTTCAATTTTTATTTTCTTAAGAGTTTTGGTATAGAGAATGAGCTCTTTTTGTAAAACATCCTTGGTAGACTCTATCTTAACTTCATCGTCGGCAAGAGATTTTTCAAGTAGGACTTTCTCATTCTCTGAGATATCATTAGATTTGGAAAGTTGGTCTTTTAAGCTTGGAATAGCACTGGAATTATCAAGATTAGATTTTAAGGCATTATTAAGTTTTTTATTTTTTTTATAGAGTTCGACTTTTAAGAGATTTACTTTCTCAGAAAGAGAGATTAAGTCTTCTCTTTGCTCACTTTTATTTAGTTCCATTAAACAATTTACTAAGTATAAATGTTCTGGAGCTACGCCCAAATTTCTCTTTTGATCTTGCTTTAGTTTTTCAATAGTTTTGTCATCCAAGACATTGTAGTCATGTTCAAAAACTTCACTTAAGATTGACCCTTCGACCTTCTCACCCTTAAGAACACTGTTAAGCTGAGTTATTGTTAGATTTAATCGCTGCTGAGCATCTTTATATAAAGAGTTTATATTTTTTTTCTGACAATCAATTTGGGTAAAACCTGGGATCGAGAATATGAATATATTGAAGAGTAAAACGCATAATAAATTTTTCATATTTAATCTTATAAACTATGATTTCCTTAAGCAATTTTTAATTTTAACTCAACGCAGTGGGTAAGACATGATAAAAAGTTTGGCTTTAATTGCCCATGATCATCAAAAAGATAAATTAGTCGATTTCGCAAAAAGAAATTTCAAAGAGCTATCCGGCTTAGAGCTTTATGCGACCGGAACGACAGCTAAAAGGCTTGCGCAGATAGGACTGACAAATATTACAGCTGTGGCCAGCGGTCCTCATGGAGGAGATCTTCAAATTGGATCTCTTATTGTCGAAGACAAAATTGATGGAATGATCTTTTTATGGGATCCGCTCTCCCCACAACCCCACGATGTTGATGTTAAGGCGCTTTTGAGAATTGCAGTTTTAAAAAATATTTTCTTGGCCAGTAATTTGAGATCAGCTGAGAGCCTTATCCACCACCTTTAGATCCAGCGCGGGCCTGGTCGATAATTCTAAAGTTGATACGGCTAGTTCGACCTCTCCTGCAGAATCATTAATCTTTTTAAGTATCGTCCTCGTGAGTAGATCTTTTGTTTTTCGTCGAAGTTTATAGTTTGTAATATACCTTAAGGTAAATTTAATTCCAGATGGGTCTATCAAACAAGTAACCATATGATCAATTTGGGCATCTTCGATCATAAATTTTCGAACCAGGTTCTTCCACTCTTCTTTTGATTCAATTTCAAACTGTTCAACAACTTCTTTAGCACTACTCTTTAGGATTTCATCTGTTATTGCAATATCAGACTCAGATCTCACGACAATAGAGAGTTCATCCCACAAAAAAGGATACTCTCCAGAGTAGTTAAATACTGGCTCTTTAAAAACGAAGCTATTTAAAAGTCTTACAGTTCTTCCGTTGTAAAGATCGCCGTCGACCCAGTCTCCAATCTCCATCATGGTCGTTCTAAGGAGACCAATATCAATAACATCTCCCCTTATACCACCGAGCTTTACTCGATCTCCTACACGATAAAAGTTATTAAAGGTGATAGCAAACCACCCAGCGAAAGAGGCTATTACCTCTTGTAAGGCAAAGGCAATCCCTGCACCAGCAACTCCAAAAGCGACAGAAACCTCTCCTAGTTTGTCTGTGAAAATAACAATACTTGCGATAACGATGAGTAAATAACTTAGAAAGCTTACAACTTTTTGAGATTGATATCGAGATGAGACAGAACTTACTTTTTTTCTAAAGTAAGTTTTTATAAATCTTGATATACCCACGATAACTACGATCGTAATGATATAAATGACGATCTTTGACACCGCTGGATCAAAAAGCCATTTTTCTAGTTCTACATAATTCATTTTATTCTCCACCCTTACACCTTACTAAATAATACTTAGTACAAAAATGCAAACTCAGCACAATATAATGGCCAGTCAATCTCTCAACATATCTAGTAAAAGAGTGAAGTCGTGCCTTTGAACTCTTAAAAAAAAGAGGGAAAGCAAAGCTTCCCCCCAATATAACTATAAAAAAATAGTTTTAGTATGTATAACCTAAAGTCAAAAAGCCATAAGCGTTTTCACCTGCTAAGTCATCATTTGACCAATTTAGAGCTGTCATGTACTCAAGCCCTACTGACCAATCTCTATTTAGGTAGTAAGAAGATCCGATTCTAAAGAGCGGACCGAAGGTCGTTTCGTCATCGTCAGTGTCTCCAGCATCTTCGTGTCTCATTATAGCAAGACCAGTACCAAGATAGACATCTGCATTTGAGTTATCCTCCAGATGATGAATAAGGGAGGATCCGACAAGTAATTGTCTATCTTTTTGACCTAAACCGTCAGCTCCATTATCCCCAGAACTCATAACAAGGGCATCGACACCTAAAGAGCCTTTTCTTCTTTCATGAGAAACACCACCGTTAAAAGTTGTATTTGAAAACCCACCGTATAACTTAGATATACCTGTTGAATTTTCCCAGTTTCTCTCGATCTTCTCTTCCAAATCTGCCATGGCAGCACCAGAGATTAGTGCTGTTGACAGCAATGTTGCATTTAAAACTTTCATTCTTTATAATCCTTTATTCAAATTTAATACTTATACGTTTTTAGATTTTGAAGCCATCCCTCTGATCAGAGAAATAACAAAGAATGCTAAAAACAAGAAAAAACAAATTTTTGCAAATCCTGCGGCAGCACCTGCAACTCCGCCAAAACCTAGAACTGCAGCAATAATTGAAATGAATAAAAATGTGATTGTCCAACTTAACATAAAAACCTCCTAAAGTTTTGTTGTTATAAGATTAGTCCAAATAAACTCTTCATTCCTGCCCAGTTAGTTTAGTAAATGTGTAAAATTATAAACATGATGGATACTTCACCTTGACAGCGAACTTTTCGACCTTATCTTATAAATGTATATAGCGAAGGAGTTATGATGAACAATTTTAATAAGATAGTTGAAGGTTCTTTAAGTATAGCGCAGTCAAAGGCTATTGAGCTCAAAAACACGGAGCTAGTGCCAATGCATCTTCTTTATGGTCTCATAAAGAACCCCGCAAGCTATGTCTCAAAAAATTTAAAAGAGCAAATTGATCAGATTGAAGCAAACCTAGGTAATTTACCAACTTCTTCCTCTATTAAAGAAGATAGTATAAGACCAAGTTCAAAGCTATCAGCTTGGCTAACCCAAGCCAACGCCAATGCCACTCAAAACGGAAAAAGTGAAGTCACTGAGAAGGATCTTATCAAGTTTCTTCCTCAATTTTTTCCGCAGCTCGATATAGATTTTTCAAAATTTAATGTGGATGAAGAGGAACTTGAAGTTCCAAGCTTCCTGGTTAACCTCAATGATAAGGCTGCCAGCGGAAAGCTTGATCCTGTTATTGGAAGAACAAAGGAAATTAGAGCTGTCATGGAGATATTGGGCCGAAGAACTAAGAATAACCCGGTCTTGGTAGGACCTGCTGGGGTTGGAAAGACGGCTATCATTGAGGGATTAGCTGAAGCGATTGTTAAAGGTAATGTATCAGATGTTTTAAAAGGAAAAACTATATATAGTATGGAGTTGGGATCTTTAATTGCAGGGACGAAATATAGAGGCGAATTTGAAGAAAGAATACAGTCCCTTTTAAAGTTTGCTGAAAAAGGTGCTGGCGAATACATAATTTTTATTGATGAAATTCATCAACTCATTGGTGCGGGAAAAACTGACGGTGCAATGGATGCTGCGAATCTTTTAAAACCGGCCCTATCTAGAGGTGAGCTCCACTGTATTGGGGCAACCACAGAAAATGAATTTCAAAAGTATATTTTAAACGATGCTGCTCTAGAAAGACGCTTTAGACAAGTTCCAGTTAGAGAGCCATCAATGGATGACTCGGTTGAAATCCTTATGGGAATTAGAGATAAGTATGAAGGTCACCACGGAATAAAAATATCCGATGAAGCTCTCTACAGTGCCGTTACTCTCTCTGATCAATACCTCACAGATAAGAATTTGCCCGACAAGGCGATAGACTTAATTGATGAGTCAGCCTCTGCGTTGAAGCTTTCAGCAGAAGCTATGCCGGCTGAGCTTGAGCTTTTAAAAGCAGAGATAAGAAATAAAAAGATTCTCTCAAAAGTAAATCCAAGCAAGGAACTCGAAGAGGATATTTCAAAACTACAAATATCTTTTGATGAGTCTTATTTGAAATGGGAAGCCCAAGTTGGTAATCTTAAAAAAGTCTCCGATCTAAAAAGTCAGTATGAAACCTTGAAGTTTAATCTCGAAAAAGCGGAAAGAGAACAAAACTACGAAGAGGCTTCTAAGATAAAATACTCTCAGCTGCCTGAGGTTGAAAAAGAGTTGAAAGAATTTAATCACGGCTGGGAGCTAAAGACCGAACATATTGCCTCTGTCATTGCAAGACAGACAGGTATTCCTGTTTCTAAAATATTAAAGTCTAAGCAAGACTCTCTTTTAAATCTTGAGGACGACCTCAATAAGAATGTCTACGGTCAAAATGAAGCGCTTCACGAAATTAGTGAAACACTTCTGGCAAGCTATGCAGGTCTCACGGATGAAACAAAGCCCTTGGGATCTTTTTTACTGAAAGGACCAACAGGTGTGGGTAAAACTGAAACCGCAAAGACACTTGCTAAAAACCTCTTTGATTCAGAAGATAATATCGTACGAATTGACTTGTCTGAATATTCAGAGAAACATTCTGTGGCAAAGCTCATCGGCTCCCCCGCTGGATATGTCGGTTATGATGATGGTGGTATCCTTACAGAAGCCATTAGAAGAAAACCTTACAGTGTTGTCCTTTTCGACGAAATAGAGAAAGCTCATCCAGACTTTTCAGATATTCTCCTCCAAATCCTTGATGACGGACGTCTCACAGATAACAAAGGAAGGGTTATAAACTTTAAAAATACAGTCATTTTCTTGACCTCAAACTCAAAAAACGTTGAAGCTGACTTTAAACCAGAAGTGCTAGGAAGACTTGATTCTATAATAGATTTCAAAGCTCTGGATAAGTCAGTGATGAAAAGCCTTGTGGAGAAGCAAATCATTCAGCTGGCACAGAGGCTCAAGTCAAAGAAGATAGAGGTCAATTTTACTGAGAAAGCCATCTCCCATATTGCGGAACTTGGCTTTAGCGACAAGTATGGTGCCAGACCACTTCAAAGCACCTTTAATAGGTTAATTATCAGACCTTTGTCCAAGCTAATCTTGGCCGGAGAACCAAAGTCGAAGATAGAAGTTGACTCAATAGATGGTGAAATTAAGATAAACTAAAACTTGCTGAACCATACTTTAAGATTTTTTGATTTGTGAACAGAATTATATATTACTGAGATGACAAATATCTAACCTTAAGTTATCTTAAACCTCTGTATCCTGTTATACGATAATTTAGTATCTTATCGTTTAGTAGAATATTAAGATGAAAATTGCGAGGATTGGTTTATGCTGAGTTTATATAAGTTTCTAGTCGTTGATGACACCAAATTTATGAGAGCAAAGACAACAAGACTCCTTGAAGATAAAGGCGCATCAATTGCATCCATTTATGAAGCTGAGAATGGACGTGAAGCCATGCAGGTTCTTAAACGTCACCCGGATATTAATTTTATCTTGTGTGACCTCAACATGCCAGAGAGAAACGGATTAGAGTTTTTGGAAGATGTTAGAACGTCTAAAGATGAAACCATAGCGAAAAAGAAATTCATACTTGTCACGACCGATTCAGAAAAAGATAAAGTTATTACGGCTTTAAAGTTGAAAGTTAATGGCTACGTTTTAAAATCAGAGATGGAAGATAAACTTGTAGATGAAATAATCAGAGTACTGGGAGTAGTATGACAATTGAAGTTAAGGGAATAAGTATTCCTAAAGATTCCACATTTTTTGTGCTTGAAGACATGGAGAACTACCATGTAAATCTGAAAAAAGAATTATTTGCCATGGGCTTTCGTGGAAAATATCTAGCATTTTATACTCTTAAGGATGCTCTCGATAATTTAGATTCTGTCAATCCAGACTTCTTTATCAGTGACTGGAACCTACCTGATGGTCAGGGAATAGCTCTTTTAGATGTCGTAAGATCTAATTCTAAAAATGCAAAAAAACCTTTCATGATGATGACAACCGTTGATGATATAAATAAAATACTAGATGCTATCAAAAAGGGTGCTGACGGCTACGTCGTCAAGCCTTGGCAGATGGGAGATATTGAAGAAGCACTCTCCCACGCTTATGAGAAGAGAGCTAATTAACATTTAACTTTATTTTCATCTTTGGGTGAATCATACACTTGACTTCGTATTCACCCTTTTTATTTAATGTAATTGTTTTATCGTTGTCCTTGCCTGGATTCTGAATCTTAACATCGAAAACCTTCTCACCATCAAGCTTACCATTAACATTGTGTCTAGCATCGTCTCGATTTAAGAAATTAATTTTATCTCCAACCTTTAAGTCCATTTTTTCAACTTTGTATTTTTCTTCAATTGACTCATCATCGAAAACTTTGCTCGCTTGCTCTTCTGTAATGTCTTTTAAAAACACCTTATCTACTTGGTAGATATTTACCTCAGCTGAAAAAACAACCCCTGACAATAAACTAAGAAGTAAAAGTTTCATAATTTTCCTTTTTTATAAAGAAGTTAAAAGTTGTTCCTTCTTTTAATTTGGATTGGACACTTATTTGCCCACCCATCTGCTCTATGCTTTTTTTAACTGCATCCATGCCGATGCCTCTTCCAGACAGATCTGACACGTCATTTTTTGTTGAAAGACCTGGCATAAAAATCAAATCTATTTTATCTTGATCTGTGAAACTTTCACTTTCCTCAATAAGCTCTCTCTCTATTGCTTTATGATAAAGGATATCACCGTCAATGCCGTTGCCGTCATCAGAAACTATAAACTGGTAAGTCGTCTCAGTTTCAAGTGCCTTAATTGTTATTTTTCCTTTCTCACCCTTAGAGAGCTCTCTTCTTCGAGATTTGTCTTCAATACCATGATCAGCTATATTTCTAAGAATATGGGAGAAGCTTAAATCTAATTTTTTTAACGTTTGAAGCTTTAGATCAAATGGAGCATCTACTTCTAGCTCCATGTCTTTATCGCTCAACTGTGAAGCCATGGCACGAACAAAGTCTTTATACTTTTTAAATTTTTCCTCGACAGGGAATGCATCTAGATTTTTTGCAAGTACTTTGCACTTAGGTGGTATTCCAGGGTAATTGATCAGCTCATCGATTTTACTTGGATTGCAGTAATAACCGTCCTCTTCGTTGTCTAATCTTAAAATATTATTTACTTCAAGCTTTATTTGGTTGAAGTCGACTTTAATTTCTTCCAATCGATGTAGGATATCAATCTCTTCAAGGCCTATAATGTCGCTTTCGAGATCATGTACCAAAAGGGATGTTGAATCAAATTTATTAAGAGAAAGAAGTCCCTTTATCGAGTGTAAATCCCTTAGTCTATCCTCGATACTTTGAGACTTCAGAAAGCCTAAAAGTAAGTCATCGGTCTCTTTGACAAAACCAAAGTAGCCACTGATATCTGAAGAGACAAATGAGACTCTTTGAACCTGATTCTCTAGAGCTTTTGCTTTTCTTCTGGTTGCAATTAAATCAGTCATATCTCTTATGATGACAATAATTCGAATAAGAGATCCTTTTGCATCATTTACCGCTTTAAAGGATATCTCAAGATTTCTATCCTGAAGATCAATTCTATTTGGAAGAAGTCTCATTGCAGATTCAAAACCAAGAATCCCGGAGTAAGCTGTCTCAATAACATCCCTAACCCTCACGTCTTTTACTAAAAGAGCTTCATAGACTTCGGAAAGATGGGTCAAATTCCTCATATTAGGAACAATCTCATCAGTTCTAGGTGAACGCTCAGGCGAGATATTTCCTTTTTCGTTGATATAAAAAAGTCCAAAAGGCAAAGAAGCAAGAAGAGTTGTCATCCCCTTATCTTTTCTTTCTATGGTATCAAGCATAATATTGAGAGAGTCAGAGAGATCACCAAACTCATCATTGTTTTTTAAATGAGATCTTTTGGAGTAGTCACCTTCTTTGACCTTTTCACAAACTTTCTCTAGCTTTCCAAGTGGCTTTATAATAAGAAATGCCACGACAAAAGAGAACAGAATACTGAGAACAACACCCAGCGAAGTCGCAATTGAAGTTTCTTTGAGATTCTTCTTGTTTAGCTCCTCTGAGTCTAGTCGAAATAAGTATCCATTTTCAGCAGAGTCATCAAAGATCTTTTCTGCGTCTGAGACAATTTCTCTCGAAACACTGTTTGCGTTCCATTCGTCATAGAGATCAAAGAACTTTGTATTTCCTTTCAATAATCTTTGTTCTTTTTGCAAAAGGATTTCATCTTCCACAACTTTGAGTCGCTCAAGATCTTCATCAATTTCGGAGAGGAGACTCTCTTTGTTAGCACTCAAAGACCTCTCTTTTACAACACCAAGGTCCTCAATAATCGTTTTAAATGATCGCTTTACTTTCTTCTTTAAAACTTTGAAAGCCTCTTTGTCTCTGGATAGAAGAGCCTCTTGTATAAGACCTTTATGCTTTGAAATATCGTACATGACAGCTTTAGCAAACTGGCCAGTCATCAAGGTATTGTCATACGTTGTGTAGACAAGCTTTGCTGTTTGATCAATTTGTTTGTAACTATTAATACCTATAAAAGCTGAAATAAGTACAAGAAGACTAAAAACGGCAATTAACTTTAACTTTATGGAAATTCGCATATGCCTTACTTTGTTAATGATTAATAACATCCTTATTCATAGGAGCTAGTTTTGCTAAAAGTTTATTTTGCAACCTTGGACTAATGTCATTTTCTCTCATCGTCTGTTGTAGAACTTCAACAAGTTTGTAAAAGTGTGAAGCTTTAATATCGTGACCTTTATGGGCTCTTTTCATATTCTTACCAGAATATTTACAAGGACCATTGAGTTCAGCACAAAACTGCTCAGCCAGTTTTTCCTTAAAACGCTTTATATCTGTTTCAACAAAAAACGGTTTCATTTTTTCGTTGGATTGAAGCTTTAAGGTAAACTCATCAACAATTTTATTAATCTTTTTCATGCCACCAAATTTTTCAAAATCTGAAGATGAATAAGATGCAAATGAGATAATAAGGGTTATCATTAAAATAATATTTTTCATTAAAAACCTACTTGTAGTGAAGTGTAAATACCGCTTTGATTATCGCGAACAGCTATGTTTCCAAGATCAACGTATGCTGTAGTGAGAGAAATGTTCTTTGTTGGGGCCCAAGCAAGATAAATATCCTTCCAATCTTCTTCCTCAAAGCTGGTCAGGTTATTAGGCTTATTTCTGTATTCCATTCCTAAAACGAGATCATGCCTCAAAAGGTATCCAACGGATACTTCCGTCATCAATTCTCTTTCATCGTTTTCACCGCCACCAAATCCTAAGAACCCTGTTTGATTGGCTTTGGTCGACCTTAAAGTTAGATTATAAAGCAAGCTTTGATTGAGAACAATCTTTGAAAATGAAACATAGTAGTCAACACCGATATGATCCTCAGCTCCTAGCACTTTAACAAGATCCTCTTCTTGGTTCTCTTTTCTTTGAACCCCCACAGAAATTTGAGGTATCCAAGTGCCTTGATCCAGTACCCCGTCACCATAGACTTTAACTTTTAAGCCCATAGTGTCTTGTTGAATACCAAACTGATCATTTTTTCCCAGGTTTGCTGAACTAACATCTTGAGTATAAAAAACTTGCTGAGAATATGAAAGCTCAACCAGATTTTTAAGACCAACGGTAATCCCCTGGGCCTTAACCGTATAGTCTTGGGTTCTAACTTCTGTGGCGTAGACATTTGCACCATACTCATCACGAGTGGCATAAGTACCAATGAAAGCCCAAGGAGTTAAACCTCCCCCAGCAGAACCTTCCAGCTGGGAAACCCCACCTGTTAAGAGAAGTTTTCCGGACATCGCTGAAGCTTGAAAAGTGGACCCTAAGACGAGGGCTCCAATTACTGCTCTTTTTAACATTTTTACCTTCCTTAACTGAAATAAGCTTTAATTATATGAAATTAATTTTTAAAACACAAAATTTATTGCTACTGTATAAACTATGGATAAAGAATTAATCAGCGTAAGAAATGCAAACTTCTCAGATATTCCCAAGATCTCAGCCCTTTTAGATAAAATCTATGGTGAAATGGAAAGTTACAAAAAGGCCATGATCAGAGGTCAACTCTCAAACTACAAAGAAGGTTGTTTTGTAGTTTTCAAAGGAGAGGAGCTTATAGCCTACTCCGCCAGTCTTTTAATGAGCGAAGAAAAAGCCATTACCCCTCATACCTGGAGCGAAATCACCGCCAACGGTTACGGTTCAACCCACCAGCCCAAAGGAATTTATCTTTATGGGTATGAAACTTGTGTTGATCCTACTATTAGAGGTCATAGAATAGGACTTAGGATTTATAATGCGCGAAAAAATCTAGTTAAACATAAAAATTTAAAGGGCATCATTTTTGGTGGTCGAATACCAAACTATCACAAGAAATATAAAAAAGTAGATAGTGTTCAAGAATATGTTGATAAGGTCATTGATAAAAGCTTCAAAGATACAACTTTAGGATTTCAAATCAGAAGAGGTTTCGAAGTCATAGGTATACTGAAGAACTATGATAAATCCGATATTCAAAGTCGTGGTTATGCAGTTCATCTTAAATGGGACAACCCCGAGTTTCTAGCAGAGTCAACTGATGACGAACTACAGTTACCTATTAAGCAAAAGTCTGTAAGAGTAGTGACCGTTCAATATCAACTTCGACCGGTGAAAAGCTTTGAAGAGTTTTCAGAAATCGTTGAATATTATGTCGATGTTGCTGGGGATTACTCGGCAGATTTTTTACTTTTTCCCGAACTTTTTACCATGCAGCTTCTCTCTATTAAAAATGAAGAAGTAAGTCCGGATGTGGCCATTCGTCATATGACCGAATATACAGAACAGATTAAGGACCTCTTTATAAACCTTGCTGTGAAATATAATGTTAATATCATTGCAGGTTCCCATCCAACTCATGTTGGAGAAAGAGTGAGAAATATTTCGTATATTTGTTTGAGAGATGGAAGCATCCACGAGCAAGCTAAGATTCACCCAACTCCTGATGAAAAATATTGGTGGAAAATTGAAGGTGGAGACAAACTTAATGTCATCGATACAGATTGTGGCCCTATTGGTGTTCTTATCTGTTATGACAGTGAATTCCCAGAGCTTACAAGACATATGGTAAACCAAGGAATCCAATTTCTTTTTGTTCCCTTTTTAACTGATAATCGCCAAGGTTACTGTAGAGTAAAGTATTGCTGTCAGGCGCGTGCTGTTGAGAATCAAATCTATGTCGCAATGGCCGGAAATGTCGGAAACCTCCCTCGAGTTTCTAACATCGATGTCAATTATGCTCAAAGTTGTATTTTAACTCCGTGTGATTTTCCTTTTGCTATGGATGGTATAGCAGCCGAGGCGACACCGAACGTTGAGATGGTTTCAATTGCTGATCTAAGAATAGATACTCTTTTAGAGGCAAGAGCGAATGGCTCTGTTAAAAACCTCATGGACAGGCGACATGACCTCTACTCCGTCGTTTGGAAGAAATAAAGTTTAGAAAGTTACACAACATAAACAACTAAAATTGAGGCATGCTGTATTCATGTGACATATCCTTTTTATAAACTAACAAAGGAAGTGATATGAACGAAAACAAAGAAAAAATTATTAACATTATCAAAGATGTTAAAGTTGCAAGCCTTATCACCTATGATAACAAACTTACATCTAGACCTATGTACACATCACAAAAAGAGTTTGATGATAAACTCTTTTTCTTTACCATTTTTGAAACTGAAAAAGTGCAAGATGTAATAAAAACACCTGAAGTCCTTATTAATTATGCGGACAACAAAGGTTTTAATTATGTATCAGTTAATGGTACCGCACACTTAAACTTTAATAAAGAAACCATGAAGAAACATTGGAACTTTGCAAAGTCTGCCTTTTTTGAACAAGGCCTTGATACTCCCGGTTTGTGCTTAATTGAAGTAGAAATTAGTAGAATGGAGTGCTGGACATCTGATAAAAACATTCTTACTAAAGCTTACGAATTCAGCAAAGGGTTAATGAAAGGCCAGAGCGCGGATCTTGGTAAGCACTTCACAGAAAATAACTTACATTAATAAACGACTGTAAGTCAGACTTAAAGCTGGCTTACAGGTTTTTAAATTTTCTCTCCAGTTTATCAACTGAGTTTTCTAAACTCCCCCAAAATGCTTCTGATGCATCAACCTTAAATTTACCGTTATCTATTTCAAAAGGTAATTCAGTGGCTATTTTATTGTCTGAAATTGCAGAGAGAATCCAACCAGCAAATCCGCCTAAATACTCAATAAAAAAGTGTGATGCACCTTTAAACTCCTGGTCAGGTTTCACAACATCTAGGTCATCTAAAAATACTCTTGCGTAGGCTTTAGCATTATTGGCATCACCTTTAAACTCGCTCAATATAGTTAACTCTCCACTGGTAATATCTAGTGGGACATAACTTAGTAATAATTTATTTAAAGTATTAATTTTAAATTTATCGATCTTTACGTTTATATCAAAATAATTATCATCCCTTGACAGATCAATTCCACCATCAACATGAATCGGTGCTTGATTATTTAGGACACCTTCAATAGTAATATTGGATAGATTTGATTTACTGAGATTAGGAGTGAGTAGATTGTTGACCACACCTTGGGAAATAAACACATTAGTATTTTCAAAACCTACTATTGAAGTATCTTGATAAGAAAATGTTAAATCCTTTATATTTATAGATTGAATATCTAATGGAATAACTGCTTTGAGAGCCTTTATCCAATTTTCCTTTTTTTCCTTACCAGGAATTTGCTCTTGAGATTTATCTTTGGACTTAACAATAGTAACTGAAGCCTTACTTATAAGAACATCTAAAGAAATCTTCCCCTCTAATAAAGCTGTCCACGAGACGTTAAGTCCCAGGTTATGAATATTTAAAAATGGTAATTTGTCTTGAGAAGAAACCTTATCAATGACGAGCTTATCAATACTATAACTTCCAGTTATGAGGCTAATGTCCAAATCATCTATGTGTCCCGACAAAGAATCAAAACTATCTCCCAGTGATTTATTGATAAAGTGTTTACCAATGGGCTCAAGTGAGATTCGAATGAGAATTAGAACAACAAGTGTCATCATTAAAGATTTTTTCATAACATACCTTAAATCAATAATAGATTCACTGCACACAATTACTTTAGAATATCGTGTGAAAAAGTTTACACATTCAATGCGCACTATCGAGCATATTTTAACAGCATACATCATTAGACTGAGAGCAGAAAATTATAAGGAGGAAACAATGACAAAATCAGAGGAATTCTTAGAAAAAATTGAAAATGCTTCACCGGCTGTAAAAGAAGTTATAGAATCAGCTAAAGAGATTTACGATGAAGCCAAGAGAGTTTTGACTCAAAGGGCCAAAGAAGAATTTAATAACTCTCAAAATTCTATGTATGAAAATAGAACCAAAGAGGAACTTTATGCTTTAGCTAAAGAGCATAATATTGAGGGTAGAAGCTAAGGGTAGAAGCTATATGTCAAAAGCAGAATTAATATTAGCATTAAGGGTACTCCACTAAAAATGAAATTAAAGCTTGTTACTTATAACCTTCATAAAGGTAAAAATATTCTCGGGTTTAAGTACTGCTTTAAAAAACTCAAAACTTTTTTAGATGCCGAGGAGTTTGATATCGGTTTCTTTCAGGAAATTCTTGGAGAAAATATTAATGATTCTACCATCCCAAAACAGATAGAAGAACTCGCCGATGCCAAATGGACAACTTACTCGTTTGCAAGAAACTCGATTGTTTCAAACCACGAGCATGGAAATTTGATTTTAAGTAAGTTCCCCATTACTTCATTTGATATCTGCGATCTTTCATTAAATAAGCTTGAAAAAAGAAGTGCTCTTATTGCACAAATAAAAATGGGAGAAACAAATTACAATTTCATTTGCACTCACCTTAATTTGAGACAGAAAGATAGAATTAAGCAAATTGATATTTTAATAAAGTTTTTAAAAGATAATTACGACGACGAAACTCCAACGATCTTAGCTGGAGACTTCAATGACTGGAATGGCAATGTATCAAAGCATCTAAAAAAAGAGGCTGGTTTTTTTACCTTACCTGAAAGTGAACAGTTGAAAACTTTTCCCTCTCTTAAGCCTGTTCTCGCTCTAGATCGTTTTTTCTTTCACAAGGTAAAGATGGAGAACCTCTCAGTTCGGGTGCCAACGGATGCCAAGAAATACTCAGACCATCTGCCACTTTTTTGTGAGATTGATATTGGTGGTAACAATTGAGAGTGGATTATGAATTCTATACTGATGGTGATGAATATCAATCATCCTATGTATCGCTTATCGCTAAAGCCAGAACTTCAATAACAATTCAAACATATATCTTTAAACTTGATGACTTTGGCCAAAAGGTATTTGATGCCCTCACAGAAGCGGCGATGAGAGATGTGAGAATTTCCATTCTCGTTGATTATTTTGGCTCAATTGATTTTGATAGAAAAAAAATAAGCTTTCTCAATTCATTTTCAAATGTAAATTTTATTTTTTTTAATTCCTTCTCTAACTTTAGACTGTTACAGTTTGGTAGAAGGCTACACCACAAAATTATAGTCATTGACTCAGTCAGTGCTATTGTTGGGGGCATCAATATTATCGAGTACGATTTTGCACAAGAAATGAGCTATCCCCGCCTCGACTTTGCAATAAAAGTCACTGGGGCGCCGGCTGCAAAAATAGAACAGTATGCCCATCACATATTTGCAAGTACACTTAATAACAAATTCATAGAGAAGCATTACAAAATAAACAACAGTCCTGACTCAAAAGTGAAAGTTCTCACAAATGACTGGTACCTCAATAGAAAAGAGATCAAGCTCAATTACGAAAAACTCATCAAGCAGTCCAAAGATTCGATCATTCTGATTCATGGATATTTTTTTCCATCGATAAAGATGGTCAACCTTCTAAAAAAGAAAGCTGCCCAAGGAGTCGAGATAACCTTAGTTCTTCCTCTGTATTCTGATTGGACCACTTGGATATGGGCGACTAAACACCTTTACCGTAAACTATTCAACGCCGATATTGATGTGTTGGTTTGGAACAAGTCAACACTGCATGGAAAGCTTGGAATATTTGACAATAAGATTGTGACTGTCGGCTCGCATAATCTCAATTACACGAGCTCTTTTGGCAACCTTGAAATGAATATTCAAGTCAAAGATTCCAGTTTTACAAATGAAATTATCGAGAAGGTAAAAGTGATGATCAACACAGGGGCTACGCAATACCAATCTAAAAATGAACTTATAACACCACTGAAGGTTGTCAGAAACTTCTTCTTTTATATACTCTTGTTGACAATGGCCCAGCTTACAATCTTCTCCCTTGGACTAGCAAAATTTCTCAAGAGGACTAAAAAGTAAATTCTTTTTTATTATGCTTTCTGCGAATAGAATCGAGACCTCTTTGAATCTTCTTATTTTTTAGAAATCTCTCTCTCAAGCTTCTCGTAACCTTTGTATCACTTATATAAAGCCCCACAAAAATAGTTATAAGTCCCTGACCTGGCATAAAGAGCATCAAAATACCAAGTAAGACTAAAATTAAGCCCAAGAGATTTCTCATGACTTTCACTATCCAAGACTCATTACGCTCTTTCTTTCTAAAATAATCACTTGGTATTTTAAGCAGCCATATATAGGTGCCCAGTGATCCCACAAGGAAAAAAACCACAGAAATTACAGATATAAGAAAACCATACTTGCTAAAAAATTCAATCATTCGTTTACCATTTTTCTAGTTATTTAAACAAAACTCAAAAAAGCTCTGGAACTTCAATAGTTCAACTTAGTTTATCCTAGCTTAGCATCGTTAAAAAAGGAACTAAATGAAAGTAGTATTATTGTTGTTGTTGGTCTTAAATTTTGCACAAGCTCAAAAGATTATTTCCCCTAAAGATTATGACTACCCTATGATAAGTAATCTAGAGGCGACATTTGGGGTGGCTTCCCTCGCTCCAGTCGCTGGATCAGTTTGGTGGGATATCAAAATTTCACCAAAAAAGAGGTATATTAATGGAAAACTTTCCCTCATCGATATCAGATTTTATAAACCGCAAAAAAGATGCAAGGAACAAACAAAGAGCCTTGTCTTTATTCTCACAGGAGTCACGGGAAGTGCATCTGATGGTATCGCCAACCAATATGCCCATCAATTGACCCAAGAGTGCCATCACGCTCTCATACTCCCCTCTATCTTTAATCAAAACTTCGTCAACTCTTCAAGCTCTACCGGTGTCGTTGGTAACAGCTTGTACGATATGAAAGATTTTTATGATTTTATGAAAAAGTCTGTCTCTTACATAGAGGAAAATCACGACCTCATATTCAACAATTACTCATTATTGGGTTACTCCCTAGGAGCGTTGACTTCGGCCTATATCCATAAACTAGATGAAGATCAAAAGAGCTTCAATTTTGAAAAGACTCTCCTGATAAATCCACCTGTAGATCTCGACTATTCCCTGAGTAAAGTTGATAACTTTAAAAGTAATTTAAAGAAGATTGGAAAAGTAAAAAGAATTAGACTTCTGGCCAAAATTGGCAAGCATGTGGCAATTCACAAAAGAGTAAAAACAAATCGAGTTGTCTATTTGAATTTTATTAACAGCACCAAAATGGCGGATTTTCAATATAAAGCAATGATTGGATTTGATCTTTCTAAAGAGCTAACGGACATCATTCTTTGCTCGAAAGATGTTCTAAAATCGGTCCATGGAAGGGACCTAGGTATAATCCCCAACTATAGACGAAGAATTCAGAAGAAATTGGCAAAAATGTTTGGCTACAAAGACTATTTTTTAAAGTTTGTCATGGGCTACCGAGAAGATTTTGATAACTTACCTCCAATGGACTACAAAGACTTCATTTCACAAAACTCAATAACAAGTCTAACTCATTGGCTTAAAACTCATAATGATATCTACATAATGCATAATAAAGACGATTTCATCATTTCCCAATCAGATATTGAGTACCTGAAAGAAACTTTTGGCGACAGACTTACTCTCTACCCAAGAGGTGGACACATGGGAAATATTTGGCATGATGAAAATGTTAAACAAGTAAATTCAATTATAGGATCAAATAATCTAATGGCTAAGTGAATCTATAATCGCGTTGGTATCGAAAGGTTTACTGACGTAACCATCAAAGCCTAGCTCATAACATCTGTCTTTGCCATCTTGGTTTGATGAGGCTGAGAAAGCTATTATTTTTTGATCTTTGTTTTTCTTAGTTTTCATTTTTTCAAAAGCTTCAAAACCTGTCATATCAGGGAAGTTTAAGTCTAAAAAAACAGCATCAATGCTATCGTCAAAAAGCTCTATTGCCTGCTTACCAGACTCGGCTTCAACCATTTCATAACCGAAGTCCCGCATGTAGTGTTTGAAAAGAAAACGATTCTCATAAACGTCATCTGCGATTAAAACTTTTTTAAAGTTGATCAAAGGTGACGATTCATTTACTGGTAGGTGATTTGTGGCGTGACCACTCATTTTATATTTTAAAACGGGAAGTGAGAGTCTGAAATGAGAACCTACGCCAAGCTTTGTACTCACTAACTCAACCGTTCCACCAAGAAGGTCAGAAATTTCTTTAGTAATAGCAAGTCCCAAGCCCGTTCCTTTAAAATTCTCTAAAATGGATGCATTGGCTTGCTCAAAGGGATGAAAGATCTTTTCGGACTCAACATGGTCCATCCCTATCCCCGTGTCTATAACATCGACGATAAGCTTTTTATCATGTTTATCAAAATCCACATTAAACTGAACTGTTTTATTCTTAGAGAATTTAATTGCATTGGACAAAAGATTCAGAATAATCTGTTTCAAAAGAGTTGAGTCAGTTGAAATTCTGCTTGGAACTTTCTGAGTGATGTCTAAATTGAATGTGACATTATTATTGATCGCATTTATGGCAACCAAATTATAAGTTTGTCTGAGGAAACTTTTTGTACTAAACATCGTTTTGTTTTGCATTAACTTATTTGATTCAAGCTTCGAGAAATCTAAAATGTCTCCAATTAGCTCAAGAAGATAATTTGAATTCGACTTCAAAACTTTTAAAGTGTTTTTTATTGAAGGATTCATAACTCCGGCAAGCTCTTCTTCTAAGACATCGACATAACCTAATACTGAAGTCAAAGGTGTCCTCAGTTCGTGGCTCATTGATGAAACAAAAGCTGTGTTACTTCTGGCCACTTCATTGAGATGATCTCTTTTTTTTGTAGCTTCAATAATATGCATAATTTCATCAGCAATGATTTCAAGTTGTTTTTTTTGAACAGTATCAAGTTTATGAGGTTTCCGATCAATAACACAAAGAGTTCCAATATTATAACCGTCTGAGGTTTTTAAGGGCTTTCCTGCATAATATCTAATGGAAGGATCGTTTACGACAAGTGGGTTATCGCTAAAGCGCTCATCTTCAAGTGCGTTTTCTATCTCAAATATCTCATCTTGATTAATAGCATGCCCGCAAAATGATACCTCTCGAGGAGACTCATCTAGGTTTGTTCCATGTTTTGCTAAAAACCACTGCCGATCTCTATCAACAAGGCTAACTAAAGAGACAGCGCAGCCAGTAATTGTGGAAGCTAGATAGACGAGATTATTGAGTCTTTTATTTGACTCTGAATCCAAAAGATTTAGATCAACTAAAGCTTTTAGTCTTTCATCCTCATTATGAGGTATATCAGGATTTTTCATGCGGTATTTGTATCACAATATGAAAAACTAGACAGTTAAAATCTTAAGGATATCTAAATTTTTTATAATTTGAAAAACTCTTTTATCCCCATCAATATATTATTTGCTGCCATTGAGGCTAAAATCAGTCCCATTACTTTACTGATAACAATAGCCCCAGAGTTTCCAATTCGGCGATGAATTTTATTCGATAGGATCATTAGGATATAGTTAATTAAAAGAATCAATGCCATAACAAGTGCTGTCATGACCTGATTAGACACACTGTGTCGTGTGTTGTCAGTCAAAAGTACTATTGCCAAAATAGCTCCCGGACTTGCAATGGAAGGTATGGCCAGCGGAAAAATGGCTGCTTCGTCCTCATCCTTAACCAGCTGAATCTCTTCTTCTGGCTTACTGCTTCCAAAAATCATGTTAATTGCAAACAAAAACAGGATAATTCCACCAGAGGCTTGAAAAGCAGCTAATGGTACTCCTATGGATTTTAAGACGATTTCCCCAACAATAAGAAAAAATAATAGGACTCCAAAGGAGACAAAAGAGGCAAACTTTGCGATCGCTTTCTTTTCAATCTCGTCATAGCCTTTTGTTACTGCGATAAAGACTGGCACTGTTCCAATGGGATCTATGACAGACCAAAGAACAATAAAGGTACTTACAACGTCATCTAATTCAATCAAAAATAAATCTCCTCTTTCCTATAAAGAAGATTTTATCTCATTAACAACTTCTTCGATAGCATTATTACTATGCTCAGACAGTATAAGTGCGCAAATTTTGGTTTTGGAAAAGGAGAAGTTTCCAATATGGAATAGTCTGCCCGCAATAAGTTCTTCGTTCACGGAAATTTTGGGAACAATAGAGAAACAACTATTCGACTCAGTTGCGGCTAGCATAATATCAATATTATCCGACTCTCCAACAACATTTGGTACAACCCCACATTCATAGAAGTACTTATCAACCTCTCGTTGAAGATGATTGAGAGGAGTATATTTAAAATATGGCATCCCATCTAAGTCATTTGGAACAACAACTACTTTTTTTGAAAAATTCTCTCCACAAACAAAAACATACTCTGGTTTTTTAATATCGACGACTTCAATAGCATCACTTAGCTGGTGCTCGGCCAAACTTTCAGATAGAACAAAGTCTACTTCCCTTGCGTGCAGTTTATCGATGAGTCTCTCTGTTTCCACTTCAACAATACTGACGCCAATATCAGGCTTTTCAAAAAGAGGCTTTAGTAGCTTAGATGCGTATGTTCTACTAATTGAAGATGTTATCCCAATTTTGAAGTGAGATTTTGTATTCATTTGTTGTCTATAAGAAAAGCTTGAAACCATCAATTCTGCTTGAAAGAACATTTTCTTTGCAAAATCGAGAATATATTCACCCTGCTCATTTAACTTGAGGGCCCTACCATTTCTGTTAAAGAGCTTGTGTCCCATTTGTTTTTCCAATTGCTTTAATTGTTGGGAAAGTGTCGGCTGAGAGACATTGAGAACTTTAGTCGCTTTTGCCAAAGATCCTTCAGATGCAATAACGAAAAAGTAATAGAGGTGATTAAAGTTGATGTTATTAAGCATTTCTTCCTCCTTAGATAGAAAATACCTATATAGATTAAAATGCTTTTAATAATCATTATTCTTGTTTCAAGGTAAAAGCTGTGTAAAAAAAGCTACAAATTTTAATAAATTTGGCAATTAAAGCTGCCAGAGCTGACTTTAGCGTAACCTCAGAGAAGCTATAGTCATTGCAAAACATACTAACTACAAAAGTCATAAATAGCTGAAATCACTCAAATGCCAAAATTATTAAGAAAATTTAACTCTTTGCTTGTCACTAAAATGACGATCTGTACTCTAATATTACTTTAATTTAATTCACCCAAAGGTTGAACGTCATGTTGGATAATACTATTGCTTCAATTAGTACCTACTCTGATCTTATTATTTTTTTCGCGTATACCAGCATCGTGGCAATTCTCATCTACTATTTTTTTATTAAGCTGCACATGAAGTTGAATTTATTTTTCATCTCCTTCAGCGGATTTATTCTGGTGAGTGGGTTAAACCATTTAGCCATATTCTTAAATAGCTTCAACGACGTTATTTTCCTCGTTTCGATTCTGAAAATATTAAAAGCTTTTACAGCTTTATTGGCAACTGTAACACTATGGCCTTTTGTCAGAGATGCTCTCTACTTAAAAAGTCTCACAGAGAATGAAAGACAGAAAAGAGACCTCAAGATCTTCAAAGAAGCCTATGAAGATGCATCAATTGGCTTGGCGCTCCTAGATAAACAAGGACAACTGCTGAAAGCCAACAAAGAGCTCATTAGACTTTTTGGTTATGGTGAGGAATATACTCTTCACAGCAACATATACAAATTTATTAATAAGGTTGAAGCCAAGAAAAACGAAGATCTGTTTAAAAAGATCTATAAAAGCTCAGATGAGGTCTTTGATTTTAAATTGAAGTTTGTTAAAAATTCTGGCGAGGATTTTTGGGGAAAAGTTCAGCTTAAAGTGCACAGGAAAGACTCTGGTGAAATCGACTTTATTTCTGTCCAGATTACCGATATAACCAGAGAACTCGAAATTGAAAAAGAGCTTCAACGAGAGAGGGTAAATGCCGAAAATGATAGAAAGCTCGAGTATCTAAAAAGTATGGCTTCAAGTGTAGCCCACGAAATAAATAATCCTCTAACAATCATCAGTGGAGCGGCACAAATCATTGAGATTCTTCTAAAGAAAGAAGATATCGATAAAGAAAAAATAAACCAAGAGATTAAAGATACAACTGAGTCGGTGTTAAGAATATCTAAAATTATAAAATCTCTCAAGATGCTCTCTAGTGAGAAAAAAGAGCAACTTGAAAGCATACCTGTCTCCTCTATTTTGGACAATGTCATTGAGCTATGCCAAGCAAAGTTTGTTTCAAACGGCGTCACATTTGAAGTGACACAAGATGAAGGTATCTTTTTGAAAAAAATTAACTGCAATAAAATGCATATGTCACAAGTTTTAATTAATATGCTAAACAATTCTTTTGAAGCTCTTGAGAACTTAGATGAAAAATGGATAAATATTAAGGTCTATCAAAAAGAACATTCAATAGTCTTCGACATAGTAGATAGTGGTCATGGTATAAATGAAGAAAATAAAAGCAAAATATATCTTCCATTTTACACGACAAAATCTCAAGGTGAGAATGCTGGTCTTGGTTTGAGCTACTCAAAGTCAGTCATTCAAAATTACAATGGATCTTTAGAACTAATTGAAGATAAAAATACAACCTTTAGAGTTTCACTTCCCTTTGAAAGTGAATTAGAAGTCGCCTAAAAGTTTTTCGTACTCAGAAACTAAACTGTCTGGATCATCACTTGACTGTTCTTTGGCTTCAAAGTTCTGTGACATTCCTCGAGTCACTGCACTCAGAAGATTTCCAAAGTGTGGCTTGTCGACAAAATCAAATGCACCATACTTAACGGCTTCTTTAACAAGGTTATCATCTCCATGGGAAGTGAAGAAAATAAAGGGGACTTCATTTTTTTTCTTTCTCACCTCTTTAACAAAATCAATTCCATTCATAACGGGCATATTGATATCGCTAACAACACAGCTAATTCCTGGTTCCAGGGCCATCTTATCCAAAGCCTCTTGCCCATTGATGGCCGTAATAATACTCTCAACTTCCGAAGAAAGAATAGTTACTAGCTTATCCAAAATTTTAATCTCATCGTCGACGATAAGAAGAGTTTTTACTGACATAATGGAATTCTCTCACTTAAAATATAAAAGTCACAGATTTTTTTAAGCAAATCTTATTCGTTTAGAAAAAAGGGGGAAATCATCTATAAATTTATCAATAAAGGTATCATTTCCCAAAAAATTGATCTTATCGCCTTCACCTCTTATATTCCAACGATTATTATTTACTACTTTCTTGATTATATGAATATTATTGAACCTCAGCAAAGGGTGACACCGATGCTTGTTTTCATAGGAGCTTTGATAGTGGATGGTGCCCATGTGTATTCAACATTATTCGTCACTTACTTTGATTCAAATATCAAAAGTAAAATTAAACTTCATTTGATCCTGGCCCCTTTGTTGACAATTTTGATCTGCTATCTTCTTTATATTTATGAGTTTAAAGCCTTACTTCTTTCTTTAGTAGGAAGCTTTGCTCTTTTTCATTTCATTCGCCAAGAAGCTGGCTGGATGAAATTAGCGGGAAGGCTCGACCCGAAGCAGCCGCAAATTCTCAATAAGGTAGATCTCTTTACCTCTTATATCTTTACGATAACTCCCGTTTTATATCTTATATCAGAGAGGAATCGTGGCTTTTGGCTCTCCAGAGGAGATCTTCCTATCATCCCAAACCTTTACTGGGACACTGGGAAATACATAATGCTTTTTACCGGTTTGGTTTGGCTTGGCTTTAATATAAGACACTGGAGAAAAACCAAACTGATTAACGGCTCGAAACTTTTAATCATTCTTAGTAATCTCGCTGCTTGGTTTTTCGCCCTAACTTATCTTGCTGGATCTTGGCTAGGACTCCTTCTCATAATCCTCCCTCATGGAGTTCCCTACTTCTTTTTGGTCGCAAAGGAGCACAATAAAAAATCTCCAAATAAGTTAACAATTTATCCTTTTCTATACCTACTTTGTGTTTTGTTATATTTTTTTGAAACAAGAGTTGGTGGTCTTAAAAATCCAATATTGACATCAATTGCGATAATGCCTCAAATAGTTCACTACTATCTGGATGGAATCATTTGGAAGAGATCAATCCAATCTCGCTAAGCAACTGTTTTTACTTATAGCCAGAGTAAATTTGGCTAATTTCTTGATTCAATATTGAACAATATGCTACCTTTAAGTATAAACAAAAGTTTAATAAAATATAATCAGCACAAAATCCACCCAAGTTTGTGACAGGGTGCTTTAATGTGGATAAATTTAAAGAGTTTTTTGGTGAAATTAAAGTCACAATTCTAGATTTAGATCTTGAGGCACAAGATGATGCTGGAACATAATAAAAGTACAATAAGGTAAATGCATGAAAGAGTTAGAAGACTTTTTTGGAACGATTGAAGTCAATCAAGTAGATCTCGATGAAAACGACTTAGAGATTTTTGCCAATATGGCGGCTGAAGAAACTCTAGAGAAGGCAATTGAGTAAAACTGAAAAAATACAATAAGGCAAAACTATGGAAGAGGTAGAAGATTTTTTTGGAACGATTGAAGTCAATCAAGTAGATCTCGATGAAAACGACTTGGAGATTTTTGCCAATATGGCGGCTGAAGAAACTCTAGAGAAGGCAATTGAGTAAAACTGAAAAAATACAATAAGGCAAAACTAATGAAGAGTTAGAAGAATTTTTTAGAACATTAGAACAATTGAAGTCAATCAAGTAGATCTCGATGAAAATGACTTGGAGATTTTTGCCAATATGGCCCTCGAAGAGCCAACAAATAAAGAACTTTCATTTGAGTAACCTCGGAGAAAAGAAATGAATAAAACATACTCTTTAAATCCAAGTCTTTTCTTCTCATCAAATGATGAAAAGTTAAATATTATTAGTCTAGAAGATAAGAATAACGAAGTTATATCTTTAACGAAAGTAAATGCTCTTATATTTCCAGATATCGTGGATGGAAAAACCCAAAATGAAATTCTTGAAAAAGTTAAAGCTCTACCCGACTGCCCGGAAGAGAAGGAAGTTGAAAAATATTTGTCTAATTTTCTCGTAAAATTAGAAGAATTGAACGTTATTGTTCCCAAATAAAATCTTTCAAAAGAAGTTGAATAAATCGGCTCACTCCATCAATCGAATGTTGATCAGCATCAAGTCCAGAAAAGCGAAAACAACTATTTGCTTCATTGGTATTAGAATCCTCAAAAGCTCCTAAAAGACATGAGTCCAGCCCAAAACTCGTGCCCCAAAAAACGGGAAGTTCAGCTTTTGCTTTGAGTTTATTAACTCTTAAGGCAAAATTCTCATCAGTTGATTTTATCTTGATGAGCGAAAATAGCTCATGATGGACATTTGTTCTAAACGGCTTATGACCATGCTTAAGCACATTCACCTCTATATCTTTAAGATTTTTTTTGAAGCGCCCTACTCTTTTTAGGTTGAGATGATGATATTTCTCACTCCAAAAGAATGGAAGTATATTCTCTAAATTTGAAAATCCCCCATAACGTCCAAAATAGCGGTGAAAGAAATTTTCTGCACTCTTGTCTCTTTTTTCTTTAAAGCGATCAAAGTATTGAAGATTAAAAGCATAAAGACTTCCAAGTTGAGCATACTCCTCTCCAAAAGAGTCAGTCTTAATAAGACTCTTTATGATAAAAACAGCCGCACCTGAAGACTTAAGTTTTATAAAAACTTCTTTTTCAAGAAGTGAGCCTGTTAAAAGACAAGTCGCATCGACAACAATAATATCGTACGCTGAAAAATCAAGCGCCTCATAAGTTGAAGTCTCAGAAACACTATAATCAAGTATTAAGCATCGATCTCCACCGCTTTGATCTTTCTGTTCTAAAGACTTAATAACTTTATTTGTGTCAAAATAAATGGACGTCACAGGTCTTACAAACTCAATATTAGTATCGATTGATGTAACAAAAGTCAGCACGATCGCCATTGCACCTTGAGCGCTAGAGGTGAAAGCGGCAAACTCCTCACCACCGCCAATATCAACCAAAGAGTGGGGATGAATAAAACGAAACTTATTATCTCCCATAAACCTATACCCTTCCCTTGAATAAGTATAAGAGATGTTCTGACCATAGAAGTTGAGCGGCTTATTCATCAGATTCGTTGTTGGAAATTCTATCTTATCGATTGCCTCTTTTCTGATGTGTCTAAAAAGATATTTTTTGGCAACTCTAATGTCTTCTGCACAATGAACGGGATGAAGAGATGCCTTTACGCCAGCAAACGTACACAAATAGTCAATTTCCTCTCTTTTAGACTCAATATAGGATGACACATATTCTCCGTAGATTTAAAATATCCTACATGAATCATAAAACAAAAACTGAACTCTTTGTAGGAATAAATTTGGGTCATCATGATGCAAGCTGTTGTGAACTCGATACAGCTTCTCAAAGTTTTACTATTTATGAAGAAGAAAGACTCTCAAGAGTTAAAAGTAGAGGGTTTTATCCCTTTTTATCTGTCAACCAACTTCAAAACTCTTCCTTCTCAAAGCTCGATAACAAACAGGAAGTAAAAGTTTCCTTCTCTAGCTTTATGACTGATATTGAAAAATCTTGGGAACTTTCTCAAAAGAAGAAAGAAGCTTCCTTTATTCTTCTCAACGAGAATTTTCAACCTAAGAAAATCTCAAAAAGTATAATCCATCATGAAGCTCACCTCTTTTCAGCCCTACCTCTTGTAGATACGAGCGCTGACTATCTTGTCGTCGTTGCTGACGGCTGTGGCAGTAACCTAGATGATCTAGAACTCCACTCTT
The DNA here is from genome assembly GCA_963719505.1 of Halobacteriovoraceae bacterium. GTDB lineage: Bacteria > Bdellovibrionota > Bacteriovoracia > Bacteriovoracales > Bacteriovoracaceae > CAKZJW01. Next base: position 759,269 of record CAVRCF010000005.1, read on the forward strand.
TTTTTGATCAAGATACTTCTCAAGCGGAGGGCTATGAAATGATCTCAGCTTATTCTTGGCGGCAAAGATCACTAGAACAAGTGGATAAAAAGTGTAGCCTTCTGTATTGGAAGAAAAATAAAAAGGACTCCTTCTATCCAGCTTCATTTTTTACCAGTGCAGCTAAAATCGTCTTTGGAGATTGGAAGCATAGTGGAAAAGTCATGGGTCTTTCCGCTTACCACACCGGTGAGCTTTATTCTCGAGACGAGCTTTTTGATAAAATGTACAACGCCGAGGTTCCTGAAAAACTTGATCCGACGGCTTTTGATAATTTATCCGACCCCATTCTTAAAGAAAAACAAAAGATTTGTGCCAGTGTTCAGTACTACTATGAAGAGTTTATGTTCGAATACCTTGAGACTTTACAAAAAAAGACAAAGCTAAAAAATTTAATCTTAATTGGTGGCTGTGCTCTCAATTGTGTTTTTAATGAAAAGCTCAGAAAGAAAAAAATCTTTGCAAATATTTATGTCCCACCATGGCCAAATGACGAAGGGATCTCTTTTGGTTCCACAGTGGCATCCTACTACAATGAAAACGCAAAACTCCCTCTTATTAAAAACACGAAGTCTCCCTTTAGGGGAATGAATTTTCAATATAGCGAACGTGATATAATAGAACAGTTTAAGGATTATACAATTGAGCCTTTTAATATTAATACAGTTGTCGAGCTATTTATCAAAGGTGAAGTTATCGGTTGGTATGAAAATCAAAGTGAATGTGGACCACGGGCCCTTGGTCATCGCTCCATTTATGCTGACCCCTTTAAAGCCGGGATAAAAGACTTTCTTAATAGTAAGATTAAATTTAGAGAAAACTTTAGACCTTATGGATGCTCCATCTTAGAGGAGGACCAAAGCCTATTCTTTGAAGATCACCAAGGACTCAACTCCCCCTTTATGTCATTTGCCCCCATAGTCTTAACTGAGCAAAGACAAAGGCTCAAGGAGGTTATACATAAGGATCAAAGTATACGAATTCAAACTGTCGATGACACGTTTGACGGTTTAAAAAAGTTCTTAGAAAAAATTAAAGAAAAAAGAGGAAATTCTCTCATTATTCATACAAGCATGAATATTAATAAGATGCCCATTGTAAATTCCATTCATGATGCAAAGGAATTCTTTGCTAAAAGTAATATCAAATACATGGTCTTTAATGACTACTTAATCTCAAAGCCTGTATAACTAGAATATACTTCGCGATAGAGAGACTTTCCACTTTTTTTCCTAAAGGGAAAGCTTTTGCGATAGGTTTTAGAAAAAAGACGAAAAGTTTGGCTTTGCCCTAAGTACTCATTTTTTTGCTGAATGATTTCACTTATTTTAAGATTAAAGGATTCGTACGATAGCTGTGTTGAAAGATCGTGATCAACGATACTATTCACTCTCCCTTTCAAGCCCATAAGTGCGCTTAAAAGATTCTTTTTATTTATTCTTGGAATGAGATCTTCATCAACTTCTACGCCAACCATATCTGAGAAATCATTATAAGCCCCATGCCCTCCCCAGTTGCTTAACACCAGTTGGTGCCCTTTTAAAAAGCCCTGGGCAATGCTTACGCCAAAATCTTCATCGTGGTAGGTACTCATTGAAACCGAGTACTGACAGTTACCCATCACTTGTTCAAGAGAGCCTTGCTCTAGACTTCCATGATACTCAATTCCTCCATCTGACTTTTTAATCAAAGAGTAAAAAGTATCCTTAAAAACATTCATATCAACTTTATAGCCATGAAGATGATAGCCCCTATCGTGGAAATCTCCAGCTATATGAAGCTTTAACTGAGAATTAAAACGTCTCGCATTGATAAAGACACTCATGAGTTCAAGAATATTTTTTTGAGGAGTTAACCTTCCTGCATAAATGAGACTTTTTCCCGCTGATGAAGTCACTATTGAAGGTTTCATAGGATAAGGAACAATATGACAAGCACCACTTTGAACCAAGCTTTGAATCTGATCTTTTGATCTTGGGCTGGCCGCAAGAAGTGAGACATTTTCTCCAAGTAAATTGTCTCCAATATAATTCCAGCGATCAAGTTCTACTGTCATATTTCCATAGACCGGTAAAATAAAATGATTTTTTTTACCTAAAAGAGCGGAAAGTGAATCTTGCCACTTAAAATGGTCTGACATAAAAAATATATCTGATTCTGGCAAAATTGAATCAACCTGGGCGGGATCAATATAATGAACTTCAAATGGAGCGCGATCAAGCGCCTCACAAATATACTTTTGAATGATATTACAACTAAGCCAGAAATGATCTTCATCCACTTTTAAGACATAAAGTTTATTCTTCATAAAGGCCTTTAAAAAACGTTGCCTTAAGTTTTTGCAAAACTTTAAAATTTTGCGCAATAATAAAGAGGTACACAAAGTTTTTCCCTGGAGGGTTTAGAAACATAAAACCATTTCGATCTCCTTTTTTATAGACAGGCCAGCGAGATTCATCAAGAGAGAATCCTTTTTTAAAACTTAATTCAAAAAATTGTCCTACTCCCGATTCAGGCAAGAAATTTCGTAACTCAGCTAAAAGCGATCCCATATTAATCCTATAATTAACTTCACACAGGGGATAAATGCCAATGCGATCTCCATCTTTAAATAAAAAACCATCAATCGTGAGATTTTGCTGAAGATCGAATTTCTTTAACTCCTCTAGCAGACTGATAGAAGTTGAGACTGCTTTATTGTAGTCTTCAAGAGCATCTAAGGATTTTAAGTAAATATCCTTATCTTCATTCTTATCAAAAATAAGCCCACCAAAGTAGTGACCAGTCTTGTTCATCATCGTAAGATAATCGAAACTCTCATTCGTAACTGGATTATAGTGAATTGAATAGTCAAGAATTCTCTCATAGAAAGGCTCAAGAACCTTTACCTCTTTAAAAGGCTTTGCATCGGAAGCTCTTTCAATCACTTCAAAGCCTTGTCCCGCTTTGTAGAAGCAGTTCTTTAAAAGCCACTTTCTGTTTTTAAAATCAATCTTTTTGAGATCGTGATCGGAAGTGAGAAAGTGAAAATCTTTTGGAAGGAGATTGTTCATCTCTAGAAATTTATAAGTCCAAGCTTTGGAATTTAAATTTTTCTCCAGCTCTATATCAGTTAACTTACCATACCAGTTAACAACTCCTCTTTCATCCTTTGTGAATCTTGGAATAATAAACCCAAATCCTTTCAACTTATCGATAAAATCCACAGAATAATCCTCTAAAACAAAGAGTTCACAGTCTGGATCTTTATTGATGGCAAAAAATAAAAATTCAGCACATCCCCACACTTCTCGATTTCTTAAAACTCGCTCTGGACTAAAGCCAAGTTCCTGCGCAAAGAGTTCAACTTCATACTCTGAATTTACTCTATATTTGATTGTCATAGAAAAACGATATCTGCTTGATCGATTCCGTTAAAGGAATGATTCCAAGCCGTAGAGTATCCACTTACATTTTCAACGATAATATTATCACCGATGCAAATACTTAGTGGATCTAATTGAATAGTCGCTAAAACGTCACTCTCATAGCAGCTTGGACCTGCAACCTTTAAATCTTCATTCTTTTTCTCAGTAACAGGTTTACAATGCCTGTAGCGAATTTTTACTCTGTTATCAATCCATCTAAGATGGCAAGTTGGCGACAAAGAACAAATAATCGTTTTGTTGTAAAAAGCGAGAACTTTCCCAACCGCCACGCCGGAGCTTGCGGAAATCCATCTTCCAGGCTCAAAGTAGAGGGTTGTGTTGGGAAGGTTTTGATAGGCATATTTTGTTATACTTTTGATTTCATCAAGACTCAAAGGTGCGAAGCCCCCCCCAAAATTGATAGATAAGTTTCTGTTTGCTGCTATAGAGATGAGGCGATCAATCATTTCTTCATAGTCTGTTACTTTATTTTCTAACCCTCCAAAGTGAAGGTGTAGATGTTTAATGGATGGAAACTTGGCTAAAGTATCCTCTAAGTCATTTAATTTGACTCCAAAGCGAGAACCCTCTCCAAGGAAGTCTGTCGATACTCGTAAGGAAATATTATCAAACTTGCTCACTCTACCCAAGTCCTCGAGGCAATTGATGTCATTGACTGAATTCTCTAAAGGTGAATAAAATGGTGAAGAATTCCAAACGATCTTTTTGTCGAGTTCGGAGATCAAATTTTGCTCGTTAATATTTGAAACATCAAATCCAAAAAGAAACTGTGAAGCAAGTTTAAGAACTTCGGTATTAGGAAATGACTTCACGGGAAAAAGAAACTTAACCCTATCATTTTCAAGGCTCTTAAGACCCTCAAAGTTTGCCAGCAAATCTTTTTTAGAAAAGTAGTAACAGGTACTTCTTTCCATGCTCTCAAACTCTCGTAAACAAACCTTAGTTGATAAATACTGCATTTTAAAATTATAAGGAAACCCCGTTTTAATGGCAAGAAACCATTACCTGGTCCAAAAGACTAAATTTCAAAGGCTTAGCACTGCACAATAGTATGTAGACATAACCTTGTTTAAAGACTTTTAAAGGCCAAAGTCTAATTTATTTGCTATGGTCCTAAAAAATTAAAAGAGAGAAAACTATGACAAATATAAAAATTGACCCAAAAGCCATTTCAAACCTAGAGAATTTTCAAAATCCAACAGATATTCAATTTGGAAAAACTTTAGTTCCAGCACTTTTAAAGTGTGAATATCGAGACGGTCAATGGGGTGAGCTTGAATTCTTACCCTATCACAAGATACTCATTGATCCGGCAGCTAAGGTTCTTCATTACGCACAAGAAATTTTCGAAGGACTAAAAAGTTATAAGAACGATGAAGATGAGGTTTTCTTATTTAGACCTGAAGAAAATGCAAAAAGATTCAATAAATCAGCAGTGAGAATGGGAATGCCTGAACTTCCGGAAGAGATCTTTATTGATTCTCTCAAGTGCTTAGTTAAGCACTCTCACCACACATTTTCTAAAGAGCTTGGAGATTCGTTTTATTTAAGACCTTTTATGTTCGGAGATGAACCTCAATTAGGTGTCAAACCATCTTCAACTTACCAATATTATCTTATTGGGGGCCCAGCAGGAAACTACTTCACAAAGCCCTCGGTGAAAGTCAGAGTTGAAAAAGAGTCCCACCGAGCATCTTCAAAAGGGATTGGAAGTGCAAAGACTGGTGGGAACTATGCTGCCAGTATGGCCGCAAATAAAGTGACCAGCGAGCAAAATTATGACCAAACACTTTGGCTTGACCCCGTCTATGGTGAGTTTATTGAGGAATTGTCAGGAATGAACTTCTTCGCAGTTATCGATGATGTTTTAGTGACACCTGAGCTTGGAAATTCAATTCTTCACGGAATAACGAGGGCATCACTTCTAGAGCTTGCCCAAAGCTTTGGTATAAAGGTTCAAGAAAAAAAGATTTCTATAAATGAACTTATGGACCAAATAGATTCCAAAAGTTGTACAGAGCTTTTTGCATCTGGAACGGCATCTGTTCTTACTCCAATAGAATGTTTGAAACTCGACGATAGAGAAGCATTCGTCAAACATCCAAATGGAAAAATATCAGTGAAATTAAAAGAAGCCCTTCAAAAACTTCAAACAGGTCGAAGTGAAGATCCTTTTAATTGGAGACAACAGGTCGATCTTACAAAATAAACCAATAAAATGCAGTCTTAGTTATTGGGAACCCATTTTTTCAACTTCCTTTGAAGACTCTGTCTATGAATACCAAGTTTCTTCGCAGTGTTTGAAATATTGCCTTTCTCTTTTGCAAGAATGTGTTCAATGTACTCGCGCTCGATGCGATCAAGGCTGAGCTCTCCCTCTCGAATATTGGCCTCTAATTTATTATCGATAAGGTCTATGACTTTCTTAAGATTAATCGGTTTCGTAATATAGTCAGAAGCTCCAAGCTTCATCGCCTCTACAGCGGAGGAGATAGTGCCAAAACCAGTCATCAGAAAAATCTCTGCAGCTTTAAACCTATCCAGACATGGAGCAATGAGATTAAGCCCAGAGAAATTTTTTAATCTTAAATCGATGAAGATATATTGGAAATCACCTTCAATATTTTCAATATGATGGTCGCAAATATAACGAACACTAAAGCGACCACTATCATTTAGATCTAAGGTCAAACTTTCAGCAAATAATTCTTCATCGTCAATTATTAGAATATTTTCTTTAGTCATCGATTATCCCTTCAAGATAAAGCTCAAGTACAGCTCCACTATTATTGTAGATATTTAGCGTTCCACCACAAGCTTCGAGCCCAAGGGCACAATTATAAAGTCCCAATCCCCTTCCTTGACCTTTTGTCGTATTATAAGGTGCTTTAAAATTCTTTAAGATATAGTCTGAAAACCCCTCTCCTTCGTCCTCAATCTTTAGAAGAATCGAGCCATTTTTCTGAGTAAGACTAATACTAGCTTGTTTTAAATTTTCATCAATACAGTTTTGCATGCTATTTGAAATAAAAAGCTGAATGCTCAGAGCATTGGTTAAGGCAAAAACATTAGATTGTATATTCGATTTGAAAGAAAAAGACTTTCCTTTTTGTAGGGCTAAAACTGTTGTTTCCAGAAGTTCCGACAAATTGATTCGCGTCATTTTGGCATGATCAAATCCAGACTGGGCAAGATTGAGATGATGAGTTGTCTGTTCTAATCTTTTGACACTTTTATCCAGTATATCCAAGTCGCGAGAAATAGCATCCTCAGGTGAATCTCTAAGAAGTTTGTCTACTTTTAGTCTCACGGTATTGAGAGGTGTACCCAACTCGTGCACAATTCCTGAAACCAGAAGAGAAATCTGTCGGTTTTTTTCAAGAAGACTTCTCTTATTCTCTAAACTTCCAATCGTCTTTTGTTGCTTTAGAAAAAGAAGACCTAAACTTCTCATCGCGACCCACATCCCTACAGTCAAAAGCACTTGTGGAACAAACGTGAACATAATAGAGGTAAAATCGTTAGAGGAACTCCAAAAGATCAAGATAATAAGAGAAAAAAGTATAGGTAGATACAGATGATCCTGTTTTTTGGGCAAAACAAATGCGGCCATCATGATGTGAAAATAAATGAGATCCCAAAAAGGATTCTGAATTTTTCCGCATAAAAGAATTAAAAGAATAAAAGAACACAGATCAAAAAGCAGATGAGTGAGAGCCCTGGGTTTTAGAAGATTAAACTGACATAAAATATTAAAAGAAAGAATTCCTAACAAAGTAAGAATAACAAACGGGAGATTTTCATAAGGGAGGTAAATATACCTTATCGCGAAAGGAATCGCTAACATTTGCAATGAAAGCGCAATCCACCTCAATTTGATTAGCCAATTCAAACTATTAATCATTAAATCCTTTTTACAAATCCAAGCCCAAGGGATCGACCAAGGATTGTCCCTTTACTTTGTCCTAAAATAAAGTCATCCGTATAGCTGATGGATAAGTCAATATTCTCCAGGCTATAGGTAAAGCCTAAAACTAATTGGTTAAGGATAAGGGATTGTCCTGACTCTGCAAAGACAGAGATGGCTTGTTCGTGAATAAAACTTCTCTCTAATGATAAAAGAGAGCTCAAAGCATTACTAAAATTGTATATATGAGAAAAAGCGACCTTATGATCAAGAGAATTTTGGGTCTCAGTTTTTTCTGTAAAGCGCGATCTGCTAAAACTCCTTCCCGCTCGATAAGTGAAAGCTGTATTGAGGAGAAGATCTTGGGTTTGGAATCTCTTCTTTAGAAGCATACCTAAAGTAGAGAGGTAGTGACCTTGGCCTCTGGAGTCTAAAAGGTCTGCTCTTTTTGCATTAAAGATAGAGGGAGCTGTCGGCAAAGTAACAGAAAAATAGGTAAATCCTTGAGAGATAAATTGATGTCTGGTAAATTCTGGATAAAATTCATATGCACTGCTAAGAGAGATATCCCCCAGACCAGATTCACTTCTCCACTCGCTTCCAATATCTCGGCTCTTTGTGACGACGGGAAGACTTGTTCCCAATTGCCAACGTGAACTAAATTTATGACTCATAGATGTTGTGAGCGTTTCAATTGATTCAAGCTGACTTTTAGGACGTTCGATAATATTGGAGTTTTCATTGGTATCAGCTAAAATAGTTCTATTGCTATAGGAGCTTCGAATAACACTTTTGGAATCCCCCATAATAAGGCTCACAGTACTTGCACCGCCGCCACAACAACTTCCAGCTATAGCGTTCGCACATAAGAAGAAAAGGCTAAAGAGTAACTTCAACGATCGCCTCCTCTATGAATGAAGAATCTTTTGTACAATTCGCGTTTTGTTCAATTGTTCTAATATAAATCTTCCAAGTTCCAGGCATAATAAAGTAGACGTCGTCAATTTCATAGTGATCATCAACTCTAATGACTTCTACAGGACTTGAGCCATGCTCGGTTCCACTTGGCATTTTCATCCACAAAAGCACACATAGCTTAGAATTAAGATAAAGGTACGGTCCGATCGAACTATCTTGATATGAGTCCCAAAAATAGAGTTGAAAAGGAGAATTGATAGAAACTTTAGGCTTGGTATTAAATCGAAGATCAAATTGATATCTGGAGTTTGGCCAATTTTCAAAATCTCCTTGAGAACTTTGGGTTAAAACATTCGGCTTCTCCCCTGTAAGGGCACCAAAGAGGTGACTTTTCCCACAAGACAGTGTCAAAAAAAGAAACAAAAAGGATAGGCACTTCAAAATTTACTCCTTAATAGGGATATAACAACCAAGACTGGTACGCTGAGCAATTTTAGGTGCACTTCCCCCTTCAATATCATCAAGGGCTATTTTCAGAAAATTTGTCTTTGCTACTCTTCCATTTGATGAATTAGTCACACTACCAGAATAAACGGTTTCACCTTTTGAATTAACGATAAACACATGGGGAGTTTTGACAGCTCCATATTTTTTAGCAATATGTGAGTCTTGATCGTAGATGACTGGGAAGTCGAAATCCAGAGATTCAAAGTAATTTTTAGCATGTTTTAGCTTTTCATTATAGTTTGAATGAACACCGACAAATTTTATATCGCTATATTTCTTTAAGAGATTATTCACGATATCATTATGGGATTCTGAACAAGGACAGCGAGATGACATGAAAATAAAGGTTGTATAAGCATTCTGCTGCAAGTTCACAACAACTTCCTCTCCACTGTGAGTCTTCCCCTTGACCATCAAATCATTATGAGAGGGTTTTGTGGCGCATCCCACAATAATAAAAAGTAGTACCAGAAATTTAAGCATCATTTCTCCTTTTGAGTTTTTATAACATAAAATAATCAAAGATCGGTGCAACAAATTGTTGCATTTAAAAGAGAGACATAAAGATGTATAAAGATGGAAAAACTTGGAGATAAAAATGAAAGCTATTTTTTATGTAATATTTGGTCTTATTATTTCACAGCCTACTTTCGCTGAGCAAAAAGGAAAGTGCATAGGTCTTACCAGTGAAAAACTCTGTATAGAACTTGAGTGGATTCAAGGACCTTTTATTGACGCCTATTCAAAAAATATCGTTCGTTTTAAGGATTTGAAAAAAAGTACAAGCGAGAGCCCGGTTTATGCCACTCCAAAGGGATCTCTACAATTTTACTCTTGGATGATTATGCATGGCCATGAACACGGGGGACGACCTGTTGTGACTTCAAAAATGAAAGAAGGCATCTTTGAAAATTCTAAAATTTACTATATGGGTGGAATGATGGGAACATGGCAGTTTAAACTTAAAATTGACTCTACTGAGTTCCTACTACACTCACTCTCTATTGAGAACTAATTAGTACTGCCTAAAGACAGAAAAAAGTTCACCTACCAGATTCCAGCGTGAAGAGTCTTTAATAGTGATAGGCTTAAAATCTCGATTTGATGGAACAAGCTCAACTGAATTCTTCTTTTTGTATATTCTTTTAAGTGTGGCTTCTCCATCAACTTTAACGACGCCAATCATTCCGTCTCGAATCGTATTGGTTTGACGTAAGATGACGATATCGCCATTCATAATATGATCATCTATCATAGAGTCACCAAAGACTCTTAGAGCAAAATAGCTCTCACCTGTCTTTAAGTTTGATTTTGGATAATCAAGATATTCAATATCTTCAATAGCTTCAGTTAAAAGTCCTGCTGCAACTCGCCCTTCAATCTTTAACCTTACAACATCACTACCAAGAGCTTCGGGGCGGAACTCCATATAGCCTTTCTCTTTGAGCTGTCTTACGTATTGAGCCGCAGAGTTCTTTGACTTAAAGCCAAAATGGTCGGTAATTTCCGAGTAGCTTGGAATACAATCATGTTTTTCAAAGAAAGCCGTAATATACTTAAGTACGCTACTCTCCTTGCTTGTTAAATTCGTCATTCGTGCCTTTAAGCTATTAAAATTAATCCTCTTTAGCATTTTCTACGACTCATTCCCCAAAAGGCCCTTGCGCGGGGTACATATTTAGTACATATTAGAGTGAGTACATATATAGTACATAGGTATTTTCCAAATGCAACCCCTAAGGAATAAAGATGAGCTTTTTTGATAGTAAAATATTAGAAAATAAGGATCTTTCTGATTTTCAGAAGCTCAAGGAGCATTTTCAAACTCCATCTAAGCTTAGATCTCATCATCAGTTTAGGACAGGAATAACAAGACTCGACTCCTTCCTCTCTCCCGTAAACTCTGAGGCTTCTCTTATCGAATGGGGCTGTCCGCATGGTAGTCTGGGGCGCTTTATCATCACTTCTATTATCGCCTCAACAGAAGGAAATTGCCTTTGGCTGTTCGATCAATCGCAACTTTGTGTTTATCCAAATTCATGGAAAGATATGGGCCTTGACCTCGACCGTATCAACTTTATCAATACAAACAAACCGTTAAAAAATTTAAAGCCTGTTTTTCTTGAAAGCACCTACAAATCTATAGTGATCGACTCATGTGAATTTTTATCCAAAGCGGATCTTCAATTTCTCTATCAAAAAAGTAAAGAGCACAAACTTAGCCTTTTTCTTATTCGGCACTACTTTCTCAGCAATCGAAACGGTAATCCTTTTTTTAAGTACAGACTAAACGCCTCCTTCTCTCTTAAAGACGACAGTTTTAAGCTCAATTTTATTAAAGGACAAAATAGAAAAGAAAAAAGCTATTTAAGACTTAAGACTAACGAGGTTTTTAGTGGGTGATTTACTTTCTTTATTTAAATTTGAACACTCTAATGAATCCCCTCGTTATCTTCTCTTTAACGGTGTTCTTAAAAAGAGCGCATTCTTCTTAAGTCCTGACGTTATGCGCTTAGATGTTAAAACTTATATTGTGGCCATCTCGTCAACAGAGAAATACTGGAGAAACTATGCTCGAAATCAAAAGTATAGTTTCTTTGATACAATCCAAGAGGAACTCAACAAAGCGCTTATACATGGTTATAGTGCCTGCCTGTGCGACCATCCTTTTCAAGGTATCCTCTTTTTAAATTTTCTAAAATTTAGAGACCTCACAGGACTTCACAGCCTAAACTCTTCTTTTTATAAAACAAATTACAAAAGAATGGACTGGAAAGCATGGCTTTTTTCGGCCAGACAAACTCATCACGCTTTTATCCAGCACGATGTCCTTACAAAAGAGACGAAAAGCTTTGTTTCTTTTATGGGAAAGCTAGAGCGTTTTATAGAAAGAATTGGGCTCGATTCAACCAAATCGATGGAGATGATTAGTCATGATGAACTCTCCAGACGATATGGAATGCTTATTAGCCTTTTTTGGAAGTGGACTAATCTTGACTTAGAAGAGGGAAAGATTAAAGAAAGTATGGTCACAGAGAACCTTTGTGGCTTTCCTTGGGTACAGCTTAAGGAGGCTGAAACTCCTACACTTATCAATCGACTCGATCATCCGTTGAGCCTTTGGGATCATATTGAAAATGAACTAAGAAATGATCTTTTTAAAATACATAAAGAAAAAGAGCTTAAGGATCCTAACAGAGTGATGCAAATTAAGTGGACTCTTTTTAATTTTGATGGTGAATCGATTGAAAGTTTAATTGACCTGCGCTTTCCTCTTGCTCTTACAGAAGAGAGAGATAAGGATTTTAAAACGCTTCTTACTCAATTTGGTTACGCTTTTGATGATATAAAGACGAAGATAAAAGAAGCCAACCCTGATTTTCCGGCCAATCAAGTTACTTTAGGATGGAAAATAGAAGTTGTAAAAACGATCCAACTCTCAATAGCGAATTTTGATCTTTTTATGAATGAGATTGAAATTCAAAAATCTAATATTTTAGGGCTACAATCGAAGATAAAAGCTAAAATTGAATCCTTTATTACAAAGAATCATAATGTCCCCTCTCTGGATTATAGTGACTTTGCAATCGACAAGAAAAGAGTCGAGTCATCAACTTCGATGAATAGACTTCTTCTCAAACCTCTTTTTATTTATCCTGAGCCAATCTGGCTTGATGAAAGTGAGATCGGCTTTAAGAGGTTTTTAGAAAGAACCTCAAGTGACTGGTGGAAATCAAAGGATCCCTTTGATTACTATCGGGATTATTTTATTTGTGAAGTCGATAAAGTTTATGTTTGGGCTTTTAAAAATGCAAAAGGACAGTGGTATAAACATGGTCTCTACTCTTAAAGATCATTTCAAATTTCACGAGTGGCTGTGTAAAACTCATTTTAGTTTTCAAAGCTCCACCTCATCTGCTTCAGACCTTATCAAGACCATGATAAGTCTCGATTACGACTCTTTTTGCGTCAGTGACTTCGATGGAGTCTACGGTATCGCCAGAAGTTTTATAGAGCTTAAGCATATTGAAGATAAGAAACTCAAACTCAACTACGCCGCTGAAATTCATCTTTATCAAGACCATGACCTTCCCCTACTGGATCAAGTCACTATTTCAATAGGTGTGAAAAGCTTCAAAGGCTATAGGAATCTTAATAAAATCCTAACACGCTCTCACAAAGACTCAAAAGATGAAGCTTTTATCTCTTTAATTGAACTTGCAAAAATGGATCTTGAAGATCTTTTTGTCATCATTCCAATGCGTGGAGGATTAAAACATTTTTTAGAAAACCCCAGAGACTTGGATATCTTACAGGCCCTTTTTAAAGATGATCTCTACCTTGCTGTGACAAAAATTCATCATCGCTTTTTTGATTCCCTTATTCCAAAGGTTTTCGCGTTATCAAAAGAGAAGAAAATAAAGACGCTTATCTCTCAAGACGTTTTTATGACTCATCGATCAGAGAAGTGTTTCCATGATGTTCTGGTGGCCATGAAAAATAATCGAACCCTCTCTGACTGTGGTGAATATATTTTTCCAAATTCGGAGAGAAGTCTTCACTCTAAAAAATCTATCCTTGAGACCTATGGGAGTTTTCCTGAATTTACTCAAATGCTAGAAAACTCTGAAGCTCTCGCTAACAGTTGTCATTTTTCTTTGAGTGAAATTAGTTACAAATATCCAAGCGAGATGATCCCAGATGGACTTACGGCCCAGCAGTACCTTGAGAAGCTCTCTTGGGAAGGGGCCAAAGAGCGCTTTGGAGCGCCTTTGAGTGCCAAAGTTGTAGATCTTATATCAAAAGAGCTAGACCTCATAGAGGATCTCGGATTCGCCGATTACTTCATCACTGTTTGGGATATTGTTGCCTGGGCAAGGTCTCAAAATATCTTATGCCAAGGAAGAGGTTCTGCAGCGAATTCATCTGTCTGTTTCAGTCTTGGCATTACTTCTTGTGATCCCTCTTTATTTGATCTTCTTTTTGAGAGATTTATGAGTAAAGAGCGAGGAGATCCTCCCGATATTGATGTGGATTTTGAACACGAAAGACGTGAAGAAGTTTTGCAATATATCTACAGACGCTATGGCAGAAAAAGAGCTTCTATGGTGGCGAATATTATTACTTTTAGAACAAAGAGCTCTCTTAGGGAAGTTGGAAAAGTTCTAGGGGTTCCTGAAAAGATTTTAAAAACAGCTTCTAATACTGTTAGCACCGTTAAATTTCGAGGCGAAGAATTGAGTTCAATTATAGATTATATAAAAGCGAATACTCATGAAGATGTCGACTTCTCTTGGGATCTTTGGAGTCATTTCTCTCAAAAAATTATTGGTTTCCCAAAGCATATGGGTCTTCACTCAGGAGGGTTTGTTATCTCCAATGACCCCATCACTGAGCTTGTCGCCCAAGAGCCTGCAACAATGGAGGGCAGAACAATTATTCAGTGGGCAAAAGATGATATTGAGGAACTTGGATTTTTCAAAATTGATTGTCTCTCACTAGGGATGCTTACTGCCGTTAGAAAGTCTTTTGAAATGATTAAAGAATGCTATGGTGTGGAGTTTGATCTTCATAATATCCCCATGGATGACGCTCCAACATATAAGATGATCCAAAAGGCTGATACCATTGGTGTTTTTCAAATTGAATCTCGAGCTCAAATGTCGATGCTTCCAAGGCTAAAGCCTCGCTCTTTTTATGATCTCGTTATCGAAATTGCTATTATTAGGCCAGGTCCTATTCAAGGAAATGTTATTCATCCTTTCTTAAGACGTCGCGATGGACTAGAACCTATTACCTTTCCTCATGAAAGTGCAAAAAAGATTTTATCTAAAACACTAGGGGTTATTATTTTTCAAGAACAGATGATGAGGCTGGCCATTGAACTTGGAGATTTTACAGGAGGTGAAGCCAATGAACTTAGAAAGCATATTGGTTCTTGGAATTCAAAAAATTTTAATCGAAACCTTCAGCCCTATTTGAAAAAATTAGTCTCTGGTCTCAAAAAAAGAGGGATTAGTCGACAATATATTGTCTCGATGATCAATCAAATGAAGGGCTTTGCTCATTATGGTTTTCCAGAGTCTCACGCCATCTCCTTTGCCTTTATCGCTTACGCATCCTCTTACCTAAAGTGTCACTACCCTGCAGCTTTTTATACTTCTGTTATGAATTCACAGCCAATGGGCTTTTATACCCCTCACGCTCTTATTCAGGCCGCAAAACAAGAAGGAATACCTATTTTTCCTATAACGATTAATGACTCGAACTGGGATCATAAACTTGAAGCTCTGCCTGAGGTCTCTGGAAGGCCTCCTCGCTTTGGAATAAGACTTGGCTTTAGAATTATAAAGTCTCTTGGCGAAGCCACAGTAAGTAAAATTATAAAATCAAGAAATAAGCATGGTAAATGGAAGTCCTTCGATCACTTCACTCACCTCAACTCTCTAAAAAGAGATGAATACAGCGCCTTAGCTGCAGCGAATGTTTTTGAATGCCTAGGCCTTGATCGCTCAAATGCCCTATGGAAAAGTGAGGCAATTCCCTTTAAGCCCATGATCGATATTGAAGAAAAAAAGATTTCCTGGGATAAAAACTCAAAGCTTTTTGAAAGTCAGCTGGATTTTAATTCTACTGGTACGAGCCTCAAAACTCACCCCGTTCAAATTATTAAAGAGAATGATTGGAGCTTTGATGTAGAGATTGAAAAAATAACGCTGGCTTCAAAGCTTGCTTCTATGGAAGAGAGATATGGTGTCTATGTCTTTGGCATGCTCATGATTAAGCAAGCTCCTCCATCAGCAAAAGGCATGGTCTTTTACACACTTCAAGATGAAACGGGAATGATTAACCTCGCTTTCACACCACAAAAATATTCTCAATATTTTTCTCTTTTAGAAAATACAAACTTCTTGTGCATACGAGGGAAATTACAAAAAGCTGGCGAGTATCACTCAATACTCGTTGATGAAGTTGTCCAAAAAAATAATACAACAACTTTTAAAGCGGCGAAAAAAGATCAGCCACAACAGACGGAGCTCTTTTTACATATTCCTCGTGGATATCATTGATCAAAAACAAGGAGCAAAACGAAGAGTCGACACAACGCAAAAGGGCTCGCTAATTTAATGATAACTATTTCTTATCAAATTTAGTAAGAATAAGTCTTGGAAACTCACTTACAAAAAAAGGATAAAATGAAAAGACTACTCCTCATTTTGATGATCTTCTCACAACAAGGAGAAGCAACTTCTTTTGCAAAAAAGGACTTGGCAGTCGCCATCGGTGCCAAAGCCAGCTCCCTTATCTATAAAAGAGGAATCATCATCTATGAAGGTGTTCAGCTTAGTCCCATATATTCTATTAACCTCTTTCGTAAAGATCTCTTTATCGCCGGATCCGCGCTCTATCATAATTTAATATTCTCCAAAAATATAAGACTTCTTACAAGAATTAACCTCGATGCAACAAAGGATAGACCACTGTACTACTCCAGTGAAAAAGAGGATGATCGGATAAGGAGGGAGAAAACGAATGAGCTGGATTTCTTCTTTCAATACGATTTTACCCATAGCTCCTATATTCGAATAGAATATTCAAAAGACTTAGTGGCCCACTACGGACAGTATTCAGCCGTTCATCTTCGTTATGACTTAAGAACCAATAAAAGCCCAACTTTAATTCAACCAGGTTTATTTCTTAGCCTAGGGCAAGGTGATAAAAATCATAATGAGTACCTTTACGGCGAAGGAGCGAAGTCTGGTGTTAATAATATCGAATACGGCTTCTCAATTGTGAGTCCAAAAGCAATTGACAATTTTTGGCCAACACTTAAGATTACTCAATTTGAAATACTTGGAAAGGATAATAAAGAGGCTTCATTTGTAGAAGAGAAAACCGGGATAAGTGTTGAATTCCTTTTCGCTAAAAGAGTTTTTTAGTAAATTAATTTCTTTTATTCAAAGTTTTGATACACTTTATTAATGAAAATACTCATAGCGACACTAATATGCTCCCATCTCACCTTCGCAAAATGTATGATCCCTGATGATCAACAAAAAGTTAAAGATTCAAAGATTATTATTGTCGCAAAGATAAGAAGAGCAAATGTTTCAGGCGAATCTCAAAAGGTCCAATCCTACTGCGAAAACTTTGGGGCCAACAAAGTTCCCTTGCGCTATCTTATTGAGCCTGTAGAGATCTTAAAAGGTGACATTGATAAACAGATATATGAGCTGACTTATACCTTCTCCTGCAACCGCTATCCTCGAATGATGGGGTTCAAAGAGGGTTCAAGCTACGTTCTGTCCATTAAAATGCTAAAGAACAGAAAGATTTTTCTCAGTGGTAATTCTTGTGGCTCCTGGGGATGGGATATAAAAAACCTTAAAAAAATAAAGAAGCTCATTGCAAACTAGCGTTTATCTCTCCCAATAAAATACCTTGTTTAATTTCATAAGCGGCAAGAAGTAAAACCAAAATGATTTCAATCAAAAAGTAGCCATACCCCAAATCAGTTAAGCTTCCTAAAAACTGTGCGAGAGTAAAAACACTGACGATGCAATACAAAAGGTTTAAAGCTCCAATGATATAAAGGTGATAACTTTTCAAGGCTTTGACTTTTGAAAAGCAGCCAAATGAGTAAAAGCAATAAAGGACAGGAAAGAGACTAAGAAAATATAACGACTGCTTTGGCACACCTATGTGCTGATGAAAAAGAGGAAGAATTATTCCTAGGGAAAGAGCGCTTATTACGGCACCGATGCCATCAATCAAGAAAAGAGTTTTGATATTCATAAACCCATCTTCAGTCTTTTATAAGCCTTTGTAAATGGTCCAAGGTACTGAACGAAGAGACTTTCATGATCCTTTAAGTAAGCCGTCCCAACTTCTAAATCGTCCATATCACCCAAAGTTTTAGAATGAATAAAAGTGCCAAAGACCCTATCCCAAATAACAGTAAAACTTCCAAAATTTGAATTTCCCTGTTTCATATCAATACTATGATGGATTTTATGATTTCTTGGTGTCATCAGAATATTCTCAAACCATCCACATCTAATATCCATATTGGCGTGGGTAAAGAGTCCAAGAACCGAATTCATCATAAGAAAATAGAAGAGAGCGTTTTCATTAACACCAATTAAAAGAAGTGGCAGGTACATGCAAATTTGTTGAAAAAATCTCTCCACGATATGAGAGCGAGAGGCTTTAAAAACATTGAGCTTCCTATCACTGTGATGGAGCTCGTGAAAAAGCCACATTATTTTGGATTGGTGGTGAAGTCTGTGTTGCCAATACCTTCCAAAGTCAGCGATCAAAATCAGCAAGCCTACCTGAAAAATAATATTGAGATTATTGGGCCAAATATTGAAAGCCTCAAAAGAAGCAGCATACTTTAAAATGATCGCGGCTATAGCTGAATTGACGAAGCTTCCAAGGACTGTCCCTAAATTAGTTCCTAAAAGACTATGGACAACATCTTTTAATTCTTCTCTTCCTAAGCCTTTCCATTTCTTTTTAAATGGAAAAAGTTGTTCTGATAAAAGAACGATAAAGAAAAGAGAAGTTACATAAGTAAAAAGACTAAGAGCTTTACTCTGGCCGGAGCTTATAACCCAGATAGAGAAGATAATCGTAATGACCATCACAACTGGAAAATAGGAATACTTAATAAAAGACCTCATAGCCAGACTTTAACATGAATTTATTCGCCAATAGACGCAGTGTGTAATAGTTTTATTCAAAAAGTGTCAATTTGAACAATACTTCTTCATCGGAAGTTGACATAAGTAGTTGAAAAGACAACATTTCTTAAGAGAAACTTTGGTATAATAGTTGCAGATATATTAACTAATAATGGAGGTTCAAATGAACAGATTAACACTCACACTCTTTCTTATCCTTACTTTAGTTTCTTGCGGTAAAGAAGATGGGTCTTCATCATCTGATTCAACACCTGAGGTGGATCAAAGTCCTGTCGAAGTAGACTACTCTTTTGTTAATTCAAGAAAGGTGGATGATAGGATCTTTTTAGAGTCTTTTAGATATAGAGAGCTTTATACCTACACTGAGGGACAGGCTTCTGTCGTCATCCCTAAAAGAACAACCTTAACGCTTACGGAGAATGATATAAAAGTCTTCGTCAAGGTTGATGAAAGTGATCTCTCAAGGGTTAATGGCCTCACACTTAAGGGCAGTGAACAGCCATGGGCACAGATGAAGTTTAAATCTCAAGTCACCGACGATATTGTAAAAATTTGTGTTCAGTTTCAGCCTAAGAGTCAAATGATTACGAAAACTGGCCTCACTGAAGTAGAACTCAACAAAAAAACAGTTTTCACAGCTCTGGGTGATAGTAAAAACTGTGTCGGAATATCCGCAAATGGAATTGATGTTTTTAATGGAATAGAAAAAAGCTACTTAGTTGTTGATGATACACAATCGATAGAAGCAGAAGCTAAATCAGATATGAAAGCCGGTAATCAAAGAGTAGGAACACAAGTAGAATTTTCATTTGAAATTGAACAGTAAAATCAAAACGATGTCTAAGATGCTTAATATCAAACAATAGGTTTGATTTTTTAAATTTTTTAACGACCTCTCCCTCTTGTACACTAAAAGTGCCCAATGCTTGGGCTACTTTGATAAAAAGGAGATCATGATGAAATTTGTCTTTAAAAATATGGAGAGGTCTGAATTCATTGAAAGGAAAGTCTCAAATAAAATTGAAAGTTTTCAAGAAAAATTTCCTTCACTCAAGCTCTCAGAAATAATATGCACTATTAAAGCAAGTAAATCCTCACCTCAAAAAACCAGCGAGAAGTTCAGAGTAAAACTCAAAATTAATACAGGTAAGTACAGTGGTCTTATTTTGGAAAAAACATCAAACTTATTTCACAAAGCTCTCACAGAAGTAACCGATGGCATTCATGAGAGGCTTAGAAGGTTTGACGGAAAGAAATTAAAGCAAAAAAGACAGCTCGCTTCTTTGAAAACTTTAAACAGCTAGCAAAACTAGCTATCATTTAAGGAGCATCCAAATTCCCATACCGATCATCATAAGATTTTCGGTTAGAGATATAAAGCCAAGAGGTACATTACTATCACCTCCGACACAAGCACATTTAAGTTCTCGCTTATCGATGTAGACTGCTTTGATAACAGAATAGCCACCCACGGCTCCAATAAAGATGGAAATCAAGGAGACAAAGGTAAGAAAAGAACCTGCGATCATTCCTATACCGGCAATACCTTCAGCAAATGGATACACATAGGCATAGCGCAGATATTTTTTTGCCAAGACATCATAGGTAATAAATTGGTTAGAAAATGAGTAAAGATCTTGAAGCTTTTGAATAGCTAAGACGGTCATACTAATGGCAATAAAACTTTCAAAAAAGTATAGAAAATTAAAACGATCTAACGTTGAAAAAGAAAAGGCTAAGGCCATAAGAGCTGTCGTTGAAAAAATGGCAATAATTGGCTGATAGGTCGTTCCCGCCTGCTTTAAAGTTTTAATATTAAAGTGTTCCACTAAATCGTCATAGCCACCAATTCTTTTACCCGCAATAAAGGTCTGTGGTGTGGTTTTCACATCATACTCATCTTTGAAGGCATCGGTCTGTTCACGAGTATTTAAGGTATGATCTTCGACCTCATATCCTTCTCTTTCTAAAAGGTCTTTCGACTTCATACCAAAAGGACATATATGTTGATCGGTCACCATTCTATATAAAACTGCTTTTTTCATTTAACCTCCTTATAGTAAGGATAAAAGAAATCGAGACTCTTATCCCCCAATACATAATAAAGCTTTGTGATTAATTTTTTACATATTAGGCTTTAGGCGCACCACAGTGAGGCATATCCGGAGCATAAGGGTTATGAACTTTTGTCATTTTCTTTACATTTTGAAGCCAATACTTTTTAACCATGGGGCAGTAAAAGAGGCCATAACGACCATCTAAGTCAATTTTTGTGATGATGATATCGTTTAATCTCTTTGAGATATTGTCTAAGAGGCTATTATTAATACTTCTACTGTTTTCCGTTTTTATCGCACTAATTAATTTTTGCACATTGTCTTTTTCTAATTTATCTTTCACCATTTCAATTTTTATGAGAGCAAGCTTTTCAGAGAGTACCTTGGCTTTTTTTACGACTTCGTCTTTGTCATACTCAAAGTATGCAAAATGAAGTTGATCGTAAGCTTGAAGAGCATTGTAAATAATTTCTTTATTTTTATCATTCACCTTCATCATTTCAGAACTAAAAGCTTTAGAGTTAAAGCCTATGAGAACCAAACCAACAAAGGCTATAAACCTAAATTGAAATATTGTTAGAAGTGAGTTACTTAGAAATTTCATATTTTTCTCCTTTAGAAATATTTTTTTGTTCGAAATAAGAATAAACTATTGGTACAGCAAAAAGAGTAATAAACTCAACCATCATCCCGCCTAAAGCTGGAATGGCCATGGGTTTCATGACCTCACTACCAGTACTTGTCGACCACATAATAGGAACGAGGGCAACAATAGTCGTCGTTGTTGTCATGACTAAGGGTCTAATTCTTCTCGTCCCTGCTTCAAGAATACAATCCTTTAACCCAACCCAATCGGTGGGTTTATGAATCCTAATTGCTTTTTGCAGGTATGTCATCATCACTACACCGTCGTCCACTGCAATCCCAAAAAGGGCAATAAAACCAACCCAAACGGCGACAGAAGCATTAAAACCACCTAGCCATAATAAAATAAGACCCCCTGAAAATGCAATTGGCACAGCACTAAAAATGATCGCCGCATTACGAAGATTCCTTATTCCTAGGTAGATGATTATAAGATTAATAAAAAGAGCGATAGGAACTAATAACATAAGTCTATTGGTCGATCGAACTTGGCTCTCGTATTGTCCTGCCCATTGAAGAGAATAGCCTTCAGGGAGGTTAACCTTTTTAGAAATTTTTCCCTGTGCCTCTTCAACAAATCCAAGAAGATCTCGATTAGTGACATTCAAGAGAACGACCGAACGAAGCATCCCGTTTTCAGACTGGATCATCGCCGGACCAGTCACAATATTTACTCTTGCAAGTTGATCAAGAGGAATATGTTGTCCTAAAGGGCTTGGAACCAAAACTTTTTTTAAATCATCAATTCTATCTCTGAGCTCTTTTTTATATCTCACTCTTATGGGGTACCTCTGTCGTCCGTCATAGAACTGACCTATTGTCATTCCACCAACCGCGGTTTGAAGTGTTCTATTGATGGTTCCCGTATTTATTCCGTAACGACTAGCGGCCACTCTATCGATATCAAACTCGATATAAGGTTTACCTGTTATCTGCTGTGCATATACACCCGTAGAACCTTCAATTTTTTCTAGCTCAGTCCCAATTTTAGAAGCCAATATTTCCAAGGTTTCTAAATCGGGTCCAAAAATTTTAACACCCACTTGAGTCTTAATACCCGATGAGATCATCGATATACGATTCTCAATAGGAAATAACCACGAGTTCACAAGACCAGGGACTTGCATGGCTTTATCCAGCTCTTGGATGATATCGTAAATAGACATTCCACTTGGCCACTGATCCTTAGGAATAAGTTTAATTACTGTTTCAAACATTGAAATGGGTGCAGGATCAATAGCGGTGTCGGCACGACCAAGCTTTCCAACAGCATCTTGAACCAAGGGATGTTTCTTTAACTGACGGTCGGTATAAGCCAAAAGTTCCCGAGCCTTCGTCATGCTGACATCAGTTGTTGTAACCGGCATATACAAAATCTCCCCTTCATTGAGAGAAGGCATAAACTCACGTCCAAGTTGAGTGTAGGCGTACCCACCTAAAAGGATAATGAGAAAAGGAAAGAGAACAAACAGAAGCCTTCTTTCTAGGAAAAAATTTAGAACAGGTTTGTAGAAATTAATTATCGAGCGACTCACTGTATTCTTTTCAATAGGTTTTAGATTACCTTTTAGGAAGAAAACACTCAAAGCTGGTATAAGAACAATAGCCACAATAACGGACCCTCCCATGGCCAAAGTTTTTGCCCAAGCGAGGGGGCCAAAAAGCTTTCCTTCACTCCCCTCTAAACCAAAGACCGGAAGAAAGGTAACAATTGTCGTTGCAACAGCTGTAAAGATAGCTGGTCCAACTTCTCGTGCTGACTTTATGATAATTGAGACTCTTTGTTTTTTATTGATATTAGGATTTTCTGAAAGACTCGAGTAGATATTCTCAGTCATGATAATTCCCATATCCACCATCGAACCGATAGCGATAACGAGTCCAGATAAACTCATAACGTTTGAGTCAATTCCAATAAGCTTCATGAGAATAAAACTTATTCCAACCCCCAAAGGTAGTGTTAATGAAATTAATATGGACGTTTTAAAGTGCAGCAGAAAAAGAAAGACGATTACTATTGTTATTATAATTTCTTGTGATAACGCCGTATAGACAGTTCCAATTGTTCTTTCAATAACCTCTGTTCTATCATAAAAAGGAACGAGCTTAACCCCTTTTGGAAGACCTTGCTTAATTGTTTTAAACTTCTCTTTTACTCTATCAATAATAATTTTTGGATTTTCACCATAGCGCATAGTTACAACACCACCTACTGATTCAACTCCATTTTTATCCAGCGCCCCTCTTCTAAAAGCCGGCCCCGTACCAACGGAGGCTATATCCTTGACACGAATAGGCGTTTTATCCTTAACATCTATGACAACATTTTCGATGTCCGTTAAAGATTTAAAAAAGCCCTTTCCACGAACGACAAATTCTCTATCTCCTTCTTCAATAACCTCGGCTCCAACATCGATATTACTGTTTTCAATCGCCTCTATGACTTTACTAAAGTGAATATCAAAAGCGAAAAGACGAGTAGGATCCACATCAATTTGATATTCTTTTACAAAGCCTCCGATACTTGCAACTTCACTTACTCCACTGACTCTTTGAAGAAGATACTTTACATAGAAATCTTGAATTGATCTCAATTCTCCTAAAGACTTTGGAGTGATTGAGTCTTTCTCATTTTCTAAGGTATACCAAAAAATCTGTCCTAGACCTGTTGCATCTGGACCCATAGATGGAGTAACTCCACTGGGAAGTTCGCTTTTTCCAACTGAAAGTTTTTCAAGAACTCTACTTCTAGACCAATAAAAATCGATATCATCTTCAAAAATAATAGAAATAGAGGAAAAACCAAATGCTGATGTTCCCCTTATATTTTTAACTCCGGGTATACCTTGCAAGATAATACTCAAAGGATAAGTAATTTGCTCCTCAATATCTTTTGGAGAGCGACCTGCCCACGTTGTAAAAACAATTTGCTGATTTTCTCCAATGTCAGGGATAGCATCAATTCTAGCTGTTCTTAAGCTTAGGATTGACAAAAACGTAATCCCGATAAAAATGAGAACGACAACCATTCTATTTCTAATTGATAATTCTATTAACCGACTTATCATCTAAAATCCCTAGTTCTTGTCTGATGTTGGCGTTGACATTTCTTCATAACCACCAAAGAGTTGAGCTTGTGCGTCTAGTAGGAAGTTTCCTTCAATGACGACTTGTTCGCCCTCAACAAGCCCTTGTTTAACTTCGACATATCCTTCTGACTCGTAGCCGGCTTTAATCTTTTTTGCTCTAAATTCTTTTTCATTCACTCTGGTCCAAACAACTTTCCTTTTCCCCGTATCAATAACTGCACTTCTTGGAATAACGAGAGGTGTTCCTGGGATTTCTATCGTCAAGGTTCCACTGGCCACCATCGCAGGCTTTAACATTCCTTTGGTATTTTTAATAGTCGTTCTTATTTTTAGCGTTCTTGTTTTTGGATTAAGGACGGGACTTACGAAATCAATAAGACCAGAAATTTCTTCTCCAGGATGAGCACTAAAAGTAAGCTCGATGCTCTGACCATTTTTAACAAGAGCAGAGTCACTCTCATAGACATCTAGCTCTATCCAAACCTCACTCAAGTCTGAAAGCTCAAAAAAGTTTTCTCCTTCTTTGAAGTATTTTCCAACGATAGCTTTTCTCTGCCTCACGATTCCTGTCGCTGGAGAATAGATCTTTATGCTCTTTGGAACTTTTTTTTCTTTGTACCATTTTTCATACTGAAATGATTTCACTCCCCACTGCTCTAGGCGCTGTTCACTTTGGGAGTACATATCTTTAAAGTCCTTAGATTTTGTTTTGTCATAGCTTGTTCTGGCAATGATGTACTCCTCACCCGCGGTAATAAGCTTAGGACTATAAAGTTCTAAAACGAGATCATCTTCTTGGATAAAGCTTCCTGTTGAGCTAACATAGACTTTCTCTACTCTTCCATCTATCCTAGCCGGAATACTGCTTTCTTTTTCTTCTGACTGCATTACGGAACCTAGAAGCCTTATTTTTTTTACCATCTTCATAGGAGTCACCTCAAAGAAGGCAGGAGAAAAATGACTTAACTGGGCCTCTCGAAGCCTAACCTTTCCAATCTCTTCTAAGATATCATGATCTTTCTTTACCATTTCAGTTCCATCGGTTGGACAAACCTCTTTTTTATCACTTGTAATATCTGGAAAGTTTTTACAGTACCAAACTTCTTTGTGCTCAGAAACTTCTGGATTTGATTTATCAATCTCAACTTTAGTCAAATTCATATGACAGATGGGACATTTACCAGGTTTGGATTCTCTTATTTGAGGATGCATAGCACAGGTGTAGAAGACCTCACTACTGGTATGATTATGCTTTACGGGATCGATACTCTTTGAGCAACTCATAAAGCTCACTGATAAAAAGATGGCGATGATTATTTTATCCATTTAATTTTTCTCCACGAAGTAGTTTTCTCTCAAGCCTTAAAAGAGAAATTTTTTCTCTCATATTTTCTCTTCGAAGAAGAAGATTCTGCAATTTAAGTTCAGACTGTAATAAAGCGACATAGGTTCCTTCCCCAAGTGAGTAAGATTTTGATGTCACCTTTCTTGAATTTTCAGCAAATCGAATCGTTTTTGAATTGAGAATATTTAGCTCTAATTGAATTTTTGAAATTGAAAGATCAATTTTTCGAAGTGTAGATGTTTTTTGTCTTTTGTAATTATTTAAATCTTTAGTCGCTGAGTATCTTTCATTAACGGCACTGGAGTTGGAAGCATATCTCTTATCTGAAAAAGGAAGAGGGAATGAAACAGAGGCACTCACAAAGTCGCCAAGGTCATCGACATCGGCTCTTTTCCGATAAGATGCCCCAATAGTGATGTCTGGCACATAATTCAGTTGACTTGCATTCACCAGATGGTCTTTAGATTTTAATTTTGACTCTAGCGCCAGAAGATTTGGATCACTTTTTTCATTGGATTTCTTTTTAAGAACGCTCCAAGGAATACTATTCATTTCCAGTTCCACATCTTTTCCTACAAGATAGATGAGGTTGGATTCAACATCTTTGAGATCAAATTTCATATTGCTAATCTGAGCGTCGACTTCAGATTTTCTAATCTCTAAATCTAAAAGAGCTTGTTGGGATATTTTCCCATTTGAATATAAACGTTTCGATGTCTTTATATTATTTTTAAGCCAAGAAGCATTTTCTTTTAAAATTTTTATCTCCTCTAAAAGCTTCTTTTTTATTATCGCTATTTTCCAAAGTTCCGCTTTAAGCCTCCTCTCGATAGTCTGGGAGTGATAACTCTCAGCATCAGATAGCCTACTATAGGATTGATCTATATTTCCATATTTTGACGTTAAGGGAATCGTTTGACTGATACCAATTTCAACTCCGGTCATGGGTGAATCATCATTTGCCAAGGAATCTACAGGGAAATTTGAAGCAGAAATTTTTAAATTTGGATCCCCCCAAGATGAACCAAGCTCACCTTGAGCCTTGAGCATTTTTGCTTTATATTTTATTGATTCTACCTGGTCGTGACTCTCAATAGCAGTAATGGCTTCTTTAAAACCTATTGCGTTTGCCACCGAGCAGTAGAGAAATATTAAAAATATTAACCTCATAAAAGCATTTCCTCTTAATAATAATGATGAACTGTCTTCTTCATCTATCCTTACGAAAACAGAAGGTATTTTGTGACATAAAGGATATTTTTTGTATAAAATGAACCTTATTGCAAATACTTACACAAGCATGAAAGAAAAATGTCACAATTTTGGCATAAGCTTCGTAACAAAAGGTAGAAAGTGTCGAATCCTTATTTAAATTTGAATGATGAGAAACTTATGGACCTATATCAAAATGATAATATGCAGGCTTTTGAAGTGATCTATGACCGCTACGAGAGTCGTATCTATAGTTATATAAAGAAAAGAGTGAAAGACAAAGAGATGGTAAGTGATATTTTTCAAAATGCTTTTTCAAAATTTCATAGAAGCAGAGATCTATACGATCCAAAGTACCCACTTATCAGTTGGCTTTATACCATTACAAGGAGTGAGCTTCTCGATTTTTTAAAAAAGAAACGAGATGTTTTTGTCAATCTCACTTTTGATATTGAAGAGATTCAAAATGAAGAAGTGGATTTATTGGATCTAAGAGATGAAAAATTTTTATCAGAAAATGAAAAAGAAGCTATAGAGCTTAGGTATTATGAAGACAAAGGTTTCAATGAAATCTCAAAGATATTGAATACAAGTGAATCTAATATAAGAAAAATCATCTCACGAGGAATAAAAAAACTTAGAGTGAAATATAAAGGGCAATCTTTATGAGTCTATTTAGAGAAGAAAAAGACATTCAAATACCAACGAAGCTAAAAGAGAATGTTTTCGCTATGGTGAAGAAAGACCTAAGTCCAGAGCACAAGGTCGTTTTTTTAAAGCTTCTTTTTATCCAAGCAATTGTGGGTGTGACCACCATGGCTTTTTGTCCGCAGTTTGAAATGAGCCTGACCAACTCACACGAACTTTTTCACTACTTTCACAGAACTTTTGGCCAGCAAACCTGCATGCTTATTTGTGGCGCTATTTTTATTGGGAGTGGAGCTCTTGTCGCAAACTCTATTCTCTCAAAAGCAGAAATAAAACGCATTAAAGGATCTTCATTTCTCTACTACATAACAATTAGCTCCATGGCCGTATCAGCATTTCTTCTCCTTTCCCAAAATACGTATATGATTGTTGTACCCTTTTGGTTTATTGGGGCAACAGTATCAGGGATTGTTTTCTTTAATCTTATTCACTATATTAGGATAAAGAAAATAGCATAATAGGTATTATAGATGTTTGAAATTGCTTTATCCATTTTAACTCTGACCGCGATGGAAATTGTCCTGGGAATCGATAATATTGTTTTCATCTCAATTCTAGTGGCCCGGGTCCCAGCGGAGAAACGAGAAAGCACAAGAAAACTTGGAATCTTTCTTGCTCTTTTTATGAGGCTCATCTTATTGTTTTCTATTACATGGGTCATGCAACTTACAACTCCTTTATTTTCAGTTTTTGAGCACACAATTTCTGGAAGAGATATTATTTTGCTCCTGGGTGGAATGTTTCTAATTGGAAAGTCGACCTTTGAGATTCACCATAAAGTTGAAGGTGAAGATGAAACGATTGATATTAACACGAAGGCAAAATCAGCCAAAACAATTCTCATTCAGATTATTCTTCTCGATGTCGTTTTCTCTTTGGACTCCGTCATTACGGCTGTTGGGATGGCAAATCAGATCTGGATTATGGTTGTGGCGATGATTGTAGCGATGGTCGTGATGTTAATATCGGCCAAGTCAATTGGCGATTTTGTTGAGAAAAATCCAACCGTTAAAATATTAGCTCTCTCATTTTTACTTCTTATTGGCGTGATGCTGGTTGCAGAAGGAATGGGCCAACATATTAGTAAAGGGTATATCTATTTTGCGATGGCTTTCTCTTTGGGTGTAGAACTTCTCAACATGCGCTATCGAAAGAAAATCCCAGAATGAAAATTCTACTTCTAGTCCTGGCCACAGCAATTTGGGGGGCGGGTTTTATGGGAACACGCTGGACAATGGATGTCTACTCTCCGGTATGGTCTCACTCTTTAAGGTTTATTTTTGCGGGGTTATTCATTTTTCCTTTTATTTTATTCAATCTGAGTAAAGTCAATTGGAGAAAAGCTTTTATCTTATCCGTTCTTTTATTTATAGGGCTTATGTTGCAAACCTATGGCATCAAATACACAACCCTAGCAAAAAGTGGCTTTATTACGACTTTCTATGCTCTTTTTACACCGGTTATTCTTGGCCTGTATTTTAAAAAGAAATTTACAAAGGGATACTGGGCTTTGGTTGCAGTAGCTCTGGTTGGGATGGCCCTTTTATGTGAACTCCACTGGACTGGGTTTAATATTGGTGATGCCTACACCCTTTTAAGTGCTCTGTTCTTCTCTTTGCACATCATAGCGGTAGATGTTTACGCAAAAGATGAGCCTCCAATTCTCATCAATAGCGTTCAATGCTTTATCATGGGAATTATTGGGCTTGTCTATGGTCTTATTGCTGAGGGAATTCCAGACTTAGCTTATATCATCCCAGGAAATATCCAGTTCAATGAGCTCGTGTTTTATGGATTTATCATCTTAAGCCTATTTTCATCCTTGATCGCCTTCAGCATTCAGATGATCGCTCAAAAAGATATTCCGCCACATGTCGTCAGCTTAGTTTTTCTCATGGAGTCAATTTTTGCTTCAATACTGGGGTATTATGCTTTTGGAGAAACACTCTCGACAAAAGCATTAATCGGGGCTTTTTTAATTCTTTCATCAGTAGCGAGTCTTAAACCATTGATGGATAGGAAATCCTTGAAGGTAAAATAGATCATACCAATGAGTATTTCTATCTCTTTTTTCTAAGTTATAACTGTACCACCACGATTTAATAAGATAAACTTAACAATACCATTTCAATTTATAGAGGGAGAAAATTTACGTGACTCAAGTAGATTCAGTGGACATTAACCATTTTACAAGCATTCTTAAACAGAAATTCATGCTCAATACCTACGTCTATTTATCTATTGTCTTATTTTTATTCTCACTCTATTTTTATTTTGTTGGGCAGCTTGTCGTTCATTCTTATTTTTCTTTTCTTTTTTTGAGTCTATTCGCTATGCTCTACTTTTCTGCTAAGAAAGGACTTTTTAGCTTTGTCACTCTTGTCCACTTACAGAATGTAATTTTAATGCTAGTCATGTCTTCAGCTTTTCTTGCCTCTGGAGGCTTGCGAGCGCCTGTTATTTTTTGGGTCCCTGTTGTTATGTATTCGACAATGAGCCTAGTTGGACGAAGAGCTATGCTTATTTGGCTCGTCGTGGGTGTCGTTATTATTTCTGCATTTCTTTTATTAGAGTTAAATGGATTTCAGTTCACTAATATTCACAACGAAGCCAATCGACATATTCTTCACTACGCACACTTTATCCTTCTTTCATTTTTTACCTTTTCTATATGCCTATTGAATGAGAGGACCAATCAAGAGCACTCCAAGATTCAAATCAATCTCATTGAGAGAATGTATCATCAAAACAGACTTGCAAACTTGGGAGAGATCGTCGCTGGTGTGGGACATGAGGTTAATAATCCGCTGGCAATTTCTCATGGGTACATGGCAAAACTTAAAAGCCTCTTAAAAAAAGAAAACATTACAACCCCTGAAGTTTTGGATGCCATTGAAACAATAGAGGCTTCGAATTATCGAATTATCGATATCATCAAATCTCTTCGCTCTTTTTCACGGAAGGATTCCGACAGAAATGGAGTGACCAATATTAAAGAGATGATTGAAGAAATTGCTCATCTGGTTGAAGTTGAGTATGCGAATGAAAACATAAAGTTTACTTATCCAAAAGAGACACCACATTTTAATGTAAGAGGTAATCACTCTCAAATTCAACAAGTTCTCTTTAATCTCCTTTCAAATGCGCGAGATGCTATTGAGAAAAAGATTGAAAAGGAAATCGAGATTAAGTTAGATGAAAGCACTCCTGGAAGACTTAATATAATAGTCAAAGACAATGGAGATGGAATACCTGAAAATATCAAAGATAAGGTATTAGATCCATTTTTTACGACCAAACCAGTTAATAAGGGCACGGGACTGGGTCTGAGTATATCTCATAATCTTATTAAAGCGTTTGGCGGTAGTATCAGTATTGAGTCTGAAGTTGGATTAGGGACGGCTGTTCAAGTATCATTTGATAAAGCATGAAGCTTTGTCCTAACTGTAAAACTCTCCTGTCCAATCCAAAAATTTGTAACGTAATCTTATTTTTTAATATGGGTTTTCTTTACACTTTTTAATGGATAAAATATCTAAATGAAATATCAAACTGAATCTTTAAACAATAAATCAGCCCTTATTACTGGAGCCTCCTCTGGCATTGGACTCGCTTGTGCCCATTACCTTGGTCAACATGGTGTGAAGCTAAAGTTGGTGGCCAGACGCGAGGCTAAGCTCAAAGAGCTTTGCGCTCTTTACTCATGTGAATATGTTTGCGGTGATCTCAATGACGCTTCAACTCTTAAAGAGATAAAAAATAAGGGCTTCTTTTCAAGCGATATCGTTATTAATAATGCAGGCTTAGCTTTAGGAAAAGATGACTTTGCTCAAATAACAGATGAAGATATGGATCAAGTTATCCATACTAATATTCAAGCAGCTTTTAAGATAGCAAAGTATTCTATAAAGGAGATGACCGATCGATCCTCTGGAGATCTTATCAATATTTGTTCTATCGCCTCTCATGAAGCCTACAAAGGAGGAGCGGTTTACTGCGCAAGTAAACATGCTCTTTTAGCTCTTGGAAAGTCTCTTCGCGAAGAAACTTTTGGTCAAAATATTAGGATTATTAGTATTTCTCCCGGTCTCGTTGAGACTGAGTTTTCAAAAGTTCGCTTCAAAAGAGATGAAGAAAAAGCCTCTAAGGTCTATACCGGTATGGTCCCTCTTCTTCCTGAGGATATCGCTTGGCAAATTGTCCACGCTCTTCAAACTCCTCGGCATGTGAACATTGATGAAATTATTGTCCTGGCCACAGATCAGGCAGGGGCAACAAAAGTAAAGCGCGATACAATTTAACTTCGACAATAATGCCTTAAGCTAATAAAATTTTGCTTCATCTGGCATATTCCCTTAAAATATTCCTATGAATAAACGAAATTTATCACTCCTTTTGGCCATCATAGCTGGTGAAGCCATTTTTATGCTTCCCTTTTTAGTCCCTAGACTCTACAGGCCTCTCATTCTTGAGACTTGGAGCTTAACCAATACAGATATAGGCCTGGCCTTTAGCGCTTACGGTTTTAGTGCAATGATCTCTTATATTATAGGTGGTCCTTTTGCCGACAAGTATCATCCTCGATATCTAATGGCCTCATCACTAGCTTTGACTTCTCTTGGTGGCTTTTCTCTTATCTTCTTTCATTCTCCAGTAAATTTAATCTTTATCTATTTTATGTTTGGAATATCCACCACACTTCTTATGTGGGGAGCTCTTATTAAACTTACCCATCAAATAGGAGGAGAAGATAAGAGGGCCAGTGCCATGGGTACTCTCGATGCTGGACGGGGCCTTGCCGCAGCTGTCATGAGCTCTTTAATCATATTTGTCATTGCAATTTTTGTTAGTGAGACTGATACGAATTCAAATGAAACTTCTCTATCAATCATTTATGGTTTTATTGCCAGCTCAAATATCCTCGTTGCACTTCTTCTTGTCTATGGACTTCGCGATCTAAAATTTTCCAAACAAAACTCTTCAAAGTGGAGTTTGAAAGAGTCAGTTGAAGTCCTAAAGCGTTTTGATATTTGGTTATTAGGTATTATTATTTTGAGCTCTTATTGTGGTTACAAGTCCGTTGATAATTACTCTATCTACCTTGTTGATATCTTAAATTTCAATTTAAAAGAGTCGAGCTATTTTACTTCCCTGATCTTTTGGTTAAGACCTATCAGTGCTTTTGCAGCTGGGTTTTTAGCTGACTCTTTTGGAAAAAAGATTAAAGGCGGACGTTTTTTAAACCTCTTTATTTTATTAATGATCGCATCTGTTCTTCAATTTTTAATGGCTACTAATATTCAATCACTAACCTATCTTATTTTGTTCATTGTCCTCGTCTCCTCAGCTCTAAGCTACGCTCTTCGAGCAATCTATTTTGCCGTCTTTGGCGATCTCAATATTCCAAGTTATCTTATCGGAACTACTGTAGGAATTGTTTCATTGGTGGGCTTTCTTCCAGACATCTTTTTTGGATCTCTAACAGGCTACCTCATTGATAATTACCAAGGATTCGTGGGTTATAATTATGTCTTTATCTTTACAGGATCGGCTATGCTTGTTGGAAGTCTCTGTTCATTTACTTGTTACGTAAGATGTAAAAATAGAGAAAAGTCTCTCGTTGAATGAGAGCAGTAAAGTAATAAAACACAAGAGAGTGAGTCGATAGAATCTTTGAGAGTAACTTTATGTAAAAGAGAGGCGAACTATCTCTCCTCAGTATTAATTAATACTCACAAGTAACGTCACTGGCTGCACTTTGAGCTAGACGCTGATCCCAATCTTTCCTGTCACTAAACGATTCACTCAACTTGTTAAATAAACAGCGACTTAATTTAGAAACTGAAACAGGTCCTGATGGCTCACCATTAATTTCTTCAACACAGGAAATCGTCTCTTCTCGACAAAAACAAACAAACTCTTTTCTTAATTCACTCATCATTCTCCCCTTTCAGATAATCTTAGCCTAGACATAAAATCTTTCAAGTTAATTTAAAAATTTAATTTGTGATGGCTTATTAATTTAGTTTTTAATATTATCAGAAATTAATTTTCGAAACCACCTATTTTTTTCAACCTTGTCATCAACCAAACTCCAATGGCAGTAAAAGCTTAGGGTTAATTTAGAATCAATATCTCTTTCCATTTTAAGGTTCTTATACCTTTTGACTAATTTCTCTATTGGTTTAGGTAGAATGGCAACGAGTTGACAATTGTGTTCAATAAGCTCAAGAAGAGAAGCTATAGAGTTACAACTCATAGTTTTTCTTCTTAGTTTTTTTTCTTTAAAATGGGAATCAAGCTCTGTCTTCCCGTTGTTATTCATAACAGACCACTTTAAGTATGTCTTTTCTTCTTTGATTTTTAAGCTTTTGTTCGATACTATTACGTATTGATATTCTATTAGTTTTCTCTGTTTTACGTTCGGTATCGGTAGTTTTGTGCCCGCAATAATCAGATCGTAGATAGGTTGTTCAGAGTCGAGTAAAACAGAGTTAGACTTTAAATCTTTAAGTGAATTTATCCTTAAGCTATGGCTTTTATTAAATCGTCTTAGCAGTTTCAAAATGTGTGATCCCCAAGCAATTTCAAATAACTCTGAACAGTAAATGACAAATTCTTCCGCCTGCGTAGTAGGGTTAAAAGAAGTCTCAAAAGCCTGTAGATCTTCAATCTCATTAAATATTTTTCTTATCATTGGATGGAGTGTAATCGATGTATTTGTTGCTTTAATTCCTGATTTACTCGTAATAAAAAGTTCATCATTGAAGACTTTTCTAAGTTTTTTTAAAGACAAAGACATCGCTGGTTGGGATATATTCGCAAGATTAGAAGCCGATGTGACAGAGTCTGCTCTAATAAGGCAAAGAAAGTGTTTCAAAAGATTAAGGTCGTAATTTGGGAGCTTTTTTAAATCTTGTGTCATATGCCCTGCTTATAGATAAGTATTTATTTTATATATTATATTAATGATTAAAACTCTGTCATGATAAATAATCTTAACTATGACAAAGGATACTTCATGCAAAGAATAATGCCTCTTCTAATAACACTTTTTATCTGCAATTTCGCTAGGGCTGGTAGCTTAACTGTTGCCTCAGACATTGCACAGCCAATATTCGCTAGTGGCTGGAATGTGAATGCCTATTATATTTTCGAAAATAAACTTATACTCTCATGGTCACACGGTGCTGATTTGAAAATCAATCCGGGAGATGAAATTGCATCTGACGAGATTGAAGATCAAAATGTAGAGCTAAAAGTCAATTATACAACAGGCCCAGAGGTTGGATACTCATTTTCTGACATTTTTGATGTAAGATTAGATTTTAAAATTCATCAAGCAGATTTTAAGTTTAGATCGAATGGAGAAAAAACAGATTATGAACTCTACACAGTAGGTCCAGCCGTTACCTACCACTGGTATCCATTCTCCGACAATAAAGGCTTTGTTGTAAATACATCTGCTAGATACTGGTTCTATGCTGGAGATACTTTGTCTGGAGGAGACTTTAAGTACATCGATTCTAATGGGCAAACTCAAAAGCATGATCCAGAAAAGACAGCGCAAGGTAGTGCTACAGGTTTAGGTTTTAATATTTCACTTGGTTGGACATTTTAAACTATAGGTAGATGAATTTTAGACCTATCTTTTTATACCTTTGAGTCAAGGCTGAAAATAATATTTTGATAGGTCATTTTTCCACAGTGCATGGTAGAAAGAAGCCTTACAAAACTTTAAGTATTATATTGATTGAGCAAGCGCATCGAGAAAAATTTCTCTCTCTTTTTAGGGGGAAGCCTAAATAGATATGGTGAAGTCAAGTTACAAGAAAAATTATTCTAATGTTTATTAAAGCAGAGCGACCTCTAGTGGGTATGAAGAAGCTTTAAATCCAAGTTAAGTTCTTTCATTAAGGATCTAATATACTTTTTATCTTTGTGTTTCACTGAAATAATCTCAAAGTTTTCTAGAGAGACATTTTCGATAAAGTGTGCCTCTAAAAACCCTAACCGATACTTGTAAATCTTACTCCAAAAGTCTAATGGCTTTGTCGCTGCTAATATATCACTTAAAATAGTTTCTTTGTTATAAGGTTCCCCCCAGGATCTAACTGAAATTCCCAGTCGAATATTTTTTATAATCTGATATGCTATGATTTTAGAATAATGATGGGATACAAAAATTTGATTGGCGAAGTCTAATTTTAAATCAGGAGAAATAGGTTTTTCAACACTTATGTCTAGTACACCTCTTATCCAAGTGTGGCCTGCATAAAGTGACCCCCATGAGAAAGCATCTTTATTTTTAATTTTAATAATGACGTCTCCAAAGTTTTTCTCCCCGTTTAGAAAAGCCACTGAAGCAAAGACACAATCCTCTCCCGAAAAAAGACGTTGCTCTACTGGTTGAGTAGTGCTTGGTTTTACGCCCAATTTAGTTGGACTCACAAGTCCTTTCCCAGATTTCAAAATAAGTTCAAGCTTGGATATCGAAGTTCTGTGAATAATAGGGGGAAATAATTTTTCGCTAATAATCCATACGAGCAGCTTTTCATCGTTAGACAAAGGAAAAAGTTTTTTTTCATATCGCTCTATATTCTTCTTTGAAATTGTCGTGAATACAGATTTTAAGAGGTTGACCGAAGACATTTCTTTTTCAGAATTCAGTGTATTGTTCGCAGCAATTTCTCTTACAATAGGTGCCCCACACCTCCATCTATCTGGCATATAGGCTTTGTCAGTACTTTCACACGAAGTATTGATAAAAGAAAACGCGGCAAAAATAAAATAAAAAGTCTTCATACAGAAGCTAAATAAAGTGGATGAAAGTTTTTATCTAGTCTTTCACAACCGGGAAAAGGCAGCCTTTTACTCTCATGAAACGTTCTTGCATCAAGAAAAATAATTCCCTCTGATGAAAGAATCATAAACTTATCTTTAGAGGATTTAACATCAATAGGATTTACAAAACTTTTCGTTGATATTATTTTATTTGAATCAGAAAGTAAGTAGACACTATTACCAGCTGGGTTTATGGCGCAACTCGTACTAGTCTTTTGATTTGTTGATAGCCAAAAAAGATAAGGAATTTTAGTTTTTCTACTACTTTGCACAGGTATAAGATTTTTAGATTTATCAATTTGCATAATCGGCAGATATTTAGCACTGCTCGCATCAGAAAATCCACCAACGACTTCAAATCCATTGTTTCTTCTTCTAAATATGTGTCCTGCTTCTAGCTTACCGTGTTCAAATTTTTTGATCGATATTTGTTTTGTCTCTAAATTCAAATTTAGTATACCCGAACTGTTTGCTTCAGAAATACAAATAAGAATATTCTTTTTGTTTTTGGATAAGATGGACATGTGGAGAAGATAGGATGAGCTTAAATTGATATCGGCAATTTTTTTTAAGCTGGCAGATTCATAGAGACGTAAGAGATTGGAACCTTTTTCTTTTAGGGGTGCTAAGACCAACCCTTTAGCGTAATCAATTGAACAATGGCCATAAAAAGTCGATTCTTTATCTGCGATATGACTTGTTATTTTTAACAGCTCTTTATCCCAAACAGCTATATTTTCTCCATCCTTTTCTACTAAGAGAATTTTTTTCTCATCAACTTTTAGAATTTGATGAGGCTTGAAGGGTAATTTATAACTGTTGTGTTTATAGGTATCTGCATGATAGAAATTCAGATAAAAATCTCTTCCAAGTTGAGTCACGTATACAACCTCAAAACTATTTTTCCGATTCTTTGCCCTAGTTTGAAAGAAATAGCTAGATGAGAAAAATAGAATTATAATCTTGAAAAAGTATCGCCTATCCATCCTTACTCCTATCATTCTTTGAATACTCAAAATACATTTTTACAATTAGCCCTTATAATTATTTACATAGAAAACGTATAAGTAAATAAAATAATAAGTGTAGGGAAAATTAAAAAAGCCAAGTACGAATACCTGGCTTTATATTTTATGGAGGAGACACCTTAAGCTGAAACTGGAGCTTTACAGTTCAAACCCTACGCAGTTACAGAGACTTAACAGCTTGAAGTTCCAATTTGGAACCTCAAATAAAAAATTACATTGTAAGTATACTGTAATTGTGATAGGATTGTTTGATGAAGTTTGAATGGGACGAGAAGAAGAACAAATCTAATATTAAGAAGCACTCTGTTTCATTTGATGAAGCAAAGACAGTTTTTTACAGTGATCAGGCCATAATATTTAATGATCCTGAGCACTCAAGTGAAGAAGATCGCTTTATTATCGTAGGCTTTAGCTCTATTGGTAAACTCCTTCTATCCTGTTTCTGTGAAAAATGTGAGGGAGATATTATTAGAATTATTTCAGCAAGAAAGCTCACTAAAAATGAATCAAAGAACTTTTCTAAAGGTGGTTTAAAATGAAAAAAGAATATGATTTCTCAAAAATGAAAGGACGCAAAAATCCTTATGCAAAAAAATTGAAAAAACAGATTACAATTAGACTTGATGAACCAGTTATTGAATACTTTAAGAAGTTAGCAGAAGAGAACGATATATCTTATCAGACTCTAATAAATCTATACCTTAAAGATTGTGCAAATTCAGAGAAGAAGTTGGTAACGAAATGGTTGTCAGCGTCTTAATCAAAATACTAACTTAAGTAATCTAAACATTTTTTACAAGAATTATAACTATTAGTTCGCTTCTCCAAATTAATTAGATTCCTCTGTTTAAGCTCTTCCTTAACAGATAAAATACAGACATCCCCTTCAAACTTTTCTAATGGTGTTAAACCTTCAAGTGCGTAATGTGGAACAATCTCATTATATTGATGAACAGACCTATATATCTTCTTATGAAGAAGTTTGTAGGTCTTTACTCTACCCAGATAGTACCTTTGCTTAAAGGTTCTAAAAACGGCTTCAACCATCGAGTTTGAAAACTTTATGTCTTTCTTTGCAATATAGTGCTTAATCCACCGACTAAATATTACTCTTTGGACAAATGATGCTAAATTTTCACCGCCTCCATCAGACAGAAGCTTGCCTTGAAAAGAAGGTACTTTGCAACATGAGTTAGTAAGTGTCTTAATCGCCACATTTGCATTTTTATTATCTGATAATGTCCAGCCAATATTCGTTAGATAATTTTGCCCTTATACATTTATGATAATACTTCTTAGGCTGCTTATTTGGCCGTCTCGATATACCGTATAGCTTCATATATTTATACCAAGAGTCCAATGAACTGATCTTCCCCTCAAAAAACGGACACTCTTTTAACAGCACAACTTATATGATAGGAGTGCGTTATGAAAAAGAACAACAAAAAACAAAGACAGAATTATTCCCCTGAATTCAAGGCAAATGCCGTTGAACTAGCCGAAGAAATTGGGCCAAAAGAGACTGCTCAAAAACTTGGCATCAAGAATGTTCAAACTCTAACAACTTGGATAAAACATTCAAATAAAATGGAGCTCGACGATGAATATTGAGACACTGAACAACTAAAAGCAGAAATAAAACAGCTCAAAAAAGAGCTTTTAAAAGAGAAAAAAGTTACAGCGATCCTAAAAGATGCCACGGCTTTTTTTTGTCAGGATCAACTGAAGTGAAATTCAGAGGAATTGTTCTTTTAAAAGAAGAGGGCCATGCTTTAAAAAGCTGCTGTGAACTGCTCAAAGTATCCTGTTCCGGCTTTTAAGATTGGAGAGGAAGATTGCCATCAAAAAGAGTTCAAAGAGATTTGAGACTGTCTGAGAAGCTCAGAAGTATCTTTGGTAAAAACAAAGGTCGCTACGGATCACCCGAGTTCAAAAAGCTCTTGAAAACGAAGGAGAAAAAGTTAGCAAGAACAAAGTTGCAAAGATAATGAGAGAGGATGGTCTGAGAGCTAAAGGCAAGAAGTCTTTCCGTCCAAAGACGACAATAAATAACCCTTTGGATGCTAAGTCTCCTAGAGTTTTCAAGATTGAGGACAGCAAGATAAAAGCGCAGAATGAAGTCTGGGCTTCTGATTTAACATACATCGCGACGAAGGAAGGATTTTGTTACTTAACTGTTGTTTTGGCTTTATGGAATCGAGAGATTAAAGGCAAAAATATTTCAGTGTCAATGGAAGCTAAAAATACAAAGGATGCTTTTTTATCAGCAGTAAGAAACAGTTCTGGTAGGCTTAACAAAACAATTTTTCACTCGGATCAGGGAGTTCAGTACTGTTCAAAAGAAGTGAGAGGAAAGCTTCGATTTCTTGGGCTAACTCAATCGATGTCGAGGAAGGGAAACTGTTATGACAATGCCTTTGTAGAGAGTTTCTTTCATAGTTTAAAGACGGAGCTTGGGCATAAGGTTTTTGAAAGTTTTGAAGAAGCGAAAAAAGAAATATTTGAATATATAGATTGGTACAATAAAGAAAGGTTACATTCTTCACTTGGCTATTTGAGTCCGAAGGATTATGTTAAACAAGACAATCGTCAAGCTGCTTAAAAGAGTGTCCGTTAAACATGGGTAAGATCAAATCCTAGACGAAATTATATTTTTACTTAAAATTTATCAAACTATTATTGCAGCTCTTATTGGGTCTATAGTCGCCTATAAATATAATAAGTCCAAATATAAACTCGACAAAGACATTTGTTCGTGACCCCCTTTTGACGGCTACCTCTTAACGGAGGAAAAAATGGAAAGAAAAAGAAGAAGATTTACCGAAGATCAAAAAATCCAAATTCTACAGGAACATCGTTCAAAAGGTGTTCCAATTTCAGTTTTAGCACGAGTCCATGATATAAATGCAGTAACTTTATACCAATGGAAAAGAGCTATGAAAGACAAACCTGATACTAATATCGATGTTGCTGACCTTTTGAAACAAATTGATCAACTTAAAAAAGACAAAGATAAACTACTCAAGAAAGTTGGTGAATCTACCCTCAGAGAAGAGGTCGCTCAGGATATCATCGATTTTTATAAAAAAAAGATCTTGGAACAGGAGTTGATCGAGCAAAAGAATTCATCAAACTCAAAAAGAAAGGATCAAAAAAAATGATCTGTGAAATGTTTGGAGTCCACTCAAAATCAATTTATAAAACGACTAGCTCAAAGAAATTTTACTTTAAAGCTGAAGATGGAGAAATACTAAGCCAGATTAGGTCAATTGTTTCCTTACGACCAACTTATGGTTATAAACGAGTTACGGCCATGGTCAATCGTCTTCGACTTACTCTGGGGCATCCAAGGCTTAATAAGAAGCGTATCTACAGGATCATGAGAGTGAATGGACTTCTTCTTCCAAAGTCTGCTGTGACGAGAACTCACACTCCAACTGGCAAAGTAATGACTCTGCATTCAAATACAAGGTGGTGCAGTGATTGTTTTGAGATTAAGTGCTTTAACGGAGAAAAAGTTTTTGTTTCTTTTGTTTTAGATACATGTGACAGAGAGGTTCTCTCATTTGTAGCTTCAAAATCACCACTGCTTGCGACTGATATTGAGAGTCTGATGCTGAAAGCAGTTAAATACAGGTTTAAAGATTACAAAACTTTGAGAACGATAGAATTTTTATCGGATAGAGGAAGTATTTATCGAGCCCATTCTGTTAAGAATTTGGCGAACCATCTTGGTTTAAAAAGCTGTTATACAGCTGCCTATAGCCCAGAATCAAATGGAATGAGTGAAGCTTTTGTGAAAACGATCAAGCGAGACTATGTCTACAACAGCGACTGTTACAGTGCGGATGTAGTGCTGAAGATGATCAAGGGTTGGATGAAAGATTATAATGAAATAGCACCTCATTCAGGGCTTGGCATGTTGAGCCCGAAAGAGTATTTATTAGAAAATCAAAGGTAGCCTAAAACGGGGTCCAATCCACATTGCTAAAAGAGAACTCTTTACTGAATTGAATATGAGATATGACAATCTTAATGACGAATTAGAAAAATTAGTACACTTAGAATTTGAAACAGACAGAGACGCTCAAATCAATGGAGAAAAAGACCTTAACATGATCTGGAACGAACTTTTTGAATCTGAGCCCAAATTGCAAAGCAAGACGATCACCTCCGCTTTTGACTATATCAATTTATGCTCTGAACAGTACTATTGGTACAAGAAAGGATTTATTGATGAGAGCGTATGGCAATGCTGGAAGAAAGGAATGCAAGACTGGGCTAAGTATTCATTCTTCATTAAAAATATCATAAAGAGAGAAATTAAAAGAGAAGCCTCATATGCAGTAGTCACGACTTGCGTTTACAAAACGCTCTCAGTCAAAGCTAATTTTTATTGTACAGAGATCTCATCACCTGTACTTTTGTTATCGTAAACCATCTCTCCATACTTTAGAACTCCTTCGGTAAAAGTTTCATAAGGAGTTCTCCCTTTGCACCTCTTTCCTTGATTCGTTCTTTCAAAGTTATAGATCTTCATGAAATCGTCTAAGTCTTTCTGCATTTGATCTAGGCTTTTATAGAGGGTCTTTCTAAAAGCAACACTATAAAATTCAGCCTGAATCGTTTGATTCAGCTTCTCTACGGCTCCATTTGTTTGGGGATGTCTCACCTTGGTTCTACTGTGTTCAATATCGTTAAGGTGAAGAAAAAGCTGATAGTGGTGTTGTGTTTTTACTCCACAGTACTCTCGACCGTTGTCTGTTAAAACTCTCAGAACTGAGATCGCATGCTCATCAAAGAATGGAAGAACTTTACTGTTAAGAAAGTCCGCTGCGACTGTTTGGGTTTTATCAAGATAGAGTTTTGCAAAGCCGACATTTGAATAAGTATCGATTCCCGTTTGCTGATAAATTTTTCCAACACCTTTGATGTACCCTACGTAGTAGGTGTCTTGAGCAAAAAGGAACCCACTGTGGTGTGTTTCAATTTCTCCATGTGCCTCTTTCTCGAGCTTTTGATCTTCTAATGCTTTAACTTGAGATTCTGTCAAAATGTTCTTCTCGTTTTTAGACCACTCTTCAAGTCTTTTAAGGCGGAGTTTTTTGTTCTCGATTTGATGACGAAGCCATACACTTCTCACGCCACCTGGACTAATCAA
Source organism: Halobacteriovoraceae bacterium (assembly GCA_963719505.1). Classification (GTDB taxonomy): domain Bacteria; phylum Bdellovibrionota; class Bacteriovoracia; order Bacteriovoracales; family Bacteriovoracaceae; genus CAKZJW01. Next base: position 801,864 of record CAVRCF010000005.1, read on the forward strand.
GATACCGGCTCTTTTAAGCTCGTTAGAAACTCTTACTTGTCCATGAGTAGGATTTTCTAGGGCATAGTCTAGGATCGATTTCTCTGTTTCTGGGGCACAGCGATTGGCCATTCTCGGGCCTCGTCTAGTCTTCTGAGTAAGTCCTTCAAGGCCTTCTTCTTTAATCGCTGTTTTAATGTCGTAGTAATGTTGTCTGCTCACACCCATTTGTTTGCAAGCTTTTGAAATGTTCATCATCGTGTCAGCAAAGTCTACTATGCTAAGTTTCCGATTAATGAGATACTGTTGTTGAGTCATGTGTTTCTCCTTTTTGTTAAAACTGTTTTGTAGTAATTACAATTTTAACTGAGAACGCATGACTCAAAAATTACCGGCAATCTTTAGTCAAGTGTTGTAAATGCAACTCGTGTTACTTCCACCTCATACTACAATGATGACTTCTTTGACATTTTCTCTGAAAGCTAGAGTTTTATCTTACAAGTATCCAAGAGACCATAAACTAACTTAAGCTTTTCTATATCAATACCGTCCAACAAATCATGACATTGATCTCTAAGACTGTATGTAGTGCTACCGGCTCCAACCTCTATATTCCATTCATATAAAGAATAACCTGTCGTATCCAAAAACATTTGAATGTAAGTTTCGTTAATATCTTCTCTACCTGTTTCAAATTGATGAACTCTTGTGTGTGAGTAATTCATCTTCTGAGCTAGTTTTCTAATTCCAAAGTCTGCTTTTATTCTTAAAACCTTGAGTGCTTTTGATTCTTTAGTCTCTTTAATAATTTGGTTACGTTTACTCATAATAATTCTCCATTGTTGGTGAAAATTAATATGGTTAACGACGAAAAGAAGAGAGCTTTGTACAGCGGTGTAAAAGACTATCAACACTAGCTCTAGCCAGTTGAGATGCCTAAAATCACCATTTGTGCTTAGAGATTTGTGACCTTATGCCTCATAAGCACAGGTTAAGCACAAAATAAGCCAAATAGTGAAGGCCCATGAAAGTCTGTGACAGTTTACGTGCCTTGAACTTGATCAAGTAATTGAAACTTCGTTGTAATGTTATTAAGTAGTCAAAAAAAAGCTGCCATTATCGAACAAACAGCAGCTAATTAATGGAGGAGACAGCCGGATTTGAACCGGCGGCGGTACAGTTTTGCAAACTGCTCCCTTGGACCACTCGGGCATGTCTCCATAAAATGAGTAATTATAATTGCTTAGAAAGATTTAGTTGTCAATCGTTTCTTAGGTTTATGCCTATTGAACAATGACTTTCTTAACTCCAATCGTTCCAACCAGCATCTTTTTATTTGAGACAAAATGCAACTTACTCGTTTTCGCTCCCTTGTGCGATAGTCTCCATTTATCTCCATTTCGACTAAGATCCAAAAGAAGCTCTCCACGAGTTCCTGTTATACCATTGTAGAGATAATCAAGTTTAACCTCTCCACCTTGATGGCCTGAGAAGTTAGTTGAAAGGAGCCTCACTATTTTTCTTCCTTCTTTTTCCATAAGGTCAAACCCTTCATGCACTTCATCAGCATCAAAGTTTTTATTTGTTCTAACTGAACCTGAACGAGCTATAACCTTAAGGTTTAGCCCTGTAATATCGCTTTGAGCGTCTGTTATAAGAGAGATGACAATATCATCTGAGTCTTCTTCATTTGTGGCCGTAACAAGCTTTGTAAGTGCTGCCATTGAATTTACGCTGAAAGTTGCAATAAAAATCAAGACTAAGAGACGGTAGATATTTTTCATAATTCCTCCAAAAGGTAAGGTTATTCGAACATCTTCCGTGACATCTTTTTATCATATATTGCAATGATTGTGCCGCACACAAAGATAATAATTACGAACGCTTGAAGTTTTTCTAGGGGGTAACATTTTGGCTTCAGTGGAGATTTGGCCCCAAAATATTGGGGCCAATCAGATTATGCTTCTCTAATGACGTATTTTTCTTTACCTGCATCAACCATCTCTTTAAGTTCTTTACCAACTTTAAAAAATGGAACTTTCTTAGGACTAACCTTTACGACCTTACCAGTCTTTGGGTTTCTTCCTTCATATGCTTTGTAATTTCTATTAGCGAATGATCCAAATCCTCTAATCTCAATTCTTTCATCATCAAAAAGAGCCTGAATCATTGTATCGAAGGCTATATTGATAACCTTCTCAGATTGTTTAGGTGAAAGGTTAGCTTGCTTTTCAATGACAGCTATTAAGTCTGCTTTTGTCATAATGTTCTCCCGATTGAGTTAACTATCTATTATTATATACCCTATCGTCCTAAGCCATTTAAAACATTAGCGTACCTTGTATTTTTGGCAGTAATTTTTAAATATTTGTTAAAACTTAAAGCTAAGTCTTTGAAATTACGATGTCCTCCGTAATCTCTTCCATTCGAATGATAAAATACTCAAGTAAAGTGTTTGGAAACTCGATAAGAGGAATATATTGCCGGGACATATTCTCCCCAAAAAGGACATATGAGAAACGTTAAGACCTTATCATTATTTATGCTTCTAGTTCTTGCAGCCGCAAGCTGTAACACTGCGCCTACAAATAGACCTACTCTTTTAAAGAAAAGTGAGCTCAATGATAATGATGAAGATGAAGGCGTGACTCAAGAAGATATTGATCAAGAAAGAATTGATAAATTAAAAAGACCTGATAATGCCGTCAAAATTAAAAGTGACTTTTGTGCCTGTGAAAGTGGTGAACCCATTTCATTTGGAAGCAACTGCGAAGCCTTTTGTGCCACTAAAAATGTTGCAGGAAGGAAACTCTATATCAATGTCGATATTACCGCAGCCATCTCAGAAAGAGATGATCTTGGAACTTTTGAAAGATGGTGTAATGGAACTATAATAGATGTTGAAACTGAAACTCAAGTCGGTGGAGATCCTCTATGTCGATTAGAAATGAAAGATTCAAATGGAAGTACGGCTTTTACAAATATTGATCCAATCAGTGCCGGATCCAATACTATACGGGTTGATATTTCTGACGAAGCAGCCATTCCAAATGATGAGACCTATAGATTTAAAATTGTTGAAACAGGTTCAGGTGTCTCAAGTGATACCAAACAAATAAGACTGACAACAAAAAGAATCGATGATCCTGTTGGCGGTCCTCTAGCAACTGTTCCAGCTTATAGGTATACATGTATCAATATCAATACCACCTCAGATGGAGTTAGCCTTTTTTATGAAAGCGCATCTCGCCTGTATTTTTACTTTAATCCAGAAACAAGACCAGATCCGTTAACGGCTGATTTTCCAAATATCTTTTGTCACGACAAAGGAATTAGCAACGCCCCTATTAACGATCCACTATTGGAACAAACTCCAAATGCACTCACACTTTGGGATGCTCTTGATCCAAGATTTTTTGATACCGATGGAAATGGAATTATCCAATTAAATGATCTTATCCTTCAGTCACTTACCGACCAAGGTGTTCAAGTCAGTGCTGCTCCCGATATTTTCTACAAGTTTCAATGGGCCGTGGGGCTTGATACTTCTACTGCTAACGGTAGTGGAACATCGACGACAGTGAATCCTGAGAACGCTGACCTGGGTTACTATATGACTCCTTGGACGGATCAACAGACCTTTAAATCATATTGCCCAACCTCACAACACTACAATAGTAACAATCAGCTCTTTGTCGCTTTAAGAGATGTCGTTGGAGTTGATACTGAAGGTCTTTATATTGCTGAACAAGAAAGTGGAACCTCTCTTCTTCTTGTCAGAGAGTCCGACGTGAAACCAATTTGGTTTTACAAAGAAAATACAATCCCTATTCAACCTAATGAAGACACAATAAAGGGAAAGAAGATTCAATTCTACTGGCCAGCTGATCCAAGCTCGCCCTATATTAAAAAGTCACATCAGACGACTTTTACAGTAAAAAGAGCTAATGAAATTGGAGAAGCTGTTAGTCAAGATAGTCAAAATAATGATGGAGTTCCAACTCAGATGCCAACTCATGACAAAAGAATTGGGTGTATCCCTAAACTATGAGTTTAGGTACTTCAAAGCAATATCGATTGTCGGCTTAATATTTGCTGTGAACATAAAATAAAAAACACTCAAATTTATTATCCCGACACCTGCAACAATCATAATCTTTTTTAAAATTCTTTTAAAAAGATTTCCCTTACTATTAAAGAGATTTAAAAAGAAACTTGCCACCAAAACACAAAAGACAATAATTCCATAGGTTTTCATTTTCTCTGGCTCGTTAACGATAGAGACAAGCCTTGGCAAAGCTTTTTGATCACGAAGCCAAGCCACGAAAAAATCAAGTGATCTTGGATTATTTTCAAAGAATTTACCAATCGGAAGATTATTTAGCTGACCCTCGACAAGACTTCTCACCTCTCCTTCTGTCATTTTTGACATTGGATTTTCACGAAGAAAGCTTGCCAGCATCTCCTTCATCATCGAATCCATAATCCCCGTCAAATAACTCTCTTTAAGCTCTCTGGGTTTATAGACTGACTCATCTGAGGCATATTTATTTTGATTAACAGGAGAGATAACTTGAAGGTCTTCTACAGTGTCTCGTATTGACTCTTCAAGTTCATCATTTTGTTTTTCTTTTTGGCCATATTCTCTTAGGATTCTCTCTCTTTCTATCTCCTCATCGCTTTGAGCGAAAAGATTTAGTGATAAAAAAGAGAGAATAATAAGAAGTTTTATCATTACGCTTTATTAAACTTATCAAAGAACATAATAGTTGGAGCTGCAACAAAAAGTGAAGAATATGTTCCGATAATAACACCTAAAGTGATAGCGAAGAAAAAGTCATGAATAACTCCACCACCCATTGCAAACATCGTCACGGCTACAACTAAAGTTGTAAATGACGTCAGTATCGTTCTCGTAAGCGTCTCATTCAAGGCATTGTTAATATTGACCATTAATGAGCTTTGAACATCTTTCTCTTCGTTTTCACGAACTCTATCGTAGACAACAACCGTATCGTTAACCGAGTAACCAATAACGGCTAAAAGAGCACCAACGATTTGAAGTGAGAATTCTTTATCCATAACAATGAAGACACCTACGATAATAACAACATCGTGAATAAGCGCCACAATCGCTCCTGGAGAATATTTATAATCAAATCTCAAGGCGATATAGATCATGATCATTAAAAGGGCCCAAATCAGTGCTTGAAAGCCTGATACTCTTAACTGCTCTCCAGCTTTTGGACCAACGATATCCGTTTTCTGAATTGTCGGGTTAAAGCTTGAAAACTCGGTCATTAGCATTTTTGTAATCTGATCCGTAACCTGATTAAGATTTTCTTCAGAGCCACTCACTTTAATAAGCAGTTCATTTTGAGAGTCTTCACCAATTTGCTGAACACTTGAAGATCTAAAGTTTTGATCAAGCTGTCCACGAAGTTTTCCCATATCAATTTTATCTGAGAACTGAACTTGAATCTCAGCTCCCCCACGAAAATCAACTCCGTAATTGAGACCTTTAGTAAAGAAAAGAAACAATGAAGCAACGACTAAAACTAATGAGAAAACAACCGCTATAGGGAATTTTCCAACAAAGTCTATATTAAATTTTCTACTCATTTTATTATCCTTATGATTTTTTAACTATTAAATGCTTACCGATTTTCCGTTTGTTCTATCCATGTAGAACTCAAAGAAAATTCTCCCAACAAAATATGACGTATAGACAGTACAAATAATTCCGATAATAAGGGTTACGGCGAAACCTCTAATCGGTCCGGTACCAAAGTTCAGAAGCATAAGTCCAGCAACCGCAGTGGTTAAGTTGGCATCGAGGATAGTCCAGAAAGCTCTTGAAAATCCAGTTTCAACAGCTTCTCTTACTGGCGTTCCAAAGCGAAGTTCTTCTTTAATTCTCTCGTAGATAATAATATTGGCATCGATGGCCATCCCTACCGTTAGAGCAATACCTGCAATACCTGGAAGAGTTAAAGTCGCTTCAAGTCCAACGAGACATGCAAGAACAAAAATAATATTCATAGCGAGTGTCTTGATAGCAAGAAGACCAGAGACCTTGTAGTAAATGAGGATAAAAAGAAAAACAATCCCTGCTCCAATAAGTCCAGCAAGTCTTGACCTTTCAATTGAATCAGCTCCAAGACTTGGTCCTACAATTCTTTGCTCTTGAAATTCAAGTTCAACTGGAAGTGCACCAGCACGTAAAACAAGGGCAAGATCTCCAGCTTCTTTTAACAGATCGTTATAGTTTCCTTGGCCTAGGGTAATCTGAGCATTACCACCAGCAATTCTACTTTGGAAAGCCGGAGCAGAATAAACGTTTCCATCAAGAATGATTCCCATTCTCTTTCCGATATTGTCTCCCGACATTTTTTCGAAAAGCTTTGCACCTTTAGCTTTAAAACTAATAGCTACATAGGGCTGATTATTTTGCTGATCAACTCTTACTGATGCATCTTGAAGTGAATCTCCAGTTAACTGAGCTGAAGATTCAACTACGTATGGAATAAGTTGTTCGATTTCATTCGTTACTTTATTGAGAGTTTTTTCAAAAACTAATTGATATCCATTTGGCATATCTTTCGCTGCAAATTTATTCATTTGTGCTACATACTCAGAGAATCTCTCCCCTTTTTTGTATTCTATTCCAGCCTTTTTAGAATCCATCATCCAAGAATTTAATAAAGTTGGATTAATATCATCGTTAACCATTTTGAATTCTAATTTTGCTGTTTTACCGATAAGCTCTTTTGCTCTTTCGATATCCTTTACTCCTGGAAGTTGGATAACAACTCTATCATTACCTTGAGAGACAATCTCTGGCTCAGTCACACCAAACTCATCAATTCTGTTTCTAATAACTTCAATTGATTTTTTTACGGCATTGTTTTCGATATCACTTTTGAATTCACGTCCTAGCGCATATTGAAGAGTTGATCCACTTTCAGAAGTTAATCTAAGTGTCTGACCATAATATTGCTTTACAAATCCTTCTGCTCTTTGAACATCAGCAGGATTTGAAATCTCGATAGAATGCTTTGGATCTTCGAGATCTCTTACATCGAGTTTTCCAATTTCGCTTGCAATTCCTTCATCTTTTAAAATTGACTCAATTTTTTTCGCGTAGTTTTTAATTTCATCAGCGTAAACTTTTTTGAAGTCAATTCCTAAAACCATATAAAGACCACCTTGAAGGTCAAGGCCTAGATTGATTTTAGATTTAACGGGAAATGAGCTTTTTTCGTCGAAGTTAAATACAGTTGGAACAACGGCCATAACCGCCATAACAAAAAGAAATAACATAAAGCTAAAACGGTACCACCAGCTGCGATTCATGAATTTTCACCTTTTGTATAGATTTTTTATCTTTTGTCTAAATACTTTGTAATTTATTTTTAGACCAAAATTCTAAACAATTATAGGCGTCTGTGCAACTGTATTGCTCTATATAGATTTATTTCTTTTGGGGATCGATGTCACTGACGACATCTTCAGAATGATGAGAAGGATCAACATCTGATGGAAGTTCGTCTGAAACTTCTGGTTGATCCAGAGGTGCAATTTGATGAGCGCTCTGTGAGCTTGTTTGAGAGTTTACTTTGTCATTTGACTGAGTGTTTGAATCAGGATTTTGGATCGATTCCTTGATACCATTCGCTGCATTTTGAAATTCACGAATCCCCTTACCAAGTCCTTTAGCGAGACCTGGCAACTTCTTGGGACCAATAAAGATCAGTGCAATGAAAAGGACAACAACAATTTCGCCAATACCTAATCCAAACATTCTTTGTCCTTATTATTTCTTTTTTTCTTCTTTAGTCTCGTAAAGAGATTTTGCGCTTCCCGCAATTTGAGAACGTAAAAATTTAAGCTTCGTTCCACCATCAACTTCCAAAGTGACTATTTTGTCAGTAAGTCCGTAGATTGTTCCAATCATACCAGATTTAGTGAAAACTTCCTCACCTTTTTGCATCCCAGCAACAAACTTTTGCTCTTCTTGCATTTTTTTCTTCTGAGGCTTGATCATAAGAAAATAGAAAACAATAAAGACCAAAATGATTGGTACAAAGTTCATGATTGGGTTTGTTTGGGCACCTGCCGCCTGAGCGTGTGCGTTAGAAATAAGTAAATCAAACATTAAAGTCTCCTTAAATTAAACGTGCATCTGTGAATTATAATTTTTATCAAACTCTTTATAATAATCTTCGAATCTATCGTCAAAAATCGCCTCTCTCGCCTCTTCAACCATCGTCAGATAGAAGTGGAGATTGTGATAACTGATCAATTGTCCAGCAAGGTACTCTCCCACATTAAATAGATGTCGTATATAAGAACGTGAATATCTCGAACAAGTTGAACAATTACACGTTGGATCTGGTGGAAGTGGATCTTCTTTAAATCTTTCCTTCTTTATATTGAGGGGTCCATGCTTGGTGAGAAATTGTCCGTTTCTAGCATTTCTTGTCGGGAGGACACAATCAAACATATCAATTCCAGCACGGATACCATTGAGAATATCAAGAGGCTTTCCAACCCCCATAAGATATCTTGGTTTTTGCTCCGGCATTTTAGGAGCAAATGAATTGAGAAATGAGACCATCTCTTCATTTTTCTCGCCCACAGAGAGTCCCCCAAGTGCATATCCAGGAAAGTCCATCTCCATAAGCCTCTCCATGCATTCCTGTCTGAGGTCCTCATGAAGACCCCCTTGAATAATGCTAAAAAGATGTTGATGACTTTGAAGCTCATAGTCTTTGCACCTTTTGGCCCAACGAAGAGTAAGTTCCATACTTGTTCTCAGAGTCTCTTTTGTCGCCGGAAGCTTTGGACACTCATCAAAGATCATAACGATGTCTGATCCCAAAGCTTTTTGAATTTCCATCGATTTCTCTGGGCTGAGCATATGATAGCTTCCATCAATATGAGATTGAAACTTCACACCCTCTTCGCTCACTTTATTTAAGTCACTTAGTGAAAAAACCTGAAATCCACCTGAGTCTGTTAAAATAGGTCTATCCCAAGTCATCCATTTATGAAGACCACCCATTTTTTCAATAAGTTCATGTCCAGGTCTCAAGTAGAGATGATAGGTGTTTCCCAAGATAATTTGGGCGTTCATTCTCTCAAGATCTTCTTGCCAAAGACTTTTAACAGAACCTCTAGTCCCTACCGGCATGAAGATAGGAGTTTTAATTTCTCCGTGACTTGTGGTCACTGTTCCCGCTCTGGCCTGGCCTGACTTTGCCTCTAATTTGTAAATAGGGTTTTTCATAATTTAATCTCTTATGATGATCATTCCATCTCCATAGGAGAAAAAACGATAGTCGTTTTCAATTGCTATCTTATAGAGTTCTAGTGCTTTTTCTCTTCCTATCAAAGAGCTTACAAGCATTAGCAAGGTACTTTTAGGAAGATGAAAATTTGTGATCAGACCTTTAATGGAATGAACTTTTTTTCCAGGATATAAAAAGATATCAGTCGCTTGAAACCCGTCAGTCTCTTTAATAAAGCCTCTATCATCACTTTGGCTTTCAAGCACCCTTAAAGATGTTGTTCCTACCGCAATAATATTTCCTTGATGAGCTCTTATACTCTTTAAAGCCTCTTCATCAATGCTATAAAACTCTTCATGCATGGAGTGTTCAAGTATGTTTTGCGTTGAGACAGGTTTAAATGTCCCCGCTCCCACGTGCAAAGTGACAAAAGACTTATCAATTCCCTTCACCTTAAGTCCCTCAAAAAGTTCAGGAGTGAAATGCAGTCCGGCCGTTGGCGCTGCAACAGAGCCCATCGTACCAGCATAGACTGTTTGATAATCCTCTAGGTCTTTTTCATCGGCAACTCCCCCTCTGATGTAGGGAGGAATAGGTATTTTTCCAATCTTCTCTAAAGTCTCTAGAAGCTTTTCATCACTCATATTAAATTCAACATAAAAGGATCCATCGTCAGAAATATTTGAAAGAGTCGCTATGAGACCCCCAAAAATAAAGCGGTCACCAATATGTTTTTTTCCACTTGTCTTAATAAGAGCGGGATAAGAATTCTTAGTTTTTATCAGCGACAAGATGAAAACTTCACAACGCCCACCGGTTGGCTTCACCCCAATAAGTCTGCAGGGAAAAACTTTTGATTCATTGAGAACAAGATGGTCTTTTGGATCTAAGATATCGGGTAAATCAAAATAATGACGATGCTCAACGCTGTCAGTTTTTACTCTGTAAACTAAGAGCTTTGAATTTTGCCGACCAGCAACTGGCCTATCAGCAATTGAAGCTTCAGGCAGGTCATAATCATATGACGCTAAGAGTAAATCAGGATTTAACGGATTGTTTTGCATTGCTCTGATTCTTAGCATAAAATATCGTTAATGAGAACGACAATAATGACATTTATACTATTGATTTCGGTATCTTCTGCCTCCACAATCGACTGGACTCGACTTGAGATGGAGATGGACTATTTGGAAGCAGATAAGCCCGACTCTGTTGGTCTGGCAAAAATTGAATCTCAAGATGAAAGACCTGTTGACTCACTCTCTCTTCGAAGAAAAGCCATCGATGAAAAAGATGGCATTATAGATCTTGAACCTCTTTTTGACGAAGTAAACCTAAAGCAGGCTTCCCCGGTTAAAGAGCAACCTAAAAAGTCTGAATCCTCTCAGCGAATAGATGGAACTCTCTCAAAGGATGCCTTTGAGAGCTTAGTTGACTAAAAGACAAATTTTCCGCTTTCCGGAATACTCTTAAAAAAATTTAATTAAGTCCCAAGAAATTTCGATAAATCCTTAAACGTAACAAAGGATTTATTATGAAGAAGTTTCTTGGAACCATGATGGTTGCCCTCTTAACTACAACGACTGCTTTTGCCACTACAGATCTCGATGTCAAAGTTGAATTAAACTTTGATAAGTCTACTGATGTAAATTCTGTAGATAGCCAATACTTAAAATTTGTTCCTGAAAATTGGAGATTTCCAAGCTCGACTAACCTCGGAAAACAACAGAAAGAAAAGTTCGTCGCAGCTTTAGACCTTATGGAAGAAGTTGTTAATCATGAAGACTTTAAGTCCATGATCCTCTCATATGAAAAAGAAAAAGGTGTTCGTGAATTCCAAAAAAATTATCTTTGGAGAGATACCGAAACAAAACTCTCGAACGAAGATATCTATAAAATTATCATGAATGGTGATGAGAAGATGAGAGATAATACTCTTGGTGAAATGAATTTTAACTCTTATGTTAAAATCTGTAGTGGTATTAGAAAGTGGGGAGTTTGGTGTCGTAAAGTGATAGGCTCAACTGACCCTTATAACAGCAAGTGGATTAAACTAAACTGGAAATTCTACCAGCAGTTTGATACGCCAAAAATGATCAATAATATGACTCATGAGTGGCTTCACCTCTTAGGTTTTCTTCACGGAAAAGATAATATGAGAAAAGAAGTCCCTTATGTTGTTGGACAAATTGCTGAAGTTGTCGCTAGAAAGATTATAGCTGAAAGAAAATAAAAGAAATTAAAGAATAGAAAAATTTCGGTAGAGTTCGAGCTTTGCGACGACTCTATCGATAAATTCTTTTACGGCAATAAAAGCCCCGTAAGAGCGTACCTGACTTAAAAGAAATTCAAACAAAGCCGTTAACATTTCAATCGCTGGTTCAAGGTTAAACTTCTTTACCAAAAAATCCACAAGACCACTCGCCTCTTCAACCTGGTTTTTATTGACAACGTAGAGTGGATTTTTATTTTTACTCATTGTAGTTCCCCAAGTTTTGCTTCAACTGCATCTGCCATGGTTAAAAATTGCTTTTGCAGCTCTTTATAGTCACTTGCTTCAAAATCAAAAACCGATTTTTTTGAAGACATACTTTTTGCAAAACTTGCTTTATTTTTAAAAGGCATAAAAACTTCTGCCTCATTAAACCTATCTTTTATTTTTTCAAAATCAATATTTGTCTGTTTTCTTCTATTTTCAAAAAGATTTGGAATATAACCCAAATTTCTCGGTGTTGTTGTGATTCCCATGTCATCGATATCCTCAACGACCTGTTGAATATTTCGAAGACCCTGTTCTGAAAAAGAATCGGGGATAAAAGGATAAAGGACACCATCTGTCGCACAAAGAATATTCACCACAATTAAACCTAACGTTGGAGGTCCATCGATAACAATATAGTCATAGATTGAATTGAGGTTATTTTTTTCAATAAATCTTTTTAAAATTAATTGTCTTGGAGCACTTATTCCAGCAACTGTTAACTCAAATCCAGAGAGTTCTTGTCCCGATGAGATCAAATCAATATTTGGTTTTACCGTCTGAATAACTTCACTGAGAAGACAATTTGTGTGAAGAGCACGAAGCTCTTTGATTGAATTTATAAGAAGATGAAAAATATTTTTGTCTGTCGTGGGAGCACTAAAAAGGCTGGTAAAATTAAACTGAGGATCCATATCAATACAAAGAACTTTGTGTCCTTTTGCCGATAAGGCATGGGCCATATTGAAGGCCATCGTGGTTTTCCCCACTCCACCTTTTTGATTCATCAACGCGATAACCTTACCGCTTGGGGCTTGTTCATTTTCAAACTTCTTTAAAAATTTTAACATTTGCTCATCCTTGGTACCTATACGCTAAGATTAGAGGGACCTTACGTCAATAATTTTAGGCACTAAAGACATTTTTGTCCATAGGAGTTTTTCTCTAAGTCCATGAAATGACGTTATACCTCTAGCATTACCCAAGTGAACCTTTCAACCATGCTAATATTTATAAATAAGTATCCGAAAAGACTAATAGGATACACAAGCGATAAGGATTTGCTTTTGAAGTTTTATGGATTGAATATTCTATTCATCATTATTGTTGCGATGGCATGTAATGTCGCGCCTCAAGATTCGCAAACTCCAAAGAGTGAGAGTAATGCTGTTGATTTTCCAACGCTTAATTATAATCAAAAGTTTTCTTTTAACACCGCTGTTGAAACGACAACAGAGACAAATGGTGTTTTTACAACGATGCTAACCAGAACGGGTGCAAATTTTCCACAAACTCAAAATGTTATAATGAGATTAGGTGGAACAGCTGAAAACGAAGATCTCTCTGCCATTCTTGTCAACGGTGCCCCCGCTGTTTTTATTTCTTCAACTCAATTTATAGCAACCTTTCCTGAGGGAACGAATTCACTATCAGTCTCACTTGTCACATTTGACGACACGATTTTTGAAGAACAAGAGTTTTTTAAAATATCTCTTGAACCAAATGGAAGAGATTATGGGATTACTGGTAACACGGAGTTTTCTGTCATCATTAATGATAATGATCAATACCCTACAGCTTCTTTTGCAACATCTACCTATAGTGGAAATGAGGGTACAAATATAAATGTGACAGTTTCCGTTTCAAATCTCACCGAGGGCGACATTCATATTCCTATAGTCTTTGATGCCTCTGGAAGTACAGTCACTCAAAATGATACTAATTTTTCAAATCAAACACTCGTCTTTAATCAGACAACGGGTATGGTTCAACAAATTAGTATTCAACTTTCAAATGATATCTTCAATGAGCTCGACGAAGTTTTAAAACTAAAAATTGAAACCCCGTTGCAAGCTATCGTAGGACCTATTCCATCGACTGAAATTACGATCCAAGACTCGGGCGCACTTCCAAGTTATTCATTGAGTTCATCAACCTACTCTTTTAATGAAAGTGGAGGGGGCAATCAGTTTAACCTCGTTTTACAAATGACAGGAACGGTTGAAAATGAAATCGTCGTTCCCATCTCAACTGTTATAACAGCGGGAAATATTATTGAAGGAGTTGACTACACCAAGAGTAACTCAACTTTTATTATTCCGGCTGGATCTACTAATGCGACATCAACCATTACTTTTACAGCAATTGACGATAATATTTGGGAAGGCAATGAATCTTTTGACGTCAGTATTCCAAACACAACATATGCAAATGCTTTTGGGAATACGACGGCGGCAATAACTCTCAATGATGTGGGAGAAACAGCTCCAACGATCGGCTTTATCGCGACAAACTATCAAACAACTGAGGGAAACACCTTCCAACTTCCAATAGAACTCGATTTCAGAAGTTCAGTACCTATCACCATTGACTACGTAGTGGATACCGTCTCGTTAGACTCCGCAACTCCTGGAACAGACCACTCGCTTTTAGCTTCCGGTACCTTTACGATACCAGCTGGAACGAAAATATTTACTCGCCCCATCCTCATCTCAAATGATGGAATCTATGATCAAGGCGAAAAAATTAGAATTACCATTTCAAATCCTTCACAAGGATCTATCGGAACGGCCAGCAGCTCTATCAATATCAATGAAGCCGGCGGTCTTGCTACAGTTTCATTTGCAACAGCTCTTAGCACGGGAACAGAGGGCACAACCTCTCAGGTTGATTTGACTCTATCTAAAGTCAGTCAAAACCCTCAAAGTTTTAAAATTTTGGTTGATGAAATTGGCGCGACAAGTTTAGACTTTGACGATCTCGTTGATATATCTGCAAACTGTACCATCGCAAAAGATGTGCCGACAGAACATCGATATACGATCACAATCGCCGCAGGTGAAACAAACTGCCCGATAGGCATACCAATTATTACAAATGACGACACACTTGATGAGCCAACCGAGGAGATCAGACTTAGAATTCTTCAACCGGAAACTCTTAATATAGGAACTATCGGATTACACAATTTTAATATTGAAGACGATGATGCTCCAAGTACTGCAACCCTATCTGTGGCCAATGCCACCGTTGATGAGGGATTAAGTGAAACCTTTACTATCACTTTAGATAAGGCCTCTGGCTTTGATCTTTATATTAATATTGGAGTCGATGGTTCAAGCCAGGCAACAATTAATACAGACTATACACTTTCAACTCAGTCCGTTCTCATTCAAAAAGGTCAAACCACTCAGACGTTTACTTTAGACTCTATAGCCGACGGAAACTTTGAGGACGCAAATGAGTTAGTTGTCCTTAATATTGATGCAGGTCCTAATTACACTATTGGTGTGCCGGCAACACAGAGTATAGAAATTACTGAACTTGAATCAGCACCGCTTGTCTCTATAAGAGGGGCTTTAAGTGAAAACTTTAATGAGAATGATATCGTTAATATTATTTTTGAATTAGATAAACCAACATATCAAAATATCCTGGTTCGCTTTGAGCGCAATTTTACAGGCACCTTTTGTGACACTGCACCAGCTCCTCCTGTTGCTCCAAATGAGTGTGCTATCATGGCAGAAGATGTGCCTGAGTTAGATGCACACGTGGGTTATGTCATTATTCCAGCAGGATCAACACAAGCGAGTTTAAGCTTCAAGATCCTTGCAGATAATCTTTTCGAACTGGATCGCCCAGAAGCTTTTGAGATCGCTCTGGATAGTGTCTCTGCTGCAAATACCTATACTGTTGATGGATTAGGAAACCCTGACGTCATTACACCCTATCCTACCATTGCTCCAGGTGCTGTCACAGCGAAAGAGATTATTATCACTGATGTGGATGTTCCAAGTGTTGCTCGCTTTATCGGTGATAAATTTGTTGTTAAGAATGAAGGAGATGCTACAAGTTTAGTGATTCCATTCTTTCTAACAACTCCTTCTGCACAAGATACCACTTTTAAAGTTATGATCAAACAAAGTGAAGATACTGAAACCTATAAACCAGATGCAAATGACTTTACCCCTGGGGCAAATTTTTATGACTTAACTGAACCATCTGGTACACAGAATGTCGGTACCGAGATAAATCCAGGACGCCCAGCGACCGCTTTGGATTATTCCAGTTCTGATAATATAATTTACCAAAGACTTGTGACGATCCCTGCTGGTGAGAGCTCTTACAATATTGTTCTAGATCTCAATAGCGGTGATACTATCTATGAGAATATAGAACAATTTATTGTCGAGATCGACGTGGATGATATTGCTCCTCCAACTTACTACCCTTACACCGTCAATAACGCTCATAATACTTTTGTCGTTAATATTATAGAAAAAGATGCTGTGCCATCGGTTTCTTTGACGACGTTGCCATTGGATCAACCCGAGGGACTGGATAATACAACTGCAGCTGGTGATGCAGGTGTTTCGGCTATTCAAGTAGCGGCTGATGGTACGGCAGCACAAGCCCTTACAAAAACAAGTCTAGATTTTGCTTTTACCGTCTCAGCTTTTCATCAACACGAAGCGATGACTTTTACATTGGCCTTTACCGGCTCAGCGAAATTTATTGCAAACTACACGACTAAAGATCAGTTTATGACAGAAGACTATATGTTAGATATTCCAGGACCTACGGGAAATACATTAATTAATAGTTCGGGATCATCGATTGAATTTACCATACCGGCAGCTTATGACGATGCTCCAACACTAACAGAGACGATAACAACTTTAATCTTTGCGGATTTTCAATTTGAAACTGATGAAACTATTATTGCAACATTGCAAGATGCCGACATTATCACTTTAGGCTCTCCTGCAAGCCATACTTTAACTATTGAAAACGATGATAAGCCACCTGCACTTGTGGCGTTGATAGATGAACAGTCTTTTCCTTTTACTATGGAAGAATCTGAAGGTTTAAAAACTGTCGATGTTTACCCTTCAGATGACGCTGGTGTTTTCACCGGAGAATTTATCACAGAAGTCCCCTTCACATTGGCCGTTGAAGTCGAAACGTCAAGACGTCAGACAGTAAGTGTTACTCCTTATGCAAATATCAATCTATCAATAAATGAAGCCTCTGCTTTTAGAACATCTTTTGATGTTTCACCAACTCTCACAGGAGACTATAGAAGATACAGGCAAATCAATTTAAACTTTGACCCTGAAGATGGAAAAACCTCAAATGATTTAGGGATGACAAGTCAAATAACACTAGAAGTTCCAGAACCAAAACTTGCACTTAGTAAATCGGGAGATACCGTTGGAACAAATTTTAAAGGTCACACTTGTTCTCTCTATAGAGGTCAGGTGACCTGTTTTGGAAATAATGAATTTGGGCAATTAGGACGAGAAAATACAATAAACTTCGGAGGAAATCCTTCTGATACAGTTACCTCTCAGGCACAAGTAATCAATTTTGGGGTCAATAACTTTGGTGTCGCCCACTATATAAAAGACATCGCCCTTGGTAAGAACCATACTTGTGTTTTAACCTCTACAAACGAAGTTAAATGTTTTGGTGATAATCAATTTGGTCAACTGGGTTATGGAAATACATCGAACTACGGTGATACCACCGGCTCAATGGGAGCATCTTTACCAACAGTTAATCTAGGATCCACAGATGAAGTCGATTCTATCATCGCTTTAAACCACTCAACATGTGCCCTTATGGGTGGAACGACAATTAAGTGTTGGGGAAAAAATGATGTGGGTCAAGCGGGAATTGGAAATATCGATGATACCGATATTGGCTCTAGCTCATCAGAGATGAGTACTAACCTCACCCCAGTTACTTTTTCAGGAGTCGAAATTGACATGATCGCCGGCGGTGGAGAGCATGCCTGTGCAAGAATTACAAATACAAATGAATTAAAATGCTGGGGCCGAAATGTTGAAAGCCAATTAGGTTTAAATAACTCCCTCTTTGTCTTCAGTGATCTCAATCACGGAGACGAGCCAGGCGAGCCAGGGTTAAGTGCCAACTTAAACACAGCACTAACCATCACAAGTATGAGTCTGGGTCAACGCCATACATGTGTCACTTTTAGTGGAGCAACCTTTAATACCAGATGCTTTGGTGACAACAGAGCAGGACAACTTGGAATGGGAAGAACCTTCTCTTTAGGAAGAGACCTCAACCCTCTTTACACAAGTACACCAAGTAATATTCTATACTACCTAGGTTCTAGCATAAACTTTCAAGGCTATGAAGACCTCGAAAGTATTGGCGATAGCGCTTCACCTGGAAATGTTCCTGTCGCTGCCATCACAAATAACCAGTACGTTCAAATTCGTGAACCCGCAAGCTCGCTTGCCTCAGGAGACTCACACACATGTGGGACTTACGATCATTACTATAATCAAACGGGTGTGAGAACACTTGGAAAAAATATTAGATGTTGGGGATCAAGTTATAAATATGGAACGACTCTCGAGACTGGAGCTCTCAATAATATTGGAACAAGTGACGACTTTGGGGGTATCTGGAATTCAGTTCAATTGAGACCCTACCCTTTAACAGCTGGCCAAAATGATATCTACAAACAAAACTTAAGATTTATTGGCGATGGAAGCTATAATAGTAATGGGGCTCAAAATCCTCTCTATACTTTTGTCGAAAATTCTTTTTTAGCTGATCACGAGTATGGCTGGGTTAGCAATTTTTTTACCGATGGAGCCTTTAGAACCTTAAACTTTGAACTCAATTATTTATATTCTATGAGTCGAGACTCACTAAATATTTGGGCCAATGGCATTGATGACATAAAAGTCTACTCAGGTGGTGAACACGTCTGTGCGTACCTAGAAGATACCTCTCAAAATCAATTCGAACAGATTAATGATCGCTATCAATTTATGTGTTGGGGTGCCAATGCCAATGGACAAACTGGAACGGCCACAGCGACCTGTGCAAAGCCTGGATCGAGCCTTGCTTGTGCCAATACAGCTCTTCCCCTTCGAAAGCTCAATTACACCTATTAGTAGGCAACTATTGTAGTCACCCAAACTTTTAAAAACCAAGCCTTAAAGTACTGATATAGGCTCTAACCTTCTGAAATCATGTAAAAATACTCCAATGCCCCCTCCAATAAGCCCTGTAGCCTGAGAAAATAGATAAGGGAATTATTAAAGTCTTTAAAGAAACGGTTTAAATCACCGAAAAGATAATGGGATAAACAAAATTGGGATAAATATGCAAACTAAACTGAAAACGACATTTCTAAAATCTTGGATGATGACAGTACTTTTGAGTATGACAATGCTCTCTTGTCTCCCCGTTCAAAAGAAAACTCAGTGTGGAGAAAATGAAGCTTTCAACGCAACAAAAAGAAAGTGTGTTCCAGTGATTGGAGCCTCTACAAGTAATACCGTTTTTATCGGTGCAAAGTTTCCAGCAAATTCATACTCTATTCCAAAATCTGTAACAACAGGTTCAACTCACACCGTTGCAGTAAGTGATGTTTATAATTATGGTTTTACCGTTGACTGGTATGTTCACGCATCCGGTTCAACTTCAACAGTTCCACAAAGACAGGACTCTGTTACTTTTGACTTTATTCCAAGTATCTTTGGCCCAGGAACATATGTGGTTGAAGCTATTCTTTACGATCAAGATGGTGTGAATCAACTCGACAGTACAACATGGAATGTTATCGTAGAAAATTTAGTTGCCCCCGTTTTGACTTCAACAAGTCCATCGGCGACAGCCTTTTCATATTTAAATACAATAACAACAACAAGGACTCACTCTGCTGTTATTAGTTCACCTGACTTAGAAGATGGAAGATACTATATTTACCTCGATGGTGTTCTCGTTGCACCAGATGGATTTCCATCTCCAACTTCTGTTCCTTTTAACTCGACAACAACTTTGGCAAGTTACTCATTTGTTCCAGGTGATCTCACTAACGGCTCTCATACACTTGAGATAAAAATTCATGATGGAACAACAAGTGATCCTCTTTTTGACTCTTATGTTTGGCAGATCAATATTATTGATCCAGACTATCCGGTGATTCAACCAATTGGAAATAGCACGGTTCCAAAGCTTACACAGACAATCACAGTTGTTGATGGCGTTACATTTGGTGCTGGTGGATGGTCTAATCCTTCCGGAATAAACCTCGTGACCTTATCTCCTACCAATCGTGGGCTTTGTGTAGAGTTTGATAATGTCGACAAGCTAACCCCAATGGGAGTGGCTGACATCACTGTTGTCATGTCCGTAAATGGAATTGACTTTGAACCTAATGCTCAAAGAGAAGGCACAACAAATGTGTTCTGTGCAACGACGACAAATTTAAATAATGCTCAAACATACTTTAACCTCTCTAACCCAGATGTTGCTGAAGCACGAACAATCACCGTTAAGACTTACGCTGTGGGAACGACAAATTTAATTGAAGCTCTCAGCTGGAACGTTGCGGTTAGACCTACAAATATTAGACCTGTTATTTCAATTGATGGTGCTAATACGTCATCTCTTCTGGGATGTTCGGCGACAAACGCTGTAACTTACACAGGGTGTACCTTAACTCAATCAGTTAATAACGATAGAGACTCCGACAACTATGATTACACTGGACCACTAGATAGCGCGGCAATCGCAGCTAGTAACTTTGCCATCAATATCGATTACGATCCTGATATTCAAGCTGAAACAGATTATCAAGTTAAGTTTCAAGTAAAACCAGCTGGTTCAGGTTCATGGGAAGATATCGATGTTCTATCAGTAGGACTGCAGACTAATTCTCCAGCAAGTAACTATACTTATTCCGATTGTACTTACTCTCCTACTGAGACATCTGGAACTTTGCCTTCATCAAATAAACTTATCTGTGCCCTTCGCATGGATGCCTTTAATAACAGCGGACCTCTTCCAAGTGGTGCTTATATTTTAAGGGCCTATATTACAGATGCTAATAATGGAGTTGGTTCAGGAACACCTAAAGAATCAAATATTGTTTCTTGGTCAATAAACGTTTTAGAAAATCAAGACACCGGTTCTATAACTATCGCTCCTTTTATTACTGCTGGTTCAAGTACACCTCAAAACTATTTTGTTAATGGACAAGATCAAGGGGCGACAACTCTTACGCAGTCATTTGCCAATAGTTCTTCAGCGACAACAACAGCACAAGCTGTTGGTACGGAGAAGTTTACAATCACTATTAACTCTCTTGTTAGAGATACTCAACGAGATGACTTTACGATTAGCGTCTCCGCTGACAACGGACTTTTAGGTGGACAAACGGCCTTGGCGTCAACTTCATTAAAAGAACGTCTTGATAGTAGAGAGTGGGTTCGTGTTCAAACGACAGTGATCCTTCCGGAATGGATGGTAACGGGTGCGGCAAGCCAGGCGAGAAACTTTTATATTACAGTTCAAGATAGACCTGAAAGCTACACTCCTGTTTGTACAACTTGTGCCAGTGATACAGAAATCTTGACTTTAACAATCACTAACACTAACCCACCACCAAGCTTTACTGATCCAGCGGGAGCCGCAGATGTTGACCTCATTGGATTCAAAGCTTTTGCAGGGCAACCTTTTTCTGTGCCATTTACGACAGCGGGTTTTCTAGACACAAGTATTTTTGATGGAAATAATGTCACTTGGCAGTGGAGAATCAGTCTTGATGGCGGTGGAACTTTTGACGACATACCAAATGCTAATAGCGATAATCAAGTGACTCCGGCTCTTACATGGACACCAAACCACGATATTGCCAACGCACAAGATGTTCAGCTTCAACTTTGTCTTGGTGATGATGGTTTTGGAAATGATGTTTCAACTTGTACTATCTCTAAAACATGGACCAATTTAACGGCCTACCAAGCGACGTCAAAACTGGCGCGCTCTGAAGTGAATACTTCAAGTGGTAATGAAGCGGCAAACTGGTTTGACTCTAGCACAAAGAGTCTCTACACCACTTATACTAGTGGGACCACAATTTATGTTGAAAAACAAAAATTCAATGATGTGACACAAGAATTTGAAAATATTCACTCGATTGCTTTTCCAACTGAAGATATCAATGCGTCTCAAACTCCGGTTATCGCAGAAGGTCTCTCTATTGACGGAACAGATGGTGGCGCTCTCATCATTTCATACAAAGTGACTCAAGCGGGTACAAATAGTCCTCAGTTTAGAATTAGAAGAATAGATCTTACCAATGATAAATTAAACTTTAACTACTGTGGATTTTACACTCCTACAGATAATGGATCACACACTGGTTGTATCTCAAGCGATAAGGTTGGAGCAACGGCTGGTTTACTTGGAGCCACCATTTCTAGTGGAAGCCCAAGACAACTCGCAATCACTTTCACTGGTCCAGCTTCTGGAGTTTTTGAGCTCATTACCAATAGCGGTGCAACTGTTACCTTTAACTACGGTGGACCGACAGTTGTTGGAACAGATACCGTAGGATTTTGTGACGGTGGATGTGGATCGACAACAGCAACGGCAACGGCTTTAGCAGATGCTATTAATAACGTTGACGGTATAACTGATGCTGACTCTCCTGAAATTTTTGACCTCGCTCAAGAAATCTCTGCGACAGTCGCTGGCAGTACAGTTACCATTACTGGTGCTAATGAGTTCGACTATTACGATGAAAGCTCAGCTACTGCATCTTATGTCGGAAATGTTAAGATTATCGATGGAACGACATGGGTTCTTCCCATCGCTGATGGAGCAAGTTCTTTAAAAGTAAAAATTGGCTCTGGTGCAGGGGTTAATAATGTTGCTGGATTAAACTCCACTCCTCTAGGTTCAACACTTCTTTTAAGTGGAACTGGAATTAACAACCAAGAACTTGTTCAAGTTGAACTTGGAGCAAGTCTTTATATCGGAACCGTTAATAATATTGGAAATATGAGCCTTTATAAAATCGATAGAACCGGCTATGCCCTTCAAGGCAGCCTGATGAATATCTTTACCCTTAGCAATTATGATTCAATAGAGAGTCTCTCTATTGATGGTCAAAGTGTGGGTGGAGATAAGATCATAGCCTCAGCGGTCAGTTTAAGTTCTGGTGGAGAGAGAGATTTGGCCATGGCCATTATTAACGTCACTGGAGCGCCGACGCTTACCTCTCAATTAGAAAAAGTTTCTGCAGGATCAGGACTTGAGCATTACGTTGAAAATCTTGATCGAGTAAAAGTCGTTGCTGACACATCGATCTCTGGCTCAAGCTTCGTGGCCCTTACAACAACAATTGGTGCTACCATTAATCCAAATAGCGCTTATATTGTAAAAGTTAATAACCTTAACTTCCAGGACTATAATTATCCAAAACTCAATATCAATGATGTCTCTCCAGGATCGGCAATTGCTGTCTCTCCTATTGCAAACTTAACAGCAATTGGACATCTAGCAGCTCCGGTTGCAACGAATATTCTTCCAGCACCTGCTGAGGATGGGGTTTTAAATCCACTCTTCTTCACTTTTCATGAAGCAGATACGGGAAATAAAGTGAGATCTGGATATTTCCATACGGATACAACAAATATTACGACAGATAGTACTGCCGTATCCGGAAGTTTCCCAGGTTTCATAGGTAATAACTGATTCTATTGCGCGATACTTAAGTTTTGTTAGAATAAGGTATGAAAATAATTACATTTTTATGCCTTACTCTACTCTTTTACTCGGAAAATTCATTTTCCTACGAACTTCATATTATTCAAGGCGTATCAAAAACAGGACAAACCTTTGTTACAAGAACAGGTAAAAAAGATGGTATTGTTCTAGGAAAACTCGTGACCTTTACCGCTGATGACATCAGTCTTATTGCAAAGGCCATCACAGTAACTAGAGAATTCACTCAGTGGGAAGTCGAAAATAATACAGCTCAACTCCCCTTTAGAAAAGGCCAAGTCGTCACCGTCTATGATGCAACAGAATACCTTTGGGCCTTAACTCCTGAGAAAGTAAAAACGAAATTTATTAAATCAAAGCTCTATAATCCAAGAAAATCTTACGCCTTTCATACTTCATTTATTCGAGGATTAAGTGAAAGTGTCTCTGGAGTTGAAAATCAAGAAATTGAAAGAGGCGGCATCCAACTTGAAGGCTATCTTGAAAATGAGTTTAGCCTCAACTTTGCGCTGGCCTTTGGTATTCGTTATACGACAGAGACTATCAATGCTAATGAAGCTTCCCTAACCTCTAGCAGATTTTTAGGAATACTAGAGGCAAGATATTATTTTGATCCAATGAGAAACTTCTATAATGCTAGACCCATGATAGGTCTGGGAGTTGGATACGGTCAATCTGCCACAGAGGCTGATGGTCTTACAAGTGCTGGTACCGCCCTGATACTTCCCATCACTAAGGTCGGTTTGAACTTTCCTCTATCCAAGAAGATGGAATTCTCTTTTGAGGCGGCTTTTGAGTCGATTGAAATAAATGAAGAGTTTGAAGAAGGAACAAAGCAAGTGACAACTGCTAGTAATATTAAAACCGGAATTGCTATAAAGAGATTCTTTCAATAAAAAAGGGCCCAATAATTGGACCCTTTCTCACTTTTATCTAAAATATAATCTTAGTAAAAAATTGCGTTGATAACATCCATCGTTCTCTCTGGAGAGATACCATTTTTTGAACCAACAGTGTTTAGAACTTCATCTAAAAGGTTTGAGTTCCCTTTCATTGATTCTTTAACTGCAAGCTCGATGTCTTTCATGTTTTTACCAATGATCGATACAGCAAATACATCTGCATCTTTTTCAGTAAGTTCACGAGTACCAGCAAGCTTGTTAAATTGGTGAGCAACTGTTGCAATTTCTTTTGCACGATCAGCAGATAAACCAAACTTAGCGTTAAGCTGACCAGCCATTTGATTTAAGTAATGCTGCTCTTTAAGTGCTGCAAGTTTACCCATATCAACTGTTCCGTTATCAGCGTGGCTTAAAGCCATTGATCCAGCAGAGCTTGAATCAAACTTTTGAAGGTTTGAATAATCAATTAAGTCAGCATTAACCATAGCTGCAAGCTTTACACTTGGGTTAGAAGACTTTGTTGAGAAACCAAGACCAGCATCATAACCATCGTCAAATCCAAGGTCATACCCTGCATCGTAACCATCGATTGATCCATCGTAGTCACCATCAGCCGCACCTAAATCATATCCGTAGTCAAATCCATCGATCTCACCATCAATATATCCAGTATCGAAACCAGCACTATAACCGTCAGCGTCTCCATCAGAGTACCCATCGTTATAACCATTTGTGTACTCAATAGCTTCACCGTCAACATAACCATCTATGTAACCATCTTCTTGTCCAGCAACTGCACCGTCAACTGAACCATCAACTGCACCGTCAACAGCTCCATCACTAGATCCATTATTAAAAGCTGAACCATAAGAGTTATTGTAAGCGATATCATAAGCGTCGTTGTAACCGTCAGTTTGACCAATTCCATAATTGTCATTGAAACCGTCAGTAAAACCAGCACCGTAGTTATCGTTAGCTGTGTAGTAAACTTCACCGTCAGCATAACCTTCAGCAAATCCTGAGTCTACACCACTTGAGAAACCTGAGTTATAGTTAGTCTGGTAAGTAGCATCGTACCCATCATTGTAACCGGCATTATAACCATTTGATTGACCTTCAGATGTTCCTGATATTTCACCAGCAGAAAATCCTTCAGCGTATTTATCTTTACAACCCGTTCCGATGAACGCTGTTGCCACTAATAAAACGATATATTTTTTCATTTTCATTCTCCTAAAGAAGTTGTTCTTAGTTAAAGATCGTTGAGATCATGTTGTTGAAATCTTCTGGGCTTGTTCCAACTTTCTTAGAAGCTTTTTCTAATAAAGAGTTCAACATCTCAGAATCACCTTTTTTACTTTCAACAACCGCTGAAGCAATCTGTCCCATATCAAAACCAACTAGTTCTTTAGTAAATGCTGATGCATCCGCTTCAGTTAAGTCACGACTACCAGCAACCTGATTGAACTGATGAGCAACTGTCGCCATTCTTTGAGCTGAAGAATGAGTTAGTCCAAATCTTGTTTGTAACTGAGAGCTCATTGCATTTAAGTAATGCTGTTCTTTAAGAGCAATTAATTTACCCATATCAACTGTTCCACCGTCTGCGTGTGAAAGAACGATTGAACCAGTTTCAATAGCATTTTGAGAACTAAATTTTGGAAGTTTAGAGTAATCGATTAAGTCTTCGTTAACCATTGCCGCTAATTTAGCTGCTGGGTTTTTTGTCGTAACACTTAGACCAATCGCTGCATCGTAACCGTCATCAAATCCGTCATCGTAACCGATGTCAAAGTTAATATCAAAAGCGATATCGTATGCATCACCGTAACCAACTCCGTACCCATTGCTTTCACCAACGTCAAAACCAACTGAATATCCGTCATCATAACCGTCAGCGAAACCATCGATATCACCGTCAGTATAACCGTCGCTGTATCCGTTTCCGTAACCGTCAAAAGCTCCGTCATTAAATCCTACGTTATAAGCACTTCCATAGTTATTGTTATAAGAGTTAGCATACGCTGGGTCGTAAGTCGTTGCATAAGCACCGTCATAACCTGCGTTGTAACCATCAGTTGTTCCATCAGCATTACCATCTTGAGTTCCCATAGGAGTCCCAGCATCGTAACCTGCATCGTAACCAGCGATACCACCATCTCCGTAGCCTTCCATATAGTCAGCAGAAGCGAAGTCTGTATACGCTTGGTCATAACCTTGATCGTAACCTTGGATTTCACCAGCAGCAAAACCATCAGTTTGACCATCAGTCGCCCCGTCCGCTCTACCATCGCTATTTCCAGTTGAGTAAGCGCTATCGTAGCTAGAGCTATACGTTGAGTTGTAACCAGCGTTGAAACCTTCGTCGTATTTAGAATTACATCCTGTTCCGATAAAAGCTGTCACAGCTAGCACTGCAAGATACTTGTTCATGTTGTCTCCTTGAGTGTTTTGTGTTCGTTCGTTTTGTTTTGTTTCGTCTTTTTTGTTGTTTTGCGAGCAACTAAAAATCCTAACTTTCTTACATTCATTTTGTTTTTTTCTCAATCTTGTTTGTAATATTTTCCTTTTTTATTTCCGCTGCTTGACGCTTTTAGTAATGTATTTTTTGAAACAGTTTGTTTCAATTCTTACATCACCTATGGAGCTTCAAGATCAACATAGTTCATACTGAAGCCATCATTTGTTAAACATAATATAGAGTACTTTGAATTTCCTTGAGCCGTTTTAAGTGGGTTTTTGTGCCACACAGTTACTAGGAATATTTAAACTCATATCAACCGGTGCAATCAGTTCATCTCCAACTTTAGTAAGAAGATAAACATTATTCCCAGTGAGGCTTGTAGCATCGACATAAATCGCAGGCTGCATCTGACCGTCTCTATTTAAGATCGTCATAGGGATATAGAGTTCACTCATTCTACTTCCAGGAAGGAAAGAAAACTTCTTTGCCTTTCTTTTAAATGACTTTTGAACACCATCAATAGATTCAACCATCATAATATAGTCAACAGTTTCTAAAACAGTGGTCTGCTGATTTCCCTTTTGAAAGAGTGACAGAAAAGACATTATTCTATCGTTCTCGTCTCTCATTCTAAAGCTTGTTGCAAGTTCACTATTGCCTTCAACAGAAGTGATCGTGACAAGGTCATCAGTGAGAAAGGAAACAAAAGCATTTTGAGCAGAAGTGTTTAACATTTCACCATCCATTGAAAAAACAGGGTGATGAGCTGAAGCTTCTAGTCTTTCTGTTATATTTTCTTGAACAGCGACGTCAAAGTCTGATCCATTAAAAGTTAAAAGGGCATTCTCTCTATAAAATCCAAGTCCAACAGAGACTAGAGCTTTTACAGTACCATTTGAAAAGTCATTCATGTTCTGATTTAAAAGTTGAATGACCTGCACGTTTGTATCGGCCAAACTAATCGTTTGAGCGATAGAGTCTTTTAGTTTTTCTTTCACAATATTAACAAACTTTGAATTCATCTGAGTTCTAGCTTTAAACTGAGTATACTCACCTTCAATAACTTCCAAATGATAAATTCTTCTCATAACAGAGGTGTCTTTAGGTTTCCAAGGATCAAAAACTTGATCTTCATCAGGAAGTGCACCAGTTCCAATAAAGTAAGGTACGGCTAAAAATTGTCCGTCAGAAAGCTGCGTTTTCATCAACCGAACAGTATCAGGCGTCACATTAACGATTGTTGGGTAATATCTAATATCAGAATGTTTACCAATTAATGGCTCGAGGTTCTCATCTCTATACGAGTAAAGAATATAACCATCCTCGCCTTCTGGTTTCACTACAGTCTTGATTAAATAATCATTTTTCCCGTCGTAGTTGTAGTCTCCTCTTAAAACAGAGATTAAGCTCACCGCTTTATGAATAAAGAGGTCGTTTTGAGCTTGAAGAAACTTATCGACCGCATGATTAAAGAAGAAAAGCTTGATACCATCTTCTGAGGCTTCAAGAGTTTCCCCTCTTTCAGCTTTAGCCTGATATTTTACATAGTAGCTTGGAAAATCATTTCCTGAAAAAACATCTTCGACCGTTCTTAAGTTATCTCTTAGCTGTTTTTCTTCATTATCCCAAAGACCTACAGGAACTTTTTGAGAAGGATCTTTAAAAACGAAAGGAAGCTTTCTTTCTGAATTTGAATTGGGAACCAAAAACTGCTTTGAAACAGTTACTTCGTGCTCAAACTGCTCAATTTTAACAATCTTTTGCTCATCATCAAGGTGTTTGATAACAACTAAAAACCTTGTCTGCTTATCGATAAATTTCGAAGAGATAAGACCCTCAAATTTAATGACAGACTTATCTGCGACTGGTTTTCCAGCAGCATTAGATTCCTCAATCATTTGCGCCACCAATTTTTCGTAGTTTGGCATCTCATTAAAAGTGATCGAGTTTCCTTTTAGTTTCACTCTTGCATCTTTGAAGAAGAGCTCTACTTTAATATTTTTGGTATCCGCTCCATAATTTCTGATTGGAAGAAGAAGATCAAACTCACCGTTTAGAGGGCTGAAAACAATTTCTGAATTCAGTTTAAAAACTGGTTTAACACTAGGTGCTTCTTTCAGATCAAATGCTTTTTCAAGATTTAGTAAACCGTGAAGAGACTTAAATGAATCCTCTTTTTTACCGGCAGAGTCGTATAATCTTCTCATGACTTCATACATACTCATGTCTGGATTTGCACCCTTTAGAAGTGCTGCAGCAGCTGAAACAAATGGTGCCGCTTGTGACGTACCACTTAAAATATCGTAACCTTGGATATTCATTTTAATAGGAATGAATTCCGTTGGAATTGTTGAAAGAATCTGATCTCCTGGCGCAAGAATATCGACCTCTCCACCATAGTTTGAAAAGGCTGAAACACTTCCATCTGCATCAACAGAACCAACACAAATCACGTTTTCGTAAGCACAAGGAAAGATATTTCCGTTTGTATTGTTATTTCCAGCTGCGGCCACAACAACAATATTATTCCTTACCGCTTCTCTAATAACATTTCTCATAAATGCCGTATCCATAGATTTTGGCCATCCAAGAGAGAGGTTAATAACATCAACTCCTCTTTTTACTGCGTAAAGAATTCCATTTGCAATTCTTTTAGATGGCGCTTTCATAAGCATACGATCTCTATCTGAAGTCTCATCAGCTCTACCAGTAACCTTTACGGGTAAAATTTTAATTTTGTCTGAAACACCCGAGACACCATTTTCATTATTCTTTTTTGCAGCGATAATCCCTGCAACATGAGTTCCATGGTTCTTATCATCTCTTGGAAATTGAATATTGAGTGGATCGATAGCGGCAAAGTTAAAGCCAAGACAATCGGCAGCGTATTTGTTTCCATCTCTATCAACTCTTGTCCCAACCGGAACATTTCCATCACTGTCACATTCTGCATCGTTGCGATACATCTGGTCTACAAGTTCAGGGTGATTAAGATCGATCCCCATATCAACGACAGCGACAACAGGTGTCTTTTTTAGGCTTTTTTCAATACCTTCGATAGCATTTTTCCAGCCGATATCAACCCCTGTGACTCCTTCAATCTCTTCAGGCCCACCTTTGAGCTTTTGCTTAGAAATAATTTGATTTTGATTTTGAAGACCCCATTGAAGAGGGAAAAGCATATCATTGGTGGTTCTTTCACTTTTTGGATTAGCTTTAATTTCGAAAAAATCAGCTTCAAATTCACTCTCAACAAGCTTTACATTCGGAAGAGCTGACAAATCAGATTTTTTCCCGTCGAACTCTACCGAATAAAGTCTATCAAAATATTCCGAAGAATAAGGTGTAAAGTTTTTAATCGTCTTAACGCCTTGTCCTTTCAGTTCCGAAAGCTCTAGAGCATCTAATGGATGATTCATCTCAACAACATAGCTTTTTGCAAAAGTGAGGGTTGAAAGTAAACAAAGAGTAATACCTGTTAAATTTTTCATTAAATTACTCTCCCTAATAACCAGCTCATATAAAATTCTCCGTTTGAAATACCCATAAATCTTCTTATTTGATTAAGTGGCCCTTC
Source organism: Halobacteriovoraceae bacterium (assembly GCA_963719505.1). GTDB lineage: Bacteria > Bdellovibrionota > Bacteriovoracia > Bacteriovoracales > Bacteriovoracaceae > CAKZJW01. Next base: position 832,120 of record CAVRCF010000005.1, read on the forward strand.
AATATCTTCTGTTCCTAGTCGACCAAATGAATTTGAAAGGATCTTTTGATCACCGTTTTCATCACCAACTCTAAAACCATCGATTTTTGCTATAGCGAAAAAGTTGTTTCCGCCACCAAAGATTTGGCTCATTCCTGCAATTCTGAGGTTATCTTCAACCGCTTCAACCATTTTAATTGCCATTCTTACCAACATCTTCTGATTGTTCTCAATCAGATATTCAGAGTACTTTCTTCTGTAGCGAAGAAAATTGTGGTAGCCGCTATTAATCAGACTGTCTGTACCAGAGTAATTTGTCATGTCTCTACTTTGGTAGTGTTGCCAAATCTTCTTAAGTCTATCCTTTGGAATTTCAAGCATACTTTTAAGGCCAGTTTCGTAGACGAAAAAGTTGACATTAATATTGTAGAGAAAAATCTCTTTTGTTTGAGCAAGAACTTCTTCTTCAAAAAACTTGAAGCCGTATTTTGCCTTAATCTCTTTTAGCGTTTTAAGTGCTTTATCTTTTTTCATTTTCCAGCCATTCCAAATTCTTGATAGCTTTGTATATGGCTTCTCGATGACACCTTCATCGTTGTAAAGACCTTCATAGCTTGTAATTCTATTTTTTGCCTTACCCATAAATGTATAGCCAGGGTTACCTTCATTAAAGCTCGTTATATTAAAGTTAGAGTCTGTGATCTTTGCGAAGATAAGATCAACGAGGTCCCTAGTATAATTCTCAAAGTCTGTCCCTTTGGTATTACCCTTAACTTGTCTATAAGCTTTTTTCTCGTAACCTTCTGGACTTGTGATAATCATATTGTCTTCTTGTTTGAGCCAGTTCCATCTAAAGACAAGTATTCCAAGTTTTGTATTTTTCTCATTAAACTTATGAGTGATTGTATAAGGTCTTTGTACGATATTAAGTTCCTCTACTGAACCCGTTAAAAATGCACGTCTAAGACCCTTAAGCTTCTCAATTCTGTTTGGCTTAAGAACAGATCTTTCTTCATCAATTTGACCGTTTGGCTTCTTAACAATGGTCTCATATTTACCAATATCGACTCTAAAGAACTTTGTTCTTCCGCGCCCCTTTGTTCCTTTAACCGTTATTTTCATGATCGGAACAAACTTCTCAACACTCATAGCAAGTTCGATACTACTGATATTTCCAAGGTCCTTGTAGACATGAATTTCTGTTTCACTTCTTCTAAAGATATGAAGTCTATTAACAACTAAATGACTTGGCTTAACACTTGCTCTCACCTTAACAACATTATAAAGGTTCACTCCAGCACCAACACTTAGACTTGCTCCAATACTATCTTGAACAATAAGTGACTCTCCAACTTCTAAATTTTCATCTAAAAGCTTAGTGATTTGATTCATCTCATAGTCTCTTTGCTTTTTTGCAAGTCTATAAGACTGGTAAGAGATCTCACTAGTCGCATTATTAAGCTCTTCTAGAATCTCCTGGATATCTTTTTGAATTTTTCCTCGTTTATTCACAGTACAGATAACTTTCTCTGTTCCTATGATTGTCTGAGTTCCATCGTCTTCAGTGATTGAGTTTTCTCTTTCAACAATAGAGTAAAATCTTGAAAGTGTTTGCTCTGCGCTTTCACGACAATCTGAATAAGTAACATATTTGCCTTTAAAAGTAGTCTCTAGATTCGTTATCGAATTCGCTGCCGTCGTTAAAGCCGAAGGATCTGAGAAAGTATTAAGGTAGGTGTCTTTACTTGCAAGTATCGTACTTTTAGTCGATTCAAGAGCTGTGATAACCTCTTCAACTTGAACTCTCTGATCAAGGCCTTTAATAAGACCAGCGAGACTTCCAATTGCTGAATTTAATTTATCGTATGACTTTTTATTCATAATAAGCTTTTCTTCATCTGTCAGCTTGTCATAGTCAGATGTCATAATAGCGTCAAAGTAATGACCATACTTTCTCTTAAGAAGGGGAACCATCATATTTTTAAAAGGGTACTTAAGAGCTTTTTGAACACTCGTGATGGGCTTAACATGAGAGTATGTTCTATTTAAAAAGATGTTAGCGTTTCCTTGAAGATCAACAGGAAGGTATTTTCTCATCGTCTCTGTTGCTGAAACCGGAACGACTTCACCTGTCTTAGAATAAACTCCTGTAATGCCTCCGAAGACACCAGCAGAAACACTGGCACCAACTGTATCAACCAATTGAATAAGATTGTCTGTCCCAAGGTAACTTCCAGTCACGATGTCTCTGTTTAGGATAAGGCTCCCTCTCACTGTTGGGAAAGCAAAAGCCTTAACAGGAAGTTTGTTTGACTCCCCTCCTGAAGTTAAAGAGTCCGCAAGTCCTTCAGACAGCCCAGTATAGAACTCATCAATTTTTCCACTGAGATCAGTTCCAAGGTATTTAATTGAGTTGATTGAGTTTACTAAAAGTTCAAGACCAACTGTAATTGCTTTTGATTTGAAAAAAGCGGCCATATCAGAATAAGCCAGTGGTGACTGAGGATCAGGTATTTTAAATCTTCTTGCATAACCATCATAGAATTCTTTCGTAAGCTTTCCATCTTCTAGGTCATCATGATTAGAGACTAAGTGATCGACAGGAAGATTCTGGTTGTCTACTTTAAAGAGTGTTCCAAGGTGATTTCTTCTCGATTTTAATTTCTCTAAAAGAAGGACTTTAACTGAAGGAGGAAGAGCTGTTGAGTCGACAATTTCTTGCCAGTCTCTTTCAGTGAGCTTCATTATTCTTTTTACCATCCAAACGGCATCATCTTTACTTGTAGAGAAATCTTGTGAGCCGTCATATTTGAAAGCTACATTTTCTGAGTAGACGCTTCCCACTATCCAGTCTGTAATATTAATACTCTCTAGAATATGAGTTAAAGCGTAAGGCACGATTAAAGAGTCATAGATTCTTTTTCCTTGAAAGATATCAGCAGAGACATAACCTTTTGCCAAGTTTAAATTAAACTCTTGATCTTCCATAACAACGATATCTTGGATGACAACTTCTTTTTTCTTTTCACTTAAGATCCATCTATCAAATGATCCAGCGTTATTGACACTAACATTTTTTATGAACTCATTCTTTTGATCTCTTGAATCAAAAGAGACTTTAAGTCTTTTTACATGTTTGATTGGTGGAACGAAATATCCAAGTTTTCTTAAAAGTGTTTTTCTTAAAAGGTAGTTGTGAACATTCTTGCTGAGGATAATTGTATATTGTTTAGGTGTACCATAAGAATTATTTTTATTAACTGTAACTCTATAACTTCCAAGTCTTGCCCATCCTTTTGAGACAAAACTTACGTTATCAAGGTCATTTAAATCTAATAGGTCAAGACTTTCATCGGTTCCGCCGCCCAGAGTATTCTTCCAAATGGTAGGCTCTTCTTTTGGACCAAGATCTGACAGAGTCCACTGACATCTTGTTTCATTAAAGCGTCTTTTGTAATAAAGGCTGGCTTGCTTTGGAGAAAGAACATCTCCTTTAAGAAATCCCCCACCGCACTCGTCGGAGTCACAAACGAGGTCCGTTGATGGCATATGCCCATATGTTAAAGGAACCGTTCCTCTAATTGGGTTGTATGACTTTAATGCCTCTTGATCGCAGAGGTTCTGAAGCATGGACCTGTCACCTCGATCATCTATTGAATCTACCTGAGAGTAGGCCCCTAGAGATAAAATCGAAAGTAGTAGTGCAAATAGTTTAATCATAGTTTCCCTTAAAGCTTGGACACTTGTATAAAGTTTTGACAGTTTTTCCACCAAATCTTTACCTAACATCCTAGAAAGTAAGCATTTAAAACATTGTTGCTTTTTATAATGCTAGATCTATGCCAAAGAGACTTTTTCCAGTATAATGATGGCTTGGAGGGACGTTGAAGACCTTAATTGTTAGCGAAAATAATGCTGAAGCAGAAATTCTCCGCCGTATTCTCAGGTTTAATTTTCGAGACCTCTACTGTTTACAGGCATCCACAAAGGGAGAGATAGAGAATGCTATCTTAACTGACGGTCCTTTTGGCTTCTATATAGTCGATGCCGACATAAAAGAGAGTGATCCCGAAAAACTAGCTCAAGGAATACGCGAACTGTCTGGAGACAAGCCCTTTCTTTTTATTGGAAAGACGGCTTCTATTATAGATAGAATAAGCCAAGACCTCTATCAATCTAATAAATTTAACGATCAAATTTACAAGCCTTTTGAGCGCGACGATATTACAGACGAAATTAAAAACAAAGTTGCTGGGATCTTGGATTGGGCCAGACAAGAAGAATTTGAAGCCTCCATTGAGGAAATTGACAAAAAAGACTTTATTGAGATGAAGATCAAAAATTTTTATCTCTCCACTACCTTTCCTTATGATATGTATCTCGAAATTACCTCTACCGAACATATTAAGATTATCTCGGCGAATAAACCTTACAGCATATCGACTCTGGATCGCTACGCAAAAAAGAATGTAAAGTATCTCTACATAAAAAAAGATGATCACTTAGAATATCTTGAGAAAGAGACGATTAGGTGTACTAAGCATTTAAAGAAACTTCTTCCAGGAAGCGATGAATATCCCATCGCCCTCTTGCGCTCAGTAACCATCCTTCATCAGTATATGATTACCTTGGGGACCAGTAATGCCATTTTTGATTTAGTTGATGAAGTGGCAGAGGGAATATTAAAGTACGAAAGTCATTACAAAAGCATAAGACAAATGCTTAAGAACTTTCCAGAGTACTATTCGGGTATTGCGAGTAAAAGTCTAATCACTGGATTTGTGGCCGTCCATCTTGCGAAGAAAAATGGATGGGAATCTTCCACAACGAAAATGAAATTAGCCGTTTGCGCTATTTTACAAGACTACTCTTTACCTGATGAGAATCTTACGCATATAAACTACCCTATTGATGTCAGATTAAATCAATATGAAGATGCAGATATTGAGAAGTTTTTAAATCATCCCATTGAGGCTGCCAATATTTCCAAGCAGTTCTCAAAATATCCAGACACTGACTATATACTAGAACATCATCAGGAGCTCTACGCTAAAAAAGGATTTCCCAACCAAGTGACCTCATCCAAGTTCACGGTCATATGTTGTCTTTTTAACGCTGCTCAATTTTTTGCCGCTGAAATTGATGGCAATAAATATAGAAAAGAAATTGTCTCAAAGGTCATGAAATCAATGGCGAGGGATTTTTCAAGAGGAAATTTCAAACTCATCTACGATATACTAAAAGATAATCTAAATTAAATTTTTAGATGCTCTAGCGTTTCAATTATCTTTTTATAAGAATTATAAGAATAACGATCATACAGACGTTTCATTATTCTTTCGACATCGAGAGAACCTTTCTTTTTACCATCAGCAATATCATTCAATATACCAGTAGCAACATCTTCGGCGATAACAATTATTTTTGCCAACGGTGATATATCATCTTTGAAGTTAATCCCAAAGCCACGACCACTAGTCATTCCGTGATGCTGAATAATCATCATATCGGCTCCCATTGGAGCGCGAGAAAAGGTTTGCACCACAGCGCCTGCAAGTTTGGCGTGATTGAGGACAACCTCTTTTTCTTCGTCTGTGACACCTTCATGAAAAAGAAGATCTTCTTCTGACTGAACATCAGGGTACTTTGCAAATAATGGTACAAGAAAGATATCGTGAAAAAACAGTGAGAAGCTCACTTTTTCCATCTGCTCTTTACTTCCCCAAGAAATATGTTCAATGATTTGACTTGCAATATACGAAGCAACAATCCCGTGTTTAAAAACAAAGTTCGATTTGTTTTCTAAAAGCATCGATAAGAGTCCTCGAAGTTTTGGAACCTCTTTGACAATTTTTGTCATCGCTTTTACACAGCTTTTGGACACTTCTGCTACGGCATCAGAGACTTCATTGTTTTCAAAAATCTCCTCGGCAATCATTCCTTGCCCCTGAGCAGCGATCTCGATGGTTTCATCTAAAGTGAGGTCCGTTTTATTAAACTCATTGATGATAAAACCACTCACTTTATTGATGAATCTCAGTCTCTCTGCTGCATCAATAAAAAGATGCTCAATATTTTGATCTGCAAAGTTTTTAATAAGGCTTCCAAATGGCTTTTCTTTCTCTAAGACCTTTACGTAATTAAAGTCGAAGCCGTCTTTGGCTTCTCTCTCAAAGAGATCACAATGGGTTCGACTCATCTTACTTAAAAGCTTAATTGGAACTGGAAAATATTTTGGAACTTCTCTGCTGGCCATTTGTTGAGCTGTTAACTCTAAGATTTTTGCCATCGACTGAAGCAAAGTTTTAATGTCATATTTATTTTTTACGACAATAGAATTATCAAACTCAACTTCACACTCTCCCATAAGAATAACTGGCGTTGTCAAAGATTGGCTTTTGAGAAATGTTTTAAAATTTTCGATATCTTGTTTGGATCTATCATTTTCTTTAAAAATAATGATTGAATCAAGATTGGGCGAATGCTCTATTAATTTCGCTGCGTCATCTAAGTTCTCTTTAATTGTCACATTGACAGCGACATAAGCTCTTAAATTTAGCTCGTACAAACTATTGATTATGTCATTTTTAGAAATTAATACCGCTTGACCCATTTCATCCCTACGTTAAGTAGTTAAATTATAACAGATAATTTCTCTATTGCACCTGAGACTTTGCGGCATTTTCCATAAACTTTTGTAAATGATGCACTCCAAGATTAAGAGCTTCTTTCTTGTCCGGTTCATTGTAGAGAATAGTTACATGGTTAAAGATCTTGCCTGATTCGCTCTGGATTATGTCGACCTCGACATTAAAGTTTAATCCATATGGGTTAAGAGTTATTCGTCCGATCAAAAATGGGGATAAACCTTTGAGCTCAATAAGATGTTCTTCCATTTAATATACTCCTAACGCCCGTTGTCGTAAAAAGGATGTCAAAGCCTAAATGCTGTGACAAACAGTTAAAAACTGATAAAATACTTCTAGTTAAAATAGTAAATTTGTTACAAAACGAAAAGGGAGTTTTTCATGGCAGTTTCCCACAATTATTTCATTTCTTCGATTGGGAAAAAACAAATCATGGCCGTAACGGGTCTTGGTTTAATCGGTTTTACGGTTGCGCATTTATTAGGAAATTTTTTGCTATTCCTAGGTCCAGACGCATTTAATCTTTATGGACATACCTTAACGAGCAATCCCCTTATTTATGTGGCTGAAGCTGGCTTATTGGGCATGTTTGTTCTGCACCTTTTACTCGCTGGTGTCACGACTTTTCAAAACAGAAGAGCGCGTCCAGTAAACTATTTGGTAAAAAGATCAACAGGTTACGGTGAAACATTTGCATCCAAAACAATGGGATACACGGGTTTTATTATTCTGGTCTTTCTTGTTTTACACCTTATCAACTTTAAATACGGAGCCCACTACACCACAACAGTTGATGGTGTTGAGATGAGAGATCTTTACCGAGTGGTCGTTGAGTATTTTTCAAATCCTCTTTATGTAGCTTGGTATTGTTTTGCCATGCTTGCTTTGGGGGTCCATACCAGTCATGGTTTTCAATCATCAGCTCAAACATGGGGAGTTAATCACCCAAAGTATACGCCTATCATTCAAATCACAGGAATGTTGTATGCTGTTTTTGTAACAGTTGGTTTTTCTGCATGTGCGATTTATTCTTACTTGCAAAATTAGATTGAATGAAAACGAAAGTGATTAAAAACAATACTTGGAGAAAATATAATGAGCTTTAAATTAGATTCAAAAATTCCTGAAGGTCCAATTCAAGACAAATGGGAAAATCATAAATTCAAATGCAAACTGGTCAACCCAGCTAATAAGAGAAAATATTCTGTTATCGTCGTCGGGACGGGTCTTGCTGGTGGTAGTGCCGCCGCATCGATGGCTGAACTTGGTTATCATGTAAAATCTTTTTGCATTCAAGACTCACCAAGGCGTGCACACTCTATTGCCGCTCAAGGTGGGATCAATGCTGCAAAAAATTATCAAAATGATGGTGACTCAGTGCTGGAGGCTCTTTTACGATACCGTAAAAGGTGGAGACTATAGATCTAGAGAGGCCAATGTTTACAGATTAGCACAGGTTTCAAATAATATTATTGATCAATGTGTGGCCCAAGGTGTTCCTTTTGCCAGAGACTACGGCGGATATCTTAGATAATAGATCTTTCGGTGGAGCCCAGGTTTCAAGAACGTTCTACGCCAAAGGACAAACAGGTCAGCAACTACTTTTAGGTGCTTATCAGTCAATGATGAAAGAAGTTTCAAAAGGAAAGATCGATCTTTATACGAGAAGAGAAATCTTAGACATCGTTATCATTAACGGTAAAGCACGTGGGATCATTGTTAGAGACCTTATAACTGGAGACATTGAAAGACATGTTGCCGATGCGGTTATTCTCGCAAGTGGTGGTTATGGAAACGTCTACTTTCTTTCAACAAATGCCATGGCTTCAAATGTTGGAGCAGCTTGGAAAGCTTATAAAAAAGGTGCAGGGTTTGCGAACCCTTGTTTTACTCAAATTCACCCAACATGTATTCCCGTCTCACGGCGATAACCAAGCAAAGTTAACTCTTATGAGTGAGTCTCTTAGAAATGACGGAAGAGTTTGGGTTCCTAAAAAAGCTGATGATAAGCGACATCCAAATGAGATTCCAGAAGAGGAAAGAGATTATTATCTCGAAAGAATTTATCCTTCTTTTGGTAACCTTGTTCCAAGGGATGTAGCTTCTAGAAATGCCAAAAATATGGTTGATGAAAACAAAGGTGTTGGAGATACTGGAGTCGCAGTTTATCTAGACTTCAGATGATGCCATTGCAAGAGATGGTAAAGATGCTATCGAAGCAAGATATGGAAACCTTTTTGAAATGTATCAAAGAATCACAAATGAGTCTCCTTACGAGCAGCCGATGAGAATCTACCCTGCCGTTCACTATACTATGGGTGGTTTATGGGTTGACTATAATCTTCAAGTCAACGATTCCAGGTCTGCATGTTCTAGGAGAGGCAAACTTCTCTGATCACGGTGCCAACAGACTAGGTGCATCCGCTCTTATGCAAGGGCTTGCCGATGGATATTTCGTTATCCCTTACACAATCGGAAATTACTTTGGAACTAATGACATCGAAAAAGTCGATACCACTCACCCAGAGTTTGATAAAGCCGAAAAAGAAGCTAAAGCACAAATCGATAAGTTTTTAAATATCAAAGGTTCTAGAACGGCTGATGACTTTCATAAAAAACTTGGAAAGATCATGTGGGAATATGTAGGTATGGCCAGTGATGAGAAAGGTTTAAAAACGGCTATCTCAGAGATCCAAAAATTGAGATCAGAGTTTTGGTCTGATCTTAAAAATTCCAGGCAAGCCCGATGAAATCAATAGAGAGCTTGAAAAAGCTGGACGTGTCGCTGACTTTTTAGAGCTTGGTGAATTAATGGCAAGAGATGCTCTTATGAGACCTGAGTCTTGTGGAGGACATTTTAGATTAGAATCACAAACTCCTGAAAATGAAGCCCTTCGAAATGATGAAGATTACGCCCACTCAGCAGTTTGGGAATTTAAAGGTGTGGATGATGAGCCGGTTCGACACAAAGAAGAGCTGACTTTTGAAAATGTTCCACTAACACAAAGATCGTACAAGTAAGGAGTCCACAGATGGCCATAGCAAAGAAAAGAATATTACAGTACACCTAAAACTTTGGAGACAAAAAAATCGAAATGATCAAGGTCACTTCGAAGAGCATACTCTCTCAGATGTTTCGACTGGTATCTTCATTTTTAGAAATGCTGGATCAGTTAAACGAGAAACTTAGTAACTGAAGATCACCCACCTTTCGCCTTTGATCACGACTGTCGAGAAGGAATTTGTGGAATGTGTTCTATGATGATTAACGGTCAAGCTCACGGTCCAGAAAGAGCGACAACAACTTGTCAGCTTCATATGAGATCATTTGAAGATCAAGATACCATTGTATATTGAACCTTGGAGATCTTCAGCATTTCCAGTCTTAAAGGACTGTGTTGTTGATAGATCGGCATTTGATAAAGTTATTCAAGCTGGTGGTTTTACATCGGTCAATGTTGGAAATGCTCAAGATGCTAACGCTCTTCCTATTGCAAAAGAAAATGCAGATCTTGCAATGGATGCAGCAGCTTGTATTGGTTGTGGTGCATGCGTGGCAAGTTGTCCAAATGCCAGTGCGATGCTTTTTACTTCAGCAAAAATCTCTCAACTCGCTCTCCTTCCACAAGGACAAGTTGAAGCCAAGAAGAGAGCCGCAAAAATGGTTGCAGAAATGGATGAACTAGGATTTGGAAATTGTACCAATCACGCTGAGTGTGAAGCAGTCATGTCCAAAAGAGATTAATCTCTCAAATATTGCCAGAATGAATAGAGAGTTCTTTAAATCAAAGACTTTCTCTAGAAAAGACTAAAAAATCCCTAAAATATCAAGCAAAAGCCCAGTCTCAGAACTGGGCTTTTTTGTGCCTTTTATGGTAAATAATGAGAGTGAAGATCTATTCAGAGACTACATTTTCATTTATCGCTAAATGCCAAAAATATCTTAAAGATATCATAAGGAATGAAACTAAAATTGAGGTGAGAACATCTCGGTTTGTTTTTAATCGTTACACCTATCCTATCTCCATCGTTACCTTCACAGGCTCTCATAAAATTGGCTATTTTGATTCAAGCAATTATGAAATTGGATTGAATGCCAATCTTATCTACACAGTCAAAGAGCCCGTGCTAAAAGATATCCTTCGTCACGAATTCGCTCATTTTATAACATTTTTAAAGCATGGAGCGGTTCTTCCTCACGGTGAAGAGTTTAAAAAGGTTTGTCAGGACTATGGATGGACATCATCTATTTCTAAGGCCTCTATGGATATTCAATTGGCCAATACTGAGATGACGGGTGATCTTCAAACAGAGAAATTGATCACTAAGATTAAAAATCTTTTAAAACTATCAGAATCATCAAATGAGCATGAAGCTCGCCTAGCAACATCAAAGGCCAATGCCCTGATGATAAAGCACAATCTTCAAAGAATAAATTCTGATCCAGAAGAAACTCTTTATGTTCAAGAAGTTTATTTTTCAAAAAAAAGAAATGCAAAACTCTCTGCGATTTATTCTATTCTTTCTCATTTTCTGGTGACTCCTGTTATGAACTACACCAGTGAAGGCGTAAGACTTGAAATTACAGGTCAAAAAACAAATATTGAAATTGGCCAATATATTTCAGAATTTCTAGATCGTGAACTCGATAAGCTTTGGGCCATAGCTAAATATAAAAATAGCCTCAAAGGTCTCAAGCAAAAAAACTCCTTCTATGCAGGGGTTGCAAAGGGTTTTGATGACAAAATGAATGAAGGTGAAAGAGAGTTAACAAAATCAGAAAGTAGAGCTCTTGTCTCTTTCAAAAATGATTTAAAACTTAAAACCGATCGCATCTATGGACGCCTTCGATCTTCAGGCTCTAGTGCCTCTATTGATCAAAAAACACTCGGACTTGGTAAAGCGGCGGGGAAAAATCTTTCCATAAATAAAGGTCTTAAAGGATCTAAAACAATAAAACAATTAGGATGGTTTAAATGAATAATTTTGAATTTTACAATCCCACCAAAATAATATTTGGAAAAGGACAGATTGATTCTGTCGCCAAAAATATACCGCAAGACAAAAAGATCATGATGATTTTTGGAGGCGGAAGTATCAAGAATAATGGTATCTATGATCAGGTCAAAAAAGCTCTTATCGATCATACGGTTTTTGAATTTGGTGGAATAGAATCAAATCCAAAGTATGAGACGGCCATGAAAGCTGTTGAGATGGCACAAGAAAATTCAATTGATTATCTCTTAGCTGTCGGCGGTGGATCAGTTATCGATTCCACAAAGTTCATCAGTGCAGCCATACTTTTTAAAGGAGACGCTTGGGACATACCAACAAATAAAAAACAAGTTGGCGATGTGATCCCATTTGGTACTATTCTCACACTTCCAGCAACAGGCAGTGAGATGAACTGTTTTTCAGTCATGTCTAAAGGGCTTGATAAGCTTGGATTTGGGAATTCTAAACTCTATCCACAATTTTCTATTCTCGATCCCCAAGTAACTTACTCTTTATCTGACAGACAGCTTGGCAATGGCTTAGTAGACGCTTTTGTTCACACAACAGAGCAGTACCTAACCACAGATATCAATACACCTTTGCAAGACAGATTTGCAGAAGGGATTTTGCAAACTCTCATCAGTGAGTCTGATAAGGTTCTTGAGATTAAAGAGCATTACGATAGTCGAGCAAACTTTATGTGGTCAACGACAATGGCTTTAAATGGTCTTATTGGATCGGGAGTTGTACACGACTGGTCAACTCATATGATAGGCCATGAACTTACGGCCCTTCATGGACTCGATCACGCCAGAAGTCTTGCCGTTATTTTGCCAAGTGTCCTTCGTGAGCTAAAAGATCAAAAGAGAAGAAAACTTCTCCAGTTTGCTCAAAGAGTATGGGGAATAGAAGGCGGCACACCAGAGGAAAGAATAGAGAAAGCAATTCTTGCGACGGAGGATTTTTTCAACCGTGTCGGGCTTCCAACCAAACTTAAAGTCTACAAAATAACCGAAGATGATTTCGCTCCTATTGTAAAGTCTCTCAGGTCGCATATTCCTGTAAATTTAGGTGAAGCTAAGAATATAGATGAACAGATGGTGATGAAAATTTTAAAGAGGGCTTTATAATGAATAGTAAAAAAATACTTTTAGTCGGTTCGATATTTGTCTTCTTAGCTGTTCTTTTAGGCGCTTTTGGAGCTCATGGTCTCAAGAAAATACTTGAGCCCCAAGCCTTGGAAACCTTCAAAACCGGTGTGACTTACCAGTTCTATCACGGTTTTGGCTTAATTGCTTTGGCCCTCATTAATCAAGTTTTTAACATCGACGTGAGAAAGTCTGCTCTATTATTCATTATAGGCATCTTCCTTTTCAGTGGAAACTGCTACCTGTATTCGCTTACCCAAATTAAAACGATTGCCCTCATCATCCCTGCCGGAGGACTTTGTTTTATCGCGGGTTGGCTTCTCTTAACAATAAAAGTATCAAAGAAGAGAGTTTAGATGAAAGTTTTATTTATATTTTTTTCGTTTCTATGCCTCTCTTGCTCTCAAAAGTATCAAACCTTTGATGTGATAAAGAAGAAAGATTTTGTTTTTGGTGAACCTCACAATCCAACACTTCCGGCAAAGCGCTTGGGGAGAAAGGTTATTCAAAACACCTGTGAGGGACAGTTTTTATTTTTTAGAAACGCAAAGAAAATTACAGATGGATCAATCCCCGCGCTGGTCAATTTTAGTTGTCCAGGAGAAGAGTATCTCTTAAATGCGAGAATAAAAGAGACGTGGTGGACGACGATCCTCTACTCTAGAAGCTGCGTAGAAATCGCGAGTTATTGCCCGCGCTAACTTTTATATATCCTTTGCTCTGTTTATAAGACGCTAATATGACGTGATTTGAATTGTATAAAGATTCGACAATTATGTCCTATCCTTATTTCCCAGCGAAAATGTCCTACTTAACGCATTAATATTACAATACTCAGGTAATCAAACCTGAGGTGTTAAATGGGAAAAATAAGCATGGATGCTAAACAAATGAAGCTTTATAGACTCGCCTGTGAAGTCTTAGCCGGAAAAATTTCTATTAAAGAATTTTCCATCATATCTAAAAAGTCATATCGCCAGTCTCAACGTATTATTAAGAATGTTGAGACTCATGACTTCATAGGAGTCATACATAAAAATTCTGGTGTTGCTCCAGTAAATAAAACTTCTGAAAGACTAGAAGCTTTGATCGTAGATCTTCTAACTTATAAGTATGTTGGATTTAATCTCACTCACTTTAACGAAATGTTAATTAAAAATGAAAACATTAAAATTTCAAAGTCTTCACTTCATCGAATTGCAACTAAACACAATCTTGTAAAAGCTCCAAGAAGAGCGAAGAGAAGATCTTTCAAGCCTAGAGCCAGAGTCCCTCAAGAAGGTATGCTCGTGCAGTTCGATGGAAGCCATCACCCTTGGTTTGGTAATCACAAATCGGACTTAATTGCAGCAATCGACGATGCAACCGGAAAGATTTTAGCAGCAGAGTTTTTTTATGGAGAGAAGTCGATGCATTCGATGAAAGTTATCAAGGAAGTAATTGATAAAAATGGAATTCCAGAAGCCTTCTACATGGATCAAGCAGGGATTTATGGAAAGGTAGATCGAGACTGGGAATCTCAGATCTCAAGAGCCTTTGATCAGGTTAATATTAACTTAATTCTTGCAAGCTCTCCACAAGCTAAAGGACGAGTAGAGCGTCTCTTTAGGACTCTACAAGATCGACTGGTAGCGGAGCTTTCATTTTATAAAATAGAAACTTTGGAAGAGGCAAATGACTATTTGAGAACAACTTTTATAGAAGCTTTTAATAAGCAGTTCTCGGTAGAGTCGCAAAGCTTCGATACAGCTTACAGGAAAAATGTTTTTGGAAATTTAGACAGAGTTTTTTGTAAAAAAGAGAGAAGAAAAATTGGAGTTGGAAACGTATTTTCTTTCGAAGCAATTACTTGGTTGATAGACGAAAAGTTTTGCTATCGAGGTCGCGAAGTGAATATAAATACCCATCTTGATGGCAGTCAGAGCTTTGATATTATGGGTAAAGAAATATATCCAATAGTGTTCAACACAAAGAGGATTTATGACTATAAAAAGCGAGCAATATGACACACAAGGTAGGACATAATCGCTGGGATATTAACCGGACATAGTCGCTGGGATTCAACAGACGTGATTTGAATTGTCTATAAATTAGACAGCATCCTCATTTTTTTTCAGTTCCGGTATTTTTCCAACTAAAACTCCCCTAATCTAGACCTATATTGAATTCTTTATAGGTGAGATTATTATGAATAAACTGTTATTTACGCTTCCTCTACTTGCTCTTTCTGTTCAGGTCTTTGCAAAAGACTATGACGAAGTCTTTCCTGAGTATTTTGAATACTGCTCGGCAACTCAAGTGAAGTATACTCAGGATTATTTTGATGGCTCTGAAGGCGGACCAGGCGGCCATGGCTTTCTCTATATCCATGGGCTCTGTAAAGACAATACCAAAGACTACCCTCAAGTTAAGCCGTGTGAAACTGAAGGTTCCGGAGTTGGGATATCACTTGATAGCGACTACGCGAATGTTAAATGGATTGCTGTTCCCGGAAAAGATTTAATGATGAACGGAAATCACTCTATTGAAGATAAAACACCCGTAAGCATTGAAGAGATTGAAGATGTAAAACTTAAAGCTTATGAGCTAGAAATATTCAAAGGCGTAAGGCTCAAAGGTGAAGATATTGCCAAATTCAAATTTGGATCAAAGAAATACGAGATGGCCGCTGCTGAGTGGTCAATAGGAACTGATATTGCCTTGAGATTTGGAAGAGAGTTGAGATTTGGAAGAGAGTTGAGATGTACCAAAACTCCAATTTCAAAAGAGCAAGTTGCCGATCTCGCAACATACTTAAATGCTGAAAATAATAAGTACTACACAACTGGTGAAACTTACGACTGGAGTTTTGTGTATAATAACTGCTCCCATTTAACATTAAACGCAGGAGCTTCAATTGAACTTAATCAATCTATAAAGTCAGATCAAAGCTTCCTTAAACAACTGACGAATCTCGCCGTTCCTGCGAACGCTTATATGAGTTTGTCAGATCAGTGGACTTTAAAAAATCTCAAATTGAGGCATTTGAAAAAAAGTAATTCATTTAAAAAGTATTCCACCCATCCAAATCAGCTTGGTGCTCTCATGGAAAAAATGCCGGCTTTCCAAACAAATGCTATGTTGTTAACTGACGACATCAAGGGGATATCAATTCCAAGAAAGAACATTTTAAAAATGTTTAAAACGGCTAAAGGTTATGACAAGTATCTCACGAGAGCTGAAAACACTGACTTAAAAGAAAATGCAAAAAAATGGATCTCGGTATATAAGAGGCTTATGAATAAGTTAGAAAAAAAGGGAAATCAAGCTTCTAAAGAATATGAGTATCTGTCAAGACAGCTAGAGAAAGCTCAATCAATTTAGAAAGTGCCTCTTGATTTATTTAACAGTAAGAGAGTTCAGTCTAAATTTTAAATATCTTGAGATATAGTAAAAACGAATACCATATTTGAGAATAGAATCTTTCATTTAAATATCCCTTTTATTTGGTCCATGAATTATTTTATGCTGTTGGCCTATCACTCTAAAAGGTGCACCAAAATCTTCATTAAGACGAACCACTTCAGAGAATCTAGCAGCTGGAAATTCTTCTTCAGGTTCATAACAAGGAGTGAGTACCCAAGGAATATCGGCCTTTGTCTCACTCATTCCTAGTATTTCTGAAAGCGTATCAAAGGTTGATTCAAAATCTTTTTTATCTGCTATCACGGCTTTAATTTGCGCCTTTCCAGAATACTGGTCACAAAGGGCCTTTAAAACTTTTTTATTCGTCACAACCCCTGTTGAAGGTGTTTTATAGTCAAAGCTTACAAAGTCAACGATATCAAAAAGTTCGTTAACCACTCTTGTCCCCGCAGCTTCAATATTGACATAAAAGCCACTTTTCTTAAGAACTCTCGAAAGTTCAATGGCCGCCGGAGCATTTTTTGGATGAAGGGGATCTCCACCAGTAATCGATACTCTTTGAATTCGATGGACTCCTGAACCTGATAAATCTTCAATTTTTGCCAAAACCTCTTGAAGAGTCATCGTCTCATCTGTGAATTCCCAAGTCTCTTTTGAGTCGCAGTTGACACAACCAATTGTACAACCTTGAAAACGGACAAAGACCTGCGGGGTTCCAATATGGATCCCTTCACCTTCAGTAGAGCGAAATATAGAGTGAATACGTAAATTCATTGTTTACGCTTATAGCACAGGTAAATCGACATTTGAAAAGGAAAACCCCTATTTATCGCTGTGCATGCAAATTTTACAAATGCTAATCATTTCGCCATAATTAATGGTAAGTAATGAATATTACTATTTTGGAGAAAAGATGAATCATGTTTTAAAAGCAGGCTTATTTTTATTATTAGTCGGATGCGGTGCCGCTGACAATACAAGGGATGATCCAAATAATGGCGCAAGAGAACCTGAAGTAACTAGACCTGAAGTTGGTTCTGAAGTTGAATTCAAGCCCCTTGAAAGATCGATGATTAGAAGGGTAAAAGGCGTCAACAGACCAAGCTATGCACAAGTTAAAGCTTCTCTTTCTGGCACAGGCTTACCTGTCGTCTATCAGACAACACCCACCCCTACTCCAACCGAAGCCACACCTGTAGAGATGATCCCGACCCAGAGGTTATCAACCGACTGTGGAGTCTCAAAAGATGACACCCTCACCATTAATCAGAGAATAATAGATTGTCAGTCCAAGATCGGTCAAAGGTCATCAACAACATGGTCAGCCTTTGTCAATGGAATCTCAGGTGAAGGAAACTGGTTTCTTGTGACTTATATTGATAAGTTAAAAGTATGGCAAGATGCTTCAACAGGACTTCTTTGGAGTGATATCGTGAAAGCTGGTACTTTTGTCGAAGCTCTTGGGCGCGACCCACAAGACCTAGAAAGAGATATATTAAGCGTTTGTTCAAGTCTTGATGACAATAGAAAAGCAGCACTGGGTAACTTACCCGTCAAGCAAGTGAAGTGGCGACTCCCCAATCGAGAAGAATTTTTACAAGCTGATATAAATGGAGCTAAAAGTGTCCTAACCGATAGTGGGACAAATCTTTGGACCGCTTCATACCACGAAGATAATGCTGGAGACCCAACCGCTTGGTCAATAGAGCAGAAAAGTGGAATTTTAAAATCGACACCGATATCCGAATCGTTAAACATTCGTTGTATTGGAGTTATTACGGAGTGATAAATGAATGATAATCAGCTCAAGGAAGAAGCGATTAAAAGAGCTTTAGAACAGATCGGCTCTATTGAAAACCAGGTTAACAATCCCATGTATAACCTTGAAAAAGAACAAACCTATAGCGTCAAAATCGATATCGACAATAGCGTAGAACATGGAAAGTTTAAACCAAATCCGAAATTTGAAGGCGCCTGGCTTACAAGCAACCAAACCTTCAAGGCCATGAAAAAAGACATTTTTGCCATGGACGAGAAGCTTTTAGAACTATCAATTCCCTATCAATGCCACTCATGTAAAAGTGATCTCGATCGACAGTTTTGGCACTTTTGTCCTTACTGCGGCTCACAATTCTTAAACTAATTTAGTTTGACGCTCCAACGACTGAGACTTATCATTATATTATGTTATTAACGCAAAAATATCATAGCGCAAAAGATATCGATCCTGAGTTTATTCCAAGCCTTGAGGAATTACTCAGCGAATGTGTGCCTTCATTTAACTGGCTTAAAAACTTCGAAGAAAGTGCCCCTGAAAATACCCACTTTGCCTATTACCTCTTTTTTGGAACACAACATAATTCACCGGTGGGCTTTGCCCAGGTCTCTCTTGAGGGTGAAGTAAAAGAGAAGAGTCTCTTTTCAAAATTCTTTAAACAAAACTCTCCATCTGAATCTATAAAAAAAGCGTATTGGAAAATGCCAGGTAGTCTCAATGAAGGCATTATTTTTCAGCCGATGTATATAAAAGATGCCAAAGATAAAACGAAAAGTTTATTCAAAGAATACCTAGACAGAAAAGATATAGAAATCCAATCCCTTTGTTTTTCAAAAGCCTTACATGAACTCGAAGAAATTAAAAACGAGTCAAAAGCATCAAAAACGGAAACTGTCATTCCCGGCACTTTGATAAAGACAGCGAACTCTTACGAAAACTATCTTTCATCACTGTCAGATGAGTTTCAAACACAAATAAAAAAATCTTGGCGCTCTTTTTATAAAGAAGGAATGAAGCTGGGTGAATACTCCAGTCTTAAAGAAATTTTCTCTTACAGAAAGGGAGCAAATGAAGTTTATAGAAAGTTAAAATCAGATTGGATTTTTAAGCAGTATAAACACGAGCAATGCCTTCACTTAACAGTTGAAAAAGAAAATAGTGTTCTCGCGATAATCTTTTTTATCAAAGGCCATGGCGGACACTACTTTTTTGATACCTACTGTTTAGATAACTCCGTTGATGAGCTCATGCTATGCCAACTCACAATTATGAAGTTTTATGAGATTGAAGATTCTCAAAGGCTACATCTGATGAAAAGAAGTGAAAGTCTTCCTCTTTATCAAAACCAAGGGTTCTCACTTCATTGTCAAATCCACATGAGTGTTCACCCGCGGTGAAATTAACCTATCCAATTATTTTAGAAATTATTACGTCGTTTTATGATAAAGCAACAAAAGACATTCTTATTGGTTATCATTTTAGGTTTATTGAAGACTTTGATGAACACCTGCCAAGAATAGCCTCCTTTTGGCAGCTACAACTAACAGGGAAAATAGACGCTAAAGAACAACTTCCCTTTAATCTTATCGCTGCTCATAAGCCACTAAAACTCAACAAAGGTGAAGTTCATCGCTGGGTCATTTTATTTGAGAATACCCTTGATGAGTTTATTCAATCTCAAAAGATATCCGACATGGACAAAATAGATTGGATGAAAAAAGTTGAAAAATTTAAAATAAAGATCTTAACTCTTTGTTAAAAAGCTTTTTTTGCAAACAGATGAGAAAGGACAAATCTTTCAAGTATTGGCTCCCCTCTAACATCTTCAAAAACCCAATTTCGAGAGTAGAATGCCTTCAGACGCTTCGCTGATTCAAAAGCATTTTTTTGGTCTTCATAGTATAGTGCTTTTACTTCTAAATTTTTAATCACAACGAGATATCCAGTTCGACAGGGATACTTATAGTCATTACAATCGACGAGCGCTTTATCAATGGTTCCGACCTTTATTCTCATGGTAGGATCCGCCAGTCGGGTCATACTGAGCATCTGATCTCTTGAAAAATTTGGTAAGTCATCATTTTTGGAGCAGCTAAGTAATAAGGTAAAAAGGATCAAAATAAAAATTTTCATAACCTACTATAACATCTTAGCTCTTTGAAACAACATCTTTGAGTGCTAGCTCAATAGTGGGATTCAAATAGTGAAATCGACTCTCTTTGAGCACTTTTGGTTCAACCTTAATACTATCCAGCATAAGAGTAGACATCTCACCGAATAAAAGTTTTAAAGCAAACTTAGGTACCGTCATAAAGGTAGGCTTCCTGAGAACCTTCCCTAAAACTTCTGTAAATTCTTTATTTCTAATTGGGAAAGGAGTCACAGCATTTATAACTCCAAGAATGGAAGTATTTTCTAAACAAAATTCGTAAGCCTTAACAAGGTCATATCTGTGAATCCAAGTCATCCACTGCTCACCATCTCCGATCTTGCCACCAACTCCCATTTCAAAAGCTTTCAGCATTTTTTCGACGGCCCCACCTTTACCAATAACCATTCCGACTCTTAAAATAACAGAGCGTTCAATAATATCTTTGCCAAAATCAGTGACAGCATCTTCCCATGCTATACATAATTTTTTTAGAAACCCGTCAGTGTAAATTCCCACAGCAGAAGTTGATATAAATGATTTAACAGTGCCTTGGGAAGTTTTTAAAGAACTTATAATAGTCTTTGTCGCATCAACCCTAGAATTAAAGAGAATCTTTTTTTGCTCGTTTGACCATTTCTTGTCGCCAATATTTTCACCAACGAGATTAAAGACGGCATCAATTTTTCCATAAGGAGAAAGATCGATCGACTGATAGACATCATCCCACTTTATAAAAGAGATATTAGCACCTAGAATTTTTTCAGCTTTAACAGGATCGCGGGTCAGAACAATGAGCTCATGCTTTTTTAAGAGCTCTTCAACTAACTTTCTCCCAACAAAACCGGTCCCACCGGATATTAGAATTTTCATAACCATAGTATAGAAAATTCTAATATGTTTATCAACTCAAACGATTTCTTTTCGTAATCTTGACTCTTTTGGTTTTAACTTTTTTCTTTGTTGGTTTCGCCGTCGCCTTCTCTTTAGCTTTGATAATATCTTGAGAGATGAAATCCAGATCGAGGTTTGATTGCCCCTTGATCGCCTCATTTATAAAGCCGATCATCTTAGAATCAAAATGCGTGACAAGGTTGTATACAAGTCCCTTCTTACCTGCTCTGGCAGTACGGCCAGAACGATGAAGATAAAACTCTGCCGATCGAGGAAGTGAGTAATTAAAAACCCACTTAAGATCTTTTATATCAATTCCTCTCGCTGCAACATCAGTCGCAATGAGGACTTGGGATTTCTTTTCAACAAAAGCTTTATGGGAAGCAAGTCTGTCTTTTTGAGTCATATCCCCATGAAGCATTCTAAATTTTAAGCTTGGCATCTCTTTTGTTAAGAAAGCGCTAATTTCTTCGGCGTGATTTTTTTGATTCGCAAAAATAATCCCTCTTCCTTTGGCCGTTTTCTGAATAAAGGCCAAAACCATTCCAAGTTTTTCCTTAGGAGAGACATAGATATTAAAGGTCTCAATTTTACCTTGAACCATATGACTTGATTTAAAGGTCACCTTTTCTAATTCTTTTTTCTTAAAGTGAGTTAAAAGAAAGGTTTCAACGGTTTCAGGTAGAGTTGCTGAAAACATATGGATCGCCGTATTATCATATTTTACGTTGTGAAGAAGTCCTTCTATGTCCTTTTTAAAACCCATATCAAAAAGAGTGTCTGCCTCATCAAAAACGAGATATTTTAAATCAGTAAAATGAACTTCATTTGATTTAATTAACTTTAATAATTTATTGGGAGTCGCCACCAATATCTCATATGACTGCTCTTTGAGAGACTTAGTCATTTTATTTCTTTGCCCACCAACAAGTGATCTTGTTCGCAATTTTACGTGGTGAGAAAGATCCTTGAAGACCTGCTCTATTTGAACAACTAACTCTTTAGTCGGAGCAACAATAACAGCAAAAGGTTTGGATTTTTTTTGACTCAAGCCTTCTTCATCTTCAATTTGTTTGATCAACTCACTTATAGGAAGAGCATAAGAGAGGGTCTTTCCTGTACCGGTTTGGGCCACACAAAGAACAGATTTACCTTCCATAATTTTTGGTATGACTTTAGACTGAACCTCGTTGGGGGCTTTAATATCTGCTTCTTTGTAATACGGATTAAAATCCTCGTCTATTCCAAGTTTTTCAAATGGATGTGTCATACTTTACTTCCTTAAATGATTGATGCGCCACTATATAGCAAAATCCCCTAAACTCAAGCACTTAATGTAAAAAAGAATCGCTTGGTTAAGCCCTCTTCAGGCAATCTTTGGCGTGTTGATTAACTTTCAAAAACCCTTAAAATTGTAAGGGTAAATAAATCGTTCATTCTAAATACAAAAGGAAAATGAAATGAAAAAATTATTAGTGGGCTTAGTGCTCTCACTCCCAATGGTAGCTCATGCAATTGATATTACTGTTACGAATGTATCATGTGGAAGTCTCAATGCTACTCAATGTACAGATCTTGATAACAAGATTAGAACAGAAGTTAATAAGGACGTCCCAGAAGTTTCGATCGATAAGTATGCTGACGGTATTAGTGACTCGACGGCTTTTGCAATGAAGGGACAAGGATCTGATTACGCAGACAATTTTGATATATTTACTATTAAAGGAAGTCTTGGAGCTGCGTTAAAGGGTGACATGGACGAGCCTGAACAAGCGGAAGGGATCGGTCTTGGAGCTGCAATCACTGTTGGTGTAAATCTTGATCTACTTCCTGTTGATAAGATTGGTGGAGTTGAATTAAAAGACTTTGACCTTTTCTTCTCAGCGATGAGCTACAATACTGACCAGGATATGGATGACTTAACACTCGAGGGCGATATAAACTCCTTGGCCATGCATGTCCGTTGGAGATTTATTGATGGAGTCGATATCTTTCCAGGAAATATGCTCAGATGGGGTGGAGTTCAAATTCACACAGGGTACCAGAGAAGTTCAATGAAGATTGATATGGTTCAAAGTTTAAAAGATGAAACAGTGGAAACTGGTAGTGGCCCAACAGCAACATTTGGTGATGCTTCTGTAAACTTTAATATTGATTCTCAAACTAGCTCAATACCTTTTGAAATATCAACAAGCATAAGAGCCCTCTATGTCTTTACCCTTTATACAGGTATGGGTTTTGATTACAATGTTTCAGGATCAACTGACATTGATTTAGATGCATCTGGAACTGTAACTGGGGATGCATCAACTGGTGGATATCAAGCAAGTATCAATGCGAATGAATCCGGTGATGGAACTATCTCTTCCACAAGCTTAAGAGCTTTCCTGGGGCTACAGTTTAACGTGCCAGTTGTAAGAATCTACGTTCACGCAAACAAGGGACTTGGAAACGATCAACTTGGTGTTAACGGTGGTTTAAAAATAGCTTGGTAATACTTTCAAGCAGCTAGTGAAAGCTAGCTGCTCATATTTTCAATAACTTACCCACTCCAATTTTTGTAAATTTTACCTTCTAACTCCTCAATTTCACAATAAATTCCTCTGAATGCTACACTGCAGCAATGAAATTATCGTTATTCCTCTTATTTGCTTTTGCTTTTAGCTCCGCTGCAGTTGCTTCGAAGCTGACTATTAAGTTGGATGAAAACGATTTAACACAGATGCCTGCAAGTGATCTGGTCTATCGTGGAAGCCAGATCGATGAACTTGAAGCTTTTGAATTGAAAAAAACGGGATTCGACCTCTCCCTCCTAGACCCAACCGAGTCGACACTGTTCCAAAGTGAAAAGCTTCCCGTTTCAAATGAATATTTTTTAGGCTATCCCCACGCAGTTAAAGTAAAGTTTAAGAGTTTTAAAACCTCCCCTCGAGAAATATTTAGAGCACAAGTTATTGATCCAAAATCTGAAAAGCAATTTGTCATCACAGCAAGTCTTGATAATCACACTAACCTTTTAAGGTCAGGACTTCTTAGACTTTTAGGTTTTGATATCGACTCTCCTCGTTTTTACAAAGAGATGGAAGTTGAGTTTGATTCTGAAAAAGAGAAGGAAAAGTTTATTGAACTCGTTGGAGAAGAAACCTTAACGAAAAGAGATAAGTGGTTTACTAAAAACAATTCTAAAACAAATTTAACCCTCAAAGGCTTCACTCTTGAGCCAGCTGAACTTAGAAATGTAAACATTCACCTTCCTGTTATGGCCCGCTCAAGACAGGTTGATAGGCGATCATTTAGAAGTTTAATTGCTCTCTACGCCCTTACCGATTTTACTCAAAAGATTAACGATATACCTTGGAAGATTGGACGCTCATTTAATAACTCCCTTATTCTGAATCACCCTTATGCGGCTGAATTTAAAAATACAACCTACGATGATATGAAATGGATTCTAAGAAAGATAAACGGGCTCTCTAAGTCAGAATTAAACGAAGCTCTCAGCCTTTCACAGTACCCAGAAGACATTCACGCTGTTCTTCTAGAGAAGCTCTCTTCGCGGATAAAATACTTAGTTTCATACTTCAACCTTGAGTCCCCTTTAGAAATTGATACTGAAGTCACTCTTGATAATGTTTTGGGCGGAAGGTTGATGCGCGGAGACTATAGTGACTACGTTGTAGAATTCCATGAAAGCGATCCCGAAAATCCTTATCGTTTTTCCGAAATTTTTAGGCTCTTTAAAACTCAGATTCTCTACTCTTCTTTAAGTGGAATTCTCGATACGGCGATTCAAAGATTTGTCCCTGGGGTTTACACGACTGATGCCGCTGCAAACGTCCAAGAGCAGATAACACAATATAGACAAGATAACCCTGGTAATGGAGGTGTTCTCCCCCTAAGCGCTTTCTCATCTCCACTGGCTTCCGGTAGAGTTTATGCCAATCGAAATATCGTTTTTGGACAATACTTAGGTAACACCGCTCCTATCCAACTGGTTGACTCGGTTGGAGCAGAAGCAAGTCTTGGTATTTTTACCAGCATTACCGGAGTATCAGAAAATATAATGCCTGGACTTACGGCCAACGTCAGTTACGGAAGAAGCTACGTCCATGTACGAGCAATGCCAGATCTCCAAACAGCTTCCAGACAACATATTAAAAAACTTTTTGTTCCAGGTTTAATGAAGAAGCTTGGACGAGTCATTAAAGATGAATTTGAATGCTCAGTTCCAAATGAGGCCTATGTTGAAAAGTCTGAACTAAACGGTGAAACTCTCTACTACATCAAATATGATAAAAATCTAACTGATGGAAGAGAACAAGCTCTCAAACTTAGAGAAGAGCTTATCGACTCTGGAGTCTCTCCTGGGATTATCCTCATCCTTCTCGTTGATAGAGCACAGCTTTGTACAACTGAAATTGCCACAACTCGAAGTGAGTCGTTAAAAAAATTCTTAAAGGAATTCGCTCAAAATGAAACCTTTATTATCAATGATTCCCTACGCCTAACAGGGAGTTTAAATGCTCCCATCCCTATCGCTCCAGTTCCAGGCATGTCAGTAAGCATAGGAACGGATCATAGTGCGACGAAACTAAAGTCCGTCATGTTAAAAAGGACTGCTTACGGAATGGAGATCACAATAGCGAGGCAAAAAGATCGACGCCATGGGCACAGAGAAGGACTTAACTACTTCATTGAGATTTTAAGCCATGCCAATACATTTACCAGAGGTAATCTCATTTCAAATGTTTATAAAATAAACTTAGATGATATTACAACTGAAGAAGAAGAGACGGCTCTCAAAGCTCTAAGGGAATTTCTTGTGAGTAATGATCACGAAACATTAAAAGAAAACTACAAACCAACACAGTTGGATCATGATATTTGGGCGAGACTAAGAACCTGGAAGCTTCTGTGGTTTAAAGCTGAAAAGATGAAAATGGATCACACTGTTGACATCATTATTCCAAATAAAGAAGGACAAGAGTTCTCCATGAAAGAGAGAACCAGAAGCCTCTTCTCGACTTTTGAGATAAAAAGAAGTGGATCCGATTTCCAAACCTTTATTGATAGAACGATCCAGTCATTTTGGAGTTTTATTAGCATCGGTTCCAGTAACGGTGACCCTGGACAAACATTTATGGGTAATGGCAAAAAAGTCTCGGTTATAACGGAGAGCGAATTAACTGAGGGCTATCCCCTAAGTCCCATATCAAGAATTGAATATGTTTGGACAGGCTGGAAAAAGAAAACGAAAAAGCTTGAGAAGTATTTTTCAAAAATTGAAGATATCTACAGACCTTTTACATCTGGAGATCTGATTGATAGAACCCTTTTCAACGGTTCAAAGAAACTTCTCTCTTATGATATTAAAAATACTCTTATCATCTACCCTAGTGCATTTTCAAAAATAGAAACGCTTCTTTTAAAGTCTTCTGAAACGACTGCTATTAATGCCCTCTACCATATGTATGGTGCGAAAAGGTGGAAGAGCTTCTGTGAAAGAGCAACTGAGTTTTTTGGAGAAAATGGTCCTCAGACATACTCAGCAGAGAGATTCTATCCATGCGTTCCGGTATCGGTAAAAGATATCTTAAGACTTAGAGAGGAATTCCCAACAGATAGAATAGAGAAAACAAAAGCAATTAATAAGCTGTACGTAAATCTTTTTAATAACTTTGAGCCTTCATCAATTTTACTATGGCTAGGGACAAAGAATTTTTTCTCCTCTTCTAGAGTTACTGGATTTAGAACAAACAACAGTAAAGGATTTATCGAGTATATATCCGATACAGTCGGAGAATATAACACTGAGGAAGGAACAGGTATCTTTGATAAGATAGGAGCTCATTTGGGCATCTCTCCTTTTGAACTTCGAGCTATGAGCTATACACCGGGACTATGATGAAATATTTGTTTTTTGTTTTATTCATTTCCACTCACCTGCTCGCTTCAGAGTTTCTGATCTATAATCTTCCAAGTGATAGCGCTTTAAAAGTGAAACCTGTTTTCACTCCAAAAGAAATGGCCATGATCCAAAAGCTTGGACTCAATATAAATGTATCAAAAATAGATTATAAAAGTGAAAAGGAACTCAGACAATTACTTAAGGTCCAATGTCCAAAATGTCTTATTGAATCAAACGACAAAGGGTCTTTGAAGACAGAGCCCTATCAAAGTTATCAATGGGCTTTAAAAAATAGCGGTCAAGCTTTTGAAAGATGGACAAGTGATATCGATAGCTACTTTGTTCAAGGAAAGCTTGGCGAAGATATAAATATTAATCAGCAAGAGACTAGTAAGACCATAAAAGTCGGTATCATAGACTCAGGCCTCGATATAAACCACCCAGATCTTAAAGATCAGATTTACACGGATGATAAAGAATGCTCGGCACTTGCCGACTATAACCTCTGTCTCAAGACTGAAACTGATAAAAATATTTGTTATGAAAAATATAAAGACTTCGATGCTAACGGTAATGGCTATGCCCTTGACTGTCATGGCTGGAGTATTACAGATAAATCAAACCCTCTTAATGATATCGAAGGAAATGGAAATATAAATGATCTCGATGGACATGGAACTCATATCGCTGGAATTATTGGAGCGAAGAAAAACAATCTTGGAGTTCAAGGTGTTATTCAAAATGTTACCCTCGTCCCAATTCAAGTATCAGTGGCAAGCCAAAATGATTCAAGCGAAGTCGCAACTGACAAGTTTGCAAAAGCTCTTCTTTATGCCATTCAATCCAAAGTAGATATTGTTAATATGTCTCTTGGATGGAGGTTTGAGCAAGACTCCCTTCTCATGAGAGAGATGATTAAACTGGCGTTTGAACAAAATATCCTAATTGTTGCTGCCGCCGGAAATGACTCACATTCTGCCGCGACTTATCCTTGTTCATATGAAGAAGTGATTTGTGTTGGCTCCCACGATGTCGATGGTAAAATTAGCTCTTTTTCTAATTTTGGCCCACATATTGATCTTCTGGCCCCGGGTTCAAATATTCTTAGTACCTGGCCCACCAACAAAAGGTCGAGATCTTTTACTGTAGACTCAAATTATGAATATTTAAGTGGCACTAGCCAAGCGACACCTTTTGTTACAGGTGTCTTAGCAAGACTCCTCAATCAAGGTGCAACTTCTAGAGAAGCTAAAATTAAGCTTTTAAAAGGTACACGATCTAAAACTCATTCGTTAAAGAATCAAATTCGTTTTGGAAATCTCGATTATCAAAAAGCGATGAGTTTAACATCTTTAGATTTTGTCTATCCTTTAAATAAATCTGCAGCTTTAATCAACTGGGATAAGAGCGTTAAGTCTTTTACCTTAAAGCTAAAAAACTACTCTGCTAAGACTGAGCAAAAAGAGCTTACAATTGAGCCTATTTTATCGTCTACTCAAAAAAGCTTTAAATTAGTATCAGCAAAAAAACAAAATATTGCGATTGGACCTGATCAAGTCAAAGACTTTAAAATAAGTTTTACCAGTGATAATGATGTTGAAGGCAGCTTCATATTTAGAGTTTCCATTGGTCAAACGAAGTTCTTTTTCCAGGCCAAAGCCCTATCTCTTATCAGTCCTGAAAACGAAAGAGAAGATTTAAATATCTTTGATCTCATTGACGAGGATAACTTCTCAAAGAATGCACTTATTAGAGAGTTTTCAAACTTCTCAAGCGATTCTTCAAAAGATTTTCTTGCCATGAAAGTTCTCGATGGAAAGACCCACATCGCTAGACTCAGCCAAAATGGATCGCCCTTTAATCTTTCCAAAAGCTTCCCTCTTCCTTTTAAGGACTCCGTCATAATAAATCTATCAAAAGTAGATATTGAACAAGACGGACTGGTCGACTATGTCATTACTCTTGTGAATCTTGACGATCCCCAAAATAGAATGACAAAGTTTTTAGCTTTAGATCATGACTTTAAACCTAAAAGAATTAGCATATCTCCAGAAAATTCTTTTGATAATTCAGTGACAGTCCTACCAGGAAGCTTTATTTGGCTAAAGTATAAAGGTAAGATGGTTCCTTCTTGGATAACATTAGGAGAAAGACCCGAAAACGAAAGACCTCCACTGACACCTTGGGCTGACAGACCTGTAGAGATGAAACTAAATAGACTTTATCTCCAACTAGAGGGGGGATTAAAAACTATTCAGTTTGGTGAGGATGAATTTCCAATACACTTCCTCTACCAAGGCAAAGATCGCTCAAAAGGTGAGGCCCATCTCATCGTGGCCAAAGGTTATGGTTTTGATAAATCATATGGCCTTTACTCATTTGCTGAGAGCCTAAAGTTTGAAACTGATATAAAGTTGGATTACCAATTTGACTTGGCCAGTAGTAGACCGCTTCCTTTAGTTAATCCTGCAGGAGACCATGCATTTTTTAATAGTCCAAGTATCAACGGCGCGCAAAATATTATTAGCTTTGACTTTGCAAATGGTTTTCTCAGTATAAACCAGTTTAAAGTCCATGCAACGAAGCTCAGTCCTATAAAGTTTGTTCTTTCAGTCGAAGGAGAGACCGCTCTATCACAAACGGCAAGTCAAATTCTCTATGAGGGTTTAGATACTGGAAACACAGAATCAAAAACTGATGCAAGACGTATTAAACATACTCTCTTACGCTCTAAACAAGCTCTTTTTCTCTCTTCAGCTTTAACTCCAGGTATTGGCTCTGAGGTTATTCAATCTACCACAGACAAGCGAGGACTTTACCGTCCTGCCCATTTTCAAATGTTAGGAACAAATGGTTGTTCTGAAGTTGGATTTATTTTTGAAGACTCACAGGATAAAATAATTTTCACTTGTCCTGAGCTTGGAAAAATAATTAAGATTTCCCTATAGATTTTTTACACTCTACCTTGCCATCATCCTTTGTACAAAGTACTTAAAGCTAACAAAAACGTACAACAAAGGAAAAAGAAAATGAAAAAAGCTCTTTTAAATTTAATGGTTCTTTTAGGACTTTTAGGTGGTCTCGCATCTTGTAACACAGTAGTAACATCTGGTGGTTACTACACTCCACAATGGTATTACAACTGTTACCCTGTTTATGATTACTGGGGTTACTATATGTACGACGACTGTTACTGGGAATACTACAACACAGACGGAACTCTACTTGAAAAAGATTTAGTTGCAAATGTTGCTGATCAAGAAGCTGTTCTTTTAGAAAAACTGACAAATGTTTATGCTGAGAAGTTTGCATTATCAACTGAAGCTGCTTCTAAAGTTGCTAAAAACGTTGCTGATTTTTCTGCTCTAACAGACAGAAGTGACGCTGACGTTGCTGACTTTGCTCAGAAACTTTATGGAGTTAATCCAAGCGAAATCGTAAGTGCTGTAAGCTCTGCTCAAATTGGTAACAATTCTGAATTAGACCTTGTCATCGATAAAGCATCAGTTAGTCTTGGAACAAACTCAGACAACATGAAAGCAATCGTAAAAGAACTTCACGGTAAAGCACTAGAAGCTTCTGGAATTGAATTATAATTTATTAAATTAAGTTCATAGTGAAGGGGCCGGCAATTGTCGGCCCTTTTTATTTCTCTGGTGACAAAATGTCCCTAGCCTCCTTGCAAACTCCTCTTCTAGACTTAAATAAAATTAAAAATCCTTATAAAAGTGTCAACTCGATACCACTTGTGAAGGTATTTACACATTTCTTGACCAATCTTAGTAAGTATTTGTAAACCTATTTTAGCAGCCAAATTCACTCAGATTTTATAAAAATAAGGATACGTAAAAAGGACATTATGTTCATCGAGACGATATAAACACTTTAGAAACATTTAGGAGATTTCTATGAAAAAGACTTTAATCCAACTTTTAGTACTACTAGGAGTTCTAACAGGACTTGCAAGTTGTAACTCTTCAACAACAGTTGGTGGCGGACCAGTTTACACACCAGATTGGCATTACAACTGTTACCCACAATATGATTATTGGGGTTACTACTTATATGACGACTGTTACTGGGAATTTTATAACACTGACGGATCTATCGCTGAAAGAGATATGGTTTCTAACGTAGCAGACAAAGAAGCCCTTCTTTTAGAGAAACTTACAAGTGCATATGCTGATAAGTTTTCTTTATCTACAGATGCAGCTGCAAAAGTAGCTAAGAACGTTGCTGACTTCTCTGCTCTAACAGACAGAAGTGACGCTGACGTTGCTGACTTTGCTCAGAAACTTTATGGCGTTAATCCAAGTGAAATCATAAGCGCTGTAAGTGCAGCTCAAATTGGTAACAACTCAGAATTAGACTTTGTTATCGATAAAGCATCGGTTAGTCTTGGAACAAACTCAGACAACATGAAAGCAATCGTTAAAGAACTTCACGGTAAAGCACTAGAAGCTTCTGGAATTGAAT
The DNA here is from genome assembly GCA_963719505.1 of Halobacteriovoraceae bacterium. Taxonomy (GTDB): domain Bacteria; phylum Bdellovibrionota; class Bacteriovoracia; order Bacteriovoracales; family Bacteriovoracaceae; genus CAKZJW01. The sequence goes on from CAVRCF010000005.1 coordinate 863,498, forward strand.
TATAATAGACAATTTAATTTTGAATAGCTTTAGGGTCTCGTTAACACGAGGCCCTTTTTTTTCATCATATTTCCGCTATATTCTACTCATGAAATTCTCAAATCCCACTATGATGGCCACAATTCTCGACCGCTACAAACGTTTCCTCTCGGACATAGAATTGGAGTCTGGAGAATTAGTTCATGCCCACGTACCAAATACTGGAAGTATGAAGACTTGCTGGGAAAAAAACTGGAAAGTGCTTATCTCTAAAAATGATGATCCCAAAAGAAAGATGAAGTACACACTAGAGCTCACCCATAACGGCAAAGCCTGGATTTGTGTCAATACAGCTCTTACCAATAAAATCGTTAAAGAGGCCCTAGAGAATGGTCAAATCCCTGAACTTAGTAGTTATAAAGAGATTAAACCTGAAAAGAAAGTTTTTGAATCGAGAATAGATTTCTTTCTTAGCCAGTCCGACTCACACCCCGATGCTTATGTAGAAGTTAAGAATGTGACACTCAAAGGTGAAGGAAATTTGGTCCTTTTTCCCGATTCCGTCTCAACAAGAGGCCAAAAACATCTAAGAGAACTTACAATATTAAAGGAGCAAGGGTTTCGCGCTTGTATGCTCTATATTGTCAATAGAGAGGATGGTGAAGTCTTTCAGCCAGCAAAAGAGATAGATCCAGAATACGCTCGCCTCTTAATAGAAGCTCAAAAAGCTGGAGTTGAGATTCTCGTCTATAAGACAAATATTGATACTGATGGAATTACTCTAGGAAAAAAGCTAGAGTATAATCTATGAATTTAGAAGAATTTATAACATTCCACACATCTCTTTGTGAGGCTTCGGAAATTATCTTTTATGGTGGAAGCTTCAACCCTTGGCACGAAGGCCACTCAAGTTGTTTAAGACTAGTACCATCAGATGTTCCGGTCGTTGTCATTCCCGACCACAATCCCTTCAAAAATTTAATTGATCACAATGATAAAGTTTCTTCCTTAGAAGATCTCAAAGAAAAAGTCAGTTCATTTAAAAATAAGTCTTTCGTTTTTGACCAATTTGCAAAAGCCAATACTAAAAACCCTACTCATACTTGGTTCCTAGGTCTCGCTGACGCTTTCCCAAACAAGAAGCTCTCTTTGTTAATGGGGTTTGATACTTTTATAACAATTGATCGGTGGATAAATGCGGATGAGCTCCTTCAGAAAATCTCCACTCTTTACGTGGTCGATAGACTCAATGATGAGAGTCTAAAACGTGATCAAATCAACCGACTTGGTCATTACAAAAACCTTAAAGTTGTTTTTTTAGGAGAGCATCCCTATGAAGATCTTTCGTCGACTTCAATAAGAAAAAATTTAAATCCTTCTCAGAAATAAAACTCCACGAGACCAAGAGAATTTATCAATTAGCTCTTTTACATGGGCTGAATCTTGATTACTTGTGAGTTCAATTTCAATGTCAATATAACTATTATCGTAGTGGAGAATAAGCCTATCAAATTCAATTCCCAAAGACCGAAGCTTAGTTTCGATCTCAGTTCTCAAAGGAAGATAACACTTTCTCTCGTGGGTAAAATTCATTCCATTATCTCTATCATCTTTTATATCGATGTGAACGATGACATCCTTGATCTCTTCAAAGCCTGAAATAATCCTATTGGCAACCGTTGTAGCGATCTCGTGTCCCTCAGAAACAGATATGTCAGGTCGGACTTGAATATTAACATCAAGAACTGCCACGGGTCCCATCTTCCTCGATCTAAGATTATGAAAGCTTTTCACGCCATCAATAAGTTTTATAAAGTCTTTTATCTCTTCGATTCTCTCAAGATCAACAGCGGTATCGACAAGCTCCTTTATACTAGACCATAAAAAATCCCAGCCGACTTTTGAAATCATAAAACCAACGAGGATAGAAACGATAGAGTCCATCCATGCAAACCCCATCCATGTAAGAAACAAACCCACAAGAACGGCTACTGAACTTAAAGCGTCACTCCTAGAATGCCAGGCATTAGCAATGATAAGATTTGAATTTACTTTTCTGCCGGTCTTTAGAGTAAATCGAAAGAGCCATTCATTTGCTAATACCGAGATAAAAGCAACGACAATAGAGAGCATATTTGGAGCCCCCGTGTACTCCCCAATTAAAAGAGCAAGAATATTTTCATAACAAATAATTATTCCCACAGAGATCAAGACGCAGCCTAGGGCCGTAGTTCCTAGAGTTTCAAATCTTTCATGCCCATAGGGATGCTCTGCATCTGGCTTTTCTCTGGAAAATTTAGAGATAATCAAGACAAAAAAATCTGTCGCAACATCTGACAGAGAATGAATTCCATCAACAAATAAAGCATTGGATTGAAAAGCCGCACCGGAGATCATCTTTATAAGGCTTAAAAACGAATTAACCCCAACGCTGATCCAGGTTACTTTATTGATTTCTTGTTTATGTGTAAGAGAGCTCATTGAGATATTTTAACACAAAAAAAAGCCCAAAGTATAACTTTGGGCTCTGTATCATTCAATAAAAATAACTTTTTAGTTGTTAACAGTATCCTGATGAGCTGGAAGGAGCTTCAATTGTGTTTTATAAAAAGCTAAAACCTCATCCGATAATTTTCCATTAAGGAAATCAACTAACACTTCAAGGTCTTGAGCGTAAAGCTTCTTCACTTCTTCAGTTGCATCAGCTGGAGCTGTTGTCATAGCAGCAGTGTTTTGAGCTTTAATCTTTACGATCTCTTCTAATCTCACACCTTTACTCTCAATTGATGCAAGGTAAAGCTTATGAAGTGTAACACCTGCTTCCTCACCAAAAGTTCCAGTAAAGGCTTCAAGTGGAAGAGGCTCATCTTCAGCTTTAGCTAGATTAATAATGGCCATTTGGTACCCTTCTTCTGTATTCCAAAAGACTAGTTCCTCTTTAGTAAGATCGCTAGGAACCGCTAAAACTGTTCTCGCCTTTAAAACCTCAGCTATTACCTTTTTGTCAATCTTCTCTAGTTCAGTCTTAGTTTCTTGAATACCTGAAATAAAGTATGCAATAGAATTCTCTGGAGAAGAGACATAGTTGTTTCTTCCAACGACTATTGATCTCATATTCTCACTAAGGTTTAAGTTCTCGTATGTATTATGTCTCTGAACAGATACATAGTTATTTGCAAGATATGCAAGCTCTTCTGTTTCTGTATCAAAATCTAAATCCATAACTGTCAGTTGAGAAAGAATAGCTTTCGTAAGGTTACCCTCTCCTTGGTTAGGAAGACCTAACTCTCTTTTGATCCAACCAAAGTATCTTTCTATCTCTTCAACTTTATAATCGTTTCCTAAAACATAAGGAGCGATAAATTTATTTCCGTTTTCCATTGTAAATGGAATTGGATTCGCAAGAGGCTTTCCTAAAACCATGTGTTTTACAACATTTTCTACTTTCGCCTTGATAGCCGGATGATCAATAAGCGCCATGTGATTTCTATCAGTAGCAGACTTGCTTGACGTTCTATTGTAAAGCATTCTCATCGCTAAAACTTTATCGATCCAAATTCCTCTTACAGCTCTATCTGAAGCATACTTGTATTCCGAATTCGTATCTTTAAATCCATTAAGGTATTTACCATTTTCTCCAACAACGACCAAAGGTGCTGCAACAGATGATCCATCAGGTTTAGTCTCAGTGTTTGCAAGAAGGTGTTTCTTAACCTCTTCATCAAAACAAGAAGTAATCAAATGCTTGTCGATACTATACTTTACTGAGTCGTAGATACCTTGAAGCTTCTTAAATTCAACAATCTTCTTATCGTCATCTTTTTTAGCCACCGCACAGATTAAGTCAGGAGTCTTTAAGATCTCTATAAAGAAGTCTCCGGCCATAAGTAGAGCATCTCTTCTGTCATTGATATCTTTACAAACTGCATTTTGAGCTGTTTGAGCTGGTGAGCAACCATTTTCCATAATTTCTTTTGGAAAAAATTGAGCATAGACTTCATAATCTTCAATTAGATCTCTAACAAAAGCAAACTCACTATATCTAGACTGCACATAACTTGGAAGCCCATAAGTGTTAAAAGTATTCTTTCCGTCTCTAAAGTTTCTGTACTTATACCAAGTTTTATATCTTTCAATCTTGTGTTTTGTGATCTCTACCAAAGTCGATCCTTCGTCAAACCTATTACAGATTGAAGAGAGTCCAGCATTCTCGTCAGTACAAAATTTAAAGTCAGCAATCTTTTTATCTGCTTCAAAAAGAAGAGAAACTAACATCGGTCTTATTTCAGCGTTAGCTGGATTATCAACATTTTCTTTTATTAACTGATAAGCCTTATCAAAATCTGTTTCTTTCACACCTATTTGAGCTACTGCTTCTAGGAAACCTTTCTCAATTGAAGCGTTGTGACTCTTTTTAAAGTCATCAAGAAGAATATTTCCAGGAACCTTAATTCCCATACCATTTTTTGCTTGCATCTCACCAGAGTAAGAATACTGAAGAGCTGCAACATCATACTTACCGAATGAAGCTAGTTCGTTGTACTCAGAGAATCCGTAATCCATAATTGATGAATAAGCCGCTGCCTTAGCATTCTCAATCCCAAGGATTGAAGAAGTTTCAGCGTCTGTATAGAAGTTCTCTGAATCTGTAGAACCGGCAAAGTTGTGTCTTAGTCCTAAACTATGTCCCATTTCATGAACAAAAGTTGTTGTATAACGATGAACCATTATGACTTCTTTTACTTTCTCTTTTTGAAGATCATTAAGCTCAATCCATCTTTTTAAAATCTTTGTTTTTGAATCAATAATTCCAGGAATTGTTAAAAGTTCTGGAAAGACAACCTTAGTTGTTCCTGCAATTGGAAAGAATTCAGGGGCATGTGTCGCGTGAAAAGCAAGACCAAGCTCTTTTCCTTCCGCTATTTTCGCTCTTTTTTCTAACTCATTTTTAATTCCAAGCTCACCTGACATCAATTGATCAAATTCTCTTTTAAAATTTTTCTTTAATTTAGACTGTGCTTTTAACTCTGACCTTAGCGCTGAAACGGAAGAACCATCAAGATGAGAAGTATCATCTGAATGTCCCGTTACTAATAGGTCTTGTCCAACAAAAGAAGATGAAAGAACAGATGATTCATGGTTGCGTGCAGTGCTTGCAACATTATCACTACCAAGAGCACTTGGAAGAGTATCGCTTGCCAATGCACTTGCAGCAACTTTTATTCCAGAATCAATTTTTGAGCCATCTTTCTTTTGAAGCTCCATGATATCGACAGCACCTTCATAAACCCAACGAGTCCCAGAAGTTAAAACCCCACCATACATATTGATATGACTTTGTACTATTTCTCCAGTTTCAGGGTTTTTTACTGATGGTGCATAACCAAGAAGACCATTTGCTAGAGGATCATCAATGAGAACAATCGAGTTGTACCGTAGATCTCCTGGAGATTTTTCATTTTCTTTTGTTTGTTTAATAAAATTTAGTCTGAATTTAGCCCCTGCACGAGCAAGGTTTTTATTCATAACATCCATAGACTTCATTGTTGCATCAAGAATAGCCGCATTCGAAGGCTTAGAATAAGAAGCACTTAAGTAGTAATCAAGTACAGTTTTATTTGGATTCCATCTGTTTGCAAGATAGATCATTTTCTCTCTTTGACTATCAAAGACAGCGTTAAGTTGTTTTTTCTCTTCTTTAAATAAACCATATACATCATGATCTTGAAGTGGGTAGTTTAAAGCTTTGTAATCTTTTGACGCAAGAGTATCTAGAGCAACTAAAGAGTAGAAAAATCTTACTTTGAATGAGTTGTATGAAAATTTATCGTTATAGTAATTATCTCTAATACACTCCCAAGACTTATTTAACTTATATGTTTTTTCTAGTTCAATATTAAGAACTTCATCTTTTTTAACTTCGTAATTAACTAAACGCACGCCATTTGGGATAACACACTCGTTACCTTCAATATTAACAAGATCTAAGAAGTTTACCTCTTTTACGTTAAGTTCTGCATAGTCAGGTTTAAAGTAGTTTTTTTGATTCCACGTTACGTCCTCATTTTCCTCTTCTTCATTTGAACAATCTCCATTGGCATCTTCTTTACATTGAAATGCTAAATGATCACCCGGAATAGTGAGGACAGGAGTGTTATTGAGAGCGTTTTCAGCAAATCGACCATCCTTTTCAACTTCAAGAACTTCAAGACCATCTTTACTAAATTGCATTCTAACTAGCTTTGTATCACCTTGGTAAAATGGATTCGCCTCTGCAACTTCTCTAGGAGTTCCCAATGTCATTGGAACGTATAAGTATTTTTTCGACATTCCTTTTATCGCTTCACCCTTGGACTCATTAGCAAAAGCTTGAGACTCAGCTCTGTTTTCGCTAAATGGAGTAAAGAAAGATCCCTTTGTTTGGACCTCTACCTCTTTGTGCACTTCCTCATAGTCTGCTTTTTTAGCACACCCGACGATGAGTACAGCTGTTAAGATAAATGGTGATAGTTTAAAAATCATTTTTTTCTCCTGAGAAAAATTAGAATCTAAGGTTAAACCCTGCGTAAAATTGTGTTGTATCTGCATCAAATATTTTAATATTTTCATCTTGTCCCCTTTCTAAAGCTCTTACCTGACCACCTGTCTCAATACCGAGACTAGCTGAATAAGTGCCATTAAATGTGTAAGTAATGTCTTGTGCCGTTAGGTATGAAGGATCATTATTGCTTCCGACATATGTTCTAGAAGTAATATAAACAAGAGTTGAAGAGAGTGAAATCTTCTCATTAATACTATAAGCTCCAACAAGAATATTGAGCATGCTGTATTCTGTTAGGTTTGCTCCATTAATATCAGTTTCAAACTTGTTAAAGTTTTTTCTTACTCTTGGTATGTAGATAAGAGTTAGCCCTGGAAGATAAGCCTCCATATTAAAAATTAAAGTTGGACTAATCTCAAAAGCAGTTGTTAAACGGTTTCTTTTTATTGATCTTTCGCTCACCGGTATAACTCCAATTAACCCCAAGTTAACTGTCATATTGCCAGCTTTGTAGATACCCGCTCTGGTGTAAGTTAATCTAGAATCTAAAAAAGATTCTTCATAGTCATTTTCCAAGTCTTTAAACATTGTGTTGTTGAGAAAAACTGAATCGACACTGCTAAAACGGTAGCCAACTCCAAGGTTTAGTTGAGAACCAACATATTTGGTCTCATCACTAGTCTCTTTAAAGTCTGACCTTCCCATAGCTCCAATAGTAGAACTAAAATTATTAAGAATAGATTTTTCTTTATTTGAATCGACAGAAGTTTCCGAAGTTGCCTCAGTAACACCTAAAAGATTTGCTTGAGAGTATGCAAGTGGGCTAGCTAAAAAAGCCGCTAGAGATAAAAGAATAATAAACAAACCGTGCATACAACTCCCTAAAGTTATGGTTTCGTTCAAAATTCCTTTTCTGAATTATGGTATAAGTTGCAAAATGAATGCCACGGGATATCGAGGTAAGTGTCTGAAAAGACGATGGCATTTTGTCACTATTTTGAGGAGTGTAAAGACTTTAAGCACCTCGCAGTGCATCAAAAGGCTTTCTTGGCCCTAAATTGGCCTGTCATAAAAATTCATCTATAATATTGAAAACGGGGAATATACGACCATGGAAATAACTCACAAAAATCAAACAGCTCTCATTATCGCATCTTTTATCTTTTTTAATCTCCTCTACCTTTTAAGTGCGCACATAAATTTTGGTAATATAAGACTCCTCCCTTTATATTCATTTGAAGAAAATATGAGAATGAGCACTCTTTTTATTTGGCCCTACCTTCTAATCCAATCTTTTAGCTTTGCTATGATCAAAAGAGTGACAAATATGACTTTGGTAAAGAGATGGATTTTTTCCACTTTAAGTTTTAGTATCTTCTGTTTTGTGATCTATGAGATCTACCCTGTTTCGACCCATCCGTTTAGTACTATCGCGCTTCTTACCGGTGGACCTGGAGATAAAATTCTTCATAATTTTAAAATTATCAGTACGACTCTAAATTCTTTTCCAGCTTTATTTGTAGGAATAAGCTTCATTACAAGTTTTGTTGTTTTTTCATCAGATAAGTTTCGTGGAGTCTTGACCTTTTTGATCACGATAGGATTTTGCTACGCTGGACTAAAAATAAAGTTTTTATATTTTTCTGCAATCATTGCCAGCTTAATTCTTGCAATTTTAATCTTTTTGACGAGTAAGCTTATTTCGAAAGATTAATATCATTCACCACCGCTCTCACCAGTCGAAGGATATGATTTTTCATTTTTGGTGCATCAACACCTGTATTGGCACAGATTGAATTCTCATGATTACACATTAACACTGCACTATGAATAACCTGAGTCATAATTGATCTTGTCGCCCAAAAAAGATCATCTTCGCTAGCGCTAGGACATTGCTCTTTTAAACAGTTCATGACAATAGCTCCCCCAGGAGGCCCTACAATTTTATCATCTTTATGGGTAATCAAAGGAGCATCAGTCTTATTCAAAAAAAGTTTAAAACTTGTAATCAGATCTTCTCTATTGTCAAGAAGATGATCGTAATGAACACTCACAAGTTGCTCTATAGTCATCCCAACTTTGTACAAACTATTAATCTCACGATTCATTTTCATCATACAAGCACTGACAGTTTCTAGATGAAGGGCCTCTTTGCTGCCAAAATGATAGTTTATAGCCGCGACATTGACATCAGCAAGTTTTGCTATCTCTCTAACGCCTACAGCATCTGGTCCTTTTTCAGCAAAGAGCTTATGTGCAACTTTTAAAATTTTTTCTTTAGTCGAAATTTCTTCAGCTGTCATACCGTTTCCAATTCACTCTTGTCTGCAAAGCGATTAAGAAAAGGAAGCTTCGCTAAGAATGCGTTATAATCTTCCAGTATAGCATAGGCACACGGTACCCACACCAGAGTCAAAATCGTCCCACTAGTAAGTCCCCACGCCATAGCGAGCGTCATTGGAACGAGCATTGAATCACTTCCTCCAATACCATACGCAGTAGGCAGAAGACCTGAAATGGTGGTTAAACTAGTAACAAGAACAGCTCGAAGTCTCATTCCGGAAGCCTTAACTAAGATGTCCTTTAGCTCCAGTTTTCCCTCTTTTTTCAATTCATCGATAAAAGAGATAAGAACGATTCCAGAGTTAACAATAATTCCAGCAAGTCCAATGACACCAATCATGGCAAGAAAGGAGATCGCTTTATCATGAAAAAAGAAAGCAATTGAGAAACCTATCAATCCAAGTGGAATCGTCGACATGATAATCATTGGTCGAAGGTAAGACTTAAACAAGAAAACAAGAAGTCCGAAGATCCCCATTAAAGCTAAAATGAGAGCCTGGCCTAAACTTTCCATTGATTCTTTCGTGCTTTCAGATTCACCACCAAAAACAAGAGAAACATCATTATATTTAGGTAGAAGTTCATCGTATATTTTCTGCAACCTAGCATTCGCATCAACTGAAGTCATAGCGCCTTTAACTTTACCTGTTAAAGTTTTAGACTTCTTATAGTCAAATCTTTTAATCTCTACTGAACCATCAGTAATTTTCGTTTGTGCAAGAGTTTTAACAGGAACAAGATTTCCCTGAGAGTCCATAACATTAATATTATCAAGGTTCTTAACAGACTTTCGAATATTATCTGAGTAGCGGACGTTTAAGTCGACCTCTTTATCCTTGAGAATGACCTTAGAAACCATCGTTCCAGAAAGAGCAGTTCTAATGGCATTTCCAATTGAATTCACACTCAGGCCAAGCTGATCAGTTTTATCGTAATCGATAAGAACTTTTATCTCCTCTTCTCCTAAAATATCATTTGTTTCAAGGTCGTAAATCCCGTCAACCTTTGACATCTGTGCGATAATCTCATTAACCATTGCATCTAAATTCTCATCATTATTAGATCTGAAAGTTGCATTAATGGCAGCCCCTACAGGAGGACCGTTGACAAGTTCCTCAAATTTAAGTTTCGTCGCAACATCACTTTCTACCTTCTGCATCTTGGCGACAAAGTCTTTGTAAAAAACATTGTATTTAGCATAATTTGAAGCATAAGCGATAATCAGCCCATGGTTTTCACCAGTTGCACCTTGCTGATCATTAGGTCCCATCGAAGATGTTCCCGACCGCGCTGTCACCCACTTAGACCAATCTCCAAGTTCTTTTTTCAATTCAATAGAGATTCGATCAAGCTCTTTAATAGTCTCATCTGCTGTAGTCCCTCTAGGCATCTCTACCCTACCAATATAAACCTCTGTTTGTTCTGGTGGGAAAAGCATAAATTTATTTCCAACAACCATCAAAGCGAGGGCACCAAAAATTGAGATGAAGAAAAAGGCTGAAACGATATATCGTCTTCTTACGCAAATATCCATAAAGACTTCAAATTTATCGATAAACTTTTGAAACCAATCGACTTTCTTCTCTGCTTTTTCTTCGCCTTTTTTCTTATCTCCCCCAACAAATCTTAATCTCATGGGAAGGAGAAAAAATCCTTCCGTTAAACTTACAACTAAAGAGATAGTCACAACAACAGGAATGAAACGAATGAACTGTCCCATGATCCCTTTTGTGACAAGCATTGGTAAGAAGGCTGCAATTGTGGTGAAAGCTGTAGCTGTAATTGGCAACCATAATTGTTCAGCAGATTTTTTAGCTGCTTCATATGAGTCCAATCCTTCATCATCCTTTAACCTCGCAAAGTTTTCAGAGATAACTACAGCATTATCGACCATCATACCAAGTGCTATAACCAAAGCCAAAATAGTGATCGCATCTAGATTCATTCCAAAGACAGGCATAAATCCAATCGTCGCCATTACAGCTAAAGGAAGTGACAATGAAGCCATTAATCCAACCTTTCCAGGTAAGAACAAGAACAGAAAAACGACAACGAGAACCAATCCGCTGATCGCATTGGATTGAAGAATATCTAGCTTATTTTTTACTTTCTCCGCTTCGTTATTATAAATATTTATTTCAAAATCTTTTCCATACTGCTTTTCAAATTTTTTGATGATCATATTCACATCATCAACAAGTTTTAGAGTATCCGCTCCAGCTTTTTTATTAACAACAAGAAAGGTTGCATCCTTACCATTATAAGAGGCACGAAACTTTGCATCCTCTTCTCCATCTTCTACTGTGGCGATATCACTCAATAAAACCTTCTGACCGTTAAAATTGGATCTTACGGTTATATTGTTTAAATCTTTTACCGTCTTAATTTTTCCTTCAACTCTAACCAAAGACTTGATACCATTTTTTTCTAAATTTCCTCCTGGGATATCGACGTTTCTCATGCGTATCTTACTGGTAACTTCTTCGAGACCAATATGGAGGGCGTTCATCTTGTCTTCATCCAGACGAATATTAAACTGTCGCTTTAAGAAACCTACGGGTCTAACATTTAAGATTCTCTTGTTGTCTTCCAGTTCTTCTTTTAAAAGATCAACCATCAAGTCACGTTTTCTGTCTGTGTTATCTCCAACAATTGCAAGTTCGATCGCCGGAAATTCCTCCGAGTTAACTTCTTTATAAGTTGGCTCTTCTCTAAGGTCTGCGGGAAGATCATTAACACTATTGACAGCTTTTTCCAGGTCATCAAGTACTGCATCTTCATCTTCATTATCCATATCGACTCTGACAAAAATGGAAGAAAACCCTGACTTTGATGTACTTCTAACATCTTTTAAGCCTGACACTTCTCGAATCTTGTCCTCAATAGGCTTAGTGATAAGAGTTTCGACATCCTTTGCAGTTGCACCTTCATAACGAGTTTCAATGGTGGCCATAGCAAAGTTGACGGCGGGGTACGACTCTGAGTTTAGCTTTAAGCCCCCCATGATTCCAAAAACAACAAGCATGATTGATAAAATAATCGTTAGTTTGTAGTTGTCTAAAAAGAATTTAATTAGATTATTCATTTATATCCTTAAATTTAAAGTTTGTTAAAGTTGCAAGGTGTATCAGAGAACACCACAAAGTAATCTAAAAGAGTATTCAATATCGCCAGCTGAGTATCAACGATTGCGATATCCGAATCAAGAAGTGCATCTTGATCTTGAACAAGTTGAAATGCAGGGATTCTCGCCTGATTAAACTTTTTTTCCATCTCTTTCAATCTCACCTTTAGAGAGTTTGAGTTGGAACGTTGAGCATCGATAATTTCAGTTAAGTACTCAACTGATTTCGAAATCTCTGTATGTGTCGTAAGAAGACTATTATCCATCGATTTGATATTTGCCTTAAGTCTTTTTTCATTATATTTTTTCGTCACTTCTTCAGTATCAGAAAACTTCTTTCCTATTGGAATCGTTAACATAAGTCCTGCTGAGAAACCATCTTCAAGATTATTTAAAGACTCGTTATAACTTCCCTCGAAAGCATTAGAACCAGGTGTAACTTGCTCACTACCTACTCCGGTTTGTTTAAACTCCGTAGAAAGTTTAAGATCAATATTGTCGTAAGATGAATCAATAACTTCTGTATTGGTCTGAACTGTTTTTAATAAAGAGACAAGCTCGTCATACTTTGTATATTCGTAGGGAACTTGCTTTTGGGTCTTGATTAAAGTGGTACAAGATAAGACATCGAGAATCGTTCTATCAACATTGACGTTCTTTACTTTGAGTTCATTGGCTGCAATTTCAGGAAGAAAGTTTCTAAGCTGTTTAAGGAGTGATTCTCTCTCGTACTTCACAAGAAGAATACTACCTTGGCGACTCGAAGCCTGTGATTCGTATCTTGCCACTTCAGAAGCATCTGCGATAGAATTTTTTTGCCTCTGCTTTGAGTCCTTTAATTGTTTTTGAGCGAGTTTATATTGTTTTTCAGCTATCTCTAATTTTTGATTATTTGCGATCAAAGCCCAATAAATTTTTCTCAGTGTAATTCTAAAAACTTTTTGGTTGATTTCAGATTCGAGTTCACTTTGTTTTGCCAACATTTCCAAGTTATCAAGTTTTCTTCTCGTGACTCTTCCAAAAGCATCTTTCCAAAGATCGAGATTAACTTTTAAAGAATAAGTTGTTGTATGGAGACTGTCATAGCTGTTTCGAGAAGAAGACCTATTGTCTACCGATGCCGAAAGATCTGCTTGTAATCCGTACTTGAAGTTTTTCTTTAAACCCGCCTGGTATTGATGAACGGGAGAAAAGACCGGGATAAAGGTAATAAGACCTTGCTCCTGTGTTTCGGCATAATTGTAGCCTGCATATCCCTCAACACCAAACATGTCTTTTGCCTTCATCTGTTCAGCCTTGGCTTGTAAGAGGTTGGCCTCTATTTTATCGAGTTCCGGCACAGAAGAGTTCTTAGAGAGGTTTAAAATTGACTCTTCAGTAAGAGTGAGAATAGGTGCGGCAAAAAGGCTTTGGGCCATCACGAACATAAGGATTGCGAGGGATGAATTCATTAAATCTCCAAAAATAAATTAAAACGGTTGTTTGAAATCTAACATACTTCGACAATTTATTCAAACAAATGTTTGATTAAATTTTATTAAGAGATTTTTTACAGGTTTTGATGAGTTCTGAGACTAAGTCTCTAGAATTACTTACTTTTATTGGAAAGTTCTTTTCTTGCTCCTGTTTAAAAAAGTCAATTCGCTCCGAGGTCAAAGGGTGTGTACTTATAAATGAAAAGTATTTATTCTCTGCTCTATCTTCAGAAATCTTTTTCATGGCGTTGATATTATTCGACAGGCTTATTTTACTTTGTTTCATGAGTTCTACAGAGCGCTGGTCAGACTCTCTTTCCGCATCTCTTGAGTGTTTGGTGCTCGTGAATCCCCCTAAATATTTAAACAGTGAGCTCGACAATCCTACTCCCAGTAGATCAAGAAAAAGAGATCTGAGAACTGCCGGTTTATAGTGTTTAAAATGCAAGTGTCCAATCTCATGTCCTAAGATCGCAAAAAATTCTTCATCATTTAAGACTTCTAGCAACTCTCGAGTAAAAATTATTTTTTGTGTTGGGAAAGCAAAGGCATTTTTTAATTCAATATCTAAAAGATAAAGCTGATAGCTTTCTTTGATATTTAAAGTTTCAAGTATCTCGTGATTGAGACCATCGTTAACTTTACAATATGAGTCTCCAAAGTTTTCTAAAAAGTTATTAGACTCAATTATACGGTTGAAGTATTTGTCTGGAATAGAATTTGCAATTTCATCGGTAAAAGAGAATACAGTCAAAAAACATATAACTAAAGAGAATAGCGCTGTAAGAGAAACGAACACCAGAGTCTTATTTCTTCTCGATAATCTTTTATAGATCTCATCGAAGTAAAGATCGGTACTTAAGATTCGCAAAGTAAAACTATTGTAATGGAAAGCCACTTCTTCTTTCGATAAGTATGTTATCGTAATCTTATCAAGGGGAAATTCTATCTCGTCAGCAAAAATTGAATGGAAGAGCAACTTGATGCTTACCTGCTCCTTTTCATTAGTCTGTCCCTTAAAAAGAATGGCCACTAGAAAGCGTCAAACATATCTAGTGAAAAGTTATCTGCAAAGACATCATCAAAAGAGCTAGAAGCTTGGCTTTCATTTGAATCGAGAGAAGACTGTGTCACTAATTGGTCCGCACCTATCACGGTTATTGTATTTGCATAAAGCTTAATATTATTTGCCAGTGCCAACGGGAATCCAATTCCAAAGGTGCAAATTATAATCAACGCATTAATGATGTGATATTTAACAGCTCTTCTCACCGTTATGCTTGTTGAAAAGCTAATATTTTCTGATGAAAGACATTCAACCTTCTTTCTAAAAAGATTCACAAAAAGGGAACTGACAAAAAACATATAAATAACCGCAGCAATGATTGAGAGACAACTCCATAGAGCAATCGCACCGGGAGTTAAGTTTGCAGCGGTTTTTGATATATTTACCTGGGCTAAAGTAAAAGCTGAAAAGAACGCAATAAAAAGGCCTAACAGAACTAAAGTATGCTTGGTGACGATACTAATGTAGTCCGAAAACACCATTGTAAACTTAAACTTCTCGCTTCCATATCGTAGGGAGTTATATTTTATAACATCTGTTTTAAAGAGAAAGTAAGGAAATGCTATTCCGAAAGTGACGAAGGTAATAATCCCCCACTTTAGACACATAAGGTATAGCCTCTTCAATGAATCTAGTTGAGTTGAAAACCTTATCCCATTGTAGAGAGTACGATTAACTTGATAGCGAAAAGAGCCTAGTTTTGCCTTATAGAAAATCGTTGAAAAAATGAGTGATCCCAAAATCGCTCCCACGGCAATAATCATGATATTTTTTGGAAAAATATAGGGAAAACCATATTGAGTAATCGTTGAAAAGAGTAAAATCATGGAGAGGATGATATAGCCGAAGATAAGCTCTTTGACTTGTCCTAAATAGTAAAATCGCTCACCATTCAGACTTGTTCTGGCCCAGATCTCTTGCCTGATTGCTGTCATCCCCCATGGTAGGTAAAGTCCAAAAGTGATGACGATAAAAAAACAATTGAGAAACATTTTAGGATAGAAGCCATCCCCATCTTTGAATTCAACTTTCATTTTGTCCTTAGTATAGATTTTGAATAACTTTGATAATATCCAGACCTTGATCTTTTAAAGAATTAATAGATCTATTTTCTGGATTTTTCTTTTTGATATTTCTAATTGACTCGTGGGTCAGCGCATTTTTTTTATAATGATCAATGAGAACAATTCTGGCCATCGCCTTATCCCCATTAGATTTTTGAAAGTTTCCATTTTGCCATTTATCATAGATTTTAAGTTCATCAATAAACTGCTGCTGATGTTGATAAAAAGCTCTATCAACATAGTTTCTTTTTACTCTGTAAATGAAATCCTCTGTAAAAGATCCGTGCATATCTAATGCGACAAAAATATCGTCTTTAACCACTTTCATTTTTTCTTTTAAATCACGGTGAATAACTTTTATCTCATCATAACTTCTGAAAAGTCCTTTGTGCCAGCTTCTATTAAGGTCTCTATTATTTGCATTGTAACGAGAATGGGCTTCAGCTCCATCAGGATTAATCATGGGATAGAGAAGAAGTTGATATTCATTTCTAAACGCTTCGTTTTTTATGTACTCGTTAAAGAAGCCTTCAATGATCCAGTTTGCAGTTCCCTCGTCCCCGTGATGTCTACCAAACATAAGAATTGTCTTTTTCTTTTGCAATGAAACGGGTGCAACGGAGAAAAGGTCTCTTCCTTTGATACTCTTTCCTATGATTGAAATCTGCAGACCTGCTTTTTCTAACGCCCCTTGGTTTTGGGCCAGGTACTTTTGCATACGGGCATAGGTATAGTATTCAAGGTATTTTTTATTATACTCTTCATGAGAGTTATTAGATTTTAGCTTCTTATCAAATATTTGGATTTCATAAGTTTTATTTTGCTCAATTTTTACACGAGAGATTGGTTGATAAATGCCATCTCCCACCAAGACAAAGATTTCGTGACCACTCTTCAAAGACTTTAAGGCATGACCTTTGAGACTTTTCTCGTGGACGCATTCACTTTGAGCGCCTAGTGATAAGCTGAGAAGGATGATAATAACTATATTTTTCATCTTTAAAAGATAGCAAAGCTGTCAATATGGGTCAACGAAAGGGCATGAAATCATTAGATTTTACACGTTCAAAAGCCATTTTGCTGCTAAAATTGGAATAAAAAAGGGAGACAACCGCCTCCCTTCTTTTTTTAAAAATATAAACTCTAATTACTTTACAAGTTCTTTAACCAAAGTGACCTTTTTAGTAGGTGCCTCAATTACTTTTTCAATTTTCTTTGGAGCATTAAGACCGTGATTATGTCCTGAATGATCGTCCATCATATCGTGACCCATTCCACCTTTAACAGCAATATGAGGAGCGATAATGAGTGAAACAATCGACGTAAGCTTAATTAGAATATTCATTGAAGGTCCTGAAGTATCTTTAAATGGATCACCAACAGTATCACCAGTAACAGATGCTTTGTGAGCTTCACTACCTTTGTATTCCATTTTACCGTTAATCATAACACCTTTTTCAAATGACTTCTTAGCATTATCCCAAGCACCACCGGCGTTGTTTTGGAAGATTCCCATAAGAACACCAGAAACAGTTATCACCTGCAAGTAGTTCCACCAAGAACTTCTGGACCAAAAGAAAAACCAACAATGATTGGAGTTAAAAGAGCAATTGCTCCTGGAAGCATCATCTCTCTGATAGAAGCTTCAGTTGAGATCGCAACACATTTGTCGTATTCAGGCTTAGCTTTATATTCCATGATTCCTGGAATTTCTTTAAACTGACGTCTAACTTCTTTAACCATTTCCATTGCAGCACGACCAACAGCCGCGATACAAAGAGAAGAGAAAATAAAAGGAATCATACCACCAACAAATAGACCCTGCAAGAACATCTGCTTTATAAATATCGATTGAATCAATTCCAGCAAGACCAACAAATGCTGCAAATAGTGCAAGTGCTGTTAATGCAGCAGAAGCAATAGCAAAACCTTTACCAGTCGCTGCAGTTGTATTTCCAACAGCATCTAAAATATCTGTTCTTCCACTAACTTCTTCTGGAAGACCACTCATCTCAGCAATACCACCAGCATTATCTGCGATTGGACCGAAAGCATCGATAGCAAGTTGCATAGCTGTTGTCGCCATCATCCCACTTGCTGCAATTGCAACACCGTAAAGACCAGCAAAATGGTGAGATAAATAAATCCCAGCAGCTAAAATGATGATTGGAAGAACAGTTGATTCCATCCCTACAGATAAGACCACCGATAATATTTGTTGCGTGACCTGTATCAGATTGTTGAACAATCTGAATTTACAGGCTTTTTACCCATCGCTGTATAATATTCAGTTACGATACTCATAAGAGCTCCAACAATTGAACCAACGATGATTGCATAAAAGACATCCATATTTGTAAATGCATACACCTCTAAGCTCTAAAGCTTCTGGAAGCATCCAATGAACAATGAAAGAAAGAAGCAACAACAGTTAAAATAACTGAAACCCAGTTACCTCTGTTAAGAGCTTTTTGAACGTCACCGTTTTCATCTTTAATTTTAACTAGGGCACAACCGATGATTGAGAAAATAATTCCAAGTCCTGCAATTACCATTGGTAAGAAGGATTGGAGATAGACCATCAAAATTATCAACGACCGCAATTTCACGACCTAAAACCATTGTTGCTAAAATTGTTGCAACATAAGATCCAAATAGATCAGCTCCCATACCAGCAACATCACCAACGTTGTCACCAACGTTATCTGCAATCGTTGCAGGGTTTCTAATATCATCTTCAGGAATTCCAGCTTCAACTTTACCAACAAGATCTGCACCAACGTCAGCAGCTTTTGTATAAATACCACCACCAACTCTTGCAAATAATGCAATTGATTCAGCACCCAAAGAGAAACCAGCAAGAACTTCAATTGCTTTTTCCATTGCAAGACCATTAGCTGATCCACCAGTTTGAACGACATACATATTATAGAAAACGATGAAAAGTGAACCAATACCTAAAACTGCAAGACCTGCAACTCCAAGACCCATTACCGTTCCACCTGTGAAAGCAACTTTTAAGTGCGTGCTTTAAACTTGTTCTAGCCGCTTGAGTCGTTCTAACATTTGATTTCGTAGCGATTTTCATTCCTAAATATCCAGCAAATGCTGAAAGAAATGCACCGATAATGAAAGAAATTGCAATAACCCAGCTACTTGTTTCAACTAATGTTCCAGACCAACCCAAAAGAATTGCTCCAAAAAATGTAAAGTAACCAAGTACTTTCCATTCTGCTTTTAAGAAAGCCATTGCTCCAGTTGCGATGTGATTCGCAAGCTCGATCATGTTTTCATCACCTTGATCTTGTCCAACTACCCATGATTGTTTTACGGCCATAACAATTAAAGCCAAAACACCAAGAGCGGGAACGAGATAGATTACATAAGATTCCATCAATACCACCTGTTTGTTTGATTGTGTGTGTTATAAAATAACTTTTAATTTAAAAACTGTGTAATAGACTCAAGATATTAACGAGTTGTGATTTTAATGTAAAGAGAAATGACTGGCATGACGCTACTGGTCTTCAAAATAGATATTGATTTCTTTTGCAGCATTATAAGCGCTTTTCGATACTGAAGAGTATGATTTAATCAGGCGATTTTTATAAAAAATTTTAATTTCGTAGTTTTTATTTTGAGTGTTGATAAGGTCGTATGTCCTAAGAATTCCAGTTCTGGTAGCATCAATAAGGTACTGCTGAGCTGATTTAACAGACAGGGAAACGAGAACTTCATTAAGGTTCAGACCATCAATTGTGTCATCAAGAGTAGATTCTTCATAAGGAGTAAGAGGAACCAGAACTCCTCTCTCTAATAAATGGCCCGTAAAAATTCCTTTTGTTTTTAAATGAAGATTTATTTGCGAGACATTTTTTGAATCGATAACACTGGATATTAAAGAGGCTGATGCTCTTCCTAGACAGTTTGTAAGATACCCACCAATAGCAGAGACGCTTATTTTCTCTTCGTGGAATTCGGGAGTGAATCGTCCGGCAACAGAGTAGATTTCAGTCTGATTGATACCTCTTAAAATATACCATTTAGAATTAGTTCTTGGATCTTTTTGAAAAAGTAAGACTGAGTTCATTTGTTTCACCAGCTCATTGGAATAGTTTATGGTCTGACTATTTGAATGGTAATAAGTTGTGGGATGAACAACGATAAGATCATTGTTATTAATAGCAACGGCAAAAGAACTTAATGAAAGTAAAAATAAGTATATATATTTCATAAAAAATCCCCTCTCTATTACAGAGAGGAGCAACTTATTTAGCTTAAAACTTTTACGAGTTCAACTTTGAAAGTTAAAACTGAATTTGGACCAATTTGTCCACCAGCTCCTCTTTCTCCGTAAGCAAGATGAGCGGGAATAACTAGATTCCATACCGATCCTTCTTTCATTAATTGAAGGGCTTCTGTCCAACCTGGAATAACTCCCCCTACTGGAAAAGAAGTTGTCTCACCTCTTTGATAACTAGAATCAAAGATTGTTCCATCAATAAGTCTTCCCTCATAATGAACTTCAACTTTAGAGGCAGCCGTTGGGCTGATGCCAGATCCTTCTTTTTCTATAGAGTACTGAAGTCCCGTCCCCGTTGTCATCACTCCTTCTTTTTGTTTATTTAGTTCTAAAAATTTTGTTCCAATTTCTAGATTTTTTTCGCCTGCAGCAGATGCCATCTCTTGAGCTTTCTTTGCCATCTCGACTTGAAAAGCATTCATTATTTTTTGAGTTTCTTCAGCATCCATTTCAGATTCTTCACCTTTAATTGAAGAGTTGAATCCTTTTAAAAAAGTATCCACGTTTACACCAATGCCTTGAGTAGCGAAGTCACCGCCGATTTGACGACCAATGATGTAGCTGACTTTGTCCATGTGATTTTCCATTTTTTTCTCCTGTTTTAAATTTTACCTGTTATAGATATTGGTTTTTTTGTTTCTGAAATTGCGACAAAAGTAAATTCTCCTGAACACGCGACATATTTTTGAGTTGAGTACATTTCTTCTAAATGAATATCAACTTGAATTTTACAGCTTGTCTTTCCCACCTCTACGACTTTTGCAATGAGTTCAGCTATACATCCAGCTGGGATTGGTTCTTTAAAATCAATCTTATCTGTAGAAACAGTAACAACTCTTTGTCTTGAAAATCGAGTGGCACAAATAAAAGCCAACTCATCCATCCATTTCAGAGCCGTTCCTCCAAAAAGAGTGTCATAGTGGTTTACGGTGTTTGGGAAAATGGCTTTTACTTGGGTAGAAATGGAGGCTTCTATGGCCTTTTGTACTTTCTTTGAATTCATTTTTCTTCTCCTCGGAAGTTTATTGGATTTTGTCTTTTGAGGATCTGACTTAGAGACAATTCTCTTCACAGTTGCGGGACAGCTTGGGAGTCGCACCCAATTCACTCGCTGGTATACTAGAACTTATTTTATGGATTGAAAAACTTAATGCTTTGAGCAATAAAAAAGGGAGTGATTACTCACTCCCCTAATATTGATTAATGACTTTTTATTAAAAGTTACTCGTTTCCTCTTCCTCTTCTTCGTGAACTTCCAGAGCTACCTGAGCTACGACTTGAACGTCCTGAGCTACTTGATCTTGTGCTAGAGCCTCTACTTGAAGATCCAGAAGATCTACTTGTTGTAGGTCTTGATGGTCTTGAAGGTCTGCTTGTAGTAGGTCTTGAAGGTCTACTAGGACGACTTGTCGTTGGTCTTGATGGTGGTGTAGGTCTCGTTGTTGGACGTGACGGACGCGTTGGCGTTGGTCTTGTCGTTGGACGTGACGGAGGTGTTGGTCTTGTCGTTGGACGGTTCGGTCTCGTTGGAGTCGGTCTCGTTGTTGGACGATTTGGTCTCGTTGGAGTCGGTCTCGTCGTTGGACGGTTTGGTCTCGTTGGAGTCGGTCTCGTCGTTGGACGATTTGGTCTCGTTGGAGTTGGTCTCGTCGTTGGACGGTTCGGTCTCGTTGGAGTTGGTCTTGTCGTTGGACGGTTTGGTCTCGTTGGAGTTGGTCTCGTCGTTGGACGGTTCGGTCTCGTTGGAGTCGGTCTTGTTGTCGGACGGTTCGGTCTCGTTGTTGGACGGTTTGGTCTATTCGTTGGACGATTTGGTCTTGTATTTGGACGAGTAGGTCTCGTCGTTGGACGATTAGGTCTGTGCGCTGGACGGTTAGGTCTCACAATGACAGGTCTGTTTGGTCTTGGTCTTGTGTGCGGTCTGTTTGGTCTTGTTTGAACAGGTCTATGCGAAACACATCTTCCAGCACTCGGAGAATATCTTCCAGATCGACAAGTTCTATTTGAGTAAACACTTCTTCTTACACATCTTAAAGCCCCATGGTCATATCTATAACCACCACGACAAGTTGAATAAGATGTTCTTGAACGACAAGTCCCAAAACTTGGATCGTAGTAACTTCCTTGACGACACTGTCTTGTATTAAATCGACATGTATAACCATCCCAGTATTGTCCAGCTCGACAATAAGAGAAGTTAGAAACGCATCGACCTTGGTAGCTTGAATAATGAGTCCCTCTACCACATTGTGTTTGACCAGCGTATATACAGCTTCCGTATGTCCAGCTGTATCTATAACCTATCGAACATGTCGTCGTTGATCTGACACATCTATTAAAATAAGAATCGTATTCGTAGTTATATGGACATCTTTGGTAAGAATTTCTCACACATCTATAAAGAAAATGGTCGTAGTAACTACCAGGAGAACAGCTTACATGAGTTGGTCTTGAGTATCTTACACAAGCATTAAGTTGTGGGTCCCAAAAAGTTCCAGCTTCACATGTTGATCCAGAATTTTGAACACAGTAACCAAGAGTTTCGTCGTAATAATAACCAGCATCACACTGATAACGATCAACTGTTTCTGCACTAACTTCTAATTGAAATTGTTTATAAACATACAGCTCAGAAAATTCCGTTGTCTTTTTTGCAAGAACAGTAAATTCATAAACTCCAGCATATGATGACGTTCCAGAAATTTTTAAATCTTTACCGTCTTCGATATCTAAACCTTCAGGAAGCTCTCCCTGAATAAATTCTAGAGTTGTATCGTTTGAATTATTGAGAAGTTCAATTGACTGCTCTGCATATTCATTTTTTTTGAAAGACTTTAAATGTCTATCTGTCTCAAAATTTGGATGCTCTATGTTTTCATTTTCTTCAGAGATAATACAAACTCTATGTGTATCAGCTTTATCGCTAGAGACAGAATTCATCTCAACGAGAAAACATAATTTCCCTAAAAATTCAGGAGAACCAGCAAGAATAAATGTGTTCTGTTCAAGTGGAGTTAAAATTAATCCAACAGGTGTTGCATTTGAGTTGATTTGAAACTCTAATTCTTCATCACTTTCCACTGAGAATTCAACTTCGGAATACTCTCCATACTTTACTGATAAATCTTCTTGATTGTACTGCAGTCTAAATTCGTTGGTTCCATTGGCAAAACTTGCTAGTGAATAAACGAATAAAGAAAGCATAATAAACATTTTTCTCATGTCTTTCTCTCCTTACGATTAACATTAAGTGTCAAAAAATAAATTTTGTAACAAAGGTTAAGTTGCAAAAGATGGGCCATTAAAACGGTCTGATATCGGTGTCAATTTAGGATTTTTTGTGGTGATTTAAGACAAACTGCACCTTGCGACGCAGCTTATGGTGTCGCGTTATTTTTCTTTTTTGGTTATAAGAGAAACATTTTCTAATTTATTTTTTTGCAAAGAGTCTAAAACTTTCACAAGCCTTTGGTACTTAACATCGCCATCCACACGAAGATTAATAAGAGTTTTACTATCGACGTCAGAAAGTTTTTGTTTTAAATCCTCCATTGAAAGTTCACTCCCCTCAAAGGCCACCTGCTCACCAGTCATTTCAATTGTGACAGATTTCTTTAGAGTTTTATCTCCCTTTCCTTCTTCTGTTTTTGGAAGACTCAAAAGGAGAGCAAGTTCTTCTTTCTTAAAAACGGATGAGACAAGAAAGAAAATCAAAAGGAGAAAAACCACATCAATCAGTGGAGTTAATTCAGGTGTTAATGTTTCTCTTCTCGACTTTCTGGCCATAATATTCTCTTTTCGTTTTTTTATTTTTGAAAATTTTCTTTAACGACTTTTTTCTCAAGTTCAATTTCTAAATCATCTAAGACGCCAACTAAATAGTTATAACCAACGAAATGAGGGATTGCCACGATGAGGCCTCCAACTGTCGTTATTAGAGCCATAGCAATTCCACCAGCAAACATCGATGGGTCACTTAGACCTTGCTCACTAATGACTTTAAAAGCAGACAAGATTCCCAAAACTGTTCCTAAAAGACCAAGAAGCGGGGCAATTGATGCAATGATTTTAATAGTGTTTAATCCCGACTCCAAAGCATGGACCACTGACTGCACTTCGTCCTTTAAGATATTAATAGCAATATTTGAATCTGTATTTCCGTAGCCTTTATATTTAGAAGTGACCTCCGCTCCTAAAGCATCTTTGTGTTTTCTAGCGCCGAGGATTGTGAAAATTTTCCAAAATAAAATGGTAAAGCCAATGATATTTAGCACAAGAAGAATGTACATAATAGGTCCACCCTGGTTGATATAATCAAATAATCTCATCTGTACTTCCTTTAATGTTTATTTCAACAGTTTCATCTTTCTTTTTAAAAAATATTTTTCTTATGATCCAAATCAAAAGAACAAGGACAATAACGCCTAAAAGTATAAGCTTAAACTCTTTTATCTTTTCAAGTATAACTTCACCATAAGTGGCCACAAGATAAACTTGTGTTGGAACTGAGAAAAGAGCTGCAAAGCCATCCACCATAATAAACTTCCAAATGGGAACGCCCATTATTCCGCAACTAAGATGCCCTGGAAATCTTACACCGGGTGTAAAGCGAAAGATACCACAAGCCCAAAAAGAATATTTTTGAAAAAGCTTGTTAATCTTATCCAATCGAGACGTGCCTATTTTTTTTGTAAAAAACTTTGAATGGACAATCTTTCGTCCAAAGGTCTTGCCCAAAAAATAAATGAGCAGGTCGCTTCCAAGAACCGCAATAAAACAAACGATACACAATGTAACAAGGTTTACTCCCTCAGCTCCTGGAAATGGAGGTGGATATTGCCCTGGATGAGCGGCCATGTAGGCAACTAATCCGGCCGAGACAAGAGTCATCTCTTCTGGAATTGGAAGTCCAAATGAGCTCGCCGTCATAAATAAAATAATGAATCCATAAACCAATTGAGGTTGGTAGGCGTAAGTCGCAAAAAATTCAATGAGGTTAAAATCTAACACCACTAAACATTAAGCCACTTTCCTATTCTAGTAAAGAGCGAATTGGTTTTTTATAAACACCTGACGCATTGAGAAGCACAAGGAGAAATGTTATTAATACGACTATCATTATCAAGTAAAGATAATAAACATAATCAACTTTCCATACTCCATCAAAGAATACTTGAGAGAGTAAGTTTCCAACAATCAAGCTTAAACCTGAGCCCAGAATCGTAGCTGATATAGAAATTTTTATAAACTTGTAGGCAAAAATCATAATTATATTTTTTGGGCTCATACCAAAAGATTTTAACAGAAGGATATCGTATTGCTTCTTACGCAGTTGATTTTGAATTATTGCGTAGACGACAAAAAAGCCCACCAAGATACAAAGATAGGCCATGATCTTTATCGCAAATGACATCGAGTTAAAAACACCTGAAATTTTCTCTAACAATTCCGACACATTGATAATCGATATGTTTGGAAATTTATCCACGATAAGATCTTGGACATCGAGTTGCCTTTGTTCCGACAGCTCATCGATCGCACCGAGATAACTTTGTGGTGCATCTTCAACAACTCCTTCTTGCAGGGTAATAAAAAAGTTTGGCAAAAAGCTAGTCCATTTAATTTTACGAAGTGAAGTGACGACACCTTTAAATTCTACACCTAAAACATCAAAGGTAATTGTGGATCCAACGTCAGCTTTAATTCGATCGGCGTACCTACGGTCTAGAGATATCTCAAATTCACCCTCGCCACTATATTTTCCTTTAAAAGGCTCACCCTTAGTAAGAGTTTGTGTATAATTGAGTTCATTAGAATATGTAAGGTTAATCCCGCGATTTCTAAAACGAACTCTTTGCTCATCCTCTCTGGTTTGAAACTCACCTTCGTCTTTTTCTCTGGTAAACTCTTTTCCATTGAGCTTTGAAATCCTAGCTCTAATCATAGGAGTAAGATTGAGAATGGGAATATTTTTTTCTTTTGCAAAAGTCACTAGACTCTCTTTTTGCTCTTGTTGAATATCAAACATAAAGAGGCTTGGCTTTTTCGTTTTCGAATCTAAAAGTTCTTCATTTAAACTGACCTCTAATTGAGAAATGATAGACAGAAGCATGACTCCTATACTGATAGAGAGGAAAGTGAGGGTTGTTGGAATTCTCTCTCGAAGAAGAAATCTCAAGCTCACCCCAAATTCTATATTCACCACAGAGGAGAAAGTTCTCTCTTTGTCTAAAAACAATTTTTGTAAAAGAGTCAATACATAGGGAATAATAAGAAAAATCAAGCCTGAGCTTAAGATGAGAATTAAAGTAAAAGCACTACCAATAACAACAGAATGAGCTTGCCAAATTGAGACGAGTTCTATGGCAACAAGTAGAGGAAGAAACTTGAAAAAGTCGGTTTTATTAAACTCAAATTTAAGATTCTTCTCCCCTCCAAAAAGATCGTGTGATTTTTTACCAATTAACTTTTGAATAATGGGATAACAAATCAAAAAAGTAAAAAGAAGAGCAATACATAAACTTATCAACATTGACTCAAGGGAAACATACAACGAAACTGGAACCTTTAAAACTTCACTTAACTGGTTTGCTCCCAGCGGTAAAATAACCGCCCCTAAGCTACTTGAAATAAGGACAGCGATAGTTCCTAAAAAGATAAGCTGCAAAGAGAAGACTTTAAAAATACTTTGTGTCCCTAAGCCCAATGATTTCAAAATGGCAATATCCACTATCTTTTTAAAAACGAAATCTTGAAAAAGAAAAGCAGCACCAATAGCAGATAAGAAAATCGCGACGAGTGAAACAAGCCCTAAATAATCAGACAAGTAATTCAAAACTCTCCCTACCTGCTCACTTGAGTTCTCAGGCAAAAGCACTTTAAAGGCTGGATCGTCGAGGACATCGAGAATTTCAGTTTGCATTTTTTTAAAGTCGATGGATTCACTATTATCTAACTTATACTGATAGGTATAGTTGGCCACGCTTCCCTGACTTACGAGCCCCATTTCTTTTTCGTACTTTTTATTGACGTACAACTTTGGCGCTAAAGATATTCCTCTTGATGAACTTGTCGAGTCATTTTCGATAATATCATCAATAGTGAAGACCACTTCTCCAAGTCTCAGTTTGTCCCCTAAATCCACCTTTAGTTGATGGGCCAGCTCTTTTGAAACCCAGATGAGAGGAGATTGGTTAAGGTTTTCTCTCAAATCCAGGTCGAAGGATTCTTTGTTTTTAAGAGTGATTTCTCCATACAAAGGATAATTTCCTGAAATCATTTTAATCTGAAGAAGTCTGGACTTCTTTGTCTTCTCATTTTGTCCCATGGAATAAATCTCTGAGACGAAAGACTTTATGGGAGCATTTTTAGAGAATGTCGTGAGGATTTTCTCGACTTTTTTTGCCTGAATATCTGATAGTTTCTTTCTTGAACTCACAGAGACATCACTTGCGAGAAGAGTTCTTGATCTAGCACTCAAAGATTCGTTAACACTTGTTTTAAATGAATGAAGAACGAGAAAGCCAAGGATACCTAAGCTTAAATTGAGAATAAAAAACAAAACAAATTTTTTACTATTCGAAAGTTCTCTAAAAGCAATTTTAAAAATCAATCTCATCTTTTATCAAGCCTATGATTTTTGAGTTGATACACTTCATCACACTGTTTTGACAGTTCAATATCATGGGTCACCAAAATCATGGTCGTTCCTACATTTTTCACAAGATCAAAAAGAAGCTCCATGACTTCCTTTCCTGTCTCTTCATCTAGGTTACCACTGGGCTCATCAGCAAAGATAACTTTTGGGTTTGTGACAATAGCCCGAGCAATGGCCACTCTCTGTTTCTCTCCACCACTTAACTCATGGGGAAAATGTGAAGCCCTTTGCCCTAAGCCTACTTTCTCTAGGCAGTCTTTAGCTTTTTGCAGGGGATTATCTATTTTTAAAATCTCCAGAGGCAAAAGAACATTCTCTAAAGCCGTGAGATTTCGCATAAGATGAAACTGCTGAAATATAATACCAATATTTTTTGCTCTAAAAGTGGCGAGATCACTTTCGCTGAGGCTTGTGATATCTTGATTATTAACCACCACGGAACCTGTGTCGGGTTTATCCAGTCCAGCCCCCAGAGACAGAAAAGTTGATTTACCACTTCCAGATTTTCCAATGATAGCAATACTGCTAGACTTTTCAACTTGGAGGCTCAGCTGATCTAAAACAAGAAGCTGATTCTTATCTTTTCCATAAGACTTAGAAATTCCTTTTATATCAATAATCATAAAAGCTCTTTTTTAATAACGGGATAAAGCTTTTTAGCGATGACTTCATATCCCTTTTTATTGGGATGAATTCTATCCCCAAGGTTTAACTCTGCCTTTCCCCCTACTCCCTCTAAAAGAAAAGGATAGAAAGCGAGTTTATATTTTTTCTTTAGTCTGATGAAAATATTTTTAAACTTTTCTTGATACTCTTTTCCGTAGTTGGGTGGCATCTGCATTCCGCATAATAAAATTTTCATTTCATTTTCACGGGCCAATTCAATAGTCTTTTCTAAGTTTTTATAGGTCGTTTCGATATCAAAACCACGCAGTCCATCGTTCGCTCCTAGAGCTAAGACCAGATGAGTTGGCTTTGCTTTTAAAAACCACTTTAGTCTTGAAGGCCCTGATGAGGTGGTCGAACCCGATACTCCACCGTTGAGAACCTCTACGTCTATATTATCTTTTTCAAACATTGTTTCTAAAATGGAGGGAAAAGAATCTTTTTTTGGCAGCTGGTACCCCTCAGTAAGAGAATCCCCTAGAAAAAGGATCTTACTCTTTCCTAAAGCTGAAAAAGACAAAAGAACCAAAATTAACGATATCAAGCTTAGATTTTTCATCTAAATAACGTAACTTACTTAAAATAGAAAAGAAAGCTTGAACAGATACCCCAAAACTTTGTATAATATAAATCGAAACAAGGAGTTTTTATGAGTATCGCGTTAAAAGCCATTGCCGTTGTTATGTTTGCTCTCGTGGCCATTTTGGGCATCACTTTCGCTGTGGGCTTACCTCTTAACTTTGTTATGTAAATGCTCAAGATCTTCCAGTTAAATTGTCAGGATCTCTACTTGTTCATGGACAAGTATAATGGAGAAGATCTCGAAACCCTTCATCCTCCGAAGTGGCAACTTTTTACTTCTAGTTTTTTCCCAAATAAATCTCTCAAACAACTTTATGAACTCAAAGAGATGATCAATGAGATTGATCCTGACGTTCTTTTTCTAACCGAAGTTGGAGGACCTGAGAGCCTTGAAAACTTTAACTCCTTTTTCCTTAGCAATAAGTACAAGATCTACTGTGAGCCAAGTAATTCAGATCGAGGAATCGATTTGGGCTATATGGTCAAAAAAGGTTTGAAGTACAAAGTCCAAATCAAAAATCACACAAAGCCTATTTTACAAAATGGTAAAAAGTTTTCCCGAGGAGTAATGGAGCTTAGGCTTTCTTTGGATGATTCTTTTGTCTACGTGAACTTTTTATGTCACTTGAAATCTAAGCTCAATCTTAAGAGAGTCGATTTTGAGGGGCGAGGTCA
The DNA here is from genome assembly GCA_963719505.1 of Halobacteriovoraceae bacterium. Classification (GTDB taxonomy): domain Bacteria; phylum Bdellovibrionota; class Bacteriovoracia; order Bacteriovoracales; family Bacteriovoracaceae; genus CAKZJW01. Next base: position 892,973 of record CAVRCF010000005.1, read on the forward strand.
AAGGGCAGCTGAAATAAACTATCTAAGAGATCTCTACCTTAAGACATCAAAGAAATATGACCGAATTCCAGTAACCATTAGCGGAGACTTCAATGGTGTCATCTTTGAAAATGAAACAGAAGAAGAGTTCCTTCCCCTATTGGAATCGACGAAGCTCAAAGATGTGTTTGAGCTCCTTAAAAGACCCATTGAGCAAAGAATGAGCTACTGTTACTTTAACAGGCAAGGCACCAGGTATCCCATGCAGCTTGACTATTTTCTAATAGATGAGAAGTTTTCACACAGGCTAAGTTCAGAGTCCACACTTTTAGGATTCTCTCCTCCTTATACATCGACATTCGAATTACCTGACTCCATGAAAGAGAAAAGGGATCTCCCCAGTGATCACTTCCCCCTATTTATTAAACTAAAGTTAACGGACAAATAAGCCGATAAGTCGCTAATATAACTTTAAAAAATCGAGGTATAAAAGTGAAAAAAGCACTTTTGCTATTTTTAATGATGACAACGGGACTTCTTTACGCTGAATCAAAGGGTATAACAGTTGATGTAAGCCTCTCTCCAGCGGGATCTTTTCAAATTAAATCCACAAAAGTTCGAGGAAATGTGACAAAGGCAGGAGGAAAGATATCTGGAAAAGATATTAACGTTTCTGTGAAGTCACTAAAAACTGGGATTGAGCTCAGAGATGAGCATATGCATAAAAGATTAGATCCAAAGAATCATAAAAAAATAATTATCGAACAAGCTATTGGTGCCAAAGGTAATGGCGTTGCTATTATCAACATCAAAGGAATAAGAAAGAAGATCAAATTTACTTATAAAGAGATGGGATCGATGGTGAAAGCAAATTTTAAACTAAGTCTTAAAGATTATAAAATCAGTGACTTACGCTATATGGGTGTTGGAGTTGAAGACGAGATATCAGTCACAGCTTTAGTCCCACTTAAATAGTCCTCTATTTGCGGTCAAAAAAAACTTTTCCGGGTGGCCAGAATACTTTTAAATGACTAAAATAGTGAACCTTAGGAGATTAATGTGACTAAAAAATCAGAAAATTTTAAAGTAAAAATTGGTGAGGGCGTTCCTGTAGAGAAGGTTCTTAGAAAATTCAAAAGAATGTGTGACTCTTACGGTGTGGTTAGACAGTACCGAGATAAAGAAGCTTACAAAAAGCCTTCTATTAGAGACAAAGAAAAAAGAGAAGCAGCTGAAAAAAGACGTAGAAAAACAGCTTCAAAAACAAAAAGATTTTCTAGAAAAATATAATTATTTTCATTCAGATATAAAAAGCGATCCTATGAGATCGCTTTTTGTTTTTGGGAAGCTTAAAATCTAAAGATGTACTCTAATCCTGCAATGGTGTTTGTCGTCTTTATATCATCTGTTCCTATTGTCTTATTCTCCATCTCCCCTCCAGCAAAGATTCGCGCTCTGTGGCCACTACGACCAATGATTGAGTACAATCGCCCTGACACCTGAGTTCTATTTTCAACATCTCCACTAGAAGCTTCAAAATCATAAGTCACATCAAAACCAATATTAAAGGGTCTAAACTGAGCTAAAACCTGATTATAATTCAATGAAAGGAAGCTTAAGTCCTCAGATAAAAGTTCTATTTCGTTATTAGATAATTTAAAATTTAAAACTTCAGCTTTTGAGCCAAAAACACTAATTGCCGACTTTGGTGTTAAAACAAATCTGAAACCAATATCAAATCTTTGGAGAGAAATTTCACTATCTCCTGTGACAATAGAGTCATCAAGATTAAACTTATAATTTCTATTTTCCATCTCGAGAAGAAAATGAACATATGTCCCTATAAACCACTTGTAACCAACGGAGAAGCTTGGTTCGTTGGAGGACTTTAGGTCCTCAGCACCCAGTTCTTTAACTGTACTTGAGAAGGCGCTGGCCGAGAAAGTGATCTCTTGAACTGCGTAGGATGAAAAAGAAAATAAGAGCGTGATGAGAGTTATCGTTTTCATTAGCCTATTTTAGGTGAAATGAGTTTAGATTTAAAGGGAGTAAGCTTTCCCCCACTAAAAGGGCCCGCATTGCACGGGCCCTATAAGCTAACTATTTGTTTTTGTGTTTAAAGAGTCGCTCTATTTCTATGAAGTCTGTAGAGCTTTTTATCGATCTTTCTTTTCTTAGAACTCGAAGTACTAATCGAATTATAGTCTAGAACTAGCTTTTGAGCACTTGGAGCTCTTGAGCTTTTAGATGCACTAAAGGCTGCAAATCTAGTTGTTGGTTGAGCTAACAGATCATTCGTATCGATAACACTACTGATATCAACGAACAAACCAAACCCGTTTTTACCTGCTGTTCTAGAAGTATAAATACCTGCACTTCCTAGAACTTGACCCGCATTAAAGTTTGGAAAAATACTCGTCTCCCCGACAGATCTTCCTAAAGAATCGAGACCACTAATTCCAACTGTAGCTCCTATAGCTGCAACACCATCAGAGAAGGCCAAGTAGACATTAGCCTTATCTTTAATGGGAATAACAATGACTGAATTTTCACGAATAAGGGGAAGTACATTTCCATTTGGAAGTTGAGCGACTATGGCCTCTACACTTGCAATCGCAGATACATTTAGCTCGACTTCAAATTTATTTCTTCCTTCAATATCTCTATACATAGAAATCAGACCAATTTCTCTGCCCGTTCTTGGAACGATAATAGGAAGAGTGAGATTACTTAAAGAGATATTTCCAATTTGTAATTCTGCAGAAACAGAAACGAGAACCTCTGAGTTATCAACCTCGGAAGAGACTTGAACATTTTGGACATAACCTCCATTTCCTCCACAGGAAACAAGAGTAAAAGAAATAATAATGAGTGCAATAAAAGACTTTTGTGATGATTTAATTAGATTCATGTATAACCCGTTAAAAAGCGTAGCTTTAGCGGATTTTTCTTAAAATGCTCACAACAAACGTACAACGGGTAAAAACGTACAACCACATATAAGAAATTTAAAAAAAGAATGTTTTGGGTATTAAAGAAGATCCATCTCACGTTTAATGCGCTCAGCCATTGTAACAGCAAATTTAATTCGCCACAATCCCCTCCTGCGTTTAAAATCGTTTTAATTAATATAACGCTCACAATTTTAAAGGTTTAGGTATGAAAAAAATTGACTATTATTTTGATTTTTTAAGTCCATATAGCTATTTCTCTGTAGTTAATTTAGAGAAATCCGGTTTTTTTAAAAACTATGACGTCTCTCTAAAGCCCGTCGCAATGGGGACATTGTTCAATTATTTCGAAATGAAAGGTCCAGGAGAAATTCTTCCCAAGCGCCATTATATGCTCAAGCAGTGCTTTATCTATGCGGCTCAAAATAATATTCCCTTCAATCCGCCGGACAAGCATCCTTTCAATCCTCTTTATGCTTTAAGGCTTGCAACAAAAGCTTGTTCAGGAGAAAGACAATTGGAGATGACCTTGCTTCTTTTTAAATCTTGCTGGGAAAAGGGACTCACCCTAGGAGAACCCGAAGATCTCGAAATCATTCTCAACCAGCACGACTTCGATGCCAAAAAAATTCTTGATAAAACGTTTGAACGAGAAGTAAAAAAAGAACTTAAACAAAATACAAAAGATGCCATTGAATCAAATGTTTTTGGAGTTCCAAGCTTTGTGGTTGAACAAGACCTCTTTTGGGGTAATGATTCTGTTTCAAATTTATTAGCTTTTTTGAAAGATGATTTTGTCGATTGGAATAAAGAGCTTTATCAAAGAAAAATTGAACAGGATAAATTATGATTTTTCTTTTTTTCTTATTCATCTCCTTTAATTGTTTTGCGACTACGTTTAATTGTAATCTTCAGCTCATCCCAAGAGATAAAGTCATTAATGCTGCTGATTCGAGTCAATATATTCTAGAGTTCGAGGTAAAAACACCTATTCAGAAAAAGAAAGAATTTAGCTTTAAACATTTGAAGGTCACTTTTTATCCTCTTCAAAAAAAGCTCCTCACTGTAAAATTTGAGAATACAAAGAAGAATACTTTTGTGGCAACTGACTATCTTGCGACTCAAGAAATTATATCCTTAAATACTCAGGACATAGGCTCTTTTATCTGCTGGTCTGAAAAAGCCCAGACCAGTGCCAAAGACGAAAAATTATCCTACCAATAAAGAGACCCTTTAAGTTTTGCAATCATAAGATTCATCAAATAAACGCAGTCATGTCCATCTGTTATTTTGATAATACCTTCAGAAGTGGTTCTCTGCCATTGAAAGTCTCTTCGATTCAATTCAGGATTTGGAAGGTTAACGGGACACTGAGCTAGAACTTGATCAACGAGTTCACTTGAAACTCCATTATTAAAAAAATTCATAAGAGCATTGTCTTCATCTTTCTTATGAAGAAATTTTGCAACTTTCCTCATCTTCTTTTCAATCTTTTTATCTTTAATTTTTCCTTCTTGCATATTGAGAACTCTGTACATCAAAAGAGACGAAGCTTTCAAGTGCCTAGGATATCCCGTTTCTGTAACCATCGTTTCTAGGTGAAAAAGTGTTTTTAAATACCATCCACTTTTTCTAACCTTCCTTGCTAAGCCACCGCCTTGAGGCATGACATCAAGGGCTCCAAACGTGTTGTAGAAAAGGTTTCTAGCACCAATTGTAATTCGACATCTATTGGCCGTAAATTCAGTACAGAGCTTCTCATCTGCTTCTTCTGATTGGATCCACTTAAACCAATTGACAGCACTTTTTTTAACTTCTTCTTTTTCCTCTAAGTCTTTGTTTAAGTGCCCTTTTGCAATAAGGTAAGCGTGTACACCTCGGGCCATATCACGACTAAAGGAATTTATTTTTCCATCATCAACTCTGGTTACTCCGCGCCACCATCTTCCATTAGTTCCTTGTGCATTTTTAACATCGTCGCAGCGCTTTTTAATTGTTTCAGCATCATCGGCTAAAACGGCTCCAAGGCAGCCAAGGCCCGCAAAAAGAGTAACGTCATGTTGATGACAATCGTTGACATGCTCTGAATACGAGCCGTCTGAACATTCTAAAGCCCAGGACTTAACTTGTTCCCGTCTATTTTCTAATTTCTCTAGGAGAATAGGATTGGCGAAAAGGCCAAATGATAATAGCGATAAAAAAATTGCTTTCATGGAACTCCTTGAAAAAATGGTCAACGAATTTTTACCAAGAATTAACGCGAGGCACAATTTCAATTGAAACCTTTTCAGGGTCTAGTAATCTAAAGTATTGAAATGACGATATTTTAATCGATGGTAAGGGTCAAATTAGTGGAACCTTGTGCACAAACATAACTTCCCTTCCAAACACCTGCAATAGGAGAGCCTGATTCAATTTTGATTCTTTTCAGGTCAAAAGTTTTACAGCCTTCAAACTCTACCCTACCTGTGAATTGCATTTTATCTTCTGTGACCTTCCCAGAAAGAGGTACCATTCCAATATCAACCGAGGGCTTATCTATCCATCTTAGAGATGCAAGATTGAGGCTTCCTGTCTTTTCATTGTACAAGCCCTCCATTAAATACTTTCCCTTATACCCAGCCAAACTAAAATCAAAAGTGGCGTTAACCGAGCTAAGAATTTTCTTAGGGACTGGTTTAGGCTTGGGCTTTTCAACTTTTGTCTTTGCAACTGGAGTTGGTTTTGGCTTCTGGGGCGAAACTTCTTTTTGCTGAAGAAGTGACACAAATATCATGACAAACAGAAGATCTAGTAATGAAGTTAATTGGACGGCGCCTGTCTTTGTGCGCTTGAATTGTCTATCCATTTGAAGAAACACTTACGTCTGTGACGATCTTTTTAAAGTTGGAACTTTCGTGAATAACTCTTTCAACCTTTGGCCAAAGAATACTTTCACAAACCATAAAGACGATAGAAAAACCAATCCCTAGAATCGTTGTATCCATTGCCAAAACAAAGGCATTTGATAAAGCTGAAACATCTATCTTTCCCCCTCCGGCTGTTTGAGCGATGGCGAGAATCGTTCCAAGAATTCCCAAAAGAGGAAAGACCTGAACAAGAGTGCTCATGACCGATGTGTAGGTTTCAATTTTATAGTGTCTTGTATAGAGAGGACGCTTTGAAATATTTTTTGCATTTTTTGCAAACTCGTATTTTACTTCAGGTTCACTTGTCACCTTTCTTCTAATAAAATCGAGTGATGCTTGAATTCTTTCATTAACTGTTTGATCAGAATCTTTATCCGGAGCATCCGTAAACCCCTTCATCAAATTATCACAAACATCAGAAAGGACAGTTTCATGCTTTTTTGTCAGAAGCGTGATCATCACAATCAAAAATACTTCGATACCTGCGAAAATAAAAATAATGGGAAAAATATTGTTCGTCATAAAGTTAAATAATGACTGAATAAAAGATGAATCCACCGTGGCTCCTTAAAAAAGACAATTATAAATGATGTTTAATAGTTTAAGGTACTTAAAGCTGATGCGTCTAGATAAAACTCAATAGCTGACAGCACTAGTCAGCTTTGTTTTTATTGACTTAAATCATTGTGAGAAGTAGAAAAAGAGACCTTCCATGGCCAGAGGCTTCATCCATAAAGTAATTGGTAATTTTATTATGTAAGAAGTTTCAGGCTTTGGGAAACTGATGTAAGAATATAATAGGTTTTTACATGAATATTAATCCAATTAGCTAAAATTACTGAAATTTATGTCGATAGGTTCAGTAAGAATAAACAAATTTAGGTGAATATAATGAGTGCACAACATATAAAGAAGCTCACGGAGCAATTAATTTCAATCATTAGTGAAACTAATGGAATTACCCTCAACGATACAATCGAGCTGGCAATCAATTCAGAGTATTGCAAAGACCATGCGGCTGTAAAAAAATCATTTTCAGAATTCAGACGACTGCTTGCAGGTTACCAACAAAGTGAAGTCGATATCCAAACACTTCTGGCCCATCCGGTAAGTGAAGCCTTTAGGTTATTTTTAAAGAGATTTCCTATCCCTTATAGAGAAGAGCATATTCACTTAACAGGTTCTTTAACGGCAGACTTTGTGTATCCAAGATTAAAACCTCTGCTTGAAGGGGAAAACTCGGAGATATACTGGGATAAAATTAAAGAAACCTATGGTGAAGGTGTAAAGATTGAAGATGTCGATGATGTCGATCATCTTCTAAGACTTAAAGATGATGAGCAATTTGATCGCTACCTCGAAATTCTTCTTCTCCCAAAACTTATTCTTACAAGTAGAAGTGCCCATAGAGAAGCTGCCTATCATATGGCCTCTGAGCTTTACCACTCTTACAATGTAGGCTTTATAAGACTAAAGTTTACTTTTTCAAGAGCAACCACTAAATCTTCAGAACAAATTCCCGGTCACGATAAACTCTCCGAAGAAGATGTTGTTATGGGTCTCTTTGAAGGCTTTATGGAGTTTAGAAAAAAAGTACCAGTCTTCAACTTTGTCCTATCACCATGCTTTAGAAAGGAATCTGATTTTTATGATGCTGAGAATTTTCCTGGAAAAAGGGAACATTTTAATCATCAAATCGATCAAATTCTTGAGATCATCGAGAGAAACCCTCATGTGACTAAATTTTTGAGTGATGTTGACACCGTTGGAAACGAAAGGGACCTCTACCGAAAAGGTCACTTTCAAGATATGAAGATGGGATTCAGAAAGCTTCACTACAAGGGCTTCTCAATTCGATCTCACCACGGAGAGACCTTTCACACGTTAAAAAAAGGTGTTCAGGCCGTCGATAATGCTATGAATATTTGGCATATCGATACACTCGAGCATGGACTCAGCCTTGGAATCAATCCCAATTTTTACTATCATAGCCTCTATCAGAGAGTTATTGAGCAAAACGAAACGGGTATTCCTCTCAAAGAAAAAAGTATTGAGTACAAAGAACTCGATGAAATGGACTGGAGAGAACACGGAAATATTAAAGATAAACTATTCTCAGGAATGCCTTTAAACGAAGTGGAAAAAACTCTTTTCGTAAAGACAAAATTCCATACAGCAAGAGAGGTAGAACATTACCAACATGATGTTTTAAACAGAATGCTTAACAAGGGAGTCTCTCTTATCGCACTTCCTTCCTCCAATAAAAGACTGACTGGAAGTTTTGAAGACTTTAAGGATCATCCTTTTTCTTGGTGGGAGAAGAAGAATGTTAATCTTGGAATTGGAACGGATAATTATATCACCTTGTGTACAGATTATCTGCAAGAGCTTCTTATCGTTCTCTATACTGACCCGGACACTCTTAAAATCACAAAGCTTTTAATGGTTGCTACCGGTGAGCAGAGAAGGCCTTTTATCTCACAACTTCTTTGGAAAATGAGAGACTTCAAGTAATTTAGCGTTTGGCCGTTGGAAGTGTGGAAGAACTATAATGTGCAACCTCACGATAGGGATCAGACAAAATAAGACTTTGAACCTTAAGGTCTCCTCCAACACGCAAAGAGACCGTTGAAAACTCAATATTATTTTGAGTTTTAACACTTATAGATCCCCTAGCGCCAGCGCCCACAATAGCTTTAACCTTGAAACTTCTAAGGTCGGTAGAAGAAAAACCCATTCCCATATTTCTGACAAACTTAAAGTCTAGAGCGTAGGTTCTTTTACCATTTTTTAAACTATCTGAAATCACTTTAAGTGTTAATGGCTCTGATCTGCGAGTAACGAGTCTTGCGGCCGCTGGAAAGTCTGATCGTGAAATAATGACTCTATCTGAGCTTTTTAACTGACTAAAACTAAAGCCCCTTTTAACCCCTGAAGTATCTCTGTAGTGAAATCTCTCTATAGTTCCTGTTGAATAGTTAACCCCCGCGCAAGCGATCGCTGTCAATGTGATATAGGGAGAATTGATTTTGTATGTCGCAACTTGCTCCCAAGAAAGATTGGAGTAAGCTCTATCCGTTTCATCATCTCCGCAATTTTCAGTGGCGAAAGAATTAAACGAGGCCAGGATAATGCCCAAAAAAAGAATCAGCTTCATAGTTGAACCCATAAGTTAAATTTATGGAGTTAAACTAGTCTTTAACAACGCAGAACACAATGAGTGCTTTCTTATTTACAGGGGTATGTTGCTAGACTTTACTGAGACAGCTTAATCGTCACTATCAGCAAGGAGCGACTCGTACTCACTTATGACTCTTTCTTCGCTGTCAGTCTCGCTATTGTTTTTGAGAGCAAAACCTTCTTTTACCCCTCTTAGAACTGAATCAGATAAATTGGCAAACAAAGGCTTATCAATAAAATCAAAGACTCCATGCTTTATAGCTTCTTTCATCAGTTGATCATCACCATGAGAAGTGAAGATAATAAAAGGAACTTCTTCACCTTGAGAACGAGCGGCTTTAATGAGCTCAATCCCATCCATTTCAGGCATTCTAATATCTGTGACGACACAGCAAAGATCATTATTTTTAGCGATGACATCTAGAGCTTCTACGCCATTTGTAGCCGTTAAAATATTTTCAAAAGAAGCTGACAAAATTTTTGTGACCTTATCTAAAATAAGGGCTTCATCATCAACGATGAGAATCTTTTTATTTTCCACTGCTCTTCCTTTAATTTAGTTTTGATTTTCCAGGATACTTCTTCTTCTCAATAGAGGCTGTTATTTCTTTTTCTAGGGCCTCTTCTTTTTCATCAATTGTTTTCTTAGACTTTTCTATAGCCTCATCAACTTCTTCTTCTAACTCATCAAAGACTTTAAATTCTTTTGGAGGATTAAAGATGGCTTGATTCACAAACCTGCGAAGGGCCTTTAAATCTGAAAAATCTCCACCACTAATCATCCCAACGTAGAGGGTTTTTCCTCTTTTAATAACTTTCTGAGTTGTTGGAATGAGGGTAATGAAAAAATCTCTCGGACATGATATTCTAAAATTTGAATTTATCGGAATCTCGCTTTCATAATAAAACGAAAAGATATTTTCTGAAAGACTATTGACCTCGACCTCAAATTCAATTTCAAGGGTACTCATTTGCCCCGTTCGCGCTTTAAATAAAAGAAGCTCTTTATTATGACGCTCAAGAATAGGTGATTTTGAAGATTTCTCAATCATCTTCATTAATATTTGACCATCTAATCTCAAACTAGAACTCATGATATTCGTATAGCCGTAGGCGCTAATCAAGGCAGCAGACTTTGATTTCATATTAAAGAGACATATTGTGGGTGTATAATCTTCTACCGCTTTAATTTTTTCCAGTAATTTTTCCATCTGCCGAAAAACCTGTTCACTATCTTCCATGTCGATAAAGATGTACTGGAGCCTAGATGCTTTTATAACCTCTATGAGATGATCCAAAGAGGTCTTTCTCATAAAAAAAACATCTTCACCTCGATAAAGAGAATTGGTTTCAAGATTATTATTATCTGAACAAACTAAAACACTTTTCGTTCGATGAAAAAAAGTCTCTCGGTTATCATCCAACCAAGTATCAAGAGTGTCTTCAGAGAAGCCAGTTCCTTCATCTACTCCCCAAGCGCTTTCAAATTTGAGTTCCAATCGATAAGTCGAATAAAAGTCATAAACTGTAGACTCGGGACTATATTGAGAGAACTCACACTTCACTCCACCCAGAACATCAAGAGCACAGTTAGAGAGGGTTATCTCTTTCATGTCTTCAAGGGGAGCATCCGTTTCAATATTAATACTTAGTCCATCAATACTTGAGAAAAGACTTTTTGCTTTTAATGTGGTTGGTAAATTTAAATTTTTTACTGCGGCATAGGTCGTCAAAAGCTTGGGATCTTCGAAGGTTAGAAACTGGATATTATTCATGAACTTTTTGTCATCCTCTCCTTTAATATAAGCATAACAAGAGCCATAAAATAAAGTTTTTTCATTTTATGCTAGTCCATTTTTTTATCCCAAATAGAGACAATAGATATCGAGAATGTTGAGGCGTCTCGACTAAATAACTATTTAGATCTGCCTTTCGATGAATCTCAGCTAAGTCTATGAGAACAATTTCGAGTTGCTGATCAATATTTTTGAAATTTTCCTTCCATTCTTTTTCAATGCACTTTAATTCAAGGAAGTTCGATTGTTTAAACTCTAGAAGACTCACTTTCACCATATTAGAGTAGTCTTAGTCGTTTGAAAGAAAAGAAGATTTTACGCTTTCATTTATTCTTCACCATGCACCCTATAAAAGACTTAATACATTCTGAATCATATTTGGTCACCTGCTCTCTTGACTTAATAAAGTCTCTCATTGCCTTGATTGGGGTCGTATTCTTTGAGATAACAAACTCAGCGAAGCTACTTGCAAAACAGACAATCTTTGCCAACGGAAAAATCCTTTGACCGGTCAAACCATTTGGGTACCCCTTCCCGTTTATAAACTCTCTATGTTGATTGATAATCTGCTTAACTTGCTGGGGAACACTGGTCCCACTTAAAAGATTAAAGCCTTCAGTGGGGTAAGATTCGTAAATTAATTTCTGTGCTGCCGTTAACTCCTCGTAAGCTTTCCCTCTTATCTCGTCGGGAAGATTTAATTTTCCGATTTCGTGAAGTAAAGCTCCTTGGATAACATACTTCCCACTCAACTCTCCCCCCCACTGCATTCCTGAAAGTGTTATATTGGCGAAAAATGAGGTCAAGAACATATAAGATATTTTTTCAGGATTTTCTTCAAAAAGAGCATTTATTAGAGCTCCCGTGCTTTTATCATTTTTTACAATATTATAGAGATTGTCACAAAGCTCTTTGGTCTGTTGAGTGAGCTTGGAATCAAGACCTTTTAGGTAAACCTCAGAGACGAAGTGATCTATTAATCCTTTTGACGCCGCGAGAGCTTCCACTCCATAGATCTTTCTCCTCTTCAAATACTTTGTGAGAAATTTATTCATAAACTCTATATACTCACCTCGATCTTTTGTCATAAAGTAGAGATTCTCAACGTCTTTTTTCTCTTCGTACTCTTTAAGTCTCGCTCTTGAAAATGCCTCTCCTTTATTTAGAAATTTGAGGTATTTATCTTTTCCAACTCTAATATAGAAATCAAAAAGAGTCGTTGATCCAAGGTAGATTTCACTGATAGCGATTTTTGTAAACTTAGCATCGGAAAGTGTTGTCGCATCTCCAAAGCTTATCTCGTTACCTCTGATTGATTCTTGCCACTTTCTCTCTGCGGGATCATCCCTTAAAACATCAAGGATTTTATCATCACTATAAGGCTTTTTTACCATGGTACAAATACCAAGCTTAGACGACATTTTTTCGTCGAGTAGACCCAGATCTTCCGCCTCTAATTTGTCGGTATAAGTAAAGATAACTCTCGAAGCTGGAGAGTTAATTCTTATAAATGTAAGGAGATCAAAACTAGAGGTATTCTTGAGGTCGATATCGACGATGATAATTTTGAATTTCTTTTTGCTTATTTCAACCTGAGCACATTTACCAGTTTGGGCTGTCGCCACGAAATAGCTGGCATTTGTAAAGACCTTATTAAGCTTTTGCGCTAAATCAACATCAATGTCACATATTAATACCGAATCACTCAATGAAACAACCACCTGTATGACAAAAATCTATATGAGTCATAGTATGATGTTAAATCAATGCAGGCTATAACAAAACAGGAATTTGCCTTAAGTTTTCTTAAGGTGCTCTTTATTTAACGTGACCCCATATATCTTCAACCCATTGCGGGTTGTCAATAAACGGATTTCTGTTTCCTTGGTATTTCTCACCGATATCACATCTTTTCATCTCGTGCTCGCTAACTGGGTCCATTTTGTGCCATTTTACTAATAGTTTGATAAACCAATCAGCATAAACCTGATCAGAAGTACCATTTAGCATGGTGTGGTTCCAAGAAGTAACTCTATCTTCATATCTTGTTGCAAAATAGAGAAGAGCTCTCGCGATATCACCTTTAAATTCATCAATTGGCTCAAAAACCCGTCCATTGTAGCCATCAGTTGTATTATTTCCAAGTTTAGAGCCATTGGCTGATACCCAAACTGGTCTATCAACTTCTCCAAATGGGAAGTTTGACCTTCTACCATTAACATATCCATCAGTTGGGTAAACGTGGAAGAAGTCAGATCTCATTGGAGCTGCTTTATTAAAAATACCTTGAGGGAAAACATGCTCTCTATTGAAACAATCAGATTCTTTCTGATAGTTTCCACACTTTTGACCTTTCTTTGAAAATTGGTAGGGGTCGTATGAGGATGGGTTTTCAGAGTACATATCGACAATTGAGCCATCTCCATTATAGGTCGTATCTGCATCACTGTTGAAATAGACATTCATCAAAGATCCATAACCTCTATTTATATGAGTTCTTTTGACAATTTTCTTAAGAGCTGTTTTGAGTTTGTATCCCGAAAGAGATTTTACTTCGTTATAGAAACCTTTATCTGCGACAGCAAAAACTGATGAAGACATAAGAGTGAGTAGGACTATTGCTTTAAGTATTCTTGGTGATTTCAACTGCTTCCCCTTTTATGTAAGAACAACTAATACAAAACTTAACTTTATCTAATAGATTTGACTGAATTCTAAACACTCAATTTCTAAAGAGCAAGTAATTTCTTACGTTATTTTAAGGTCTTAAAATTTTCACATCAAGGGGGAATCACTAAGTGTAATTAAATGTTTTATACGCAGAGAGTTATTTTTTTATAATAGGTCGTTTTCTATTTGGGTACAAAGTTGTGCAAATGGGACATACAAGCCCTCGGCAACCCCTCGCCGTGCAGTATTCGCGGCCATAGAATATAATTTGAAGGTGAAGTTTATTCCAGCTCTCAATGGGAAACAGTTTTTTTAAATCTTTTTCTGTCTGTTCAACGTTTTTTCCGTCTGTCAGTTTCCAGTTCTGAGCGAGTCGATGAATATGAGTATCGACAGGAAATGCGGGCATTCCAAATGCCTGACTCAAAACGACGCCTGCAGTTTTGTGCCCCACTCCAGGGAGTTCCTCGAGATCCTCAAAATTTTCTGGAACCAGACCTCCGTGTTTATTGATAAGAATATGGGAAAGATCCCAAATCGCTTTAGATTTTCTGGGGCTTAAGCCACAGGGTCTTATGATCTCTTTTATTTGTTCGACTTTTACTTTAACCATATCGAATGGGTTTGAGGCGAGTTTAAACAAAGCTGGTGTGACTTTGTTCACTCTTTCATCAGTGCACTGAGCAGAAAGCAAAACGGCGATAAGAAGAGTATAGGGGCTTGTATTATCTAGAGGACAGGGTGTCTCCGGGTAAAGCCTTTCAAGCTCATGCAAAATATACTCAGCTCGTCTTTTTTTAGAAGTTGTATAATTAATCATTTATTAAACTCTTTAAACGTTTTTGCGAAAAGAGTATCGCTCGCCTCTATCACAGAGAGCTTATTGTTTAAAACATCGGCATGCAGAGAATTTAAATTATTTTCAAAATCAGGTTCATCTAAAATCTCGCTATTAACCTTCTCAAAGAAAAGCTCTTTAAGCCATTTCAAGACTTGATCATTTCTCTTGTGATTAATTCTATTGTCTTTATTCATTTTTGAATAAAATTCATTAATAAGGGTCCAAATATTATCTAAGCCCTCACCTTTTAAGCCTGAACAAAGAGTAACTGGAGGAACCCAAAAGTCACTCGAGCGCAAGATGTGAAGTGCCGATTCATATTCGCCTTTGGCAAGCTTGGCTAACATCATCTTATCCCCGTCGGCTTTATTAATGGCCACAAGGTCAGCTAGTTCTAAAATTCCTCTTTTTATTCCTTGGAGATCATCGCCAGCTCCCGGTTGCATAAGCACCAAAAAGAAATCTACAAGCTTTGATACAGTGACCTCTGATTGCCCGACACCTACAGTTTCAACGATAACGACGTCAAAGCCCGCAGCCTCACACAAAAGGAGACTCTCCCGCGTCTTAGAGGCAACCCCACCGAGGTTCATTCCACTTGGAGTTGGCCTAATAAATGATTTGGGATTGCTAGAGAGTTTATTCATTCTCGTCTTATCTCCCAGAATACTTCCCCCACTTTTATAACTAGTGGGATCAATTGCTAAAACGGCAACTTTTAAACCGAGGTCATCTATAAGATAGCTTCCAAAAGTTTCTATAAAGGTCGACTTTCCAACACCTGGAGTTCCAGAGATACCAATTCTTTTTGCTGAACCAGTGAGAGGCATAATCTTTTTTAAAACTTCTCTGGCGATTTGTTGATGTTCAAACTTTTTACTCTCAACTAAAGTAATAGCTCGAGAAAGCGTCGTCATATCGGCATCTTTAATACCTTTGACATACTCATCAACACTTAGGTTCTTTCTCAGACTCATTTGTGACCTAATACAACTTTAATTTTTTTGAGAAGCTCGATCGCAGATTCAGAGATGACAGTTCCTGGACCAAACACAGACATAACCCCCATATCAAAAAGAGTTTTATAGTCGTCAGGAGGAATCACTCCCCCAACCACGATGGCGATATCTTCTCTATTCAATTCTTTTAAAGCTTTTTGAAGGGCTGGCACTAAAGTGAGGTGACCAGCGGCCAGTGAACTTGCCGCAATAAAATGAACATCATTTTCTACCGCTTGCTTTGCCGTCTCTTCAGGTGTTTGAAAGAGTGGGCCTATATCAACATCAAAGCCTAAGTCTGCATAAGCTGTGGCCACAACCTTTTGACCTCTGTCATGACCATCTTGACCCATTTTAGCAATAAGGATTCTAGGTCGTCTCCCTTCTGCTTTTTCAAAGGTTTCAATAAGGCCAGTTAAAATCTTTACACCATCGTTTTCTTCACCCAATGTATTCATATAAACGCCTTTTATAGATTTAATGACAGCTGTATGTCGCCCGTATACATTCTCAAGAGCTGTACTTATCTCACCGACTGTGGCTTTTGCTCTGGCAGCTTTTACGGCCAGATCAAGAAGATTACCTTCATTAGATTTAGCCGCCTTCTCAATATCGAGAAGCTTTACTTGCACAGCTTTTTCGTCTCTTTCTTCTTTAAGCTCTTTAAGCCTTCTCAGTTGAGCAATACGCACTTTGGTATTATCAACTTTTAATACGGGAATATCTTCCTCAAAGTCAGGGACATCTTTATTTAGACCGATAATAATTTGTTTTTTAGAGTCTATTCTGGCTTGAGTTTTTGCAGCTGCTTCTTCAATTCTCATTTTAGGAATTCCAGCTTCAATCGCCTTACTCATCCCTCCATACTCTTCAACTTCTTTGATGTGCTCCCAAGCTTTTGCCGCAAGATCAGAGGTAAGCTTTTCAATAAAGAAGCTTCCACCCCAAGGATCAATTGTTTTACAAGTGTCCGTTTCATTTTGAATAAAAAGCTGAGTATTTCTCGCTATTCGCGCACTAAAATCAGTGGGAAGAGCGAGGGCTTCATCTAAAGAGTTTGTATGAAGTGATTGAGTGGCGCCGTGACTTGCGGCCATGGCTTCAACACAGGTTCTGGTTACATTATTAAAAACATCTTGAGCTGTTAAACTCCATCCACTTGTCTGACAATGAGTTCTAAGGCTCATGGATTTTTCAAGTTTAGGTGAAAACATTTTTACGATTTTTGCCCATAGAAGTCTGCCCGCCCTCATTTTTGCCACTTCCATAGGATAGTTCATTCCTATGGCCCAAAAAAACGAAAGTCTTGGAGCAAATTTATCGATATCAATCCCCGCATCAATTCCCGCTCTGATATACTCGAGCCCATCCGCTAAAGTATAAGCGAGCTCTAAATCAGCTGTCGCCCCGGCCTCTTGCATATGATAGCCAGAGATACTAATAGAATTAAACTTTGGCATATGGGTAGATGTATATTCGAAAATATCGGCGATAATCTTCATGCTAGGAGCTGGTGGATAGATATAAGTATTTCTCACCATGAATTCTTTTAAGATATCATTTTGAATTGTTCCTGAGAGTTTATCCTGTGAAACTCCTTGTTCTTCAGCGGCTACGATGTAAAGAGCAAGAATGGGAAGAACGGCTCCATTCATTGTCATTGAAACACTCATTTGATCAAGCGGAATCTTGTCAAAAAGAATTTGCATATCTTTAATAGAATCGATGGCCACACCGGCCATCCCAACATCACCTAAAACTCTTGGATGATCAGAGTCATAGCCCCTATGAGTCGCTAGATCAAAAGCAATCGAGAGTCCCTTCTGACCTTTTGAGAGATTTCTTAGGTAAAAAGCATTACTCTCTTCAGCTGTAGAAAAACCCGCATATTGCCTTACAGTCCATGGCTTTGTTCGGTACATGGTTGAATAAGGTCCTCTAATAAAGGGCGCAAACCCAGGAAGAGTTCCCACGTGATCAGAGTCTTCTAAATCAGAAAAAGTATATGATTCTTTAAGACTTATTTCCTCTGGAGTCACAAAACTTTTATTGAATTCTTTTGATTTATTCTTTTTATTAAAAATATCTATAGATGAAAGATTCATACATTCTCCTTCATAACAAAACTTTTTAAGACACTGAAAATATCTTGTCCCATAAACAGATTACTTGTGATCTTTTCATTCTCATGCGCAAAGTTTCCGGCTAAGTAAATACTCATTGGATTTTTAGCAGCGACCGCTTCAACATATTTATCGAGCTCTTTTTCATAAGCCGTATCTGTCGCACAGATAATGACATGCTTATTCTCTTTTAACTCATCTATTGAATGAGCAATCTCAACTTTAGAGCCCACAACTTCAAAGTAATTCTGGCAAAAATTAATTCTTCCCGAAAGCTTCGCTTCTGTGTCAAAAAGAACAATCGCCACGGGATTTTCTTTGGCCTTAAACTTGGATCTTAATTCATCAAATTCAAAGCTCACTGGTCTTATAGGAAAGAGATCATCTTTTATTTTTGGTATTTTAAATTCAGTTTGATAAATATTTTTTAGTGTCTCATCTGGGTTAGCAAAATTATTAACACCGGTGATCGTTATTTTTCTCTCTCGAGCCAGGGCAAACCTCTTTTGAGCAACGCTCTCTATTTCTTTTGCAAAATCTTGATCTGTTGAGTAATCGAGCGCCAACTTCCAACCTTTTTCAATCATAGTCTCTGTCATATGTTCAACGCTATAACTGCCTTTAGAATAATCCTTCACTTGAGCGAGATGACTCTCCTCCAGAAGTATCTTGAGGTGGTTACGACTTTGTCTTAGTCCAAGACCTGAACAGTCATTTCCAGTCATCTCGGAGTATAAGGCATCGTAGCTATAAGAGCTTATGAAGTCAGCTCCTCCAATAATTGCGGCCATTGAGCTTGTCACGTTTCTAAGCATATTAACCCATGGATCGAAAAGAGTTTGTTCTCTTAACGAGTTAAAAGCGTGAATTTTGAATTCAGTTTTGTTATCGGATTCTTCGCAGAGTCTTTCGAAAAGATAGCGCAGAGCTCTCAATTTTGAGATATTTGAAAAATAAAGAGAATCAAGGGCGACAGAAACTGATATCTCTTTTTTCTTCTCTATGAGGTCATTAAATTTAACAGTAGCAAAAGCCAACTCTTGAATAATACTCGCTCCACTATTATGGATCTTTGCTAAATCGATATCGAAAGAATCAATCTTTGTTCCAGTATTAACCTGTGAGGGAAAAGTTGAAAGCTCGCAAATAAAATCTGTCTCTATCTGAATGGGATAAAGATCAAATCCCTCCACTGATTTAAAAAGAAGCCTTTTATCCAGATCTTCTGTTTTAAGCATAGCCTTGGTTGCTTCTTCCCAATCCCCAAGTGTTTTCTTAGGAAACAAGCCTTCGATATTAATAGTGTTATCAATCATTTTTCCATCCTTAAATTTGATAAAATATACCAAAATAAAGCTAGTTATAAAAGAAAAGTGGCTCTACTCTATGCAGCATTTACCGATAATAAGGATGTTGTCTTATTTTTTGAAGGTAGTGAAGGGCTTGTTGCTCCCTAGCGAGCTCGGTGTTGGTTTTCAAAAAGTCTGGTCTAAACTTTAGAAGATTTAGAAGACTAATAAGTGTTTGACCTACTTCTAATATTGCTTGAGATACTTTTGTTGCGGCTTTAAAACCGACTCTTTCAAAAACAAATTGATCTTGCCCAAATGTTTTTTTCATTTGTAATCCTGATGCCTTAAATTTAAAAATAAAGTGAGCCTCGACAAAACCCTCGTCAAACTCATCCCCTAATTCAAAGTCTTTAAGTTTTCTCTCTAAATAGCTCATCACATGAAAACGCAAAAAGCCGTTTTTAGAGTTAAACAGACTGTTTGAGAGAATAAATTTTCCCTTTTTATTAAAGTAGAGCTTTGCTATCACAGCTCCTTGGATGTTGAATTTTTGAAAAGTGCTTGGAAATGTTAATCCCTCATCAATGACCTCATAGAGTTCATATTTTTTTGTCCCAGCGTTGCTGAAGATTAGATTTTTAACAAATCCATCTGAGCTCGTTGCCAATAAAGAGCTGTTAAATGCATCAAAGATTGACGTCTGTTTAGATTCTTCTTTTTTACTTCGCTTTTTAGCTTTTGTTTGAGTCTCTACTTTTGACACTAATTTTAAAGGGATAACCCTATTGGCTTTATCACTAGGCTTTTGAATGAGTAGCAGTGGTAGATGTAAAATGGATGCCAATAAGAAGAACTTAAAAAGCTTCAAATTCTACAGACTAAACGAATCAATGAATAAACCTAAACTGAAAATAACTAAAATCACTATGTTTTTATACATATTGCTCCTCTATTTTTAAAAAGAATAACCTACTCTTAGCCGCTTTTTTAAGGAAACAGTTGTAACAAAGGGTAACAGTGCGATTAAAAAACTGTCAAAAAATCTGACACCCAATATAGATATTTCCCTGACCCTCGATGGAGATCTTAAAAAGTGTAAAAATAGAACGAAATAAGAAACAAAAATAATTTATTTATCGGGTTTTGGATTCAAGGAGAATTGAATGAAAAAGGTTTTATTAGCACTACTTTCCCTCACTTTTATCGCAACTGCATCTGCTCAAGATAGAAGTAGAGTTTCAGGTACTGTTCGTATTGGAGACGGAACAAATGTTATTAGAATCGATGTCAATTCAAATAATCGCAGTTCAAACACAAACATCAATAGACGAGTTGAAAGACTAGAAATGGCCGTAAGACAATTGCAAAATAGAGTCTATGAACTTGAAGAAACAACTGTTGACGAGGAAGGGTCTTTCAACTGCTCTGTAACAACTTGTAGAGAATCCACAAGTATCCACTCTGCTAGCGCTAATAATTGTCGATTCTTCGATATGTATGCCACTGAGTCAGTTAGGGTCTACGCTTATACAGGCGTTGATGCTGAGAGAAAAGCACTAGCAAAATTAAGATCAGATGCTGATGTTAAACTTATTCAAGAATCAACTCTTTCATGCCGTGAGCAAAGATAGTCAAAATTAATCAAACACATAACTGCTTGGACTTGTAAAAGTTCAAGCTTTTTTTTTGTTGAACATAAACCGCACAAAGGATCGCGAAATGAAATTCTTATTGATATCACTTTTTACCCTTACAAGCTTATCGGCTTTCGCTGAAGATATCGTTTGCCAGGTTAAACTTATAGACTCGAGCTCTCTTGAGACTCTCTCCGAAAGAGAAATAAGACAAAATTCTTCCGGTATGGTCTCTGGAAGCATTGCCGGTGCAGATTTCTATATTGAGTCGGTAAAAAGAAGACTTTTACGTAAACCAATTCCAAGCTCAGTCATCTCTTTTGGAAGAGTACAAAATGGATGGGATAATTCGACTACTATTCAATTTTGGAGAAAGTCGAATCCAAATAGACACGGAATTCTTGTCGATTCACAGAATATTGGATCTGAAATAAAAGTCTTTCCAGGTGAAAAAGTTGAGGAAAACCTTGGAGATGATTATCTGGCCAGCATTGCGTGCAGCTTGCAAGAGAGTCAATATTACTTTTAATAATCCTCATTTTGCCTGTAGAACACTTTGCTCTACAGGACTACTTTAAAGCCGCGATATATGTTACCCAAGCTTCACATTGTTCAGCTTCTTCAGTTGCATAGAACTCACCGTCCCCTGCTCCATCGCCGTCATCGCCTTCCCAGTAACCAACAGTTTTAGAGAAACCAGCCTCAATCAAAAGATCTCGAAGCTCCATCATTCCCCACATTCTCCAGTTATAAACAAAGACATCTTTTCTCTTTTGCTCACCTTTTCTTTTAAAGTGAATGGCAAAACGACATTCATTTGTCATTGGGTTAAACATCTGACATTCCCAAAAATACTTGAAGCCATCGTGAGAGATTATATCTGTATTTTCTTGAATGCTATCTGGTCCACCAAAAAGATCCATAAAGAAGACCCCACCTTCATTTAAAGCTTCATGTGCGGCTTTAAAATAGGTTAAAAGGTCGGATCGTTTGTGAAAAATAAAATATGAAAAGTTAAAAGCAAAACAGATGTCCACTTTAGGAGTTCCAGAGTTTAGAACATTCCCCTCGATATATTTCATTCTCTTTTGTTCTTCACTTGATAGTTTGGCGTAATGATTTTCCACACCATACTCAATCGGCTCTGGATCAAGGTCTATCCCCCAAGCCTTATGCTCTTTACTTTGCTTAACCCACTCACAAGAAATAGCAGCGGTCCCACAGAAATCTTCTCTTAGGGTCTTAGCTTTTGCTCCGCGCAATTCTTCGAATTTATCATTAAAGAATTCGACTTCGTTTGAAGGGTTTTGAACACTTTTTTCGTAATAGACATATTTATTGAATGGTTTTGCCATTAGGTACTACTCCATTTGAATCATTTTTAGTTTTTTGATTCAAACAGAGTAGCAAGGTTTTAATTGAACTTTAAGCTATTTGTTTCACTAATACGTTATTTTTTTAAGATGTCCTGAAAGATATGGAGTGTTTCATCTATGACAGGATCTTTTTGTAATAGCTCAACATACTCTTTTTGTGTTTCTTTCTCTGCTTCATCTCTCGTCTTTTTGAGACCTGAAACTTTTAAATCCTTATTAATAGCTTCAGACTTAAATTCCTCAGACTTCTTAAACGTCGTATCTCTGTATTCTTGAAAAGACTTTAGGTTTAGTGTTCTCACCGAATCATCTCTTCTTTTCTTGTACCATTTCGTTGCAGCTGTAACTTTCTTAAAATGATCAGACTTAGACGTTCTCTTTTCACTTTTTTCTTTAATGTCATCAAGATCGTACTTTGCGTCTTCCCACTTTTTGTACTCAACTGAGCCAATTTCTCCGTAAGGAATTGCGTAGTCAAGAGATCTTTCTCCAGTCTCCATATAACCAAATGGATCTGGTAGAACAATATCAGGTTTTACACCTTTAAATTGAGTTGATCCACCGTTGACTCTATAGAACATCTGAATAGTAATTTTTAGTGCACCAAGAGGAGTAAACTGCTTGCCAGGTGCTCCTGCATAACGATCAAGCCCCACGACAGCCTGAACTGTTCCCTTTCCATGTGTTTGCTCACCTGAACCAACGACAATTGCTCGTCCGTAATCCTGAAGAGCAGCGGCAACAATTTCTGAAGCCGAGGCACTGAAACGATTGACGAGGACAACGACTGGCTTTTTAAAATAAATTTTTCCATCAGTATCCGTTAAGACTTCTTTATTACCTTGGAATCCTTTAACTTGAACGATTGGTCCCTTCTTTATAAAGAGTCCACTCATCAGTCTTGCATCCTCAAGGGCTCCTCCACCATTATTTCTAAGATCTAAAATGATACCTTGAACATTTTGCTTTTTAAGCTTAATGATTTCAGTTTTAACATCATCAGAACAATTTCTACCATCTGGATTTTCGAAATCTCTATAAAATTTTGGAACCACAATGTATCCAATCTTAACTCCGTAGTTTTTATTCTCTAACACAGAACTTTTTACGTAAGTCTCTTCGATAACAACTTCATCTCTGACAATGGCAATAACTTTCTTCGTTCCATCAGGACTTTTTACAGTCAATTTAACCGTCGTTCCCTTCTTTCCTCGAATAAGCTTAACCGCATCTTTTAGACTCATATTAACAACGTCAACGGGCTTTTTATCCCCTTGCCCAACAGCGAGAATAATATCTTCAGCGGCTAATTCTTTGCCTTTCCAAGATGCACTTCCAGGAATAATCTTCTCTACTTTAATATAAGAGTTCTCTTCTCTAAGAAGTGCTCCAATACCTTCAAGTTTCCCTGACATATCGATATCAAAGTCTTCTTTTTCTTCTGGAATTAAATAATGAGTATGCGGATCATAGACTCTTGTAATCGAATTGTAGAATCTATCGAGACGATCATTTCCTTCAATTTCTTTGAGTCTTTTAAAGACTTTCTCATATCTTTTGGCAATCTTCTCTCTCGCCTCTTTTTCAATTTGAGCATCTGAGAGTTTCTTTACTTTTTTCTTACTCTTTTTGGCTTCTTTTTTCTCTTTGTCCGTTTGGTTCTTACCTAGCTGAGTATCTTTTTCTTCGATAAAATCAGAAAGAACATCTAACGTTAACATTTTAGTCCATCGATCGAGAAGTTGCTTTTCAGTTTGAACAAACTTTCTCTTTTTAGGATCAGTTTCAAATGTCATTTTAGAATCCAGATCGACTGGCTTTGAAAGTAATTTTTTTACGTGAGCTTCAACCGTTGAGATTCTTTTATCTAATATGGACATGGCCTTGTTGATAACCACTAAGTCCCCTGACTTTAATTCGTCATCAAACTTCTCTTCAAATTTATTTAATTCACGCACATCTCCTGCAAGCAGAAACTGTTTACCGTAATCGATTCGCTCTAAAAAGAGTTTATAAGCATCTTCAGACAAATCATCATCAATGGTTTTCTTAGCGTAATGCATATTTTCAAGAGCACCTTTGAGGATATTCCCTAAGATTTTCTCTTTACTTAGTCGAAGCTCACCTGAGACTAATGCTCCAAGACTTGTCGGCTTTTTATTTTGCTCGGTACTCATCATAGACGAGCTTCCCTGAGATAGAGCAAGTGGACTGGCCACAGCCATTACTAAACCAAAGGCCATAAGTTTTAACTTAGACATTAAAATTCCTTTTTTATAAATTGTTCTTAAATGTATCTCTAAATAACGATACTATTTTTTTACTATCTTCTATTTTTTCTTTTTCACCTTCACATATGGTCAAGTCTTCTCCTCTCATCGACAGGGCATAAACTTCTTTGCAAGTCTTACCAGCAAAGGGTTCTTTCATGTATTTGAGATTGATAAAAGAAGCCACGAAGTCTTCATCAATCTTCTTGGCTTTAAGATGGCCAACTTTAAAAAGAGGACTTGTATTCTTCCCAACCGTCGCTAAAAAGTATTGACCAGCGGTAGATTTTTTAAGCATATACTCACTGCCTTTCACCTCTTTAATTGAAAGGACAGTTGATATCGTTCTCAAATCTATATTACTTATTTTTGGAGGCGCATCAAAAGCTTGAGTCACACCCAAAAACGACGTAAAAATAAATAAAACAAGACCTACTTTAAATTTCATCCCATCATTGTAACAAAGCCTTGTAAAATAAACAGTAAATACTAATTGCCTCAATTTTGTTAAAACTGTATAAAATTAGTATGAATTTATATCCATTATTCAAATCACTCGCATTTCAACTAGACCCTGAAAGAGTTCATGACTTGTCTATGGGAGTTTTCTCAAAGTTACCCAATGTCTCGTCTCTATTTCCCGGCTGGAGCCAAAGTGAAAGATATAATCTGTCTGATGGCCATTTAACGTGGAGCAATCCGATCGGACTTGCAGCTGGATTTGACAAAAATGCAAGAGCGATAGACTTCTTCACCAATGTTGGCTTTGGGGCCATCGAAGTTGGAACAGTCACTTTGGAGCCACAAATTGGCAATGACAAGCCGCGAATATGGAGATATCCAAGCCTACTATCTATTCGTAACGCAATGGGCTTTCCCAACTTGGGCGCTGAAGCAATATACAATAATATCGTCTCTCATAAAAAGACCTCAACTCCATTGGGTGTCAATATCGGAAAAAATAAAGAGACTTCAGTCAAAGATACTCCTCTTGAGTATGCAAAGCTCTATGAAAAATTTGCGCCGATTTGTGATTATCTGGTTATTAATATTTCATCACCAAACACTCCAGGGCTTAGGGAGTTGCAAACGAAAGAAGCGTTTGCAGAAATTTGTACGGCCGTGAATGAAAAAAGAGTTCTTCGTCCTAAGCCTCTTTATCTAAAGATTTCCCCGGACTCAAACCCCAAGGATATTCGAGATTTGGTAGAGCTTTCAAAACAGTATAAAATTAGTGGAATTATTGCGACGAATACAACTTCTGATCATCAATTTCAAAAAGGTGGTATGTCTGGGGCCTATCTCAAAGACATCTCACACAAGATGAGAAAACAGGTTTGCGAAATGACTAAAGAGACAAAAGATCTCAGTGTCATAGGAGTAGGAGGAATTAATTCGTTTGCTGAAATTCTAGATTTTTGGAAAGACGGCGGAAAAATGGTTCAGCTCTACTCCAGTTTTATTTTCGAGGGACCTCAATTACTCACTAATATTCAAAATGAGCTTGATCTGTACCTCGACAACTTGGGCTTACAAAACGTTCAACAGCTCGTTGATAGTTTAAATCATTAAAATAAAGATCCAAATTTTTCTAAAAGAGAATTGACGATACCTGCTTTCTTTTCTGTGTAAGGAGGATAAAAGTAAGATGTCCCAAGATCGATATCTCGTCTCATGACGCTTCTGAGGTGAGAGAACTCTTCGAATCCATACTCTCCGTGATAACGACCAAGCCCAGACTTTCCAGCTCCACCAAAAGGGAGTGTCGGATGACCAACGGCCAAGAGCACATCATTGATAGTCACTCCTCCATTAGAGGTACTCTCCATAAGCTTATTCATCGAACTTTTTGAATCACTAAAGATATACATCGCAAGTGCGTTGTCGTAGTCATTTATAAAATCAATTGCTTCATCTATATTGGTATAATTCACAATTGGAAGAACGGGACCAAAAATCTCATCCTCCATAACATCCATCTTCTTATCAATATTTGTTAGAATGGTTGGATGAAGAATTCTTTTGTCAGCAATATACTCGCCACCACACTCGAGCTTCGCACCAGCTTCTATGGCCTGATCAACTAATTTTTTTAGCCGCTCACCGTGGCGATCCGTAATAATATAATTATAATCCTCACTGTGTTCAACTTCTTCACCGTAAAACTCTTTGAGATATTTTTTACAGGCTTCAACAAATTCCGACTCATCATCTTTGTGAATTAAGACATAGTCTGGAGCAACACAAGTTTGACCTCCGTTGACGAATTTTCCCCACATTATTTTCTTTGCCGCTTTATCGAGATTGATCTTTCTGTCGACAAAAACTGGTGACTTTCCACCAAGCTCTAAAGCAACACTTGAGAGGTTTTTACTGGCAGCCTCCATCACTATTTTTCCTACAGGAGTACTTCCCGTGAAGAAGATATGATCAAAAGGAAGCTTTAAAAGTTCTGTAGAAGCTTTTGCATCCCCTTCAAAAACGACGACTTCATTTGAAGTAAAAACACTAGAGAGGAGATCAATGACGACCTTATTCGTCTCAGGAGTATACTCTGAAGGTTTTAAAATACTTGTATTTCCCGCCGCAAATGCTGTGAGAACGGGATAGATCGCCAACTGAAAAGGATAATTCCAAGGAGAGAGAATAAGACAATTCCCCTTCCCCTCTCTTCTTACCCAGTTTTTAGAACCTTTAAATAAAAGTGGTGACGATTCCTTTTTGTCACTCATCCACAAAGGAAGCTTCTTTTCCAAAAGGTTGATCATACTTATCACGGGCATTATCTCTGTAAGATCCGTCTCTACGAGGGGCTTATGAAAATCTTTTGAAAGAGCAGCAGCAATTTCGTCTTTTTTTGAGATAAGCAGCTTTTTAAACTTCCTAAGCTTACCAAGCCGGTATGAAGCCGAAGAATTTCTCACCTTATATTTGTGAGCTTTTTGAGCGCTAAATGCCTGAGTATATTGATCTTCCATTCTCTTTTCCTTTGCAGATTGAGCCTTAGTATAAATTAAAAAGCACCAGATGCAAAAAAAACTAAAAGACTAAGTAAATATACCGATAAAGAATTAGTAATAATCAAAATGGAGTCTTTATGTTTAAATTATCATCAGTTTTACTAGCAGCATTGGCCCTTAGTTCTTGTCAATCTTTCAACTCTGTAAGCGAGTATAGTCCGAATCAAAGACGATATATTGCAAATATTGGTTCCGGAGTCTTAAAGGGATTTATTGATGATATTTCGGCTCAAACTCGTAACTCAACGCAAAGATTCACCAATAAACAAATTGAAAAGAAGGCCCTTGAATACATCAAGAAGAATCATAAAAAACTTGGAATAACAAAAAGCCAGGCTGATGAGATTACTTCAATTTATGATGATCTTCCTTATATGAATAAAGTTCACAAACACTTAACAAGAAATATAACTGATATTGTCCCTGTAAACTCTAGCATTGCAGAAAAAGCTTATGCTGCTATTCAGAGATCGGGTTCAAGTTTAAATCCATACAGTGTGGCCGGAAGAGAACTAAGAGAGGGAACTCTTGCAGCTCGAAGCTCAGCTTCACCAAGCGCACCATTAAACTTCGACGACGCAGTTGTAAGACAAGAGATTAGAAACGTTGACGATGTCGCTGTAAGAAGAACGTACCAAGATAACTATAAACTTTTTAAATCAAGAGAAGCTGCAGACCCTATTGCAGCGGCTAATATTAATGAGATCATTGAAAGTGCAACTGTTGTCTACAATAGAACTGGTAAGAGTGCTATGGGTAAAGGCTGTAAAAAGTTTAATGAAAATGCCTCAAGCGAAGTTCTTGAAGTTAAAGCCAACCTTGATTTAGAATTTGCTATCGCAGTTGAAAAAAAGGCTTTTGAAAAAGCTGGTGGACCTTTTAAACATCACAAAGATGTTCCCGCTAATAAGAAACTTACAGTTGAAGAAATAGATGAAATTAGAGTTGCCACTTTTCAAAAGCAGCTCAATTATACGGCTGAAGAAGCGGCTACAGCTGTGAAGAGACTCAAAAGAGCACCTTGTCAGGTTTACTAATTTAAATGAACTACTTTGACACAAAGTTTCTTCATATTGTCTCTGTTATTGTCATGTTCATGTCAATAACAGCAACCCTTTACAAGCCAGAGGGAAAGCTTCATAAAATCCTCTCTGGTATCTTTACTATTATCGTTCTTATCTCAGGAATACTTTTACTTCGACGTTTTGGGATTACTTCATCCGGTCCTTTTCCGGCGTGGGTCCTTGTCAAAATGGCCATGTGGCTAGCCGTGGGAATCATATCCCCTATCGTTGTCAAAAGGTTTAAGAAGTTTGCACATCTTCTTATATGGCCTTGGATGATAGCGATGGCAATCGCTACGGCCATGGCCATCTACAAACCTCTTTAGTTTCTAATCATGGTAAGTTCTTACACCGTTATCGATGCTCATACTTTGAGCGATCTTCTCTTCCATGATTTGTCTTGCCCTATTGGCTTCCTCTGTGAGTGTTCCATTTTGACTAACCATAGATTCGTAATAGTTAATAAGGTCTTCAGAATCTGATTTAAACTTATAGTTAGGGTCAACAACATCTCCCATAAAAGTATTTTGTGGGTAAACGGCCATCTTAAAGTTTTGAGCAGTATTTCCATACAAGTAAGCCATTGGACGAAGACCTTCTACAACTTTAGCATGATCCTTAAACGTTTTATGAAAGGCCTTCATCGTTCCCTTAGACTTTTTAGCCACTTCTTTTAAGACAAGAATTTCTTGATCCGTAAAGTTTTTAAGCATCTGCCCCATGAGATCATCACCTTCTCTAACGATAGTTCCTGCTTGGATTCCATTTTTAAAGTCCATCATCTTATCAACAGTCTTGGCAATATTATCAGCTCTGTCTTTAACCATTTTTGCTTGCATATCTTTAAGCTCTGTCCACATTTGGTCATTGTCTTTAAGGAATTTTACAAGTCTTCCTTCTTTGACAGCCTTTAGGTATGAACTCGGTACAAAAGCATATTTTGAGTACTGAATTCCATTATCTAAAACTTCCCTAAAGCCCAGACCACCATTTAATTTAATTTTTTGAACGTATCCAGCTTCTTTTGAAACAAACTCAGTATAGGTAGTCAGTCTGTCACTTAAAGCTTTCTGATAAGTCTTGATTTCTTCAAGTAGTTGCCAAGGTTTCGTGTGAACTCCCGCCTCTTTAGCCGCTCTTGATAGACCGATTCTCAAAGGAGCACCGTGGAGAAGCTCAGGAGGAAGAGCTTGGTACCTTGGTTGGTAAGCACGTGCTCTATTAATGATCTGCTGACCTTTTGCAACAAGTGCTTTAGGTGCTCCAAGTCTTGCTCTTAGATCTTTAAATCTTTCAATTTTATAAGTCCCTGCTGGAGGTGCACTGAAACCGCGAAGTTTAGTATTTGTGAGTCTTCTATAAGCCCCGCGACCAACAACACCAGAAGATTTTCCTATATGCTTAACAAGTGCACCGGCGTAAAGAAAATCCAGTGGCATTAAACCTATTGTCCAAGCTTGCTTAGATTTTAAAGCCGCTTGTTCAGATCTCAACATATCCCAGTCGACAACTTGAGAAAAATCAACTTGTGACTGAGCGAGTGATCTTTGAAACTTTAACTGATGAGGCATTTCTACAAAGTGCGTATTTACTCTTGCATAAAGTGAACCGACAACAATGGGAAAAGAGATAAAGAACTCTAGGGCCAAAAATCCCGAAGCCATTGCGTAGACACCGCCGATAACTCCTGGTGCAGCCGTTCCGCCTGATCCAATAATTAAGACCACCGCAAGTGCTACAAGAGCAGCATATCCAAGAACCTTAAGTGATGGCTCAAAGTAGTCTTCATTTAGTGCTTCCCACTTTGATCTTATATCTTTAACAATAGCTGTATCAAGATTTTCAAGGTGCTTTGCTTCCTCTTCGCTTCCCCCCATAGGGTTTTTAATTGTCGCTCTAAGAAAGCCTGAAGCTTTAAACATATCTTTAAATGACTGATCATTTTTATAATTTAAATAATTGGCAACACAAAATTTGTAAAGCTTAGAGCCTGCGTTTTTAATACCATCTTCGATAACATCATCGATCATCTCTTTGGCTTTTCTCTCATCTAAATAACCCGTTTTCTTGTTATAAGCCTCAAGAGAGATCTGAGTCAGTAAAGGTGCTTTTTTAGTTTTTGTGCTTTGATAAGTCGTTGAAGATCCCATCCCATACATTCCATAACTTGGAGTATGCGCAGTATAAGTCTCCGTCCAAGTATAGTCATTTCTTAAAAGAGGTGCCATTTGGTAAGCCTGACTTGTTTTATTGATTGCAAGAAGCTCTTGGTCTGAATTTTGTGAAGCAAATAAATCTCCGACAATCCCGTTTGAGTATCCCATCATATTAAGATTAAGAACGGTCAAGAGTCTATAAACAAAATGGTTCATCGACTTTATTCTCTTCTCTTCGCTTATACTTCTTGCCTTCGTATACTTTAAAACTTCCGGCTTTTGCTCAAGTTTCTCTACTGATTTTTTATTTAGAATATTTGCGTTCTTAACAAGTCTTAGAAGCTCATTATTAACTTGCCCGACAACTCCTTTTGGAGAAATGATCTTACCGCTGTCGTTAATAAAGGTTGGGATGGCAACTTCACCTGTTGTGAGTTTATCTTTATTCCAGCCAGGAGTAACGCCTGGAACTTTTCTTGGGACACTTGTGAAATAAGGATGAACTGCAACAGCTGTATTATCGGCAACATTTTCATTTAACCTAGCAACATAGTTAAGAACATTATCCATATCTTCTTGTGATACTTCTTGCATAAAGTCACGATTTGAAAGGTTAAAAGGTTTACCGTCTGCAAAGACTGGAAGTCTTGGTCTAGCGACTCTTGTATTGTCTCTTGGAAAAATTTCTACTCTATTTTGGTATTGTCTTAAAATATAACCTTGAACATCAAAAGGAAATTTCTTATGAAGCTCTTTGGCATACTCTTTCGTGATTTTTCTAAGGCTTTGTGCTCGCGCAATAGATGATCCTGTGTATTCATACTTTCCATTTTTTTGAACGAGATATTTTTTATTGAAATCTTTGGCGATGCTTTCAAAGAACTCACTAAGCTCTTTGGCCCATTCAGGGTTGTTTTCTAAAGCAAATTGAATATCAAAATTACTCTTAAGTTTATTTTCAAAAAACATCATTAATTCTTCAACATTTTCTGGGTCAAGACGAAGCATTGTATGAATTTGCTCTTCCTCTTCTAAACCTTTTAAGATTCTTGCCGCTTGAACTGACTTCTTTACAACACTAAGTGTCTCATTTATTTTTGCTTCACGATTCGCACGTCTAAGCTCTGATTGATTATTATAGTTTCTAAGAGTTGCTAATAGTTTCTTTTGAAGTCTTGATCTAAACTCACTTTCGTGAACTTTTGACATGTAGCTCTCTACATATGTTTTTATTCCTTCAAGACCAGATTTACTTACATACGGAAAAGTTCCTTGAATATTATTAATAATCCCTTCAACTCTTACCTTATAAGCTTCAGTTGCTATTCTTTGAACGATTTTGTTTTTACTCAAAACTCCGTCACTAGGCATAACGATAGATGCAAAGTGATCATTTGAAAAAGTATCCCATGCATAGTCTTCAGCTAAAAGTCTCAACTCAGAATCCTCTGCAGCTCTTTGTCTAAACTGTGCATCCGTTGAAAGAGAGTTATACATGTCATTAGACATATAACTTTTTAAGTCTCTTACTTTTGTCATCACATAGTAGTTCATCTCACTTGCTGCTGAGTCACTAAGAATTGACTCTTCTCTCGAAGCATCAATAAGCTTTCCCCAGTGCTTTACATAACTAGAGTAGAACGCATCATGTTCCCAAAGGTCAGTCATAGCTTCTGAATCATTCATCGATCCACCAGCTCCAGGTCTAAATGAAAGAAAGCCCTTTCCGCACTCGCGAACTTTTGGATTTGGTATTGTTGTATTTGTCAGCCTTTGAACGGCCCAGTGATTTGTAAGAGTTTCCCTAACACCTAGATATTGAACAAGTTTTCCATATTCAACTTTAGTTTTTGGCTTTTCCATAGCCATATATTCGAAAGTCTGTTTATCTTGCTCGCCTATTTCAAACTCAAGATACTCACCATTATCAACAGTCAAAACCTTGTAGTTAACTCTTGCCAGGATCTCTAATCCATATTGCTTCTTAAGTTTTAAGTTCAATTCCTTAAAATGATCAAATTTATACGTCTTAAGAACATTGTGATTTTTGTGAGCCACATAAGCATAAAGCTTATGAAGACGAGAAACGATTGTGAGATATCTAAAAGCATGCTTAAGGTAATGAGGAACGTATTTTCCATCCATTCTTACGTTCGCTTTGCCATTATCAACAAATGTATTTTTAATTCCTCTTAATTTCGCAAGAAGTGTTAAAACAGAGTTTGTATAAAATTCATAAGAAACTTCAAGTTCTTTGTGATCAAATCCGTTGAGAGAGCTATTTACACCCTGCTTATCAAGCATCGTCATAAGCGCCTCAGCCTCTTCAATTGATGAGTCTAGACCTTTAACGAGAACCTTTGAATTGACCTCTCCTCTTAAAGCTGAGGCTTTGCTCATTGAACAACTTGGAGTTGGTATAAAAGCGAGAAACTTTCCACCAAAGTTTTCAAGGCAGTATCTCGTTGCTGGCTCGTAATCATAAAGAGTACAGTTATTTTTTTGACCATCTTCGTAATACATACAACTTGCTTCAACAACTTTACTTAGTTCTGCTTGAGAAGGAGTAAAAGTCTCTCCTCTGTAGCTGAAAGATACCTCTTTAGAACAAGTATCAGTTGTATAAAATGAAAGGTAGTCAGCTCCGTATTTTTTAGTACACCATTTATCAGCCGCTTTATTTTCAGTAGCAATACATCCTTCAAACTCTGCATCCATCTCAGTCATACAAACGGCAGAAGCATTCAAGGAAAACATCAGTGAAAGTGTAGCGATAAATAGCGTAAATACTTTAGACATAGTCTCTCCAATACAATAGTAGTGATAACTATATTGCAATGGAGGTGCCAACTTAAGCTCAACTGTGTTGGCCTTTGGGCATCAAATTAGTGCAGCAACTATACAGTGTCTAAACTTTTGACACCTAGGAAATTTATTCAGATCTTCGACTTTCACGGTTTTCTTGACGTATCATTCTCCGTCTTTCACCCTTTGAGAACTCAGTCAATCTTTTCAACACAGCCTCATAACGAATAACAGTTCCCTCAATTTGATCGACAGGAAATCGTTCATCAACACCATGAAATGTAGACAATAATTCAGGTGAAATATAAGCCGGAAAAAATCCATAACTTGGAATTGATTTTACATTTTCGACACCAGCGCTCCATGGATTTCTAAACCATGTTGAGTCACTTCCAGCTGGAAAAAGGTACGGTGTTATCATTGTTTTTTCCGTCGCACCAAGCTCTTTTTGAACGTCTTTTACAGCATCTAAAATATCTTTAAACATTGCGGACTTCACACTCGACTGAGAAACATTCCATCCATCAAGAATATCGATTCCTAAGTCGCGATCCCCTATTAACTTAAGGAGCTCTTTCCTAAAATCTCCAGCGTGATCGTGAGAGTGCTTGTACTCTTTTGCGGTATGAACAAGTCTACAATCAACCAATGCTGATGCTTTTTGATCTTTAAAATTCAAAGCAGAAAACTGACAAGTGGTTCGAAAAAGTCCATCAACTCCAAACTCATCTTCAACACCACTTAGCACGAGATTTTTAACAAAAGGAATAAACTGGAGAACCTTTACAACTCTTAACAAGAAGTTACTTTTTGATAATGTCTTAATAAACATTTTCGTTGCATTTGTTCGAACAAATTTAAAAAACTTTGGATTTTTTACTTTTCGTTTTAATTTTATCAGTCCAAGACGATGAAGCCCTACAGCGACGGCATCAAGAGCGGACTCATTCATTCCTGTAGAGCCGTGAGATGCTGATCGAGTTTGAACATTTACTTTCAAAAGTCCATTAACAGTCTCTATTTTTGTCTCTACTGTTTTAAAACTTTTCTTAAAGGCTTCTTCAAAAATAAGATTATCAGCTTCTTTATTTTGACAGTCAAAGTAGAGATTAACCGAAGAAGCGATAACATTGACCTTTGAATTTGGAGTTTCTATTTCTTTTAAACTGCAAGAATGAGAATAAATATGTTCTCTTTTAGAGATAAACTTTTTTACATCAATGATTTTTGCCCTATTGAGGTTTTCTAACAGTGATTCAAGAGTGGAGTGAGTAACATCAAGCCATGCACCACCTTTTTCTTCAACAGCTAGCAAAAAGAGATTCCACTTTTCGTTTGGAGTCTTTGCAATCGCGCCACCGCCCTCATTGAGAAGGAGTGCAGTATTGCTCAGACTTGCAAGCTCTCCACCAGGTCCCATTTTTTTAAGAACACCTATAGCTCCTGAGCCGGATTGTTCTTCATCTGCTACGGCAAGAAAATGTATATCCCTTTTAAGGGCGACTCCTTGTAATTTTTGAATATGCATTGAAATCATCTCGGTGATGGCAATACTTTTCATATCTAGAGCACCACGCCCCCAGATAAAGTCTCTTTCAGGCTCGCTCTCACTTCCCGCAATCTTACCACTCCAAACTAGACTTGGATCTTGCCACTGGTTTGGATTAGCACCAACAACATCCATATGATTGAGTAAAATAATTGATTCGACATCGGTCACTTTACTCCAGTCATAGCTATTAGATAGATTAGCCGGAAGGGTTGCTATAAAGTTCATTCGAGTTTCATTCTCACCCGTGAGGTCTTCCACTTCAATTTTCTTAAAAGCGTAGTCCAATTGAGAAAAAACCTGTTCAAAGAAGATAACTGCTTTTTCCTCATTCCCTTTTGGACTAACCGTTTTAATTTTTATGTATTCAGAAAGACAAGTTGTAAAAGCCTTTTCAATTTTTCTTTGGGAAACCTGATCTGTCTTCCAATTATCTGAAAGAGAAATATCGGCCATATCTCGTGCACAGAGGTCTCCAGCGGCCATGGGGTCAATTTCGACCTCAGCAATAGAAGAGACTCCCCTAAATTGACCTTCATCGACAATAAATAGTGTCATTCCAGTAAAAATGAGAAGGGCTGTAAAAGTAAATAAAATTAAGTGCTTAGGTTCATTCATCATAGTTTCCCTATCGGTAAATTTAACAAAATACTTAGAATTATTGGTGCTTTTTCCAATAACTCGTTGTATAAGATCTCAATGATGACAAAGGTTTTAGATAGATTTGGTATATGTGTTTCAGGAATATGTGTTGTTCACTGTATTGTCACACCTATCGTTATAATATTATTTCCAGCACTTAACACCTCTCACCTCTTTCATGAGTGGTTTCACTTAATATTTGGGACTATTGTCATTACTTCTGTTTTGATAGCAGTCTACCCTCATTGTAATCGTCATGGACACAAAGATATCGTCGCATTTGCTCTTTTAGGAAGTATCTCTATCCTTTTTGCTTTGTTTTTTGGTCATGACCTCAATGAGTATTTTGAGCATGGCTTTACAATTCTTGGATCAATTCTTCTCATTACGGCCCATATAAAGAATATGAAGGTTCGTCACGGTAGGTGTGAATCAGAGTGTTCTTCAACGACAAACTAGTATAATCTTTACAAGCGAAATCAAGAACTTAACTTTCTAGAGTATAGTGCCTTAAATAATTTTTTAAGGAGAACTATGAGAAATATCATCATTTTAATGTCACTAACATTGATGACTATAAGCTGCTCTAAATCAAAGACAAGTAGCTCCGGAGTTTCTCGCTTTGAATTTCTCTCACGCTCCCCCATCTTTCCCAAAATTCAAAAAGAAATCTGTGACAGCAATATTAGTTTCAATTTTTCGCCTAGCTACCTTTCTGCTTATATTAATGGAAGTAGAGACTCTCTTTATATTTTTCAAAATGAATACAAACAAGAGTCAAATAAAATTGAATCAACTCCCTTTTTTGAGTCCATTCGCTCATTCAAAGAGGACTCAAATGTTATCTTTACCTATGACCCAGATTCTAAGGATGCAAATAAACAAGGCTATGTTGCTACTGTTTTAAAAGATGAAAATTTTCCGGGACAAGATGTCGAAGTTTGTCCAGAACTGACTCATATCGAAAACAACACAGTGGAGAATGCAACTTTAATGGTTCATTATATTATTAATAAAACCAACAATGGCTTTGTTAATAACGGTATTGTCCTTGATAAGGTGAGCTTTAAAGTCGCTCCCTATATTTCTACCGCTCAAAGAGTTATCGGAGGGCCTTTCGACATACCAAGGCTTCAGATGAGAGGTGGTGTTAAAACCGATAATGCATCATTTAACTTTTCGACTAGAGAAATTGTATTTCTTCCACAAAGTGAAGAAGGGATCAATGCTAATCTCTTTGGAAAAGTTCCTTTATGGGAGATTCCAATGGTTGCCTCTCACGAATTTGGTCACCATGGTTTTAGTTCAATTATGACTCGCCATTTTCAAAAGACGAAGGAGCATAAAGTTCATCTTTGTTTTGACAATCAAGCAACTGAAACCTTTGCTTCACCTAATTCAAACTCAAGTCGAAAAACAGATATCGATGAAGCTATACGGGCACTCAACGAAGGTTTTGCGGACATGGTTTCTTACTATTCTTTAACAGATGAAGAAGCTTCTCTAAAAGATATCACTTGCATGGAAGAGAGTCGTGACATCTCTTTTGATAAATTTAAAGATGGTCAAAAGAAAATATTTTCTTCAAAAGTCATCTCAATTATGAATAACAAAAATGTCATTCCCTCACCAAGAGACTGTAAGATACCAGACTTCCAAGAGATTCACGATTTAGGCGCCGTCTTCGCATCTGTCGCGGACAAACTTATGTCGAGAACAATAACTGACAAAGCACAGAAGCTATCAATACTTATCAATTGGCTTGAAAAGCTCAATCAAGAATACGATTCAAAGTTAGCATCTGCAGATATTAAAAATACTTTTGAAATTTCCTACGAACTCTTAGCTAAGGTCTTAGTTGATAAAGGGTATGAGTCGGATACCGCTGAGCTTTGTACCTTTTTAGGAACTAAGTTCTCGTCGATGGATTCAACATATAGTTGGAACTACCTAAACAATTGCTACTAAAAAAAAAGGGACTCAAATGAGTCCCTTCTATGTTTAAGAATGTAATCGAAATTACTTTCCTCTTCTGAATTTCTTATTGAATTTATCAACTCTTCCTTCAGTATCAAGAACTCTTTGAGTTCCAGTATAGAAAGGGTGAGAAGCTGAAGAGATATCAACTTTATAATATGGAAGTGTTTTACCTTCGTGCTCAATTGTATCTTTAGTTGTAACCGTTGAACCAACAACGACTTTAAAATCAACTGAAATGTCGTGGAATAAAACGTCTCTGTACTCTGGGTGAATGTCTTTTCTCATATTTAAATCCTGTTTTTATTGCTCATATACAATAGATTAATGTGTAAAAATGTCTGTGAAATTTATTACGATTCTGACGTTAAGTCAATAAAGTATAGAGACTTATTATTACTTTATCGCTTCAACCTCCTTAAATCACACAAAATCCGACAAAAAATATCAAGATTCTATTCAGGAAACTGAAAAGAATCGATATCCAGGGGGAATTTATGAAAAAACTCTTAACATTGAGTGTACTTACATTATCCATATCAAGCTTTGCCCAAGTTGATTACTCAGCCTGCCAAGAGATGTTTAGCAGCTATGGAATTGATCCAGAAGGTAAAATAACAGATTTTCAAGGCAGTGAACTTGTTAAAAAAGAAGTTAAAGATGGAGTTGAGTCTTATGTCATCAAAGGTGGTGGCTATGGTGGAATTGGCATGAATCACGACAAAGTCATTCACATCACTAGAGATGAAAAAGGAAATATAGCCTCAATATTAAAGGGACCTCAGGAAGTTTCAAAAGACCATCTCGAGAAACTAAAAGAGACCCAACTCAATATGCAGGTGATGATGGCAAAGCCTGGGTTAACAGGTCAATATGGTATGGGATATGGCTTTGGTAGTGGTGAACTCAATGAGCAAAACGCTATGGGGTACAATTTATCTAAAGACGATTTAAAGCAGCTAAAAAAAAATTGGCGAAAAGATAAAAAGTTAACAAGAAAAGTTAAAAAGATTATTAAAAAAATGCAAGACTCTGGTAAAGGCCAATTCCATATTGGAAGCGAGTCAAAATTTATTGTAAAAGATAATAAGTGTGAACGTATTGAAAAAAGTAATAGGTTCTATTCTGAAGCTGACAAAAAAATTGATTCTCATAAACTGCACTCAAAGTCTGCTTGTGAAGAAGTGGCAAAAATTTATAAAAAGCACCGAGATGAGCTTTATAAATGTGATATGGCCCACCAAGCAGTTTCAAAAGATTTGTATTCGAATATTTCAAAAATTAAAGATATCCAACCATTCATGGGGATGGGCATGACTGGAGGATACGGCATGGGAGCAGGATTAGGCAGTATTTCATCTAATCCTATCAATGGCCATGTAGCGGTATGTAAGTCTAATTATCCATCTCTTCATGAACCGTATGCACTTCCAATGTCTCCAGCTGGCGGTGGACAATCGGGATACGGATCCCCTTATAGTTCTGAAAATACTGGTTTTGGAATTTCAAATGGATTAGGAATAGGTTTTTAAACAAATGGCTCCTTACGGAGCCTTTTTTATTTCTTCAATGCTTTTTTGACAATATCAATCGCTTCTTTTTCAGTCAGCTTCACAGCTTTTTCGGCTGTTTTGTACTCATCGGGAAGACCAATGTTTTTTGTTCCAGCTTTTAAGTAGACTCCGTACTTACCGTCATAGATTCCAACTTTCTTTTTAAGTTCTTCAATACGGCCAAAGTCTTTAATATTTTTTGCACCTCGAGAGCCACGAGGCTCATTAAGAAGTTCAAGGGCCCTATCAAGTTTTACTTTATAGAGATCATCTTCTTTTTTTAACGATCTAAAATCTCCATCGTGCATAACATAAGGTCCAAAACGTCCAACGTTGGCAAGAATGGGTTTCTTCGTCTCTGGATGAACTCCAAGCTCTCTTGGAAGATTTAAAAGTTTAATTGCCTCATCAAGGTCAGCTTCTTTTGGTTTCATTCCTTTAGGAAGTGAAGCACGTCGTGGTTTTGGATTTTCCTCTGTTGCCTCACCTAGCTGAAAGTACGGTCCATAGCGACCAACGAGAACATAAATAGGTTCTTTAAAATCAGGATGCTCTCCGATTGATTCTGGGCCTCTTTTACTCAGCTCAATAAGTTCGTCGATGTCTTCTGGTTTTAAGTCTGCCGGCGCAATGTCTTCAGGGATTGAGGCATGAACCTCTTCAGCCTTTGTATCACCACTGGCAGGACTAATAACATAAGGTCCAAAGCGCCCAACTTTAATTTCAACATGTCCATACTCACCTTCAAGGTGAATCGTTCTCGACTCTTCAGGGCTAATATTTTTATCTTGTTTCTCAACGGTCTTCTTTAAACCTTTTGCCCCTGAATAGAAGCTTTTCATATATTCTAAAAACTCTACTGAGCCATCTGCGATTCCATCAAGTTTTTCTTCCATTTCACTGGTAAAACCATAGTCCACAAGATGAGAGAAATATTTTTCTAAAAGCTGACATACGGCCATACCGGTAAAGCTTGGAATAAGAGCTGATCCTTCCTTCCTGACGTATCCTCTATCTTGAATTGTAGAAATAATAGAAGCATAAGTTGAAGGACGACCCACGCCTTCTTTTTCAAGTCTTTGAACAAGGCTTGCTTCCGTAAATCTCGCTGGTGGTTTTGTTTCATGAAAAAGTGCATTCACTTCATCTTGTTTAATAACCATGCCCTCTTTAAGTTCTGGAAGTAAAACTTCTTTATCATCAAGTGCCTGTTCAGGATCATCGCTTCCTTCGACGTAAGCTCTTAGGAAACCTGGAAAAATTATTCTGGAACCGTTAGCCGTGAATTCACAATCATCAACTTGGATCTTTATCGCCATATTCATTTTTTTAGCTTCTTTCATCTGACTTGCGAGAGTTCTTTTCCAAATAAGCTCATACAATTGCTTCTCTTTTGGATCCTTGAAAGTTATCTCATCGGGGTGTTGAAACTCACTTCCAGCTGGGCGAATCGCTTCATGGGCTTCTTGAGCCCCTTTGGTTTTTGCTGCAAATTGCCTAGGCTCGTCCGCCAAAAACTCTTTTCCAAAAAGTTTTTCAACCGATTGTCTGGCTCCTTCAATCGCCTCAGCTGAAAGATTTGGTGAATCTGTTCTCATATAAGTGATAAGACCTTCTTCATATAATCTTTGGGCTAATCTCATCGTGTTTTTAGCAGAAAGACCAAGCTTTCTGATACCTTCCATCTGTAAAGATGAAGTTATAAAGGGCTTTGCCACATTCATCGTCGATTGTTTCTCCTCGATAGAGGTTACCGTCCAATCTGACTTTTTAAGTTTCTCGGCTAAACTTTTAGCTGTTTTATCTTTAAGATGTTCTACATCTCGCGTTAGCTTTCCAGTCTCAGCTTCAAAGTCACTTCCCTTGGCAATCTTTTTACCTTTAACGCTCGTAAGTTTCGCCTCGAAAAGATCTTTGCTTTTATCTGTCACAAAAACATTGGCCTTGATATCCCAATATTCTGAGCGAACAAAACGCATTCTTTCTCTTTCACGCTCAACGATAAACCTAAGTCCCGTCGATTGAACTCGACCGGCACTTAGACCGTAAGCTATCTTCTTCCAAATTAATGGTGAAAGGGTATATCCATAGAGTCTATCTAAAATTCTTCTGGCTTCTTGAGCTCGAACCAGCTTCTCATCTAGCTCTCTAGTGTCCTCAAGTGCTGCAAGGATCGCTTTCTTTGTGATTTCGTGGAAGACCATTCGCTTAACGGGAACCTTCGGCTTGAGAAGCTCCATAAGGTGAAATGAAATACTCTCCCCTTCGCGGTCTTCATCGGTCGCAAGATAGATACCTGCACAGTCTTTTAATTTCTTTTTCAGTTCTCTGACAATTTTAGATTTGCCTTTTGGAACGATATAAAGTGGCTCAAAGCCTTTTTCTGTATTAACTCCAAGCTTTGCCCATTCTTCTTTCTTTAATTCTTTAGGAATATCCGTAGCAGATTGAGGAAGATCTCTGACGTGACCCATTGAGGCCTCAACAATATAGTTTTTTGGTAAAAATTTTCGAATTGTTTTTGCTTTTGTTGGTGACTCGACGATAACGAGGTATTTTTCCATTCTTTTGACCCATTAGTTTGTAATATGCATTGATAGCAATATTTATTTAGATACTATAATAGGTAAAGCCTCTGATCATAAAAGTCAAAAATTAGAACATATTAAATAGAGAAAAAATATCTTAACTCTTTGTGTTAGTGAACAGTTGAATCCAGTTTTTTCTTTTTGAATCGTAACGCTCGTCTCACTCTTTCACTTCCCTTGATTACTTTTCTTCTAAAATTTTTGCCGCTCACATATCCGCGTGCTCTTGATCTGGAAAGAACATAAGCTGATTTATTAACGACATATGAACAAAAGTTTACAAGTTCTGGGTCTTTGTTCTCAAGTTTAACCTGCACCTTTTTGTTAACTGTACACATCAAAGTTGAAGCGATGGCTCCTAAATCGGCAACGAGAGTGACCCCAGTTACTGCAGATGCAACTGACTTAGAAACTAAGCCTATAATAATTTTGGGAGCAAATATTTTTGAACTAAAGGCTATCAACCCTTCGTGGATTCGAATTCTGGATCTATTACCAAGATCCAGAAGATCAAATTCTGGCCTAAAGGTCATAATTGAATCCAGATCATCTCCAGATATCTCCCCTACGAAACCTCTGAGTTCTTGATATTCAGGGTGGTCATTTATTAAATTGGCATCTATTTCAAAAAACATCAATTCTGGCCCAAGGGCATCAAACGCGATTTCTTGCAGCGTTTTAACTTGTGCATTTTGCTCGAAGTTTCCAAGTCCTAAACTCTTGAGAACCGACTCCCTCGACACGTCAACTTTGGTGTAGTGTTTAAAAAGATCTTGAATGATAATAATCTGCTTTTCTAAAAGAATATCTTCCACTCTCAAGCTTAAGTTTTCTGCAAAATTCATCAATGTACCAGTGTTTTTCCAAGCATCGTTGAGCTCACTTTCATGATTCAAGAAGAATTGCAAAAAAGCTTTTGAATCTTGATTTTTACCTGGCTTTTCAAAAAGGCCTGTAAAGAATGAAGCTATATTGACGAAAGGACGAAAAAGAGTCGTTGATACAAAAGTTGAAGCTTTTCCGGCTCCTCTTAAAATAGAATGAAAGGAAACATTTCTTTTTTTCTTATCTGTTTTAATCTCATCTGAGAGCTCTTTAAATCCCGCGCTCACTTTTAGGAGAGCTTTCTGAACCTGAGTGTCTTGAGTTATCGCTTCCGTTTCAAGGTCGCTGGCAATGGTATCCAACTGCTCAGAGGTTAAGGTAACAACCTCTCCATTTTCCATTTCAAGTGAGACCTCTGAGGCCACAGCTGTGAGTGAAAATCCAAGAAAAAATACTGTTAACAAAATAAAGCTTACGCTTTTCATACACACTCCTATAAATCTGTACCTTTTAAGTAGCAAAATAGCTGCCACCTAAAGAGATGTATTTTCGGAGACTTGGGATTGGTAATCTGTCTAATTATTCACAACTGTCTATTTATTTTATACTCGAAACCCTAAACCTTTAACGAGAGTCTTAGATAGTCTTTAAAGGAATCTATTCACCTGAAGCCATTTAGCTAAATGGCTTGAGAATTTCTTATTTGCAAGTCCACTAGGGTGCCCATCATCTTTGATAAGATAGCGACTTATTTCACCTTCTTGGAGATTCTCTTTAAAGTCATTCTCCATGGCTTTAATAGGAATAATATCTACTTTGTTGGCGGCTAAGGACTTTAGCATCTTTTTCACAACTGAACTTTTGGGATCGGCATATGGAATGAGACCAAAAACGAATTTACCTTTTGGAAATTGTTCAAGGTAATTTTTTTTTATTCTCAAAATCAATTCAACAAAAAGCTTTACCTCTTTGTCTGAAGAGGAAGTTAGTTGGTGGGATTCAATATAGCTTCTTGCAAGACCGTTTTGTTTAAATTTTTGATACTCTAGGTATTCACTACTTTCACCAATTTTGCCCTTGTATACCAATGTCTCACTTACCATTTTATAAAAGGGTCTCCCTTTTTCTGCCCAGTCCAGATAGGAAGGTGCTGAATTAGCTCGTCGAAATTGGTCACTAAAAAACACATAGACCATAACTCCTTCAGACTCTGTGACGTATCTAGAAAGCGGGTATTTTTCGAGAAGAAATAAATGATCATGTGGACCACTTCCATTCATTGCCAGATTATAGCTGTGGTAATCTGGAATTATTTTCTGAAGGTTGTAGCTGAGAGTTTCTTCTGGTGGAAGCCCCAAGCCAAAGGTCCAAGAACACCCCATTAAAAGAATATGCTTTTGATAGGAACGAGTCTTTTTTAAAGGATTTCTATAACCGGCACCATCCAAGGTATAATTCACTTTATATATTAATGATCCATCCTCTCTTAAATAAGTGTGCTCAAAATTATGGGCAGGGAGAAGATAGGGGTAATCCTTCTGCTCACCTTTACTGGGATAAACTAATTTAACATTCTCAATTTTTGAAGCTTTGTAAAAAACGCGCTGAATATCAGGCTTTCTTAGCATCCGCTCCCTCAATAAAAGAAGACCCGTCAACGTCACCAAAAAGATACTTATCGATACAAGAATTTTTAGGAACAAAATTTTCACTTTAAAATGGTCGCTCAAAGTCACATCGATCTTTTTTTACAACGAAGCTCGTTTTGGAATCTTTGAAAGATGAGTGACGAAAAAATAATTTATAAAGGATAGAAAAAGGAGTAAAGAAAACAAAGTAAAAACTAACGAGTATGATTTTTGAATTCATCTGTCCAATAAATAAAAACATTCTCTTTTGTAAATTGAGAACTCTGGAATAAAACAGTGCGAGTATAAACATCAAGGCCAAAACCCAGTGATACGTAAAGTCCTTTCTGACAATATAGAGAATAACGGCAAGACTTATATTACTCGAAACCAAAAAGATAAAATCATCGCGTCTTTTAATCCAGTTCAAATTTTTCCTCCCAATGTTCATCATTAAATGCCGGCAGCGAAGAGCTTTTCGTCACAACAAAATGCCCCATGATAAGGACATCAATATCAGTTCTTCTAAAGCATCTGTAGGCATCTTCCGGAGAACAAACGATCGGCTCTCCTCTAACGTTAAATGAAGTATT
Source organism: Halobacteriovoraceae bacterium (assembly GCA_963719505.1). GTDB lineage: Bacteria > Bdellovibrionota > Bacteriovoracia > Bacteriovoracales > Bacteriovoracaceae > CAKZJW01. The sequence continues at coordinate 937,392 of CAVRCF010000005.1, forward strand.
AACCAGGACTGGGTGACCAGTATCTGCCTTAAATTCAGTTAGAAGTTCGTGCAACAATGGGTGTCTTGTTCTATCCACCGTTTGTAAACGGGCCGAATAATCGACATGAGTGATTGCTGGAAATTTAGAGCGAATAACATTGAGTTTATCAATTCCAAACTTGTCATCTTCATCTCGATCAACAGAAAGTCTGTAGTTTGAGTTCACCCCTGTTACAAATAACATATAAGGACTTGGTCCTTTAAAATCAAAATATTTATCGACCTCTTCCTCTGTTACCAAAGGTGCAAAGGGTCTAAAAGACTCTCTGAACTTTATTTTAAGGTTCATTGTTTTTTGCAGATCAGGGATTTTGGCATCCCCAATGATTGATCGATTCCCAAGTGCTCTAGGCCCAAATTCCATTTTACCTTGAAACCATCCTACAACTTTTTTATCCACTAAATAGCCGGAAGCTGTTTTTAACAATTGTGACGCCGATAATTGCTCAAAAGGAATATTATTATTTTTTAAAAACAATTCAATTTCTGAGTCACTAAACTCCGGACCGAGAAGACTACCTTTTTGGGAGTCTAATTTATTAACGAGTCTTTTATTATTCAGTCCAATATGCCAATAAGCGAGAGCCGCTCCCAGAGATCCACCAGCATCACCCGCAGCTGGCTGAATCCAAACGTGCTCAAAGCCAGACTCTTTTAAGACTTTAGAGTTTGCAACGCAGTTAAGTGCGACTCCACCAGCGAGACATAGGTTTTTCTCCCCGGTTTTTTTCTTTAAGAAAGTCGTTATATGAAGAATGACAACTTCTAGGACTTTTTGAACTGAGGCTGCGACATCCATATGAAATGTCTCAAGCTTTGATTCAGCAACCCTCGCCTCACGCCCGAACAAGCTCTCCATTTTCTTAGAATACATTTTTAACTTATGCCCATAGGAGAAATAATCCATATTTAAAGAGTAACTTCCGTCGTCGTGAAGGCTTACAATTTCTTTGAGCATGCGCTCGCTATAGATTGGACTTCCATAAGGGGCAAGTCCCATAATTTTGTATTCACCAGAATTAACTTTAAAGCCCAAATAACTGGTGACTGAAGAATAAAGAAGACCCAGAGAATGAGGAAAGTGAATTTCCCAAATGGGAGTTAGGTCTTTACCATCCCCTAGCCAAGCTGTAGTCGTGGCCCATTCCCCCACACCATCGACACACAAAACCACTGATCTTTCAAAAGGCGAAGGATAAAAGGCAGAGGCTGCGTGGGAGAGATGATGCTCAGAGTACTTGATCTTCATCTGAGGCAGTCCGACTTTCTTTAGACCTTTCTTAATCTCTCTTTCTAGAAAGATCTTCTCCTTAATCCAGATGGGAACCGAGGCTAAAAATATCTTAAGTCCAAACGGAGCATAATTAAGATGGGTTTCAACTAGCCTTTCAAAAGTGATAAAAGGTTTCTCGTAGTAAATAATTTCAGAGATATCTTCTTGTGATAAATCAAACTCTTTTAAAATCCATGAGATTGAATGAGAAGGAAAACTGGCATCGTGCTTAATGCGCGTAAATCTCTCCTCTTGAACAGCGGCTAAGATTTCACCATCTTTCAAAAGTGCTGCAGCGCTGTCGTGATAGAAACAGGATATTCCAAGAACGAAGTGAGAGCTCATTAAAAGAGAGTGTAAATAAATGGAGCGTAGGGATTTCCCGGTGCCACGAAGATGAAAGTACCAAAAAGGATAAACGCAACCAATATTGGCAGCAGCCACCATTTTTTGCGAATTCTAAGATAGTTATAAAAATGTCTTAGCATATTGATATGTTACCAAAAAAGCGGGGATAAGTATAGGATAAATGACTCACCAAACATTTATTAACAAACACTATAGTCGAAGCCTCTAAAAATTGTTTTAATAAAAGACATGAAAAAAAAACTGATCCTCCTCATTAGTCTCATCCCCTTTGCGAGGTATGTTTTAAAAGTTTTCTACATCAAGGCGATAAAAAAAATGCGCCTTATATCAGAGGGCTCTGATGATATTTTAGATATCTACCTGATATCGAATATGAGTAATCACGACTTTATCTACGGCAGCAGTGATCTTAATTTACTATTTGTCGTCAAAGATGAGACGAGTCCAAGAAATTTTTTAAGTGAAACTCGAAAAGAACTTTCAAACCTTTGGTTAACAAGTCTTCTGGTCGATATTAAAAACTTGGCTGTCCTCAAAGAGAGTGAACTCAAAACCCCTTTAATCAGAAGCTCTATGCTTTACCGCTATAGTAGAAACGATGTCACATGGAGTTCTATTCTTGGCTCTGAGCCCCTAAAATTTACTTTAAAAGAACAAGATCACCACAATATTCAATATCATTGCTTGGGCAGAGTTCAAAAGATGCTCTTAAATCCCAGAAGAGACTTGTTACTCAATAGACACTGGATAAGATCTTTTGGAAAAAATATGTATTTTAGCTTTATCGCTCTTAACCGCTATAACCTTATTGAAGGAAAGCTTGATTCACGTTGGCATACTCTTTGTTCTAGACTCATGCGTTTTCCCATCTTCGCTCAAGCTAAGTATCGACAGTTAAAAGTTTTAAGTTTGAAGAAACTAGATTTCAAAAGACCAAAACTAATACCACACCATGTAGATAGCTCGGCTTATAACGATAATCTTATTCACTTTTGCCAAAGCTTACTTGAGTTTCCTATCGTCGAAGATGTCATTTTAAAGCCCGCCCTCATCCAGCTGGACTCTGAACAGATGAAAGGAAAAGTTTTTGTCGATGTCTTACTTGGACAAAAGGATCATGCCTTTAATTTTGATAATCTTCACCATCTACAAAACGGCATAGACAGTTTTTTAAAAGACTTGGATGACACACACCCTCGTTATTTTTTTAGGTTTTCAACTTATGGATTTTTAAAAATAAAATGTGAGCAAGTTCTTTTTGACTATCCCTTGGAATATTTTTACCGTGTTCGCTTGGGTCACTCGATGAGAGGTTTCAAGTACAAATTCTCTCCAGATCCTAGGCAAATCGATAAGGCCAGTATTCAGTTTATTCTCCAAGAGTTCATGCGCTTTAGATCACTTAAACAAGAGAATTTTCTCATTGGCTCAAAGTTCATAAAGTCGCTAAACATCATTTATCGCTACCAGCTCCTACTCTCCTACACCAAAGGCCAGGAGTTTGCCGTTTCTCACTCATTTAAAAGTATTATGGAGGATTTGACTCCACAGCTCTCACAGATGAAACCAAACACCATTGTCGATGAGGAAAGTTGGGTGGTTATAAAAGCTCAAATGCTCTATTTATTAAAAAGAATTAGAGATGAACTTGCGACCAAAAAACCTTCGCTTAAAAACTTACAGTTCTAATTAAATCCCAAAGCAGTGATTGGCTTTATCTTTGTCGAAAATCTCAATTTGCTTAAGTCTTCTCGGCTCTTTTTCAACCGCTACATTTATTTCATAAATTTTTTCGAGCCTAGCAATCGTAAACTTATAGTTTTTACCTGGAACGAGGTAGTGCTCAAGGTTCATGGCTTCAGTTTTAGAGAAACGCAAATCGTTGATAGCAATGATTTCATCTCCTGCATTTAGACCTGCTTTATAAGCTGGCTCGTCGAGAACGACTTTAGCTAAAGAGGCATTTTGTCCCTCAAACTTCCACTCGACACCAAGATGAGGCTTATGAGTTTCAACCCAAATAAACTTCATTCCGTTTTCTTCATAAAGAGTTTCAAAGTCAATATCTTCAGTGGTTGAAATTTTTTGCTCAAATCGGTCTCTAATTTCTTTATTTCCGATTTGTTCAATCATCTCAAGGACCTCTTCTCTTTCAACTCCTTTGGATTCGTCTTTCTTATATCGATCCCAAAGTTTTGTTAAAAGGTCATTAATAGAACAACCAATTTTTACAAGATCAAAATGTAGTGTACTAAAAACAAGACCACCTTTTAAGTAATAACTAATAGAAGAGTTGCTACTATTTTCATCTGGTCGATACAACTTTACCCAAGCATTAAATGAAGAGTCTTCTAAAGAGTGAAATTTCTTTCCAGGAATTGAAAAATACTTCTCAAGGTTCTGTTTTTGCATTGTCAGGTACTCTTCTAAAGTACACAGTCCCGACCTCAGGACAAAAAGCTCATCCATAAAACTTGTCAGTCCTTCGGTGAGCCAATGCAGGCGTGTATAATTCTCTTGTGTATAGTCAAAAGGTCCTAGTTCAACAGGTCTTATTCTTTTAACATTCCAAGTATGAAAATACTCGTGTGCTACTAGAGCAAGCCAATTAATATAGTCTTTTCTATTTGAAAGTCTCCTTCCATCAAACTGGAGGGCCGTAGAGTTTTTATGCTCAAGACCGCCAAATTTATTTTTTACAAAATGAGTCATAAAGAGATAAGAATCGTAGGGAATGTCATCAAAATGCTCAGCAACTGTTTCCACAATTGTTTTAATATCTTTTTTAAGATCATATTGATGAGGGTATTGATCCCCATAAAAAATAACGTGATGCTCTTTGCCTTCAAACATGAAACCATCTGATTCGTGACAACCGATCTCAATAGGACAGTCGATAAGATCATCGTAATCATTTGCGGTATAGATGAACTCATCCCTTTTATCAGATATATCCTTTAGACCCGTGTGAAGCTTTGACCAAAGAGGGGGAAACTTTACTCTGAGGACAGGATCCACAACATTTTGCCCGACCACTCCCATAAATAACGCTGGACCATGTAAAAAGGCATGGGACTCATCGATATGGCAGGTTCTGACAGTGAGGTCGTGACAATAAACCTCGTACTCTAATGAAAACTCTGCACTTTCAGTTTTACACTCTGATCGACTCCAATCAATCTCCCAAATTCCTTTTTCGAGTTGCTCAAAATACAGATACTCTCCGGTTTTATTAAGAGCTCTTATTGAGCGAACGTGGGATGTGTACTCACGCATTAAATATGACCCAGGGGACCAGCTTGGAAGAAAGAACTTCAAAGTGGACTGATTTTTTGGTTTTATCGCGTCAATTTTGATCTTTGCGATGTGATTTTGAGGGTTTGTTATCTCTAAAGTATAGTTTAACTTCATGTTTTTCCTTTTATTAAATTTCTGCTAGATTATAGCAAAGAATTAATCATTTTCCTAAGGCACAAACTTGTTTCCCGTAAATCTAAAAGAACACTACAAATTTGAACTCACTGACTCAGCTTTTATGCAGATCAAGTTGATTCAGGAAAATGACTTCACTATTGAAAATCATACTTTTAGGCTCAAGATTGGAGGCAAAGGCTGTGATGGATTTACCTATGAGACTGGTTTTTCACAAAAAGTTGAAGATGATATCGTTCTTGAGTTTAATAATAAGAATCAGAACCTCTCGATTCTATTGGATAAGTTTACAGCTTTCTACTGTAAAGAAGGCATCCTCGATTACTACTTTATTCCTCACGAAAATGAAGACGGTTTCTTTTTTACTAATAGAAATGAACATAAACATCACGGAAAATTCTTCAAGGACGGAGAGAATATCCCCGACTTTCCAGAGAACGAAATATGAATTTTGGAATCGACTATAGATACCTAAAAGCATTTCAAATAACTGCTGAATACCTCAATTTTTCAAAAGCTGCGGCAAAACTTGGGATAGCCCAATCTGCTGTTTCCAGACAAATAAAGCTTCTAGAAGAATCCATGGGCGAACAGCTGATCATTAGATCATCTAAAAAGGTCATCTTAACTGACAAGGGCATTGATCTGTTAAAGGCCATAGCTCATTTTGAAAAGATGACCGAACAATTATCAAATGAAAGTTCATCAAAACTCATAAAGATTGGAATTCTTCACGGGCTTTTAGAGAATTGGTTTCTTCCTATTATTAAAACATTTTCTAAAAATTCAATTCACGATTTAACAATTGAAAGTGATACCCCTCAAAAAATGCGTACAGACCTTATCGAAGGCAAGCTTGACCTCATCTTCACGACGGAGAATATCCAAAGTGACTTGGTGACGTCTCTGAGACTTTTTGACGAGAAGCTGGTCATCATTTCAAAAAAAGAAATTGATCCAAAAAACCTCAGAGCTCACAGGTGGATCACGTATTCAGACTCTGACTTCATCTTAAGTTTGAATAAAGTGCACTCAGACAAAATTATCACTGTGAAAAGTATGACTTCAATTATTAAACTGGTCAAAGAAGGTGTGGGTATCGCTGTTGTTCCAACACACTCTATTATTGGGGAAAAACTTAAAACCTACGAAGTTAAAACAACTTCTAAACATTCTGTATATTTAAGCACTTTGAATTATCAAAAATATCCTGATCATCTAAATGAGCTGCTAGACCTTATAAAGAAATCTTTGCCTTAATTAAGTGAACAACCATAACGAAGGTCATTTACTGTGGCCTTAGCAGAGGCAAAGTTATTTTTAAAAATGACTGACCTCTCTTTTTCATCCACTTTATATTCAAACAAGGGGTAACCTTTCTTAACCGATTCCAAACAGTAGTTCTTGCCTTTGTTTAGCATAAAGTAACATGAGCAAAACTCCTTTGCCCTCATTGTACTCATCAACATTGGAACTTCTCTCAAAGGTGTTATAGAGAAAACAATCTGATGAAGAGCACCCAAGAATATAAAAAGACCGAAAGGGATGAGCACAGCTTTTGACTTCATCAGTCATCTCCCTTTAATCCAAGTGAGCTTAATATTAATTTTACGTACTCTTGTTTATCGAGCTTATTTCCTTTATCTCTAGCAATTCTTACAGCGACAATTTTTTGGGAAGGAAAAATAAAAATACTTTGTCCCCCGTGCCCAAGCATCATAATAAGATCCTTAGGAGCTGTTGAAATCTTTTTCACCTCCCCTTTGCAAGGGAAGTTTAGCCAAAAGGATGCACCATAAGTTAAATCACTGTGATGATCACAATTATCTGGGTACTGAAAGCTGGAGTTTATACTTGTGGCATAATCCATATAGCTTTTTGATACGACTTGCTCGTTTTTATAAAGACCTTTATTCATCACGAAAACACCCAACTTTAGAAGCTCCGCGGTAGACATATAGACATATGAAGAGGCCAAAAAATTTCCTTCTTCGTCCCTTTCAAAAGTAGCCTCAAGACCTAGCTTTTGAAATAAAAACGTCCACGGATAAATGGCCTTCAACTCTTTTGGCAACGCCCTCGCAATAGCTCCCATAAGTAAGTTGGTATCACCGCTTGAGTAATGAAAGCGACGCCCAGGATTTGAGTGTTTGAGAGTCTTTAAGACATAGTTTGGGGCTGAGTCTTTAGTTGAAAAGTAGAGCATTCTCACAACATTAGAATTAAAAGGAGAATCCTCATAGAACTCATTCCAATCGAAACCAGAAGTCATCTCAAGAAGATTTTCAATTCGAATTTGATTTAAGAACTTTTGCTGTTTTTTTGGGAAACGTGAAATCTCGGATGCATAAAACTTTGAGATAGAATCACTTTTATTAATATATCCTTGATCTTGTGCAATCCCAAAAAGGATAGATCCTACACTCTTAGACATTGACCATAGTAAGTGTTTCGTCGTTCGATCACCTTGCTCAAACTTTTCAAATTTCACTTCACCATTGTGATAAAGTAAAAACTGTTCAGTCTTAAAATCTTCAACTTTCCCGCTAAAGAGGAACGTTTCAAGGTTATCAAAAACCTCTCCCGATGCTGCAAAAGAAAACAAAACACAAAGTATAGCTATTTTTAATTTCATCACAAATAAAAAAGGCCAAAGCATATGCTCTGGCCTTCCCTTTATCTTTTTAATTTCTATTTCTTCTTAGGCTCTTCTTTTCCTGCAATCTTGAAGAGTTCAACCTCAAATACTAAAGTTGCTCCACCTGGAATTTTTGGAGGGGCACCATTGTCACCATAACCAAGCTCTGGTGGGATAACAAGTTTGATTTTTCCACCCTCTTTAACAAGTTGCAAGCCTTCAGTCCAACCTTTGATAACTCTATTGAGTGGGAAAGAAATTGTCTTACCTCTATCAACTGAAGAGTCAAAAACCTCTCCACTTGTAAGTGTTCCGTGGTAATGAACTTCAACAGTATCTTCAGCACCTGGTTTCTTCCCTTCTCCTTCTTTAAGAATTTCGTAAACGAGACCTGATTCTGTTTTTTTAGCATTTTTATTTTTAGCTAGATAATCGTCAATGAATTTAGATCCGCTAGACTTCTCATCTTTCGCAACTTTCTCCATTCTTGCTTTAAACATTGTTTGAATTTTCGGTTGATAGACCTGAAGTTCAATTTCAGGTTTAGCACCCTTAGCTGAATTCACTAAACCTTTCTGAAGAGCAGCAAGTTCTTTATCATTAAGACTTAGTCTTTGAAGGTTAGAGCCTAACATAAAACCCATTGCATAAAATGTTTTGTCGTCTTCAGAAGATAACTTTACATCAGCAGGATTCTTTCCTTGATTACATGCAGAGGCAAGTAACAAACTTGAAAGTAAAATAATCGATTTTTTCATGAACCTTATCCTTATTTTTGATAGATTTAATAAATAGTTACAATAACGATAGTGATTTTAACCTGATTTGCCAAGAGTTTACTTAAGCGGATCTCTTGTTAAGTAAAAGCACCAATAACACAAATGAGCCTGCAACCGAACACACCATTCCCACAGGAACTTCAGCACCATAGAAAGGATATTGAAAACAAAGAAAGTCCAATCCCGACAAAACCACTCCAGTAAGAATTGGTCCCAAGATGAGCTCTCTTCGCATACTGAATTTAAAGAAGCTAAAGCTTCGAATGATATGGGGGAAGATAAGTCCAATAAAAGAGAAAACTCCAAAATAGGAAACGACAAGACCAGTTAGGAAGAATGAAAGAAGTAAAGACAGTTTTGATAAGTAACTTGTCCTTAAACCAAGTCCTTCAGCAAATGCAGATCCCACACTCAAAATGGCCAAATCTTTACTTAACCTTAGTACTATTCCAAAGACAATAATAAAAATGATCAGATAGAGCCATAGCACTTTCAATTCGAAGTATTTAAAATTTCCAAACCATATTCCAGTAGGAAATTCAAAATTAATAGCGATAAAGAGAAATTGGATGACCGAAAAAATGCCACCAACGAAAAGATTAAAACCTAATCCAATTAATATAACTTTATTCATATTGAGATTCTTTTTAAAACTTTTTAACGACACCAAACAAAGCGGAATAAAAAAGAGAAGAAAAAGAGCGAAGCTTAGGTGTTCTATTGGAAACTTAACTTGAACGAAGGTTATCAGAAATTGAGCGACTAAGATGACCAAGACACCCAAGCCATCGAAACCGAGAGTTGAGGAGCTTGCCAGTTTATTATTCGTAATAATTTGGGCCAAACTTCCTGAGATCGTGAGAAAATAGCCACATAAAAAAGAGAGTAAAACTCGAGTGATATCAATTTCCATTTATGATAATCCTCCCCTGTTGTTTTTTCATCACAAACTGGACTGGGTTTAACCTTTCAAGTTTATCTGATTGGTGCTCAATAATAAAAACACAGCTGCTTTGTCCGAGGTCGCAAAGTTGGTTTATCACTAGTTCCAACTTCTCTTTATCTAAATATTGCAAAGGTTCATCTAACAGGTAAAAATCGACGTTTTGTGAAATGGCAAGAATGAACTTAACAAGTTGATTCTCCCCTCCGCTGAGAATTTTTACAGAGCGATTGACTAAATATTCTATATCAAAATACTCCACCAGTCTCATGGCTTTATTCTTGTCGAAAGAGTCAAAACGCTGGCCCATCATTTCAAGGATATCAATCAGTCTAATATCGTTAATCGGACTCAAAGGAAACTGGTCCATAAACGCGACTTTCTTCCCTTGGAATACACTCTGCGTTTTGGACTTTAAGTGATTAAAAAAAGTTGATTTTCCAATCCCATTTTGACCAGTCAAAATATTTAAACCAACGTTAAAATGAATTTCGACATCAACATTTTGGTTGTTTACAATAAAGAAATCAGCTTGTTCAAATTTCATAAATCCAGACCTATTAAAAACTCTAGAAGGTACACTTGTCGAATACCAGGAGAAAGAGCTCCTCGAAATTTTAAATTATATCTATTTTTCCCGACCTTTTTAAAAGAATTTAAACTTTCACTATCGGACACGGCGATGTGAATAGAATTTTTGGGGATTTTTTTCATAATTTTAGCTGACCATGGAACGTATTCAAGTGGGCTTGAATACGTCTTAAGCTTTGTGATAACTTTCAAATCTTCAACGAAGCCATCACCAACAATTAAAAGCTCTGGTGCCTTTTTTGTAGAAGAGAATTTCCCCAAGTAAAAAAGAAAAACCTTATCAAATTTTATTTTCGAAATTTTCTTTTTTATAGAACTAACTTTAGACTTTATTGAAGAGAGTTTTTTTTCACATCCCTGCAAAAAACTTTGAAGGATCTCAACGCTTACGTCAAAAGAGGTAAAAGCTCCTCTTTTTCGAGTGAAGACTTCAACGAGATCTATACCTTCTACTTTTGAGAGGTTCTTCCTCATCTCTAGACTTTGATCAAAGAAAACAATTTTTTTTGTCTTTGTCTGCTTGTTGAATACTTGCGGTCGAAGAAAAATCCCTCCCGCTAATTTTTTCACTTTATCTTCTTTTACTGGATGAAAAACAGAGATAGCCTCAACCTCATCTAATAATTCAAGTTCTTCAAGAAGCATAGTTATAGGGGAACTCAAAGAATAATAGCTGTATTTTGGTGAGAGCTTGCAGCTTGAGTAAACACTCAAAGGAATAAAGAGAAGGATAAAACTAAAAGCCTTCATTATCCAAAGCCAGGTTTGCCATTTGATCACAGTGCTCGTTTTGAGGGTGTCCAGCGTGTCCCTTAACCCACTCGAGAACTAAATTGTCTCCAATCTTCTGCTTTAAAACATCAAGAGTCTGCCACATCTCTACATTTTCGGGCACTTTCTTATCTGCTTTCTTCCAACCTCGAGACTTCCAACCATCCATCCATTTTGAAATGCCATCGACAACATATTTTGAGTCTGTGACCACTAAGATATCAACAGATGCTATTGACTCATTTTTTGCGTTGAGAAATGCGCCTAAAGCCTTGAGGCCTTCAATAACTCCAAGAAGCTCCATTCTGTTGTTGGTTGTGTTCTTAAAAACTTCGGCCTGTTCAAAGACAATCTCTCCCAACCAATTTTGAGCAAAACACCCATAAGCGCCTGGACCAGGATTCCCTCGACACGCTCCATCCGAAAAAATAACATACGACCCAGTTTTACCTTTAACAGAAGCTGGGAGTTCAAAATCGCCACTCTGACTAACACTTGGTTCTTCTAAAGAATCTATAGACTCATAGATTTGACTGAATGCATCACTCAGGGATTCATTCGATAGAGTTTTTTCAATTTTCTTTAAACTATTATAGAGTTTTTTTTTCATCTACGCACCGCAACTATTTTTAGGTATTTTCTTTTCAAATACCCACCAAATATACTAATGTTATATCCTTAGAGAATACACGTTTGGAGTAACTTTGGATAATCAATATTCGATTAAAGTATATAAGCAATATTTTAATTTTGCATCGTCACACTTTTTAATTTTTGATGATGGCTCAAGAGAGCCTTTGCACGGGCATAACTACAGAGTTATGATCAAAGGAGAAGCTCCAAGTTTAAAGGCAGACGTTGTCTTTGATTTTCTAGACATAAAGCCAATCGTCAAAGAGGTTTGTGACAGTTTAGATCACAAGCTCCTCCTTCCAAAAGAAAACGATAAATTACAAATCCATGAGGACAATAATAATTATAAAGTTATCACTCCTGATGAGTCGCATTTTAGCTTCCCCAAGCAAGATGTACTCCTTCTGCCAATACTAAACACAAGTGCTGAGAGGCTCGCTATTTATATAAATCAAAGAGTCAGAGAACTTACTAAAGAGAGATTTAATTTTGTTTTCTCAACATTTGAAATCGAAGTAGAGGAAACTCCAGGGCAATCTGCAATATATATCCACAAGGAAGAAGTATGATTTTTCTAGAATTAGATCCAGGTAAGTCAGTTGAGAACATGGACATTCATGCTTTTCGAACAGATGTTAAAGCAGACAAGTACCTCTACCTACTTGCCGGCACACACGGTGACGAGGTTGAAGGAGTCTATGTCTTAAAGAAGTTATTTGATTGGCTTAAGGATGAACACAGCTTAAGAGATCTTCCTATAGTCGTTGTACCAGTCCTAAACCCAGACGGTTATAGAAACTCTACAAGGGTTAACTCCCATGCTGTGGATCTCAATAGGAACTATCCATCAGACAACTGGGTGGCACAAGCAAGAAAAGAAAAATACAACCCAGGCCCTGAAGCCTTGAGTGAGCCAGAAAATAAATTTTTGGTAAAGCTCATGGATAAATTTAACCCAGGCCTTGTCCTATCATTTCACTCATGGAAACCACTGCTTAACTTTAATGGTGATATAGAAGATATTGCTGAATATCTTTCTAGCCATAATGAGTACGAAACGGCTGGAGATGTTGGCTACCCAACTCCGGGATCATTGGGCTGTTTTGTTCCGGAAAAATATAAATGTGGCGTTCTCACTTTCGAGTGCCCAGTCCTAAATGACAAAATTTCTCTTAAAAGTATATGGGAAGAAAATGAAGAGGCTTTGAAAAGCTTAATTCAAAGTAATCTACTCCTCGATAAAATAAAATGATTGCAAAAGCTCTTTCAATAATCTTTTACCCCTTTTCTGTTTTATTATTGTTTGTAAGTTTTACCATTATTGTCATCCCCATTAGCCTAGTTATATGGCCATTTCAATGGCAAACTCGACTAAAGTATACTGCTCCTTTTTGGAAACTCTTCGGACGCTGTTCAATAAAATTGGTCTGTGCTTGCAAAACGACAGTCATTGATAGAAGAAATTCAGCAGTTAGAGATTTAAACATTCCACCAGGTCTTTATGTTGCCAATCATCAAAGCTTCGTTGATGTGCCTTTTTTACTCAGTAGTTTTCAGGTTCCACCGATCATGAAGAAAGAAATTTTATATGCTCCAATCTTTGGAGTTTGTGCCTACTCTGCAGGAGCTATGATAGTTGATCGTAAAAAGAACAAATCGAGAAGGCAAACATTTGCATTGGCCAAAGAAAGACTGACAACTTACTACAGCAATCTTCAATACTACCCAGAAGGAACAAGGCAAAAAAGAGACCTTCCTCCAAGACCAATTGAAAAAATAAAGAAGCCCTTAATGGTCTTTTGCTACAAAAATAATATTCCAGTATATCCTGTTAGTATCTATGGGACGAGAAAAGTTCTCAATGCTATTGCTATGATTAACTACAGAACCCCTATCGGAAAAATTATGCACGATGCTGTCGTTCCTTCAGAATTTAAAAATGAAAATGATTTTTGTCAGGCCATCTGGGATAAGGTTTGTTCAGGTTATTTGGAACTAGAAAAGCAATTAAGCTAAATTAAATTGAGATTTTATAACATCATCGACTTTAGCTAATCCTAAAATCTTCTCATTCATATCTCGAATCCAATAGTAATCAGATATAAAATCAGCATCCAAAATTTTTGCTGCGCGATCTTTTTTTAAAATGACTCCATTTGAATACAGTTTGGCTTCTTTATCTTCAAAGTAGACGCTTCCAAAAGGAAGAACCTTATCCATTTCAAGTCCGTGATCAGATATATTCCACTCCTCTCCACTAGGCCAATCCTTGTAGGCTATTGTATTTTTAAGTTCACAGCCTCCCACTTTTTCTCTTACAAGGGAGACCAATGTTCCGACGGTCCCTAGGGCATTTGCACAATCAGAAAAAAGAGTTCTGATATAAGTTCCCGAACTGACTTCAAAGCGCATAATCAGATAGGGAAAATTGTATTTAACCACTTCCAATTTCGTTATGGTTCTTTCAACTTCTTCCTTCTTAATGTCCACACCTTCTCTTGCCCATCGATGAAGAGCTTTACCTTCAAATTTTGCTGCTGAGTATTTATGGGGTGCTTGCAAATAATCTCCCAAAAATTTTTCTCGACAAATATTTTCAATAAACTTATCTGAAAAACTTGAAATTTCTTCTTTTAAATAGCGAGAATCATCAATTTGAGAGGGATCAACAGTTAAGTCACCTGTCTCAGTCTCGATGCCAAGTTTACCAACGGCAAGATATGTTTTGGGGAGAAATTCGTGAATAAAATTGTTTAACTTCGCAGCTCCATTAACGCCAATCATGAGGACGCCTGAAGCAAAGGGATCAAGTGTGCCAAAGTGGCCAATCTTCCCATAACCTTTTGGTAGGTTTCTTTTAAAATGTCTTACGACATCAAAAGAACTTTTCCTAGGAGGTTTGAAAGCATTAAAAATTAAAGGAGTATTATATCTCTGACTCATCACTTTTAGCTTTATTAAGTAGCTTAGTAATGTTCATTTCGTCTTCAAATTGTGAGTCATAAATAAATGTGATAATTGGCGTATGTCTAACATCTAGTTTTTTGGCCAAAAGAGATCTCATTTTACCGGTTAAACCATCGATAGCTTCTTTTATGTCGCCTCTTTTTCCCGGATCAAAGGTATCCCAGTAAACTTCAGCCACTGAATAATCAGGATTCAACTCCACCCTTGTCACAGTACATAAACTTAGTCGAGGATCACTGATCTCTCTTCTAAGAATGGAGTTGATCGCATTCTTAATTCTATCTTGATATGTAATCTTAGGATTTGCCCCAGATTTTTTTTGCCTAGCCATTTTTACCCTAGAAGTTTTTGTTCTCTTCTAATTTACGTTTCTTCTCTTCTAAAAGATACGCTTCAATTAAGTCGTTGTTTTTAATATCGTTGAAGCCTTCTAAAGCCATACCACATTCGTATCCGTTAGAAACTTCTTTAACTTCATCTTTAAATCTCTTAAGAGTCGAAAGTTTTCCATCATAGATAATTTTACCTTCTCTAAGAAGTCGAATATTACAGCCACGTTCAATTTTACCATCAATAACTGCAGACCCTGCAATGGTTCCAATCTTCGGAATTGTAAAAGTGTCTCTAACTTCTGCACGACCAATATATTTTTCAATTTTCTCAGGCTCAAGCATTCCTTCAAGAGCAAGTGTAATGTCGTTTATTAGCTCATATATAATTGAATATGTTCTAACTTCAATTCCTAAATTCTCTGCCATTTTTCTAGCGGAAGTAACTGGTCTCATATTGAATCCAATTAAGAATCCGTTTGAGTTATTGGCCATTTGAACATCATTATCTGTAATGGCACCAACTCCACCTGTCAGAACTTCAACTCCAACTTCATCATTTCCAAGAGCTTCTACAGCATTTTTAATTGCTTCAAATGAACCTTGAACATCTGTTCTAACGATAAGGTTGAGAATCTTTTTCTCTGTCATATCTTCAGGAGCTTGAGCAAAGAAATCCTCAAGGCTATTAACTTGTGGTTTTTCAACATTTTCAAGTTTTCTTCTGTCAGCAATTCTATTTTCAACAATTTTTTTGGCTTCTCTTTCATTTTTTACAACGTTAAGAGTATCTCCTGGGCTTGGTACTGTATTGAAGCCAAGAATTTGAACAGGTATCGAAGGACCAGCCGATTGAACATTTTGTCCAAGGGTATCCATCAAGCTTCTTGCTCTTCCGTAGTTTTCACCACAGACAATAGCGTCACCTTTTTTCAAAGTTCCTTTTTGTACCAGGCAAGTCGCAACTGCACCACGACCTGTTTCGAGTTTTGCTTCGATAATCATTCCCTCTGCTTGACCTTTAGGGTCTTCACGAAGGTCCATCATTTCAGCTTGAAGTTTTATCGCCTCAAGGAGGTCATCAGTTCCGTCTCCGTTGAGAGCTGAGATTGGAACATACATCGTATCCCCACCCCAATCTTCAGGAACGAGTTCAAACTCTGTCATTTCTTGTTTTATTCTTTCAGGATTAGCACCTTCTTTATCCATCTTATTAATAGCGACAATAATTGGGCTTCCTGCTTTTTTTGCGTATCGAATTGATTCTTTTGTTTGTGGCATGACACCATCATCTGCAGCAACGACAAGAACAACAATGTCAGTAACATCAGCACCACGTTGTCTCATTGACCCAAAAGCCGCGTGACCAGGAGTATCTAGGAAAGTTAAAGTTGATCCACTTACTTTCACTGAATATGCCCCAATATGTTGAGTAATTCCACCAGCCTCACCTTCAGTGACTTTTGTTTTCCTTAGGTGGTCGAGCAAGGTTGTTTTCCCATGATCGACGTGTCCCATAACTGTAATAATTGAGTTTCTAACTGGTAGGTGTGATTTATCTTCTTCTTCAACTTGCCCAAGAGCAGCATCTTCATCAAAAGCTCTGTTTTCCACTCTATAATCATATAGAGCCGCTAGTTCACTCGCGAGTTCAACACCGATATCATCGTCTTTCTTTAATAAAAGATTCATATCGAGTGCTCTATTTTGGAAAGAAGCAAATTTCTCAGAAAGTTTATTGAGCAAGATCAGCCGCTGTCGTAACGTTAAACATTTCAACAACTCTTTTCGAGTCTTTAACTTCTGTTATTTCTGTAGACTTAGTTGCACCTGAGAAAATTCTTCTTTCTTTTCATAGGAGTATAAATCTGTCGGCCCGTAACGACGGTTGCAAGCTTTAAAT
The DNA here is from genome assembly GCA_963719505.1 of Halobacteriovoraceae bacterium. Classification (GTDB taxonomy): domain Bacteria; phylum Bdellovibrionota; class Bacteriovoracia; order Bacteriovoracales; family Bacteriovoracaceae; genus CAKZJW01. The sequence goes on from CAVRCF010000005.1 coordinate 954,061, forward strand.
CTTCATCCGCTCTAACTTGAGTAAGGTCTTTTGTTTTTCACTTTCTTAGAAACGATAGCTAGCTAAGATCGCCCATTCGTTTCTTACTATCAGCCGCTGGAGCTGCTGCTGGATTTGAAAACTGCGTTTTTCGCAGCTGGCTCACTGCTTTATTCAGACTTAGCTTTCTTCCTCTTCAGGTGGAACAAATACTGGCGTAAAGGCATGCATTTTCTCTTTATACACTTCTTGTTTTGGCTCAGATGTATCTTGTTCAACCTTAGCCTCTACTTCTTTTTTAGCTTCCGGTCTGGAGACAACTTGAAGCCCTTGAGGTTTATCACCCTCATAATTTTCTTGAGCTTCTTTAGCTTCTTTAGCCTCTTTTTTAGCAGCTTTTTTACGAGTAAGAGTTTTCTTCTTAACGATGATTGTCTTCGGTTGGCTCTCTTTCTTAGGAGAATCACCTTCATCATCAGATACTGCATCACCATCTTTGCTGCTTGCTTTTTTGACAACTTTTTTCTTCGTCACTTTTTTAGCTGTTTTCTTCTTAACAACTTTTTTCTTAGCAGCTTTCGTTTTAGGAGCAAGAGTTGCCATCGCCTTTTCAGATCTCTTCATCAGCTAAGCGACAACCATGTGATTTCTCACATTCAATCCCATACCTTTCAGCTGCTCAACCAAATCGATCGCACCAACTCCAATTTCTTTTGCCAATTCAAACACTTTTTTAGGCATCTACTATCTCCAGTTTTTCCTAACTTTTACTTATTTTAATCTACTTACTTTAATTTAAATGCTGCTAACTCTTCTCTTAATCTTTTTTCAGCGTCTGAGAATTTACATCTTCGTCACCACTAGCATTACTTGAAGCAGAATCTTTGATCATTCCCATTCTCTGAGACAGGAACTGACCTGAAGCTGAAATGATCTCTGACTCTTCTTCTGGCTCATTAGCATATCATCTTTTCAATAGCTGTTGAAGCGGCATGCAATCATTCTTTGCAGCATCTTCTTGTTAACAGTTCTAAGACCTTTAACTAATCTTCAGCGGTTCTGTTGCAGTAAGGTCAACGATAGACATAACTACCAATTTGAACAAGCACTTGAGCTGTTGCTTCACAACGTCTTCCAAGTTGAAGAGGTTTTCAACAGCAAATCTTAACTTTTTCTTGAAGCTTAGCTTTTAGAAATAATATTTACTTTCCAACCAGATAAGCATCGCTGCTAAGTCTTACATTTTGACCACGTCTACCAATCGCTAAGGAGAGTTGATCTTCTTCAACAATAACATCTAAGACATGATCTTCATGATTCATACTAATTGATGTAATTTCGACTTGGTGCAAGTGCATTTTTAACAAAGTAACTTCAACGTCATCATGCCACTTAACAATATCAATTTTCTCACCCTGAAGTTCATTAACAATATTTTGAACTCTTGAACCTTTCATACCAACACAAGCACCAACAGGATCAATATCTCTATCGATAGTATAAACTGCAATTTTTGCTCTATGACCAGGCTCTCTAGCAGCTGCTTTAATCTCAATTGTTCCGTCTTGAATTTCAGGAACTTCAATTTCAAATAGTTTAACTAAAAACATTGGGGACGTTCTTGAAACTCTAATTTCAGGACCTCTGTTTGTCATTACAACTTCAGATAAATATGCTTGAACTCTGTCACCAGGCTTAAATTGCTCACCATAGATGATTTCTCTTCTCGTTAATATCGCATCAGCTTTACCAAGATCGATAATAACGTTTCCACTTTCATAACGTCTTACGATACCAGTAACTAGCTCACCTTCTCTATGTTTAAATTCAGCAAAAAGAATTTCTCTTTCTGCATCTCTAACTTTTTGAAAAATAATTTGTTTTGCTGTTTGAATATCAACTCTTGAAAATTTAGGATCTTCAATTTTTATACCTAGCTGATCACCAATTTCACAGTCTTCATCTAAGGTCTTTAGCTGCGCCGTGAGTCAATTTCAACGATGGAGTCTTTAACTGCATCAACGACATTTTTGTATTGAAAGATTTCAATTTCACCATCATCTTCATTATATCTGGCTTCATACTCACCTTGAATTCCAAACTTCTTTCTCGCCGTAACTAGAAAGGCTTGCTCTATTGCACCAACGACGATTTCTTTTTTTATTCCACGATCTTTTCCAAGTAGTTCAATTACTTTTCCTAATTCTGAAAAATTCACGTTTTCTCCTCTATACCTTAGGTTCTAAGTTTGCTTTTTTCATTTGTTCAAATGTGATTGGTAAACTTAATCCATCAATTTCTAATATTATATTCTCTTCATTTATTTCTTTTAATAAGCCCACAAAAGTATTTCCTTTTTGTATGGCTTTGGAAAAATCCTTCGTAAGACTCTCATCCAACTTTCCAGTGATGAAAATCTGAACTCGCTGATCTTTCGCTAATTCAAAGTGCTCTTTCGTTTTCAAGGAGCGGTACATTCCAGGAGAGGATACTTCAAGAACGATATCATTTGGAATCCAATTCCCTTCTTCTTCTTCGAAAAACGGATTCATCGCTCTGGTCACTTTTACACAGTCATCTATATCAGCAGTATTCGTTTTAGCATCCATAATAAAAACTCTCAGGGTTGATGAGCCAGAGACGTATTCCATATCATAGAGAACATAACCATTTTCTTCGGTTGTACTTTTAGAGAAATCATAAAATTTACTCTCAATTCCAGTACGTTTCTTATCCAATTCCAATTTTAAAACCACCTGATTAAAAAAAGGGGTGGTTTAAAAACCACCCCAACTTTCGAACTACTTTTATAACAGATTGAATTTGTATCAACATCGACTTAATTTGACAAGCTTTCTTAAAGCATTCGCTGCATCGCAAAAGCATTGTCACCATTTTCGTAAAACTTCTTTTTTTCCACCAGTATTTTAAAACCAAATCCCTTGTAGAAGCTTATCGCGACTGAATTACTAGTAGAGACTTCCAGATAAACACTCTTTAATCCCCCATCTCTAAGGTCCTTAAGAGCAAAGTCCATAATCTTTTTTGCTACACCTAAGCCTCGGTATTGGGGCAAGACTAAGATCTTGTACAAATGGCAAAGAGATTCTAGCTCATTCACAGCATATAGCGCAAAGCAGCGTATTTTACTTTGATGATCTTTTTCAAAATATAAAACTTGATTATCACTTGATTTTAAACCACTCCACTGGTCTCGACTCCAAGGATTTGGAAAAAAATCCCGGTCCATGCTGAAAAAGTCATCGATCTGTCCAGAAGTGATATCGCTAGACTCTAAGACGGAAATCATTTTGTCCAATAAACCTCGGAGCTAATTTGAGCGCCTATGGAAAGAAGAAGAGCTTCAATGGCCTTTACGGCTTTTTTGTACTCTTCTTTTTGCGAAGAACTTGAGTTTTTCTCGTTTAAAAATCTCTTTCTTAAAAAGATCTCTGTCGAAATGATAGACTCAAAGTCATCCGAGAAAGTGTTTTCCTTTTTGAAGATATCAACTTTATTGCATTCTTTTTGAGTGGCAATATAAAATGCCTTACTCAGCCCTTCATTGATAACAATATTATGGCTATCAACATATTGATTCAATTTGGTCAAAAGCATAAAACGAGAAAATGTTTCTTTTTGTGAGTCTTTAAGCTGTGCCATATCGAGCTTCTCACTAGAAAATGTATCATCATTCAGACTCAATAAATTTTGAAATTGAATGGCCAAAATAGACTCTGGATAAAGACACTTTAAGGTTTCAAGTAAAATCCGATTCTTTTTCAAATCCTTTAGACTCGAAACCTCATTTGAAACTTTGTAAATAAAGACATCAGATAAAAGAGTTTTCGAAAAAACATGCTGGTAAGTGAAAATAAAAAGTCCTCCAATAAGGAGGACTCTATAGATAGTATTCATTTTATGATTCTATTAAACTGGTGAGCTAATTTCAATGTTTCCAATGATTTTATTTGAACTTGAATCATCTTCTTTATGGAATCTAGCATTCACTCGAGGATTAAAAGTATAGCCATCTTTTCCTCTTAGGATATATTTTCTATTTCCACCTTTTGGCTCGATAAGTTTTCTTAAACGACTTATCGATGTGTAAATAAGCTTATCGTGAATAAGAGGATTGTATTCATCTTTCCAAATCGATTTTGCTAAATCTTCTTTGTTATAAGAGTTACCTGGATTCTTAGCCAGCAGGAAAAGAATCTCCAACAAGACAAAACGGTGTTTGAAATCGATTGTCCCAAGACTCTTTTCGTGAATAACTCTATTATGTCTGTCCAAATAAAGATCGACACTTGAATCATTTACATCAGCGACCTGATTTTTAAAAATTTGTCTCAGCCGCCCATAGTCGTGGTTGATTGAATTTAATCCCAACTTAAAAAGCGTCAAAGCTTGATTAAACTCGCCCATCTTCTTTAAAACAATACCCTTACCTAGAAGAATATATCCAAAGAGGTTCCAGCAGTTTTTTTGTTGGAGGATTGTGATCGCTGTATCATAGTGCTCAGTTGCTTCGCTAAGCTTTCCCATTTCTCTATAAAGGTTTCCATAAAGCATGTGCATACTTCCCTTTAGGAAATCTTTTTTAAGGATATTGAGAAGCTGCTTCAATTGATCTAGATTGTTTAAAGATTCATTAAACTTTTCTGCTTTAAAACAAGCATTCGATATTGAAAAAAGTGCTTTTGCTATAAGTTCTGGCTCATTTTCAGTCTGAGCTTTTTGATAAGAAAGCTTAAAGTGTTCGATAGCTTTTTCAAAATCACCTTTATAATTGAAAATCATTCCAACATTGTAGAAGTACTCAGCATTGAGGGAGCCTAAATCTCTTCCAAATTTTTCAACTAGGTTCTCGGCTAAATCGATAAACTTATCAGCCTCTGCCTCTTGAAGAGATTCAGAATAAATTCGAATAAGGAAACCGTAGATCTTAAGCATTGCAAATGCGTCTTTAGGATAGACTGTTTTATCAAGAGCTCTTAGAAAATAATCTTCTGCATTTTCTAAATCCGCTTTGTCGTAGTAAACTTTTGCAAGTCTGTAATACCCTTGCCCCAAGGTTCTTTCGGTGTCTCCAAGGTCAACGTATGACTTATCTGTTTCTTCTAATAAAGAAGTTCTGGCCATAAACCTTTCTTGAAGTTGTTCTCTTAATTCCTGCTCTGTATTGTTGTTTACAGTTTCCATAAGATTTTCCCTATATTGATTGTTCCCCAATTTTCGAAAAACTTACAACAGCTTTCGCACAATGTAAAATTTGAACAATAAATAGAATCTATCTAAAAATTTGATCTTTTTAAAATAAATCCTTACTTTCATACATCTAAAATTCAAATATTTTCCTTTAAAAACATACACTTAGTTCACTTCAACTTCATGAGACTTACATTTACCATCAGTTCTAAGGTCCGATTAAGTGAGCTAAATCCCTGAAAATCTTACATCAAAAAAATTTATGGAGCTAACGGTACAAGTCCTTAAAGCATTGAAAAAACGTTGATCAATTCCAAAGCTTTATGCTAAGTTATCAACCATCAAAAACAATCAACATAATAAGGATAAGGTAAGATGAGTAAAATTGATCTCGAGACGCTTAGACATTCAACAGCCCACGTAATGGCGCAAGCAATTTGTGAACTCTATCCTACCGAAACCGTCCAACTTGGTATTGGCCCAACTATCGAAAATGGTTTTTATTACGATATCGATATGGAGTCTCGAATTCTTGATGAAGACCTTATTAAGATCGAAGACAAAATGAAAGAAATAATAAAAAGAGATGATGAGATCACTCGCTTTGAGGCGACAAGAGAAGAAGCTTTAAAACTTTTTGCCGATAGAGGGCAAAAGTATAAACTTGAACTAATTAGAGATCTTCCAGAAGGTGAAACAATCTCTTATTACACTCAAGGAGATAAATTCATAGACCTTTGTCGTGGCCCTCATGTCGAAAGCACGAAGAGACTACCGACCTCATTTCAAACTTCTCCATACAGCAGGAGCTTACTGGCGAGGAGATGAGACAAGACCTATGCTTCAAAGAGTTTACGCTGCAAGTTTTGATGACAAGAAAAAACTCAAAGCCCATCTCAATTTTTTAGAGGAAGCAAAGAAAAGAGACCATAGAAAATTAGGTAAAGAAATGGATCTTTTTCACTTCGACCCTGTGGCCCCTGGTTCACCATTTTTCGAACCCAAAGGTGCAATTGTTTACAATGAGCTCATCTCTTTTATGAGAAGAATTTATAACATTTTTGATTATAAAGAAGTTATTACTCCTCAAATTTTAGATACAACTTTATGGAAAACATCTGGACACTATGAGCATTATAAAGAGGATATGTTCTTCTCACACTCAGAGAAGAAAGACTTTGCAGTAAAACCGATGAACTGTCCTTGTCACATGCTTATGTTTGCTCACAAAAAATATAGCTACAGAGACTTACCTTTGAGATTCGCTGACTTTGGACGACTTCACAGAAATGAAAGAAGTGGTGCACTTGCTGGACTCACAAGAGTTCGAACATTTTGCCAAGATGACGCTCATGTCTTTTTACCTCAAGAACAAATTCAAGGTGAGATTTTACAACTCTTAAAAATGTTTGATGTTTGTTACGATCACTTTGGCTTTGAAAATATTAAAATTGGTTTATCAACAAGACCAGAGAAGAAAGCTGGTGATGATTCTCAATGGGACCTTGCTGAAGAAGCACTAAGACTTGCTCTTGCAGAGTCTGGTCACGAGTATCACCTCAATGAAGGTGACGGAGCATTCTATGGTCCTAAAATTGATATTCAGATATCTGATGCCATTGGAAGATACCATCAACTTGGAACGGTTCAATTAGACTTTGAACTCCCTAAAAGATTTAATCTCAGTTTTAAAAATGCTGAAAATGAAGAAGAAAGACCGGTTGTTATTCACAGAGCACTTTTGGGATCATTAGAGAGATTTTTTGGTGTTTATCTTGAACATGTGGCAGGAATTTTTCCTTTTTGGCTTGCACCAGAGCAAGCAGTTATCGTTCCTGTAAACAATGATATTCACCTCGACTACTCCAACAAACTTTGCAAAGAGCTTCAAAGAAAAGGATATAGAGTTAGGGTTGATGATAGAAACGAAACGATGGGTTTGAAAACACGACAAATTCAACAATCTAAAGCTCCCTATATGATCGTCATCGGAGATAAAGAGATGGAATCCAATAGTGCGGCTTTGCGAGCTTACGGACAAAAGTTTACTAAAGTCATGACCAGCGAAGAAATGCTGGTCCTTTTTGAGGAACTTGACTCCCATAAAATGCCTCAACAAATAAGAGACTAGAAATGAAAAATCTTTTACTACTCTTTGGTGGAGGATCCACCGAACACGACATTTCAAAAATAACTTGTGACTATCTTGAGACAAAAATTGACTCCAAAAAGTTTAATATTTTTAAGGTTGAAATCAAAAGCGATGGCCATTGGCTCTTAGACGGACGTGCAGTTAATATTGACTTTGATAAAAACCTCAACGACTCAAATGGTAAAATCGCAGCGATCGATCTTTGTCTTCCCGCGATCCACGGTTATCCAGCAGAGACGGGAAACTTGCAGTCATTCTTACAGATGATTAACCTGCCTTTTTTTGGAGTCGAGTCTGAGCCCAGTTCGATATGTTTCAATAAAGTGTTAACAAAGCTTTGGCTAGATGCTCAAGGTTTTCCAACGACACCTTTTATCTTCTTAAAAGACTCAAGTGATGAGTCTGTAAAAAAATGTAAAGAGTTTTTTAAAAATCATGGCAAGATTTTTATTAAGGCCAGTAACCAAGGAAGTTCAATTGGCTGCTACCCGGTTAATCGTGAACAAGAAATTGAAAACACCTTAAAAGAAGCGTTTAAGTTCTCTCGATACGTTTTGATTGAGTCATTTGTTATAGGAAGAGAGCTTGAAGTTTCCGTTTTCGAATATAATGGAGAAATTCTTTCATCAGGTCCTGGAGAAATTATCTGCCCAGACGCCTTTTACGACTATAATCAAAAATATGCAAAATCGTCACACACTCATGTGGATGTAGAGGCCAAAAACCTCACCAAAGAGAAGGCACAGGAATTATCCAAAATGGCGATAAACGTTTTTGAAAGTCTAAAGCTTAAGGATCTTTCAAGAGTTGATTTTTTTCTAGAAGGTGAAAATATTCTGATCAACGAAATTAATACATTTCCTGGAATGACTCCGATCTCACTTTTTCCACAAATGCTAGAAGCCACAGGCATAAAGTTTGAGAACTTTATTAATCAGCGACTTGAAAACCTCATTCGCTTTTAATTTAAAACTACATTACAATAGATAGATGTATAAAAGATCAAGCGAGCTTAATTTTATTCAAAGGTCTAGACTCACGCTGAGTCTCAAACCTATTCTCGTTGCCCAAATTGTCATTTTAGACTCTTTGGAAAAGCCTGCTTACAGCTACAAAGACGGCCTCTTTCACAAAGAGATCGATGCAAACACCGGGATATCAGTCGATTTTATAAGTAATTATGCAAAGGTAGTGAGCTCGGAAATATTCCTACACAAAGAAGACTTCAATAGAATAAATGAAAAATTAAATGGTGAAATCGTTAAGCTCACCCGCTCTCTTTCACAAGGAGATACTAGGGCAAAAGCAAACAAGTATGTGAATCTTCTCTCTATGCAGATGGCAAACCTGTATAAAGATCCGTTTAACGACGAACTATTAGTCAATCAATTTCAAGGTGCTCAAAATCTGTTCAATGTCTTATTTAATAACAAGTCTATTCACAAAGGTCTCTACCACTCTTTAGCAAAGCAGTCTCATCACTACACTGTTGCACAACCACTTTTATCTTCAATCCTCTTAACAAGTTTCCTTCAAAGTTCAGGAATGTTTTCAGAGAAAGAGATTCAGAGTTACTTTTTAACAAGTTATTTCAAAGATATTGGCATGAGCCTTATTCCAAGAGAGAAATTTGAACAAGCTCACCTAAATGAATATGATAAAAAACTTTTCGCTGAGCACGCAATCAATTCTAGAAAACTATTAAGTTCTAGAATTCCACTCACAATGACCCAGCTTAATATTATAGAGAATCATCATTTTTTAAACTACAAGATTCAAGCTCTTATTTCCGACTCTTTTACTATTGACCAAAATAAAATGCTCACCGGTGTCGAGTCGACACTTTTATCAAGTATAGATATAATCGTGGCAATGAGCTCTGAGAGGCCCTACAGAGAAGCGATGAGTATATTTAAAGCTCTAGAATTGTTAAAGAAAGTTGTTGCAACAGAATACCCGACTGAATTTAAAAACTTAGTAATATTTTTAAAATCATTTTTTAAGTAATTTTTTGAAAAATTTCTCTTCTCATTACGTTCTAAATATTTAAAAATAGTAAATGAATAAGCATAAGGATATGCAATTTCAACTTCAATAAGCGCATGAATTCTAAGGAGGGAATAAATGGCGAGTCCACAAATACAGAGTCCACTAACAGGTATTTTAGCAGAAGAAACAGTCGTAATCGATTTTGGCGAGCACGAAGGAAAATCTGTACTACAGGTTAATGATGAAAACCCAGACTTCTACTCTTTTCTCATTGAGCAAAAAGAGCAAGGAAATTCAACGATAAGAAGAACTAAAGATAAGATTTTTAAGTTATACGTAACTTCTCCTCTACAATAGGTTTAATGAATATCATTTATATATCAGTCTTTGGAGTTGTGGGTGTTCTGTCCCGCTACTCCTTAGACTTAATTTTTTACAACAAAGATCAAATACTCCCTATTCAAACTATCATTGCAAATTTTACTGGATGCTTAATCGCAGGAATTCTCTATTCATTCATCAGTGAAAAATTTGGAAATACTCATTTATGGAGCTTGGCGATTATTGGTTTTTGTGGCGGTCTTACAACTTTTTCAAGCTTTGCTCTGCAGTCCTTTCAGTCTATTGAACAAGGAGAATTTCTTAAGGCCTACGGATACCTTATGATATTTCCCTTGATAGGTTTACTTGCTATTTTTCTTGGAATGAAATTATCAATTTTCTTCATAAACAGGTGAAATCAGCACCTTAGCCTACCATTTTTGCCTTGATTCAATCCGAACGATCGTGCTATTATGAATATATGAGCAAAGGGTATACGACAAAAGAAACCATTTTAAAAACAGCCTTCGAACTAACAAGTAAATTTGGTTTGGAAAGTCTCTCAATTGGAGAACTTGCAAAGTCTGTTGGAATGAGTAAGTCCGGACTTTTTGGTCACTTTAAATCAAAAGAGAAACTACAATTAATGGTTATGGATTACGCTGCTGAAAACTTCACTGATAAAGTTGTAAAACCAGCTCTAAACCAGAAGCGTGGTATCGCAAGAATCGAAGCCATGATGAACAACTGGAAAAAGTGGTCATCAACATATCTCCCTGGAGGATGTCCTTTCCTATCAGCGATCGTAGAGTTCGATGACAGACCAGGACCAGTGAGAGATCACATCAAAGAGCTCCAAGCAACGATGGTCGGTACATTCTCAAGGTCTGTCGACATTGCAATTGAAGAGGGTGAAATATTAAAAGAGACAAATACAGAACAACTTGCATACGAACTTTATTCCAATATGATCGGCTTTCATATTTATAATCGTTTGTTAAAAGATAAAAATGCAGTTTTAAAATTTGAAAATAGTTTTTCCTCGCTTATCGAAAGAGTTAGGAAATAAGGTATTTTATACCAAGGAGAAGTTTATGAGTGTCACATTTAAAGTTGTTGAACTAATTGATCGCTTACACATTCAAAAGTTTTTTATGGAAAAAGATAACAAAGTCCTTTTGAATATAAAGTTTGATCCAGCAAAGATAGAGAGTTTTATCGATAGTAAACTCAAAGTTCATGGAAAAGGATACAAACCCAATGACTTTGAGGAAAGCTGCATAAGAGATTTAGACTTTTAAATTTCTCATATGCTCGTTTTAGTCGAGAAACTTTATCCCACTCAAGATAGCTTTGGTAGTCTATCGATTGGATATAAAGTCGATCATATAGAGAATGCTTGGAACAATGGAAATTTTGAAGAGTATTTAGACAAAAAAATTGTTCCAAGCATTCTGGGTCCTAAAAATAAAATCTATATTCTTGATAGACATCACACCGCTATAGCAATTTCAAAAGCTAATATCCCAAAAAATAAAAAGCAGCTTAAAATCGAAGTTATTCACGATTGGTCTCATCTAACAATTGAAGAATTCGAACAGAAAATGGTTTCTTCTCATTTTCTATGGATCGATGAAAACTCAACATTCAAAACCCTACCAAAGAGGCTGAAAGACCTCGCTGATAATCCCTATAGAAGTCTGGCCTGGAAAGTAAGAAAGATGGGTGGATTTAAAAAGGTTAAAAAACCATTTTTAGAATTTTATTGGAGTGATTTTTTTAAGCATAATGGAATAAAGCTTACGTCTTCAAAAGAAAGTGAAATCTTAAAGGTATTACCAGAAGCCATGAGTCTTGCATCCTCAACCAAAGCAAAAAACAATCCAGGCTATATAGGCTTGTAGCCTAATTGATAAAGGATTAGTCACAGCTCAATCGGCCAACCAAATAATGACCACTTTCACAAAGTGTAAAATTCACGGAGTTCATATATTCATTTTTAATTTTATATGTTTTTTCAAGTCCGGCTCTTGATTGGTTTAATGACTCTGAGAAAGGCCACCTCACAGTAACGCTAACCAAAGACTCCCCTTCATTGAGAGCAAAATGAAGTCCCTCTTCATTTTGAGGGGGAAGTGCACCGTAGGAATAGCTAACATTTTGACTTCTATTTACTAAACCCTTTGGTGTCATAACTTTCAAAATGACCGTGGCGTTGAGGCCATGGAAGTTTGCTCTTGTACCTCTCAGATAGAAACGCAGAGCTTTTTTCTTTTGTATTTTTTGATTATTTTCAAAGAGGTAAATTCTTTTTTTAATCCGAGCATCTCTCAAGTTTGACTGAGCGGTTAAAATATCCATTTTCCCGTCTCTATTAAAGTCTGCGACCACAGATGACATAGGATTTATAATATCTACCCCCTCAACCTTAGAGACATTCTCGAATGAGTGATCTTCATATTGTTTAAAGAGAACAAGTCTAGTGTGTGGAGGAAAACCTGAGTTATCAACAAGGAGGTCCATGAGTCCGTCATTATTATAATCGAACCACACACCTCTTCTATCTGCCTGGTGCCACTCAACATCAAAAGAGTCTTGAAAATATTCTGTCCTTATAAAAAACGGAGGAAATTTAAAACGTGAACCAGTAAGGATACTAGATTTATCTCTCAGCTCATTATCATAGCTATGAGTTAGTTCACCTAAAAAGATATCCATAATCCCATCTTGATTATAGTCTTGGCAGGCAGTAGCGAAAGTCCTTCCTCCACCTTTAGGAGTTAAATTTCCCTCTGTGTCTCCTCCATAGAGAGAAGTTATTGCATAGTCTTTAAAAGTTCTGACTTTCTCCCTAACTTTATAGGAGTTCATCCACAGCTTATTATTATACCCACTAGCACCAGCCGCGAGAATATCAGGAAAACCGTTTTGATCTATGTCACAAATTTGCGAAGCAAATGTTGGAACAGCGTTCACATACATAGTGTCATCTAAATTTTTTTTCGTTTCTTCTTCAAGATACTTTGAGGAGTCTATGTATCCGTCTTTTGTTTTTTCAAGTAGGTAATCTCGCTCGGGAAATGTTCCATGTTTATTCTTTTTAAACCAATTTCCTATAAATAAATCAAGGTCACCATCTAGATCAAAATCAATAAGCCCGATTGTCGCTGTAGGACCGGGGTCAATATTAATTTTATCTTTTTGCTCAGTGAATCGAAGCCCTTTTTTTGATTTTATACCTTTAAAAATACGAATGGGGTCAGGAGTAAGTTCAGTTTTTTGATTTAAGACACCCGCAATTGCATCCAATACATTGTCGTTGTCGAGATCATAAAAAAGAAAATATGAAGCTTTTAGATTTACATCAAATAAGGACTCTGTTTTTTCAAAACGACCTTTATGAACATCAAAAAGATAAAAGTCCGGTTGAGCATAATGCTCTGGTAATATAACAAGATCACTAAATCCATCTGAATTCAAGTCGACAACATTAAAGTTTGCAGCCGTGATGCCTGATAGACCATATTGCTCAGTTTTGTCTATAAAGCCTGAAGCCCCAGCAGCACTAGGTCCCGACTCATAAGTCTTCTCTTTAAGTGAGTCTAAAGAGCTACTTAACTCACTGGGATTAAAAACCTTTTCAGTGGTGGAGCAGGAAAAAATCAAACTGAAAATAAATAAAATTGATATATTTTTCACATGCTCATCATAGGACTAATTTGATCATTTTTAAATCTAAAAATCTCAGAACTCTTCAGCAAAACTGGCTGACTATTCTTCTCTGCTATTATTTATGACTTAGTGCTTGCACAATGTTAAAAATTTTATGAAAATAGTAAAATGATTAATAAAATTCGTAACTTATTTAACAAAATAAAGAAAAATAAATCTTCAGAAGACTTATTTGAAGAGGATTTTTTAGATGATGATGAGCAACTAGATCTTCCTCCCGTTCCGGTAAATCAAGAAGAAGATGCTGATGAAGAAGTTGAAACAATTGATCAGTTTGATCAAACTGGTTCTTTTGATGAACATATTCTTGACCTTGATGATGGTAAACTATCATTAAAGGACTCTTTAAATTTAAAATTCGATTCATTTAAAAACTCTGTAGGAAGAATAAAACTCACAAAGCCCAAGAAAATGAAACTTGGTGAATTAAAAGAAATGACGGGAAAGATAAAGCTTCCTAAGTCTTTCAATTCGAATTCAACTTTTAAAAAAATTGACCTTGCAAACATTCATAATGATTTTTTTAGCTCTTCTTCAAGACAGAAAATTCATAGATTTTTTCAATACTCTTTTGTGTTTCTCATCATCTTTACCGCAGCTAAAACGGCAGGAATCATTCTCAATGGGAAAAACGACTACAAGGCCCTGCCTAAGAATGCATCCATCGAAATCGACAAAACACTTATGCTTCAAGCAAACGACATCAATCAAATAAAGAATGCTAAACTTTTTAAAACGGAAGCTAAAAAAGTTGATATTGATCCAAAAAAACCAAATGTTCAATCAAATCTTGCATGTGTTAAAGCTGATTCCAAATCAAGATTACCAATAAAGCTAATCAATACGATTGTTCTTCAAGATGAGGTAAAGTCTATTGCCTCGGTTCAAGTTCGTTCAGAGAACCTACTTCAAGAGCTTAGGGTTGGAGAGAATATAGATAACTTAGCAAAAATAGATAAAATTGAACGATCAATGCTTATTATCAAAAATCTCAAAAGCGGGACCTGTGAATCGATTGAAAACGAAGAAGATAAGGCTGACTACTCACCAATCGCAGTCATGTCCCCTTCTCAATCAAAAACGTTCAAGCAAAATTTGAAAAAGATTGATGGGATTGAGAATGAAGGTAATAAGTTTGTGATTGAAAAAGAATTTCTTAAAAAGAAGATGTCTAATATTCAAGATATTCTTACACAGGCTCGCGGGATTCAAATCAATAACCCAGATGGAACAATTTCTTTCAAGATTGTTGACGTCCAACCTGGCGGTATTTTTGCTTATTTAGGGATTCAAGACAATGATATCATCACACAAATTGATGGTCAGCCGATCAATGATCTTAACGCTGTCATGTCACTTTTTGGAAAGATTTCAAATATAGATAAACTAGGATTGAGTATAAAAAGAGATGGAGTTGAAACTCCGCAAGAATATAAGTTTAAATAGAACGCAAATACAAATAAAGGATCTTCATGCAGAAGAATTTTAAATCACGGATGATTGGAACTGTAACTTTAGTTACAACCCTACTAGCATTAAATCCCGATGCTCTAGCTCAGTTTGATAAGTTCAAATCAAAACCAAACTATAAACCTGGCTCAGTTCAAAACCAAAATGCTGGTGCAAATAATTTTACTGGTGCCAACACTCAAAGTACTCAAGATAAAGAAACCTTCGGAAATAGAGTGACAGGGAATACGACTAAGAAAGACTCAAAATACGTAAATCTAAATCCTGAAACTGCTTTTGGCCCAGAAATCATTACAAGCTTCGATTTTCCGGATACAGACATAATGGATATGACACGTCATATGCAAAAATTAACTGGAATTAATTTAATTCTCGACAAAGATGTTAAAGGTAAGGTTTCAATCACTGCCCCGACTCCCATAACTGTTGGTGATGCTTGGAAGGCTTACCTTGCAGCATTGAATATGGCCGGTTACACATTAGTTAAATCTGGTGCTTTTTATAAGATTATTAATGCAAGAGATGTAAGGTACGTCCCGACAAAAATTTATACTGGTACCTATACCCCTGATACTGAATCTCATATGATGAAGGTTCTTTCCTTAAAAAATGTCGATGCTGCAGAAATTTCGAGAAACTTTAGACCTTTCATGAGTCGTTACGGAAGAATCATCGATATCAAGCAAACAAACACAGTTATCATCTCAGACACAGGATCAAATATTCAAAGACTAGAGAGGCTCATAAAGTTTCTAGATGTTCCAGGGTATGACGAGTCTCTTCAAATCATACCTGTAAGAAATACATCCGCTCAGGAAATTGCAAAACTTTTAGATGAAATTTTAAAAGGAGACTCTGGTCCATCTCGTACGACTTCAAGACGTTCAAGCACAGCTTCATCTTCTCGTTTCTCAAGTGGTGGGTCAGGAAGTGACGGAAAGAATATTTCCAAAATTATAGCTGAACCAAGAACCAACTCTATTATTGCGATGGCAAATGCAGAGGGAGCGAGAGAGCTTAGAGAACTTATAACAAAGTTAGATACTCAAATAGTCTCAACAAATTCAGATAAAATTCATGTCCATTATTTAAACTATGGAAACGCTGAAGAATTATCTAAGACTCTCTCATCTCTTGTTTCGGGATCTGCCTCATCGGGGTCAAACTCAACAGGACCAGGAGCTAGAAGTTTTGTTCCTGCAAGAGATGGAAGTACACTTTTTAACGGAGAAGTTAAAATCACCGCAGATAAAAATAATAATGCACTCGTTGTTACGGCCTCTCCTACTGACTGGTTAACTATGAAAAGTGTTATTTCAAAACTTGATATTCCAAGAGACCAAGTTTACGTTGAAGGAATGATTCTTGAGACAAACCTCACAAAAGTTAGAGCTTTTGGAATTGAGTATCCTTGGAGCTTATGGAAGTGGAAATGCTCAAAGAGGTGGATTTACAAATGGTGGCGGTTTAACAGACCTTTTAACAGGAAATCCGACAAATCAAGTGGATTCTTTGTTGGTGGTGGTGGCGGAGGCACAGTTGAGCTTCCTAACCCAGCTGGTGGAGATCCACTGAGAGTCAATTCAGTAAACGGACTTATTAGAGCAATGCTCAAGTAACTCTACAAATGTTCTCGCTACTCCACAAATTTTAGTGATGGATAATACTGATGCTGAGTTTGAAGTTGGTTCAACAGTTCCTATCGTTAACCAAGTCACAAATGCAAACGGGACAACATCATCAAATACAACAAATCAAGAGGCTAAACTTAGTTTAAAAATTACTCCTCAAATTAATAAAGTGACAAGATTTGTAAAACTTAAAATTAATCAATCTATTAATGACTTTACCGGTGAGGCTGAAGCTGGAGGCCAATGGTAGACCAACTACATTAGGTCAGCTATCACTGAAGTTATGGTCAGAGATAAGAGACACAATTGCGATGGGTGGACTCTTACGAGACAAGGAACAACTGTCACTCAATAAGATTCCTCTTCTTGGGGATATTCCAGTTCTTGGGTGGCTCTTTAAAAACAAAGGAAAAGATATTGAAAAAGTTAATCTTCTTATGTTTATGACACCGTCAATAATTTCTCCTTACGAAACTCAAGCAAGTCTTGTCACTGAGACAGCTGTTAGAAGAAAGCGCGTAAAGCGATAAAAGACGAGATGGTCGGTGATGACAAGGTTCCTTTTGCACAAAACTTTTGATGAAGTTGAAGAAAAAATAAGAAACCAAAAAAGTGGTGCTCTATACGACACAACGATGGACAACGAATTCATGAAAACAAATGATAGTGATGGAATCGGTGCGAAGTGAAATAGAATAAAAAGGATGCATAAAAATGCGTATCTCTGATCACATATTTGAAAAAGTTGAAACAAATAAGAAAAAAATTGGTGAACTTCTCATAGAACATACATCTCTTACTCACGAGCAGCTAGAAGAAGCCTCTAGAGCTCCAAAAGCATGAGAAAAAGTTATTGGGAGAGATTCTTCTTTCCAAAAACTTTATTCATCCTCATGAGATTATAAAAGTTATTTGTCATCAGGTAAACATCCCCTATCTCAATGATATTAAAGGTTGATGAGATTGATCCAAACCTTGTCAAAGATATCTCAATCAATTACGCTAAACATCATGAAGTTCTTCCCATTCTTGAGACATGAGTCGACTCTGTGACACTTGCTATGAGTGATCCATTTGACTTTAATGCTATCAATGACCTCACTGGAATTTTTAAAAAAGAAAGTTCATATTGTTGTTACGACTCCTCTAAAGATTCAAGATGCAATTAACAGAATCTATGAAAAAGCTAATCAAAACATGGTTGACTCGTATTGAAGATGAATTTGAAGAAAATCTTGATCTCGATGGACCGATAGATATTCTTGATGCATCAGCAGATGAAGCTCCTGTTATTCGTTTTGTGAACTCTATTATTTTTCGTGCCGTCAAAGAGAGAGCATCTGATATTCATATTGAGCCTTATGAAAAAGAAGTTGTTTACCGCTTTAGAATTAATCGAGTTATGACAGAAATCCTAAGACAGCCAAAAAAGACACATGCGGCTGTTCTTCGAGAATAAAAGTTATGGCAAAACTTGATATTGCAGAAAAAAGACTTCCTCAAGATGGAAGAATTAAAATTAAAATTGCCGGTAAAGATATCGATATTCGTTTAAGTACAGTTCCTGTTCAAAATGGTGAAAGAATTGTTATGAGGGTTCTTGAAAAGACAAATACTGTTCTCGAGCTCGAAGTCCCTGGGCTTTCAAGGGAAAGTTCTTCAAAGGACTGAAAGAACTATCGACAAAGAAAAACGGAGTTCTCTACGTAACCGGACCAACTGGTCATGGTAAGACGACGACCCTCTTTGCTATCCTCGATAGAATGAATACGCCAGATCGAATGATTATCACAGTAGAAGATCCAGTGGAGTATGAACTGCACGGTATTTCTCAAATTCAAGTTAATTCAAAAATTGATTTATCTTTTGCCATGGCACTTAAGATCAATATTAAGACAAAACCCTGATGTTGTTATGGTTGGGGAGACAAGAGATCAAGAGACTGCTGAGATGGCGATTCAAGCCTCGTTTGACAGGTCACTTTGTTCTCTCTACCCTTCACACTAACGATGCCTCCAGCTGCACCAACACGACTTATTGATATGGGAGTTCAACCCTTCTTAATTTCATCTTCTCTTGTTGGAGTTTTAGCACAAAGACTTGTTAGAACGCTATGTGTAGAGTGTAAGAGAGCCAACAACACTTATCAGATTATGAAATGCAAATGCTTGATATTGAAAGCGTACCAGATGAGGCCATATTTGTAAAGCCTGTTGGATGTGATAAATGTAATATGACTGGATATGGTGGAATGACTGTTGTAGCTGAGCTTCTTCTCATTACAGATCGAATTAGGCCATCTGATTATTCATAAGGCTGATACTTCTACTATTAAAAAAGCTGCAATGAAAGAAGGTATGGTCACTCTTGCTGATGGATGCCATGAGAAAATTTTTAGAGGAATTACTTCTGTTGAGGAAGTTCTAAGGGCCATTATTTCAGAAGCGGATGAACGAAGAAAGGATAAGATGCCTATTTATCAATATAAAGGAATTAGACAAAACTGGAAAGGAAATTAAAGCTGTAGTTACCGCTGAGAGCGATCATCCAAGCAAAACAATAAAATAAAGCTCTCCGGAGTTATGCTCATAGATATCAAAGAGAAAAAATCTAAGAGTGGTGGTCAAGTTCTGGCATTAGCTTTTGGTACAAAAGTAAAAGTTGCATGACCTTGCAATGATGACAAGACAGCTAGCAACTTTAGTTAGAGCAAAAATTCAAATCGTTGAAGTCCCTAGCCGCTCTTCAAGACCAAGTAGATAATGATTACTTAAGAGTCGTTCTCTCAGAGGTAAAGCAAGATGTAAATGAAGGAGCAAGTTTAGCCAAGGCTACTTGCGAAGCATCAAAAAGGTCTTTAATAATGTTTATATAAATATGGTTGAAGCCGGTGAAGAATCAGGAAATCTTAGAAGTTGTTCTTTTAAGACTCGCTGACTTTACTGAAGCACAAGTGAAATTACAAACATAAAATTAAAGGTGCAATGATGTATCCAATCATTATGATAGTAGTCGGAACTGTGCTCATGAGTGGTATTTTTATTTTCGTTATTCCAAAACTCGCAAAAATTTTTACCTCTAGAAAAATGGAACTCCCAATCCCTACTAAAATTTGTATCATTATTTCTAACTTTTTGCGAAATTACTGGTGTATCCTTTTAATCGGACTCGTTGTCGGATTTTTTGGCTATTTAGAAAGTAAATTTCTACAAGAAAAGGTGAACGACACTGGCATGCATTTTTACTTAAAGCTCCAATTCTTGGAACGATAGTAAAGATGGTTAATGTCAGCACGATTTTGCTCCACACTTGCCACTCTGATGAATTCTGGTGTTCCGATTTTAACGGCTTTGAAAATTGTGAAAAATTTAATTCCCAATGTTCATATGAAAGATGCTGTCGAAGGAGCAAGTAATGCTGTTTCAAGAAGGTAAAAATATGGCCATCCCACTTAAAGAAAGTGGACACTTTCCAAATATGGTGACGCATATGATTACCCTAGGTGAACGCTCAGGTGAATTAGAAAATATGCTTGGCATCATCGCTGAAAACTATGAAGAACAAGTCGATGCGAAGATTGGAGGACTCACCTCAACACTTGAACCCATTATGATTGTAGGCCTCGGTATTGCGGTTTGTTTTATCGTTTTTTCTGTTATAATGCCAATGATGAAATTAAATCAAGTTTAGATAATCACTTAAGGAGTAAATAATGTACAAATCTAGAGCAGTTTCTCTCGTACTTAAATCGCAAAAAGGTATGAGTTTAGTTGAGATTCTAATTGCGCTTACACTACTTGCTGTTGCTGGTACTTTTGTTGTAGGTCAGGTTTTTCAAAACTTAAATGAAGGCCAGATCCAGTCAACAAAAATTCAGATACAATCTTTTGGAAAAATCCTAAAAGAATACAGAAGAAAATGTGGACGCTACCCAACGACAGAACAAGGACTCGAAGCCCTTATCGCTGCGCCTACTGCTGGTACTCTTTGTAAAAGATATCCACCAAATGGATTTATTGATGCCAATAACATCCCTAAAGATCCATGGGATATGGATTTTATTTATGAGTCTGATGGAAGAAATTATGAAATCATCTCAACAGGTGCTGACCAACTTGAAGGTGGCGAAGAAGAGTTTGATAAAGATATATCAAGCAAGGATCTTTAATAATAAACACTACATTAAAAAGAATTTTAAAAAGCCATCAAGGTTTCACATTAGTTGAAGTTTTGGTGGCTTTAGTTTTAGTCGTTACCATCTTTAGTCTTATTCCATCTGGAAGCTTTAGTGGTAATAGTCAAAAGCTACAAGAATCAGTGACAAATATTGAAAGAGCTGTGCGTTTTTCTGTCGACGAGGCAATCTTAAGAAATGCGATGACAAGAATTCTCATTGATCTAGATGGTGAACAGATCTCTTACTCTGTAGAGTATGGACCCAGCTCTGGACTCGTCCTCCCTGAGGTTTTAGATGAAAGCAAACTTTCGATATCAGAGAAAGAAAACCAAGAGAAGGTCCTCAAAGGTATCAATTCACAATTTAAAAAAGTATCTGAGTTTTCAGAAGAAGATAAAAAATTTCCTGAAGGGATAAGAGTATCAGGCTTAGCGAGTTCTTATCTACCTAATATTAAAATGAATGGAAAAGTGGCGATTTACTTCTACCCCACTGGAGAGAGAGATAATGCAATCGTCTTTTTCACATCAGAGGACCAAATGATCGCTCTAGATATTCCACCTTTTGAAGACACGACCCGAAAAACATATTATACTTTTACTGAGTCTGATAAAGTCAATTTTGATGATACTGTAGACGTTAAAATGAGGGAGATGTTTGAGACGTGGTTAAAAGAATAAGCTCTATATTCAACAACGAACAAGGGTTCACTTTACTTGAGGTTTTGATTGCTTTAAGTCTCTTTGCTGTCTTCACAACAGTTTTTATTCTCTCTCAAGCGACAAACCTAAATAACTCATCTCTCATGACAGAAGATGTGACTCTTCATAATCTTGCTGAGATGAAAATGAATGAGATTCAGCTAAACCCTCCTCGATTTACAAACGCCACAGAAAATGAAAAAGAAACAAAAGCTTTCGATATTGAGGGATATAAAAAATATAAATACACTATTGAGTATAAAAAATTAGAGATCCCTAATCTAAATGAACTCACGGGAAAAGAAGAAGGCGAAGACAATCCCAATGAAGATTCAAGAAACAAAGCGATACAAAAAATGGTTTTTGAAAAGTTAAAAGAAAATATGGAGAGAATGATTTGGCAAGTGAGAGTTACAATAACCAACACCGAGACTGATTATGCCTACGAGATAACTTCATGGATGACAAATAACGAAGCCAAGATAGATACACAGTTTGGATTTTGATTTGAAAAATAATGAAAAAGGTTTCACATTACTAGAGGTTATGATTGCAATTGCTCTTTTGTCATTTGTTGTCATCGCTATAGTTCAAATCACCGGTGGTGCACAAGACACAGTCGATAGAACACTGCTTGAAGACAAAGAATTACTACAGGTTGAAACAGCTTTTGCAAGGTTTGAATGGGACTTTTCCCAGATCTACTCCCCCTTATATTTTTCTCATGAGATGAGAAAACAAGCTGATGACTCAGAGGAAGCTCTACTTGCCTTTGATAGACTATTAGAGCCATATCAAGGGAGACCAAACTTTGACTCTTTAAGCTATGATGGCTACCCCATTCCTAGATTTACCTTTGAAGATAAAAATGAAATTACATTTTTCACCACCTCTAATCGCAGAAAGATGAAAAATATTAAACAGTCTCACTTTGCTTGGGTTAGATACCTTCTTGAGACTGATCGCGAAACTGATGAAGAAGAAAATGCAGACGGAACTAAAACAATCAGGGCAAAGGGTATTTGGGTTCGAAAGGTTTTTACTGAAGATGCATTCACGAATGAACAGATCGATTGGTCAAATGTAAAATCCCAAGTCCTACTCAGAAATGTTGAAAAGATCTCCTTTGAGTTTTGGGACTTTGAAAATAGAAAATGGGTTGACAATATTAGGCTCATTAAGGATGGCGATAAGCTTTTTAGAGGAGTGAGAATAACTCTAGTCTGGATGTCATTTGACAATATAGAGCAGACATTTGTGAGAACCTTTAGACCTCTTTACCCTCACTTTATACCAGAGGATCTCTACAAGTTATCAAACGGTGCCGTCAATAAGCCAATTGATCCCAATTCGGATCTTGAGAATGATCCCAATGAAGGTGACGATGATGAAGAGTAAAAAGACAGACCTTCAAATACTTTTAAAAAATGATTCTGGTGTGGCCATTATCATGGTTTTATCTGCGATCGTACTTTTAACAACAATCATGATGAACTTTAGCTTCGACTCCAATATCAATAGAATAAAGGCTTATAATATTGAAAACAAAGGTCAGGCAAAGCTTACAGCTGAAAGTGGTCTTCAGTTTGCGATGGTTCGTCTAAGACTTTACCAAGAGGCCTTTAACTACCTAGAGAATAATAAAGCTGCGAAAGACTTTGCCACTCCGGAGGTTCTCAATAGCATTTGGAATTTTCCTTTTGTTTATCCCATTCCTATAACCAATAAAATGAATGCTATTCAAAAAGATTCAATTAATAAGTTTACTGAAAATACTTTTCTTCAAGGAGAACTAAACCTTGTTATCAACAACCTTTCTCAAAAAATAAATTTGAATCTCCTTAGAGTTTCCCTACTGGCGCAAGCTGTGAAAGCAAATGAAGAGAACAACGTTGAGCCCGACGAGGATGAAGTTCAAAAAGATGCTGATTACAATGTTGAAAATCAGGTTATCCGAACACTAAAATTTTCTATTGAAAGAGAAAGTATAAACGATGAAATCTTTTCCGGAAAATATTTTGGATTAGACCCTATCATTTTGGTCAATCAGTTAAAAGTATATCTGAGTGACCCAAACTCTTTGCAAGATGATGGCGGTGCGAGTTCAGAGTTTGAAAAGATTGGACTGACCTTGAAAAGAGCACCGATTGCTTCTTTTAGCGAACTTTACACGATGCCTGGCTGGGATGATGATCTCGTGGATTTAATCAAAGGAGAATTTACGGTCTATGGCGCCCTAATGGTGGACCTAAATAAAATTACCGATAAGATGCTTAGACTCCTTATCCCCAGTATTACTGACCAAGAAGTTAAAGAATTTTTTGAGTATAGAGATGATCCAGAGGACCCCAAGTTTTTTAATAAATCAGAGGATTTTAAAAGGTATATTGTTGATATAGGAACAGTGTTAGATTCTGAAGAGTACGATAAACGTATGGCAAAATTCGAAGCTCAGGGCCTTCGCTTTGGACCAACTCCTTCCCTTTTTCAGGTAAAGTCTGTGGGAAAGAAAGACAGAGCAACATACACTATTACCGCCTATGTTAGCATACCGGCCAAACCAATACCAAAGCCCAAAAAGCCTTTAAACCCTGGAGAGAGTGAAGAACCTCGTGACGGAATTGACCCTGATGACCAAACACCGGTAGCACCGACACAACCCACGAATCCAAACCCTAACAACGAAGAAGAGCAAAAGACTCAACTTTTAGTCCCGCGAATACTAGAGATCTTTATAAGTTAATTGCTTTTTTTCTCGTATTTTCATCTATAAATCCCTAAGATATTAGTATGTTAAATATTGCTATAAATATTGGAAGTTACTCGATAAAGTTTTTAACTTTTAAGACTGACCGCAAGAAAATTTCTTACTTATCTTCCGAAGAAGTCATTTTAGATTCCGATGAATTTAATATCATGGAAGAAGATATCGTTCTAGACCTGCAGATGAAAGTTATCTCAGATTTTGTCAGCAAGATCGATAAAGAAGTAAAGATTATTTTAAATACAAGCAATGAAATGATTACAGAGCGCTTCATTAACTTGCCCTTAAAAAATAAAAAGAAAGCAACTCTTATGCTTCCTTTTCAATTGGAAGAGGATATTCCTTACTCATTAAACGAGTGCAAAATTGCCAGCACACTAGAAGTAAATAAAAATGGAAGTCGCGCCCTTGTTAATATTATTAAACACGAGCACTTAAGACCATTCTTTAATAAAATGAGAGACTACTCCATAGCTCCAAGTGTTCTAACAAGTGAAATTTCTGCGATCGAGGCATTTGTCAAAGGAACAAAAGAAGTTTTACCCCAGGCATTTTGTATTCTGGATATTGGTCATATTACGACACATGCCTACTTTTTTATGGATGGTGAACTTAAAACAACTCACACCTCTTACATCGCTGGTTACTCTATCAATGAGATGATTAGTAAATCCTATGACATCTCTCTTGAAGAGGCTTCTATATACAAACACCAAAATAGTTTTTTCTTGTCTGAGTCTCAGTATAAAGATGTCGATGAAGGGCAGAGAAATTTTGCAAAACTTATGGATGATACTTTCACTCCTTTAATGACGGAGTTTAAACGTTGGCATATTGGTTTTCGCCTCCAGGACGGTCTTTCAATTACCGATATTTTTACAATCGGTGGATCATCAAATATAAAAAATATTTCAAGTTATATAAGTGAAAAGACTGAAATCAAAGTTGGGAAAATGAATTTCTTTACAGATTCATCCAACGAGAAGATTGATAACGACGACAAACAAAAGAGAAAGTTTGCACTTGCAAATATGGAAGCTCAAGGACTTGTTAACAAGTCTAAAATAATAAACTTTCTCACCGGTGAATATGCTATTCAGGGCGAAGCGGATATCCCTCTCTACTCAATGGCCTTTATCTCGGCTAGAACTATTGCTCTTAGTCTTGTTATTATTTTTGGTTTTGTTATCCAAAGTATTTACCTAAGTTTAAGCTTAGATTCAGCAGATAAAAAACTTACAGGTCTAGTCAAAAACCCAATCCTCAAACTGAGTCCTAGGCAATCAAGAGGTGTAAGTCGCCAACCAGCTCCTGTCTTGGCAAAGCTTAAGAGGCAGAAAAAATCGATCGATCAAGAAATAAAAGTAATCCAGTCATCAGTTAAGACGAATGCTCTAGTTTCTCTCGAAAGACTCTCGCATCTGACAACAGGCCTGAAGGTTGAAATCATACAGTTCCAATCTACATCCCAAGGTGACTATGTTGCAGTTTTCAAAGGTGAAGAGGATAAAGATATAAACGACCTTAAAAATATATTAGAGTCAGCTTCTTTGCTCAATTCGGCCATTGATACAAATCTAGCAAAGAAAATACTGACCCTCAATGCAACTCAAGGTAATTAAGATGAAACTTCCAACTCTTATGAAGTCCATTGATACTTTTCTTTTTAAACAAGTCGATAGCCTGATGCAAACGAGTGAGTTTTTAAAAATAAGTGAAAGCTATTCAAGTCTAGAAGAGAAAGCTCAAGAAGCCACTAAAGTCGTTCTTATGCTTCTAACAATCAGTGTGCCTCTCATTATTATTTTTATTTTTTATTCTTTCAATAGCTCAAAAGCACAGGAACTTGCGATTAAAGATGAACTCATAAAAACAGCGAACATCCTCATTCAAGAATCTTCTCTTGTCGCAAACGAGGAAAGGATGAGTTTAAGTTCAACCTACATAGGTTCTGAGACAGCCCTAATGAGTGCCATAAACTCAAGCCTCTCCCTCATTGCTATTGAAAGTGAAAAAGTTCAGCTCAGTGGTTATAGTATTGAAGAGTTGGATGGACTGATCACAAAAATAAATGCTGATTTATCCTTTAAAGGACTTACTAGTGAAGGTCTCTTTGCTCTTTTAAACAGCCTAAACTCAAAATTTAAAATTCGCATGGATGAAGTTACAATTCGTAAAAATGAAGAGTCAAACAGTCTTGATGGAGTAATCGCGATGAATTATTACAGTAAAGACAATACCCTAGATGAATAATGAATAGAGACCAACAAACAGAAATTGATTACACTTATCCACGACACGGAATACTGAAGTGGACACTTGCTCTAGCGGTAGTTTTTTGTTTCACCCTCTTTAGCTATTTTCCTATAAGTTCAAAAGCTAAAAAAATGATTAAGGATCAAGTCACCTCTATTCCTTCGTGCCCGATAAAGTATGATGAGTTAGAGTCTGAACTTTTTATGCCAAAGTTTATTATGACAAATGTCACTATTCCGGCAAGGTGCTTCAACCCAAGAAATTTTAGTGGACCTGCTATAAAACTAGAGAAAGTTATTCTTCATGCTAGAGGTCTCAGCTTTTCACCCTTTGGCCCCCATTTCTTGCTTGAAACAAAGCTTCAGGATAATCAAATTGAAGCCTACTTTACCGTGGGCCTCGGTGGCCTCTCTCTCAATATAAGAGAGAATGTCTTAGACACTTCAATCATTTCCTTGTTTGCTCCAGATATAAAAGTTATGGGGAAGATTAAAACTGATATGCTTGTTCAGATCTCAAACGATGGTGTTATAAAAGATTTGAAACTCAATATTAGATCGAATGATTTAGTTGTTCCTCCCCAAAAGATTAAAAGCTTTGTTCTCCCTACTCTAAAGTTCAATGATTTACTTATTCAAGCCATTAGTGAAGATAAGAAACTTATCGTAAAGAATATTATCCTTGGAGACAATGACTCTCCAGTAAGGTCTAACTTCACAGGGCATATTAATATGTCTCCAGCAGGATTTATGAGGTCGACTCTTGATCTTAATGGAGAATTAAGACTTTCAGACGAACTTTTGAAAAACTATTCTTTTTTGAAAATTCCCCTCGCTCAATTTAATAAGAAAGATGATTTTTATCAAATTAGTATAAAAGGTCCTATAACAAGTCCTTCAACAAGCTCCCCTTTACAATGAAAGACAGTCTCTACATCAGTGACAAACTCAAGGCCCATCTTAATCTTTTTAAAATTAGTCATTCTTTTCACGGGATCTTAGAATATGCTCTCTTTCCTGCCGGAAAGTTATTTCGCTCTAAGCTCATTTATGCTTTAGCTTCCGATCTAAACTCTCACTCTCCAGATCACGAATATTTTGCAAGCGCTGTGGAGATGCATCACACTTATACACTTATTCACGATGATCTCCCTGCGATGGATGACGATGACTATCGCAGAGGCCGCCTCTCTACCCACAAGAAGTTTGGCCAGGCAAATGCGATCTTAGCAGGAGATGCTCTTTTGGGGATGTCTTATGGCCTCTTATCAAATATAAAAGGCCCTATTCTTTCGGAGCTCTTAGAACTTTTTCACCTTAAAACTGGGCAGCAAGGACTGATACTGGGCCAAGTATTAGACTTAGAGGGCTCAACAAAAAGTCTTGAAGATATTATTACTATTCATAAGTTAAAGACGGCTAGACTCATTCAACTCTCATTAAGCGGCGCGAATCTCCTCAGTAAAAAGTCTGCTCATAAAGAACAGCTGGAAGCATTTGGTGAATCTTTGGGAATCACCTTCCAACTTTTAGACGATTTATGTGAATTGGCCGCACCTCTTTCACCTCACGAGTCTGAGATTAATCCTTTTGTTCTTTTTGGACAAGAAGTTGTGTTTGATAAACTTAAAGAAAATATGAAAGTTATTCAGTTGTATTTAAAAAATAATAACCTTCAAAATCTTGAGTCTGTTATTGAGAAATATTATGAGAAGATTAAAAGTCTTTTAGTCGATGGCCAAAACAGTATATTGAAATCTATTAAGCTTGAACATCTCAATGAAATCTTAAGCCTTACCAGTTTCTAGAATCTACAATTTGATCAATCCTACCCAGTACATGTGATAATTTTTTCTTCGCTGTCACTAGATTTAGAATATCTTTGTCACTTAGGTTAGAAGTTTTGAATTTCTCTTGAGAGCTATCTAAAGAGAGCGTTTGTTCAGATTGGTTGGGCTTTGTGTGAGAGACAATAATATTTTCCAATGCGGCTTTTAAATCTTGCGACTGATCGGCCAATGGAGTGACCGCGTCCAAATCAATTTTATCTACCGATTTTTCTAATTCAAATTTTGCCTCGGGAATTGACATTTTTTCGTTGAATAGTAGGTTTTTAATTTTTTCAATTAATTCAATATCACTTTGAGTATAGCTTTTTGAGCCATCTTCAAGGTACTTTGGATTAATTCCTTCGAATTCAGTTTCCCAAAATCTCAAAACATACGGCTTTACACTTGTGATTGAAGTCACTTCGTTAAATTTATATGAGTCTTTTTTTGGAATACCGATATCAAAGTTCATAAAATATCCTTTGTTTTTAGAGGTCTTCTTCAGGAAGATCAACACTTCCAATAAAAGAACTTAATGCACGAGGCTTAGTATCTTTAGGAGCCTGAGTTTTGTCCTCTTTACCTTTATCATCGAGCCTATGCTGAAACCTATCAGTTATATCTTCTTTAAGAATTTGAGAGGGTTTAAACGTCAATACACGCCTTGCTGATATGTTCATCGCGTCCCCAGTTTGAGGGTTTCGACCAACTCTTGTCGCTTTATCTCTTATGGAGAAATTTCCAAATCCAGAAATTTTTACTTTCTCACCACGAGCCAGGGTGTCTTTGATAACTTTAAAAACAAGATCAACAAGATCACTAGCTTCCTTTTTAGAAAACCCAGCTTCCTTGTAGACTCGTTCAACGATATCTGCTTTTGTAACGCTCATTTCAATCCTCCATGATTAGGCGTAATATAACCTTATAATAATAGGTTAGCAGACATATTAATTTCGTGCAAAAAAAAACTCCCGATTTTCAATAAAAAATCGGGAGTTTACGTATCTTTTTAATTTATACTATACTTATTTGATCGAGTTAAACACGGCTTTGAATCCGTCCATATCTCTTGCAGCTAATTCAGAAAGCATCTTTCTGTTTATCTGAATATCACTCTTCTTAAGAGCATTCATAAACTTCGAGTATGACATACCTAATGACTTAGATGCAGCGTTAATACGAACAATCCAAAGTCTTCTCATATCTCTTTTAAGAAGCCTTCTTCCTTTATACATATTGTGAAGAGCACGCTTAACAGTTTCAACTGTATGCTTATACTTAGTTCTTCTGTCGAAGTGGTATCCCTTCGCTAATTTAAAAATCTTGTTTCTTCTTCTTCTTGCTTTAAAACCACGTTTTACTCTAGCCATCTTGTTCTCCTGATGAACGGTAGGAGGGAAAAATATCCACTTAGGTCCCTACAATTATACAATTATTATTTTATTTTACGCTAAATATGGGGCACATTTTAACATGTTCTGCCCATCTGTAGAGTTTAAATATCCTGCTTTTCTAGCATTTCTTTTATTCTTTTGTTTTTTCTTCGTAAGGATGTGGCGAAGGTTAGCCTTCTTAATCTTTACTTTTCCACTTGCTGTAACACTAATTCTTTTCGCAACAGCTCTTCTTGTCTTCATTTTTGGCATATATTACTCCTGAAACATTATCTATATTCTTAAATACACAAATTTTTGAATGATATAACTATCACGCTGTTTCCAAATGTAAAAGTCTTTTTTAACAATAATGGGGCAAAATCCACAGGTTTTACTGAGGTGCGAAGAAAAAACATGCAAAAAGATAAAACTCACCACAACTCTATGCACAACAACATTCGACTCTCACTCGCCTATGGCCAGCCCTAATGAGCTCCCTTTCTGGGAAGCAAGGAACATCAATCCCTACATAGATTTAGGAAATTTAACGACGAGTTCATCGTTTAAGAACTTTGATTTAATATCTTGGGGATTAATACTTTTTGGAAGAACAAAAGTTCTCTGGAAAGAGTTAAAGTTGGGCTCGGGATCATTTATAATCTTAGTCCTTTCACCTCTAATCGTAAGTGTATTATCGACTAATTTTAGTTCAACCTCTCGAGAGCAAAACTGAGGAAGAATAGCTTTAATAACAAACTCACTTTCGTTGAAGATCTCAAAAGATGGGACGACCGGAACTCCCTTCACAGCAAGATGCGAATTCCTATAAACTTCCCACGATTTATCACTAACTTTATTCATAACTCTCCTCCTAAGACTTTCCTTATTTTCCCAGAGAATTAGAGTTTTACATAATGAATAAATGTTCAATGATCGCCCAAGAAATGTGTAGATTGCTACACATTAGCTTAAAGAAAATTGGTTTAATTTTTATGAATAACTGAAAGCTAATGTATTGAAAAGTGGTTTAACCTATATAAAATTAGCATCTTAGAGTAAAAAACGATGTGGATAACTTAAATTTATTTGTTCATAAGGTTCTACACATTTCAAAGCATGAAACGAGACTGTCAAGAACTCTCTTAAAAAATTATAAGCTTATTTTGTCTTAAGGAATTAATGGCTTGGGTGAGTTATTTCTTCTTGCTTGGCGCAATCATGCTAATCGCACGGTTCCCCATCATCTTTAATGGTGACTCGATTACACAATCTGTCTCTTCTACAACTCCAGCAATGATTTCTCTAAATTTATCGAGACCAATATGTTTATGGGCCATTTCACGACCACGAAATTGCATAAGCATTTTGACCTTATCTCCGTTACCTAAAAATTTATAAACGTTTTTAAGTTTCACTTCTAAATCATGAGAATCGATTGCGGGTCTAAACTTAACTTCTTTTACCTGAATTACAACTTGTTTCTTCTTGGCTTCAGAGGCTTTCTTTTGCTGTTGATACTTGAACTTACCATAATCAATAAGCTTAACAACCGGTGGCTTAGCATTAGGAGAAACTTCAACTAGATCGAGACCTAGTTCATTAGCTATCTCTGTTGCACGACTAAGAGAAACGACTCCATATTGGTGAGCATCATCACCTATCAGACGCATTTCAGGGAGTCTGATTTGTTCGTTAACTTTCGGTCCTTGTTGTTTAGGACTTCTTCCTCTGTTGTTGTTACCAGCTATGGGATACCTCCGGGTATTCATTAATATTAATTTTTGGCTTGGTATAAATACCATTAACTACTTAAATTACCAAATATATTGTACTCAAATTTAGGCACTTAGGATAGCATAATTACGCACTTTAACGCTATGAATCACAACCTTAAAATTGAACGATAATTTGGGAGACCGAATCATCAATCCTCAACTTCCAGGCCTGGCTCTCTTTGGGTACGATCAATAGGAGTGAGGTAAATAACTCGTTCCAATCCTCACCTGCCGCAATAGTATGCTCTGTAAAGTTCGACTCTGTGTAGTCTCGATACGAGAGCTTCTCGAAGATACTTTGCTCGAAACCCGTAATAAGTCTGCCAATCAGAACCGATTTTTGTGCAAAGCCATGAACTCTTGGGTTATCTCGAAACTCTAAAATAATATCGCTAGAGTCAAAATCGAGCTTTGCTGAGTCTATAATAAGAGGATCAATTCTCGCTAAAGCTTTCGCTATATCAAGGTCAGAAACCCTCTGTTCGACAAAGAGAAATCTTTGGTTTCCTAAAAATTCCATTATAGGTCGTCCTGGCTAAATTTTAAATTGATGGCGATTTGATCGTTGATATCTTTGGCGAACTTCTCAATAGAGTGGTTTACCTTTCCAATATCCAACACTTCATACAAACCTTTTTCTTTGTCTAGAGAAATAACATTTGATTTCTCAAAATAAAGAAGAGTTGTTTTTAATTTCGGAACCGTATAACTTTCAGGATACTGAACAACTCTTCCGTGTTCCTTTTCCATATTGAATAGCTCTTTTGATACTTGTAGGAATTCTTCTTCCGTAAAAGAATTTGAAGCCAAATACTTTATCGTAATAGCGCTTATATAATAAGCTTCATAAATATAGCTGAAAGCTGTTGAGAAACGCCTCACAGAACTGGCCACTTTGTATAATTTTTCACTTGGAAAAGCTAGAGCTTCATCCAGTCGATCAATCTTACTGCCTACCGCGAACTCAACCACTTTTAAAGCTTCTGATATCATCTCTTTTGTTGTGGGGAGATAAAATTCATATTTTAGTTCTTTTCTTTTTTTCAATAGGTACTTTGTTAATCCATATTTGTTTTTAATATTCCCATTAAAAATATTAAACCAAGTGGCATTGATAACACCTGCGACAAGGAAGTGATGGAGAATCATATTTTTGTGATAAAGAAGGTGACTTCGACTCTCATCATTTAATGTATAAAAAATTTGATTGAGCTTTTTCTTTTGGATTACTTCAACTTTTTTATTATTGATAAACATATCCATAGCACTTTTTAAAACCTGAGAATACTCTTTCTCACTTAGAGACTCCGTCACAGGAATTTTCATATATTCACAATAGTTGAGAATATCAACAGCGCCATTTTCAATTTGCTTCCACGTCAATGCGCCCGCTGGGTGATCAAGAAGAATCATGGCCAAAAGAGAGGAAGGTGTTACCGGCATCCCTTTACCAACAGCACGAAAGCACTTAAAAGCGAGGTCTTGCGTATCAGTTTTTAGGTCTTTGATATCATCGACAACAATACCTTCTCCAAAATTAACATGGACTGTTCCCATTTTTTTGTTAAAAAGTTTGAAAACTTTAAAGAGCTGAGTAGAGTTTTCTTTCTGCTTCTTTTTTCCCGCAAGTTCCTTAACATGTGCCTTCTCTTCTGGGATCATCTCGTGGGCAATTGACACGGGAATAAACATCAAAGGCTTCTTGTCGTCAAACTTAGTATGGGCGTCTAGCAACATGCTAAAAAGCCCATATTTTGGAGGAAGTAATTTACCCGTTCTCGTTCTTCCTCCTTCGAAGAAGAACTCCACAACTTTGTTCGATTTTAAAAGAAAGTATATATAGCCCTGAAAGGCTATTTTATAACAATGATCATCAAACTTTCTTCTTATAAAGAAGGCTCCACATCTTTTAAAGAGATCCCCAAGAGGAAAAATATTGAGGTTGATTCCAGCTGCAATATAGACGGGAATTTTATCATGTTTATAAAGAATGTATTGAAGAGCAATATAATCAGCGTGAGATTGGTGGTTAGGAACAAGCACGACATGATAGTCTTTTTGCTTTTCGCGAATATCAAAATTCTCAGGAAGATTGAGATTAACTCCGTCGTAGAGTTTTAAAAAAGTCTTATCCAAAAAAGATGCGGTTGCACCAACGACGCCCGTTCGATAATCACCCTTGATCTCATCGACCATTTTTAAAATTTTGTCTTTATCTTCTGGGTTTGTCTCGAGATGACGACGTACTTTTTCATACGAGAGAACCACTTCATATACTTCGTTCAAAAGAATAACCTCTTCTTATTTCATTCCGTGAGGTCTTGATTCTACCATACCCGATGTAGACATTTCCATAAAAAGGGCATTTTTGTTTATTTCAATAAGTTCCTGAGCATTGAGGTAAGTCATTCCAGAGCGAACTCCACCCGCTAATTCATGAACAACATCAATAACCGATCCTTTGCAGGGAATCATTCTCGACTCACCTTCTGGAGCCATTCCTTTTTGCATATTTCCTCTCCAGGAAACCTGTGCATCTTTAGAAGCCATTCCGCGATATTTCTTCATACCGCCAACCACTTCACCAGGAGATTCAAGTGTTCCCGCAAGCATAGACCCAAGCATCACCGACTCCGCCCCCGCAGCAAAAGCCTTAACAATATCACCGCTTGTTTTTATTCCGCCGTCTGCAATGACGGGAATATTGTGTTTACGAGCTTCAGCCACACATAAAGCGACAGCTGATAGTTGTGGCACTCCACAGCCTGTGATGATTCTTGTGGTACACATGGAACCTGGACCGATTCCAACTTTTATACTGTCTGCCCCTGCATCAATCATGCGCTTCACACCATCGGGCATGGCCACATTTCCAGCGATAACGTCAACATGAGGATGTGTCTTTTTAAGATAGCTTAAAACCTCAAGCATCATCACGCTATCCCCATGAGCAATATCGAGAGTTAAAATCTCAACTCCTGCATCAACAAGAGCATCTGCTCTTCTCATGCCCTCTTCTTTAACACCGACACTAGCCGCAGCAATCAGACCTTTAATTTCAGCTTTCATACGAATAATATTTTTAATTTCTTTGGCTTGATCTTCTATTGAGAGGAACCTGTGAAGTGAGCCCATAGCTCCAATTTTCCCCATGGCAATGGCCATGGCTTCTTCCGTAACGGTATCCATATTTGCTGCTATGAATGGAATGTCACATGAGAAGTTCTTGGTGATTCTTGATCTCAGCGAGGGAATAGTTCTTGAAGTAATCTCACAGTGACGAGGCATTAAAAGCACGTCGTCATAAGTTAAGCCCTTGTTGCGCTCTAATATCTCATTCGCATTAAACATAAGTCCCATGAATTCTCCCGTTAACGTTAAATAGATGTGTTATGAGTAGTCTACCGGTTTTTAAAAGAGCTCGTAAAGAAGATATATCAATCGACTTGATGTTTCTCTTTCAATTCACTAATCTGGAGGTCAAGCCAAGCTTGAACCGTTTTAGAGATTTTATTGAATTCATATTCAAGGCTTTGAAGTTCTATATTATATTTTTCGCGTTTCGTTATTGGTAAAGCTTTTATTCCTTTTTCAGACTTTAAACCTTCAATAATCCCTTGAGAAAATTCAATGGCTTTTTCATTAAAGTCCTTAATTTTTCCAATGTATCCACCGTAAGTGAACTCAAAACCGTGAAACCTTTTAGTCGAATTTTCTAAGGCGAGATTATTGAGTTTCAAATGATTAAGCGCAAAGCGCACGTCATTTTCAACACCTTCATAATTTTTGTTATTTTTCTTATCTTCATCCACAAAGGTAAAGGCACTTTTCATTCCCAAGCTCGTTCCCGTCAAGCTTACATTCTGGAGGTACTGCACAAAGTTTTCTTCAAAGCATTTAAAATAATAGGAATTCTGTGCTTGGGGACATTTCTCTTTAACTATTTCATAGGTCAACGAGTCTTTATTATCGAAATAGAAATGAAGGTCCATTCGATTTTGAGAGTAGAAAAAAATCATAATAAGGAGGCCCAGAGTTACAAAGCCCAAGAATATCCACTTTAAAAGCCTAAGCATGACTACCCTTAAAATTTATTTTTATATCTTCAAAATACTTTTTTAAAAAGACATCAAAGTCTTCAGTATCTTCTTCCAGTTGTTTTTGCTCTAGAAGTGACTCTTTTGCGATTGCATCCCAAGAAGAATCGTACCCTCTTTTCATACCATCACTTTTGTAAGTCTTGGCCAAAGTAGAAATAGCGTCAATGATTGAGGACTTTTCATTAAACATAGACATGATTTTTTGAGAGGGAAGCTTTTCAATATCTTCTAATTTATCACTTTGAAAATCGAATGCCTTTTTGTATTTATCCGTTTCGAAAGCTTTGTCTAGCAGTTCAACATAAGGCTTCATTTTAATCATTATATTTTGGAAAAAGTCATCTTTAGAGACTTCTTTTTCATCTACCATTAATCTCAAATTGGGGTCTCGTCCCTCATTCACTATTAAAGAGAAATTCTCGTCGATTTCTTGGCATTCTTTTCCCGTGATTTTTGGGCTGTCTTCACATAGGCAAAAAAGTAAAAAAACATGCAAAAATCTCATCGCCTCTTTCTCAATACCTGTAGGTGAAAAGGGATTCACATCGAGTAGTCGAACTTCAACGTACTCAATCCCTCTTTCGTGCAAAGCTTGAAGAGCACTTTGCCCACTTTTTGCAATATTTTTTGGTCTTACTCTGGAATAAAACTCATTATCTATTTGAAGAAGATTTGTATTGAGTTGCTTATAACCATTTTCATCTTTCAGCCCTATTTTTTCATAGGGAGGATATGACTTTAATCGAGCGGCTTCAAGAGTCTTAATATAAGTCTCTAAAGCATTATAGCAAATACCTATTTCATCCTGAGCGCTTGAAGTATAACCCAAGCCTCCCATCCTCAAACTTGTGGCGTATTTTTTTCCCCAAGTTTCAAATCCAAGTTTTTCTAAAGTGTGCTTTTTATTTTTTAAAAATGACTCGTGAACAACTGGTGTCGCACCAAAGAGATACATAAGCAGCCCACTGAAACGTCTATAGTTTCTGATGAGTTTAAAATATCCTTGGTTTTTAATTTCCTGTAAACTTAGAGTCGCATCAAAGTCTTTGGCATACTCACTCCAAAATTCATCTGTAAATGAGAAGTTGTAATGCACACCTGCGATAGACTGCATCGACTTGCCATAACGATGACCCAAGCCAATTCTGTAAAGTTCTTTGAGCCTTCCTGTATTGGAGCTTCCATAATGGGCCACTCTAATATCTGAGTCTTTCATCGTGACTTTAGCCGGCATGCTCCACGGCCAAATATACTCATCATTTTCGAGTTTTTGATAAGTAAAATCATGCATCATCGACAGGTTATCGATAAGGTCGTCTGACTTTGAAAAGACTCCCGTTATGTACTCAAGAAGGGACTCACTATAATCCGTTGTAATAAAAGGATGAGTCAGCTTCGAGCCAAGAGCTTTGGGGTGATCACTATTTGTCACTTCAAATGTCGAACTGACTCTCAAAGACTCTCTTTCAACACCTTGCCTGATAGTCGTTAAAAGGTTTGGGTTCTTTTTTATTTTCTCTAAAATAGACAATTACGCACCGTGCTTTTGAATCATTGATATTGCATGAGCAACATTGAGAGCATGCGCCCTAATCTTTCTCAGTGCAACTACCATATCAGAATAAGTTAAAGCTGATAAGGCTTCATACTCACCTTTTGATACCCGGTCAAGATGTCTATCTCTCATATCGTTGGCCCAAATTCTAAGTTCTTCACTTTTTCTATTAACCAACTCTATATCGTGCTTTTCAATTTTAAACAGTCCAATAGTCGACAGTTGAAAGAAGTCCCAAACTGAAATCATAAACTCTTCATACTCTTGGGTGCTGATCCCAGCGAGCTCTTTGTCTTTGATTTTTGATTTATAATTAACGATTCTTTCAAAATAGTCAGCAATTGACTCATACTCATCCGCAACTTTAATTAAAGCCTGCGTATGTTTAGACTGGTCTGTACTCATAGGCTTTTCCATGACTTTACACAAAAAGACTGTAACTTCTTTTTGCATATTGTCAGTGATTTGCTCGTAATCTTTAACTTTCGCGAGATCTTTATAGCTTCCAGTTTTTAAATACTGAGTTGTGACATTATAAGAGCGATCTAAAATATCTTTCATCTTCTTAACTTCAGCATCTGCCTGAATGATCGCAGTTGCCGGTAAAATCTCAGAACTCTCTCCAACAAGCATGAGAGTTGGCTTCCCTTCCCCCTCTTTATCTGGCGTAATTTTAGTTACAAGCCTAGCTAACTGCCCAAGAAAAGGCAGAAAAATAATCGTTGAAGTGACATTGAAAAAAGTATGTGAAGCCGCAATATGCTGGGCTATGTTTGGCTTTGACCCATCATCGAGCGCCTGATCTGCAACTCCCGGCACAAGCCACTCGATAAACTCAATATAAAAAGGAAGGAATGAGAAAACAACGAGTACACCCAAAATATTAAATATGGCATGGGCTCGAGCTGCTCTTTTAGCATTAGTGGATGTACCAACCGAAGCTAAAATGGCCGTAATAGTTGTTCCAATATTTTCACCAAGAACAAGTGCAGCCGCAGTATTAAAGCCGATGACACCCGTTGAAGCCAAAGCAATCGTTATTCCAAGCATGGCCGAAGAAGATTGGATAATAACAGTAAGGAGACAGCCCGTTACAATAGAGGCAAAATAGCTTCCATAGTCATCTCCAGAGAAGTAGCTAATCATATTTAAGAATTCAGCATTCGTTCTCAAAGGCTTAAAAGCACCACTCATCAACTCGAGACCTAAAAAGATCATCCCGATACCAAAAATCACTCGACCAATATTTTGCGCTTTGTTATTTTTTGAGAATAAAGCTGGAAATATCCCAAGTGCGATAAAGAGAAGTCCATATTTTCCAACTTTTATCGAAATGATCCAACCTGTAATAGTCGTCCCAATATTGGAACCGAAGATAACACCGATAGCTTGGGTAAGCCCCATCAATCCGGCGTTAACAAATCCCACGACCATAACTGTTGTCACTGAGGAACTTTGGACAATCATCGTCACCAACATCCCTACTGTCACGGCGAGGACTCTATTTGTTGTTAAAGAGTTAATGATTTTTGTGATAAAGTCACCAGCTGCTTGTTGAAGAGCATCTGACATTTGCTTCATCCCGTAAAAGAAGATTCCAAGACCACCCAAAAGAGTGTAGATAATTTTAAAAGTATCCATAAGTTAATTCCGCCGAGTAAAATGAGGGTTTTATCCTGTTAATTTTAGGTTTTAGAGCTTATAACACCTATTAAAATATTTTGAAATAGCTTTAGCTGATTAAAACTATTAAGTTTTTGTTAGGATCAAATAATCTGAACGCAAAGACATAAATATAAGCTAAATCTAGGGTCACTTTCTACAAAACGGTGACAAAACTCTGATTCATATGGAATAAGATAACGCTATGTTAGACCAGTTGGTATTAAATAATTTTTATAGTGGGTTTGATCATAATGAATATGGGCAAACAGAAGAGTTTACTTTGGCCACATGTCAGAGAACTCTTATTCTCACTTTATCCAATAACCCCTATGAAGACCTCAAAGGTGTAGACGGGCATCAGTGCCTCAAAGGCCTTGAGGCTTATAGTTATCTTTTAGAAATTATATGCGGCCTTAAAAGTAAACTCATCGGTGAAAATGAAATAGTTGGTCAGTTCAAAACAGCTTACAGAGACTACGTAAGCCTAGAAAAATCGAAAAGGTGCTCAAAGCTTTTAACCATTATTGAGAAGCTTTTCAAAGATGCTAAAAAGATTAGAACAGAATACCTTCTTGGTCTCACCCAAAAAACCTATTCTTCCATTGCTAGAAAACATATTGTTAATAAACACAAAGCCGACTCGGTCCTCATTTTGGGCTCAGGACAGCTCGCTGAAGATCTTATTAATCAGTTTAAAAAGAAAACAAATGTCTTTATCAGTGGACGAAACACCGAAAAAGTAGAGCAACTAGCAAAGCTACACAATGTTGAGATTGTTCCGTGGGGTTACCACGAAAGTCTTCTTAAATTTCCTTTCATCGCCAATTCCATTGGGTTTAAAGGGGTGCTTTTTAACGAAGAGTTTTTTGGAGACTGGTATAGCCGACACGATAAAAAACTTTTTGTCGATTTGGGATCACCATCTGCAGTACAAACAAAATTTTCCTATCTCGATGGTGTTATGAAATTAGATGACGTCTTTAAAGAAGGCGCTGTCCACGAAACTCAAAAATTAAATCAAATTGAAAAAGCCAGGACGGCAATGAAATCAATTGCCGTAAAAAGATTGGACGTCTTTAAAGAAAAGAAGTTGAAAAAAAAGACGTTCCAAACGAGAAGCCTGGAACAATATGTCGAAAACGTTTAAAATCGGAACAAGAGGAAGTCTCCTCGCAGTTACTCAATGTACATTAATAGCTCAAGAAATGACCAAAAGAACAGGGGCTAATTTTGAGTTAATCAAAATCGTCACCCAAGGTGATGCACAGACAGAGAAACCCCTTTGGCAAATGGATGGTAAAGACTTTTTCACAAAAGAACTCGATCAAGCTCTTCTTGAAAATAAAGTTGATCTCGTTGTTCACTCCTATAAAGACCTTGGAAGTGATAGACCTGATGGAATTGGTTTAGCCGCAATCACGCAACGACAGTTTGCCAACGATATACTTCTTATAAGAGAAGATAATATTAAAACGATTCAAGAAAAAGAAATCTTTAATGTCGGAACAAGCTCGCCTAGAAGAATAGTTAACGCCGAATCTTCACTTGTTGATTTTTTGCCAGGAGCTCATAAAAACTTAAAAGTAAAATGTTCAATGCTTCGAGGTAACGTCAACACCAGAATTCAAAAGTTAAAAGATGGTCATTACGATGCTATAATTTTGGCTTTAGCGGGATTGGAAAGGTTAGCCCAAAAAGAAGAAAGTAAAAAGATATTAGAAGAACTCCTCGATGGACTTAACTTTATGGTTATGCCTCAAAAAGTTTTTCCAAGTTCAGCTTCTCAAGGAGCATTGGCCATTGAGTACAATGAAAATGAGAAAAACCCCGAACTTCTTGAAGTCTTAAAAAGTGTCCACTGTGATAGAACACAACTCGAAGTCAAAAACGAGCGCGCTCTTTTTCAAACTTATGGAGGGGGCTGCCACCTTGCCGTTGGAATTAATACTCAAAGTCACAAAGGTCTTCTTTTAGATATAGAAAAAGGAATGCATGGAGATCAATATATAGAGAGAACGACTCTTCATGGGAGTCGTCTCAATGAACTTCATGGCAAGCTTTTGTTCCTTCCCTTGGGTGAAACAGATAAGTTGGTTAAAAAGAAACCTCTTCATCCCAATCTCAAAGATGACTGCGCCTATTTTGTAACCTCGTCGTATTGTCTTGAAGCCGTCAAAGAATTATCCCGTTCTACTCTTTACGCAAGTGGAACAAGAACGATGAAAAAGCTTGTCAGGCAAGGACAGTGGGTGAATGCTAGCGCTGATAGTCTTGGACACAAAGAAGTAAGCCGTATCCACTCCTCTATCGCCGTGGGCATAATGAATAAAAACAAAAAGCTTCTCGTGCTCTCCCACGACGAAGCTGACTCGACAGCTGGAGATGTTATCCCTTGCTACAAAAGAGAAGTTTCAAACGAGCAAATGGACTTAACTTCGTACGAAGCATTTTACTGGTCAAGTTTTTTTCAATATCAAACTTATTTAAATCAATATCCAGAAATTAAAAATAAACTCCATGCCTGTGGTCTTGGAAAAACTTATGATCAGTTTATAGAAAACGATATTGCTGTCATTCCCGTTGAAAGCATGAGTAAACTCAAAGAAACGTGTAAAATCTTATAAGGAAAAAATAATGAATTCAGATCAACTTTTTCAAAAATCTTTAACTTTTGTCCCAGGCGGAGTTCACTCTCCAGTAAGAAGTTTTAAAGGTCTTCATCAAACGCCTCGGTTTATTAACAAAGCTTTTGGCGCTTACCTAGTAGACGAAGAGAAAAAAAACTATATCGACTTTTGTATGAGCTTTGGTCCCCTTATCCTAGGCCATAGAAATGAAACTGTAGAAAGAGCTGTTATTGAAGCAATCACTCGTGGTTGGACCTATGGTGCTTGTGAAAAGTATTCACTGGAGCTGGCCGAATTTCTTATCAATAAAATACCTCATATAGATCAAATTCGTTTTGTGAATTCAGGAACAGAAGCCGTTATGTCTGCGGTAAGGCTCGCTCGTGGGTTTACGGGAAAAACAAAAATTATAAAGTTTGATGGCTGCTACCATGGTCACTTGGATGGAATGCTTATCAAAGCCGGCTCTGGTTTAGCCGGAGAGGGAGATTCTACATCCGCAGGAGTTACTAAGCAGATGGCTGCTGATACTCTTATTTGCGAGCTTGGAGATATTGAAGCTGTTCGAGAAATATTTAAGCAAAATAAAGGAGAGGTTGCCGCTATCTTCATTGAGCCCCTTCCAGCTAATAATGGAATCCTTATTCAGGATCAAGAGTTTTTAAAAGAGCTAAGAACACTTTGTGATGAAAATGAAAGTCTTCTTGTCTTCGATGAAGTTATCTCAGGGTTCAGAGTTGGATTTGAGGGAATGGCAAAAGATCTTGGTATCATTCCTGACATGGTGACATACGGAAAAATTATCGGCGGAGGATTTCCCGTCGGTGCTGTGGCTGCAAAAAAAGAAATCATGCAAAGACTCGCTCCAGTTGGAGATGTCTATCAGGCTGGGACCTTGAGTGCCAACCCTGTGGCCATGGCCGCGGGCCTTGCTAACCTCAAGCAGCTCACTCCCCACTTCTATGTTGATTTAGAAAACAAGGCCAATGCAATAGTAAAGATTTTCAATGACTGGCTGGCTCAAAGTGAGTTTAGTGATTATAGTATTATCCAATACAAGTCTCTTTTTTGGCTTACTCCTGGTGAGAAAGGAATCAAAAAACCAAGTCAAATTCCAAAAAACCTCACAGACAGATTCTATAAACTTTTTGAAAACGTTTCGAACAAGGGCATTTATCTGTCTCCAAATGCTTATGAAATTGGATTTGTCAGTGCAGCCCATGATCAAGAGGTACAAGAAGAATTAAAAGCTAGGCTATGGAGTTAAATAGAACAAATAACTGGTTCTACCTCGGAGTTGGACTAGCAACATCCTTTATTCTCGTTTTAGGAGCTTGGTGGCTGTATCTTGTTTTCAAGTTGGCCGCAAAACTCAATAGTGCTGAAATTCCAAACCTTGAAGGTAATCTTATTTCGATGGTTAAATGGGAGGGTTTTACTTTTTTTATCCTACTCATAGGTCTGGGTTCTGCTCTTCTTTACTTTTTCTTTCAAGATCATAAAAAGACCAATTCTCTGCATTCTTTTTTTGCTTCTTTAACTCATGAATTAAAAA
Organism: Halobacteriovoraceae bacterium; assembly: GCA_963719505.1. Classification (GTDB taxonomy): domain Bacteria; phylum Bdellovibrionota; class Bacteriovoracia; order Bacteriovoracales; family Bacteriovoracaceae; genus CAKZJW01. The sequence continues at coordinate 996,925 of CAVRCF010000005.1, forward strand.
CGCCTCTGGCAAGTATTCGCTTGCAGTCACAGGTCATGGACGAAAACATTGATGACTTAAATGTCTCCGATGAAGAAAAAAATAAAATAAAAAAATATAGTTCAAGACTTTTACAAGACACTATTCGACTAGAAGATCAACTCGACAAGCATCTTCAGCTGTCTCGACTTGAAAAAGATCATTATCTTCAAAAAGAAGAACTCAATTTAAAAAGCTTTATCCTTAGAGAATATTCAAAACTTGGTCTTGAAGCTCCCAATCTAGAAGCACTTGAAGGTGCAACAATACATGCAAACCCTTTTACAGTCTCCTTAATCCTAAAAAATCTCATTGAGAATACACTTCGCCACAGTCCCTCCTCTAAAGGGGGCAAATTTAGTTATAGCCAAGCTCATAAAACAGCGATTCTAACATATACTGATAACGGAGAAGCTTTCGAAGGAGACCTTTCAAAGCTTGGTCAACTTTTTTACAAGTACAAATCCCCAAAAGGTTCAGGGATAGGACTATACCTTATCAAAAGATTGATGAAAAAAAATGGTGGAAAGCTTGGCATTAAAGCCTCGCCCCATTTAGTGTTCACTTTAACTTTTGAAAAAGAGTCTCCATGAAAGAGAGTTTAAATATTCTTCTGGTCGAAGATGAAGCCAATCTTGGAGAAACTCTTTGTGACTATCTCAACTCCAAAGGACACAGTGTAGAGCTGGCAAAAACACAACTCGAAGCTCAAAAGCTTTTTGGTCCTCAGTTCCATGTCGTTCTAATGGATATAAATCTTCCAGATGGAGATGGATTAACTTTGGCCCGTGAATTTCGCCAAAAAAATCAAAATTTTGTTCTCCTCTTTTTATCCGCTCAAAATGATCCTGAAACAAAATACCAAGGACTTGAATTGGGTGCGGAAGACTATATTACAAAACCTTTTGACCTTCGAGAATTAAACCTTCGCCTTACCAGAATTTTAAAAAGCTCCCAGAGGCTAGAGCAAATGAAATCGGAGATCAACCTTGGAAACCTAAAAATACTTTTCAGCCGTTTTCAAGTTATTGACGGAGAAGGTGTCACGATAAATCTTTCTCAAAAAGAGTGCTCAATTTTAGAACTTTTATACAATAACAAAGATGAAGTTGTCAGTCGTGATGAAATCATTAATCAAATATGGGGAGAGGACTCCTTTCCCTCCAATCGCACAGTCGATAACTATATTGTGAAACTCAGAAAATGGCTCGAGTCAGACTCTGAAGGTTTTTCTCAAATAAAATCGGTCCGTGGTGTGGGCTATACACTTACTACTAAGGAGTAAAAATGAATGATATTTTTGAAAACAGAATTGAAGTAAATGGAAAGAAAAGAGTTCCCGTATGGTTTATGCGTCAAGCAGGAAGATATCACGATCACTATCAAAACCTTAAAAAATCTCATGACTTTATGGAGCTCTGTAAAACACCACAGCTTGCTTGTGAAGTTACAATGGGACCCATTAATGAATTTGACTTCGATGCAGCGATTCTCTTTTCAGACTTACTCTTTCCTCTAGAGCAGATGGGCACTGGTCTGATCTATAATCCAGGACCTCAACTATCTAAGACTATTCCAACCCTTGAGCATCTGAAAGAGCTAAAAATGACAGGGCACTCCCAGGACTATTATCAATTTCAAAAAGATGCTTGTGTTCATTTAAAAAAAGCCCTCCCTGATACGAAAACACTTTTAGGTTTTGTTGGTGCTCCTTTTACACTATACGCTTACGCAGTCGAGGGAAGTCATGCCGGTGCTCTTGTAAGCTCCAAGACAGGTCTCTATGATGGACGCTTTGAGAAGTTCACAGAAGTTCTCCTCCCAAACGTTCTCGGAGAGATGATCATGCAAGCAGAAGGTGGCGCAGATGCAATGTGCATATTTGACACAGCTGTTGGAGAGCTTACGGTTAAAGACTTTAAAAATATCGTTCTTCCCAAATTGAAATGGCTGACAAAAGAATTTAAAGCCCTTTATCCTCATAAGCAGATCATCTACTATTCAAGAAATACTCATCTTAATCATATTCGTGAGATTCAAGATGAAAATATTGATGTTCTAGGTGTTGATTGGCGCCATGATATTGGAGCGGTTCTCAATGAGTTTGGAAAAGACTACTATATTCAGGGAAATTTTGATCCTTGTTGGCTTCACTTGCCTTGGGACCAATGTGAGGCAAACTTGAAAGATTTTTATAGAGAAATTACTGATCATAATGCTCCTTTGGACAAGTGGATCTGTGGACTTGGACATGGTGTGCTTCAGCACACACCTATGCAAAACGTCAAAAATAGTGTGCAATTCATTCACGAAAACTTTATCTATTAAGTCGCCGAAGCGTTAATTTTTCTTAATGCTCCTACGTTAAGCACTTGAAATTAGGCTAAATGGAAGATGAATAAAATATTAATTTTTTAAGGATACTTAACAATGGTTTACATTGTTGAGTATGGAAAACTACTTAATAAAAATTAATTGTGACAACTTACTAACCGATTTCTCAGAAATGGACGGAGGGGTATCTTCAACGAGAGTAAAATCTTTAAAAGATATAGACTTCGACCATTTTGCTAAAAAAGATATCAATATTGTATTACTGCTCTCTATTTCAGATAAAGACCATCTCGAAGATATTATCCAACAACGATATCTTGAGACTTTAAATATACCGACCATCTTCGTTTTAGATTGCGCCTGTGACAATATGATTGAACTTCTTTATTCAAAGCATTTTGTGAATCTTTATTTAAAAAATACTTCTCCTGCTCTTTTAAAGCAGCAAGTTCAATACATGTTTCAAAACTATGGCCATTACAAAAGCTTAAAATCTTCCAAACTTCTAGAAACGATTGAAACAAATCTGTTCACTAATAAAGAAGTTGAAATTATTCGTTTGTTAGCAGAGTCTCCGCTTCAAGAGCTGAATCGCAACGAGCTTTATACAAAGGTTTGGGGCTCTGAACATATTAATACAAATACCCTTGACGTCCATCTGTGCAATATTAGAAGAAAATTAAAAAAGAGTGCCTATAACATCTCTTCTCTTACGACCGGGAAAGTATCCTTAAAGAGTGTTTTTTCATAAAAGGCTAGTCTAAGAAAAAGTTGTTGTTTAAACCATACTCGATAAGTTTCGGCATCCGCTTTGGGACAAGTCCATTAAAGACAAATTCTTCATCGACCATATTACCTAGGTCTTGAAGAAGAATCGTTTCTCCTTCCATGTTTGATATTTCAGCAACACGACTAACAATACGTCTCCCACTTCTATCTCTATCGAGCTGAATAATGAAGTCTATAGCTGTTGACATCTGTTGTCTGACGGCTTTAAGCGGAACATCGTAACCTGCGAATAAAAAGAGATTCTCTATTCGAGACAGGCATTCGCCTGGGGTATTTGAGTGTATTGTACACATACTTCCGTCATGACCTGTATTCATCGCTTGCAGAAGATCAAAAGCTTCCTCACCTCTCACCTCACCGATAATAATCCTATCTGGTCTCATTCGAAGAGTATTTTTGAGAAGATCTCTAATTTTTAACGGAGTTTCAATCTTTCCATTTCCTTTATTTGCCACAAGACGAACACTATTTGGAAGATTAAAGCTCAATTCTCTTGTATCTTCTATCGTGATGACTCTCTCTGCTGGACTTACTTCTTGCAGTAATAGATTTAGGAAAGTCGTCTTACCATTACCGGTACCACCAGAGATGATAATATTCATCTTGGCTTCCATTAAGGTTTTGATAAAGGTTATCCATTTAGGAGACAGACCAAAAATCCCAGGAGAGGAATCAAATTCTTTAATCGTTTTGAGATATTTTCTAATCGTAATCGCGGGAGAACTCTGAGTATAAAGAGAAGAGATAATATTGATCCTACTTCCATCGGGAAGATTTCCATCAATGATAGGATTATTTGGATTAAAGACTGTTTTATTATATTTAGCTACATCTCTACAAAAAATGACGATGTCTTCGGGAACGAGCTTTATATTCAGAAGAATAAGTTCACCCTCTCTTTCTATAAAAACATTATCCGAACTATTAACAATAATTTCTGTAATGCCACTTTTTTTAGCAAGCTCATTGATGAGTTTCCAAACAGAGTTACTTGGGTCACCGTAAATCATTTAAACAACCTTTTCGTACAAAAACATTTCTGTCTCGTTAATACTTGCTCCATAGCGAAGAAAGTTTTGGACCATTAGATCCTTCTGCTCCGGACTCAATCGATTCTTTAAACGAGTGAAATCCCCTTTGTCTTCCTTTACAATATCGACAAATTTTTCTTTTCCTAAGAAACTCTCAAAGTGAATAAGACTCAAAACGAGCCAATCAGGCTTAATGAGTTTTTGTTCTCCTAAAAGAAGCACTTGTTTTAGCTGTCGAGACAGCCCAAGAAAAGAGATAAAATTATTTGAATTCTCTTTCATCGCTTGGATTTCACACATTTTTAAAAAGAATCCTAAAAAAAATATTCTTGAATTCCCCTCAGGAAAAATACCTTTCAGATCTTCCTCAAATTGAACCACCTCAGATATATTATCAACTTCGTCTTCCTCTGGAAAAAAACCATGAAAGTAGTGATAAAGATAACTCGATGCCAATCTATTTCGAAAACCTCTCCAACCTAGAGCGTTGAGCATAGACTCAATGCTGTTGGCCTTAATATAAGAGGAAAATAGTTTTTCCACATGAAGCTTTAAAAAAGGTTTGGAGTGAACATTCTCAGAAATTGATAAATAGGCTTTTCTACTATTGTTTAAATAAATAGCGTTAATCCACGAGAGATCTTCAGGTATGTACACAATTGGAAAAAGAATATTCATATTTACCTCACCATCTATTTTAACTATAATTTAGAGAAGTTAAACAACTTTACGGGAGAAATATGGCCATTCCTATTTATAAACTTATAAATATCGACAATTCCATTGAGTCCTCCATCCACAACCAGCTCAAACAGCATCAATTCAGTCAAGTACCAACGGTTATCGATGTGAGTGAACTCTCGGATCAATTTGAAGCGATAACTCATATTGAAACATTTCTGCTAGAGAATGAAGTAAGTAATTTCCCCTACCCAACTTATATCGTTACGGAGATTAAAAACTATCACGGAAAATATTCTTTTTTCGAGTCGACTGATAAGACACCTTCATTTTTTTGGAAAAAACTCAAACAGTTAAACTCCAGAGAAAATAAAATTCTTCAAAAAAACTATCTCAAACAGAAAAATTTGGAAAATACCCAAGGACACGAATTTCATGAAGACCTTATGGACTACGCAAAAGGACATAAAGTAATCTTTAACTTGAGTAAGGAGAAAATCTTCCTTTCTAAAATTCAAAAAAATTTAGAGGATTTCTATGACAAATAAAAAAGATGAAAATATCGGCTTTAAAGAATTTCTCGAAGGAGAAGATAAGTCTTTTTTAGAAAACCCAAATTCCGGTAATAAAAATAGAAATCTCTCGAATTTTGAGCTTGAGACATTCCTAGAGCAAGACTCGATGAGAATGTCAAAATTGATAGAAACATTTGAAGAAAAAGCATTTGTTATAAAAAAATATCCTCAAGCGGCTCAACTGGTTATTGAAGCAGAAGCTCAAAACATCTCCGCAAGAATTGAAACCACAGCTCTATGCACAAGAGATAATTCGCCTCTTTTTGAAAATTTAGATTCTATCTTTAAGAAGTTTTTTAAATAGTTAAAAGAATCGGCCCGCCGACATGTTCAAAGTCTTTATCCTCAAGTGAGTGATATTCATATCCGGAGAGATTTTCATAAAGGATTCCATAGAGGTACTCATGAAAATCAACAACTTCATTGAGACCATAGGTTTCACTGAATTCGACAAGCATTTTTTGGATCTCTAAATCAGTTATCATCTTCAAGCTATATTCCCCCCCCACAAAGTTAAAATACTTCTCATAAAAAGTTTTAAACTCTGTAACTGTTAATCCTAGTTTCCCTTGAGATCCTTTAACTGGATTTAGGCTAAAATTAATAAATGAGGAGATAATAATGGCTTCAAAATCTATTTCATCAACATTGTAATTGAGATAAAAAGTGTCTTGAAGCTTATCTTGTGTCTTTAAAGTAATAAAAGTTTTTGCAAATTCTTCTATAAATGGCGCCATTGAGACAAAGAGTGAAACCTGCTTTTGCCAAAAACCAAAGGTCACGAGGTCGTTAATATACTGAGCATTAAGACCGACCCCAAAATTTTTTACTTTTGGTATCTCTTCAAATGAATGATCAAGAAAGGATTTCCACCATGAACCAACAAAGTATTCAAAAGAGCTTTCTTCAAAAGTTTTTCCTTTTAGGGCTTTTTTAAGTTTTGTTTTTTCCATTGCGACTAGACTAGAGCCAATTTTATAAAGATCAAAAAAATCAAAGCGATCAAAGACAACTTCATCATCTGGCAGTTCATTCTTGATATAATCGAGCCCAATATCGAGGTAACTTCTCGTATGAGCCCCTATTCTTGTCAGTTCGATCCTTCCAGCTTTGAGCGCATCTTTAAGAGTAATCGTTGAATTGATGAGCCTAATAAAAGTAAAGTGAAGAAATTGTTTTCTCAAATCACTTTCCACTCGGGCCAACTCAACAAGAATCTTTTCCATATCAACATTAAAACTAACGAGAGCAGAAGAATGTAGAGATTGATTCTGGCCCCTTATATCAATGACACCGGAGCGAGAGCTTTTAGAATTGATAAGCTTTTTAATTTGTCCTACAGAAACAAAAGGGTGTAATTTCTCCATCGCCTCAAAGTGATCAACAAAGCCGAAGTCTCTCAAACGCTCTTTTTTATTTTGAAAGCCCTCTTCTTGAAGAGCTGAGTAAGAATCATTAATAAGTTTAAAAAGTGTTGTGTAAGCACCTTCAACACCTAAATGATCATACATATTTCTCACAAGAACTTTAAGTTCATGAGGAAACTGATAGTCTTCACCGTATTCAACTAATAACAGATTATCATCTGTTAAGAAGTAATAATCGTGGTCAGGATACATTGGGTCTTCTGCATCAAAAGTATTGATATTAACTCTCGACTTTAAATAGAGATAGAATTCTTCAGAAGTTGCAAATTCTTTTGTTATCTCGTCATCTGTTACTCTAGAATAAGCCTCAATCCAGAATTCAAAAGCCCCTGGATCAACAATATCTTTTCTCCAAAGATCAAGGTCAATAAACGCTTGTCTTTGTTCTTTAGAAAGTTTGGGAATAATCGCCGTCAGTTGAGAGGAGGAGCTCGTAATAAGAGAGACATATAAAGGTTGAATAGGTATCGCCGAAAGTTCAGTACCGCTGATAACCAACTTCTCTATATCTTCAAATGAATTATAAGCCTGGGCTTCAAAAAGAATCTTTTTTAAAAGGTTGTTTTTACTAGAATCGTCCATGAGGACTTATACATGATTTTTAAGACTTAACCAAGAATTTCTTCCAAGGCATCTCGCTCTTTATCGTTAAACTTAAAACTACCCGTTCTCAGTAGACCTCTGAGCTTATCTTTAGTTTCTTCACTATTAGGGTCATTGCTCTTGATGCTGCCGTTGTCTTTGGCTTCTTGCGCTTTTTCGACGGCTTCTTTGCTTATTACGACAGTGGCATCATTTTTTTTAATTGCTTTGAACCTATCACCAAACTTTTCAGCTAGCTTTTCTCTAAGGGCCTTCTTTTCAGCAATAGCTTCCAGTTTTTTATCTTTAAATTCTTGATGCTTAGCAGTGCTCGTTAGTTTCATGGGGACCTCTTTAAAATTATACCAAGCGAGAGGCTTTTTTTAAATGGCGAGAAATTATTGCTTTTCTGGTGGAGGTTCAATAATGGATACCTGCCAATTATTATTAGTTGATTCATCATTTTTTAATCTAATTCTACTGTAAGGCTTTGTTTTTACTTTATCGACATCGTTAACGACATAGAACTCATCACCCAGGATGGCTGTCATATTATAAAGGGCTTGATGCTTGTCTGATTCGATTAGGTATTTCAAAAACAAAAGAGGTAAAGGCCCTTTTGTCGTCCCTAAACCATCTCGTTTTTTCATCTCTGCAAGACCTTCTCTTGTGACGTAGATCTTGAGGTTCTCATCTAAAAGTTTTTTGAGATTTAATGAAAACAAAAAGTCATATTTAAACTTTAACATATTGACGTCAACTGAGGTATAACCTGTTTGTTCTTGCAAAACGACAGCTTCTTTAAAAGCAGAGATTTTTTCTTTCTCTTCAATCTCTTCTTTCGCCTCCCTTTTGACAGAACTGATTTTCTTTTTCTTCTTCTGAACAAAGCGATCGACGAATTCAATTTTGTCTTCATCTGGCTTTGAGACGACCTTTTTGGTTTCTGACTTTTTGACGACTACCTTAGGAGCTTCAGGCTTGGGTGCAAAAAGATCAACCAATCCCATATCAATAAATTTTTTCATCGATCCAGCAGGAAAAAGTTGGCCCTGAAGATACCTTCTTTTGTTTTGAACCATATTCGAATAAGTTATAGGAAAGATTAATCGAAGATTGGGGTAGACTTCCTCTTTAGATGAAGTGACTTGCTTAAAGCGCCTCAGACACCCTCTAGCAAAACCTGACTCATCAGCCGCCTCTAATATATCTGAGTTTACAAGGAGCGAGTACGCCTCACTTATATAGCCCAGTCCATAGATTCGATCTTTCTCAGAACAGATTTTGGTAAACATTTTTTCATCTTCCACACAAGTTTTATCAACTTGCTTCATCGCTTTATCAAAGGTTATTCCTGCGCAGCGCGAGCCTCGACACTCATCCATGAGTCTAAAATGAGCTTCATCTTGAAATTGATTTTTATGTAAGTTTTCTAACCACTGGCTTTGTTTCTCTTTTAAAGAGAGCGAGCTTGAGGCCAAGACCTCTTTCCTATTTTTCGTCAGATGTTTTGAACTTTTAACAAAGAACTTCATATCTCTGGAAAGCGGCGTGCACTTGTCCAGAGTCGATTGCCAATCAACGTCACAAATTCCTGCTTGCCCCATTCGCTTTGCTCCCTCTTTACGAGCTTGAATATTTTCGTAAAGATAACTTAAAGCGAGAACCCTATTTGAAAATTGAAGGTAGGTATACATTGATATAAGTTCAGACCTTGGGCACGATAAAGACTGTGGAATTTCTTTTAAAAAGAAAGTCTTAAGATCATAGAAGTCATCTTGAATCAAAGTCAGTGGGTATTTTTCTGATAAAAACTTATCTTCAAAAATGATATTCTCCTCAGAGCTATCAACATTGTAATAGAGATCCTTAGCTCCATAATACAGATCAAAATCTTTCTCCCCTAGCATATAAGGGGAGCTGATCGCACAAAAAGAATAGAGAAGAAGGATCAAATAGAGCTTCATTTATCAAACCAAAAAAGTGATAGAGCTGGAATATAGGTAATTAAAACTAGCGCTATAATCATTAAAACAAGGTACGGCAACGAAGCTTTGTAGAGAGTAAGAACTGGTTTTTTAAATCTAAAGCTACTAATAAAAAGATTAATTCCCACTGGTGGCGTGATATAGCCGATCTCAAGGTTTGTCAAAAAAATGATCGCCAAATGAAGAGGATCAACTCCAAACTCAGCTGCTACGGGCAATATCAGAGGCACCACAACAATGATGGCACTAAAGATATCCATCATCGCTCCCACGATAAGAAGAAAAATATTAAGAAATAATAAAAAGACGTATTTATTATCGATGTACTGCTTCATTTGTTCTAAAATCTGCATCGGGATTTCTTCATCCACCAAGTAATTCGTTAGTCCCAAAGCACAGCACAAGATCAATAAGATGGCTCCCACTAAAGTTTGAGACTCTTTTATAATCTTTGGTATATCTTTAAATATGGCCAAGTCTTTATAAAGAAAGCACACCATAATAAGGACGTATCCAGCTGTTAAAGCACTCGCCTCTGTTGCCGTTACGAAACCTCCGTAAATTCCGCCCAAAACAATTATAGGAAGTGGTATTTCATAGCGAGAATCCCAAAGGGCAGCTTTCAAAGATTTCCAGCAAAAAGGTGTCCTGGAAAGAGACTTCGACTTCCTTCCACAATAAATAGACCAACTACTTAAAACGACAATAAGTAAAATTCCCGGAACAACCCCTGCGAGGAATAGTTTATCAATATCGACTTTGGCAATAATTCCATAGAGTATGATGGGAAGGCTTGGAGGAAATAAAAGTCCTAACGATCCACTTGTTGTGATAAGCCCCAACGTAAATTTTTCATTGTATCCCTCTTTTATAAGCATCGGATAAAGTAAACCACCAAGGGCAATAATAGTAACTCCACTGGCCCCCGTGAAAGCTGTGAAAAAGGCACAAATAACTAAGGAGACGATGGCCACTCCACCAGGAAGCCATCCAAGAGCGGCAGTCGCTAATCTCAAAAGCCTCTCAGGCGATTTTGATTCCGCCATCATATAGCCGGCAAAGGTAAATAGAGGGATGGTTAGTAATGTTGGTGATCCCGCAATTCTATAAATCTCAACAGCGATAGCACTTGAATCAATGTCTGCAAAATAAAATGCTGTTAAAGCAAATAATGACATCACAGCAAATATCGGCCCCCCCACGAGAGCAAAAATGAAAGTACCTAAATAGAGAAGACTAGACATGGGCACCCTTCTCTTTTTCCGTAAATGTTAAAAGAAATCTCAAAATGAATCGCAAGGTTAGTAAACCCATTCCAAAGGGAATAATCCCCGCTAAAAATCCAGAATGGATACCGAGGAAAACGACTTTTCCAAACTCGAGCTCAATTTTCGCAAAATCAAGACCGGCTTGTGCTAAGAATATTGTCGCCACACAAGTAATAAGAATAACAATTCTTTCAAGCCATATTTTAGTTTTCGGCATTTTTTTATTTTCAAGAATTTTCGTCGCAAGATCAATTCTAATATGATTGTCTTCACCTGTAGCGAGTGTTCCACCTAAGAATGCACTCAAGAAAACAAGGTGCCTAACGAGAGGGTCAATCCATTCAAAAGAAGTATTAAACCAACGAAGGGCAATGTTCAAAATTGTAAGGCTTAGCATAAGTACTACCGCTATCACGATTCCATAAAATGCTATCCCACCGACGAACTGATCTATTTTTTTTATCATCTAAAACCATTTACCATTTTAATTGCCTCTTTCGAGATTAATTTCCCTTCGAGTTTTTTAATAACATCGTCTCTGATAGCTTCTGCTTTTTTCAAGTCTTTTTCATCAAATTGGACAAAGTCAATTCCCATTGACTTCATTGTTTTCAGACCAGCATTATTATCAGCGACAGCAAATTCATTTGCTTTATCAATATGCTTTTTCGCAATTTGTTCGACTATTTTTTGATTGGCCGCAGAAATCTTTTTCCATTTTTTTGCATCGATCAAAAGAGCTCCAGTAGAATATGCAACGGGAAAGTCTATAAGATACTTAACTTTACTTTGCCACTGCAATGCTAAGATTCCCAGTGGTGGTGCGTATGCAGCGTTGATGATTCCTGTGGATAAAGACGATAGAACATCTGGTAACGCCAGTGGAACAGAGACTAATTTTAAAGAATCAATCATACTTTTGACAACCTCATCCCCTTCCCATGACCAAATCTTTATTCCTTGCATCTGGGCGATGCTTCCAACCTTTTGTGTCGAGACAAAGTAAACTTGGCCAATTTCGTAAAAGCCTAGATTTTTAAAACCATTATTTTGGAGTTTTTTATTTAAAAATGGAGTCATCGCTTTTAAAGCTTTAAACCCTTTTTCTCTATCACTATAGAAATTAAAAGGTATTTCTAAAGCTCTGATATCACCATCGATATCGCCCAGTGTTTTTCCGGTAAAGACACCACCGTTCATCTGCCCAACTCTTATTTTTCTCATCACATCAGGTTCGTCTCCAGCAACTCCACCGTAGTAGACTTTAAACTTAACCTCTCCGCCTGTTGCCTTTTTAACTTCTTTGCTCATATCTTTAATAGTATTTGCCCAATTCGTTCCCTCTGGTGCAATAGCTCCGATCTTTAAAGTTATCGCGTTTACCGAAGCACTCATCAGTAAACTTAAAATTGAAATAGATAAAATGTTTTTCATATTAACCTCTTTTAAAATAGATTTTTTCTGTTCTTTAATATTATTTCTAATCGCTCTAAAGCAATGGCGTTAAAGAGATTGTACTCAGGATGCTTTAGAAACTTCTGCGTCGCTTGGCTTTCTTGAGAATAGTTTTTGACACCTTCAAATGCTATTTTATCATTCGTTAAACCTTCAACAACCTTAGCAAACTCCACCTCATTCATTGTAGGGATCACATAGAACTGCAGATAAGCTGTTTTTGCAAGAAGGTGTTCGGGATATTTATTCATAAACTTTTCAAATATCTCTTTACCCTTCTCTAGTGAGCCTCCAAGCATGCGTGGTCTTCCTGCTTCATAGATAGCATCAAAAAGATAACAACTTCCATTTTCAAAATCATATCCCTGCTCACAGACCCAATCAATCAGAGCTTTAACGGTTCCCAAGTTTGCCATCATAGAGACGTCTTCTCTTTGAAGATTAATCATCCCCCCCCAGGCTTGTGCAAAATAGAAAACAGCAACTCGATCATCTGGCGAGAGTTCACTGTCGAGCTTTTTTGAAATATTGAGAGGAGCTGCTTTATCAAAGAGTTCTTTCTGGGAAATATCATTGAGCTTCATGAACTCTAACCCGTAACGAAACGCCTTTGTGTAATTGTAGAGAGCTTGTTGTTTATTGCCTTCATAATCGTTATCGGACAATTGATCTTCAAGGTATTGTGTTTCATTGATACCATAAGCGACTCCTGAGTACCCCTTAACAAGAAGGCTTAGGAGATTTTCATTTTCTTTTTGAGAAAACCAAAGTCCTTCAATGACTTTTAAATTGGGTGCCGCAGACTTTTTAAAAAACTGGTAATTTGCCTCTGTATTGATCTCTTGGGCACCATCTTTAAGGATTCCAGAGGTTGCATTTACGCCTACAGAGCGAAACATTTGGCACGATGATGCTAGAAGAACGACAGCTATGATGCCCAGTGAAGTGATAAATTGATTTCTCATTCCTTGATTCCTAATGTTAAATATCTGAAATTACTTAAGATTTTATATGAATTTTGAAACTTTGCTCTATTTATGCAAAACTAAGACATATTTTCCTACTCATATGCAATTATCATCATATTGTGTTAAAATGGGATAAGCCTTAAGTTTTAGTGACTTATGGCGATAAGAAATTAATCAACAAAACAGGAGTTGTTTATTGGACAATTTTGGCTCGTTTTGATTAACTGAAAGACCAGATGAATAAGTTTCTATAGGTAATTTAGTTAAGCTCAAAACCAAAAAAAGAGAAAACTAAACTTAAACCTTAAAGGAACTTGTTATGAAAACAACAGAAAAAGCACTCACTTCAAATGAGATTAAAGACAAAAAAATTCTATTAAAGCCTACTCTATTACAAAATAGAAGTGTCAGGCCTGCTAAATCAATGATGAGACTTAGAAGCTTAAAGCCAAAGAGAATTGAAGTTGGTACGACTCTAAGACGCAAACCGATAAAAGCGTAAACTATTTTAATTTTTCAGAAAGATCATCGAGGGCCATAAGGCTCTCTTTTTTTATGCCATCAAGTCTCACTAATTGACTTTTATGTTCCTTCTTTAAGGCCTTCTCTCGTAGTTTAAAAATTTCATTTACATATTTTTTTCTAAAGTAGATTAGTTCAAGCAAACAGAGTTTTCTCTCTTCTTTAGAAAGCTTTGCTCTTTTGCTTTGTTCTACACCCTGCTCGCCCACTTCAATTGCGGTAAACTCTCCAGTACATTCTTTTTCTCTACTTTGAATATAGTAGTTGAAATTTTTTGTATAACGAGAGATTTTCTCCTCTAAACCTTCTTCCACTTGATCTAAAACTTTGATCTCATTTTCCAATGACCTCTTGGTTATTTCAGAAAGAGTTTCCACTCCCCAACTAAGAGGAATAAAGATAAGACTAAGTATTAAAAATTTCATGCAGTCCTTTGTAGTCTGTCTCAAGAAAAGTTAATAATTCTTTTAGAACAGTATTTATAGGAAATCCCATAACATTAGAATAACTCCCATCAAGCGATTTTACAAAGCTCAATGCGCTTCCTTGCACTCCATATGCTCCCGCTTTATCCATTGGGTCGTTGGTTTTAACGTACTGGCCAATGAGGTGGGGATCAATTTTCTCAAAAACAACAGAGGTCTTTTCATAGAAGTTTTTAACCTCTCCGCTATATGACAAGCTCACTCCCGTATAGACCTCATGCGTTTTCCCAGAGAGCATATTGAGAGTTGCCTTCGCTTCTTCGTGATCTTTTGGTTTTCCAAGAACTCTTTCATTGTAATAAACAATTGTATCAGAACCAATAATTAAGTGGTCACTTGGATCAAATTTTTTTGCGACTTCAGAGGCTTTTTGACGGGCCAGATCCATGACAATAGAACCTGGATCGACCTCATTTGTTCGCTCCTCAATATCACTTGAAGATGTGATGAATGGAAGGAACAGATGACCTAAGAGCTCCTTTCTTCTTGGAGAAGATGAAGCGAGAACCAATTTAATTTTTTGCATATTTTAACACCCAAATATAATATTCTGTATCTGTAAGCTCTGGAATAATAAGTTTTTTATTAATATACCTTCCTTTGAGTTTACTCAAGTAAGATTCAAATGATGCTTGAAAGTACTCAGGGGAAAACACCTCTGCCTTACCAGCAAAGACTTTGGAGACTGAAGCTAGATTCGTGGTCTCCACTCGACGAGAATACTCTAAAAGATACGCCTGCCTTTGAGAAAACTCCTCATTCGTCCATAGACGATATCCATAGCTTTGAGCAAAGTCCTTTTCATCAAGGGACTCAATATTTAAAAACTTAAATTTCTGTTCGAGTAAAATCTCTCGGGCCAAGTGAATGGCTGGAATTCTTTTGACAAGCAAATCAATTTTTCGAAACTCAAGACCTAAATCAACTGTTGAAATTTCCCGCCCCTCTTTATCGACCTCGAACCACTGATCAAAGGCATAAGTTTCTGTCTCTTTATTTGTATAGCCTCGCTTCATCGTAAAGAAGAATGACTCTCTTTTGTCAGCGGTTTTAAACCTATCAATTGATTTTTGAACTCTAAAATTTCCAAGGCCATTGACTCCATAAAACATATCCAGATTGGCATTAACCGCCTTTAAAGTGATGTTAGGTGTAACAACAAATATTTCATTATTTCTTTTATTTAAGTAATGATCTTCCTTTAGAAAATCATTTAAATTTTTAAATTGAGAAAAGTGGCCCAGGTTCTTTTTGGTGAGATAGATCTGTCGCTGAGAATGATTTAACTTTTGATATTCCAATCGAGAGAAAAACTCCCGGTTAGCTTTCTTTATCTTTAAAGGATAGAAGCCTTGATCAGTCTCTGCCATATTATCGGTACTAAACACTCCAACCTCTCGTCTTATAGACTTTATATGTCCATGGTTTAGGCGCAAAGAGACAAAAGAGTTTGTTTGAGAGAAGTTTACTTCATTCAGGGTGATAGACGTTTTAGCTGAAACTCTCAAAAGAGTCCCATCGGCCAAAAGAATCCAAGCCCCAGAATCAGATTCTGTTTGAAATTCATCTCCTTCAAAAAGCCTTGAAGAATGACCTGCTGTTACTTTGTACTCACCTCTATATATCGAGCAACTATTCATACAACTAATGACTTCACCAAACTTTTCTTCGAAAGTTGACTCTCTCAGTCTTTGCTTCCAATTTGGCATGCTATCTCTTTGCTCTCTTTCTCTAAGCCATTGATTATAATCGAGCCACGTAGAGGTATCGAGAGACTTCCAATTGATCAGACTCTTTCCCTGTTCTTTATATTCATAGCCATCGACGTCTATTTCAGACTTCTTGACTTCCCAGTCATCGCTATGAGTCAAAACCTTGGAACTTAGTATTCCAGCACTTTTCATAAGGGCTTCGTCAGCAACGGTTAATGCAAAAGCTGAAAAACTAAAAATTAAGCATAATATCCAATAAATTCTCTTCATATTTAACTTATCGACACTTATTTAACCTACTCAAATCATTCAGAATTTGTTAGCTTTGAATGAAAACTTTTCCCTATTAAATGCCGGTAAAAACCGAGGAGATAACTCAAATGAGTGACACTATTTCTAACTTTTCCTTCGCTGAATCAGAAAAAAATATCCTAGTATTTTGGA
This sequence comes from Halobacteriovoraceae bacterium, assembly GCA_963719505.1. Classification (GTDB taxonomy): domain Bacteria; phylum Bdellovibrionota; class Bacteriovoracia; order Bacteriovoracales; family Bacteriovoracaceae; genus CAKZJW01. The sequence goes on from CAVRCF010000005.1 coordinate 1,013,204, forward strand.
AGGATAATGATATTTTCAAAAAAACACTAGAGAAGACCAAAAAGATGGAGCCCTATATATTTTATGATGGACCTCCTTTTGCGACGGGTCTCCCTCATCACGGACATCTAGTAGCATCGACTCTTAAAGATATTATTCCACGCTATTTTACGATGAAAGGTCGCTACGTTTCCAGAAAGTGGGGATGGGACACTCATGGACTTCCCATTGAACAACAAATAGATAAGAAATTTGGAATGAGTGCAAACGACTATGTAGAACAACATGGAGTAAAAGCCTATTGTGACGCCTGTAGAGAGATTGTTCTCACTTACACAAGCCAATGGGAAAGTACCATAGAGAGAATGGGCCGCTGGGTCGACTTTGAAAATCAATACAAGACGATGGATCCAGATTTTATGGAAAGCGTTTGGTGGGTTTTTAAATCGTGTTGGGACAAAGGATTAATTTATAAAGGCAATAAAATTGTTCCCTACTCTCCCGCTCTAGAGACAGGGCTATCTAATTTTGAAGCGACATCAAATTATAAAGATGTTCAAGATCCCGCAGTCACAGTTCTCTTTAAATTAGAAAACAGCGATGAACACTTTGCCGCTTGGACAACGACTCCTTGGACCCTTCCCAGTAATTTGGCCCTCATTGTAAACAATGATATTGACTACGTCTTAGTTCACGAAAAAACCAAAGATATAAAGTTCTACATCGCCAAAGAAAGAATAGAGTCCTACAAAAAAGGTCATGACTTTGAAGAACTTAAAACCGTTAAAGGATCAAGCCTTGTTGGTCTAAGATACGAGCCACTTTTTAACTATTTCAAAGAAGAAGCTAAAAATGGGGCGTTTCAAGTTTTAGCTGACGACTATGTTACAACCAGCGACGGAACCGGTATCGTTCACTCTGCTCCAGCTTTTGGAGAAGACGATAATAGAGTTTTAAAAGAAAACAATATTAGCGCTATTGTGTGTCCAATCAATAAAAAAGGACAGTTTACAAACGAAGTCTCTGACTTTGCGGGTCTTTTTATAAAAGATGCGGATAAAGAAATCATCAAAGCCCTTAAAGATAAAAATCTTCTTTTCCATCAGTCGGTTCTTGTCCACTCTTATCCGTTTTGTTATCGAACAGATACTCCCCTTATCTACATGGCCATGCCTCAGTGGTATCTAAGTGTTGATACTATTAAAGATAAAATGCAAAAAGCGAACGCCCAAATTAACTGGGTACCAGAGCACATAAAAGAGGGACGCTTTGGTAAGTGGCTCGACGGAGCAAGAGACTGGGCGATATCAAGAAGTCGTTTTTGGGGAACTCCTCTACCAGTATGGGTTAATGAGACAACAGGAAATACTATCTGTATTGGCTCATTTGAAGAGTTGGAAAAGTATACAGGAAAGAAAGTGGACGACCTCCATCGAGAGACCGTCGATGAACTCGACTTTAAAATTGACGGGGAACTGGGAGAATATAAGAGAATACCAGAAGTTTTTGACTGTTGGTTTGAATCTGGATCAATGCCTTATGCACAACTTCACTACCCGTTTGAAAACAAAGAAATTTTTGAAAAAGGTTTTCCAGCTGAGTTTATCGCTGAAGGCCTAGATCAAACCAGAGGATGGTTTTACACTCTTACCGTTTTATCTGCCGCTTTGTTTGATAAGCCCGCCTTTAAAAATGTTATCGTCAATGGGATGGTAATGGCATCTGACGGGAAGAAGATGAGTAAAAGCTTAAAGAACTACACGGCTCCCGATAGTCTTATGGAAGACTTTGGTGCCGATGCTTTAAGGCTGACTTTCATCACCTCCGCACTAGTTAAAGGTGAAGAGTTAAAGTTCACCGATGAGGGTGTTAAAGACATGGTTCGTCGAGCGCTCTTACCGTGGTTTAACTCCTTTAAATTCTTTCAAACATACGCCAAGGTCGATGAATTCGACGTTGAAAAAGATCTTAAATTTGGTGAAAACATTTTAGATAAATGGATACTATCCAAGCTTCAAACTCTTAAAAAAGAGGTGAATCAACAAATGGATGAATACAAGCTCTATAATGTTGTTCCTAAGCTTTTTGATTTTATTGAAGACTTAACAAACTGGTACATCAGACTTAATAGAAGAAGATTTTGGGAAGGTGCGAACCTTACAGATGACAAGGCTTGTGCCTACTCTACTCTGTACACGGCCTTGAGAGAGCTCAGTAAGATAATGGCGCCGTTTGCACCATTTCTATCTGAGTTTATTTACTTAGAGTTAAAGAAAAACTTTAACGAAGACCTTCCTGAATCTGTCCATCTTTGTGACTATCCTGAATTTGATGAAAAATTCATCGACGCAAGTCTTGAGGATTCTGTTATAAGGATGCAAGAACTTATTCTTTTAGGCAGGCAAAAGAGAAATCAAAGTCTCATCAAAGTTAAAACTCCTCTATCCAAATTAACAGTCATCCATCAAGACCAAAACCTCCTTGACGGAATCTCTAAACTTGAAAGTTTTATTAAGGTAGAACTCAATGTCAAAGAAGTTGCGTACGACAATAATGAAGATGCTCATATAAAACTTTATGCCAAGCCAAACTCAAGAGTACTGGGGAAAAAGCTTGGAAAAGATTTTAAAAAGTTTTTTGGTCCTATATCCCAAATTGCTTCCATGGACCTAAAGAAAGTTGAGGCTGGGGAAAACATCGTGCTGATGGAGCAAACTCTTGAACCTGAAGATCTATTGATATACAGAGAGGCTCAGAAAGACTCAAATGCCATTTCTAATCGATGGATCTCTATCGATCTAGACACGATACTAACGGATGACCTTATTAACGAAGGACTTGCACGAGAAGTGGTAAATAGAATACAGCGAACGAGAAAAGACTTAGGGTTTAATGTTGAAGATAGAATCGTTGTGACAGCATCGACCGACGAGAAACTACAAACTATTATTGAGGATTTTTCAGACTATATAAAGTCTGAGACGCTGACGACTCAAATTAACTTTGAAAAAGCTTTGTCTGATTCTCCACAGAACACGGTGAAGACGGATATTGATGCTGTTGAACTTATTCTAAAACTAGAGCGAGTATAACAATGAATGCAATAGAGAATTTTATCCATTCGAGTGAAAGTTTTATTATTAAACAAAAAAAAGAATGGATAGAGATTTTCTCTGGCATAGAGACAAAAAATAAATATTCTGTTTTGAATGATCAAATGAAAGAGATAGGCTTTATCCTTGAAGAAGGCAGTGGATTTACCCATTTTATCAAAAGATGGCTTCTTCGCTCTCACAGACCTTTTGACATTACTGTTCTCGACAGTGAAGGACATAAAATTCTTTCACTCAGTCGAAAGTTTTTTTGGTTTTTCTCTGATTTGAATGTTTCCTTCGATAATAAAAATTACGGCTCAATTCATAGAAGATTTTCAATTTTTTTTAAACATTACGATGTCCTAGATGCTAATGGAGCCTTTGTTTTTCAAGTAAGAAGCCCTTTTTGGAGAATATGGACCTTTCCAGCCAAGCGAGAAAACGGTTCACAGGTGGGCTTAGTCACTAAAAAATGGCAAGGATTAATAAAAGAAGCTTTTACAGACAGCGATGCTTTTATGATCAAGGCCAATGCAGATCTATCCATAGAGACGAAGATTCTTCTTTTTTGCTGTGGTATATCAATAGACTTTGACTACTTCGAAAATAATCAAGGCAGCGGTAGTCTCTTTGATTTTGTGGGTACTTAATGAAATACTTTCTTATCCTTCTTATCGCTTTTATTAATACATGTTTTGCCTATTCGCCCAAAGACATTGATATTACAAAGTTTGAGTACGTCAGATATGTAAAACCCCAACTTAAAAGTATTGTCCAAAGTTACAAAACTCTCCTTATAGGTCTTACTCCTGAGATTCAAAAGATTTCAAAAGCCTTCGACCTAAAGATGGACTTTTATACCTTTGAAAGAGATATTCCGAATACCTGTGAACAAAAACGTGGGTCAAATTGTAAGATGCATCTAGGACCTCTGTCAGATTCTCTACAAGAGCTTATTGTTGTTATCGACCTCGAGATTGATTACAAAGAGATTAAAAATCTCACTTTGGAAGAGAAAATCAAAGCACAAAATGCAAGAATGTCTCTAAAGCTTCAGATCATTAAGTTGTTGGAAACGATTCAAGAACTTAATTTGCAGATGACGATCGCTATCACAAAAAAGTTATCGATGATGGACTTAAAAAAAGATATCCTTCAAGTTGTCTCAAAGCTCGATACTTACCTTTTATTTTTAACCGACAATAGATTTCGTGGGGATCTTACTGACTTTCAAACGAGTTTTATAACACCTGTAACGAAGTTTATTATCCTTAGAGATAACCAGCAGGTCTTTATTCAGAATATAGATGAATTTAATATTAGGCTAAATGCAATTGCGATGAGAATAACTAAGTACAACTTTCCTGTGGATAATAAAGTGAAGACTTTAATAAATATTATGCATAACCGCTGGAATAATATTCTTAAAGTCTCACTTATTACTAATCCATAATTATAATTTTCTAAGACCTTTTACTCTACTAATGTAAGTGACACCTTCACCTGTATCGTTACTTTCATTGGCAAGATAGTTAGAAACATAACAGCCATTTCTATAAACGTAGTCTCTTTCACCACGAACTAAAATACCTTCAACTTCACCTGTTGCAACGTTAATAACTGCTGATCCAGAGTTTCCACCGTATGTATCAAGGTTAGCCTTAAAATAGTTTCTCTTTCTTTTTAATACCTTTGCACCATCTGCAATCTTCGTTGGAAGTCCACTTGGATGACCAATAACGACAAGTTCAGTTCCTTTTTTTACTCTTCCTCTTCTTCTAAACTTTAAAGGCGTTTTTCCAACAACAGGTCTATCAAGCTCAATAAGAGCGTAGTCTTTGTTTGGTCTACCAGTCAGCTTCGTCGAGACAATCGATTTACATTTATAGATTGAATCTGCTGTAAGAGTTGTATTCGCTTCTGTTTCGTTATTCATTTTATAGTCAAAAACCCAGTGATTATTACGACAATCACTCATGTCTTCCACACAGTGTCCTGCAGTAACGATATGTCTGTCACTGACAAGAAATCCTGAACAGCTCGCAACAGTTGGTTGGTCTTTAAATTTTTCTGTCGCACAGACTCTTTTTCCATTAGAAAGCGTAGTCCTTGTTTCCAGAGAATAAAGCTCACCGTCTTTTGTTATTTTTGATTTTTTGATCATCGCCGCTGTTGATTTAGACAATTCCACGAAGTCAGACCTAGTCGATTCGTATACGTCGACTCTATCATCATTTCCGTATATAACTTTTTCGTTCATGTTCACTGTTGTTGCACTTGCACTGAGAGCAACAACGTTGAGAAGTATTGCTAATTTTTTCATGTTTATCCTTGGGGTAAAGATTATATAAAAGCCTCATCTCTAGTGATGAGGCATAGTTGATTACATATCCATTAAAGCTTTTATATTAGTGATATAAGTAACACCCTCTCCTGCACCTTCGTCGTTTCCAATTCTGTTTGAAGCTCTACAGTTTCCACGGCTTACATAATCAGTTGCACCACGAACAAGAATTCCTTCAATTTCACCAGTTGAAACATTGAATACAGCTGAACCAGAGTTCCCACCATAAGTGTCAAGGTTGGCCATAAAGTATGCACCTTCAAGAGACTTAACTTGTGCACCGTCAGCAATTTTTGTTGGAAGTCCACTTGGGTGACCAATAACAACCAGTTCATCACCAACACTAGGCTTTCCACTTGTTCTAAACTTTAGGGGAGTTCTTCCCGTAACGTTTCTATCTAACTCAATAAGAGCGAAGTCATCTTTTGAAGCTCTATCAAGTGAGCGTGAGACGATTTTTTTACAGCTATAGATTGTATCTTTTGAATGCTTTAGATTTGCTTGAGACTCATTTTCCATTTTATAATCGAAAACCCACTTCGCTCCGTTACAGTCACTCATGCTTTTAATACAGTGACCTGCTGTTACAAGGAGGTTTTCACCGACAAGAAACCCAGAACAGTTCGCAGCACTTGGCTGATTTGCAAAAGGCTCATCTGAACAAACTCTTAGGTCTGATCTCAATGTACTTCCATTAATTTTATATTTTCTACTGAGAAACCTCTTTTTGAGATCTTTATTTTTGATCATTGCAGCCGTCGACTTTGACAGTTCAACAAAAGCAGAGTTCGTGGATGCATAAACATCGACTCTGTTATCGTCACCGTAGATAACTTTATTAGCAGCAAAAGCTCCTACTGACATAACTGACAAGCTTACAAGCATTACAAGGTTTTTCATTTTGTCTCCAATTAACCCATATATTTTTTTGGGGTAGAAAATATTTTTTTGGTGGAGAATAGATATCACCGAATGACATGCTGCTCAACTAGAGTGAAATGTTTTCACAACAATGATGATTTTTATGTGATTTTAGATACTTGTGATGCCTTTAAAAAAAGAAAACCCCAGCGTTAGCTGAGGCTTTTTAATATAAGTATTCGAAAACACTGAATATTGTATTAGATTTTACTTCTGCGAGAACCTTTGGCGCCAGTCTTTCTTCTTCTTTTTTCTGCTGCTTCAGACTTCTCTTTAGCTTGGATTGAAGGTTTTTTATACTCTTGCTTATCTCTATACATCTTAACGATTCCATAAGAATCACAAAGTCTTTTAAATTTTCTTAAAGACTTTTCAACTCCGAATTTCTCGTCGATTTTGATATGGATATTTTGCATTTGAGGTCACCTCCTTGCGCATAACGGTAAGGCCAAGCTACGCTTGGGTTAAAAATTAAGTTTGCATAAAATAATCTATACGCGGTATATAGTCAATAATTCTACTCAAGGAAAGTTAGCATGAAAGACCAAATTGGCCTATTTGAATCAGAATCTAATAATAAGCCCCTAGCTTTTACAGTTAGACCTAGTGATTTATCCTCATTGGCAGGCCAAAATGCTATCCATAAGCGTCTGAGTCACCTCAATATTAGCAAACTCCCCCATATTGTCTTCTACGGTCCTCCAGGGACAGGGAAAACGACTTTGGCCAATATCCTTGCTGTTGAGTCTGGGCTTGAGCTTTATTCATTCAATGCGGTTTTGGGCGGGGTAAACGAGCTTCGGGCCCTCATAAAGTCCGCTCTTGATCTCAAAACACTGGGAGGAAAACGCTCGATCATCTTTATCGATGAGATCCACAGGTTTAATAAGTCTCAACAAGATGCTCTTCTTCCCCACCTAGAAGCAGGAGACTTTGTTCTTTTTGGGGCCACAACTGAATATCCCCAAACAAGCTTGAATAAAGCAATTCTTTCAAGGGTTCAGGTATGGCCATTTTCTAAACTGGAGACAGAAGACATAAAAAAGATTCTTTTAAGGGCGATTGAACTTGAAAATAAAGATGTGAATGAAGAAATTATTAATCATATTAGTGAATTTTCAAATGGTGATGCAAGGAGTGCTCTCAATAGTCTGGAGCTCATCCTCAATCAAGACACTAGTAATCTATCTCTCAATGAAATTAAAGAACAAATTCTCCATAGCCAAAGAGCATATGACAAAAACTCAGACCGCCACTACGATGTTATTTCAGCCTTTATAAAGTCAATTAGAGGAAGTGACGCCAATGCAGCTATTCTTTGGCTTGCAGTTATGCTCGAAGGCAACGAAGACCCTATTTTTATCGCCAGACGTCTATTGATAAGTGCAAGCGAAGATATTGGAAATGCTGATCCAAGAGCGCTACAGATGGCAACTTCTTCAATCACGGCTATTAGTCAAATTGGAATGCCAGAAGCTCGAATCATTCTCGCTCAAGTGACTACTTACCTGGCGCAAGCCCCCAAAAGTAATTCTAGCTACCTCGCCATTGATGCTGCATTGGATTTTGTGAGAAATAACCCAACTATTGAAGTCCCTACTCATCTTCGAAATAACCACCCAGATAAAAATAAGTACAAATATCCACACAGCTTTAATAATCACTGGGTAGAGCAAGCCTACCTTCCGATGGATGAAGACTTTTTTGCCAACTCGAAGATCGGCTATGAAAGACTACAAAAGGAATATTTAGACAAAATTCAAAGGGACGTTTAACATAAAGGGATGATCGAATATATTATTGCCCATAGTCCAGATGATAGAGTTATTGACAATGCCTGCGCTATTTTAAAATCTGGTGGCCTCGTGTGCCTTCCCACTGATACGAACTGGATTCTTATCGCCGATCCAACCCATAAAGATGGTCTAGATAAGCTTTATAAGATAAAAAAAGAAAATGGAAATAAACATTTTTCACTCTTTGTTCCGGACATCTCAACTGCATCTGAAGTTGCTCTGATCGATGACCAAGCATTTAAGCTTTTGAAGAAAGTAACTCCGGGTCATTATACGTTTATTTTTGAAGCCAAGAAGAGAATTGCCAAATCAATAAAAGCCACAAAAACAGATAAAGAGATCGGCTTGAGGTTTGTTCCCTCTGTTTTAGTTGAAACACTACTGAAGGCCTACAAAGACGTCGTCATATCGACAAATATACCTACAAGCTCTATCCACGGTCTTAGCGAGGAAGATGAAATTTACTCATATATGATTGAAGATTCATCAATCAAGCATCTGATTGATCTCATCATCGACCCTGGTGAAATTGAGTTCGTCGGTCACAGTTCTATTGTGAGCTTTTTAGGAGAGACACCTGAAGTCATCAGAGAGGGTGCTGGCGATATAAGTCTTTTCGAGTAATTTACAAAAGAGTCGTAATTTCTAGCCCACGAGAATACTGAATAACCTCATTGGTTTTGGAGTTTAAAGCCGGTGTCGCACTTCCAGATTTCACCTGATCAGTTGATCCCATATACAAATAATAAAGGTAATGCATTCTATTTGAGCTATTTATATGAGAGTGACTAGACTCTATATTTTTTAGACTTTTAAGTTTCGACGCAAGGACGAACATCGTTGCAACGCCAGCAATGCCGGGCTCAATTAAATTTGCCGTTTTAATCTGTTCTTTATATTTACCTTTTAAATAATCATCAATATTTTTTATCTGAGTAGAGCCTCGACTATTATTCGCATTATCTCCGAAAAGAGATTTTACAGGACTTAGCGAAAATGGCATTGATGGAAGCCTTGGGAGTTTGAAACGTTCATTCTTCTTTACATCAATAAGCAATTGTCCTTTTTTGGACTCTTTAAATTGATAAAGACTAGAGCTACCAAAGTCAGACTCAACCCCCATCACACCAAAAGCTAGTTTTGCAAGTTGGTCATACTCCTCATTTGTTATCCCTAATAGTGGAAGAAGATCCTTCTTTTCTTGCACGAGTGAATTCACAAATTCCTGTGTCGATTCCGACTTATAACGATTGTCTATAATATGAGCGGAGATGGGCTTAAAAGAGGTCGCTGGCTCAAAGGTATTGTAGTCTCGATCGCAGTCTGAGCAGTTGACTTCGAAGGCCAACGTACTTTCTTTAACAACAAAGTCGGCAATATTAGATTCTGGAAGAACGTAAAAGGGACACCCCTCTTTTGAAAATTTTTGCAAGATTTTATTATAGTCATCCGACTCCATATTGATAGAGCCATTTGTGACTCTATTATTAGAGGGATCATTATCGTTAAGAAGTAATCTTCGTTGAGCCGCGCTCTTGGGGATTGAAGACAAAGACAGAGCAGAGTTTTTATTTTGTGTGTTGAGATGAAGAACACCAGAGCGATCTTTATTTCCAATAAAATAAATCCCTGCCCCTGTTTTATTGTTCGGAATATTTGCTTTGTAATCCCTATACAGAGTTCTCTCATCCCCAACAGCTGATCCTAAGAGAACCTCTTTTCGATAAATTGAATCCCCTTCATTATTATAAACATTTAAGGAGCTATCATTTTTATCGATGACAATATATTGCTCACACTTATTGGCATAGTTTTTATGAAACTCCTGAACCTTTAGAAATGAGTTCGGCTTTTTATTTACAATGTCAGCTTTTCTTTTTACTTCATTACTTGAAACACTCAAGGGGGTTGATGCACTAATCTCCCTTTTGATAACCTTTCTCTTACCGGTTCTCGCATCATAAGTATTCGCCTCGTATTCAAAAGAGGGTTGTTTATTTAAAATAGCAATCGCATTAGCTTGTAGATAGGGTTCATCAAAAGTTTGTAGTTTTCCAAGTGTATCAACATCAAAGTGTTCTTTATGATTTTCAACAATTTTTATCGCCTCTTTCTTATCGATCACTTGAAGTTTTAAAAGATTTACGGGTTTAGACTTGTCAGTAAAAGCGACTTTCTTATCAGCAAAAGCTTTTTTAACTTTCTCTAAGCTAATATCGTTTTTCTTTGCGAACTGCTCAATTTTCTTGGAGGATGGAAAGCTTTCAAGTTTCTCTCCTTTTATTGCAGACATATTACCTTGATCAAAAGTGCGTTTTGCTCGAGACCTTTCTTGCTCAAAATCAATGGGAACGCCTGAGATATGAAAAGCTTGTCCTTCTTTATTGAAATAGGACCTATTTCCAAGATTAATTTCATGCGCCATCTTACCCATAGAAGATTCATCAAAATCAAGCTGTTTTGCATTTTCACTTGCTGGTAACTTAAAGGCTAGTAGCGCCTCCTTGGTACCTTCTATAAGGGAACCATCATCAACTCGGTAGAGTTTTCCTTTAAAGGAAAAAGCGATCTTTTGACCTTGGTTTTCCTTTTTATTTTGCCAGGTTTTTACAAAACTCTCTTTTTCACTTTGTCCTATTCCATTATTTTTTGGCACTGTATAATCATCACCAAAAAGGGCATTTCCTAAATTGTCCCAGTTTTGGCTCAAGATTTTCTTTAACCTATTACCTTCATAGTTTTTATTCCAAAGCTCTGGGATATAATAAGCTTCACCTTTATAGAAATACTTTCTGTCTTTTCCTTTTTTTGTTAAGACTCCCGCATCAATAGCCTGGGCCAGGCCAAGAGTTAGCGACTTATCATTCTTTAAATCTTCTCTTTCAAAAAAGTAGGGCATATTACTTAGAACGTGATCAATGAGGTACTCGTGAATAACGGTCTCGTGATCGACGGGTTTCGTTTTCTCAATTTTGGTTGTCGATTCTTTTAGTTTCCCACTTTGGCTTCTTTTTTCAATTTGCTTCTTTGTCGCAAAAGCTGTTCTCAGCCATACATCTCCGTAGCGAAGTTCTTTATCTTTATCAACTCCATCTACAGATTCCACCGCTTTTAAGATGGCGGTAAGCTGACTTTCTTTTAAGACCTCTGAAGGACTCTGAGACCCTGGGACACAAGAGACAACCTGTTCCTTAGCGCAAACGGTACCATCGAAGATAGCTTCGAGAGTTTTGGTGGATTCTCTATGAACGCGATTCAATTGAAGGTCAAATGTTTGAACCATCTGTTCAGATTTTGTATTAGTGTTTCGTATTGAGGAGTTAATGATTTTTATAAAATTTAAGATTCCACTATCACTCTCTCTCCTACTAGAGAGAAGACTTGCATATTTACCGTATTTATCAACGGACTCTTTTTCTGACAGAATCGAAAGCATTCTAATATCACTTGTTCCCAAGTTTAGCTTTTCTCTTTTATCAGGATCTAACTCTTTATTCTGCTCGTTTAAAATATCCATTAAAAAGGGTAAGACATTAGTAAGAGCATTTCGCGAGAGCTTATTATTTGGATCTCTAAAGTCATTGTAAACTTTTTCAAATTCTGGTTCTTTTCTTTGATCTTTCATGTTCTCTAAAAGAGTTAGTATTTTATTTTCAACCCTAAACCCTTCTTTTGGTTCATTTTTTAAAAAGGCGTAGGCTAACTTATGCAGGGTAATTTCAGACTGAAGTCTTAAATACTTCTCTAGCAGCTCTTTCTTATTTGGATTTTTACTTACAATTTGATTAATATCACTCAGGCATGTGAAGTCTGCGCCAGCAAAACTGATCTGACTCACCGTCAAGAAGAGAAAAAAAGTTAATTTAATGAAGCTAAATTCTTTCAAATTCTACCTCATCCGCTTTGTCTATAACTGCTTTTTCATCAACTGAGTTGTCAAAGTCTTCTTTATATCTTTTTAATATCTTTTTTCTTTTCCGTTGCTGTGAGAGTTTCTCCTGCGCGTTTTCACGATACATTGAATTATAAAGGTTTAAGAAGATCGATTTTGCCTCTTTTGGGTCTTTTGTTAGACCAAAAGTCATCGCCACTAAATCTTCAAAGTCATCTGTTTCTATAAGCCTTGCTCTTTGATACAACTCTTCTTTTTCCTCCAGAAGAGTTGATAAAACAGCAGATGAAGCAGCAAGCCCTTTGATCCCTACAACCTTATTCGTCTTATCTATTGGTGAGAAACGGTACTGATTGTAATTATTTGGATCTTCTGTCTTGGTTCCGTCTGAATAGGTCATCTGGGAATGCTCTTCATTTTTCTTTCTTTCATCAAGTCTCGTTGAGAATTTAATGCTTCCATTTTTGACAAAGAAATAATTATCTTTATCCTCAGGCAAGATATAGATTGGACATTTATTTTGCATAAATTCATTTATGATATCGTAGGAATACCCCTCAAGGTTAACACATCCAGTTGATAACTTTCGCTCTGATGCTCCACCGGCAAAAGATCTCATCCTCTGGTCTTTGTTTTTTATCCAACTCTCATTGGGAACGCCATGAATGGCTTGAACTTCTTCATTTTCGGGGTCATCTTTATCAGAGTACAAGACCAAGACCCTATCGTTAAACTCAAGATCATATTTTCGATCTATTCTCTCTTTCTTAGTCAGTGACTTCTTTACATAATAAGTACCGGCGCCCGTTGTTCGAGTGTATTTGTATATAGGCTTTCCGTTCTTTAATAGAGGTTTCCCTTCACGATCAAGGACTGGCCATTTTCTTAAAACTGAGTCGGGGTTAAAGTTCTTATACTCATTCATCTGCCCAGTCCCCATAATGGCATTGACTCTAAAAATTTCACTTCCATCGCTATCGTAAAGAGTTGTGGTGGACTTCTTTTTATCTACTGTAACGAAAGCATTACAACTATCTTGAATAAGACCACTTTTATAAGCCTGCGCGATTCGATTCTCGTTACCCGCAATTTTATTAATTTGATCTTGAATCTCTCTTGGATTTTGAGTTTTTTTCGAATTTAAAGACAAGACTGGAGTCTTTAAAGAGAGCCTCTCTCCATCAACAATATCTTCAATCGCTTGCAAAAGGGACTCGTCAATAATCTTGCTCTCTTCCATCCGACATAGAGCAAACACAGAGGTATTTTGAGCATTTGAGTTTTGATCGCCATAAAAATCTAAGCATTCTTCTTTATGCTTTTCATAAACGGCAGCTTTAATCTGTGCCATCTTGGCTTTCACCTTCAGTCGAGCACGAACAAGATTGGCTTCCAAATCCTCTTTGTCTTTAAACTGCGAGATAAAGTCACTAATGATATAACTGTCTTTGCCAGTACTAATACTCGAGGCTTGAGAAACCAAAGCTGTAAAAGCAATATCACTTTGGTCAAAGCCAAAGTCATCTTGACCTTTCCAAGTCTCTTGTAAAGATGCCATTAATATAGAAACATCAGCGTCACTTACTCTTTCTAAGCTTTTTAGTCTTTCAAGTTGTAAGGTTGGGTTTAAATACTTTTTTGATCCTTGATACTTGTTCATAAGGTCAAAAACTTCGTTTTGAATTTCTGTGCTATTTGCAAGTCTCTCAAAGGTTTTGTTGCCAATGATAGAGTTTGCGTAGCTCTCAAGGGTATCTGTTCCTGTTCTCTTTTGAACTTTCTGAAGTAACTTTATACCCGTCACTTGCAGTTTTGCTGAAATAAGCCCTTCATCTTTTTCCAAAATCGTCTTGAACTCTTCAAAAAAAAGGGCACGACATTCTGTGCCTCCTGAAAAAGCTGGCAAAGATATAACAAAGAATAGGAATAAAAGAATACACTTCATCAGTTTCCTGATCGGCAAAATCGGGTAACTCTTTAGTCGCTCAAAAACGGTAACGTATTTTCAGCTACTTAAATGAAAAATCTGGTCTTAAAAGGTGACAATTATAGCCATTTGGATTTTTGACAAGATAATCCTGATGAACATCTTCAGCGTCAACAAACTTACTCAGTGGCTCTATCTTTGTCACAACTGGATCTTCGAGGTCACCAGATTTATTAATCTTCGCGATGAGTTCTTGGACTGTTTTCTTTTCCATTTCATCATTAGTAAAGACCGAACTTCTATATTGAGTTCCCTTGTCATTACCTTGTTGATTAAGTGTGGTTGGATCATGAATTCTAAAAAAATATCTTATTAAAGATTCATAGCTTAATTTATCTGAATCGTACTCAACTTTAATGGCCTCAGCATGTCCAGTTGTTCCAGTTTTGACATATTTATAAGCCGCTTGTGTTGGCTCTCCGCCGGTATAACCGACTTCAGTGTTAATAACGCCATCGAGTTTTCTAAGATACTTCTCCATCCCCCAAAAACACCCACCAGCAAGATATGCAGTTTTCATATTAGTTACCTTTTTTTTTTCAAAGAGTTTTAAATATTTTTCATATCCTCTTTCTTTAAGCTTCTCTTTGGGAATGAATTCTAGACTCGCAGAGTTCATGCAATACCTAAGCCCCGTCGGCTCGGGTCCATCTTTAAAGAGGTGACCTAGATGAGAGTCTCCATACTTTGATCTTATTTCTGTACGAGGCAAAATGAGTTTAAAGTCTGTTTCCTCTACAATATTTTCTTTCTCAAGTGGTCTTGTAAAACTTGGCCATCCAGTTCCAGACTTGTATTTATCAAGAGAACTAAAAAGGGGCTCTTTAGAGACGATATCAACATAGATTCCCTCTCTTTTATTATCCCAGTACTCATTCTTAAAAGGAGGTTCAGTGTCCTCGTCTTGAGTCACTTTATACTGCATATCATTTAGTTTTTTCTTTAAATTTTTAACAGGCTTTTTGGTCTTCCAATCAACTGGATTAGCTAAGGCTGATACACAAAAAATAGACAATAAAATTTTTAACATAAACACCTCTTACCTCTTACCTCTTACCTCTTACCTCTTACCTCTTACCTCTTACCTCTTACCTCTTACCTCTTACCTCTTACCTATTACCTATTACCTATTGGTGAAATTTGAAGACATTTTATTACAGTCTTTTTTTCATCTTAACACTTAAAGAGGAGAAAAATGTTTAGTTATCTCCACAGTTGCCTGCAAACTACCGATTATAGGAGCTCGATAGATCCATTAAGATCTATTTTTATGAGATCAAATCTTTTGTAGGTCGGAAATAGCCTGCTCCCCACTGCTCCTATCGCAAGGTTTTGACAATCATAGGGACTTGGGTCGATATGATAATCCATAAAGCAATAAGCCTTGTCTCCATCTGTAAAAAGTTGAGAATCAATTGTCGAAAGGTATTCCTTATAGGCCGGATTCAACCAAAGAAACTTAAAGTCTAAGGGCTTTGGTTGGTACCTCTTGTAGAGAATAAATTTAGTCTCTCCTTTTTGAAAAAGAAAGTCTCCAGCTTTAAGATCTATTATTTGAGTTGTAACCTTTTGATCTTCTGGGAGAAAGTGAAAAGCATCTCTTGAAAAAGTTAAAGTTTGCAAAAGTGTAACTTTACCTTTTTTTACTTCAAGAAATGATTGAGCAACCATTTCAAATTTGTAATCAGCAGTCTTAGCTGAGTGTAAATCTCTTAAGAAAAATTTAAATCCAACACCGCTGTATTTCTTTTCAAGAATTTCTTCTTTTAAAAGAACTTTTTGATCTTTTAATTGAGTCTTTAAATCAATACTTTTAAAGCCTGGGAAATCAGCCAGAGTAAATTCTCTTTTATTTAAACAACTTGTTTTTGAATAGTTAATGGAGTTTTGATAAAAATGAAGTTTTAGACATTTATTAAATCTTTCAACAACAACCTTTGGAAGGTTATTTTCGTAAAAGTAAGGAGTCACTCGTCTATAGTTTTGGTAGTAAGATTCACCAAGACGTTTACTTAACTCACTTACTTTCTTTGCATCTACGATCAAGTCCGCAGCACTGGCACCAAGGGAAATAATCAATATTAGTAATATCCGCACGATAACTCCTTTTTTAAGGATTTTATATCACGATTTTTTTCAAAAAAAAGCCCTCTTTTACAAGAGGGCCTTAGACATTATCTAAATATTCGTTTTTTAAAGAAGATCTGTCGGATCCATTGTCTCGAGAGTGTTTTTTACATGCATCAAGAACTTCGAACCAACCTCACCATCAATCAATCTGTGATCGTAAGTATGGGTCGCATACATAATATCTCTAATTGCCATGGAGTTGTCTGGCATAACTTCAACTGACTTTTTAATCGTACCAACACAGAAGATACCAACTTGAGGCTGAAGTATGACCGGTGTCGCAGCTATGACTCCAAATGAACCATTGTTAGTGAAAGTGTATGTTCCTTCACTCAAATCATCCATTGTAAGCTTCTTATTTCGCGCTTTAATAACGAGGTCATTTAGGCTTCTGGCAAGACCTGTAAGATTTAAATTATCAGCTCCTTTAATAACAGGAACGATTAAACCATTTCCAGGAACCGCAACTGCACAACCGATATTAATATCTTTTTTGTAGACGATATTATCTCCATCAATTGATGCATTAACTGTTGGAAACTCTTTAAGAGCTTGAACTAAAGCATACATAACAAAGTGAGAGTAAGTTAAAGAGAAACCCTCTTCTTTTTTAAATTATCTTTTAAACTATTCTCTAATTTTCACAAGATTAGTCATATCGATATCATCAATTGAATTAACGTGAGGAGAAGTGAGCTTACTTGCCTGCATATTTTTAGCAATCGCTTTTCTCATATTATCCATTGGTACGATTTCAACTTTTTCACTTGACGTGTAAGCTGGAACAGTCGAGAACTGAAATCTGATGAACCACCGGAGCTTGCACCTTTTTTCGAAGTCGATCCAGTCCCTCTGGTTTTTAGAAAATTTTCAAAGTCTTCTTTATTAACTCTTCCACCAGCTCCTGATCCGTCAATATCTTCTAAGCTCAGCTTAAGATCAACATCATTGTCACTGCTAATTTCTTAACAAGTGGAGTATAAAATCTTCTTCTCTGCGATTATTCTGACTTCGCTGAAGGCTTTGGCTTTTGAAGTTAGCCTTATCTTTCGGATCTTCTTCTTCATTTTTAGCAGAGTCTTCAGTTTTTTCTTCTTTTTTATCGGCTGAACCTGAGTCTGAAACTTCTGCATCCATATCTTCATCGATATACGGCAATAAGTTTTCCAACATCAATTGTCTCACCTTCAGGATAAAGTAATTTCAACAATCTTTCCTTCAACTGGACTTGGAATTTCTGATTCAACTTTGTCAGTTGAGATCTCTAAAAGGATTTCATCAATTTCAATTTTATCTCCAACATTTTTATTCCAACTTGTGATTGTACCAGTTGTGATTGACTCACCCATTTGAGGCATAACAACTTCAACGCGTGCCATATTTATACTCCTAATAATTTTTATTTATATTTTACTCTATTTTATAGCGGTTCTAGATTATCATTAAAAATTCAGTGCTCTATCCTTTGCCGCCATACACTGCCTCAGCAAGCCACTCTCCAAGAGTTGGGTGTGGATGAACTGTGGCAAATATTTCCTCATCAATTCCTTCCATCGTTTTAAACAAGGCGTACTCATGAATCATCTCTGTTGCCTGAGTTCCAACAATATGAGCTCCAAGCATTTCTCCATGCTCACCCATTAGAGTTTTGACAAACCCAATAGTCTCATTTGATGCTACAGCTTTTCCATTTGCCGTAAAACGGAAGTTTACCAACATTATATTTTATACTTTTTCTCTTTAAGAGCTCTCTCGTGTAGCCCACACTGAAGCAACTTGAGGCTGACAATAAGTACAACCAGGAATATTCAGTAGGATCAATTGCATGAGGATTCTTACCCGCTAAATGTTCAGCAGCGACTACACCTTCGTGACATGCGGCATGAGCAAGAAGTGGTGGTCCTGCAACATCACCAATGGCATAAATATCCCTTAACATTTGTTTGATACATTTCATTAACGACAATAAATCCTTTCTCTGTTTTTACACCAATTTTTTCGAGACCATAGCCCTCTAAGATTCCCAGTCATTCCAACAGCAATAAGACCCATTCTCAAATTTATAATCGACTTTTTTTCCTTTCTCGGTAACGGAAATTGTGATGTCTTTTCCGTTATTTTTCGCCTAACTTTTTCAATTCCAAGAGCTCATTTTAATGCCGTATTTCTTATAGGCTTTTTCTACTTCTTTTGAAGACTCTGTCATCTTCAATTGGAAGAAGATTTTTTTGAAGCTCAAAGATATGAACATCAACACCAAAAGCATTCCAAAAATAAGCGAACTCAACTCCAATAGCTCCTGCACCAATGATGGCCAATGGACTTTGGAAGTTTTTCTAACTTTATCGCTTCCCATGCACCGATAAGTCTTTTATCATCGTGTTCAAGACCTGGAAAGGTTTTATATTTAGCTCCTGTTGCGATAATACAGTTTGTAAATTCAAGAGTTTCTTTTCCAACTTTAATGCTCGTTTTTCCGAGACAAATTCACCATGACCATCAAAGACTTCAATTTTATTTTTTTTCATCAAATAGCTCAACACCTTTTGAAATGTTCTCTGAAATTTTATTTGCTCTTTTTACAGCTTGAGTTCCATCTAAACCTTTGATGATCTACGTTGATACCAAGGTCTTTAAAGTCTTCAAGTTCATGAACACTGAGTGAGCCGATTTTAAAACGGCTTTCGTTGGGATACAGCCTTTGTTAAGACAAACTCCACCCATATGTTCTTTTTCAACAATAGCAACTTTTTTTCCAAGTTGAGCCGCTCTGAATAGCGGCAACATAACCACCAGGTCCAGCTCCAAGAACAACAACATCAAACTTTTTACTCATGGGTATATCCTTTATAAAAACATTTCATTAAATCAGATAAAGAATTAGAAAAAACGAGGGGTTATGTCAATCACACCATGCAACAATTAACGCGGTTGGCTTAGTCGTCTAGGCCTTCATAAGGTATCTGAGATGCCTATGACAAAAAGGTTAGAAACATCCATCCCCTTGGAACCATCTGAGATTGAGATTCTACTCGCCCACTTCCCAAAAGGGATGGTGGCTTTTGATTTAGAAATGACTGGCTTGTCCGCCACTTTCGACAAGATTATTGAAATTGCGGCAGTTAAAGTGGACGCCAATGGAGAAGTTTCGACCTTTCACGAAATGATCAACCCGCTCATCACTATTCCAGAATATACTATTGAGTATCACGGCATCACTAATGCAATGGTCAGAGATTGCCAGACTTTAAAACTTCCCCTTAAAGAATTTACAGCCTTTTATGGCAACCTTCCCCTTTTGGCCCATAACGCCCAATTTGACATGGGCTTTATCGTGAAAGGAAACCATGAGTTCAACTACCCATTTTCCATGAGTGATGTCTATGACAGTTGCAAGTTCTCTCGGGCCCTCTACAAGAAAGAGACTGGTGCTAAACCAGAGAATTTTAAACTATCAAGTCTTGCAACGTTTTTTGAGTTTGAGTTTAATCACCATCAAGCCCTCGATGATGCCCTTATCTCACTTAAGGTTTTTATCAAGTGCCTTAAAAAATTTGAAAGCTTCACAGGAAAAAGAACTCTCAGAGATCTTTGTTACCTTTTCAAAATAAACTCTTTTAAAAAGCCAATAGAATACGAACTACCAAAAAAACTTAGACCCATTCAAGAATCTTTAAGAACTCGCTCCCAGATCAGTATAAAATACAAAGGCTCAAGCACTGGCGATGACTTTAGACAGGTCAAACCCATTGCTCTTATTCCTATGCCCCAAGGCCTTATACTTTACGCTGAGTGTCTAAAAGATAATATGAATAAACACTTCATGGTCAAAAAAATCAAAGAGTTAAAGCTAGATCCACCTGCATAATCTAGACAATGACCGACATAAAAGATAAGGTTAAAACTCGGAGACTATTATGAGCGAGATGATCAAATCTATTGACTGGTTAAAAACCACACAAATTTTTTTCTTGGGCCTAAATTTTCTTGTTTTTGCATGGATCGTTTTTCTTATTACCCATACTAAAGAGATCCCTTTTTCATCACTTTGCCTCAACTACGCAATTGTGTTGCCAATTGTTATTGCGCTTTTTCGTTTAAATAAAAAAGTTATTCAACATTAAATGAATTTAAATCATTGGTCGTCTGATTATCGGGACTCTTTTAAAGACCATGCTGCTCTCGAATCATTTCTATCTTCCAAACTTGATGAAACAAAATATCCTATTTTAATTCCTCGAAACTTTGCACAGAAAATCAAAGAAAGCGGTATCGATTCACCTCTGGCAAAACAGTTTCTACCAAGCCGTGAAGAGGAAGAGGAACAAAGAGGTGGGCTCATTGATCCAATAGGTGATCAAAAATTTGAGCAGCAAGGTGGAATCATTCACCGGTATAAGAGTCGTATCCTCTACAGCCCTACAACTGTTTGCCCTATAAATTGTCGCTACTGTTTTAGAAAAAATGAACTTTTTGAAGACCTCGATACTTTTAAAGCGTCCTTAGACCTTTTAAAGAAATACTTAGAAAACCATCATGATGTTGAAGAGGTTATTCTCACAGGAGGTGATCCCCTCATCCTATCCAATAGCAAACTGGAAAAAATATTTTCAGCGATTACTCAGTTTCCTCACGTTAGATACGTAAGAATTCACTCTCGCACGCCTGTCATTCTTCCAAAGAGAATGGATACACAATTATATGATCTTCTGAAGCGATTCGAGAAAGTTTTGGACACCATCACTATCGCGATTCATATTAATCATGAAAGCGAGATCTCCGAAGATTTTGAAACCCATATTAAAGCGTTTCAATCTTTTAATCTTTTATCTCAATCAGTCCTTTTAAAAGGTGTTAACGATAATAAAGAAGCTCTCGTCTCACTTTTCAAAAGAATAAATAAACTAAAAATAAAACCTTACTATTTACATCACCCGGATCTTGTCAAAGGAGCAATGCATTTCTATCTTCCTCTTCGAGAGGGAAGAGAGATTTACGGAAGCCTCAGAGATGATCTTCCCGGTTGGCTAATCCCCCACTATATAATCGATTCAAGTCGTGGCACGGGAAAAAACTTGGCCTATAATAGCGAGAATCTAAACCCAAGTGGTCAAATCCTTGATCGTTTTGGACAAGTTCATCCTCTTGATCTTAAATAAAATTGGACTAAATCGCCTAGTGTAAAAAATCAGCACTTTAGGTTACAATTTGTACATGAGCCAAACAATTTTAATTCATGACAATCAAGATTTAAGAAAGCTTTATTCAATAAATCTTAATACATATGCTGCAACTGATATTGTTGACAGGGGAAATGCGAAAGAGACCATTGAGCTTTTGGCGATTTTACCAACGATAAATCTCATTATTTCAAAAAATAATATTGGTAATGAAAATACCGCCGAAGATATTTATGACTATCTCCAAGATAATAATCTAGATATCCCACTAATCGTTTTAGGCGAATGTCCGGAAATTTCTCACGACACCCTATGCTTAAAGTCACCTATTGACTGGGAGATACTGGTAAAACATGCCAGTCAACTTTTAGGAATAACAGAAGAAGAAGTTAAGAAAAAGATTGTCCCCAACCACGTTCCCATAAAATTAACCTATTTTTACGAGATAGATCACACTCCGTGTGAAATCTTTATTCGAATAAAGAAAGGTCCTGGCGAGTATGAATTTATCAAAAGACTCCATGCTCAGGATAACTTTGATGCCTCAGACATCGATAAATATGAAGCACAGGGACTAACTGAACTCTATATTCCAAAAGATTATCAGCAGTACTTTGTTAATTTTGTGACAAATAATATTATAAGAAAGCTTGAACTCTCTGACATTGGAATCCAAGACAGACTTAACGCAACCTCTTCGGGCTATGAGCTCGTTCGCGACAGAGCAGATGAGATCGGTATAGACGAGAATATTCAAGAGCTCGCTCAACAAAGTATTCAGTCAATGATCAAGGCCATTCAAGAAAACACTAAACTCTCTAGCCTTCTGAAAATGCTTTTGTCCTCAAAAATTTCTTATGCCTATCAGCATGCTCACCTTGTTTGTGTTATCGGTAATTTTATTTTATCGAAACAACCTTGGTACGAACAAAAGCATCTTAACATCTTCGCATCAGCAGCTTTTTTCTCCGATATAACTTTAAAGTCAATCGATCAGATTAGAGTTAACTCCAATGACGATCTTGCCATGGTCGAGCTAACTGAAGAGCAAATACAAGAAGTTCATTCCCACGCAAATGATGCTGCAGAAATTATTATAGGGACCCCAATTTACAGTGAGTACCTGTATGCTGTCATCCAACAGCACCAAGGAAGCCTAAATGGTCTGGGCCTGCCAGATGATCCTAGCGAGGATATTCACCCACTAGCGAAGGTCTTTGTCATAGCTGACTACTTCGTCAAACTTATGCTTGATCCTAAAGCTCCTAAAAATAAAAAAGATATTTTGACTATTATCTATGCTCGTTTTAACAACACGAGTTATCAGAAGATTATTAAGGTCTTAGAACTCAAAATAGACTAATTTCTTTGATTGACATCTTTCTTCATTTTCACTATTTTAATTGAACGTTTAAGCGGTAGTAGCTCAGCTGGTAGAGCATCTCGTTGCCATCGAGAAGGTCGTGAGTTCGAATCTCATCTACCGCTCCATTTTATTTGATGATGTTGCTCCATTCGGGGCTTTTTTTATTCTTTCTAACTACTTACAAACATTAGAACTGTATACACTCAGTTTTTAAATCTTTCCGTTTATTTCTCCATCTTTCACTTAGTGCTTACCAAATGCTTACCAGTATTTTGAATTAGTAGCACCGTTAAGCACATGCTTGCATTTCGAGGCACAGTTTTTTGTAAACCACTAAAACCCTTAGCTTTTGTCTGTAAGCATATGCTTGCTTAAAAGAGCTACCACCACCTCACTTAAAATTCACAAGGAGAACAACTATGAAAGAAATTACAGAAGTAATTAATCAAGACTATATTTCAAATAACGCAATCATCTTAAAAAAAATGCGCCTGCTTAAAAGATTAAATCGCCAACAAGCCGGCCTACTATTCGACTTCTCATTCAAATATATTGAAAAGCTTGAAAATGGCAGAGGTGCGATTACACCTGAAAGATTTAGAGAGTTTCAAGAAAACTATGGCTTCTCTGACCGAGAAGTTGAAGATCTTAGGTCAGGAAAACTCGAGGCTCCAACCGATGCTAATTGTATAAGAAGGACAATCTCAACTGACAAGAGACTTGATAAAAGGTTTCGGCACAAAAGAATTACACGTGAGTGCAAAGTTTTAAAAGAGCTAAGGCTTAGAATTAATCTAGACCAGTACTCCGCATCTAGTAGGTGTGGCGTTGGAAAAAATACTATAGGCTGGATTGAAAATGGCCGAGTCACCTTAACAGATAAGAAGATCAGAACAATTGTAGAATCCTACGGCTTCACAATGGAGCTATTCAACCAACTCTTAAAAGTAAATCCCTTAAGGCATGAAATGATTGAGCAGTGTAGCGAGATCATTTCAAGCATGGATGAGAATAAGCTTAGGGTAATAATGCCGATGCTCCAAAGTATGAACTAATAATTAAACTAATAAAGGAATAAAATATGAAATTGAATAATATCTTTAGAGTAGGCTTACAATTATCTGTAAGCTTAACTTTGAAACTTACAACCATTATGTCGTACTTATTCAGGCCACTTCTCCATTTTTATTTAACTTGGGTAGTTCTTAACCTCATAAAGCTATATATTTAAATAAGTTTGTCTGCCGACTTGTCCACCAACACAATATCCCTTAGCCTATAGTTCGTATCTCCATTATTTTCTATGAAAAGAAATAATTCTTACAGTCTCATTCCTCACAACAAATACTAATTTCCAATTTTTATTTAAATCGTCAGTAAGAATTATCTCTTGACGTGACTCATCACCATCTTTATTTGAATCTCTTTGTATCGTGCTAGGATAAAATTTGACAAACATTTTTACGACCTCTTTAAAACTAGGTCGGTCTTTCTCTTCATTTAATATCGATTTGTTTACATCCCATTCAAATTTAAACCTAACAAGCTCTCCCGGCATAATTTCTACCCTTTGAGACAGATATCGATTTCCATCCAATAGCTCAACTCCAGTACCAATGATTTCTAAATAACCTAGAGCATCACATATAACTTGAGGGTGAAACTGGACAGTTGGAGAATTGTCAAAATCATGTGTATAAACGGATTCGTAAATTCTATTGTCAGTATTTTCAATTTGAATAAACGGCGGAACATACGGCATTATTCTATGGGCCGATGAGTTCCTAAAATCAGTGACGTGTTCGCTCAACCAAGTATGGTGCTTATTTAAAATCTCAACTAAACCATTGGGTAAAATTTCTTTAAAATCTTTCTTTTTAAATGATATGTCGAAGTGACTTTTATGATCAAAGTTATGTTCAAGTGCGTACACCCAAGCCAAATTATCAATCCCTCCGGAAATATTCATAAAAAAGAAGTTCAAAAGCACAGTTTGGTCAAAACGAACTCTTCTAGAAATTTCTTTGCCATCAATTTCTAGTTGAAATATTTCATAAAATCTTTCAACACATTCTTTTAAGTATAAAGTCCTCCGTGCCAATCCATGTTGTGAGTACTTTATAGCTTCTTTAGAAATTAGTTTATTATTTTTATTGATGTTTTTTATTAAAATATCATCAAACTTTTCTATTACCTCTAAGTATTTAGTACAAATTTTATTCTGCGTTTCACGGTCATGTAAATAAGTCATTTATAACTCCTTTAGTAGGATAAAAATAAGTCAGAATATTCAAGAGAATTAATTGCATCATAGATTATCCTCCACTCACCTCCACCCATATTTCGAGGAATTGTCTCTCCACTAGTATCAACATATAACAATCTAATCGTAGCACTCACAACTTTTTCATCTTCATCTGTTCTCTGGAAGTATACTTTAACATTTACATTTGTCGCAGCTGATGCTTGATCCTCAACACTTTCAATCTTATAATAATTAATAGTCTTACTTTTTAATTTTGCTCTAAGTTCTCCAGCGACTTTACTTATTTCCAATTTTTCTGAGCTAAAAGCACTTTTTGTAAGACTCACTGCCTTTCCATAGTTGGCAGTGATTAAGTAATCTAAATACAAACCACAAGTATACTCAGGAGTACCAATCTCTAACTTGGAACTGTCTATAGATTTAATCAGCTTTCTAGGTTTCCACTCTTTCATTGCACTCTTCTGCTGTTGTGTTTTGTATATTTGATTAATTAAGGTTTCCAAGGAATATTTCTCTTCAATTTCTGGCTCATTATTAAGACTATGAGCCCAGTCACCTACAGCAAAAAGTAAACTCCAACACTTTGCTGCTAAGATTTTATTATCGTAACCTAGGTCTCGGCCATGTAATATTCCATGCCGATAAGGCAAATATAAAGGATCGGCATTTGTCTTTTTTCTATTTTTAGTGAGTATCTTCTTTAAAGCTTTAAGGCCTTTCTCATGTCCCGAAATTGAATCATAGGAAGTCACATTAGATGAATCTGTATAGAGACCATTATTAGAAAGATCTGCCACCATTGCATCCGTCAAGCTTAGTAAAACTAAAACAACGGAGTAGTATCGACCCTCCAAATAATCTTTTAATATCTTATCAATAAGATTCATCCGAACCATATAACTCGGAATTGATTTCAAACGAGTTTTCAGAAATGTAATTTGTTCTTCTGTATAAAAATTTACTAATATATTTTCAGCTTCGTCTATATTTGATGAGTCTGCCTTATCAACAGCAGCTTTCATAGTCTCATGGTTTAATGATTCATAGGCGATCCAACCTAGCTTAACAAAATGGTCATTAAATCGATCTGGCATTTGGATAAGCTCTTTAGCCAGTTTAAATTGTTTGGGTGCCTCTTTTGAAAGTCTTTCAATTAACTCTGCTTTAAATCCTAATTTACCTAATGCTTTCGCCCCCCAAATAAAGGGTTTGAGAATCTTCATTTGTTCTTCTAATTTTTTTAAAGATATATTCTCACTAATTTTTATTTCTTTCATAAATAATCCTTAATACTACTACGAATGATAGCTTCTCAAAGCATCTTTGGAAAGGACTCAAGGTAATGTTGTTAGCAAGTCAAGCCGTAAGCATAAAAGAATCACAACCATAAAGTGTTAAAGCTCCATTATTCAATCTTATTTTTTTGAATATTCTTAAGTGTTACAGGTCTATCTTTTAAAAATCAACTTAGCGTAGATCGTTGGTCATCATTTTTTGCTAAATCTCTTAGAAGAAAATAAGTAACTCTATTCATGAAGTATGCATTTGCAGGAAATGTTAAGCTGAATTGAACTTGTTTTTTCTTTAGTAAATCTGAATGAATTGTATATTTCTGAGCTAAATCAAAAACGATGAAGTCATCATCTTCCTCATCTGTCATTCCCTGAAGTTCAGAAGGAGGTAGACTTAGTAATCTTGCTTTTTTATTTTGAAAAATCCCTGCTCTAGGATTAGGAGGACGAACACCTAGTAGCGATAAACTTTCGTCTTTTATTAGCTCTTCATATCTATACCCTGGGATAATGACTGAAAAAGCTTCTTGCTCTACAACACAGGTTTGGCTTAAAACAATCCAAAATGAAGTCATTAAACCAGATGCCTCCGTCGGAAAATCAGTATCTGATCTAAAAACATCCCCCTGCCTTACAAACTCAACAGGCCTAGAATACAAGTTTTCAGAAGATAACAACAATGATCTTTTTGTATGTTCTCCTAGTACTGACTCTATTTTAAAATTTCCGGTTGTAGGAGGATATTTTGGAATATAATCACGAAAAAAAATACCTGTTTTTGAGAAATATGACCTATTAAGATCAAAATATGATGCATTAAAAGGGAATGACTCTAATTCATTGTGGGTTATTAAGTAGTCGTGATATTCGTCTAAGTCAGTAAACGTCCAGCTTGTATGGGTCATATTATATTAAGGCCTTAATTTTTTATTTAAATTTTGATACAACCGTCTTTATTACTGTAGATAATAATTTATTTTCAGGATTATCAACAATATGATCCAGTAGTGACAGATCTCCTTCATCACCAACAGGTTCATTTAATACATTCAAGATGTCACCATCGTTAATACCCTGCGAATAAATCTCCTCAACACAGCGATATAAACATTGAAGCCTACGAAATTTTGAAGGTACACTTGTTTGAGTAATCGTATATGCAGTCCAATTAGTTAAGGTTCTTTCTGACACCCCCAAAAGTGCAGCGATCATAGTTACACGAACATTAAGTCGTTTTTCCAATATTGCAATTGCATCACTTCCTGTGACTTCAAAGTACTGATCTTCTTGCTCTAAATCTCTTGCTGCACCCATGACACTTCCTTGTATAGCAGGACTCTTTTTTACTAGTTCTGTGTGTTGTCCCATATTCATTTTATACTCCTTAGTAGTATCGGTACATCTAGGCATAATTTTACCACTTTTTCCGAAAAAAATCACCTTATTTTCCGAAAAACACATCATTTATTCATGCTGTCAGTACAAAACAAACATAAACTACTGATTTCTCGTGATCTTATCCGCCAGAACTATATCCAAAGCTAAAACCACCTGATCCTTCACCACCTACGCTACTGAACATAAAACCCTTTCCCTTGTACCTTCTTAATCCAATAAGGCACCTTAATATCTTCTCTTCTTTTTCCTGTCGCTAAATAAATATTTCTAAAACCGAGATCAAAGATTTCTTTGCTTAGTTCTTCTCCTTTGAGACCTTCCCCCAAATCAGAGTCAATATATATAGAAGTATTTTTATTGTAAGAAGTAGATGAACTTAAAAACTCTACCACACTAAAGTATGAAGAGAATTTTATATCATTATTCTTTGCTGATCTTTTCCAATTTAAATGTGTAAATTTATCATCATCTATTAAAACAACTTCCTTAGGAGCCGATTGTTTAGTGAAACTTACAGCAATATTTAAAACTGATTCTTTGGGGATCATTTTAATCCCAAACTTGGAACACATTTCTTGTACATCTAAATCTAAAAAATGGCTTGTAACCAAAGTACTACGGTTATGAAGCTGATATGCATTGATTAAGTTTATACCTGTATCTAGTGAGCCAATAAGTTCTAAATCAATTAGATAAGAATACTCCTTTAAATCTTTATCCATTGCCCAATTTTCAAATTCTTTAGAGCTATATAAGTGAACTAATTTTGCATCAAGTGGGTTTAGTTTTTCATTCCAAAGCTTGTGAATTGACTCATCATCATCAACGATTACAACTTGCTTAGAGGAAAGCTTAATTTTAGCAGTATACCAAGCCGGAGCCTCGATTTCATTCAAGGAAATTTTTAAAACAGTTCCTTGATCAGGATTCGATTCTATTAAAAGCTCTCCATTTTCTGATTCTATATAATCTTTTGCCTGATTAAGGCCTATTCCTGTACTATTTTTATTAAAACTTTTTCCATATTCAAAAACATCATTTAAATATTCTTTTTTAATTCCAATTCCATTATCTGAAATAATAATACTTACGTTTTCTTCATCTCGTTCTACATGAACCACAATATAAATGGGGCTATTAGGCTTTTGAGCCTCGACAGAATTATTAATAATATTTGAAATAGCCCTATTAAAATCCGACTTTCTGATTTCTAAAAAATAATCTTTAGAAGCAATTGAATCGAGTGATATATGAACATCTGGTCGATTTTTAAACTCAATACGTTTTTCAGAAACAATTCTTTTTAAAAGAGGATAAATTGCTATTATTTCCTTTTTACTGCTTTCTTCAAGAATACTCTCTTCCTCATTGATTTTAAGGGTATTAATAATGTCTTGAATACGATTAAGGGATTGCCTTCCCATTAGTCTCAAGTCTTCTGTAACGCTATTTCGAGCTTCTAGCATAAAGAATTCTAGAGAAGTAAGAGGCGAATCAATATCATGTTGAAGCTTCTTAATTATTTTAATATTTCCATTAGTGATCATTTGATGCATGCTTGCATTGGTAATAATTTTTGCCTCCTCAAATAGAGTTCGCACCATAACGGCCCCTAAAATGAATATTTCGACGAGCAAACTAACTTTAACTAAATAGTTAACTTGAATTTCATTTATGTTCATAATACCTAGGTCTTTAAGCGTGAATGCAAGAGATGAAAAAAGAAACAGAGAAAAGCTAAACAAAAATGATTTTGAGTACTTTAACTTTCTAACCATCGCATAAATACATATACTCAAACTTGATACAGACAGCAATAGGGTTAAGTAACTGGTTAGCTTAATAATTGCTTGGTTATAAAATAATACACATAAAGCAAAGTGTACTACTGCCACAAACATTACTTTTCCATATGCCTTAATAAAGCGATCATTTTTTCTTTGATTTAGAAATGTTTTGTATATTAGCCCTACTGTTCCAAAGGTTAATATCCCACAGGCAAATACAACAGATCGGCTTATGAAATACTGAGGCATAAATCTTAACATTGAAAATAAATAGCCTGAAAATGCTAATTGGATAATAAACAATGCAAAGATATGCATTGAGTAATAAATGATTTCAACTTTTTTTCTAATATAGTAAAAAGCAAAAGTAAGTAAAATTGTTACAAATAAGACACCAAACCACAAACCATCAAAAATCCATTTTTGCTTCAAAAAAGACTGAAATTCATCTCGACTATTAAAAAGCATATATGGGAGTTGAATTGAACTCTGGGTATTAGTAATAGCAATAATTGTAGTATCTGATTCTCCTATATTATCGAAATAGACATATTCGTCACCTTTATTGTCATTTTTTGAATAAGATTTCTCTTTTACTAATTCATTATTATTAAATTTATAGAAATTTATTTGATGAATCATTGGGAATGAAAAATAAAAAAGTTTATTACTTAGCTCATCATTAAGAATAAATGCGACTTTGTTTGTATTTTTAAAACCTAAGTTATTTTTCTTTGTCGACTTGGCACATTCAGAAATCTCCGCAATATTAATCTTTGAATTCACAAATGAATTGATAACGTCAATATCAGTACAATATTTGACGTTCGCTTGTACCGAGATTGAAATAAGAAGAATTAATAAGAAAACAAACTTATTGAGCACTATACCCCCCATCAACAAATAACTCAGAGCCAGTCATAAATGATGTATTATTTTCTATTATAAATTTCACGTACGTTGCTATTTCATCTGCTGTAGCAATACGCTTAACAGGATGAATTTGTTCTAAAGCAGTTGTACTTCCCATTCTTTTTTTCAAATCTGAAATGAGATTCGTATCTACTCCCCCTGGAGAAATACAGTTGATTTGAATATTTTGTTGAGCATACTCAATGGCCAAAGACTTTGTCAGTGCGACTATTCCTGCTTTGGAAGCTGAGTAGTAAGAGCTCCCAGTCATTCCACAGCTAGCGAGAACAGATGCTATATTTACGATTTTCCCATTACCGACCTTGGCCATGTCTTCTAATTCTTTTTTCATCATTATAAATGTTCCTCTTAAATTCACACTTATAATACGGTCAAACTCTTCAATCGTTGACATAGTGAGAGGTTTATTTGGCCCCGGCATTCCAGCGGCATTTACAGCATAATTGATTAGGATATTCTTAGAGTTTAATTCCTTGAAAAGATTTTCAATTTCACCTACACTAGAAATATCACATTTGATTGCAATAACTTTATCGTTTTCAATTTCTATTGCGTTTATGTCAACTAAAACAATTTGATCAAAAAGGTTTTGATTCAAGCTTTCATAGGTTGCTCTTCCAATTCCACTCGCAGCTCCAGTAATAAGGATATTATTTTTCATTGTATTTCCTTTAATTGCATCTTTTCTAAGATCAGTAAAATTTCCTCTTCTCTATCAAGTGCAATTTCCAACATCTCTTTTGTGTCTTCATTATTTATAACTGCATCTTCTTGGATGCATTTAAGGAGGTTGGCTACGTTATGAATATAGCCATTGATTGAATGAAATGCTTTGTCTTTACTCAATGTAATCTCCCAACTTTAAAGTTCTTATCTTTATGAGTTTGTAAATAACGAGACACATGAGCAGGAGAAACATCCATAGCCTTTGAAGCAGTCCTAACTATTCCATTATGTCTCTTAGTCATACCCTGAATGAGCTCTTTCTTAAAAATAACTAAAAAATCCTTCAGCCCCATTTCTTCAACAAGATCCAAATGTTCGTCAGTGACAAGTCCTTTAGACTCAAAGGTATTATTTTTAACCCTTGAAGGTAATACATCCGGAGTTATTAAACGATGGCCATGTACAACCCAATTCTCGACTAAATCTTGGATTTCTCTTGTATTTTGAGGCCATGAATAGTTATGTAAACATTCAAGCGCCAAGTCATTAATTAAAATACGGAATGGTTGTTTTGAAATAAAATAATGAAATAAAAGTTCTATATCTTCTCTTCTCTCTCGTAGTGGTGAAAGAGAAATTTGAAAGGTACTAATTCTTGCATATAAATCTTTTCTAAAAGTTCCCATTTCAATCATTGAATGGATATCTTCACAAGTTGCACTCATAACTCGGAAGTCAGATTTAACTTTACGGTTAGAACCGACAGGATAAAACTCTTTTTCTTCTATAGCTTTTAAAAGAGTCTTTTGAGATTTTGATGAAAGAGAATGTATTTCATCAAGAAAGATGACTCCTCCATCTGCTAGTTCTAAAAGTCCTTTCTTCTCCTTCTTTGCACCTGTGAATGCATTATCAGTATGGCCAAATAGTTCACCAACAAATAATTCATCTGAATACTGTGAGCAATTTATTTCTATAAAATTTTCGACTTTGAGAATATCTCTAATAAGATGGGCAACTACCCTTTTACCTGTTCCTGTTTCGCCATGAACAAAAATGGGCTTATTAGAAAAAGAAAGATTTTTAATCTGATAGAGTTCTTCTGATAAAGATTGAGATTTAGTAATAAAGCTTTGGTTAATTATGTTTTCAAACTCTATATCTTTTCTGTGATTTTCAAATCTTCTCCAAACAATGTCTAATTTGTGATTATTAAACGGTTTATTCAAAAAATCTTTAGCACCATTTATAAATGCTTCTTCAAGAGTCTCTTTTGCAGTTTCTCCAGATACAACGATTGAATATATGTTCAGATGATTGGCCAGTTTTAAAAGCCTTAGCCCATCAAGCTCTCTAGATAAGTTTAAATCAAAAAATGCGATATCAATATCTTCTGCCTTTATTAAATGGTGTGCATCATTCACATCATTTGCAACGACAACATTCCCAAAAGAGGCCAATAACCTCTTATTTAATTGAGCTGTTAATAAATCATCTTCAACAATTAAGATTTTAATTTTTTGTTTATTCATAAATGGCTATTAACCAAAATTATTTTAAAAACTCAAAGAAAAAGATGATTAAATGTAAGGTTTATTGACTTTTAGTCAACAATGAGACAACTAAGCAACTGATTTCACGAAGAGAGAATCAAATGAATTGCAAGAGTTATATTGTTTCTTCTTTAAATTACAATTTGGAAAGTATTTTATTGAATTCTTCAGTTGTGGGAATTCCCAATGAACATCCTCCACCATTCGCTTCACCACCAAGAATAACTTTATCATTTTTGATTACAGTCGGAGAGGTATAATTATTATAATCATCTTTTCCATCAAGAATATTTTGATCTAATTCAACAAATTCTATTTCTGATTCTTGAAGTGCTTGCCTAACTCTTTCAGCATTTGGGCATCCTTCAAAGAAAATAAGTTTAATGTCATTCATTTGTCCTCCGTCTATTTGTTACAGGAATAATGTTTAATGAACGCAATATTATCAGCAAAACAGCATTTTCCAGAAGGATTTGCTGTTTCACAGAAACATCCGGGGACTTTCATTTTAGATTTAATATCATCTAGTATATCTTTTTCTCTACCCTCTTGAATGGCATTAAATAATTCTTGCTTAGAATGTTTAAAACAGTAACAAATTAGTCCTTTAGTATTAAATTCAACTTCCGCTTTTTCTTTTTTGGCACAACAGCTCATAATAAACCTTCACAAGGTTTTTTATTCTCAAAAGTCCAAAAAGCAACATATCCAGGACTCTTTTTTATTTCTTTGATTACTTTACAACCTGCTTCATCTGAAACTTTAATGACTGCACTTCCAATGGTTTCTTTCGGCTTTGGATTGGAGTGGTCTATACTTAATATATCTGCATCTTTTAAGCCTGCTCTTTTTAAAGCTTCTCTCACTCCTAGCTCACATCCTCCACAAGTCATACCTTTGATGTATAAGGTTTTAACCTTGCCTATAGAATCGCTTGGTTGATTTTGTGCCTGAGCTACTGAAGAGAGCAACATTGGAGAGATCATGAACAGTATAGCTATAAATGTTCCAATACCTAAGCTAGTTCTTCTAAATCTCTTTTTCTTATGATCTGCACACATTGTTCCATCTTTGCATTCTTTTTGTTCAAGTCTGTAATTCATAATCCAACCTATTGTTATTAAAATAACCACAACTACTAAAATTATACTTCGATAATCTTCCAAAAAGAGTAAAGATGATGCACCTCCTAATCCTAAAAAACCTAAAATCAATGGGCCGATACAACAAATAGAACTAGCGGTAGCCGCAATAATACCACCGCTAGTTAGACATTTTATTAGCTTACTTTCTTTCAATTACTACCAATTCCGGCGGCTCTTAAAGATTCCTCTGATGGGCCACCTCCATTAACACAACAATCGAGTAATTTTCCATTTACAGCAACCGCTGGGTAACTAGATACTCCATACTTCTTTGCTAAATCTCTGCAAACATTGGTGTCACAACCTTTTTTTACATCATAAACAATAACTTCACAGCTATCACAGGCCAATGACTTAACTAAATCAACTGTAGGTAAACATTTAGAACACCCTTCAGTAAATACCTCTACTTTTCTTTTATTCATTTTTTCCTCCTTGGAAATTCGAACAAGAACTACAACTCTCTTTTTTTGGAATAATATTCCAAATTGTTGCAATTACTAATATTATTATTCCAATATAGAACATTATTTCTATGTTAAAAAATCTTCCTGAGATGCCTAAAAAAATAGCTACCGTCCCCAACCAAAAAGGCCTATAACCTCTGCGTGACTTAGCTCTAAAAGCTAAACCAAACAGTGAGATTGAAATGAACAAACTAACAAGAATATCAAAGTAGAGACCTTCAAATAAAAAGCCTAAACCTATACTTGTTAAGAATCCACCTATAGCTGGGTAGCAAAAAGGACAAGAAGCCTTGGCTAAGATTGCAACCCCAATTCCTGGGCCAACAGACGCGGCACCAATTTCACCAGCTATTTTAGCATTACCTTTCTCATTCATTTTAATCCTTTTTCAAAGTTCTCTAAAATCGGGCATTGTGAAATAGACAAATCATTTCTCCCACAAGATTCAGATAAATTCTTTAGAGTTTTCTTTATTTTTTGAAGGTCTTTAATTTTTAGTTCAACTTCAACTATCTTCAAGTCCGCCTTGTTTTTTACTGATGAACATTTCGCTGTTCTACTTACTTTCAACTCAAGTAAATCTTTGGCTTCATTTAACGTGAAGCCTAGCTCTTGGGCTCTTTTGATAAATTTTATTTTTATTACGTCTTCGAAAGGATATTTTCTGAAACCTTCAGAGCTTGAAGGCTGTTTTATAAGACCTTTACGTTCATAAAATCTAATAGTATCAATTTTAACCCCAGCCTCTTTAGCTAGTTTTCCAATTGTAAATTTTATTTCTTTCTTATTCATGAACTAATTCTATACTCTGGACTATAGTCCAGAGTCAAGTGTGAGCGAACATCAACAATATTAGACAGTTACAATTTGTACTACGCGGTGATACTTCAATTTTTCTAATTTTAGCTTTTGGATATTTTTAAAGGTACCTAAATGATTTTCTCCATAGCCAAAAAAAATAGAAGTATAGTCATCACCTATCAAGAGTACTTAGAGAATAAGAAAATGGTAAAAAAAGATTGAACTACAAATCATAATCCGACGAAGCTACTTTTATAATGATACTACGTATACAATCCCCCACCTAAGACTATAACTCTAAAAACTTAGATTAAATTTCTCTGCAAGTAAGAATCTAAGAAAAAAAATAATAATGATTTTGGTATTGCTACAAGCACGCTCTTAGCATACTCAAATGATTGCTTTGCATCCCCCCACTCCATATGTGAAAAGGACAAAGCACACGCAAAGCAGTAAGAGGCAGGGCTGCTAAAAACCCTGCCAGTCCCCGTCCTCTTCTCCGAAGCCAAGAGACAAAACTAATTAATATTGCAGCAAAAACAGTTTTACCTACCGTTAGCCACATATATTAATCAAATAATTAAATATCTGATTACTCATAAATTCTTTATTCTAATTTTTTCGATATCCATTTATTTTAAATTTTTGTCATTTTTAATCTCAATGAATTTGCAATAACCGAGACCGAGCTAAAGCTCATTGCTGCAGCGGCTATCATTGGACTCAATAAAATCCCAAACCATGGATAAAGCAATCCCGCCGCGATTGGAACTCCTGCAGCATTATAAATAAATGCAAAAAATAAATTTTGTTTTATATTTGCCATAGTGGATCGACTCAACCTTCTTGCTCTTACAATTCCTCGAAGATCCCCCTTAACCAATGTTACAGAAGCACTTTCCATTGCAACATCAGTTCCAGTTCCCATGGCAATTCCAACATCTGCAATGGCAAGTGCGGGCGCATCGTTTATTCCATCTCCGGCCATCGCAACCACTTTCCCTTGGGCTTGCAATTTTAAAATTACTTCTACTTTTTGTTCTGGAAGAACTCCTGCAATGACATTATCAATATTTAACTTGCTCGCAACAGCTTCTGCAGTTGTCTTACTATCTCCAGTAAGCATAACAATATCTAAACCTTCTCCATGTAATTCGGCTATTGCTTGTATACTAGTTTCTTTAATCGGATCGGCGACTCCAATTATTCCTGCGAACTCATTATCTATTGAGACAAACATAACTGTCTGCCCTTCTTTTCTATAACTTTCGACCTCATCAATAATATGATCAACCGTAATATTTTCAGCGTTCATTAATGCTTTATTACCAAGAGCAATATTTTTTCCATTAATACTGCCTTTAACACCTTTACCCGTTATTGAAGAAAAATTCTCAACATCGACAAGGCTTATATTTTCCTTTTTAGCTCCTCTCACAATCGCCTCTGCAAGTGGATGTTCACTACCATTTTCTAAACTTGCGACAAGAGTCAAAAACTCTTCATTTTTGATTGTTGCTATAGGTTTAATCGTTACTAATTCAGGTCTTCCCATAGTTAGTGTACCCGTTTTATCAACGACCAAAGTATCAATCTTTCTCAACACTTCAATCGCCTCGGCATTTTTAAACAATACTCCCATGGTGGCAGCTCTACCAGTTGAGACCATTATCGACATAGGAGTTGCCAGTCCAAGAGCGCATGGACAAGCAATTATTAGTACTGCGACTGAATTTATTATTGCATAGGCCATTGCTGGGCTTGGACCAAAAGATGCCCAAACAATAAAGGTTACTACTGCGACCAATAAAACGATTGGCACGAAGCACCCTGCCACTGTATCTGCTAATTTTTGAATGGGAGCTTTACTTCTTTGTGCTTCTGCAACCATATGAATAATTCGAGACAGTAAAGTATCAGAACCAATTTTAGTCGCTTTCATAACAAAGCTTCCGGTTCCGTTTATGGTAGCACCGACAACGTGACTTTCTTTAAATTTTTCGACAGGAATTGGCTCACCAGTAATCATTGATTCATCAACATTGCTTTTACCTTCTAATACAATCCCATCGACAGGAATTTTTTCTCCAGGTCTAACTCTTAATTTGTCATTTAATTGGACATTTTCAAGAGGAATATCTTCCTCTTCTCCATCTTTATTTATTCTTCTGGCCGTTTTGGCGGCAAGACCCAGTAGTTTTTTTATTGCCTCTCCAGTTTGGCTTCTTGCTTTAAGCTCCAATACTTGTCCCAAAAGAATCAAAGTAACAATAACTCCTGCTGCTTCAAAATAGACTGACACATGTCCATTACTATCTCTAAACGAAACGGGAAATAGATCTGGAATTAATGTTGCAATTAAACTGTAGATAAAAGCAACGCTGACCCCAATACCAATGAGGGTAAACATATTTAAATTTCTTCTAACAATTGAACTTAGTCCTCTTTCGTAAAATGGCCACGCTGAATATAGACACACAGGTATAGCGAGTATCAACTCAATATAATTTTTCATTTTTGCTGAAAACATGTTTGAAATAGGCTGACCTGGTAAGAGGTCCCCCATTGAGATTATGAATAAAGGAATGGTGAATAAAGCAGCAAGCCAGAACCTTTTCGTCATATCCTTTAATTCGACATTTTCTCTGTCATCAGCAATAAGAGCTTCTAGTGCCATACCGCATTTCGGACAATTTCCAGGCCCGATCTGCCTTATCTCTGGATGCATGGGACACGTGAAGATAGAAGTACTTTCTACATTTACTTTTTTGCCATCACTTTTATGCTTATGTTCGGAATGACAGTTTTTATGATCTTCCATATTGTTCCTTTAATGGATATTCTGAATGAGACTAATTGCTTCTGCTTTGGCCAAAATATTTGTAAACTCAAGTGATGATTCCCTATATCGTTGTCAATATCTATAGCTTAGAATACCCCTCTTTATTAAGATTCTAGCGAAGCAGAAATAAATTTTCACTTCACTAGATCATTTAATATTTATCGTCTATCACCAGCGGTCCAGAAACGATTTGCTCGTTCGATATTTTGTTCAATATTTTCCTTAAACTTATTCATTTTCTCTTCAGAGGAAAAGTAATAAGTTTCACCGTGGTGAATAATTTTATAATCTTCATTACCCGCGACATGAGAATCCCCCATGGCCAATGACATCGCACAGTGTTTGTTAAAGACTTCACCATTGTCACTATGCATCTCACAATTTTTTTCACATTTATGATGATGATGTCCGCCATCACTTTTATGATGGTGAGCACAAGAGCTAAATAAAAACAAACTTAAAATTGATAATAAAAATAATTTCATAAAATTTCCTTTATAGATTTATATTAATAATTTGAATCTTGATTTCCACAATGAGCCATACCAGAAACATAAGGGCTATGATTTTCAGATACTTTCTTAGAACTTTGAAGCCATTTCTTTTTAACCATGGGACAAGAGTAAGCATCATAGTCTTTACCCACGTCATAGGTGTTGACTATATAAATGAGTGCCATAGATACAATATGGTCATTTTGGTTATTCATCTCTCTACTGCTTGATGCTTTAATATTAAGAAGCTTCTCTTTTGAAAAATTTAATGATTTTGCAATTTCTGAATGCGAAATATTCTCAATTTCATTTTTTAATTTTTTTGCACTCAATTCAACTTTTGCAGCGTCAAAAGTAAAGAATGCATCATGCAATTTTTCATTAACAGCCAAGACTACCAAAACTTGATTTTTTGATTTTTCGTCCAAGTCTTTCCGGTCTTCATTACTCATCTTTATTTGTTCACCGTTACTCATTTTGTTATCAGTGCTTGAACCGAAAGTTTTTAAACTGTAGATCCCAACTGCGACAATAGTTAGAGTGAGGAGCATTTTTTTAAATGAAAATCTTTTTTCACATTTTGGACATGTCATGTTCTTCACCTTGTTCAATATTTCTCTATTCAAAATAAATTAATGCTACAGAAGCTGTAATAAGTAAGCATTTCCTTCAGTCTCTGTATTGCCATATGCTACATCATTTCAAACTTGATAATTGTAACCACTTATACCCCTTATGGGTATAAAAAAATAATTTATGTCATATTCCTTAATACAAAAGTAAATATGCAGGAAAAGACTTTAAGCATCTTATTAACACTTTCTTGCAATAAGTATATTTCTGGAGTCTTAAGGTTGACTAATAAAGAAGGCTTTCTATTTTTTCTCTTTGAATTTACTTTTATATTTTATTGTTGGCATGAGATTATTATTTTTTTATCTCATTGTTAGAAATCAAATTAATCTAATCATGTATGGGAGTTCGGTCTATAGGAACTCCCACGTTCTTATTGTTTAAAACAGAGGTTTTTTTCTCTTTTTCTTCTTCGTTCGTCCTCGATTGAGATTAACCCTGACGCCCACGCCAACAGTTGGTCCAATATTGGAATCATATC
Organism: Halobacteriovoraceae bacterium; assembly: GCA_963719505.1. Lineage (GTDB taxonomy): Bacteria > Bdellovibrionota > Bacteriovoracia > Bacteriovoracales > Bacteriovoracaceae > CAKZJW01. Next base: position 1,052,652 of record CAVRCF010000005.1, read on the forward strand.
TATAATTAACTCCAACGCTTGTTCTCGGAGTTGCTTGATAGTACAGGCCGGAATTAAATTCCCACTCAGGACTGTCACTAATACCAAACGCTCCTCTTCCAGCAAAATCAATGCTAACTCTTTTGGTTATTGGAAACATTTTGGAGAGCGAAACAATTAACTTACCATCGGATCTCACATGAGTTTTCACTTCTACCCTTAACGGTATGGTGTATGCGGCACCAAGCACACTGTGCATTTGACCATCATCATACTCAACACCGGCATAAATGTTTAAGAAGCGATCAATATACCGTTTAAATAATAATTCACCATCAAGGTTGTTCAGATCATACTGATCCATCTCTAAGTTTATATCAACTTGATACTTACCTTTAGATATTTTGACTTCTAATTCAGAAGAGTTTGTTGCAACTCCAAGTTCAGCACTAGTGAAAGCAGAATCATCATGAGTCATGTAGCGAGTCCATCTTCTTTCATTTTCAACAAGTGTATCTGGTCTTTTGAAGTTTTCGTACTTAACCAATCTCGCCATTCCCATCTTCATGTGGTAGAGGTTGTGACAGTGTAAAAACCAAATTCCCGGTTCATTTGCATGAAATTCAATTGTGATCTCTCCCATTGGTGGAACATCTACAGTATGGAATTTTGGAGCAAAATGACCTTGACCGTTTAGCACTCTAAAGAAGTGACCATGAAGGTGCATCGGATGATGCATCATCGTTTTATTTACATATTTAATTCTAACAACTTCATTATATTTAACCATCAAGTATTTATCTTCAGAAAACGCTTTACCGTTAATCGTCCAGTTGTATCGGTCCATATCTCCGTTTAATTCTAAAGTGTAGTCTCTTCTAGGAAGCGACATATCAAACATTGTCATTTTTGGAGATTTAATATCTTTGTAGTTTAATCTTTTTGTCATTGGCATCTGCTCAATCTCTTCTTGAGAAACTTTCATTGTATGGCCATCGTGTCCACCACCGTGACCTCCACCGTCGCCCATACCACCACCATGATCCATATCACCCATACTATATGGACTTGGTCTCATTTTCATGGGTACTTTTTCAATATGATGACCTTTTCCTAAAATTAAACTTCCCGCTCCAGTAATATCTTGGGCCGTAGCTTTAAACTCTAAAGCTTTATGTGCTGGCATAGTAAAAATAACATCGTAAGTCTCAGCTATACCGATTAATATTTCGTTTACCTCAAGAGGTTGAATTTCAACTCCATCTTTTGTAATGACTTTGAAGTTAAATAATTTTCCAAGGTTGGCGTAAAAGTAAGTTGAAGCTGAAGCATTTATAAGACGCAGTCTAACTGTTTCGCCAGCTTTTATATTCATTAGGTGTTGTTGTTGTTTACCATTAATTAAAAAAGCATCATACCCAACATCACTCAAGTCCATAGGACCCATTTTAGTCCATTCACTTTTAACATAATCCCAAAACTTACCTGCTCTTATGGCACTGTAAATAGAGGCATCTGTGTTTTTCTTATAAACGTAATAATCTCCATCCATCTTTAAGTTAGCTAGAACTTGATCTGGATGTTCATTAGTCCAATCACTCATTACGACTTCAATATCATGGTCTGTTTTAAATCTGTCATGATCGTCTTCAATTACGATTGCACCGTATAGTCCTCTTTGCTCTTGAAGTTCAGTATGTGAGTGATACCAAAATGTTCCCGTATGAATTAATGGGAATTCAAAAACATGAGTTTTCCCCGGTTCAATAATAAGCGTATTGGAGAACTGCGGTCCATCTTGATCCCAAGGTACTAATAAGCCATGCCAGTGAAGAGTCGTTGGTTCATCAGTTTTATTATTAACTGTAATTAGGGCCGTATCACCTTTACTAAATTTTAAGGTTGGAGCAGGGATTGATCCATTAATGGCCAAAGCGTGCTTAACCTCAACTCCAGTGAAATTGACTGTTTTGTGTTCTACATTTAGTTCGTATTCTACAATCTTTGCAAATGAACTAAAACTTAGAAGAAGTGCTAATAATAAGAAAAATTTATTCGAGATAAACATTTGAAGACTCCATTATTAATAATTTACAGTTACCCTATATAAGCAATATAGGTGCCAAGTAAACTGGAATTTCAGACAGGATTACAGGGACATAGATAGCATCTCCTTTCAAAAGCTTTATAGATGTATAATAACAAGACAAGACAAGCCAATGAAATATTGCCAATACTAGATGAAAGGTTCAAAAAAGACAGAGTTTAAATAAAATTGAAGTTATCTGCCACAATATCAGTTATGAGGGGAGAAATTTATTTACAAGTATTTTTAATAATTTTCATTAGTTCATCAATTTTCTCATCAATATCTTTTTTATCATTTTTCATAGCCGCATCTTTCACACACCAATTGAGGTGTTCTTCTAAAATAATAAACTCAATGGACTTTAGAGCACTTCTAATTGCTTTAATCTGATTGATAATATCAACACAATATTTTTCATTTTCAATCATGGCTTTGATACCACGAACTTGGGCTTCAATTCGATTGATTCGCGTTATTTGTTGTTTATGGTTTGCACCAACTTTTTCTTTCATTTAAACCTCTTTTAATAAATATACGAAAGAATCTCTACATAATCCATTAATAATGTCTCTATTTAGTTGTTTTCTCGATAAATAACATCGATTTTTTTAACTTTTTAGTTTTGTTTAAATTGTTCCTATAAAATATTAAAATATCATATACAATGGGGGGGTATAAAATTATTTTTAAAGGTTTTTTTGTCTATGCAAAAAGAGTTAGATATTAAGACTAATGGTCGATTTGATTCATTAGATCATATAAAAGCAATTGCTGTCATCATGATGATTATCTATCATCTATTTTTTGATCTTAGCTATTTTCGTTTGGTTGGGTTTAATGTTGAACGTGAGACTTTTTGGGTATTACAACCCAAGATCATTGTTTTTCTTTTTCTCATGTCCGCAGGTATAAGTTTATCTATAGTTCACTCAAAAAGTATAAATTGGAAAAAAATATTTCATAGGACTATTAAATTACTGGTCGTTGCCTTATCAATAAGTGTCGTCACTTATTTTATTTTTCCCACGAGGTGGGTATATTTTGGTGTCATTCACAACATAGCAATTTCATCACTTATTTGTTTAGCATTTTTAGGAAAACCAAAACTCTCGCTTTTCGTTGGATTGTCTCTACTTTTTCCATCAGTTTTTTATCAATACGATTATCCACTGCCAAGACTTGTCCCTGCTCCTGTAGATCACGTCGCTCTCCTACCTTGGTTGGGATGCATGCTTATGGGTATATACTTCTATCACATTGGACTTCATAAGGTGGCGATTCCTGAGCACCGCTTAAAGTCTTTCTTTCGATTCTTATCGAAGAATTCATTATTAATTTATCTAGGTCATCAAGCAGTACTCTTTCCTGTGATTTATTTAATCTTTAAACTTAAAAACTAGATTTCTTTCAAGGTCTAGTTCTTTTGGGAAATAAAGTACTTTTCATAAAAGTAAATAATAATCATTAACACCAAAGAAATAACGATAACCGTTGGGTCATCTTTTCCTTTAACATATAAGAGACCTCCCAAGACAACGAAATCAAGTAAAAGTGAAACCTTTAATATCCAAGAAGAAAATTGAACCTCGTCTCGATTAGCATTTTTAAGCACTCCAAAATGAATAAGCATGTCCATCACTAAATAGAAAAGTGCTCCCATTGCAGCAATTCTACCAACATCAAATGTAATTGTTAATACACCAGCTAATACCGCGATATAAACAAGTACATGGTTTTGAACTGTTCCAGGCATTCCAAAGTGTTTATGAGGAACAAGTTCCATATCGGTCAGCATCTTTAGCATTCTTGTCACTGCAAACATACTTGCAATAATTCCAGAAACTGTAGCAATTAGTGCAACTCCAACAGTTAAGCTGACTCCGAGTTCTCCCAATATTGGTCGCGAAGCCTCGGCTAGTGAATAATTCTTAGCTTTTAATATTTCCTCTAAACTGAGACTGCTACCTACTGCCAAACTGACAAGTACATAGACGACTGTACATATAGCTAAAGAGATCAAGATTGCACGCCCAACATTCTTTTTGGGTTCTACAATTTCTCCCCCACTATTGGTAATTGTCGTAAACCCTTTGAAAGCTAAAACTCCAATGGCGATAGCTCCTATAAAGTTTAAAGGTGTCGTTCCCAGTTCGTTGGCATTAAGCGAAGGGAGTGAAACTCCACTTGCAACTAATCCTCCAACGGCCAACAAAACCAGACCAACGGCTTTTAGAATTGCCATTACAAATGAAAAGCTTTGAATTGATTTATTACTAAGTATATTTATTAGAAATGAAAAGACTATAAGTCCTAAGCCCAACCACGGAATATATTCTGCACCAAGGCTTATATACTTTGATTGAACAAGATAGTTACCAAATGTTCTTGCGACTAAACTTTGATTAATGATCATCGAGACGAGCATTAGAATTGCACCCCAAGCAGCTATAACTCCTTTGCCATAAACCTTGACGAGGATCATTGCAATTCCACCAGACGAAGGATAACTATTAGACATTTTAATGTAAGTATAAGATGTGATGGATGAAACAATGCCTGCCCCAATAAATGCCCACATCAATAAATTTCCAGCGTAGTTGGCTATTTGGCCAGTTAGAGCAAAGACTCCAGCACCAATCATTACACCAGTGCCCATTGAAACGGCACCAAGCAAAGAAATATTACTTTTTGAATCAGACTTTTCCAAAATAGGCTCCTCAATAAAATAGATAAAAACGTCAATAAATTCTTCTTAGAAGTATACACCACGGGGGTATATCTGTCATTTTAAGAAGTTATCTAGTTTTCTAAACATTTTATAGTTTCACCTCAACTCACATTGAAGAAATTTGATCTACTGTTTCAAGTTTTAAGTTTTTATTTTCACAAGACTTATTCAATAGCCAACCAAAGATTCTTCTTCTTTGACTTCCAAAGTTAATCTCAGGATGAAACTGTGTTCCAAGAATAGGTCTATTTTCAAACTCCATTGACTCAGCTATTTGTCCGCTATTTGAAAAAGAAGTTAACTTTATTTTTGGCCATCTTTCTTTTTTAAATTGATTAAAATAATCTACACGAACACCTTGATGGTGATACTTATAGCCTCGAAAGTGAGAATACTTTAATATTGATTTAATCAGGGAAGGTCCTTCATTTAAGCGAACTCTATCAAAAAGATATCTACGGTTTTTAATACCAAGTTCTTCTTTAATATCGACGTAAAGTGGAATCCCTTGGGATACCGCAAGCATCTGCATCCCACGACAAATTCCGAGTACAGGAAGACTCTTATAGTTTGAGTTAGCAAAATAACTTTTTAATACATCTCTTTCAAAGGGATCGCGAATCTCACCTTCAGTACTATAGTCAACAAGAGAATCCAGCTGTTCGATTCTGGCCCTTAAATCAGGCTCTACATTTGCTGTATACAATTTGGGATTTATATCTGCACCACCAGGAATAACAATTCCATCAATATCAGAGAAGTCTGATTGGATCTGTTTTTTGTACATATCGACAATTTCAATTTTATAACCATACTTACGGGCTATCTTTTTTAAAGCTCTCCCATAGAAATATTTACATTTTGTCGTACAACCAATTTTTAGAACTTCATTTTTTGGAAGCTTACAGGTTTGGTCATGGGCCAATAAAAAAGAAGACTGAATCAATAGCGAGAAACTTAAAATTTTATACATAGTTATACTCCATCAATATATTGTCTATCAAAACATACTGATATTTATATAGGGAAAATGTTTACGTATCAACAAATTAAGTCAGTTATAAATTACTTATAGGTCGCTCTATAGAACTTTTACACAACCTGTAATATGATATACTTGTATACACTATGGGGGTATGCTATAAAACGAATATGAGAAGATCTATGAAACAATTACTTGTCATTACTACTCTATCGCTGATGACTTCTTGCTATCAAGAAGTCAATTCCAATAGCTTTGACGACCGCTACTCAGTGTCTAATGGTATTGATACTAGTACAGCAAATGGTAAAAGACTCTCCGATGCATATGATGTCTTAAGTAATAAATGCATGAATTGTCACACTGGTTATCATAATAATTGGTCAGATTTTACTACTGATTCAAAGTGGATAGAAGCAAACCTCGTTGAGTCCAATAATGCTTATCTCTCATCACTGGTGCTTCGAATGAAAAACACTGGTGGAAATATGCCTAAAGACAATCCACAAATAAAAGAAGAAGATTTTGATATTATTATTGAGTGGATCGATAATATTTAAAAATAAGTTCTTAAATCCAACCCCCAAAAGCTAGATGGATACTCATTAAGACTTCCTAGTGTGATCGCAAATGATATGTTCTCAAAACTCCATTCTCCAGAGAATTGATATCCAAAAGAGAAACTCTCTTCCCCATCAATTCTTCCTCCTGAAGGAGCATTATAGTCGCCTCGTTTAAATAAAAGAGGAATACCAAACTTAACAAAGACTCTGTCTTTTGGTCGCCAAATAAGACTTGTCATAGACATCAATGCATCAACTGGAATGTCGCTTTGGATAAACTTTATACTATTTGAATCTTCGCCAACTGTTGCTGTGAGGTAAGCATAGCAAAGACTCGACTCAATTCCCCATAAGGCATTCATTTTTCGATAGCCACCACCTAAACATGGGCCTCTTTCTTTAGAGTTTAGAGAAGTTACATTTCCAGAAGAGTCTTTTAGTTCAAGGTCATAGTTCCAAGTTAGATAACTCAGACTAACAAAGTAGTCTGAGTTAAATTTACTTCTATTAAACTTATCAAGTTCTACATCGTAGAGTTCATATAGTACTTCAAAGTCATACTCATCACTTTGCTCAAATGAGTCTGATTCCTCAAGCATACTGAATAGCTCTTGAAAAACAGAGGACGAAGGCTTTGTAACACCTCTTTGGATCTCTACCAGTTGTGTTTCAATCTCATGATAAAAGCTTTGTTGATTTTTAGCCTCTAGTGAGCTTGCTATAGCGGAGCTCACCTGAACAAAAGTAAAAAAAGCAATAAATATATAAATCGATCTTAAAACCATAAATGTAATTGTCCTGCAAAATCCCAAGAGTCATCAGTAACTGAATTGGGGCTATAACTTTTCGTGTTGTACAAATCAATTCGTAACTCAACACCCTGGACAAGGAAATACTGTAATCCAGGGCCAAGTCTATATGTTTCGGATTCCAAAGTTACATCTGGTTGAAAGTATTCACCTGTCACAAATAGATATGTTCCCCTTCGAAGTAGAATGTGGTTTTGAACAAAAGCAAAGGAGCTCTCAACTTGTTCCTGAGTTGCCAAAAATTTCTGTCTCTTTCTTCCAAGTTCCACTAAAATACTCGAGCCTTTGGAGAGACCAAACTTTCCATGAACAGAAAGTAAAGTATTTTCAATATAGTCAGATGTTGAGTTTAAAAATGAAAGACCTGGCTTTGATGAATTTGAAAAGTTATATTCTAATTTTGTTGAAAAACCTTTTTGTCGAAGATCTTCAGACTGGTACAAACTTCCAATAAATCCGTTGACTCCTATCTCATATTTATCTTCGTTAAAATGTAGCAATACTCCGTGTGATTGATCGTTTTGAGCTAGCTCAGTGACAGATCGACTAAAGGCAATATGATCTGGGACTCTAATCCCATAAACCTTATCCATCATTCCAATATAGAAACCAAAGTTATTAGTTGGTCTTAGACCTATATAATGTTCTCTGGATCGATAATTTCCAACATCCTCTCCTTTTTGTGACCTAGGTGTAGGCGCGTAGCCATAGCTAATTGATGCAATATACTTATCATTTCCCTGGAGCCGAAAAACAGTATTGATGTCAGCTTGCATGTGTATATATTCAGCCTCACTACCGCCTTTATCTATATTTCTCTTCAAGCTTAGACCACGGTAATTTACCGAAGGTCTAATCCAAGAATTAAAGGCCTTCATATATAGGAAACCACTATCTTGTGCAATTTCATCCTCAGATTTCTCGGAGTCATGCACCCACCTATCAGAGATGGCCGTCGCAGAAACTGCTCTTCCATAATCATTTAATGGTCCATTACCATAAGGGTTATAATGGCACGTGAGGCAAGCGTTATAGCCTTGCCCTATAAAATTGGGATAAGAATAAGAATTAAAACTAAGAAGTGTAAAAAAAAGAATGAGTGATTTTTTATTCATTTGTTACTTTATACATTAAAAAGCACGTCTGCATTGAGAAGACGTGCTTTTTCTATTTTAATTATTTAAAGACTAGTTAGCTCTGTGACACTCAAATGGGTCAGTAGCATCGTGTCTGTGACAAGAATAACCAATACTTGTTCCATCAGTTAGATAAAGTTTTACACTTACACCTTGGCTCATGGGAGAAGCTTTAATACCTTTGAATAGATTGATCTGTGCAACAGTAGCGTCCGCTTCAAACTGAACTAATGAGGCCGTTACTGCTTCACTTGTATCAACTAAAACATCACCAGGATTTGCGAAAAGTCCTGTTGAAATTGTAAGAAAACTTAAAGTTAATAATAATTTCTTCATTCTAAATTCCTTTGTTTATTTATTTATTACCCGTAAGATGGCACTCATACGGGTCACTATCTTCATGTCTGTGACATGAGTAACTCTTTATTTGATTTGCTAATGAAATATTAACTGTAACTCCATCTGCTTTTAATACTGACTCTATGCTAAGTAAAGACTGCGAGCCATCATTACTTTGAGAAGCAATAAAAGATTTAACGCTGGCACTAACTGCATCTTTTACATTTTGTATATTTGCTAGACCAATAACAGCAGTTGGTTCTTCATCATCATCTCCCCAGTCATCATCCCAATCGTCATCATCTTCGTCATCCTCGTCGCTAGTTGGACATTCTGATGGAATCTGTTGAAGCTCATCTTTAGGTGCACAAGCTTCAATCCATTTTTTTATAAAATCAATTTCTTCCTGCTGAAGTGATCCTTCAATTGGCATATCTCCACTTTTGACCGATAAAAACAAGCGACTAATCTGAGGTTTTCCTTTAACCAATAAAGGAACAAACCTATCAATCATTGCTTTCTCATAAGTAGAAAAGTCAATAGGATCGTTTACAGGTTTTGCATCGGGACCAGAGTGACAAGACATACACTTTGGTTTTAAAATGTATTTCTTTAAAGATTCATAGCTCAGCGGAGCCTCACCTCTAATTAATTGATTATCTCTGACTAAATTATTTGTCTCTACAAACTCCAACTTACTTGGATTTCTCTCCATACAGCCAAAAGCCAACAGAAAAACGCTAAATATAAAAAAGATATTTGTTTTTTGCATAACTAGACTATATCTCCTCAATTTATTATTTGCAAATACCCAGTAGGGGTATGGTAAATTCTACAAAGAGTGTAGAGAGTATTGACGATTTAATAAAAGAACTATGTATAAAGTATTAAATATTCAGCACCTTGGTAGCCATTACGACTTAAATTTTTAATTGTGACACTCTTTTTACAAAACCTTCAAAAGATCAACTACACAGCAGCTACAGCAAGCCTACAAAGTGAAATTTGTCTTAGGTTGAGTCTTTTGACAATTTTATTTTTTATGTATTCTTCTTCAGTATCACTTTGTCACTGAATAAGTATTATATATCATAGAGACTGTAAGATTACCCTGAAAAACTAGTTACTTTTTGATACCACTAAAGATCTAACCAACTAACTTCATGAAGATTTAATCATTAATAATGTACCCCCACCCCCTATTGAGAAGTTAGACTTTTTTCACTGACCTTAGGACTCGGATAGAAGATATTAAACCCACAAATATTTTTCATAGGAGTTAAAAATGAAAATCACACTTGCTTTTATTATATTACTAAGTTTCTCAAATGCCTTTGCTCGTTGTTACAATGCAAACCAAATTTCAAGAAGTGCTCATCAACTTGCAAATGAAGCAAGTAGATTTGACAATGTTATAGACCACATGAATGGCTACTCTCATCTATCAAGGGAAATCCATCAACTAGAAAATGAGGCTAAACATTTTCACAGAACAGTGGAACGTGGATCAAGTTGTAACCATATTATAAGAGACTTCAATGATGTTTCTCGAAAATTCCAACATCTATCTAGTTCACTCAGAAGAGCGCACTCAACTCACCACAACCACCATGTAATGAATGATTTTTACAGCCTCCAACATTCTTTTCAAGACCTAAGATCAGAAGTAATGAGATTACGAGGTGGTGGACATCACGGAAATGGCGATCACTGGAAATCTGATAGTCTTTAAAAATCAACTTTATAACAATTAAACCTGGAATGTATTTATGAAAAAGATATTACTACTTTTAACACTTTTAATTTTACCAACACTATCTTTTGCTGGCTGTAACTCATACATGATTGATAACTATGGAGACGGTGAAGTAATACAATCTTTTCGAAGTCGTGGTTTCATCTTTTCTTGTTACAGAGTTGCTAAAAAGTGTAGACGAGCTCTAGCGTTTTCTCCGGAAGACGCTGTTTGTATCGATTCAAGAGTTTTCGCATGGAAAATGGTCACTGAGTTATCTCACGATCTAGAAAAGTCATCAAAGCTACTTCATCGCAACCTAGAAAATATCTTAGGTGATCATGATGAAAGTCAGTCACCAGAAGTTAATCACTTAATTGAGTATGCCCATGAACTGTCTGAATCCTCTAAGGAGCTCCATGAAGCCGTTGAGAGATATAGAGTTCAATCTAGAGACACAAGGTCTGAATATAATAAAGTTTTGTTTTATATAAATAAAATAAACGCAACTTTTACACATGACCACTTCTCACATGAAACAGTCGAACTACACATGGAGATAAAAAAACTTTTTAGAGACTTAAGACGATTTTACTAACTATTAATAAAGAACCAAAGGGTTATAAATGAAGAATCTATTTCAGCCACTACTTATCGTATTTGTCATGCTTTTAGGAAGTATGTCAGCATATGCGCATCAAATTACAATTGAAGATCTTAAACTTATTAAAGAGTTCGCCCATGATCTTGAAAAAGAATCTAAAAAGCTTCACGATCAAGTTGAGTTGATCATTGCAACACCTACTCAAAATGATGAGGAACTGATTGAGCAACTTCATCTTTTTGAGAAATCAGCAAAACGATTCCATATGGATGTTGAAAGTCACTACTCACAGCCAATGCTTACTAGAAATAAATTCTTCGAACTAATGACCCAATATAATATTGTGTCCAGAACGATTGAGGAATTTAATATTTACTCGCAAGTTGAAAACCAATATCTTGGAATTCTCTCATTAGTTGAATCGATAAACATCTATTATAACTTCTGGAACTATATTCAAATAAAAGAGATCGCTCATCACATTAACAAAGTATCTAGCAAGATTTATCGCGCAATAGACTCAGATTTAACGGGTGGACGAACTTCACACGAACGAGGAGCACTGAGAGCATTGAATAATTTCACACTCGCTTCTCATGATTTTCATAATGGAGTGGAAGATAACTTCAGCTCTCCAGAGAATACAAGAGTGACACTAGCTCAACTTCTAGACTCACACTTTGATGCTGAATTTGAACTGGATTACATATCTGTATCTCCATTACTTATGAATGCTTTCATTGATTTAAAAGTTGACCTAAGAAAGTTACAAGAAATATATAAATGGAATTGGTACTTATAAAAGTTTCCAACAAATTACTAAGAAAAGGAAAAAAAATGAAACATTTTAATATCTTTAAAGTTTTAATTGTACTTATAACTCTAAGCTTAAGCGCTAGTGTACTTGCCTCTGACAATAACTGTCGTGGTACATACGATATGTATGACGACACCTGTTATATGGATAATGGAGAATACACCCACTACAATTACGACAATGGAAGAAGACTCATCCATGGAAATAATGGCTCTTTTACTTTACACGACTGGAGAGGTGGAAGTCATATTGGTAGTCACTCAGGTAGACATTACAATACTCATCAAAGCTACCGATACTCTAGAAATGTTGATCATCGCTACGGACATCAAAATCGTGGTCAATGGAAGATATGATAATCAAAATCGTGGTCATGGAAGATATGGTAATCAAAATCGCGGACACGGAAGATATGGTAATCAAAATCGTGGACATAGCCGAAGACACACCTATTAACATAAACCCTATGCATAGACTCGTTTCGGTCTATGCATAAAGACAATCACTAAAAAGTAATTAAATAACAGCCTTAACTAACAGGATCTTTTCACCTAGTTTTTCGGACAGCCTTACTTAGTAAATGAAAGCGCAATACAAAAGAGATCAAGTAAGAAGGAACAATCAGGTTTAATGGCGTAATTATTAGACAGTTGAAAATTCAGATAATCCCATAATCAAGTAAACTCTGACACACCAAAGACTTGCCGCTAAATCACAAGTAAATATGAGTTTAGTTCTCTTCTTGCCGGAGAATTAGTTTTGAATCCTTAATCCACTTATTTACTTCGAAAATCTCGTTTTCTGTCAGCCCAGAGTCCCAATGTATAATTTTATATTTCAATGGAGGCATTTCATCTTTTTTAATAGTTTTAAACAATGCATTTAGGTCATCAACTGGACTACCGTGTCCCCCGAACGGGAAGTCATGAGACATATCCATGTGTTTCTTTGCTTCTTCCATATCGTTGTCCATCGTTTGTTTTACACCCGGAATATTATAGTACCAAGGAAGGTCATTATTAACACCGTGACAAGAAAGACACTTCTTTGCAAATATCTGTTTAACACCGTTTAAATATTTACTATTAATTTGCTCTAAAGACTCTTCTGATGGTCCATTTGAAATAATCTCAAAACCATCTGAGTCAAACTCAGTCTGTTCCATTAATGAAGATTCATTATGCCCCCCTTCTCCGTCGGCATAAGCAGAAGAAGAAGAGAATATAAAAATCGTTGCAAAAATTGTTAGTAGCTTATTCATTAACTATTTCGCTTTTTTAATTCCATTCACGATAATCATATTCACACTACTACTAGTAAAAACTTTTCCTTTTACAGCAACTTGTTCTTCAGCATATTTTAGAAATTTTTTATTTGTTTCTCTCAAGTCGGCATGGCCTTCACCTGAGATTTGATAAATCTTGTTGTCTTTAGTTAAAATACCTATTGGAAGTCCTTTTTCGGCACAATCTTTAAAGCAATCTTTATGATTCGACCCTTTTGAATCGTGCTTTATATAGCAAGTTAACCCTACTAGTTGTCCAGAAATTAAAACATCAGCTTTTTCAATTGAATCATGACTTGAACTCGCCGCTTTCCCTTTGGCATGTTCTTCGTCACCATGAGCAAAAACTGAACTTGTCGACACCAATACTAATAAAGAAAAGATTGTTAATATTTTATTCATACTACCTCCGATGAAAAAACGATACCCCCCAAGGGTATGCCCAAAAAAGAAAAAATACAATACCTTATCGTATTTAACTGTTATTCGGTAAATATTGATCCTATATTTACGAATTTTCTCCTCAAACGGACCTTTAATTATCAAAGGAAACCTAATAAGATTATGTATGAAGAAAGACTCAAATGATCGGAATGAAGAGATAAGCGCAGAAACTCTAAATAAAGGGTGCTCATGCATCACTTTTGATAAAGAATTACTAAAGTCAAATTTCCCTACAAATTCGCTTAAATTTCATTTATTAGAAAACTTAATCTTAACTCATCCAACAATATTTTCCTCTATAGCTGTTTTTTTATCTAAAGCGAATTACGAAATAATAACTCAAGTCATTTTTACGATTGAAAAAATAATTAGTTCATCCTTGTATCAAGAACAAAGTTTAAATAGAATCTCAGGAATTTCTCCATTTCATTTTGGTCCAAAAGGAGTTTTTATGGGTTACGACTTTCATATCTCGAGTGAAGGTCCAAAACTGATAGAAATCAATACAAACGCTGGAGGTGCGCTGTTGAGTCTAGAATTAGCCAAAGCCCAACAGCGCTGTTGCATATCTCAGGACTTATACCACAAGTCTACAATTGAGCTTTCTAAACTTGAATCTATATTTATCGAAATGTTTATTAACGAGTGGAAAAGTCAAAAGGGTAATATAAAAATGGGATTAGTCGCAATTGTCGACAATGAACCTGAATCACAATTTCTCTATCCAGAGTTTCAATTATTTCAATACCTATTTTCAGAATATAGTATTCGCTCAATTATAGTTGCCCCTCGTGACTTAAAATGGACAAATGGAAATCTAACCTTCGGCAATGAAGTAGTCGATCTCGTCTACAATAGGTTAACCGATTTTTATTTCGAAGAAGAAGAAAATAGTGATCTTCTCAGTGCTTATAAATCAGGTTCTACAGTTTTTACGCCTTCCCCTATCCATCATGCTCTTTATGCAAACAAGTTAAACCTTATCAAACTTAGTAATAAGCATGCGCTAGATAAATTAAAGGTCTCCACAAAAGATCAAGAGATACTTTTAAAAGTTATCCCCGAAACGGAAGAAGTTCTAAAAGAAAACAATTTAGAATTATGGAGTAGAAGAAAATCACTATTTTTTAAACCTATTGCCGGTTATGGTAGTAAAGCTGCCTATCGCGGAGATAAAATCACAAGGAAAGTCTGGGAACACGTACTTAACAGTAGCTATATCGCTCAAAAAATTGTTCCACCAGGAGAAAGACTTGTAACAGTTGATAATAATAAAACAAACCTCAAGTTAGATTTAAGAGCTTATGTTTTTGATGGCAAGATACAACTTATGTCGTCACGACTTTATTCCGGTCAGACTACTAACTTCAGAACGGAAGGTGGAGGCTTCGCTCCAGTATTTATAATTCCATAATAAATAGAAATATTAGGGAGACTCCAATTTGTTTTATATTCTTATTGGATTAAGAAATGTGTGGTTTAACTCTTATCAAGTCCTTTAAAAGATAAAGTTCCTATGCCTGCCAATTACCAGATATAAGAAATTCCGGCTCCTGCTCCAAAACGGCTTTCATAACTTGTAAAAATGGATAGATTCTTTGTTGCAATATATTCAAGGCCCAGGTTCCAGACATAATCTTTTTCCCAAGTAGTTATTATCTGGCAACTGTTCTTTCCAACCAAAATCATTCGTAACTTCCCAGTACCCATAAATTGCAACTCTTGAAAAAAGTAAGTAATCCACATCGAAAGAGAGTTGAAGGTTTAAATCAGAGTCAATTCTCACATTTGAATCTACAAAGTAAGGTAAGAGCCATTTAATACCTAACGTTCCAACCGTCTCAGTCGCATCAAGTTCTTCCTCTACCTTATTTTCTGTATTTGCTCCTAAATAAACTCTAAAGTAATCAGATAAAAAACGATCATAACTTATATCCGCCTCTAGGTTTTTATTCCAACCGTATTCAGCACCGAGGTTCAATTGATTTCGTGTGTTTGAACTTGTTATTTCAATTGAACTATAATGACTTGCAGCTTTTGTCTCGGCCCATGTATACCAATGCTTATCCATGTCTAAAACATTTGATAAGTGCAAAATTATCTAACCTTGAATCTCTCTTGTCTCCATAACTAAAGATTCGCGCCATCCCTCCCTTCATATGGTAGAGAACGTGGCAGTGAAAAAACCAATCTCCCGCTTCATTTGCTGGAAATTCAATAGTTACTGACTTCATAGGTTCAACGTCTACAGTATGCTTAAGAGGAGAATATTCTCCATTTTTATTTAACACTCTGAAAAAATGTCCGTGCAGATGCATCGGATGGTGCATCATCGTTTTATTATTTAACACAATTCGAATTACTTCACCTCGTCTAATCTTAATCTTATCGACTTCTGATAAAGTTTTCCCGTTTAAACTCCAGACATAGCGCCACATATTTCCCGTAAGATTTAATTTAATATTTCTGACATTATTATCAGAGAGGTTTGTTTTGACAGGAGACTTTAAAATATCATAACTAAATTCTGCCTTATTAGAGTTCATCTTCTCATCCACTTCCATGTCATCACTTTTCATATTATGATCCATCATTTTATGTGATGAGTGGTCCATCTTTTTCATATTAGACATTGAGTGATCCATTTCCATACCAGAACTCATATCCATGTTGTGATTCATGCCACCTGAGTTTTTCGTTCTCTCAATATAATCAGGAGCTTTTACGACCATCGCTTTATGGACTTTACCACGGCCAAGTATTGCAGTGGTAAAACCCGAACCATCTTGAGCCGAAGCCCTAAATTCAATACTTCCGGCGCTAGGAATTGTAACAATATAATCATAAGTCTCGGCAATTGCATGGAGTACTTTTGATGTCTTAACTGGAACAACATCGACACCATCAGAGGAAACCAACTTTGCATTAGCATCTCCAATTGTCGTCCAGAAATAAGTTGAAGCTGCTGCATTTATAACTCTAACTCGAACTCTTTCACCGGCTTTTAATTCGGGGTACTGAATCCTCTTTTTACCATTAATTAAAAATGCATCATAATAAACATCAGAAATATCTATTCCCGGCATTCTCATTTTCCAAAGCCCTAAAAGACCGCCTAAGGCTCCATTTGAGATTGCATCAGCGATACTAACAGCCGTTTTCTTTTTTATGCTGTACCAATCACTCCCTCTTTTTAGAGTTCGCAAAACCTCATTTGGATTTTCATCTGTCCAATCAGATAGTACAAGCACAAGATCTCTATCATATTTTAACTTTTGATTTTTAGGTTTAATAACAATTGAGCCATAAACGCCTTGTTGCTCCTGTAAACCTGTATGCGAGTGATACCAATATGTCCCCGAATGTGATATTGGAAAACGGTATGAAAACGTCTCACCGGGCCTAATAGGTGGTGTTGTTAAGTAAGGCACGCCGTCTTGAAAGTTAGGTAAAATGAGCCCATGCCAATGAATAGAGGTCTCAACATCCATATTATTAGTGACATTAATCTCAGCAGTGTCCCCCTCTGTGAATGTTAATACCGGTCCCGGAATAGAATCATTTATGGCCATTCCCACTCTTTCTTTACCAGAGAATGAAACATTTTTTTCATCTATTGTAAGATCATAGCTTTTTGCAAAACTAGAAAGGCTTATAAGAATTGAAAGCATAAGAATGAGTAACTTCACATTTTTCTCCAAATTGTATTTTTGAATTAGAATCTTTTGAGACTCTTTTATCCAATTATTAATCACTTTAATTTCGGCTACCGTTAATTTATAGTCCAAGTGCATCTGTCTATAATTGCTCTATTAGTAAGGTGTAATATAAGATTGCACATTACGTAATATAAAACAAAAAGACTTACCATCAATATAAGAAACCAGCTCCTATATTGAATCACCCTAATGGCTAGACAAAACTGATTTCTCCGGACTTAAAACTTATTTAAAGCCTGCGTTCTACAAACAATTCTTTTAATATTTTTCAAATATTTTTGTGTGTCCTGTACTATCAAAAGAATAAACATTGAACTTCTCTTTATGTTTTCCATACTCCATTCCGGGACTTCCCATGGGCATATCAGGAACAACTAAACCTTTTTTACGATTTACATCTTCAAGAAATTTTTTGATGCTAGCGGCAGGAACATGTCCTTCAAAAACAAATTTCCCCATAACAGCGGTGTGGCAACTTCTTTTATCTTGCGGAACACCTAAGGAGTCCTTCATTTCTGATAAGTTATCAATTGGTTTTTCTGTTAGTTTGAATCCATTATCCCTCATATGCTCAACCCACTTAGTGCAACATCCACAACTAGGATTTTTATAAACAATCATTTCTTGCTCTAAGTATGAAGTTTCAGTTGTTGTTTTTGAAGTAGGAGCATCATTTGTGCAAGACACTCCAACAAACAATAAAAAGACTAAAATTAAATTTTTTCTCATACCAACTCCCTGTTTGAAAAATCTTTTGTAATATTTATAATCTGAAAGCATTTCAATTTTGGATAATTTCCCACTCTCTCATCAATAAGGTTATTGACTATTTGTTGTAAATTAATTAAATTGTATTCATAGGCACCATACCCCCCACTGGTATACGATGTATATGACTTTTATCAATTTTAAGAAGTAAGAGTTGTAATCGATATCTACGCATTGCTAAATGCCCAAAAGTAATTTAATCTACAAATGTGAAAGATGAAAGATCATATAGAACATTTAAGAACAAACATCCTGACAAAGCAGAGCTGTTTAATATTAATTTGGCATACAACTCGCGGTGATGATAATCTCAGGCTATTCAAAGGAGACAAAATGAAGTTACTCATTATATTCACACTTTTATTACAAGCTAATATCAGTTTCGCACTTAATAAGTCTATATCTATAGATGTAGAGCTATCCCCTGCCGGCTCTTTTAAAATAAAGTCTAATCGAATTAAAGGAAAAGTTTATCTAAAAGATGGAAGCCTTGAAGCTAATGATATAAAAATATTAGTTAAAAACCTTAAAACAGGTATAGACCTTAGAGATGAGCATTTAAAGAAAAAGCTTGGGATTGAAAATGATCCTAAAGCGGCTCTAAATTTGATCTCTGCGCAAGGAAAAAATGGAACTGGAAAAGGTATTTTTAAAGTCCTAGGAAAAACTCAACAGTCAACATTCACTTACAAAAAAGTTGGAAACTCCGAGATAGCCGCTTCTTTCACGCTAAGTCTCAAGGAATTTGGAATTGATGGTGTTAGTTATATGGGTATAGGAGTCCAGGACATAGTTACAATAAATATAACCTTACCATATATAGAAAAGTAATATTTTTCATTTCAAAGAAAGCATTTATCCTCCGTTAAGAGGTAGACGCCAAGAGTGAGGTCGCGAAAAAGAGTTAGTATTCTTATAATGCTATATTTCTTTAGAGTTATTAGAGAGACACTGAATAGGTGAATTTTTCTTAATATAATCCTCCATAATGTCCCAATAAAAGATCCCAGTATGATGAAAGTATGGCAGCTTGTTCTTTAGCTTTCTAGGAACTAAAGATCTTAAAGTATGTGCAACTTCCAAAGGCATTGATAATGAATATAATTTATTTCGCTTTACCTTTTTATTACCAACTCTAAGTTTCCAAATTAAAGTTCTTCCTCCAATAATTGGAACTCTACGAGGTACTACCCACCTCTTAAAGCTAATGCCATCAAGATTGAGTCCAGCTGTCATGGAACTGTTTTGGAGTACGATCATAAGCAACTTTAAATACTTACCGTGAATTGAAAACTTAGTTATCTCCCATCCATTATCTTCATATTTACCTAAGTGAGGAAAGTTATCAATCATATCAATAAATCGAATTGGCCCTGCAGGAATAAAATCTCCCTCAAAATTTGCCAAATGAAGTCCTACATCAGAGTCAAGAGCTTCTTTTTGCATCCTTGCCATATGTTTTCCCCAACATGATGGTCGCAGCACCAGAACACCATTTTGAAAGCCCGAAAGATCAATTTTACTGTATCCTATCACTTGCTCAAGATTACGATCAAAGTATTTTGATAAGTTATTATATGCTTTTTGTACAAATAACTTAATTCCTACATCTTCAGTTGTATCCTCTTCTATTGGAATTAAATTATATTTTAAAACTTTAACTGGCTTGCCCCTGACAACATCAATTAAAAGAGAGCCAACATATCGTGAGTTTGATCCAGCTTGCACTATGGGAATTGGTTGGTTCATTTTATTAAAAATTATTTTTTCTTCGTTTAAAGCAGTATGACTATGTCCACCAATAATAAGATCAATGTTCTTTGATTTTGCAGCTAATTTTTTATCTTCACTTAAACCTATATGTGTTAATGCAATGACTAAGTCTTTGCCTTCACTTTTGGCCTTGTCTGCCTGATCATTACCAACTTTTAAATATGGTGCAATATGTCCAGGTTTTATAGGATATTGAAAATGGGGAGCAGAAGTTGTTAGTCCTATTACCCTTATGGAAATCTTATTCTTAGTTGTATCAAAAAAAGGTTTTACAGTATCACCAATATTCATTTCAGGTGTTGCATGCAAGTTTGCTGATATAATTTGGGTCGATATATTGGCACGATTTATTTGTGAACTAAGTACATCTCCCCCTAACATATAATCATGATTTCCAAGGACACTAACCTCAACACCAAGTTTTTCTAATGCTTTAAAAGAATCGACTCCTTCATTTGATAAGAAAAATGATGTCCCCTCTCCAAAGTCTCCTGCATCAACTTGCAAAACTTCAATATTATTATTTTTTGCTTCTTCGTGAATAGTATTAATTATCGACTTTACTTTTGCATACCCTCCGCTACCAACACGAGGTCCCTTAAAGTAAGAGTGTAAGTCGTTTGTATGGATAATTTGTAATAATTTGCAATGTCCGACTGTGGGATAGCAAAAGAAAAATAATAAAAAAATGATATACTTCAATTTTTCCACCTTTTGTTCTACTAGCTAAGAAACTCCATACATGCTTGTTGGTAACACAAGAATACCTCACCTTGGGTACAGTTATAAAGATGGAAAATAAGTCGATATACTTTTGAATTAAACAATTATTAAGAAAATTTTACGGACTGTAGTCCAAAAATATCTTGAGAATGTACCCTTTGCCACAAAGCAGCCACATAAAACCAAGGCAAGATAGATGATATCAACTACTTAGATATTATAAGCGTAATTGACAATTTGGCAGTCAGAACAATGACTCCTGCTCCGATCATTACACCAGTCTCCATTGAGACGGTACCAAGCAAAGAAATATTACTCTTTTGAATCCGACTTGTCTAAAACAGGCTCCTCAGTAAAAAAGATATAAACTTCAATAATATTTTTTACTACTGAGGTACACCATGGGGATATAATTCTCATCTTTAGAAAGTCTCTAGTTACTTTTTAACATTTTATTATTTTGCCTTTAATCCAATTTAGAGAATTACTCTATTAATTGAAGTTTTAGTTTTTTATTTTTCAAGGTTTTTCCATTAGCCAATCAAGTCTTCTTCTTCTTTGGCTTCCTATTATTTTTAGGATGAAACTGAGTTCCAAAATTCGGACTACGTCAAACTCCATTGATTTTGAAATTTTCCCATCATTTGCAAAAAAATTAATTTTATCTGTGGGCACCTATGTTTTTGAGGGATTCAACCCAACAAAACATATCGATTTGATCCTTGTTGTTACAGCGAGGTTTTATAATTATGTCGACGCAACCTTTGCCTTTTCACGTGGAAACTGACTACTTCGTAACTAAGATTTTTTCAATTATTATAATTATGTTAATGAACACAAGTCCTTTCTTCAATAATTAGATGTTCTATGTCAAACTTACTTAATATAATATCTCTATAATATTCACTCCCCTTTAGTGAGTTATTATAAATGACAACCTCACAGGCATGGGCACTCGGAGCAATTCTCCATATATGTAAATCTGTTACCTCTACCTCCTTATCTTCTGTAAAAAGTGATTTAATCGCATCAGCATCTATTAACTTTGAATTTCCATCAAGTAGCTCCCATACAGTAGCCTTACAAAGACCGTAGGCCCATTTCAATATAACGAGAGAACCGACGATTCCCATAACTGGATCTGCCCAAGTCCAACCGTAATACTTACCAAGGACTAAAGCTACAATTGCTAAGACAGAGGTAAATGCATCAGCAATAACATGAACAAGAGCACTTTTATGATTATGATCATGCACATGATCGTCATGGTGATGATGTTTGTGACTATGGTCATGCCCATGATGATGATCGTGATCTCCAGATAACAATAATGCACTTACAAGGTTTACAATAAGCCCAAGAATTGAAACTCCAATCGCTGTTGTAAAATTTATTTGTTCAGGGTTCAGAAAACGATGAAAGGATTCAACTCCCATGAATATTGCAACTAATCCAAGCATTAATGCACTTGTATAACCTCCTAACGGAATGAACTTACCTGCTCCAAAAGTAAATTTTGAATTAAGCTTTTCTGATCTTGCTAGTTTATATGCAATAACTGAAATACCTAAAGCTCCAACGTGGCTGGCCATATGCCAACCATCAGCGAGTAAAGCCATTGATCCAGTAATATAACCAAAATAAACTTCTACTATCATTGTTACAAAAGTCAGTAAGACCACAAAAATGGTTCTTTTTTCATTGGAACCAATTTTATCATCTTGGATTACATAATCATGTGTATGAGTGTGTGATGCGTGTGACATATTTCTTCCTATTTCCAGTAAGTTTTTAATAATTTTATAAGTTCTAGTGAAGATTTATCCTTAGCTGACTTTGGATTCGTTTTATTTGTCATAACATGCTCTTTAATATGATCTTCCACAAGAGACCCCATTAATCCATTTAAACCACCTCGACATGCACTAAGCGTTTGTAAGACCTCAAAACAATCCTTACCCTCTACAAGTCCTCTTTCTACTGCTTCAAGCTGTCCTTTAATTCTCTTAATTCGTGAAATGATCTTTTTGTTATCTTCAGCTAAATGCCCCATAGGAATCCTTTGACTTACAATACTATACTATACCCCAGTATATTATATTTATTAAAGATCAAAGTAAAGTATGCTCCCTTAGCATTGATCTTTAATCAACACTCAATTGCCTTTAAATCAATCTCAATATTAACGCCCTCAATTAAGTAATTAATTTCATTCGCAAGATTCAAACTCAAAAGTTGGCATCATTCTTGACTTACAAATGCTAAACACAAGGAGTGAACATGAATCAATATTTTTCAATTGCAGGAAACAAAATTCCAATCGAATTCAAAAATCTTTACGAAGAAGTCTCACGAGACTTTTGAGAGAAAAGTTATGGGTGCAATAAAAACTAAAAAGGAGAACAAGAATGAAAAGAATAAAAAGATTTCTAAAGAATCTTCTCATCCACGAAGACTACATTAAACGTCTTGAGAGAGAACAACTAGAAATAATAAAAAACTCTTACCCAAAATTCCTATAGGAGGAAATGACATGGAAAAAAGATACTCAAAACTAAAAGAAGAAGTCATGGATCTATTTGGGACTATTAGTATCGAAGAGATCGTATGTAATAGGCCTTTATCTAAACTCATGAAAGAGATTGCTCTCTCGCTAGATAATATTTCTATCATAGAGCGATATAACACAAGGGAGAACATTTAATGAAAAACTTAAATCCTGAGAACATAAGAATTAAGATTGAACTTTTAGAGAAGCTTATATCTAAAAAAGAACTTAGACGAATTTCAATATCAAAAAGACTTATTCGAATTAGAAAGCAACTCAATTGCCTTATGGCATTCAACTAACGGAGAATTTATGAATTATTTATTATTGATTATATTAATATTTAGTACCGCTTGCTCATTTAAAAGTGAAAATAAAAAGAAAGAAGATTCGATAACTTCAACAAGAGAGCCTCAAACGGGAATACCTGAAGATGAATTAAAGAAGCTCGACTCTGATGGTGACAAGATAAGTGATTATGATGAAATTCAAAATGGATATGATCGTCATATAGCAAACCTACCCAAGTTAAGAGTAAATTTCCTTCAGGACTATAACATTACTGTGAATTTTGATAATGAAACAAATTTTGTTATGGATACAAAGATTGCCCGAGATAATCCAGACTTTAAGTATCGAGTTGGTAATTTATTTTTAAAAGAAAACTCATACGATAATGCAGCAAAGCTGGGCCGGTTCTCTGGTGTGTCATGGGGAGAAATTAAACAACAGGACTTCACATGGATAAAATATCCTGAGATCGACAAAGATTTTTATTTTAAAAAAGCACGAGAATATCGATATTGGTCAAAAAGTAATATTAAAGACTCTACGATCTCACTAGAAAACACTCTTAAGTTAATGGAATCACCACTTTTTGAAAGTATCGAAGAAGTCGAATTAAACTTTTACTATTATAGTTACTCAAAAGAATCTTATGTATTACTGCATACTGAAAAACTCGATCGTGTATTTCAGTCAGGAACAAGAGAAGATTTCCAAATCAAAATTATGAATCCTCCAGCAGAGTTAATTGAAGATACATATTTTCGTCATGGGGAGTTTATTATTTCAGAAGTTAAGGACTTTTTTATTCCTAGTATGAAAATGAAGTATTCTGATCTACTTGCATCTGTAAAGGCTAAAACAATTCCGATCTATAAGACGACTCCGTTTGAGTTTGATTTAAACTATGTTGCAATCAAACAGAATGGAGAAAAGTTCATTGATATCTTAACTAAACTCTACTCAGATAAATTCACAGTCTCTGAAGATAGTTTAACGCAAGTTGAGCAATTCACAACAAACCTCCCCGACTACTCGTATCTTCATGAAGTAAACAAAGAAGATAAACTCGGTAAGTGGTTTATTATGACAAATAAAATCAAAGATCATTATTTGAAACATAACTTCACAGCAAATGATGCAATTACTTTATCCTATTTAACTGGAACTGAGTTATCAAAAAGAGTTGATGAGAAAGTGTACTCTTTTTCAAAAGAGGTTAAAAGTAAAGATAACGGAAAACTCTATGCTCTAGGGAATATAACCAATAATAGTGAAATGGAGATTTCAATCTTTCTAAATGAACTTGAAGGTGTAGAGCTCAACGTAAAAGATGGACGTTTTGCATATCGCCCGCCTAATTGTAGGAATTGTACTGGTACTAACTGGTCTGTTTCATCTGAATTTCAAATCAACTCCTTTTCAAACTTTAATCGTCAATGGTTTGTACAAAATATTGATGAAGCAAAATCTTCTTTTGAGATACTCATTAATAACAAAGTTTTAAATCTAGAAGAGCTAATTGCCTTAAACCATCTAACTTTAGAGTTTAAAGGAGATGAATCCTACAAGTATCTCCATATAGTTCTAAAAGATCTACACGAGCTAGAAGTTATTGAAGCAGGAAAAGAAAACGTCGCTTTTATAAGAATGCTTCCTATTAAAGTTGGTGAGATTGGAGAAGGTGTCCAGATCAATTCTATGGGAGGTCACAACATAGATAAAGTCTTTCATGCTGGATTAATTTGTCTTCAAGAGTCTGCAAAGAGAAAGGTTCCTTTAGCAGTAACAAGTTGGAAGTTTGAAGACTGGCAGAAAAAAGTTCCTTGGGGACAACCTGATCGAAGAACAGGCTACAAACCATCAAAAGGCCAATTAAAGAAATACTGGACTGGAACGATTGTAGATCTAATTTCAACGATAACTAACAACTATAACTAGGAGAAAAGATGGCTTTGCTCATAAGTATATATTTATTTTTTTCACAAAATGTATTTGCTCGAAGCCTAAAGGCTACAGCAGATAAGCTAGCGCAAGAAACTAACAGAATCGGACTTGGAGTTGCTCTATTTGGACTATGCTTGGCAGGGATATATTTCATGCTAGGAAAGCAAGATGCATCAGCAAAAATGACACAAGTTTTAATGGGGATTGGAATAGTGATTTTAGGCCCAAGTATTCTAACTTTTATCAAAGGATTAGCATAATGGAACGATTTCCAAAATTCTTAAGTACAAATCCAGTGATTTATGGACTGAGTTTCTATGAGATCGGAGCATTAGTATTAGCTCTATACATTGCAATGATACTAAATCTTTCCTCTTTTCACAGTTTGATAATTTGTTTGGGATTTATCATTGTTATCAAATTCATTAAAAAGAACTTTGACCTAAAAGGCTTTTTATCTAAAAAATCTAATCAAATGGATTTAACACAATTTAAAGGTGGTCGAAAATGATTCCTTTATATCATGTAAATGGACACGAATTGATTTCATTAAGTGGTAAAGTTAGTTCTTTTTATAAAATCACTCCCTCAGATATTGAGGGGGTGACTAATTCAAAAAGCGAAAAAATATTTACTGATATTGAAAAAGACATCATTAACTGTAATGGAGAGATAAAGTTCTACTGGATAGAAGGAAAAGTATATGTAAATTCATTCTCAGACTTTAAAATCAGTCAAGGTATTCAAAAACCATCAACAACACCATTAGAAGACTTTTTTGGTACGTATCCACAGGAAGTTAACTTTCACGAAAATTACTTAACTTGTGGAACTGATTTTGTAAGACTGTTTTCAGTTAAAGAGTTTCCTACCTTCATTGAAAAGCTAGATACCCTATCATGGCCTGATTTTGTTCTTCACATTAGAAAGCAAGAATCAAATAAAGCAAAAGGAATCATTAACTTCAGAAGGAAGTTGCACTACTCAAGTCTATTTAAGGGAATGAAAGATATAGATTCTGAGAATGCTTATGAAGAAGCCGAGACTATGCTCCAAAATCTTTCTCATGGTGAGATTGCGTTACTTGATATTGAATGTTTTATTATTTTAAAGGCGAAAGATAAAATTGAATTAGATCAAAAATCAAAAGACTTAGTTCATGAATTTAAAAGCGTAGATTCATTATTATTTCAAGAGGAAAAAGGACTTTCATTCTTTTTCCAAAGTTTAATTCCTGGAGTTGAACCTAGTTTTAAGAGGTCGCAACTATGCTCATCAAACTATATCAGTAAAATGCTTCCATTTCATATAGATTTTATTCATGATGGTGGTTTGAAGTTAACAGCAAGAAGTCATAAAGAGCTATACTGGGATCTTTTCAATCCAACATCTATTAATTATAATGTTTTAATAACTGGTACATCAGGACAGGGTAAGTCAATGATGGCCAATAAAATACTTAAATATGAACTTGGAAAAGGAACTAAGGCAGTTGTCCTTGATCTTGGAAATAGTTTTTATAAAACAACTAAGTATTATCACGGTGAAGTCTTATCTCATAAGTTTAATCCACTTCAATTTAAAAACCCTACTTACTTAAAAGAATTTGTACTATCTGTAATTGAAGATAAAACAACAAAAATGGAAGAAGGTAGGCTATTTTCTGTAATTCAAGATATTTTGGAATTGAAAATTATAAATTTCGATCATTTTCTAATTGAACTTGAAAAAGAATTTGAAGGAATTAGTTTTTATTTCTCAGAGATTAAAGAATACTTCTCCGATGAAGATATTCAACTAAATGATTTAACGTATTGTGATTTCTCAGATTATCCAGAAGCTATGAAAGCTCCTTTGATCATATATCTAATTGAGTATTTTAAAAACTTAGAAGGCAAAAAAGTCTTTGTTTTTGATGAATGTTGGCATCTTTTAAACAAGAATGCTGACTATATTGCTGAATGTTTCAGAACATTTAGAAAACATCATGCGAGTGCAATTGCCATTTCTCAAAATTTAGATGATTTTTCAATAACACAACTCGGTAGAGTCATTATTCAAAACACACATTGGAAACTCCTTTTCAGGCAAAGCTTATCTGAATCTGAGTTTATAGATTATCAGTCAATTGAGTTGCTAGAGAGTATTTATTCAAAAAAAGGGGCATACAGTGAATTCTTATTACTTTCAGAAGGTATTAAAAAGCCTATTCGTTACTATCCTACTCATCTGGAGTACGAGTTATTTAATACAAACAAAGATGAATCCATCAAGTTCAATACTTACTTGGTTGAAAACAACAAGTACCTCTCTTTCACAGAGTGTATAGAAAACTATTGTAAGCTCAAAAATCCTTTTTGGGAGTTTACTAATGAAGATTAAATTAACTGCAAGTGTTCTAGCGCTATCTTTATCAATGCCTGTTTATTCTTCTATGTTTGGAGAGGAAACTGCGGTTCTAATTGAAATTGCCTCTACAACTGCAAGTCAGCTAAATGAGCTGGAACAACTTGTAACAAATACACAGAAATATACAAAAAAGATGCAAGAGTACAATGAACTAATGATGGATCACTATTGGCGAGCTGAAAGAATACTTTTTGTAGCTGAATCATTGGCAGCAAAAAAAGAAGCTAAAAACCTCGGGGATCTTAATTGGGCCATAAGAGAACTAAAATACTCAATGGCAGAACTAAAAGGTCTCATGAATGAGTATAAAGACATTAAAAACGAAGAAGATAGGACAAAGTTTCTAGTTAAAAGACAAAAGAAGATAAACGAAAAAAAAGGAAAACTTGCAGAACATCAGATCAAATCAGCAAAAGATGCAAGCACTACAGGAAGAGCGACGCAAGTAACTGCTCAAAATACAGCTTTGATTTATGAGCAGAATGTAGAGATGCATAATACTCAGTTAGAGATTTTAGAAAAAATGTCCACTAGTAATCGACTGCAAGCTGAACAACTAGAAGAAAAAAGACTGGAGCAAATACAAAAGCAAAAGTTTTACGGAATTGATAAGGATAAAAAATGATTAATATTCTAAAAGATATGCTTTTAATTGAAGATCAAAGTGTATTTAGATTGTACGAAGAGCTTATTAAGATCACTAATTACTTTATAGCTCCTGTTTTTACAATTTCATTAATTCTAGAGTTTTTTGGAGAGATGAATTTTGCAGAGCCTGTTAAAAAATTATTTCTTGTTGTTATATTTATGGGTGCATTTTACAGCTTCCACACAGAAGCGACCAAAATTGCATTAGAAAGTGCGAGTATAACTCTAAAAAAAGTAAGTCCTACGAATTTGTTTGTAAAAAAATGGACTCAGATCAAAGTTCAAACCAAAGAAAAAAAAGGATGGGATTCATTAAAGAGTATATTAATTCCGAATATCAATGATGTTATTGCGACTACATTTTTTATGCTTGCAAAAATATTCATATGGCTTTTAAAGTTAATATATTCGAGCGTATATCATCTTACTTATGTATTTGCTGGTTTTACAGCAATACTCTACTTTCTGGGATGGACTAAAGACGCTTTAAAAGGAACTATTCAAGCAAGTATTTGGTGCATGGCCATGCCGTTTGTTATTGTTGCGATACTTTCTTTAGTTGGTAACAGTATCCAAACAAGTGCTTTAAATGGAGAATTACTGATTGCCAAAATAGATTCCATTATATGGCTGTTTGGGGTGACTCTTCTTTTACTTATAAGTCCTCTTATTACCTATGGAATGGTTCGTGGAGATGGAATTCATTCGTTTGGTTCTAAGATGGGGTCAATGGTAGTCAGCTCAGGCCTAAAAGCAATGGCACTATATCCAATGCTAGCAACAACATTTAAAGGTGCAACTCGCAGTTTTGGTAAATCTGGAGCTAATTCATTCTTAGAGCCTCCAATTAAAGACTTACTAAAAAAAGACTTAGCTCCAGATAATAAAAGTCTAAAACTTGTTGAGAGCAAGGGGAAAATAAAATCTCCTTTCACTCAGGGCCGACCACTCGATCAAAGGCTAAAATCAGTTGGTTTAACAAAAGATGATGCTATTAAGCTATCAAAGATAAATTCAACCACACAGCAAACGAATCAGACTTCAAACAAGTCAAAACAATCACAAGCGTTTAAGAAAAGCCCAATGAGTAAGAATCAACCCAAGATGGGAGAATTAAAACCTATTAAAGATTCTAGTACTCAAGCAGACCCATTCGTAAGATTACGAAAACAAAATTTTAAATTTAACGAAAAATACTGGAATGGAATTAATCCTCATAAAGCACAGGCCATTAAGAAAAAGTACGGCATTCGTGGCACAAATGTTGATCCCAATAAAGTACATAGACCTGTTAAAAACAATAATTTAAGAAAGGAGAAATAGATATGGATTTTGATAGCTACAAAGCATCCTACTTAAAAGAGAATAAAAAACTTAAAGTCGCATTAGCAATTACTCTTATTGTCACATCACTAACGACATTAAGTGTTTTTCTTCAACAAAAGCATTATCTTTACAAAGGAAAAGCAATATTTGAGGAAAGACTTTTATCTGTAGAAGTTTGTCGTATTGGATTTGAAAGTTTAGCAAGTAATGAGCCAAATTCTTATGTGATAACGGACGGAATTTTAGATTTAGTTAACAAATCCCCTTTTTCACTCATTATAGATAAAATACTCAAGCTAGAATCGCTGGAAGAGAAGTCTTGTAAAATTATTCTAAAATCAGAGGGTAAGTTACTAGCATTCAAGATCAACTTAGAAGAGAGCATCTTTTATCCATTTCATTATAAAATCATTCAACTAGACGAGCTTGCAATCAAAGAGGAACTATAATGATGTTCTATATTTTAATGAATCAGATTACCACATTGTTTTTAAGTCTTAATCTTCTGACTACTCTCAGTTTCGATTCTGAAATTGTGAGTTATTTATATGGTGGGGGTAAAGAAGAAGTGTTTTTTCAAGTTACAAATAATAATAGAACTTTGGCATTAAAGCCTCTCATGGATGGAAATTACTCCAATTTACTCGTTATTACTAAAGAGAGAAAATACTATTTTGACTTAAGGCAGTCTTCAAATATTCCACATCAATTTATAGAAATAAAAGATGGAATTGGAAGCCATGCACTTACAAAAAAAATCAAAACCGATAAGTACGAAATACTTGAAGGACAATCTTCAATTCTATTTATTAATAACTCTGAAAATGAAGTTGGGGTGAACTCTATCAAAGTAAAAAAAAGAGAGTACTTCTCAAAAGGAGTACCCATTCTACTAAATGGAAAACGCATTCTTAACTAAGTAACAAAAAAGGCATTTATATGAAATTTTTAACAATTATTTTAATTGTCATGGGTAGTTTTACTCAAAATACAGAGTTATGGGCAAAAGAGCCAAGGATAACCATGCTTAAAAAGAAAGAATTAAAAAAAACTGTTTCAATAAAAAGGAGAACTAAGAATGATTTACTTGAAAACCTTATTCAGAACAACAAAAGACTCAATGAATTACTTAAATCAAGGACGACTTTACCTGTTATTTGGGAAGGACAAAAGACAATCCTCACAGGAAAAACATACCGTGGTACTCTTCTAAACACAATTGTATCAACCAATCAAGCAAGTCCTGTTTTAGTAAGAGCCCATCTTAATCAAGGTCTCCCCTATAACAGTAAATTTTCTTGTCAGGCCATAACCCAAAACAAGCGAGTATTTTGTATTTGTAATAAGTTGATTACTAGCGACAAAGAAATACAGATATCAGCACAACTACTAAATATTGATGGTTCAAGTGGCCTTCAAGGGATTTATGAAGATGGTAAAGAAGATCTAATAACTGGTGCAATTATTAGTGACTTTTCTCAAGGGATGCTATCAGCAGCACAAAACAGAGTAACAACTCCTTTTGGAACGATACAAGACGGCTCACTAAAAAATCAATTGCTACAAGGTGCAATAAATTCAGCAGGAACAACATCTAAAATATTGCTAGAAGAAATAAAATCAACGATTCCAATCGTCACAATTGAAGCTGGCACTGAAATATTGATCTACTTCATGGAGGCTTTAAATGAAAATTAACATTTTATTAATTCTACTTTTTTGCTCATCTTGCTCTACCTTAAAAAAATCGGTTGCCAGCGGCACTTTAATCGGTGGTTTAGTGGGAGGAACAGGAGGTGCTGTGTTTTCCCCTGATGAAGAGTCGACAAATAAGAATGCTTATCTAGGCGGTGTTATTGGTGCTCTGGCAGGAGCAGGAATAGCTTACTTAATGCACGACTCACCTAAAAAGAAAGTAAAAGAATCAATGTTATTAGATCAACCAATGCAAAATCACAAGGAGGTTCCTTTATTTGATTTCTCCCCAGAATTAAAAAACATTAAACCAGAAGTAAACTTCAAACCAATTAAAAAGTACGAAGTACCACTAGAAAAGTTACCAAAAGAGCTTGAGGGAAAGGTAAAAAAACAATTTATTCTCGAATATCAGTCGGAAGCTCAAACAATTGAGGTCGGCAATAGAACAATTCAAATAAGTCCTTTTAAGGCATGGGAGCATATTTATGAACAATAAGAAACAATCACCTCAACTTGATATTTTTTCACCTATTTATGAAATCTTTCATGAACTATGTTTGTTGATAGCTGAACTGGGAAAAGAATTCATTAAGTGGGTCTTTAAAAAAATGTTTAGTAAAAATCTTGTTTTGGAGAAGATTGATAGAAAGGCTTTAAATGT
This sequence comes from Halobacteriovoraceae bacterium, assembly GCA_963719505.1. GTDB lineage: Bacteria > Bdellovibrionota > Bacteriovoracia > Bacteriovoracales > Bacteriovoracaceae > CAKZJW01. The sequence continues at coordinate 1,084,667 of CAVRCF010000005.1, forward strand.
CAAGAAGACAACGGATCTTGAAGATTCATTAGGAATAGATACTAAAAACCGTAAAGATTTCCTTTTAGATGAAATCGACTTTAGACGTCACAGTTTTATTGTTGGTGCATCAGGTTTTGGTAAAACAAACCTTATGAGTATTCTCCAAGAACACACATTAAGAAAGAATAAACCCATTATCTTTTTTGATCCAAAAGGAGATATGGAAGCACTTAACACATTTAAAGAAATTTGTGAGAGGTATAAAAAGCCCTGCTATATTTTCTCTGAGCACTACCATGATTCGATTTCACTCAATCCTGTTCTTGAAGGTACAGTAAACCAAGTTACAGATCGAATAATGAGGGCATTTGAATGGTCAGAGCCTTATTACCGAGATGCCTCTAGAAGAAGCTTAACAAAATCACTAAAGATTTTAGAAGCATCTGATCAAGCCTTTACCCTACAAGCAATCTTTGAAGAACTTGAAAAGATGGAAAGTAAGGAAAATATAGGACTCATAGCAAAGATAGAAGCAATTTTAGAATCTGATTTTGGAAAGATCTTAAACTCTGACAATGAAGGCCTTACCCTTTCAAAAGTTCGTGAAGAGAGAGCATGTCTTTACATTGGTCTATCTACTCAAGGCTATGGAGAAACAGCAATGGCGGTAGGCAAACTCTTTTTAGGGGAACTTCTTTATAACTCTTATAAAACACTCAGTGATGAAAAAGATCCCAGGGCAGGACTTAAAAATCCAATTAGTGTGTATTTTGATGAGTTTGGCTCTTTAGTAACTCCAGAATTCATAGAGCTTCAAAATAAATGTAGAGGTGCTGGTATTGAATTAACTCTTGCAGTTCAAACAGCCTCAGATATAGATCGAATTAATTCTGATCTTACAAAGCAAATAGTAGAGAATTCGGGCAACTTATTTATTCTAAAGCAAAGACTAGATGAGTCAGCTTCATTCTTTGCTAATGCCATTGGAACAATTCTTTCAAAGAAAGAAACACTTATGATGGAAGATGGCGAGCTTCAAAATAGAGGAAGCATTAGAGAAGTTAATGAGCTTCTTGTGCATCCAGATATCATAAAAAATTTAACAATAGGACAAGCAGTTCTCTTAAGACAAGGTCCTACAAGATTAAATTTAATCAATGTACGAAACAGGAGTATGGACGACTTAAAAAAGTTAAATGAGCTTATCAATAAAAATAAATAATAAGCATAAAAGTTTAAGGAGAAGCAATGACCCAATTTACTCATTTAAATAGCATTTACATGAACTACCTAGCACCATTACAAAAGTGGAGAATTATGGATTTAGAAAGCCTAAGGAGAGCATGTGACACAGAACCAAACTACTTTCATTTTGCTAGAATTATCAGAGAAATGGAGAAAGAAAAGATTGTTGAATCATTTAAACATAGATTCAATGGGAAAAAATATATCTTTTTTAGCTCATTCGGAGAACGCCAAATATCGAATGAAAAGAATCCAACCGCTATATCAAAAGATTCTTTGATACATGATATGAAGGTGTCAGAATTAGCACAAAGTTTTTTTAATCTAAACTGGGTTGATTACATAAGTCTTGAGCATGAATTGTTAAATAAAAGAGACTTTAGGCAAACATTCAAAGTCATACCTGATGCAATGATGGGTATCAAAGTCGGTGGTAAAAAAATTAATATTGCCTTAGAGCTAGAATTAACCCAAAAGCAGAAACAACGAATACGTGAGAAAGCTAAGCAGTATATAATTAGCTCGAAATATGAGTATGTTTTGTACTTTTTTTCAAAACAATCCGTGATGAACACCTATATGGAAGAAATTAAAAATACCGTGGGTGAGAAAAATTTAAACCGATTCTTGTTCGTAATTATACCATCATTGACAGCGAAAGAAACTGATCTAACAGAACTTGATGTGATCCAAGATCAGAACAAAATGAAGTTACGAGATGTTTTTGAAGCTTATAAAAGGGGTGTAAATGCTCAACAATAGACATTTCCATAGGCTCGCTAAACTCCTAATTTTGTTACCAAAATTCCCGCACCGAAATTGACTCCCTCTCTCTCACGATGATCGATAGATGGAGTCAATTTCTACGCGGGAAAAGTAATATAAAGAGTTAAGCGAGCCTAATATAAGGAGTAAAGAAGATGGAAAATAATAATGAGGTAATAATAAAAAAAAGAGGAAGAAAACCAAAAAATCAAACAAGAGAGACAGTAATTAATAAAGAACAGTCAAAGTTTTTTGTAGATTTGAGTAATGAACAAGAGAGCCTTAGTTTGATTTTTGATTTTCTTCTAAAATGTAATGAAAAGAATTATGGCAGACCAATTCTTTTTAAAGACATTTGTATTTATGCTGTGAGCAAGCTTACAGATAAGGACGTAGACAAGATTCAAGAAGTAAGCCTTAGCGAGATGGAGAAAGTCCAAAGAGCACTTGATGACTACAATAAAAAGAATGGGCAAAAGCTTGAGTTGGGTGAATTTCTTGTAAAGAAATTAGGAATTAATTAGGAGGGATTTAATTATGAATATGGACAATAGACAATTATTTATAGGAAGACTTGGAAAAATGCCAGACCTTAGATACACAAAAAATCAAAAGCCTGTTTGTTATTTATCTGTAGCGGTTACAGATGAAGATCAACAACAAACGATTTGGAATAAGGTAGTAGTCTGGGGAAAACAAGCAGAACTTGCTAATTTATATCTAAAGAAAGGGAGTGAGGTTTTTGTGCAAGGCCGCAAATTACTGAAAGAATTTACAACTTCTGAAGGTCATAAAAAATCTTATGAAGAAATAAATGCGAGTTTAATCGGATTTTCAAACCTTTAAAGAATAGGGAGTATGAATGTCTTATAAACATAATTACATTCAGCCAAATTCAGGCTATAATAAAGCTTCTCAGAGGGATCATATCCCCTCTGGGTTGCTCTTTGAAAATAGAAATAATAATAAGATAGTAGACGAGAATGAAAGATGGCTAACAACGGATGAAGCTGCTTACTACCTAAATATATCTTCAAATGCCCTAAGAATCTTAGTTCATAGAGCACGAGTAAAGGCATATAAGTTAGGAAGCCGCTTAAGATTTAAAAAATCTGATCTGTTTACCGTTCTCCAATTAAAGGAGGACTAAATGCCAATCTATAAACAAATAAAAAATGGCAATACCACTTATACGGTACTTGCTACTCAAAGAATAAATGGAAAACAAGTTAATCGTAAAAGACGAAATATAACTTCCATGTCTCAAGCAAAACGAATAGAAGTTGATTTAAAAGTTGAGTTAAGACAACTCAAAGAAACTCCTCACAGATACACTTTGAATGACTGGAGTAAAATCTGTATTAAAAAGATGCAGATACAGTTCAAAATATCCACAATTCAAGGTTATGAGGGAAATTTTAACAAATGGATCAACCCTTTTTTGGGCGAATTTTATATTGATCAAATAACTGGTTTTATGGTTCATGATTTAATCTATCAACATATTACAGGTATCAGTATGGAAGCTCGTCGTGGAATTTTGAAGAGGTTAAAAAGAATCTTCACAATGGCTATTGAGGAAGGAATACTATATAAAAACCCTGCATTTGGAATAACAGTAAAAGTTCCTGAAGCAAAACAACTGGTTTTTAATCGCACAGAGATTAACACTCTACTTTATGAGGCTAACATCAATTCACATCCCTTTTACAATCACTGGGCAATGGCCTTACTAACAGGAATGAGAAATGGAGAGCTTTATGCTCTAACTTGGACAGATGTAGACTTTGATAACAAAGTTATCTCTGTAACTAAGGCTGGTCAACTAAGGATGGTCTAGGCCCTACCAAAAGTACGAGAAACCGCTATATTCCAATATCAAATGAACTTGATATGTTTCTTAAAGACTTGAAGTCAAAGAGTGTAAATCCAGACAATAAAGTTTTAGAATCACATCAAGGAATGGTCTCAGGGAAATCAAGCAAAGGTACTGAGAGACTTTTGTCGTAAAATTGGTATTACCCCAATAAAATTCCATGATCTAAGGGCAACATTTATTACTCAATTACTTATCAAGGGAGTTTCCTTGGCAAAGGTTATGAAAATTGTAGGTCATTCGACTATCAAGACCACAATGCGTTATTTGAGACTTGTCGCCCAAGATACCCAAGGAGCAACAGAAGTCTCTTGGAATAACCCTTCCTAAAGATAACAACGCGATAATGTTGTTAATCTCTTCCAACGCTGAAGTTTTAAGCGATAGTGCTTACCAAAACTTACCAGTTAGACTAAAAATCAATCATTACATATATTTAGGAGTGGGCAAATCGCCCGCTCCAAATCTTTGTATAAAACTCTCACTAAATTTTGTACTTTGAATCTCTGGCTTTTATAAGCCTTGCCCCTCTTTTTCCTGTAAAATAATTATAAATCCAACCCAAATCCGCGAGAATCTTTTCCACTGCTCTGACAATATTTTTTTCATTCGGCTCATTTTGAGTTCGCTGGTCCATAGAGGTCGCATAGTTGCGCCTTTTTTTTTGCTCTAGCTCTTTTTTTTCAATTCGGCTCATTTTAAATCGCTATCTTTTTTTCCAACATCAAAATTTTCCGCGAGTAAACTCAAAACTCTCTTCAAAAAGCTCCCAGGTACTTTTTCATCTACTTATTTTGTCGCCAAAACAGCCATTCCCAAACCTTTATTCAAAAGTTGTCCCCTACTTCATTTCCATTCTCTATTTTCCTCCGATAAAAACACAACCTTTCTTCTCGAGCGTATGTTTTAACTACTCAAAGACGTACTCAAGGCGCACGTCTGCCTTGGTGGCAGTAGTTCAAGCTGGTTTACAATATTCATTTTTCAAAGAACACGCGCTCAGGTTTGTAAACTAAACTTAAACAATAAATTTTTCATAATCCTGTTAAGCACCACCTCCTGTTTAAAGTAAATTCTTAACTTTAGTTTCCGAGCACTTCGGATCAACTGCCCCGCAATATTTATGACATGACTTCTAACACTCTTTGAAAAATATCCAAGCTGTTTTACACGAATCCTTTCTCCACTTTTTCTATCTCGAACTGTTCGCCACTTCTCTTCCATGCAAAAAGAAATTACTCTCGTTAAATTATGTGCAAACGTTCCTACTAATCCAAAAATTTTATTCGCTCTCAAACGACGACAAGGAAAGTTTAAAAAATCAAAGCCGTACTTTTGCTCTCGAATATAGCTCTCTGCTGTTGCTCTATCTTTATAAAACTCAAAAACTTCTTCATTGTTCATCTCTGAAAAACCAATGTTTGTTATGATAGAATAATGTCTATAGTCGTGTTCTTCAGGATTGTAATTCTTAAAGAGGTCTCGAGCCTCATTGATATCATCTACGCTCTTTCGGGCTCTAATAAAAACGACTCGCATCTCCCCTAAGCTTTTAATTGGGTAATGAGACATCGCTATTTCACACTCTTTTGACTTGAAAAACTCAAGTTCTGTCTTCTCCCAATTCAACATATTTCGATTCTTCTTTCTAACATATCGACTTATATTATCCCTAAGAACTATTGCAAACTTTGCTCCTTTGGCTTGAAGAGCTTTATAAACTTCTTGCTTTCCATATGCGGAGTCTGCTCTAAACCATCTTTCTAAATGACTTGGACAATTCTTAAAAATTTCATGCACCCAGCGCTCAGCATCTTTACCCGAATGAGTATTTCCAGGACGAAGATCGAACAAATAACTAAATCCAAATTGATCATAAGCATTTTGAGAATCAAGGCACCACATATTTTTATAGTTCCACGCCATCCCTTCCATATTTTTTCCGTAATGTTCATGAGGCGTAGAATCCATTGAAAGAATAAACTTTATATCATCTGGAAACATCAAAGCTCTAAGCTCAAAAGTTAGCTCAACTAAAAATTCCTGTAATTTTTCAGCATGTCTATTTCCAAATGACTTTAAAAAATCACCTTGAGTCCTAGCTGCAACCTTCCCAGTAAGTTCTGCAAACAATGGATCTTTATTTGAATTATCAATATCAGAAAGACAATCATTTCCAACAACAAACGAATAAAGTAGAGATTTAAACTTATCTAATTGAGTTGGACCTATGTTTTTCTTTTTGCGGGGCATCTTAGATTTGAGTCTTTTATCTAGTTTTAGTTGCTTCCAGAGCTCTTCAAATAAAAATAGACCAGAATGAGAAGAGAATGTTTGAGAAGTTGATTCAATTTTGATAGTTTTGTACATGGCAGTTCTTTTGCTAAAAAGCTTTTTTGGTTTGTTTTTTTTTGTTTGGCGATAAAAAGATATCAAAACAAAAAAGCTTTTTCTTTATGCAGGGCCGTAAAAAAAACACTTTTTTTTCAATTTTTGGGTGAATTTATCAAAATGATGAAAAGCCTTATTACGACTACTTGGAACGCACGATATTAGGTATCATCGTGCGCGGTTACGTAGAACCTTTTTTATTTTTATCCTACATCTCAACTCTTATTCTTTCCACGATTCAACTCAAATGTGTAGTATTTTTCACAAACTGACCGTATTTGACTCTTAACCTTTGAAATACGAAATGATCATTATAGACTCCTGTCATACAAAAAGGGTGACTATGAAATATCGAATTGAACAAGACACAATGGGTGACGTAAAAGTTGAAGACTCTAAGTACTGGGGAGCACAAACCCAGCGATCTTTAGAAAATTTCAAGATTGGAAATGATCACTTTACCCCCGAGATGATTAGAGCATTTGGTATTCTAAAAAAAGGCGCGGCCCAAGCCAACTATGAACTTGGAAAGCTTGAAGAAAAAAAGAAAGACCTTATCGTCAAAGCTTGCGATGAAGTCATTAGTGGAAAGTTAAATGACCACTTCCCTCTAGTCGTTTGGCAAACCGGCTCTGGAACGCAAACGAATATGAATTTCAATGAAGTGATTTCCAACAGAGCAATTGAATTAGCCGGTGGAGAGATGGGAAGTAAGACTCCAGTTCACCCAAACGATGATGTGAATAAGTCACAGTCTTCAAATGATACTTTTCCCACGGCCATGCATATCGCAGCTATTGAGCAGATAGAATCTTCTCTTATTCCAAACTTAGATAAGTTAATAAAAACCTTTAGTGAAAAAATTATTGAATTTGATTCTATTGTAAAAATTGGAAGAACTCACTTAATGGATGCAACCCCCCTTACTTTGTCTCAAGAGTTCTCTGGCTATCTTACTCAACTTAAGCACGGTAAAAAGTGGATAGAACAATCGCTGGAGTTTTTAAGAGAGCTGGCACTTGGAGGGACTGCTGTTGGCACCGGTCTCAACACCCATCCCGACTATGCAAAACTTGTTGCAAAAAAGATTAGTCAGATCTCTGGTCATAAGTTTGTCACAGCAGAGAATAAATTTGAAGCATTGGCCGCTCACGATGCTGTCGTTGGAGCCTCAGGTGCGATTAAAAGATTGGCCTGTTCCGTCTTTAAAATTGTAAACGATATTCGATTCCTGGCCAGTGGTCCAAGGTGTGGTTTTGGAGAACTTGAACTTCCGGCTAATGAGCCCGGCTCTTCAATTATGCCTGGAAAAGTTAATCCCACCCAGTGTGAAGCTCTCTCAATGGTTTGTGTTCAAGTCATGGGTAACGATGCTGCCATAAGTTTTGCAGGGTCACAGGGAAACTTTGAGCTCAACGTCTACAAGCCGGTGATGATTCACAACCTTCTGCACTCCATAAAAATTTTAGGCGACGCTCTTGTGTCTTTTAATGAAAACTGTGCGGTTGGGATCAAAGCAAATAAGAAAAATATAGATAAACATCTCAATAATTCTCTTATGCTCGTGACCGCTTTAAACCAACATATTGGGTATGATAAAGCGGCCAAAGTCGCAAAGAATGCCTTTGATAAAGATTTGACACTCAAAGCCTCCATCGTGGAACTTGGCTATATGGATGAGGAGACATTTGATAGCCTTGTCGTCCCTAAGGAGATGACTCACCCCTAAAAGAAATTTTCTCGCTGGTGATTTTTGTGTAAAATTCTACACATACAGTCTGAAAAAAAATGATAATTTTTATGCTAGAGTGAAGTTGTGAGATATTTTTAACTCAAGGAGATTAAGATGAAAATTGACATTACCTACAGACATGTTGAATCAACCCCAGCGATTGAAAGTAAAATTCACGAAAAGGCGACACACCTTGAAAAGTATTTTGATGGTGACATCGACGTAAAGTGGGTGTGCGATGTTGATCGGCATCAACAAAAAAGTGAAGTGACTGTTCACTACGGAAAACAGCATTACTTTGCGAGCAGCGAAGATATGAACCTTTATAAAACTTTTGATCAGGTGGTGAGTAAAATTGAGAAGCAAATTCGAAAGAACTCTAAAAACCTCCACTCAAAACATACTGAAAGCTTAAATTTTGAACAAGAACTTTAATTAAAGAAAGTGATTCATTCTCCGCCTAGAGATCAAAACCTTTAGGCGGAATTTAGTTTTGGTGATCTCTTAAATCTTCTTCTGGAACCATCACGACTTTATTTCTTCCAAGCGATAAACTAGCACTGAAGCAGCCCTCATCCTCAGCACAAACATTATGGAGAAATCCGTCATCACAAAAAACCTCTACCCTATCTGAAGCTTCTCTTATGGTTGTTCCACAAAAGTGATAGTGATCATTTTCACAAGGCTCAAAGTTTCGCTCTTTGAGTGAACCTTCAATTACCTCATCCACAACAAATTCAGGATGAGTGTGAACACCTGTAAATTTATCTCCAGTAAAATAGAGCGTTTCAAATTTTAACGTCCCATGAATAGTCTCTCTTTCGAGATAATTTACTTTTGCATGACTTTGACCTGGAATCGCTTTTGGCTTGACTCCGAGTTCTAAGACCTGTTTTTTAAGGACTTTAAAAATGATTTTTAAATTTTCTAGAATCTTATCTTGGCATTTTTCGTTTTCAATATTTTCAATATATTTTTCAACGGTACTATAATCAAGATTGTTGCAGTACCGTACTTTGCATATTCCTGACTTAGATTTGTCTACCTCTGTCTCAACTTTTATCATGCTTAATTCTAACCAGAGTTTTACGCTTTTTCAAGTTACAGTAATCTCGCACCTTTAGGGACATCTTTATCAAGGTCAAAAAGAACAATCTCACCTTGAGCGTCTGCAAAGCCTAAAATGAGGACTTCAGACATAAATTTTCCAATTTGCCGGGGCTTAAAATTGACAACGGCCACAACTCTTTTTCCAACCAGTGAGTCTGAACTGTAATGATGGGTGATCTGTGCTGAGGATTTTTTTATGCCAATGGGATCTCCAAAATCAACCTTTACTTTAAACGCGGGATTTCTTGCTTGGGGAAAATCATGGGCTTCAACAATCTCTCCTATTCGCATATCGACCTTTAAAAAGTCTTCAAATGGAATTTCTTCACTTATAGGAGAGCTTGCTGAAAAATTGATGTGCATTATTTAAGTTTTTTATCTACCGAGTAGTTACCCGCACCCGTAAAAAGGAGAACGATATACATGCAAAGATAGAGAATTGCTTTTTCTTTAACGGCCCATGGATCACTGCTATGAACGATAAAGGCCGCAACAAACATTGTGATGATAAGTGGTATACTGGCAAGACGGGTTTTTAATCCAATGATAAGAAGGAAAGAGCAAATCGCTTCAGCAAATACGGCCATAGCGAGGGAGAAAGTGACTCCTAAACCAATCGGATCCGCAAATTGAATTTCTCCACCTGCAAGAAGCATTTGAAACTTTGGTATCCCGTGAGTAAGCATAAGACAGCCTACAGCGACTCTTAAAAATAATAATCCTAAATCATTTGTTTTTGTATTCATTTTACATCCTTAGTATTTAACTGAACATCCATATGGTTTTGTTTTAAAGTAATCAATACTCTGCCCATCTGCGAGCTTTGCCAAAGTATCGTCGACGTAGTTTGTCGCTTTTTTTATATCGTTCTCATTGGCCGAAGCAATGCTGTCAATAGCACCTTCATAAACCAACTTGCCTTTGGGGTTAATGATATACATATGAGGAGTTGTTTTAGCTTCAAATTTTTGCCCCGTTCTTCCTGCAGTATCAATAAGAAGAGCTCTTGAGTTCATGCCTTCAAGATCGTAAATTTTCGACGCTGCTTTTTCATCTTTTAAGTAACCTTGTTTATCGACATTACTTGAGTTGATAGTGAGCCATACAACTTTGCTTTTATATTTCTTTTGAAGCTTCTGCATATTTTTTGAATCGTAATGCTTTCTAACAAAAGGGCATCCATGATTAAACCATTCCAAAACGACAATCTTTCCCTTAAATTCTTCTAAAGAGTAGGTTTTTCCATCATGCCCTCGAAGCTTAAAGTTTAGATCTTTTGCAAAAGTCGCTGACGCAATAAGTGATAAAAGTATTAAAAGTTTCATAATCCCTCGTTTTTTTGAATAAGAATATAAAATCATTTGTTTCTTTAATACACAACAAAAGAAATTGTATTTTCGATTAGGAAGCTTTTGGGTATGATAAGATCATGAAAAATCTAGATCGAAGAGAATTTTTAACGTTTTTGGGCGCCACAGCTGTTACTTTGACAAACTATGGACTCTTGGCAAATCTTGCAAGTTGTCAAACGAGATCCACCACAGGCATCTCCCCAAAGATGAAAGATGAACTGGGCTTGGCCAAAGGTTTACATTATCAGACTCTTATTTCTTGGGGAGATAAAATAAATTCCTCGGAAACTTTCGGCTTTAACAACGACTATATCGCCATTGAGTCCCTCTCAAGCGACAAACTTCTCATGTGGGTGAATCACGAGTACGTGAATCCTCTTTTTGTCAGTGGGTACGAGAGAACAAAAGAGAATATCGACAAAGAAAGACGCGCAGTTGGTGGATCGATTATCGAAGTGAACAAAACGGCAAGCGGTTGGAAATTTAATCCCGACTCTAAATACAATAAAGGAGTCCGAGGAGATACAAAAATCCCTTTTGCTGGTGGTGTCTCTATTGAAGGCCAGACCTTCGCAGTCGGAACCCTGGCCAATTGTGCAGGTGGAAAAACTCCTTGGGGCACGATGCTCACGTGTGAAGAAAATTACGACATGTCTTACGGAGAGAGAGATCAAAATTCTCGAAAAATAACGGCATCAATGGGCAGCTGGGAGACTTTTTACCCTCACCCGCCAGAGCACTACGGCTGGGTGGTAGAGATCGATCCCAGAACGTCAAAAGCTCAAAAGCATACTTCAATTGGAAGATTCGCTCATGAATGTGCAACCTGTTTAAATGAAGGAGACAAAGCCATTGTCTATTCTGCAGATGATAAAAATGACGAGCATATTTATAAATTTATTTCTTCTTCTAAAGATAATCTCAATACAGGTAAACTCTATGTTGCCAATACCGAGCAAGGAAAGTGGATCTCACTAGACATAAATGACTCTCCTCTTTTAAAAAAACACTTTAAAAGCCAACTTGAAATTCAAACCTATACTAGAAAAGCGGCTAAACTCGTTGGAGCGACGCCCCTAGCGAGACCTGAAGATATTGAAATCCATCCTCAAACAAAAGATGTCTATATTACTCTTACCAATAACAAGCCGGCTGGGAACTTTCATGGCAGCATTTTAAAGATTTCTGAAACACAGGGCAATCACGCAAGTCTTACTTTCAAAGCTGAAACCTTTATGCTTGGTGGTGAAGATTCAGGAATAACTTGTCCAGACAATTTAGCTTTTGATAAAAACGGAAACCTTTGGATGTGTAATGACATATCTGGAAGCTCAATAGGAAAAGCTGCTTATAAGCCTTTTGGTAATAATGGACTTTTTGTGATTCCAACGTCTGGTCCTCAAGCGGGACAAGCAATTCAGGTCGCTTCAGCTCCAATGGACGCCGAATTCACAGGACTATGCTTTTCTCCAGATGAGACGAGTTTATTTTTGTCGGTGCAACATCCAGGAGAACTCACTAAGGATATTAAGTTTCCAACAAGCACATGGCCTACAGGAAAAGTCCCAAAACCTTCAGTAGTTGAAATTACCGGAGACCTTCTTTTAGGATTTACTCAAAAAGCCTAAGCCTCTTCTATCTTATCCATCGTTTTTCCACTCGCTGCAATGGCAATGGACATAATTGGACTTAAAAGATTAAAGAAAGCAAAAGGTAGATATGTCATCGTTGCCACCCCTAGGATGGTGCTAAAGTAGGCTCCACATGTATTCCAAGGAACGAGGACACTTGTCACAGTTGATCCATCCTCCACGGCACGAGAGAGATTTTTTGGGGCCAATCCCATTTTCTCATAGGCTGACTTAAACATTCTTCCAGTGACAACAATGGCGATGTACTGATCACTTGTGGTGAGATTTAAAAATATTCCTGATCCAACAGTCGCGGCTACCAAAGATGTAGTTCCTTTAACCAGCTTTAAAATTGAATTCGCTATAGTTGTGAGCATCCCAGTCACTTCCATCACTCCACCAAAGATCATGGCCATAAGAATCATCCAAACGGTATTCATCATTCCACTCATGCCGCCTCTGCTAAAGAGCTTATCAATCATGGCATTGCCAGATTCTATTTCAAATCCAGAAAAAGATGTTTTTAAGAGGACTTTATAAATTCCTTCAATCCCCATCGTTCCACCGGCCAACTTAGTGATAAGACTCGTTTGGAAAATAAGAGCAAAAACTCCACCTAAAATCGTTCCAATAAAAAGAGCTGGTACAGCGGGGACCTTTTTCATCACCAGGCCAATAACGATAAGAGGTAAAAGAAAGAGCCATAGGGAAATATTAAAGTTGGCATCAATAAGTTTTAAAACTTCATCAATCTGGTTGGCATTCAAAGTATCACTTGAATATGAAAGCCCTAAAATAAGAAAGATAATAAAAGAGATAAGAATTGAAGGTATGGTGGTATAAGTCATGTGTTTAATATGGCTAAAGAGGTCACTTCCTGCCATCGCTGGTGCGAGATTTGTCGTGTCTGATAGAGGCGATAACTTATCACCGAAGTAGGATCCTGAAACAATAGCTCCGGCCACCATGCCCTCTGGAATACCAAGAGTCTTTCCGATTCCAATAAGAGCAATACCAACTGTTCCAGCAGTAGACCATGAGCTTCCGGTTGCTATCGAGACCACACTACAAATAATGAGTGAAACGGGAAGAAAAGCTTCTGGACTTATAAGTTTAATTCCGTAGTAAATCATGGTTGGGACAACGCCGTTGAGAATCCAGACACCAATTAAAGAGCCTACAATCATAAGAATAAGAATTGCTTGGGTGGAAACTGAAACAGAAGCTAACGCCTTTTTTTCTATATCCTTATATGGCCTTTTTAAATGAAAGACTCCAATAAAAGCGCAAACCATGGAAGTTAATAGAAGGGCTATTTGATTAGGCCCATATGATGAATCGTCCGCGAAAATAACAACATTCAACGTCAAAAGAACAACGAGAACCGCCACCGGGATTAAGGAAACTAATAGAGATGGCTCTTTGTGATGCATGTTAAAACCCTTTTAAATTTTTGTTTTAAGGAATATACAATAATTCATATTGATTTGAAAAATATTGTTTAACTTTTGGACACCCCGACCTAAAGGTATTCACTTTTTCATACCTCATCTAAACAAAAAACGACTAAATCACTGTAATCACTAACACTTACCTTTCCTAACACTTGGCATAATACTTGTATGTATATAAGTATATAAATTTACGATTTTTGTAGAGAGAGAATCGAGGAGAGAGAAATGAAAAACGAAACGAATCAATTCAAAGAGATGTTAATGTGGACTCCAATTGCACTCATGCTGCTTTTAAGTTCACAAGCCTTCTCACAAGACAAAGAGCCGTCGGTTACACGAGGTCCATCAGTAGTGAATACTGAGTACGAGGGAGACCCTGAAATCCAATTATCATCTCAAGATGATAAAGAAGAAGACTTCACTCAAACCATTAGTCCTGCAGAGAGAGAGATTCTTGAAGCTGAAGCTAGAAGAGAAGGAAGAGAAGTTAACTGGGCACAAATCGCTCAAGACAACGCCATCACTATTAGTGGAGAGAACGAAAGAGATGGTGATGTTGTCACTACTGAAACAGAAACTAATATTGACGAAGAAGTTCTAACAACAGAAATTGAAACTGAGACAGTTGAATCTCTAAAAAAGAAGCTTGCTGAAAAAACGCAGGAGCTAGAAAGTTTAAGAGCATCAATTGATGATGGATCAGTTAATACATCAGAAGAAATTGAAAGACTTAATCAAATTATTCTTTCGGCTGAAAGAGAAATTTCAACTCTTTCATCTCAAATTTCTGACCTTACAATTGAGACAGAACTTGCCGTCGCAGACAAAGAAGCTTTGGAAGCAAAAGTCTTAGTTGTAGAAATTGAAATTGAGGAACTTAAAGCCCTCTTAGCTGAAAGAGAAGTTAAAATTGCAGCACTAGAAGCTGAGAAACTTGCTCTTGAAGAAGAAAAAGAAGCTTTAACAGCTCAAACAATTAAACTTAAAGAAGAAAAAGCTCAACTTGAAACAGTAACTTGTGAACAAGAAGATAGACTTGCAAAACTTGAAGAACTAATCTCAGCTAGCACTAGTGCTCCTGATATTATGGCTGCCATGATGATGCAACAACAACAAATGATGATGAGCATGATGATGATGATGAACTCAGGATTTCCAATGACTCAAGCTCCAAGCTTAAGCAACGGAAACGACAACCTCAACATGATGATGATGATGCAATCAATGCAACAAGAAAGTAGAATGACTAACTTTCAAAATGGAATCTACGGATTGTTTGGAGCGATGAATAGCACAACTCCTACTTACCAAATCGCAGGTGACTATTTTAACGGCGGGGCATACTCAATCATGAATCAAGGTCAAGGTTTTGGTCAGCAACAACAACAAAACCCAATGATGATGAATCAACCGATGGTAGCTCAACCTTTTAGCTACAATATGAACAGATCGATTTCTTCAGGAACTAACGGTGTGTTTACAGACTCTGGAAGCAATAGTGGCACAGATACTTCAGGCTCTAACGGAGTCCAAGATGGAACAACAACAAATCCAGATCTTTCTGAAGGCGAACTTAAAGACGCACAAGATGCTGGAATGGTATAAAAAGTAAAACAATCAAGTACAACCTTCAAGCCCCTGTAATTCAGGGGCTTTTTGTTTTTATCTCGCTATAGGCAAAATTTTCCTAAGCAAATATCTTTAAGAGTCGAAAAGTTAAGTAATATTAATGCTCATAAGGACCGAGACTCCAATGAATAACTTAAGACCTGCCCTTAACAAAACAACGAAGAAAATCATTAGAAAATGCCATTGTTGCTCTCAGGTTACCGAATCAGAAAAAGAAGTTGAAAAGTGTCTTAGTTGCGGAAAGTCATTTTTACCTTTAAATTATTTTGATAAAATTCATGGAAATGCTGATTATAAATTCGATGAGTTATGGGCCCAAGGCCATGAACTCGAAGAAGAAGACCTTATCAAAGGACTCTGTGTCATTTGGTAAATCTAGTCTAAACACCTCTCCTATGGTACCAATAGGAGATGAACCAACTATCCGAAAACAACGACCTTAAAACAAAACTCCACCCAGCTATCATCAGACTCTTTGAAAAAAGAGATATTTTTGAAACAGCAGAAGAATACTTCTCTTGGAACTTACTGGACCTCCCTGACATTACTGACATGCTCGATATGGACAAGACAGTGGCGCGCATATCCGAAGCCATTGATAAAAAACAAGTCATTGGTATTTATGGTGACTACGATGTAGATGGATGCACTTCTTGTGCACTTTTTTATCATTTTTTTAAAATGATCGATGTGGAAGTAGAACTCTTTCAACCAAGTCGTTTTGTTGAAGGATATGGAGTCCATCCTGCAAGTGTGGATACGGCCATCGAAAAGGGTGTCTCCCTTCTTATTACGGTTGACTGTGGAATTACAAATCTTGAGACATGTGACTACGCAAAAGAGAGAGGTCTTGATCTGATCATTACTGATCACCATAAAGACGCGCGTGAACATCTTCCAGATGCCTTCGCCGTCGTAAATCCCAATAGAAGAGATGAGGACAAAGAGGTTTTAAAACCTTTAGCCGGAGTTGGTGTCTCTTTTGCTGTCTGCCTTGCCCTCAAAAATGAATGGGCCAAACAAGGAAAAGAAATTCCAAGTATCTATCCCCTTTTACAATTTGTGGCCATTGGAACTATTTGCGACATGGCAAAGTTGACGCCCATGAATATGAAGCTTACTCGCCATGGCCTAAAGCAAATTCCCAAGACGACCTACTCTGGAATTGCTAGCTTCTTTACCGATGAGGATAGAAACTGCGAAGTCATCCCAAGTGAGAAAATTTCTTTTTATGTGGGACCTCTCATTAACAGTAAAGGCAGATTAGATCATCCAGAAAAAGCTTTAAACCTTTTAGTAAGCTCAGACTACAAAGAGGCCTTCGCCAACTATTCTCACCTTGAAATTTCTAATCGAGAAAGAAAAATTATTCAAAAAGAGGTTTTTGACGAGGCCCGTACCAATATAACAAAAGAAGTTAAAACAGGTGAGATTTATTCATGTATCACTTATGCCTCTCACTGGCATGAGGGTGTTATCGGGATTGTTGCCTCAAAACTCGTTGAAACTTTTGAAGTTCCGGCCGTGGTTTTTACTGACTCTGAAGATCCCAATATTATCAAAGCAAGTTGTCGAAGTGCAGGAAGCTTAAATCTCTACGACCTTCTCAAAGAATGTTCAGATCTTTTTATAAAGTTTGGTGGCCACAAAGCGGCAGCAGGTCTGTCGATGCCAAAAGAGAACTTCTCAGCTTTCAAAGAGAGAATGAACAACCTTCTTGTCCCTATCCCTCAAATGGAGAGAACAGTTCAAGACCACTATGATATTATTTTAAAATTTCAAGAAATCGATAGAAAGCTTATAAAAGAATTGGCCCTTATGGAGCCTTTTGGAATGGGTAATCAAAGACCTACTTTTAGAATGGTTAACGCTCGCATAGAAAGCTATAAAATACTAAAAGACCTTCACGTTAAATGGACTTTTGTCTCTGACGATTTACCTGGACAAAAGATTGGAGGCATAAGCTTCAACTTTATCGGCAAGTGGAATACAGCAATGCCGGAAGATCTCTTTGAAAAGCAAGAAAAAGAAGGACTCACTGTTCAGTTTAGTCTTGGAATTAACCGCTTTAGAGGAAACGAAATCATCCAACTTATGGTTGATAAGATCATGCTTGGAGCGATGTGATTCAAAAAGATAGGTTTCATTACCTTATTAAATTTCAATATTTAGGTTTTCGTTTTCATGGTTGGCAAAAACAACCCGATAGCTACAGAACGGTCCAGGGGATGCTCGAGAGAACTCTAAATTTTATCTTTGATAAAAAGGAAGACTTTAAAACTCTTGGTGCCAGTAGAACAGATGCCATGGTCTCTGCCTTAGAGTCATATTGTAAACTGACAACCATTAATAAATTTGATGCCGAATTTATTTTTACTGCACTTAATAAAAATCTTCCCCAAGATATAAAAGCGATAAGTGTTGAAGAAACCACCCCAGAATTTCGCATTATCGATGAATCGAAAATAAAGACTTATCAATACTTCTTTAGCAATGTTGAAAAAGCCCATCCTTTTAGTGCTCCTTATATCACAAACTTTTCAGGAAACTTAGATATGTCATTGATGCATCAAGCGGCAAAAATCTTTGAAGGACATCACAACTTTAGTCGCTACTGCTTTAGACCAAATCCGACGAAAACTTTTGAAAGAGAAATACAAAGTTCACTTATAAAAGAAAACACTGAGCTCACGGCAAGTTTTTTTCCCAAAACTTCTTTTGTGTATGAAGTACGTGCAAGTGGATTTTTGAGAAACCAAATAAGGATCATGATGGGAGCCATCATTATGGTCGGTAAAGGAGAGATGAGTTTAGAACAGCTGGAACAATCTTTGGTTGGAGAAGAGTTTAAGCTCGCCTCTTTTGTTGCTCCAGCAAGTGGATTGATGCTCAAAGAACTTAATCTTCAAGCATCAAGTTAATTTTATCTTTTAACCGTTACTTTTTCCATTACAACATCGTGAACCGGTCTATCCCCAGGTCCAACTTTAACGGCAGCAATTTTTTCAATTGTCTCCATTCCATCAGTAACTTTTCCAAACACCGTATGACGTCCATTTAAGTGGGGAGTTGGAGCAAGTGTGACGAAGAACTGAGACCCATTTGTCCCTGGACCAGCATTTGCCATTGAAAGAATTCCAGCTTCATCGTGTTTTAATTCTGGATGACACTCATCTTTAAACCTATAACCAGGTCCGCCCATCCCACTACCTTCTGGACAACCGCCTTGGATAACGAAGTTTGAAATAATTCTATGAAAGATTAGGCCATCATAAAATGGTCCCTCTTTAACTGTTTCCTGTCTTCCTTCAATAAGGTTAACAAAGTTCCAAACAGTTTCAGGACATTCTTTCGCATAGAGAACAACATCAAAGTTTCCCATATTTGTTTCAAACGTTGCATTAATTCTGTCTAAGTCTTCCTTGTGATCATTTTTTGTAAAGCTCATTTTTTTTCACCTTTTATTTTTTGTTAATAATTAAACTGATTTTTTATTCCTATAATTGAGTCGGTTTTTTGATTGGAAAAAAGATAAACGCTCTTTCCTTTAAAAAGTTTACTCATATCAATCGCGTAGTGATAATCCAGAACAAAGTCTGTATTATAAGGAGAAAACATCGATTGTGATATTCCCTTTACTCCAGACTCCGAGAACTTATTACTCGTGATAAAATCATCTAGCTCTTCAGAAGACAGACACATTGATATAAAAACGGGATGACCTTTTAACATTTTTGAGCTTCTCATCAAACTTTTAAGTTTTTTCAATGCCTCTTTGTTCTGTGTCGCTTCATCGATCCAAACTAAATGAATACGGCTAAACTTTGGAACGATAAACTCTCTTCCTCCACCAAGGATTTGCTGGTGAACATTAAAAGTTAAAAAAGATTCATCTTTTAAGAATACTGTTTTACGGCCAGTTGATTTTTTATATTCTGCAAATCTTCGATTAAGCATAAGTTGATACTGAATAAGTTGTTCGTAGTCAAAAGAGTAACTGGCATGCATGTCTTTGAAGTTTATATACCGGATGGGTTCATTTCTTTTACATTTGGCTTCGCTTGAAAAATTGGCCCAGTCTGGAACATCAGGGAGGTAGTATTTCTCAATACCAGAACCAATATAAACCTGGTCAAGGTCTTGTTTAAACATACCTTCTTCTGTCGTTGCACAGGACAGCATAAAAAATGATAAGACAAAAAGATATTTCATGCCGCAAAGATTATCAACTCTGGATCAATTTGGCTTTTGAAAAATTGGCCCTTAGAGAAAGTAAACCTTGGACTCGCCTTTATCAATACATGAGAATTCGGCAAATTTATAAATGAAATCAATAAATGGTTCGAAAGCTTGGAAGCTTGGAAGGGATTTATCAAATTCTCCCCCAAAACGCATAAAAGCTGTCCCTCGTTCATCAATATACTCAGATCCGTGCTTAACATTAACAACGAGTGGCAAAAAGTCATCTTTTGTAAAATAAACTCTAATCGTTGTGTCCTGACCAGTGGGAAATTGGCCCTTGGCGCTTTTTGTAAAGGGAACTTGAAACAGACATCCATCTTTAGAGATATCAACTAAATTAACAGAGTATTTTGTTCCGTTATTGTCGATCTCAGCGTAAGCCCCTAAAAATTCAGAGAATAGAACACGCTCAAATGATCTTTTTCTCTTATCAATTGAATCTTGTCTTTTTTTCTGAAAATCTATTACCTTGCTCATCTAAGCTCCTTGATGCGTATGTTCAAATAACCTATCGACCAAAACAATAAGGATCTTTAAATCAAACTGCTGACAGGCAAAATAAGCTCCCATAAATCTAAGTTATTGGATAAATTGGACCAAGATGATAAGCTGCTCTTATGAAAAATTATTCAATACTCGACCAATATCTTTTTGAATTAGAAAAGCATCTGCAGGACATTACCCCAACGGATCGCTCAAGTATCATCTTAGATATTAATCAACATATTCAAGAATCTTTAAAAAATTTTCCAGAGCAAGATATCAAACAAATACTTGATGACTTGGGAGCTCCAGCAAAAGTTGCGAATCATTACCGCTTAGACAGAGGTTTAAAACTCTTTAAACCGAGTAGACATCCCTTTATCAAGTGGCTCTCTATTACCTTTATCTCTACTTTTGGAATTTTTCTTTTATTCATCACTATAATGGTTTGGAAGTTTACTCCCATTTTTGAAGTTAATGAAAAACAAGGGAAAGTTGTTTTCTTGGGCGGGCTTATTGATATTAATATGACCAGTGGAAAGGTAAAGGTCCTAGATGAATATCACTTTACAGAAAACACCTATACCAATCAATTTGAAGGAGCCATTGATTTTCCAAAAGAAGAGACTGATGAGCTTGTTGTTAATTTTAAGTCAGGACTTTTTACTTTTACAAACTCTTTAGATGATAAACTTTCTTGGAATTGTAAATTGGAAACCCCTCCTACCGAGTCTTTTATCAACCAATCTGGAGAGACAGTTGAGATCGATCTAGAAAATTTTGAAGGGGCCAATTGCGACTTTAAACTTCCATCAAACATTAAGTTAACAGTCGATGGAAAAGAAGCCAATATCACCGTGACTGACGCTGAATACGACACCTATATCGAACTCAATAACGGTCTCGTAAAGTTTTCTCCAAATCCTGAAGTAGACTATAATTACGATTTAAAAGTGAAAAAGGGATCTACAGATGAGTTTTTCTCTGTTCAAAATCCAAACTCTTTTGAAGTGAGAATCTTTATTGAAAATGGAAGTATTAGGAAATAATTTCTAAGACACTCTCAGGAGGTCTTCCCACTCTGGCTTCTCCTTTATGTAATAAAATTGGTCTCTCCAGTAGTTTGGGATATTTTAAAATCACCCTTATAACTTCCTCTATTGTTTCTGGTTTCGATTGAAGGTTTTTATATTCCTCTTCCTTCACTCTGAGGTAACTAGAGGCTTTATTTGGTAAGGCATCAAAAACCTCTTCTAAAAATTCAATTCCTAAGTCTTTTTCAAGGTATAACAAAAGTTGAGGTTCAATCCCCTTTGACTTTAAAAGTTCTAAGGTTTGTCTACTTTTGGAACAGTTTGGATTGTGAATAAGTTTATAATCTGACATGATACTCCTATAAATAAGGATATTTTATGGACTTAAAAGACGTTAGACAAGATTATATGCAAAAGCCTCTCGATATTGAAGGCTATAGAGAAAACCCTGGCAAGCTTTTAGAGAAGTGGTTTGAAGATGCTCTTTCTGAAAATCTTCCTCTACCAAACGCAGTCACTCTTTCCACAATAGGTCTAGATGGATTTCCAAATGCTCGGGTCGTCCTCGTGAAAGAAGTCTCTGGTAATAGTCTGGTGATCTACACAGATTACGAAAGCACCAAAGGGCTAGAAATAGAGAAAAATAGTAATGTCGCTGTCACAGTTCTTTGGAAAGGGGTTGAAAGACAAATTAGAATTAGAGCAAAGTGTGAAAAAATATCCTATGAAGAATCCGATAAATATTTTCGCTCTCGTCCAAAAGCATCACAAATAAGTGCTACAGCTTCTCATCAAAGTCAGCCAACTGAGATGAAGACTTTGGAATCAAAAGTTGAAAGTCTTACAGAACAATATAAAAATGAAGACTCACTACCCTGTCCTCCAAACTGGGGTGGATACAAACTTATCTACGACCAAATTGAATTCTGGCAAGGTCGCCCTAATAGATTGCATGATAGATTTCAATTTACCAGAGAAGGAGAATCCTGGAATCTAGAGAGGATTTCTCCTTAAATTAACTACTTAGGGCTCCAAAATGTCTCTAGAAAAAGACACCTTAAACCGATAAGAATCTATGGGTAAGTGGATCTCCTCTCTATTATTAATCTTTTATGTGAATCTCTCTGAAGCTTCTCATTGTGATATATCGGGTAGAGTCCCTCTCGTTTTTGATCAATCAAGTGTTGATCTATCTACTCAAGTGAGTCGTCTCACGGCTTCTTCAATTTGTGAAAACTTCGACAAAGATGACTCTTATATTGACGTAAAAACAAAGCTTGAAACACTTGTCGCCAATCAAACGAATGAAATATATTCCATCAAAGATCGCCACGATATGGGAAATGCACTCAACACTTGTGAGCCAAACAAAAACTCAAAGGCACTCGTTCTCTCTTTTGCCGGAACAGGGGCATACAATCCAAGAACGCATTCTCTTTTGGCACAGGTTATTCAATGTCAAAAATTTCAAAACCTCTCAGTGCATTCTAAAAAAGCTGTCTATGGAATATTCTTTAACGAGTTAAAAAATAAAAATTCTGCTTATACCAAATGGTCGGGCATCGACAAAGGTATTATGAGCAGTTTTATCTCCGATCCTAAGCTCAATGCAAAAGCAAAAGATTTTGACTTTGCCACCTTTGCCTCAGAAGAAAGTGAGATGATAGCTGATCCCCAAAATATAAGTTTAAACTCTTTATCAAGCCTAGCTGATGAAGTCTTGGCTTCAACTGCCGGACTACCAAAAGGTATTGCTAACGCAAAGAAATGCCTTGTAAAATATGCGATGAAGTCAAAAGAGCTTGGTATTCATCCAAAACTCATCATCTTGAGTCACTCCAGTGGTGGAAGATCGGCCGTTAAATTTTTAGAACTTATGAAACAAAATGAGATAAAAGCTGATTTGGTTATAACTCTAGATCCCGTCGTTGAAGCTCAACATGCCATTGGTGA
This sequence comes from Halobacteriovoraceae bacterium, assembly GCA_963719505.1. Classification (GTDB taxonomy): domain Bacteria; phylum Bdellovibrionota; class Bacteriovoracia; order Bacteriovoracales; family Bacteriovoracaceae; genus CAKZJW01. Next base: position 1,107,546 of record CAVRCF010000005.1, read on the forward strand.
AGTCGCTTCTCAATATGCTGGACGGGCAAGAGACTATCTCAATCCTTTTACATCAAACGATAAACCTGTAAGAGTATGGTCAAGAACTCAGCCTCGAAAACTTTATAAAACAAATGCAAAAAAATGGATAAGTTTTTATCAAACGGATGATTCAAAAGGTCTTGGTACATCACCAGCTTTTGGAATCTACGGCTCTCCTATTAGTGGTGGAGAAAACATAAAAATTGAAGATACAGGGGCATCTGGTCACGGAAAGATCTGTTATGAAGAAGAAGTTTTAGAAAAAATGAAAAAGAGTATTCTTGATTTGTTTTGAAAAAGAAATGGTGGGCGTTGACGGGATCGAATAGCCGACACATATATATAAGTAACCTATAGCTTAAAGTTCGAGACTTTACTTATACTTTTAGTGCTCTTTATACCGGACAGGTGTATTTGAAATATGAAAACTAATCTTCTCTGCTAGTTCCGTTATATCAATTGGCTTAGACACATGATCTGAAAAACCACTTTTTAAAAATCTTTCTTTTTCTTCAGAGAAGGCAAATGCAGTCAAAGCAATGATTGGTTTATTAAAATTTGATTTTCTCAAAATCTCAACGGCTTCAAACCCATCCATAACTGGCATCTGAATGTCCATCAAGACTATGTCAAAGTTTCCACTCTCAACTTTTTCAATTCCTTCTTTTCCATCGTTGGCCGTAGTAATGTTCGCTCCAAGCTGAGTGAGGGTAATCTCGACAAGGCGTCTATTTTCAACTCCGTCGTCAACATAAAGAACATCAACACCCATAAGTTTTCCTTGAGTACTGTGAAGATTTTTTTCTTCAACCTTTTCAGTTTTTGAGGTGATAATTTTATCCATTGAAAATGGATGGGGGTTAATTCGAGCAGAAAAGGTACTTCCTTTGCCAGGGTTTGATGCTAAAAGTTTAAGGTCTCCTCCAAGAGCTTCTGCAAGTTGACGCGAAATTTTAAGTCCCAAACCAGTACCGCCAAATCTTCTAGTAATTGAGCTGTCGGCTTGAGTAAATGCATTAAACAATTTAGATTCTACTTCTGCATCTATTCCAATTCCCGAATCAATTACGTCTACTCTTAGGAGGGGCTCTTTAGTTGTCCCCACTTGATCAAAACTCACAACAACTTTAACAGTTCCTTTTTTTGTAAATTTAATAGCATTAGTTAAAAGGTTTGTGAGTATTTGCTTAAAGCGAATGGGATCGCTCGTAATCCTTGTTGGTGTTCCTTCTTTCATCGAGAGATTCAGTTTGAGTCCTTTATCGGATGCCTTTAACTGAAAAAGATTCTCAATATCTTTTAGTAAATCTTTTAATATAAAATTAACCTTCTCTACATCGATTCGACCAGCTTCAATTTTAGATAAATCCAGTACATCATTAATGATTCCTAATAAAACTTTCCCACTTCGATCGATGATTTCAATATATTCTTCTCTTTCCTTATAGTTTGGATTTTTTGTTTTAAGAAGTTTAGAAAATCCAAGTATCGATCCAAGTGGTGTTCTAATTTCATGACTAATATTGGCCAAAAAATCAGTCTTTGCACGACTAGCGGCTTCAGCTGTATCTTTAAGTTTCTTCATCGTCTCGGATTGCTCTTGGATCTTTTGAATATACTCATCTTGTATTTGTTTTTGCTGATCGAGTTCAACAAAGATCTTAACCTTACTTGCTAGAACATGGGGATCATAAGGCTTGTTAAGAAAGTCAACAGCTCCTGCCTCATAACCTTTAAACATTTGTTTTTGGTCAACAGCTCCAGCTGTTACAAATATAATTGGTATTTTACTCGTATCAGCATGGCTTCTCATCAGTTCTGCAACTTCAAATCCATCCATCCCAGGCATCTGTACATCTAGCATCACCAGAGCAAACTTATGGTCTAGCAGTAGACTTAATGCCATATTACCGCTGTCAGCACTAATGATATCAACATCGATATCAAGCTCTTGAATACTACTACTCATTGCTTTTATATTACTAGCTTGATCATCAACAATTAATATTTTGGTATTATTCACAAACTAGCCTTAGTCCTTTCATGTGACTTTTTAGATATTGCTTCGACAATCTTTGATCCGATCTCTTCTACAGAAAGGATATAATCCACTTTGGCTTGCTGAATTCCTGAATTTGGCATTGCTCTAGATTCAGCAGTATCCGGGTCTTGAACAATCGTTACCCCCCCTCTATCCGCAATACTTTTAAGCCCGAGAGCTCCATCACTATTTGCTCCCGTGAGAAGCACCCCCACCAAGTTCTTACGATAAACTTTCGCGGCAGATTCAAATAAAACATCGATTGATGGTCTCGACCAGTTTTCGAGTTCATCTAAACTGAGAGCTAATGTAAAGTCTGCTTCGACCAATAGGTGATATCCCGGTGGAGCTATATAGACACACCCTTTCTCAATAATCATTTTATCAGTTCCTTCTCTTACAGGAATTTTACACTCTGCTGCTAAAATTTTAGGAAGTATTGACTTCGAGTCTCGTGGGAAATGCTGAACAATAAAAATGGGACAAGGAAATGTGCTGGAAAGTGCACTGAGTACAACTTTCAATGCACTAATTCCTCCTGCAGAAGCCCCAATAACAATGGCATTTTCTTTAGATATACTGAACATTATATAGGCCCAATCTTTTGATAAATCTCATGAGACTTATCTAAATGCTTAAAAAGAAGATCAAACTTTGTAAACTTTAATGACTCTTTTGATCCAATGCAAAGGTATCCCCTGTGGCAAAGACTACGATAAAATAAATCCAATGCTCTATTTTGCAATTCCTTATTAAAATAAATAAACACATTTCTGCACAAGATTAAATTAACCTCTGAGAAAACGTCATCAACAGCTAAACTGTGTTCAGAAAAGATTATTCTTTCTTTAAGAAAATTCTCCATAATTGCAGAGTCATGGTCAGATAAATAATAATCCGAGAAGACTCCTCTATTTCCAGCTTTCAAATAATTTTTAGTGGATTTTTTGATCTCAAAAGAAGAGTAGACACCTCTTCTGGCATTTTGTATCGCCAGCGGATTAATATCTGTAGCGTAAAGAGTAGATTTTTCTAATAATCCTGCCTCATGAAGAAGGATGGCCATAGAATAAACTTCCTCCCCCGTGCTACAGCCCGCGTGCCAAATACGAATAGAAGGATATGTTGCAAGCCTAGGTATTACCTCTTGAGTTAGGTATTTAAAATATTCTGAATCGCGAAACATCTCAGTAACTGTAACAGTAAGATCACTTAAGATTTCAGAGAAGAAAATCTTATCATTTTCTACTTTTTCTCTAAGTGCATTTATACTGACAGTTTCATATCGTTCCACAGCTCTTAGAATTCGTCGTCTCAAAGATGCCGGCGCATAATTAGTAAAGTCATAGTCATAAACCCTAGAGACACCTTCTATAAAAAGTTCTATATCACGATCAACTTTTTCGTCTTCAATATCTTGATTTGAAGTTGAATCCATCTAAAAACCTTTCGGAGAAAGCCAGACTCTTATAAGTGATAATAGTCGTTTTGGATCAACAGGCTTTGATAGGTAGTCATTAGCTCCAGCGTTTATACATTCTTCACGATCACCTTTCATAGCTTTTGCTGTTAAGGCGATAATAGGAAGGTCGCTAAACTTATCTTGCTCTCGAATTTTTCTCATCGCCTCATAACCATCCATTACTGGCATCATAATATCCATTAGAACAATATCGATATTGAGATTAACTTCGAGAGAGCTTAAGGCTTCAGCTCCATTTCTCGCCACTGTTACTGTTGCAGCTTTATTTTCTAAGACTTTACGAAGTGAAAATATATTTCTCATATCATCATCGACTAATAATATATTAGCTCCTTCTAAAACTTGATGGCGCTCTCTCATAACCCTTAATACCCTTTGCTTTGGTAGTGGTAGCTGGTTCTCAACTTTATGAAGAAATAAAAGTGTTTCATCTAACAGGCGCTCTTTTGAGTGGATGCTCTTAACAACGATCGAGCTTGAATATTCTCTTAACTTCCTCTCTTCTTCAGAGTTTAAGTCTTTAGCAGTATGGATAATAATTGGAGGATGGGAAACTGAATCATCGAGAGACATTTCTTGCAGTAGCTCAAGGCCTGTCATATCAGGAAGCTTATAATCGAGAATGACACAATCATAAGTTGACTCCTTAAGTGCATTCATGGCTGCTTTACCAGTTTTGACCCCGATTGTTTCCACATCATCTAAATCAGAGATTAGGCTAAATAAATTATTTAATTGAATTTGATCATCTTCCACAAGGAGAATTCTCTTTATAGATCTCGAATCCACATCTAGAATACGATTAAATGCTTGTTCTAGATCATCCTTTAAAGCTGGCTTCAATAAATACCCAACCGCTCCCATATGTAGAGCATTCTTTTTCTGATCAACTCCAGATGCTATATGAACGGGAATATGTCTTGTTTTTGGGTTTCTCTTAATGTGCTCCAAAACTTCCATCCCACCTAGACCTGGAAGCTTGAGATCAAGAAAAACGCCACTTGGCATATAACGAGCAATATCCTCTAGACCAGCTTCTCCATTTTCACTTAAAATACATTTGAAATTATTTTCTCTGGCCACTTTTGCAACAGCTTGAGCAAAATTTTCTTCATCTTCAATTATTTGCAGGACCTTATCTCCTGGAACAATTTGATCTCTATCGTCTTGAAAAGCTAGCGAGCGCTCTTTGCCAAGAGGTTTGGGAGAAATATCGAGGTTAGAATTCTTTGATAGTGGTTTTCTCTCTATAGGCTTTGAAGTTGGAAATGAAGCTTCTGAAGATTCTCTTAATGCCTCACTATGTTCCAATCTTAATGGAAGTAAGAGTGTAAATTTACTTCCTATATTTTTCTCACTCTCTAATCTAATTTCACCATCTAAAAGAACGGCAAGCTCTCTAGAAATTGCAAGCCCCAGACCTGTTCCCCCGAATTGTCGAGCAGTTGTTCCGTCGGCTTGTCTAAAAGCTTCAAAAATTTCTTCCTGCTTATCTTTAGGTATCCCAACACCAGTATCTTCAACAGAGATCGCTATTGGTGTCTCTCTTAACGGTGATTTGAAAATTTTGAAACGAATACTTCCACTTTCCGTGAATTTTAATGCATTAGATAGAAAGTTCTTAATAATTTGCTCAACTCGTTGCTTATCTGTAATGATTGTTTCATCAAGTTCTGAAAGATCACATTCAACTTCAAAACTAAGATCTTTATGTTCAACTTGGACCTGGAAGCTTGATTTTAAATGGTTTTGAAATGACCTTAAGTTTACAGGCTCAGGAATAAGTTCAACTTTACCAGATTCAATTTTAGATAAATCAAGAATATCATTTATCAATGACAGTAAATCTTGACCAGAAGATGTAATCGTTTTTAACGAATCGATCTCATCATCTGTGAAAACTTCCCTCTTATTAGCAGAAAGAAGCTCTGAGAGAATCAAAATACTATTGAGTGGCGTTCTAAGCTCATGAGACATATTTGACAAAAACTCAGACTTATATTGACTACCAAGCTGTATTTCTTCTTTGGATTTTCTAAGATTATTATTAGATTCTTTGAGAGCTTCAGTTTGCTCTTCAAGCTGCTGTTGCTTTTGCTCTAATTCTGAATTAGATTCTTCTAGGTCTGCTTGCTGAGACTCAAGCTTAGAGTAGGCTTCTTCGATCTCTTTTGATTTTTCTGCCAACTCTTCATTTAAAGTCTTAAGCTCTTCTTGTTGAGCTTGTAAATTATCATTATACTTCTGAGTGTTGTTTAGGTGCTGTTGAATAATGACTCTATTCAAAGCGAGGTCGACGGCAATCCCAATGTTCTCGGGGACTATATCTAGAATTCTACGAGTAAGTCCATCAAACGGTTTCAATGTTCCTAGCTCCATAACTCCATTGAGCTTTCCTTCAAAAAATATTGGGATCGCGACCAAATATTTTGGAGTCATTTCTCCCAAGCTTGATCTAATCTTTAGGTAATAATCACTTGGCACATCATTAAGCTCCACTGCTTTTAATTGTGAGGCAGCCTCTCCGATGATCCCTTCATTAAAACTAAAAACGTTAGCGTTACTGCTTTCGTCTGTATAAGCATACTTTGCGACTCTTTTTAGTGACTTTTTGTCATTGCTCAAAATATAAAAGGAGCCAATACTCGCACTTGTAAAACTAGAGACTCTCTCTAATAATATCCTACAAAGATCTTCAACACTTTGAATTCCTATCATGCTATCGTTTATTTCCGCTATAGCTGACTGAATAGTAGCTTCCTCTGCAAGTTTCTCTGAGGCTTGCTCAATAGCGAGTCTACTTACTTCCAATTCTTTCCGGGACTGAATAACTCTTAAAACAATTATTGCAACTGTCCAGAAAGTTACAATTCCAATCCCCCTACTCGTAAGGTTTGCTTGATGAACAGAAGTAAGGTTATCTTTTAGAATGAGATCGATACAGGCACCAAAAGTAGAGAGCCCAGCAAACGCTAGAGGAGCCCAAGTCTTTTTAGTTGATACACTCAATACAATCAATACTATATTCAATACCCATACCGTTGTACCAAAAGTTGTAGTGGCATCAATTAAGGCAATCACAACAAAAGCGAAAATAAGTGCAACAGTAATAAATAGGTTCTTTTGATCGACTTGATTTTTCATTTATATATACTTGTTTGGAGTTTGCAATCCTCTTGAGTAGCTTACTTTTAACATCTTTAACATAATAATCCCCCAAGAAATTCATCAGAGATGATACTACTTTCTCTCATCACCTACTGTCAAATAATGACGCTTGGCAAATCCAAAGTAAGTAAGCCAGTGTAGATTAAACCAACCAAACATTGGGCAAACATGATTAATTTTTGATTATTATTAAGAAATGGTGGGCGTTGACGGGATCGAACCGCCGACATCCACCTTGTAAGGGTGGCGCTCTCCCAGCTGAGCTAAACGCCCATTTCTTATTGAGGGTCTAATTTATTTTAACTCGCTAAAACTGTCAATAGAAAATCACACTATTTTTACTATATTATTAGAGGTTAGAAAGAGCTATTGAGACTGCTTTTTCAGCATCCACGAGTCCTGCCCCGTAGTAATACTGATCTCCTAGAACCATCGCTGACTGCTTTAAGATCTCTTCCACCTCTTGAGCGCTAAAGAAGGGATTAACGCTATAGATAAGACCAGCAACCGCACTGACTATTGGTGCTGAAAAGGAGGTCCCTGAAGGACTACTATATTCATCTCCACCAAATGTAATATTGGCCCTTGTTGTAAAAACGTTTCTTGCGGGAGCCATAATATCGAGATTATGTCCCCAGTTACTGCCACACCTAAAGCCACAATTCCACTTCGTATTGTTTGGCTCTGTTCCACCGACAATAAAAACATTTTTATAATCCGGATACTTCTTAACTTTTCTTCTTTGACCTTGGTTTCCAGCAGAATAAACAAGAAGGGCTCCTCTATCTGATGCGTATTTACCAGCTGACTGAATAATCTTTTGATTTACCCCGGTAAAACTAACATTGATTACTTTTGCCCCGTTGTCAGCTGCGTACTTGATACAGTCTGCAATTCTACTTGTAGAGGCACTTCCACTTTTACTCGTTATTTTTAGTGGCATCACTTTTAAGTGACTGGCGATTCCTTGAGTGTTAACGTTATTATTTGCCAGACCAACGATAAGTCCAGAGACCATTGTTCCGTGGTGAGTGTTTGGACTAGTATCATTTGAACTATCGACAAAGCTATATCCCGGTACGGATTGACCAGCGAGATCTGGATGTCCTTCTTCAAATCCTGAGTCACAAACTGCTACAACAACGTCATGAGGATGAGTTAATAAATCAAGAGCACCTTGAGTCTTAATATTTGTGTGGTGCCATCCACCGTCAAGGCTTTTTGAATTGTCTAAAATAGGCTCAATCTCTTTTTGCATCTCATCGATTTCAACAAACTCATACTCTCCAGACTTATTCATCTCATCCACAATACTGGCCATTGACCTTGAGTTTTTATTTGAGATATTTAATTTTTCATAGATTGCATTAGAATCTTTTTTCTTAAAAAGAATTTGATTTCCACTTGCAAAGACACTGAGAGATAGAGTGAGACCTATTAAAGCTTTCATTGATTTCCTTTCGATAAAATTGCTTATAAAGCTTTATCGACAAAAATCGTCATGACCTTTGCTAGTAACCGATGAAGGGACTTTTCTTCCTCACAATTAGCCCGTTTATTTCACCTCATATCGCCATAAAATTGAGATAGGTAGGCTTTATTTGGGGGTGTCTATTAGTTGAGCATCTGAGTTGTAAAGAATTCAAAGCATGTCATTTTTGACAGCATTGGCCCTATAATAGAAGAAAATTAACTCAGGAGCCTACAGTGATATATTCAGTTATAGGATTTTTTATCTTCATGAGTCTGTCTGTTTTTGCCAACGAAAAACCTTCAACTTGTGATCTTGATAAGATGAAGTGGGTAGGCATCCCCTTTGACTCTCAGGGAACTTTTAATTCCAACTGCAAACCTCAAATTTTATATAGTTGGATAGAAAGTCCAAGGACTATTAATGAGAATGATTATAAATGGCCTTTTAGAAGGAAGAGTGCCATTTTTTTCCACAGAACTCCTCTTGCTACATCCCTGTACGGAAATTTTTCCTATCGAGTAAAACTAAAAGATGACGTGAGATATAAGCTCGTTCCTTGGAATGAAGCCCATTATAAATGTCTATACCCTGAAGCCGAAAAGAAAGTTACCGTCTATGTTAATCAAGATAAAAATGGCTTTTCTGAATATGTCCTGTGCTCTGAGGGGCCAGTAGAATCTTGGAGTTTTGGAATGAACGAACATCTCCTTGAGATGAAAAGAGAGTTCGCCTTAATTAAAGAGCTTGGAGCTCTCAATGTGGATGGTTTTTTGAATCCAAATACTCGTAAATATGGCTGCAATGATTGCTTTCAAAGGTATACAGTTCACGATGCCAGAAATGATGGATCGGAGTCTACAATTTTAAAGAGCCTAGATTTTATGGAGAGGTTTACAGACTCAAACTTTGGAAAAGTTTTTAGTATAAAAGATATGAAAGCTTACAAAGAAGGACTTAAAGTTAAAGAGCATTTCAAAACAAACTTAAAGCTTCCATTTCATCAATAAAAAAGGGGACCCATAAATGGATCCCCTCGTCGGTCATTGTCATCAAATATTTTTTTACTCAAGCGTCACAAATCTAGTTTGCAACCTGTGCCTGAGGCTTGTCCCCTTCGCCATCAAGTACCTTGAATGCTCTCTCCTTCATAAATTCTTCTGGAGATTGAAGATCTAATGCGATCTTTAATACTTCTTCAGCTTCTTTTACAGGATAGATATTCATTCCGGCTTTAATTTCGTCTGGTACTTTTGCTAAATCTTTCGCATTCTTGAAAGGAATTACAACAGTTTGGATTCCAGCTTGTTTAGCAGCTAAAAGCTTCTCTTTTAAACCACCAATCGGCATAACTCTTCCTCTTAACGAAATCTCACCAGTCATGGCAACATCTTGTCTTACAGGAATGCTTGCAATCGCGGAAGTTAAAGCAGTCGCCATGGTGATACCTGCACTTGGCCCATCTTTTGGTGTCGCACCATCTGGAACATGAACATGGATATCATTTTTATTATACCAGTCGTGATCAACACCTAAGCGATCTCCAATTGATCTAACATAACTCATTGCCGCTTTGGCTGATTCTTGCATAACGTCTCCAAGTTTACCTGTAACTTGAATTTTTCCTGTTCCTGGAATTGTTACGACTTCAATATGAAGTAACTCTCCACCAACGCTTGTATAAGCAAGACCATTAACAAGGCCTATCTCTGGTTGTTGTTCAATCATTGTTGATTCAAACTTAAGTGGCCCAAGATATTTCTCTAACGATTTTTGTGTAATCGTATATTTCTTACCTTTTTCCACATCGTTCATAACAACATCAGTTGCAATCTTTCTAGCAATTGTATTCATGTATCTTTCAAGTCCACGAACACCAGCTTCTCTAGTATATCCTCTAATGATTTTCATAAAGAATTTATCAGAAATACTCACTGGGTATTCAGAAAGACCATGATTTTTCACATGCTTTTTGAATAAGGTATTTTTTAGCGATTTGAAGTTTCTCAGCAGGTGTGTATCCAGCAATATTGATCATTTCCATTCTATCTCTAAGTGGTCCTGGAATTTTTCCAATATCATTTGCTGTCATAACAAACATAACTTTTGATAGATCGTATTCTGCTTCAATATAGTGATCGGTAAAGTTAACATTTTGTGCTGGATCTAGAACTTCAAGCATTGCTGAAGCTTGGATCCCCTCTCATGTCTGAGCTCATTTTATCGATCTCATCTAAAAGGATAACTGGATTTCCTGTTCCCGCTTTTTTCATCGCTTGCATGATCTTACCTGGCATCGCACCAACATAAGTTCTTCTGTGCCCACGAATCTCAGCTTCATCTCTTACACCACCCAGAGAGATTCTTTCGAATTTTCTTCCCATTGATGTTGCAAGTGATTTACAGATTGAAGTTTTACCAACTCCTGGAGGACCTGCTAAACAAAGAATCGTTCCATTTGCACTTGAATCTTCAACTAAAGTTCTCACGGCCATGTATTCTAGAATTCTTTCTTTAACATCTTCAAGACCATAGTGATCTTCATCTAAAACTCTCTTTAGCATGTTTTACACTATTATCGTCTTTTGTGTACTCTTCCCATGGAAGTGAAGTCATCCAATCAATATAGTTTCTTACAACAGCAGACTCTGCTGACATAGGAGACATTGACTTAAGTTTCTTGATTTCTTTTTCAACTTTCTCACGAGCCTCTTGTGGCATTTTCTTCGCGGCAAGTTTATCTTCCATCTCTCCAATCTCACCCTTTCCATCTTCCTTGTTACCAAGTTCTTTTTGGATCGCGTTCATTTGTTCATTGAGATAGTATTCTTTCTGAGATTTTTCCATCTGTTGTTTAACGCGAGTTCTGATTTTCTTCTCAACGTTAATAACTTCGATCTCCCCTTGCATTTTTTCTAAAAGAAGTTGAAGTCTTTGTTCAACATTGACAGCGTTAAGGATCTCTTGTTTTTCAGGAATCTTCATTGTTAAGTGAGCAACAATGATATCAGCAAGTCTTGAAGAATCAGTGATAGAAGAGATGCTCATAAGAAGTTCCGGTGGAATTCTCTTATTTAATTTTACGTATTGTTCGAAAACATTCTTAACGCTTCTAACAGTCGCCTCTGTTTCAACTTCTCCAGTTGCAACATCTTCACATTGATCAACGTCTGCGAAATAACCTTCTGCACGACATTCAAAGTCTGTGATACGAGCTCGATGTTTTCCTTCGATAAGAACTTTTACAGTGTTATCCGGTAAGCGAAGCATTTGGATGATATTTACAACGGTTCCAATATCGTAAACGTCACTTCTTTCTGGATTTAAAACACTAGCGTCTTTTTGAGTTACGAGAAATAATTCATTGCCAGCTTTTGCTGCTTTCTCAAGCGCTGCAATTGACTTTTCTCTTCCAACAAATAGCGGGACAACCATATGAGGAAAAATAATAACATCCCTTAGAGGAAGTAAAGGATAGTTCTTTGAATTTGATGATGACTTCTTGTCCGACATAGCACCTCCTGCGCTTTAGCTTCTAGTTGGACCCCCCTAGAGCTATACAATATTATTGTCCCAGATATTTGAATCGATTGCAAAAAAAATCCCGAGGCAAATATAACCTAGGAGAATTTTGTTTAAATCTATACAATTTTTACAATTTTCGGTGACAATATGATCCCTAAATAAAAAAAAATTCAACTTTTTCTCACAAGATGAACATTTCGCTCAGGTTCTATGCTAATAACCCTGCTCATTGATCACCTATTAATATCTTCAATTTAATTCTCCCTATTATTAGAAACGCGCTAAAAAAATAGATCTCGATCCTCCCCAAGCATCTATTTCATTGAAGATAGGTGGATACCAGACTGTTATTCCTACATCATGCATCATAATTCACCGATATTTCATCAAGTTGTGATAAACCTCCTGCATACCCCAAAGGAGAAAACCATGAAATTACTTTCAATCATTACATTATTTGGAGCAGTCGCTTCATTTAACGCAAGTGCAGACTGCTTAGTTGAATTAACAGGTGTAAATGTTAACCCTTTTATTGAGCGCGACTGTCGTGAAGCAATGAAAGAATGTTCAAAGTTCAAAAGAACTAGAAACTATTCTCATCTTCAATGTGAAATTGTAGACGACAACTATAGACCATATAATAATGGCGGAAATAATAATGGTGGTGGATACAACCCTCCACATAATACTGGTGGTAACTCTGGATATCCAAACGACACAGTTGGAGACATCATTGAGCACTTTATCAGTGGTTTTTCAACAAACTGTTCTGTCGTTCCTTACGTTGACGGTAGATACCACCAAGTTTACGTAAACGGTAGATTCAAAGGAAACTATGAAATAAGCAGCTACGGTCAGCAGGCGGAGCTTAGACGTGTTCTCACAAGTTATGTAAGAAATGGTCAATGTAACTACAGCCAGTACGGTCAAAGTGGTCCAAGCTCATCAAGCCTACTAAGTAGATATACTTCTAATTTTTACTACAACTGCCAAGTTGTTACAGAAAGAATCTATGGTTACTACCAACTTTATATCAACAACCAATTTAAAGGAAACTTTGATCCTTCATCTCCGGCAGAGATGGCAAGGTTGAATTACTCTTTAAGAAGCTATGACCAAAACGGAACATGTAGAAGATAAATTAAAAAAGGGAGCTCTAAGCTCCCTTCTTTATTTGTAACTATTTTTTTAATCTATGAAGCATCCTCTTCGACCTTCGCCGCACCTATGGCGCTTTTCTTAGGTTCCGGAGCAAGTTTTCTCTCACCTTCAACTAATCTTGGACTCTCTGTCCCATCAATTGAAGCTTTAGTGACGATGCATTTTGCTATCTTCTCATTGCTTGGAATTTCATACATTACATCAAGCATCGTCTGCTCAAGAATAGACCTAAGCCCACGAGCTCCAGTTTTCTTATTAATAGCAGTCTTAGCCACCTCTAAAAGAGCATCTTCTTCAAACTCTAGCTCAATACCATCAAACTCAAAAAGCTTTTGATATTGCTTTGTAATAGCGTTCTTTAGGTTTAGTTAAGAATTTGAACTAGATGCTTCTTCATCAAGTTCTTGCAAGCATGGCATTCACGGGAAGACGTCCAATAAATTCAGGAATTAAACCAAATTTTGAAAGATCTCCGGACTCAATTCCACCCAGGTTTTCAATATTTGTTTTCTTCTACGTTCTTATCAGCTTGCTTTTTTCCCTGCAAGTCCAAGTGCTGGTTTTTTATTTTGTCTTTGCTCGATGATTTTATCTAATCCAACAAATGCTCCAGCAACAATAAAAAGAATATTCTTAGTGTTTACTTGTAAAAATTCTTGTTGAGGATGCTTACGTCCACCTTTAGGAGGAACACTTGCTACAGTTCCTTCAATAAGTTTTAGCAGTGCTTGCTGAACACCTTCACCAGAAACGTCTCTCGTGATAGATGGGTTTTCAGACTTTCTTAGCAATCTTATCAATCTCATCAATATAGACGATCCCTCTTTGAGCTCGTTCAATATCGTAATCACAGTTTTGTAAAAGATTTAAGAATAATATTTTCAACATCTTCACCAACATATCCTGCTTCTGTTAAGCTTGTTGCATCTGCAATCGCAAAGGGAACATTAAGATATTTTGCAAGAGACTGTGCAATCAAAGTTTTACCAGAACCCGTTGGTCCCGCTAAAAGAATATTCGATTTCGCTAGTTCTACACTTATCTCCATCTTTTACCAGATGGTCTGTGAGCGATTCTTTTATAAGTGATTATGAACAGCAACAGAGATAATTTTCTTTGCTCTATCTTGTCCAATAACATAATTATCAAGATGCTCTTTAATCTCATGAGGCTTTGGAACATTGTCCAGAGCAGTTTTAGAAACCTGCTTAACAGAATCTTCGTAGATAATGTCGTTACAAAGTTCAATACATTCATCACAAATATAGACACCAGGACCTGCAATTAAGCTTTTTTACTTCTTTTTGAGATTTTCCACAAAAGTTACAATGTAAGTGCTCCGTAACTTTCGCCTTGCTTTTTTACGTCATTATTTTCCTCGTTTTATTTTAGCGATTCTCTTATTTATCGACTCTGTTTTACCTTTAGGCTCAATGATTTTATCAATTAGACCTAACTCTTTTGCAGCTTTTCTGGACCTAGATAATTATCTCTATCCATCGCTTCTTCATATTCTTCATAAGACATATCTCCAGAAGTATGATCAACATAAATTTGAGTAAGTTGTTGTTTTAAATCTTGAATTTCTTGTGCTTGAATTTGAATATCACTTGCCTGTCCTCTAGCTCCACCAAGAGGTTGGTGAATCATGATTCTAGAATGTGGAAGTAGCATATCTATTTCCTTTATGACCTGCGGATAAAAGAAGTGATCCCATTGAAGCTGCAAGTCCCACACAGTAAGTGTAAACCGGACAAGAAATGTGTTGCATAATATCGTAGATACCAAGACCAGCGTAAACGCTTCCACCTGGACTATTAATATAGAAGTGAATCGGTGCTTCTGACATCTGATTGCTCTAAAAAAAGCATTTGAGCGATAAGAAGATTTGCAACTGTGTCGTTAACTTCTGTTCCTAAGAAAAATAATTCTATCTAAAAGAAGACGTAGAATAGATATCATATTGTCTCTCCCCTCTTGCCGTTTGTTCAATAACAACTGGATTTGGGATGTACATTTTAGGTGCTTCATTTTAACTTTCCTTTTGTATGATAGATTCATACTTTTATTGGAATCCATGTAGTTACTTTTCGGTCTATTCCCCAGTTAACTTAATAAAAACTCTAACTTAATTTAACGCTATTTCAAGGGTTTAAAGAGAATCTGTTTACATACCTGACTAAAGCGCTCAGAGCCATTGTGGAGCCTTTAAACAGCATTTTTAGGGTCAAATATCGCCCAGCACTATTTGCCGGAGGCTTTTTGACTGTGAAACATTTTCAAATGAAATTGATAGAATGCTCCTCAAAACCTATAAGTATCAAAAATAACGAGCCGTAAGAAACCTAAAAACAATTGTGAGAGTTTGGCATCTGGTTTGCTCAATAGTTGATGAGAGTTAAGGAATAACCCTCGCTAATATTATGGAAGATGACCTAGGAGAGAGATGAACAATTCAAACGTAGTTGATTTACAACAGCAGAGAAAAAAAGCAGCGTTAAAAAAGACTGAGCATAATTTTAAAGCTTACCTATCGAGCTTAAAGCAAGAGCAGCTTCAAACAGAAGCAAACTTCCTTTTAAACCAATTCTCAGATGAGTACAGTGAAGACTATCTTTTAAAGAGTGCTCTTCTTATGGATGAACTCGCTAAAAGAGTGAGTGCAACGAATATGTCTCATACCATTAATAAGTATGCTCAAAATTTAAGAGAAAAGTTAGAGAAAGCTGACGAACTTAATTAATGAAAGAATTAAGTCCTCAACTCAAGCATGATTTTATCAATAATAGTATTCGAATAGAAGTGCTATCAAAAATTATTTGCGAGGGCTTAAATAAAAATGAGGACCTGAATCCTACTCACCTCAATGATATGGAAGACTTTCTTTTAAAAGAGATCAACCTTCTCAAAGAAATTAAAAACTTTACTCACAGCCATTGAAGACTTTGATAATCATGCTGAACTTTCTTAAAGAGGATTGAAATCTTCTCCTCTTTTTCATAGCCCAAGATCGGAGCTAGTAAACGCACTTTCTCAATATTTTGCTCATCAGTATTTAATGAATCGATGAGAACTTGCAAATAGATAAGGTTACTAGAAAACACTTTTACATACTCTTTAATGGCCATCTCAGCCGAATGAGGAACATCAGTGAACTTCAGTCCTATACGAGAAGTAAAAGCTTGTTCAGCTTTTGATTCTATACCAATTTTTCTCACCATCGTTGACTTTAATCGAACAATTGTATTTTCAGTCATATCTGGAGAATAGTTTTGAAGCCTCTCTAAGGTGAAGTTTTTGAAAAGAGGCATTTGTCGAAGACTTAACATTAAAGGAACATTTTCATTATTTTCTGGAAAATGGGGAACCTGATCTAATAGTAATCCCCCTTCAGAAAGATTTAAAGAGCGTGCTTTGAAAACAAAGTCATTATCAACATATAAAACGGGCTCTGAATAAGGAGCCCGTAAATATAAACGCTGATAGTCTCTTTTGGTCTTCATTACAGAAGCTCACTCGCAATCTCAGAAAGACGTGATCTCTCACCTTGCTTAAGCTTCGTGTGGGCCACAATATCTTCGCCTTTTAGTCTATCAATACAATAAACAAGTCCATTATTAATTGCATCCAAATAAGGGTTATCGATTTGCTCACTATCTCCGGTTAGAACAATTTTTGTTCCCTCTCCTGCTCTTGTAATAATCGTTTTAATCTCATGAGGAGTGAGGTTTTGGGCCTCATCAACAATCATATACTGACCAGGAAGAGATCTTCCTCGAATATAAGTTAGTGGCTCAACGTGGAGAAGTCCTTGATTAATAAGTTCATCCCAAGTTGTCGCTTCATTATTTGCTCTTTGGCTTCCAAAAAGAAAATCGATATTATCGAAAATTGGTTGCATCCATGGACCTAACTTCTCATTAACATCCCCTGGTAAAAAACCAAGATCACGTCCCATTGGAACAATAGGTCTTGAGACAAGAACTCTTGAAAACTTTTGTTGTGTTATCGTCGCTTCAAGACCCGCAGCGATTGCTAAAAGAGTCTTTCCCGTTCCCGCTTTACCAACAAGACTGACAAGAGCAATTTCGTTATTTAAAAGGGCGTCAAAAGCAAATTGCTGCTCAACATTTTTAGGATGAACACCCCAAACACCTTCTCTAGACTTGATAAGTGGAACAATACCACCTTTCTTTTGATGAAAGCGGCCAAGCTGTCTTTTTTGAGGATTGCCTGTCTCATGCATAATAATATATTCATTCGGATAGAAGCCTTTAACCTCTTCTTCTTTTAATTGTAAAAATCTATTTGATTCAAACTCTGAAAGCCTAGAAGCCTCCATTTCCACAATACGATGACCCTGGTAAAGCTCATCAATCGAAATCTCACTTGTCTCATAATCTTCAGCAGCAACACCTACAGCGTCGGCTTTCAGTCTTAGATTGATATCTTTAGTAATGAGAACAACATCCTCTCCACTTTCTTTTAAAGACAAGGCATTGGCGAGAATTAGGTTATCATTTATAGAGAGATCAATCCCAGTGTGAGTTGTTGCAGGTTCTCTTAAAATTGAAATCTGTAGTGAACCTTTTTCATTTATAGGAACGCCTTTGACTAAAGAGCCACCTGCTCTCATACCGTCTACAAGTCTTGCAAAATGTCTGGCATTTCTTCCGTTTTCATTTTGATCCTTTTTAAAGCGATCTAATTCTTCAACAACAACCAGTGGGATAAACACTTTGTTGTTTCCAAATTTGTTGATTGAAAGGGGGTCAAAAAGAAGTACGTTGGTGTCGATAACAAAAGTTTTACTAGCGCTCAATAGTCTCTCCTAATAAAGATGTGAGTGTTACTTTATTGTAGAAGAAAAAAAACTAAACTTCAAAACTAAACGTCGAAATTAAAATCGAAAAGGCTGACATAGACTACGACTCTTTCCGAGGCTTGCTGATCTGCTTTTTCACCGATATCCACTCCATAGATACCAGCATAGGTTTTAATGGCCCCAAGATCAAGCTTAATACCATAGCTATACTGTCCACTATTGAGCCCGGCCAGTACAGATAAAGCTGGGGTAAAGATAAGCTCAGTTCCAAGTCTCACCCTTTTTGAAAAATCCAGATCAAAGCTTTCAAGATTTCTAAGGTCAGCAGAGAACAACATCCCAAATCCCGTATGCTTGATAAGATAAGAGGCTCCAAAGTTTGCTTTCAATGGTTGAGACTGAACACTCGACTGCTTTGTTGAACTAGTCGTATTAAACTTCGTATAGGCATCTAAAAGAGAAAAGCCCATAGTAAAAAGGTTATTTCCTTTTCGCTTCACATAATCCAGCCCAAAGTCTACTCCCCACGCTGACCCTTTAGATTTTCCAAAGGCATCGGCTAATATATCAGAGTATTCAGAAATATCACCGGCGTTTTCTATCTGATCGATAAGATCAATGGAGCTAGAGCTCAATAAATTATACGTCCCATAAATTGATTCTCTTTGAACGTATTTTACACTCATTCCAAATGCCAAATCTCCATTCAAGGGAAAACCATAACCCGCTATAAATCCACGGTCGTAGTGGTGATCGATATCAAGCATAGGAGTATATCGATTAACCACATTCATATTTGTCTGATTATTAACAATCGCCGAGAACCCAAATCGACCAAGCTTGAAGCCTGGACTTGCATTCAATCCAATATGAATAGGTGTATCAACAAAGTTATCAAAAAACTCACTTGTCGTGCTTCCCGAATCTTCAAATTTATTTTCAGCAGTTAAAATATTTGTCACTGTGACCTGAGGATTGATGGCCCAAAAAGACAGACCCTTGTGACGGGCTAAAATGGCTGGATTATAGTAGAGAGTGAATTCATCGTCCGCAATTGATGTGTAGGCATCTCCCATCAAAAGAGCTTTTGGTGAACGGGAAAAATATCGATCATTAAGAGCAAAAAGATTTGAACTAAAAATAAGAAGGATAAAGATCAAAGATGAATGCATCAATTATGGTTTCCTTCGATAAAAACTGAATAGAAGGCTTCCAATTGATTTTTATTCGTTGTGTTTGTCGTCGCAGTCGTTACACAACTTGGGACATCCAAAAATGAGTCGTAAGCTGTCACGGCTGCACCGTCCCCCTTTGAAGAGAGATAAGCAGTCCCCGCCGATTTGATATCCTCAAGGGCGTCGAGAGCATCCTCAATATTTCCTAGATCACTGGTGTCTTGAGGAAGATCTAAATTAAATAAAAGATCATAGAAATTATTATAAAGAACAACACCCTCGCACAGCTTTCTTTCATATTCAGAGTCTGATACGAGTATTGAGACATCACTATTTGAAGTCGTTGCACCGGTGCAAGAATCAGTATTTATTTCATCAAGGTAATCATTATTAACATTGGCATAATTATACTGAGCAAGACAAACGGCTGAACTTCCCGAACCCGCTCCTTTAGATCCTGATGAATCCACATTTCCGTATGCGCCAAAGTATTTAGACAATAAAATTGTGGTAAGGAAAAAGGCCTGATAGTTAAGCTCTCCACCACCAGTTTCTCCAAACTTTTGCTTTCGTCCTAGTGACCCCTTAGTACTACTTGAGTTTTGGATAACTTCCAAAGCTTTCATAATATTAAGATACTTATCATCATCAGGCTGAGTCACCTCTTGACCAGCATCAAAAGAGGCGAGAATGGCAAAAAGATTTTGTGCTTGAGAGTCTAGAGCTCCCAGCTCATCAAGGACAGTTTCTAGCTCTCTATAGTTTGCTCGACACTGATAAACTGAAGCGTATAACGAGACATAAACTTTATCATCTGAATCTGGTGATATGCTGTCGAGGGCTTTCTTTGCTGCAGAACAATCTCCACTTGAGAGAAAGTGGAGGGCTTCTTTTTTTGCAGAAATGACTTCTTCTTCTTTGTTTGCACAAGATGTGGAGAAGATGAATAGAAGGCTTAATATAAAATATTTCACTCTTCTATTCTAAGTCGTTTTATAACCTCAAATTAGAGGGCAAAATCTACTGATTTTTATTAGCAAGAAAAGTCGTCAACTTCTCCATTGCCTCGGTAAAAGGAGCAATTTCTAATGTCATGCTCATCCTTGCTGAATTTGGAAATCCGAAAGCTGCTCCTGGAACCAAAGCCACACCAGTCTGATCAAGTATATTTTTCACAAGCTCCACGGAATAGTCTTTATCCTTTGAGTACTTCTCCGAAATTGGCATCCGACTAAAATCGATAAAGTAGTAAAAAGCAGAAGTCGTCTGATACCAACAATGAGAAAGATTAACTAGCCTAAAGCTTTCGCGCACGATCTCCGCGCACTGTCTCAATTGAACCTTTACCTGATCTAGAAAATTTTCTAGGTTTTCAAAATCAAATTCTATCAATGACTTTTGAATGAGACTATTAGCGCCAGAAGTCGTTTGACTCTGAATCTTCGCCATGGCATCAATAAGTGGCTTTTGAGCCGCGCAATACCCGATTCTTAAGCCTGTACTGGCCAACGACTTTGAAATACCATCGATAATGACCGTCTGAGCAAGTAAAGAGCGATCGTACTGGTAAAAATAAGTTGGCTTCGGATCAAAATATGAAATTTCACTATAGATCTCATCGGAGACAACAATCAAATCGGGATGTTCTTTTAAAAAAATAGCAAAGTCTTTCATCCACGCATCGTCGTAATGAATTCCCGCTGGATTATTAGGAGAATTAACAAGAATAGCTTTTGTTTTATTTGTGACAGCTTTTCTAATTTCATCGATATGAGGCATAAAGCGGTCAAAGGCATTAGAGCCCACGACCTTTGGTTCCCCTCCCCAAAACTTAATCATCTCCGGGTACGAAACCCAGTACGGTGTGAGGAGTATAACCTCGTCCCCGGGGTTGAGAATGGATCCAAAGAGATTGTACAAACAATGCTTTGATCCATTGCTGACGATAACACCAAAGTCCACTCCTAAGTCATCAAAAGATATTCCTCTTTTCTTTTCAATATGAGTCTTGATTTTTGAAGTGAGTTCTGGAAATCCTCTGACGGGACTGTACTGGTAACTTTTAAGAAAATTGAGTTGAGTTGAAACAACATGAATAAACTCACTGCTTGGTTTAAAAGGCAACTGACCTGCTGTCAGGTTATAAATATGCTGTCCACCCTTTGCCAGTTTATTAATCTGATCATTGACTGATAAAGTGATGCTCTCTTTGGCACTTTCAACTCTTACGCTTAACTTCATGCTTACCTTTTTTAAAAACTAATTCTTAGTTTATATTGTAGTCGTAAAGAAACAAAAAGCTAGTCCCCTGTCTAAAGGATCTTGAGGGTTCCCCAAATAATGAATAAAAATCCAACTCTGGCATCGTCTTTTGACGACATGCTTCTATGATCGCTAGCCCTTTGAAGTCTGAGTCTAATATTTTCTTAAAAAATAACTTATATAAATCAATTTTCTCATAAGGTGGATCAAAGTAGATAAAGACTCTTGTCTTTTCCAAAGCGTCGAGCTCAGCGTAAAAAGATTTAAACTTTTGAAACCAAATTCCAAAGTCTTCTTTGCTAATATCGATGGGATGACGAGGAAACTTTGATAAAAAATTTTCAGTATTTTTCTTCAAGACTCTAAAAACTTTTTCGCTTTTTTCTATACACAAAACAGGGTTTGCTCCCCTTGAGGAGGCTTCAATCCCTATGGAGCCTGAACCCGCGCAAAGATCGATAAAGTAAATACCATCAAGTTTTTGGTAAGAGTCAAAAAATCTTCTTCTTAAGAGGACTGAGGTCGGTCTAGTGAGATTTTCAGGGGGAACATCGAGACTAAAGCCTCGGGCAACTCCCCCTAATATTTTTAAAGACATTTATTAAGCAACTTTTTTAACTGTACTCGCTTGCCCTACAGGAAGAGTAAACTTTGCTCCACCCTCTAGCTCAATCTCAAATCCATTGTCGCTTATTTGAAGGCTCACTTCTGAACCATTAATCGAAAAAGAAAGCTCCATCTGCATATCGCCTTCAATTTTAAAATTCATAGCCGTGTTATTGGCAGAAGTTTTTGGTGAAGGTGTAAAAGGTGTTTTCTCTAAATTAACTATATTGTGATGAGAATCATCATCAAATTTTTCAATTTTTTGTTGAGGTACTACTGATTCAACTGGCATCTTTGCCACTTGGTCCAGCAGGCTATGTTCAGCAGAAGACTCTCTTTCCTCTTCATCTAAACTTGCAACTGATTCAGCTACTTCCTCTAGGCTAGGTTCGTGATCTTCGTCATTACCGTTATCTGAAAATTCTTTCTCAAGACTTTCTATCTCATTCATGATGTCTTCAAGTTCATCATCGTTGAATCCCTTATCCATTTGACTCTCCTAGTTACTGGTCAATAATTACTGTTGTGAGTTAGAGAGCTAACTCTCTAAAATTCTATACGCAGTACCTATCGAATAGAATTAACGCAAACTTAAGTAAATTTTGCGTATGTAAGTTTTTAGTTTTTTAATGACAATTCTTGCCTATCTCGGTACTAATACCTTCCACAACACAGAGATAACCAACTAATTTTATTTAAATTTTTTGGAGAGAGAGGATAATTGAATAAGAAGGGCTTCAATGCCAATAACTGGTTCCAGGCGGACCCAGATGGCGGCAAATCGAATTCATTCACAAACAAAGACTTAAGTAAGTACATAAGTCCTATAACTGAACCCTCTGCATTTCAGAATAAAGACCTCTACCAAACAGATTCCAATTCAAGCTTAAACAAGTTTTTTACTCCCGGTTGGAAGGGTGAATCTCTTATTTCAAAAGATGTTAAGAAGTTTCTGTCGGCACTTATCGCAATCCATAAAGATGTCAAAGACGAGATCTACAAACAGCGCCTGAGTAATAAAGTTAGAATGGGTATTTTTGATGAGTTTATCTCCTATGCTGATTGCAAAGCCATTCACTTCACAGGAATAGACGACCCTCAAACACTTTGGAGCGAGATCCAAAATCAAGACTCAAAATACAAAGCTGAGATCGACAGATTCGTAGAGGTTTACACCTTTAGAATTGCTGTCATATTTATTCTTAAAATAAGGTTCATTAGCGTCCTTTTGAAAAAGACAAACCAAGAATTTGATATCAATAAGCTTGTGTACCCCAATTCATTTTTAACCGGTGTTTTTAAACAAGGTGGTTCTAAAGAATTGAAATCCAAAGCTTTAGAACAAAATATTTTTAGTTGGTATCGTCCAAATGATCATCTAACAGATAAACTGATATCTCTTTACGATATCTGTAATACTTTGAGCATTACTGAGATTATTAAAAATATTTCAATCGAATCTGAAAAGATAATGGATAAGAAAACTCACTACTCTCATGCTTTGTCTCATAAGAATTTTGGGCTTTTTGTAAACTCTCTTCTTATCAACTTTCCTCTTTGGCTAAATAACTTTAATAATCGATTTAACTCACCGTTCATTTTGCCAAAAGATGGAATGGAAGTTATCAGCTGTAAGTTTGATGGTGATTTTTTAGAGTCACTATCTCTGTCTCACTGGCTCGCTCAAGAAAACAATAAAAATATTCAATGGGATCAAATCCTTTGTCCCGATTTTAAAAGCACCGGTTTTGAAAATGGCCCTTACATGAGCCTTGTCAATGAGCTGCAGTTCCTCACCTTTTTGGCCCAAATTGCTAACAACCAAGGAAGAGAGACAACACAGTTTATCTCAAACGTCGCCTCGGGGCACTTGAGCAATAGGAAAAACTCTAACTCCCTTCAAAGAAATATGCTTTTTAACGAATTGTCACTTAATCAATCAACTTACGATCGAGTGATTATTAATGTTAGTGATTTTCCGAAAAGGAATATTCAGCATTACCTCATCAATAAAATTGAATCCCAAGCAGATTGTTTAAAAGAAAACGGTCTCATTTACCTTTTCAGCTCCAAGAGACTTTTTGTTGATAGCCAAAAAGACAAAATTGACTCTCTTTTAACCAAGTATAAACTAGAAGGTTCTTTTGACTTAGAAGAGCTTAAAGGAAAGGGAGAGGTTGGCTCTCATATTTATATTTTTTCAAAAGCTAAGCATTTTGAAAGAATGAATAATCATAATTCAAAGCAGTCTTGTTTTAATTTTAGAATGAATGGAAATTTAAACTCTTTTCAGTATTTCAATGTTTTAACGATGCTTCTTCAAGATTTCTTTTTTGCAAACCTAAATGATATCCCTTCAATGTATCACAAAGAGATGAATGGCTTTGAAATCGAGTTTTTTCAAGATGCCATTGTTGATGGTCGACTTATTCATTCATCATCAAAAGATTCGTCAAAAATAACACACCCACTTTTCTTCAACAATTTAATGAAGTCATGTGAAGCCTTCGACTACTTTTTTGATATTCAAGCATCTAACTTAGAGAACAATAACCATTACAAAGAAGAACCTATTTTTGCGATGACAAATGTCTCTAGAGATAAAGCTCCCTTTGTTGCTATCGTCGATAACAGGGCAAAAGATAGTTCTGTGAAAGTTGAGATCATTCACTCCAGTGGACTAGAAGCAAAAGCCTATGAATACGGACACAGTATGTGTCACTATTTTGATATCACTCCAAAGTGGCCACATATGGATTTAAATGCCATTAGAGATTTTATCGAAAGTGCTATTGGAGCACAAATTGTTGATCTTACTTTTAACAATGAAGCTCGTAAGGCAAAAGCAAACTTGTCGAAACTTCTTATTCCAAAGGTTTTCAGCACATCTGATAAAATACCAGAGCATATAGAACAAGGGGTTAAACTTCTCTGTTCAAGTGCTGAAGAAATACTAAACCTTCATCCATCAAATATTGAAAAGCAATTTACATTTATTGAAAGAATGATTGGAGATCTGGCCAAAACTTATCCAATGGATACTATCTCTAAGCTTTCACATTTTAAAAGAAGTATCTCCCAGTGTATTGATGTACTCGGAATAAAAAAGAAAAGAAGTGTCGTCAACTTTAATAATCCAATTATAAGAACACCTCTTCTTCTATCTAAAACATCACCTCTTTATCCTTCAAATAAAGATGTTTATTTTGAATTCAATTCAGATGTAAGGGCGACGATTTCAAAAGTAGTTCAAAAGTCAGTAGAAGAAGATGGATTCACTAGAGAGATTCTCGAGCTACACAGTGAAGAAGAACTCATCCTCACGATTGATTCGGGAGTAGAGATGATTCAGTTTTTAAGTTTTATCTTTGAATCTTGTAAAGGTGCTCAGGTATCTAATATTCTCCAATCCATTGAGATCCCAAGTTTAACCGACCTCCAAAGTATAATTAAGTCTTTTGAGTCAATGAAGCGCACGCTTGTTAGCATTGTTGACAAGACCACACCACTACTTGAAAGAACTCTTACCCAAACGATCACAAGAAAATAAAATTCCCCTATTTTTCACATTTCTATTAGAATAAAACTGAGGTTCTACAACGTGAAAAATGAAATTCTCGAACTGAGAAGAAGAATTTTTAAATACTTAAAACATAAAGCTTTAAGCTTTGAAGGCGAAGTCTCGCACGAGATGGTAATGTATCGCTTTGATCAAACTCGTTACGCAAAAAGACCATTTGAAGAGACTACGATTGATGAGCTCAAGGCAAAAGTTTCTGCTGCAGATACTATCTATCTTGGTGACTTTCACACCTTTGACCAAAATATTCGAAATGTTCTTAGAATCATCAAAGTTATTTTAAAGTCTGAAGGTAAATGTGTTCTGGCCCTTGAAATGGTAAGTGCAGACTTTCAGTTTTATATTGATACTTATATGCAAGGTCATATCACAGACTTGGAGTTTTTAGAGTCTATCGACTACAACGAGTCTTGGCGCTTTCCATGGAGTCATTACAAGCTGATCTTTGAATTAGCCAAAGAAAACAATATTAAGATTATTGGTCTCAATACACAAGGTAGTCTGAAGCAAAGAGATCAATTTGCAGCAAAGCTAATTGATATGTCTCTCAAGAAAGATAAGGACACGAAAGTTCTCGTCCTCTATGGAGAACTGCATCTCACTCCCAATAAAATTCCAATGATGGTTTCTGGAAAAAATAAAGACATAAAATCAGTTATTATTCACCAGAACCTAGACGAGGTTTATTGGAAGCAAGTCGAGTTGAATCAAGAAAGTAAAGTGGTAAAGTTTGATGAATCAGAGTATTGCATCAACTCCGCTCCCCCGTGGATAAAGTACGAAAGTATGATCTATTGGTATGAGAATGTTTCCTCTGATCCTGACTTTGATATCCATGAATATATTATTGAAAATGGTAAAAAAATTTTTGGCGATGACACCCATGAAAACTTTTTTCTTATTTGCCAAGAAATGATTAGTGCCATCCATATAGACTTTGACTCTGATGATCTAGAAGACTTTAATCTTCATGACCATACCAGCTTGGAGTATGTTGAAGACAAAGTTATCTCTCTGAAGTCGAAGGTGCTTGTCCAGTTTTACAACTATCTGTTTGAAACAGGCCAATCTTTTAAGCTACCTGATCAAACCACATTCTATTGCTCTAGCTATTCAATGAACAGGATCTCTTATCTTGCTGGAATTCACATCTTTCACTATTTTTTTCAAAAGAAAAATTCTCCCGTTAAAAATATTCTCAAAGACGGCTCGAACTCCGATCAATTTCTTCTTTTTTGCCTTGAAGGTCTTTTTGGTTTCTTCTTTTCAAAAGTTATTAATCCTCACAGGAAATGTGAGATGTATCTTGATCTAAGACAAAAGGTCTCGGTTGGCGAAGAAGTTTCAAGCAAGAATCTTTCTCATATTGCCGCCGATATTCTCGACGGAGAGAGTTTAAAGACAGCTCTCGAGAGCCTAAACTTAAGCCGTATCCACGAAGTTTCACTTCACGTTGGGCATATCCTTGGTGAGTACCTATATGAAAACATCTTTAATCAAAAGAAAAGTGTCGATTTAGAAAACGACTTTCTGAATACGAATCTTTGTGAGTTTCAATTCTCCAAGATGAAATCTATTCTTCTTAAAGATATTCCATATCAAGAGCACCAAAAAAGGTATTTCTAGTGAAAATTCTCATTCAAAGAGTTTTAAAATGTGACGTTACTATTGATAAACAATTGTATTCCTCAATAGACAAAGGATTACTCCTCTATATCTGCTTTGAGAGTGAAGACAAAATCGAGGTAATCGATAAAGCCATCAATAAAATTCTGGCCCTTCGGATTTTTGAAGATGACGAGGGAAAAATGAATCAAAATATTATTCAAAAAGACTTTTCTCTTATGTCTGTAAGCCAATTCACTCTCAGCTGGAATGGCCAAAAGGGAAATAGACCAAGTTTTGAAAATTCTATGAAACCTGATGATGCCTCAAAATTTTATGAGCTTTTCAATAATAAGTTACAAGAGAAATTTGGTAATATGGAATCGGGTGTCTTTGGAGCCGACATGAAAGTAAGCTCCATTAACGATGGACCGGTGACATTTTTTCTTTCGTTTTAAAGTCCTGCATTTAAAGATCTGAGGATATCCTTTTTTGATCCCTTGACTACTTTTGACACAACCTTTTGATTCTTCACGACTTCAAAAAGAACTTCAATTTCAGATTCAATTTTATCCGAATCCAAATTCATTTTATTTGTGAGCTTTATACTTGCCGAAAGATCTTTTAACATCTCACTAACCAGTTGAAGATTTAAGTCGACCTCACTTTCGCTGGAGTCCCCTGAATTGATAAAATTTAACTCCTCAGCTGAGAAGTAATAATTCTTCATTTTTATTTTCAAATAAGCCGTCTCACCCAAGGCTTTTGTTTTTAGCCCGATAGCTTCAACACTTTCTCTGCTAGCAGCATAATTGAGAAGGTTGCATAAAGCTTGCTCAACAATCTCTGATTCGCCCCTTACAAAGAAGTCATCTTCTAGAGCTGTTTCTAACATAATCCCTCTTGAGAAGGCTTTCTGAGAAAGCCCATCAATCGCAAGCGTCATTGCATTTTGATAATCTGTTGACGCTCTATAATCTTCAACGGGCTCACTATGGATAGGTGTCGTTGAATCCACATCAACACCGTCGTTGGACTCAAACTCCCTATAGGCTTTTTCAAGAAGATCGGAATGATAGCGATTAAACAAGGCATAGGTTTTTGGCATCTCTATTCTCGATAGGATGTTATCTAATGCTCTTTCAATATTGGCCGAAAGAAACTCGCTATTTGATGCCATAATTCTATCGGACTCTTCTTCGATTTTTCTAAAAAGACTCTTATTTTTAAAACGGTTATAAAAACTCAGTCCCACCATGAGGAAAGCCACGATAACTCCGGCCATTGAAGCTCCAAACATCATCGTCGATGTCGATTTTTTTGATTCTACTCTACTCGCAATCTTTCCTTGTACTGATTCTTTTAAAGATTCTAATGATGAATATTTATTAATGATATTGGAACTACTCAAGTCTAAATCAGATCCCGAAGATAATTTAAGAAGCTTGGTCGCTTTTTCATGAAACCAGTGGATGTCACTGTTTATCGCTGCTAAAGATCTTTTGCCATCAACAAAACTCGAGCCATAAACTGATCCAAACTGTTTCGATGCATAGTTAAAACAATCTGATGTTGTTGCCATAAAATCTTTTTGTAAATAACTAGAAGATAAGTCTTTTATCATCAATGCCGTAAAGGTTTGAGAAACTCTTTGAAAACAAGTTCCAATTCCGCTTGATAAGGACATCTGTTTCACAGCACTTTGACTTGCTAAATTTCCAGAGACGACAAGAGAGACCGTAGCTATGACGACCGCGCCCAGCATAATTTGAGCACCTTTTAGGTGAGACTTCAGATTCTTCATAAACCCTTCTTTTTTAAAATCCATTTTAAGAATGCCCCTCGTTTAAGAAACGTTTAGACATGGTGTAATTGTCGCAATATCCGGCTTTATTCGTCAAGCTAGGCAATTAATACTTTCGTGATTTTAACAACTTAGCGGTAAAAAAGAAGATATTACAATGTGCGTCATTAGGACTATTCATTCATATATTAAAGACTTATAATAAAGGTGGAGAATAATGAAAAAAAATAGAAAGTACTTTCCCCTATTTATCCTTACCTCTTTGGCCATCCACTTGATGATCTTGGGCTTTTTTGAGTTAGAAATTAAAGACTCAAAAACATCCTCCGTTTTGAAAATTAGATCTATTCGACAAGTTGGAGAAGATGAAGGCGCTGATAAAAATCTCGTTTATCTACCACCGAAGATAAAAAGTAAAAAAGAGAAACCTCAAAAAAGGAAACTTCAGACAAAGCAGTTGGCTCCTGACTTTGATCCCCTCTTAGCTAAAAGTAGAAAAGAGAGAGGACAAAAATCATCCAAAACAAGTGCTGTGAAAAGAGATAAAGCTATCAAATCAGTCTCTTTAGATAATTCAACTGTGAGCGCTTTTTTAAGGGGCACTCCTAATGCAAACAGTGCAAAAGAATACCTTGAAGCCTTTGACAAAACTGAGTCTCTGGTCGCTCTTGAGGTTCCAAAGGGTATTAAGGAAAGTGAACTTAACAAACACGAGTTGGTTTTCTATATGTTTCAAAAAAGGACAGCACAAACTTATATTAATTCGTTCTATAACAAGCTCAATGAGTTTAAACTAAAGAACCCACACCTTCGTTTTCCACTAACAGAGAAAAAAGAAAAAATGACTGGTCGAGTGGTCTATG
The DNA here is from genome assembly GCA_963719505.1 of Halobacteriovoraceae bacterium. Taxonomy (GTDB): domain Bacteria; phylum Bdellovibrionota; class Bacteriovoracia; order Bacteriovoracales; family Bacteriovoracaceae; genus CAKZJW01. The sequence goes on from CAVRCF010000005.1 coordinate 1,137,136, forward strand.
ACAAAGATGGAAACATCGTTCGAATCAATATGCTTGAATGGACAAATAAGGAGAAACTTCAAGACTTCTTTTTAGATGTACTCCAAGAGATGTATTCTCTTCCGAACCCACCAAAGATGATCATCAAAGACGGACAGTTTACAGTTTTCTTTTCACTTACAGTAAACAGTTAAGTTTTTTAGAATTCAATAACAGTCTTTGTTAAAAACGCATATGTCTTTTGAGCCAGCGTCTTAGGTTTTTCAACCAAAAGAGATTCATTTATATCTTTAATTTCTTCCTCTAAAAGATAGCGCGCTTTCTTTGAGAGTTTCTCATCAGGAACCAGATCTAAGAAAAATTCATGGATTGACTTTTTTTCATTAAAGACTTTTAAAGCGGCTTCATCAGAAGCCAGAGCAGATTCAAACTCTTTGCGCTCTTTTACATCCATTCTCTGATCAAGATACGAGTTGATCATGGCACTTGAAATAAGCTTAGTGTGTTGCACTGTGACCTCCGCTAACTTCCAATCCCACCATAATTTCTTTTGAATTATAAAGTGCTTGAATAATTTGATATTTTTCAAGTCCAACGACTTCTGTTATTTCTTTGGGTGTAAACTTTAGTCTTTCTTTTAAAACTGTTACAGCTCGTTGAGAAAGGCTTAAGGAATAAAAGCTTTGAAACTCGTCTTCTACGGCCAAAAGGTAAGGTTTTATCTCGTAACTTCGTTTGCCCGCAAGTTTATAGATCTCACACAAAACACCGTGAAGTAAAAATCTCTTTATAATCGACTGAGTCTTTCTCACTTTCGTGAATTCAGTCTCTTTAATAAAATCTATTTCTCTGGCCACAAAAACAGAATAGGAATCAGCAATTAACTGTCTCGCTTTTTGGGAGTCAGGACAGATTCCATAGGCAAACTTAAAGAGCTTTGGCATTAGTGGAGTAAACAATATTTCTAATTGATCTATCTTCATTCCTTAATAGTAGAAAATTGTCACTCCTTTAGCAATGCAAAACGGCACGTAAAAACAGGCAGTTACATATAGGTGACAGATTTTATCTAAATTCTTTAAAGAAAATTAAGCCTATGCCGATAGGAAACTGTGAAAACTAAAACAAGGTTTATTATGAAGAACTTATTCCTTTTATTTGTTACGACAGCGATGCTGAGTTCATGTCTACCCGAACCGACCCAATCCTCTTCAGGATCTGGATCATCTACAGGTGAGAACGGAACAGTATCTGGCACAAATGGTAGCAGCGGAACAAATGGCTCAACAGGAACAACTGGCACAACTGGAACCACAGGAACGACCGGTACAAATGGATCAACGGGCACTACGGGAACGACAGGAACATCTGGTGGTGGTTTTCCAATTAATAGCTTCAATATTTTCTTGGCCGGAACACAAGGTGGAAATGGACAAGGCGGTGGAAACTGGTATGCACGAAATGATAATACCGCTCCACTAATGGATACATTTATTAACCTTCAAGAGGCTGCGATTGCTTTTAGAACAGATGGGACCTTAAGAGTAAGACTTAAAGTTAACTCTCAGCCTGTGGCGCCTACCAATGAGACATATTGTTATGGCCGTGAAACAGGAACGGCGCTCATTCCATATTATACAAAATTAAAGTTTGATTTAGCACTAAGAGATATTTACTGCTTAAACGGTGGGACAACTTGTCCTGCAAGTCAGTACAGACTTGGTAATCCATACAGAAGACAACTTGGCGTGGGCCCAGTGTCTGTTGGTAGCTACTCAGAAATCATCGATGTTGGAAGTGTCGCCAATCAAAATGTGGTTGCTACAACTGTTGAAATTTCTGCTGTGAAAAGTGATCAGTTCTGTGCATCTAATGGAAGCTTTTGTCCTTCAGAGAGACCTGTGAGAACAAAAGATTGTTACAATATGGAATTGGAAGTTCAAACAAGTTACACAGAATCTTTCTAGTCTTTAGGAAGGTCTTTAACTGAACTCCACACAGAAGTTCGACCAAAAAGAGATATACCGACATAGCCGCGAAGATTTAACTTTCCGTCTTCAAGTTTCATTTTGGCGGAATAAGTCTTTCCACTTTTGGGATCATAGATTGTTCCCCCACTCCAAGAACCATCATCATATTCAAAGCCATCAAGAAGTTTAATCCCTAGTAGTTTTCTTTCTTTGAGTTTATCATCAGGGTTGTCTTTATCTGTGAGCTGATCAACTGTTTTACCTTCGGGTGGCTTTATCCAAACGAGATGGCCAAAGTAGTTATCACTTTCTTTCTCAATTTTTATAATTCCATCTTTTTCTTCAGATAACCAAAAACCCAAGATCTCACCGGCCCCAGAAGCTTGACTGAAGCTACTGGAAAGAATGAGCGTAAATATCAGCCATGTTTTTGTTAAGTGCATATGAGACCTCCACAAGTAATCCTGGGCACGTGACATTAACTTCAGTCACTGCTCCAGCCAATATATCATAAGCGATGAAATTGACTCCATCCTTTAACAAGTCCTGGGCAATCTCATCACACTCTTGCTTTAACTTTGAGTTCAGCTCTATCGATTCAAAGTGAGCACCTTGAGCGATATTTGCTAAGTAGGCACCATCCACAGGCTTTTTCAGGATACTCCCTATCTCGTGTCCATTAAGATAGAGGCTTCTTATTTCCCCTGCATAGACTTCTCTTTGAAAGGCTTGAGTGATGATAGCTCCCTCGAATTTCTCAACCTTTGATTTATAAATATCAATAAGGTTTTCAGCATCAATACCAACTTTTTCGACTCCAATACCTGAATACAGATCTAGAGGTTTCAAGATAAGCTCTTCAATACCTTCTGATTTTAATTCGGCCACAAAGTTTTTAAAGCCACTTATAGAGCTTCCAATAAAGCTTTTTAAACTATTTTTTCTCTTGAAAGCCAGAAGCTTTTCATTGTGCTTCATAATGCCAATGGGGTTATTAACAACCGTACAGCCACTATTGTGGGATAAAAAGTCGAGCATCCATAAATAGCGCTGGTATCTTGAGTCATAAGGAGGATCGATACGCATGTGGACAATATCAGTTCTATTTAGTGTGATGACTTGCTTTTGCCCAAGCTCAACTTTTTCTAAATAGAAACCATCGTCTTTAAATTGTCCCGTGTAATTAAAGACCGTCATCTTAGTCTCGCCTTTTGTATTAACACAGAAGTCTTCTTCAAAAAGAAGATAGGCTTCGTCTCCTTGTTTCATAAAACTTAGACCAATCATTAAAGAGGAATCTTTTTTAAAATTTAATTTTTCGATAGGATCAATAAATAAAATATGTCTCACTGTTTGTACCTTTTCATTAAGTAAGATTTAAACGACTTATCAATATCAGATTCGTTGTATTGTGCATATTCTTTTTGAAGTAAGTTGAGAAATTCTTTGCCTGAAAGACTGAGATTTGACTTCATCTGTTTTAGAAAATTTTGTTGTTTTTGGTAAGTACTAAAGGCTGCAAATCGGGCGTTGTTCCAAGGAGCCATCAAAGGCCAACACTTCTTTATGCCCTGAGCATCGCAAATACTTTTTAGAGTTGGTTTAAACTTTTTGTCCATAAAGTCTTCCAAAACTTTGGCATAGTTATTGTCACGCTTATAGTGGAGATTGAGTTGCTTTGAAAGGTTAGATATGGCTTCTCTAATTTTTTCATCCTTTACTTGTTTTAAGATAAGTAAGTCAACATCCTCTTTCTTTCTCTTAAAATACGAAATCACCAAGTCTTCACTTATCACCTCAGCAAGACTTTCATTTAGAGAAATCTCTCCTTTAATAAAAAAGATTGTGTGGGTCAATTCATGAAAAATGAGTTGGGCCAATTGTTCGTCATTATAGTAAAAAAATGAGCTTAAAATATTGTCGTAAAACGGAGTTCGATCTAATGTACTGTAGGCGTAGACAGGTCGTATATAGGTTGAAAGATTGCGTTTTTCAAGTTCTCCAATATAGTCCCGGGCCTCATTTTTGTCGAAGAAACCTCGGTAGGGAAACTCTCCTATGAAAGGGAAAGAATGCTTGAGAGGTTTTATTTTATCTTTAGGTGATGCGATAACAAGGTATGTAACCGCTGTTCCTTCTAGAAAAGTCGTTTCTTCGTAAATAGGTTTCTCTTCCTTTTCAAAATATTCGTAGAAAAACTTTTTATACTTTTTAATGAGTTTGATTTTTCTTTTGTGTTCTTGATCAATATTTTTATCTTTTAAGACTTCCTCATTGGACTTCCCATCCCACTCTAAAGCCACATGTCCAAGACCTTGTTTGGTCATATAAGAGAGCTCTGCACAGCTGATACAAAGACAAAAAATAAAAAGAGTCGGAATGTTCTTTACTAAAAGATCCAAGAAAGACCACCGGAATAAGTGATGTTTTGATCAGCCTTTTCAATCTCAACACCGGGAACAATAGTTCTGGCCGAAAGCGAGAGTCTCATTAATTTCGTTATTCTGATCGCGAGAGATGCTGTCGCGTAGCTTGAGTTGACGGTCTCTTCATCTCTTTCGATGGTTGCCTCAAAGTCCCCTCCACTATCGCTTAAAAGGTAAGTGGTTTCACCAGAGGTGATATATCGAGCATATCCAATTGATAGAGAAGGAATAAAAGTTGATTTTCTAGAAGCAAAAGCCTGCCTTATCCCAACTCCTTGAGTAACTGTTTTAATTTTGGAATCTGTATTTTTAATAGTAATGGCACCACTATTTGCTGTTGTTGATCGTGAATCTTCAATTCTTTCTTCAGACTCAGCGTAATTGAGCTCGATGGCCGTCGTCTCCCATATGTACCAAGCCCAGTTCACATTAAAGCCTCGTGTTGTAGACTGAGCCTCTCCTAAATCTGGGTCAATCTCACCTTCTGAATCTGTCGCCTCTACTCTTCGAGTTGAATAAGAGAATCCTAGTTGAAGATCGACATAAGCATGCGCGCAATTAACGAGACACAATATTCCTAGGATGATTTTCAGCATACGACTTCCTTGTCAAAATAAATAAACTAACACTAAGACCAACTACTGCTAAAACAGCCTTGAGAGTCAAAACGATATTGGCCCAAATAAGCGTCGATCCAATGGACAACCAAATAAGACTTATGGCCAAAATTTTTGCTCTGGGTCTTATGACCTTGTGGTTTTCCCATTCTATTATAGCAGATCCAAAGTAAGGTAAGGAAGTGAGCCAAGAATGCAGCCTTTTAGAGCTTTTACTGAAGCAAAATGCTGCGAGAATCATAAAGGGCGTTGTCGGAAGAATGGGCAAGAATGCCCCTATTACACCCAACGCAAAGGAAAGGAGTCCAATAGCTGACAAAAGGTATCTAGTAGTTGATTTGATCATGAACTTTAAGTTCCCTGCTAATAAATAAAATTGAGTAGAAACCCAAGTTTCTCTTATTTTTCACATTTTTCTTATTTGAGCAACTCAAAGCGAACCGCTTTCTCTTAGATTTATCTTGATCTAGCAAGTCGGGGTAAGAAAAACACTATGTCAGGCTTGGACTAAGGGTTTTTCCCATAGTCCGCAACAATTTCACCCTGACAAGAAAGAGCTGTAGCACTAGTGACTTTTAAATCCACCCAGTGCCATTTATAATCTTGCCCCTGTGATTCAGGCTTAAAGTGAATAATTCGAAAACAATTGGAACGCCCTTTCCATTTGAGCTCCCCTTTCATTGTTCCAGAACCTTCAACGAGAACTCGATAGGTCTTTCCAACCATTTGAGCTCTCACTTGTGCTTGGAGCTCCAACTGTTTGGACTGTATCTCTCTTAACCTTCTTCCTCTAATGTCTTTTGTTAGGACATCATCCATTTTGGCAGACTTTGTTCCAGGTCTTGAAGAATAATTATAAGAGTAGATAAAATCGTATTTCGCTTTCTCTAAAAGCTCAAGCGTCGCTCGATGCTCATCTTCGGTCTCGTTGGGAAAGCCTGCGATGATATCGGTTGAGATAACAATATCGGGATTTGCTTGTCTAATCTTATCAAGCCTCTCTAGGTAATGCTCGATCGAGTATTCACGAAGCATTCTTTGCAAAACAGTATTAGAGCCGGACTGAACGGGAAGATGAAGGTGATTGGCCAGCTTCTTACTTTTGCCGTGAACAGCGATAAGTTCATCAGAGATATCATAGGGATGAGAAGTTGTGTATCGGATGATTTTTAGCTCTTCAATTTTCTCAAGCTCCATAATAAGTTCGGCCAAGGACTCTCCATTTTTCTTTCCAAAGGAATTCACATTTTGGCCTAAAAGTGTCACTTCTTGAATTCCCTGATGCACGCACAACCTTGCCACATCGTTGACGATCTCAGAGATGGTCCTAGACTTCTCCCTTCCTCTTGTGAAGGGAACGATACAGTAGGAGCAAAATTTATCGCAACCTTTGATGATATTAACGAACGCCTGAGGAGTGCCGTGATCTATTTTTGTCTCTATTGAATAGTCAGCTGATTTATCCCAGCTTGTAACGGAGAACTTTTTGTCCCCAGCATAAGCTCTGTAAACCATCTCTCCGATATTATCAATAACGTCTGTACCAAAAGCGAAGTCCAGTTGTTTGTATTTTTTCAGAAGTTCTTTAGATTCTGTTTGAGCAATACAACCTGCTGCTGCAATTTTTACTTCTCTTTGCTCTTTATCATGTTTAGCCCCACCAAGATGAGAATAAAATTTTTGATTGGCCAAATCCCTAATAGCACAAGTATTAAAGACCATAAAATCTGCATCCTCTTGCTTTTCAGTGAGAGAAAAGTTTAAGGGTTTAAGATGGGCCACCATCCTTTCAGTGTCATGGTAATTCATCTGGCAGCCGTAGGTTTTCACCCACATTTTACGAGGAGGAAATTCGATATCTCCGACAAGCTTGCTTCCGTTATCAAGATCTTTGATATCATTTAAATCGACATTCATAAGTTCACCCTATTTATTGGTTCTTACGGTTAGTAGGAAATGGTTAAAGAATGATTCTTAGCAAAATAATCTTACTTCTACAAGAGTCCATTTGTGGAGAAAGCTTCCTATCTTATTGAATTTGAACAATGATTAACCAAACAGCCCTGCGCTCCCCCAGGGTTAATACCTGACCAATCGTCCCTTTCCCCCATCTTAATGCGTCTTACAAAAGATTGAGAGGAAACCTTTTTTCACTTATTTGCTGCTTATTGATTTACAAATTTCTCTTTTTATTTAAAATAGACTCAAACGGGAAGGAGAAGTTATGTCACTAAAAGATGCTCTATTAAAAGCTGGTTTGAAATCATCAAAAGTTACCAATGAACGACAAGCTAAATATAAAACTGACAAAACTAAAGTTGAAAAACATCAAGAAAAAAGAGACTTCTGTGAAGTTTGTGAAGCTGTTCAACCCGATGTTGAAAGATTTAAACATAAGAATCCAAGGGTAGACGCTCAGTGGATCTGTGTTAACTGTGCCGATAAAAATGAAATACACGATAAATTTAGAGTGACTCATCAAAGTGACTTTGCCAAACAAGGTCGCTATCAAAGATTCTATGGACCGACAGAAAAAATCGGTGGAAACGAATGGCGGGCAAAGCCTGAAAAACCAAAGTATCAAAAAGAAACTAGTAAAGAAGAAAATAAATCAAGAAAGTATGTTGTCGATGAAGATGGTGAGAAAAACTTTAACTGCTAAAAATTATTTTATATCTTCTTGAGACGACCCCAGTATCGGGTTGGGTAACTCTATCGATGAGGACACCGTTATTTTTTTCTATTGTCCTTATCGATCCTTGATTTGTATCATCGCAAGTAAGAAGCACTTCTTTTAGACCGAGATCACTTCTAGCAATTTCCAAAGACTTTTTTAAAATCTCTGAAGCCACCCCCTTATTTCTATGCTCAGGTATGACCCCATAACCGATATGCCCACCGAAGGTTTCAAGCTGGGGGGTTAGAAAGTGACGAATCGATACTCTTCCCAGTATTTCTTTCGTTTCACTAAAAGCGAATAGAAAAGTACAAGGGACATGTCCTTGGTCTATCCCAACTCCTCTAGCAAGCGGAGGAAGAAAATCAATAAGTTTTTCACAGTCGCGTCCAAGAAGGGAATCAAAATAGTGCACAAATCCCCACTCCAAAGACCAAGGATGGAGGCAAGCTTTCTTTAGCTCCTCTAAATCAGATAAACTTGGATAGCGAAGCTGTATGTTCATAGGTTATAGTGAACAACACTGTAATAGAAAATAAGATTAAAAATGAAGTGAAGTAAAATGGGTTCTAAAATGGAGCCCGACTTAAACTTGGCTTTAGAACAAATCCATCCCAAGATAAAAGTATAACCGATTTGAAAATAGATAAAGGAATGAAAGTCCTCCGGAAGAACACTCAAAGCTTTTCCATGAGAGAGACTAAAGAGTAATCCATTAAAAATAAAGAGAATGTTTTTATTTGGAATAATAAGCTTAAACGGCTCAAAAAGAGCAAAGCGGAAAACGAGTTCCTCAACAATCGGAGCCAAAATTAAAATTTGGATAAAAAGATTGTCCACATACCGAAAAGGAGAAAGGAGATTTAACTGCAAGCTTGTAAAAATTGCGATGAAGGCCACGGCACTAATGGCCAAAACCCTTGGCAACATCCCTTTTGTAAGTCTCAAACTCATTTTGGGTTTATGAATCAAATAGACCCCAAAAGCAAAGAGAAGATCAAAGACGTAAGTAACTGAGATTGACGATTCCCACTGAATCGAGTCCCAAGGTAAAAACCAAGAGAGAGAAAAATAGACTATGGGATAAAGAAAAACGAGATAGTACTTCATCTAATCCCTTTTCTTTTCATCATGAAAAGTTGAACGATGAAAAAGAGAATCGTCACTAAATAAAAACCAGCGGTTTTAAAAAAGAGCCATTTTTCTGTCGAAAGAAAAAGACTTATGGGGATCATGAACAAACCATAAGAGATTAAAAAAATAGACATATTTTTTTCCAAATAGCGGACAAGACTATCAGGTAGATTTTTTGAATTCATCTCCTGCATCATTTCAATCATAAGACTGTCTCCTCTGAGATGTCGATATAATAAATACCCTCCCATCAAGACTCCAGTAAAGGTGGGTTGAAGCTTAAACCAAATTCCCTCATTTGCGAAAAATGAAATACCACCAAGGATAATAATCAGATAAAAGTTAAGCTTGGAGATTGTGTGAATATGTCTTGTAAAAATCCACTCTGCACTCATCTCAACGACAGCAAGAATCCCACCACCGATAAGAGCCGTTTTTAAATCATAATTCGCTTCAAGATACCAGTAAGCGATCGCTGGTAAAAAGGAGAACCATAGAAATTTATTACTTGTTGGTTTTGATGTCGTCATTGCCCACTAGGCTAACTTTTTTAACTTGTCTTCGCAATATTTGAGGTAGTCTTTTTTAAATGATGTTGGGTCAAGAATTTCAACATCTGCTCCCAGCTCAAATAGCCAGTGGAATATCTCAATATTAGACTCAACGCTCGCCCCCCAGATAAGATCCCCCTCTGGGTTTGATATCATTGCTGGGTTGCCTAAAAAGTTTCGCGGTATCGTATTCTCAAAACTTGCTAAGGCGTGTATTTTTAAAACAAGCCTCGTCTCACTCTCAGAGATACTTCGAATACTGCTGATGAAATCATCTACTTCTAATTTACTATGAGTCGGTTGCCAAGCTTCATCTAAATCACAAAGGTTTTGTATATATTCGACTGGTATATTTTGAAGTGATTGATCACTGAGATCCTCACCAATAACGCAAAGATCCCCCTCAAGATAGATAAGTCTGTGAGGAAATAAACTGACCACACTCTTTTGTGTCTTAATATCTAAAAGGTCTTTGGACAATATTGACTCTTCTATAAAACTGATGATCTCATTTGTGTGAATTCGCGACTCGGACGCTAACCCCATAGTCCGTTTCTCAAGCACGGCATCCATCTTCTGAACAGGTTGAAACAGATCTCGATCTGAAAACTGATCTTCATAACTGGCAAGAAGCGTTTTAAAGTTTTCATGAAATGGTTCGCCCTGTGCTTTTTCGAGATGGGGAAAATGTGCTTGAAATTCTAACCAGCCATAGAGATCCAAAGAGATATCAAACTTAGGCTTTACAGCTGGTGGTGTTAAAAGCTTATTTCCATCACCATCTGAAGAGACCTCAAAGGTATAATTGAGATCATTGAGAAGGGTCAAATAAGTCGTTAGAGTTCGAGGTGGAATCTCTAGCGCCTGTGCTACCTTTATGGCTTCTTGAGGGTGATCAAGCTCAATAAGCTTTTTTAAACAATTCCAAAATTCTTTACTGTGTACAATTGAGCTTTTACTCATGAACCCTCTTTTCTTATCATTTGTAGTACCTGACTATACTTATCGGGAATGACCTTTAAAACTTTAGTGCTTTTTATCAAGAAAAAGGGCATAATAAAGGCATGTTTGCGAGAAATACAATGAAATATCCAGTACTTGTCATGGGACTAATAATGTTCGGGATTTTTCTGTCTCAGGAAACGACCCAAAAGTGGTGGTCTAAACAGATGGCCCGCTATATTCCAAGTACATGTTCAGCAGTAAAAGATAGAGTCATGAAAAAGGCCCCTTCATCTTGGTCAATTGAATGTGAGGGCACAAACTTTTTAAGGCTTACTGTACCTTTTGAAAAAGAATTAAAAGATCCTAAGAATCTTAGGATTGCTATGTATAGAGAGCTTGCTAACCTCTACGCTCAATTCGCCAACAATGCCAACGTGGCCATGAAATACGTTGAAGACAAAAAAGTTAAAGTCTATAACGAGATTGAAACTCTCGAGCATCTTAAAAATATTCAGATTATTATGAAGAGTAAAAATCTAGAGATTATCTCTCAATCAGATGGACAAGCTGTTGCGAGATTTATCGATTTAAAAAGAAAAAGTGAAATTGCAGAACATCTAAAGCTTACAGTCAAAGTGAGCGAGAAAAAGATCTAAGTAATTATCATCGACACAGTCATAGAATATCTCATTAAATTCAAACTTGTATCTATAGCAGTGAAGCCAAAGCCGGGTTGAAGCCCCACCATCATACAAGGTATCTCCCACGATGGGAAAGCCTGCAAGAGAGAGCTGGGCACGAATTTGATGACGTCTTCCCTCTTTTAATGAAACTCGAACAAGAGACTCATTGATCTTTCCATTGTAGTCGAGCTGCTCAATATCAATTTTACTTTTTTGACCATCCAGTGATTCTTTGATTTTTGAACCTTTTGGACCGCTTGCCTTTAAGTTGTGGCTTAGTGAGCATGATTCTAAGTTCCCATGCACGCGCGCGAGATACTCTTTTGTTTTAACAATTGAGTTAAATTGCTCTCGCAAAGAGTCATATACTCTATCGTTTTTTGCCAGATAAAGGAGGCCACTGGTCTCCCGATCTAATCTATAAAGAGCCCCTCGATCCATATTGTTTTTATTCACATTGCCAGCAACATGAGAGCGTGAATTGAGGAAACTAATGATATTATCTGATTCAGAGTACTTTAACGGATGAGTATGAATTCCTGGCGGCTTAGAGAGAATGATAAAGTTATTATCTTCAAAAAGAACTTTGGGAACCTCGCCGTAAAATACGGGATTCGTTAACCCTAAATTGATAAGGTCTATAGGTAATGAAACTTCATCCCTACTTCTCATTTCTTTGGAAAGATAATTTTTAGGTAATTTAAATTTCTTAACTGCAGATCGTGAAAGTCCAAAGATCTCTATCAGGCAAACATCAAGGCTTGGATACTCTTTAAGAAGGCAAAATTCAATCGTCTGATTCACTTTGATACCTTTATCTTGAGTTTGCTTTCTTACCTTCCGTTCGAAGATCAATTTTTCTCAATATAAATTCGACTTTTCTATTTACTTGATTATCTTTTGCCCTTGAATCTCCATAAAAGACGGTTGTCACTTTTGAAGGCCGAACACCTTTTTGGATCAAGGCTTTAGTCACCTCAAAAGCTCGCTTAGAACTCAACTCCCATGCGCTAAGACCCTCTTTTGAAGTCTCACCTCTATCTGAATAGCCTTCAACAAAAAGAGTCCAATCATTGTCTTTCATAAGCTTTATCGTTTTTTGTAAAACGGGAACGATCGAAGTGTCATCCATTTTTGTGGATCCGTCTCTAAAAACAATTTGATCTTTGATTCTAATCTTTACCCCTTCACTCATTTGATAAATATCAACTGAGTCGGAAAGATCGTATTGGCCTAACGTCTCTTGCATTTGTGCAAGATCTTCATCAGACTCTCTATTAATTTCATACTTGTCTAAAATGCCTTCTGTAGTCAAAAGGTCTATTGGATAGGGCTCAACAGGTTGTTGAGACTCAATCATCGTTGGTGAATCGTCAGGAGACTTTCCTAGTTGAATCGTCTCTCCAATTTGCATCGCGTTTCCAGCAAAAGCTTTTCTAATAGATCCTGCAACTGAATTAAATTTAGAAACTTCCGTCTTACTCATTGCATAGAGTAAAACAAAAAACGTCAAAAGAAGCGTTACTAAATCTGAAAATGTCGCCATCCATTCTGGTGCACCTTGTTTACATTCTGGTATCGGTGGACACTCTGGACATTCATTTTTATCGTCGTCAGCCATGACTAATCCTTTTTATTCTTCTTCTTTTACTCTTTGACCAGGAGGTAGGAACGAGTCTAGTTTTTCTCTAATAACCCTTGGATTTTCTCCGGCTACAATTCCTAAAACACCAGCGATAATAATATTCATTTTTAAAAGTTCACTTTCTGAATAGAACTTTAATTTATTAGCAATCGGGTTTGCAAAAACGTTGGCCAAAACTGCTCCATAAAATGTCGTTAAGATGGCAACGGCCATCGACTTCCCAAGTTCCTCAGGACCCCCGGAGAGGTTTTGAAGCATGATAACGAGACCAATAAGAGTTCCAATCATACCGAAAGCAGGTCCATCGGCTGCCACATTTTCTAAAATGGCGATTCCAGTTTTGTGTCTATCTCCCAAGGCATCGATTTCAAGTTGCAAGATAGAAGTTATAACTTCTGGCGGTCTATTATCGGCAGCAAGCTTAACAGCTTTTTGCATAAACTCATCTTCAACAGGTTCATTTTCAAGAGCAAAGACTGATTCTTTTCGCGCTTTATCTGCCAGTTGCTGAATCTTCTCTATAATTTGCAAAGGCTCAGGAGCCGTATTGAAAATTGACTTCATATAAACGGGAATAAGAGTTTTTATCTGTGACATAGGCCACTTAATAAAAAGTGCAGCAGAAACTCCTCCTCCAACAACAATGATGGACGGGGCATCTATAAATGCTCCAATAGTTCCCCCAGCTAAAATTGATCCCGTAATTGAAACAATTGCTAAGACTAAGCCGATAACCGTAGCGATATCCATAACACTATACCTTTTAAGAATAAATCTTTGAAAATGTGTTTATCTAATACAATAATCGGTGACTTGAGGAGGAAACTTTAAGGGTTTAATAAATAAAATCAGTAGCTTAACCATGCAAAACAATCAGGTATCTCACACCCCGATCCAGACGTCATGTCAGATTGCTAAAAGAATTTTTACGTAAAAGGCGTCGGCAAAAATGTATCGAGAAAGTCACTTCAACAACCAGAGTTGAAAATTTAGGCCTATTAACTTGCAACCCTTAGTTTCTTTGGCAAGGTCAAAGATCTAACTTCATCTTCGAAAGATCTTTTCACAAAACTTTTTCCAGTCTTCTCTTCGATGATTCTAAAGAAGATATTGTCTTCATAGTTTGTAGAGCTAAGAACAGATAATAAGTGAGTGAGTTTTAATGAAGCGGTTTTCATTTCACATTGAGACAGACTCTCTCTTTTGGCCAAGACATCAGAAAGCCAGTTTTTGACTTCAATTAAAGATCTAATTTTCACATCAAGACCTCTTGAGAAAAGTGATTCAATCATGGATTCCTGTTTTGTTATGAAGGCTTCCACAACTAAGTACTCTTCCTTTCCAATTTTTCTAGAGAATCTATTCTTAAGAGAGAAAAAACAAGATTTTATCGTTTCAACATAGAACAAAAAGTCTTCAAGACTAGTTAATTGTTTATCTTTTCTCTTATGTGTTTTTTCAAGAATTTGCCTTAAATCTGGATTGATGAGACCGTCTTTGACTTCATCCCAAGCAACCTTGAGACAATCATAAGTTTGAAATGTATGCATGAGAGGATTAATATAGACTTCATTGATTTCATTGAGCATGGCCGAAAGGTAGGACTCAAAAGAAGACTTAAGCATCATAAGTTTCTCTATATCTTTACCCACAAGTGCTTCGTGCCTTTTTTGCTCAAATGAGATGATACAATGTCTGGTTCTAGGATTAAGATCCCCCCAGGTTCCTTGAAAAGTATTCTTTTCAAGTTCACAGTTTCTGATAAAGTAGTCGTAGTCTAATTTCCGCTCAAAAGACAACCAGTTCAGCGGCTCTTCAGCGACACCAGATAAAATATCAATCTGCTGGATTGGCGAAAAGAAATAATTTCTTTGCTCGTCTTTTATTAAACTCTCTAGATCACACGAGATTGAAACTCCACTATCGTGACTCGCTCTGTAAACATAGACATCACTCACCTCTATCCACTTAGCGACTTTATCATCACCAGCTAACTTCTTCTCTTCAATTGAATTAGAATCTAGATGGTTTTTTATGTTTGAAATTTTAAAGATATGAATAGAGGCACCATCACTCATGACTAAATGAGACTCAACTTTCGCTTCAAGTTGTTTTTCAATCTGCTCTATATTATCGAGGCAAGGAGACTCAGCGGCGCAGGTAAAAGGAAAGTTAAAGCTCCCACTACTCAGAAGCTCGCGCTTAACTTTAAACATCAGTTCGTGGTCTGTGGATTTACTCCAAGGTATAAAGATATGAAAAAAGTTATCTGTTATGGGGAGGGTATTTCTGGAAAAAGACAAAATATTTGAGGCGCGCTCGAATACAAATGGCTTACTAAAAGCAGGCATTAAATCTCCCTTGGTGCAGACGTGAACTTGAGAATTAAATATACAATGTATTATACGGATTTTATTGCGGCGCGCAACAGTTAATTTTATTTACTTTAGTGTTTCTTTAGGAGCTTTCTTAAGATTCTAGCAACATAGCTTCGTCGATATAAGCAATCATAGCTTTTCTTAGATCCTCTAGCGACATCTTTGTTGCGACATCGTTTTTGTCGAATAACTCTTTTTTGATAAGTTCAACAGGGAATCCTGTTAAGTCTGACAAAGACTTAAGATCAACTATAGTACTACCTTCAGCCTTTTTACTTTCTTCCAACATGCTAAACTCCTTGCTGTTGTTTTTCTTTCCCGTATCCTTGGGAAAGTTCCTTCTCTCTCGTATCAAAGCATATCTATCTTATGAAAAAATTGTCAAAACAAACTTTTGAGATGTAAGACTTTTTTATAACTGACTATTTGGATTGATTAATCACCTGATGTGATATCCACGTCCAAAAACTTAATAAAGCTCTCCATTTTTTGAAACGTTTCTTTAAATTCACTCTCACATTTACTAAGAAGGGTTATCCCTCCTCCTGATCCATACTTAAGCTCGTCCTTATCTAAACTAATTTCAGCTGAACGAATATTTATAGAAGCGCACTTCATTCCTTTGTGTAACAAAACAGTTGAGCCACAGTAAAAACCTCTTGGATATTTCTCTATCTCTTTGATAATTTCCATCACTCTTTTTTTGGGAGCTCCCGTGATACTTCCACCTGGGAATAATGCCTCCATCACATTTAACAAACTCGTCTCCTTATCTACTGTTGTATCAACAACAGAATATTGATGAACAATTCCAGGGACTCTTAATGGAGCTTTTCTTTTTATAACTCTTGATGGAGTCAGTTTTATTTTGGAGAGATCATTACGGATTAGATCTGTGATCATGTAAAGTTCGCCTTGATCTTTCAAAGACCTTTTGAGCTCGTTCCAACTTCCTACCCCTTTGTCTTCAATCGTCCCCTTGATTGGCATCGATCGAATGGTCAGCTGGTCACCACTATTAAAGGCTTTAAACAGACACTCTGGAGAATTAGAGAGGTAAGCCTTATCCATGCAGTCTATCGAGGTAAAGTGGGCATAAGCACCTAGGCGATTTTTAGAATTTATAAAAAGACGTAGATAATCTTTATCTTCAAACTTCACCTTGGTTTTAAAAAAGAAAGGATGAGTAAGATTAACCTGATAACAGTCCCCACCGAGAAGGTGATCATAAACTTTATTGAATTTTACTTTGTAGTCTTTAAATGTGGGGTACTCCACAAGCCTAAAAGATGCTTTATCATTCACCATGGACATCGATGTCTGGGAGTGTTTCAAATACTTAATTTTTATTGCCAACGGCTCTCTAGAACTTATCGATTCTTTTTGATCTTGAAAAAGATAACCGAACTCATAGAAGAAATGAAAAACAATCGGTTTTTCAAAGTTTTGACCAAGCTCTATCTGTGCAAGCTCTGAACAAAGTTCTTCAACTGAGGAGGTAATCTTCTCACTTGTGAGTAAATCAATTTTAAAATCTTTATAATAAAGAAAAGCTTCAGCTGGCTTGGAACACTCTAAAAATTCATCGTCATCTTTGAGATAAAATATAGAGTATATTCCATTATCCATTATTGAGAGGAGTTCTGTGAATATTGTAGTTCAGCAAATTTTGTCTGATTAGCTATCCAAGCCATCTCAACAGTCCCCTGCTCCCCAGCTCTGTTTTTGGCCACAATAATTTCTGCGATACCTTTTTTGGGAGTATTTTCATCGTAATATTCCTCTCTGTGAAGAAGAATAACAATATCGGCATCCTGCTCAATTGACCCAGACTCTCTAAGGTCTTGCATCTGAGGTCTTTTATCAGTTCTTGAAGCTGCAGAACGGTTAAGCTGTGAAAGGGCAATAATAGGAATCTCGAGCTCTTTGGCCAATTCCTTTATTCCTCTTGAAATCTCCGCAATTTCTTGTTCTCGAGAACTTTTACGAACATGAGGCTTCATTAGCTGAAGGTAGTCGATGATAATCATCCCAAGACCTTGATCAGTTTTAATTTTTCTCGACTGAGACTTTATATCCAGAAGAGTGGTTCCCCCAGAGTCATTTATATATATAGGAAGCGAAGACATATTCTTCACCGCTGCTGAAATATTTCTCATATCCATATCATTAAAATCATTTGTTCTAAGTTTTCTTGAATCCAGGTTCGCTTCTGCTGATAAGAGTCGTCCTGAAATCTCAGGAGCAAGCATCTCATACGAGTAAATCATCACGGGAAGCTTACTGGCTTTACATGAGTTGATGGCCAAGTTCACGGCGAATGCAGTTTTTCCCATGGCAGGTCTCGCTGCGACGATAACCATTTGTCCTGCCTGTAACCCCAGAAGCTTTTTATCTACAGATGGCCAACCAGTTGAAAGACCCAGAATTTCTCCTGGCTCTCTTTTTCCTTTCTCCATATTTTTTAAGTTCTCAATCAGAGAGTCTTTTAATGTTTTAACAAAATTTGTTCTGGTCTGGTTTGCCAAAGAGAAAAAACTTGATTCAACTTCTTCTATAAATTCTTTTATATCCCCGACAAAGTTCAACCCTTGATCGGTAATTCTCATAGAGTTTCTAACAATCTCTCTGAGGATAGCTTTATTTTTTACAATTTTTGCGTAGTGATAAATATTTGCTGAACTTGCCGTGTCTTCTATAAAGTTTGCTAAGGCTGCTTGCCCACCAATAACTTCTAACTTTCCCATATCGCTTAGTTTCGCACTAACGCTCACGAGATCAAAGGGCATGTCTGAAATAGACAGATCATTAATAGCACGAAAAATTTGACCGTATTGTGGATGATAGAAGTCTTCGGGCCCAATTTGAATATCTGTGATTTCATCAAAGGCTGCATTATCAATTAGTAGAGAACCGATAAGGGCTTTTTCACCTAGAAAGTCATGGGGTAAATCAGCAGATCTTTCACTCATAGAATATCCTGTCGTCGATTTTATTTGGTTTTAATTGGTCTTGTAAAAGAACCACGGCCTGATAAACAGACCGTGGGAAATTATCTCATGCTTCTTCAGTTGTTTGAGCATCGTCAGAAGTTGCTTCAGTAGACTCTTCGCCTTCTTCACCAGCTTCTTCTTTCTTCGCAGCCATAGCAGCTTTTTTAGCAGCAGCAGCTTCTTGCTTTTTCTTCATTTCTTCAGCTTGAACAGGGTCAACTTCTACATTTACTTTAAAAGTTGCTTCAACACCTTTGAAAATCTTTGCACTTACTTCATGAGTACCAGTCGTTTTGATTGGTGTCTCAATTGTAATCATTCTTCTTTCAACATTGATATCTTGCTTTTCTAATTCTCTTGCAAGTTCCGTGTTTGTTACTGTTCCAAAAAGTGAACCGTTACCACCAACTTTCTTAGTTAAAGTTACTACAACTCCACCAAGTTTTTTAGCGATAGCTTCTGCTCCAGCTTTTTCTTCAGCAACTTTTTTCTCTAATCTTTTCTCATGATCTTTCATTTGCTTTGCATTTGACTCATCAGCAAGAACAGCTAATTTTTGAGGAATAAGGTAGTTTCTTCCGTACCCTTCAGAAACGTTTACTGTTTCACCAACACTTCCTACTGATTTTACTCTTTCTGTTAATATAACTTTCATTATAATTCTCCTTCAGGATTGTTTTTAAAAAATCGTCTGTAGTTTACGAACATATCAGAAAAACCAAGAATGATTAAAATCTGAAATGCCAAATAAACTGTCGACACAACTAGTAATGACCTAAAAAATCCCTGGATCTTTAAATTATCAAGGAATGAGACGTAAACGCCAAAGCCTTGAAAAAAATAAAAAATACTAAGGATGACTAATAAATAACTTCCAAACTCAAAAACCGATGGGTCTAAGTAATCTCCAAAGACAAAAGCTGCAAGTCCTAAAATAAAACCCCAGACAAAATGATCTGGTACTTTTACATGGATCAGACTCTTAATATTATCTCTTTTTGACGACTCGAGAAATCTCGTTTTGAAACCAAGGCAGAGGTTCATCCAAATCGCTAGAAAAATAAGAACAATAAAGACTTTAGGAATCATTGGCATGATTTCTTTCGCAAAGCTCTCTGGCTCGTTTTTTACTTTTTGAATAAACGCTTTAGATTCAAGTGTATCTTTCCCATAGACCAAAGCAATTCTTGTAACTAAAAATTCTTCATTCTCAACAACTTTTTCAGTGAAAAAGCCTCTGGGTGTTTTGTCTACCGAAGACAAGTAACCAAAAGCCGCACTTAAAACTATCCCTATTAAAATCACACCCGCAATAACCATGGATTTAAACGGTGCTAAATTTCTTTCTATAATTTCCAAACAGATTAAACCAATAATCAAAGCCGCCCCTAGAATTCCGGCAAATACCATTCCAGTTAAGCCCCCTTGGGAGAGATAGAGAGAAACACCAAAAGTCATTAAAGCAATAATATAAGCTTTAACTTTTCCATGCCTAATTCCTGCGTGAATAATAGGCAAAGGTGAAAGAAGAGAGAAAACTCCACTTGAACAAAGCATGAATGAAATCAGGCCTGATAATAACAGACTCGGTATCATTAAGTAGTTTGTTGAAGTTTCGTTTGAGTTAGTCATTTATCTTCAGATTATCTAGCAGTGTGGTTAGACATATAACTAATAAGTCCCATACAACGACCACGCTTAATAGCTGTAGTAGATGATCTTTGAAACTTAGGTCTTAAACCAGTA
Organism: Halobacteriovoraceae bacterium; assembly: GCA_963719505.1. Lineage (GTDB taxonomy): Bacteria > Bdellovibrionota > Bacteriovoracia > Bacteriovoracales > Bacteriovoracaceae > CAKZJW01. Next base: position 1,156,880 of record CAVRCF010000005.1, read on the forward strand.
ACTCTTGCTGGAGAAATTTTTCCAAACTCATTTACTAACCATGAGTAAGAAGCTGGGTCTTTCCAATCTGGAGCCGTTTTCTTAGCTGAGAAATAACAAGATTTTCTTTTCGCGAACATCTTTTTTTCTTTTTCAGCGTCACCATAAGCTTCGTTTGAGAAACCTGGCTTTTTGTAAGTTTTCTCAAGTTCAGCTTGGTCTTTATCAGCACCAAGGTTGATAAAGATGAACTTTAAACAGTCTTCAGAAATTCTGAAACGTCTTTCAAGCTCAGTGTTACACTTGTTGTTTGCCTTGTACATCACGTAGAAGTAGTTCCCTCTTGTTTCACCGTTTTCAGTCGGTTGAGCAAAAGTTTTTACTCCCCATGCATCGTTAATCAAAACTTCACCTTCGAAGTCTTTGATTGTAGATGCTACAAGATCTGTCATTTTTTTAATGGCTTCTTCTGTCGCGTCTGAGCGAAGAACAAATGCCGATTCATAAATCATACAATTCTCCTGGGTATAATTAGCCACACCTCTCATGGATGCAGCGAGTTAGTATATTTGATCGATTACGGTTTTATAACTAAATGTGGCTGTAAATTAGCAAATAAAGCCTTATTTTCATAGGGTAAAGTGAACTATTTCTTTATTATTTTTACTCATCTGTCCTTGTCTATGGCTCAGTCTGCATCAGAGTGCATGTTCTTACTTCTGAAACCCTCGATATTATTTAAAACTTCCCCATAGGCAAAATGGATACTTTCCCATAATATCGATAACCTATGCGCACAATCTTAAGCTTTCTCATTCTTTTATCTATCAAGGCTTTCGCTAAAATATTCTATCGAACAGAGGTCGTCTGGATCAATAGTCAGCCAAGCTTCAAAAGAATTAGGCTCATCGCTTTTTTGAATCACACCTCTCTTTATGAACCCCTCTATATTGGTGTTCTTCCCATCTCCTTTATTTGGAGACTTGCTAGAAAACTTGTGGCGCCAGGTGCAGATAAGACTCTAGATCGGCCACTGGTTGGCTTCTTTTGGAAAATTATGAGCCCAGGCATGATCTCTATAACCAGAAGAAGGGATAAGTCTTGGATTCGTTTTATGAATGCTATCCACGACAGAGCCGTCATTGCAATGGCGCTAGAAGGAAGAATGAAAAGACGAAATGGACTAGATCTGGCCGGAAAAAAAATGACGGTAAAATCAGGTGTGGCGGATATTATAGCAGAGCTAGAAGAAGGGAATATACTTGTTGCCTACAGCGGTGGCCTCCACCATGTTCAGGTCCCAGGTCAGATTCTCCCTAGACTCTTTAGAAAGTTAAAATTAAATTTAGAAATCATTGATATTGAAGATTATAAGTCAAACTTCAACACCGAAGGGATTCAGTGGAAAAGAGATGTTACAGCTGACTTTCAAAGGCGGCTTGAAACAAATTGTCCCAAAGCCGACTCTACTGATTAAGCCTCTCCCACAAATATTTCATATTGCTCTATATGATATGAGTTATCAGCTCGTATACTTAGCTCTTTACCATGCATCTCTTCCAAGCTTTCCAACACGACAAAGTCTTCACTTGTGAGCTGAGCAGAAACTTCAGGATGAGCGAAAACCGAAATCAACCTATGCTTAGACTTTTTCATCGTTTTTGCGACTTCACGTAAGATTTCATAGCAGACAGTGGTTACAGATTTAACCGTCCCTGTCCCCTCACAATAAGGACACGATTCGGACATGATTCTTGTCAAAGTATCTCGGGTTCTCTTTCTTGTCATTTCTACAAGACCTAAACCGGAGATAGGAAGAACATTTGTTTTAGCTCTATCTTTTTTGAGGGCTTCTAAAAGAGCGTTGAAGACATCTGCACGGTGCTGCTCTTTTTCCATGTCGATAAAATCAATAATGATAATTCCACCGCAATTTCTAAGGCGCATTTGATAAGCGATCTCTTTAACAGCTTCAAGATTTGTTTTTAATATAGTGTCTTCAAGAGTTTTCTTTCCAACAAATTTTCCTGTGTTGATATCAATTGAAACCAGAGCTTCAGTCTGATCGATATTTAAAGAACCACCACTTCGAAGATAAACTTTATTGGAAAGTGCTCTCTCCACTTCAATATCAATTCCGTAGTGCTCAAAAATTGGACTATCGCCGTCGTAGAGTTTAACTTTTCCCTTCATCTTAGGAAGATACTTGGTCGTGAACTTATCAACTTGCTTTAGTGATGCTTTGGTATCACAAATAATATTTGCAACATCTTCATCCGTTATATCTCTGAGCGCTCTTTGAATAAATGTGAGATCGTTATAGACTGAAATGGGGGCTGCAGACTTTTCTATCTTTTTTTGGACGTCTTTCCAAATCTTTGAAAGAAGCTGGTAGTCTGATTTTAAAATTTTATGAGACTGACCTTCAGCTACGGTTCTTGCGATAATACCCTTACCATCTGGACGAATGGACTCTAAAACATTTTTAAGTCTATCTCTTTCCTCTTCTGTCTCGATCCTTCGACTGACACCAATATGTTCAATAAAGGGCATAAAAACAATATGCCTTCCGGCTAAAGTGATATGCCTTGTGATTCTTGGGCCTTTGGTTGAGATGGGCTCTTTAGCAATTTGAACCAGAATCTCATCCCCTTCTTTTAAAAAATCTTGAATCTTTACGTCGGGTCTGTATTTCATATCGACAGTCTCGGATAGGCTAGATAATTCATCTGGGATTGTTTTTGCACCAGTGACTTTTAACTTCTCGCGATTAGCCGCATCTTTTTCTTCGATTCTTTTGGCCATGTCCCTTTGCTCATCAAGAGTAGGAATATAGGCATCGTCGACATAGAGAAATGCTGCGCGATCAAGACCGATATCAACAAATGCTGACTGCATACCAGGCAGGACTCTTAGGACCTTACCTAAATAAATATTTCCAACAGTTGCACGATTTTTGTGACTGGATGCTCTTTCAATAAGAAAATCAAGGATTTCCCCATTTTCAATAAGAGCAACTCGACTCTCATTATGAGTCTGATTGATAATTAGCTCTTTTGCCATGAATGTAACCTTTTAAAACTTTTAAATTAAATACTCTTAAAGGATACAATTGGTGAGCAAAAAGGGAAAGACGAGGGCCATAAATGCCGCGAGTTAAGAACTGTAATAGTCTAGTAAAGAGCCCGCTGATAACGCGGGCTTAAAGGGATTTATTTTTTTAATTCGTCTCTTATTTCTCTAAGAAGTAAAATATCTTCTGGTGTTACCGCGGGTGCTTCTGGAGCGGCTTCTTCTTTTTTCTTTGTCGCATTTATGCCTTTAACAACCATAAAAATAACAAAAGCTATAATAATAAAGTCCACTATTGTTTGAATAAAAACACCGTACTTAATTACTGGAGCACTCGCCTTGGTTGCTTCTGCCAAAGTGGCATAGCTTGTTTCACTTAAGTTGATAAAAAGCTTTGAGAAGTCTACATTTCCAAGCATCTTACCTATCGGTGGCATGACGATGTCGCTTACAAAAGAAGAAACAATCGACTTGAAAGCTGCACCAATAATTAGACCCACTGCTAAATCGACAACATTTCCTTTAACTGCGAACTCTTTAAATTCTTTAAACATACTCATTTTTTACATTCTCCTGAACGAATAATTTCCTAATTTTTTTCTCTACTCTAACTTTAACCAGTCACCGAACAAGGGTTCTAAATAAAGATTCCTGCTATCGATGCTGTCATTAAGCCAGCCATCATCCCACCAGCAAGACACTTCATTCCAAGCTTTGCAAGGTCACTACGTCTGTCTGGAGCTAAGGTACCAATTCCACCAACTTGAATCGCAATAGAAGAAAAGTTTGCAAAACCACAAAGAGCATATGTCGCCATCGTTATGGCCCTTGGTGACATCGTATTTTGTTCTATCATCATTTTTAAATCTAGGTAGGCGACGAATTCATTGAGAATTATTTTCTTTCCAAGAAGACTACCAAAGTTGATGCAGTCATCCCAAGGTATTCCAATAATAAATGCGACAGGAGCGAAGAGATAACCTGAAATTTTTTCAAGCGTTATTCCCTCGAGTCCTACAAGCCCTGTTGCCCAACCAAGCATTCCGTTGACAAGAGCAATCAAAGCAATAAAGGCCAAAAGCATTGCTCCAACATTGACAGCAAGCTTTAAACCCTCCGCGGCACCAGCAGCTGCGGCTTCAATAATATTTGAATATATTTTTTCTACTTTAAGTTTTACAACTCCAACTGTGTGGGACACTTCTGTCTCTGGAATAAAGAGTTTTGCAAGAACAAGTGCAGCCGGTGCGGCCATAACTGAAGCAGCCAGAAGATGGCCAGCATCGATACCAAAGCCGACGTATGCCGCAAGAACTCCACCCGCAACGGTGGCCATCCCACCGGTCATCATGGCAAGAAGCTCTGATTTGGTCATATTACTAATATAGGGTTTAACAACCAGTGGAGCCTCTGTTTGACCAGCAAAGATATTTGCAGCACAAGAAAGAGATTCAGCTCCTGAAGTTCCCATAACCTTTACCATCACTTTAGCAACAAGGTTAATAACCACTTGCATAGCTCCTATGTGATAAAGAATACTCATCAATGATGACATGAAAATAATGGTTGGAAGAACCATTGTCGCAAAAACAAATCCCACTCTTGAGACTTTAGTGAGATCACCAAAAACAAAAGCTGCTCCTTCATTCGTATAATTTAAAATTCCAGTAAAAAGTTCACGGGCAAATTCAAAAATTTGTTGCCCCCATGGAAGCTTTAAAATGATGAGTCCAAGAAAGACTTGGAGAAGAACACCGGATATAACCGTTTTCCACTTGATCGCTTTCCTATCTGAGCTAAATAGAAAACTAATAAAAATCATGCTCAACAAGCCAACGACAGACATAAGTCTTAAGCCAAAATCTTCCATTCATTTCTCCAAGAATAAGTTTTATGAGTATGACAATTTATTATGACAGTGAAGCTAAACAGGCAAGGACTTAAATGACAGGTGTCATTCTTACACCTAAATGACTAAAAATTTTTGATTAAAATGTAAGAATTTGCCTAATAGTTGAAGGAAAAGTTTATTTGATAGGGAGTTGACTGTGAACTCGTTGGCTCACTATTTATATGGTCTTGGTGCCAAGATAGACGCCTACTAGTATTGAACGACTGTGTATCCTGAATCATGGCTTCTTCGGGAGTGCCATAGATTGCGTCGCGAGACTTGTTAGCTTGGTTAAAGGCAACATAGGCAACACCAGCAATAACACCGATAGAAGCGCCAACCAGAATATTTCTTGTGTGATCTTTGGGCTCATCAACAAATGAAAGGGTTGATAAACCAAGAACTGCTCCAGCAAGTCCCCCACCCACAACAACCAAAAGATCACTTTTAGTATCTTCAACAAGACCTTCCATAGAGTCACCACTTTGGGCAAAGCTCGTCTGTACTACTAGTAATGACAAAAGAGATATTATCCAAAATTTATTTAGTGTACGCATATATTCCAATCCTTGACTCAGTTTGTTAAAGACAATTACTTTATTGCAACCATATCTAATTACTAATATAGTAATTTCTACTTTAATATAATGCAAATAGACTTTTCCATTTGCCAACTAATTTAGGTGTGAATATGCCAAATTTCTCAATGTACGAGATCATCGACAAGAAAAAACGCGGAAAAACTTTAACCAAAGAAGAAATTGACTGGGTTATAAGTGGACTGATGAGCAAAAAAGTAGCTGACTACCAAATGACAGCCTTACTCATGGCCATTTTTATAAAGGGAATGACTACTGAGGAAACAGCAAATCTCACTGATGCTATGCTGTATTCTGGAAAAGTGATGACTTTTGAAGGCAAAAACGTAGTTGATAAACATTCAACTGGTGGAATCGGCGACAAAGCCTCTTTTATCTTGGCCCCAATTGCCGCCGCTTGTGGTGTAAAAGTTCCCATGATCGCAGGCCGAGGCCTTGGATTCACGGGGGGAACTGTCGATAAAGTGGAATCAGTTAAAGGTTTCAAAACCGATCTTCCTCTTTCTGAATTTGAAAAATTATTAAATAAAAAAGGCATTGTTCTTATCGGTCAAACGAGTGAGATCGCTCCAGCAGATAGATTGATTTACGCTCTTCGAGATGTGACGGCAACCATAGACTCTATTCCTTTAATAACCGCTTCTATCATGTCTAAGAAATTAGCTGAAGGTGCTAATGGAATCGTCATGGATATTAAAACAGGATCTGGAGCTTTCATGGGAAGCTATAAAGATGCTGTCAAGCTAGCTCATAGCATCCTTGGTACGGCAAAAAGATTTGGTAAACAAAGTGTGGCCCTCATTACAAATATGGATCAACCTTTGGGAAATGCTGTTGGAAATAGCCTTGAGATGATTGAGTCTGTTGAAGTACTAAAAGGGCGCGGCCCAAAAGACATTACTGAACTATCAATAGCCTTAGCAGCAAGGATGATCCATATCGGTGGTGTTGAAGCCACTTATGCGAAAGCTCTCAAAAAAGCTAAAGCTTCGGTGGAAGATGGCTCGGCTTTGAAAAAATTTAAAGAGATGATAAAAAATCAAGGTGGAGACACAAGCTTTATCGATGATTATTCAAAACTTCCTATAGCAAAACATACTACGGAGGTCCTATCTCCAAAATCAGGTTGGATCAAATCATTTAAAAATGACGAGATTGGACTGCTTGCCACTGAACTTGGTGGTGGTAGAAAAGTAAAGTCCGATAAAATCGACTTTGGAGTTGGTTTTGTTTTCCATAAAAACATTGGAGATAAAGTTGCTGAAGGTGAAAGCATTTTTACCATCTACCACAATAAAAACCAAACCGATATTGTGACTCAAATAACTGAACGATTCTTTAAGGATGTTGTTAAGTTCTCTAAAACAAAAATTGAAACGCCGAAAACGATTCATGAAGTTATTGAACTGAAGGATTTAAAAGCATGAGTAAAATTTTAGATGATATAAAAAAAGCCGTTACTTTTATCCAGTCAAAGACTGCTATAACTCCTGAGGTTGGCATTGTTTTAGGCTCAGGTCTTGGCGTATACGCAGACCAAATCGAAAACAAGACCATCATCCCCTATGAGGAAATTCCTGGTTTTTATAAAACAACAGTCGCTGGTCACAAAGGACAACTTATTCTTGGTGAAGTTAAAGGTGTTAAAGTCGCAGCAATGCAAGGTCGTTATCATACTTATGAAGGACACGAGCTTAGTGATGTCGTTTTACCCACAAGAGTTTTAAAGTTTCTAGGCTGCCACACACTTATCTTAACCAATGCCTCTGGCGGGATAAACTCAAGCTTTAAGCCTGGTGATCTCGTTTACATAAAAGATCATTTAAATATGACCGGAAGAAATCCACTCATCGGCGAAAATATAGATGAGCTTGGTCCTCGCTTTCCGGATATGACTCAAACATATAACACCTACTTACATGAAATGATTGAAAGTGCAGCGAAAGAGATTGGAACTTCAGTTAAAGGTGGACTCTACTGCGGTCTCTTGGGTCCTACCTATGAGACGCCTGCTGAGATAAAAATGTTGAGAGGTCTTGGTGGTGATATGGTGGGAATGAGTACTGTTCCAGAAGCTATTGCCGCGAATCATATGGGAATGAATATTGCCGGAATTGCCTGCATCACAAATATGGCCGCAGGTATGGGTGACGAAGAACTCAAACACGAAGACGTCAAAGAAGTTGCAAGAATTGCGATGAAAAAGTTCTCCGATCTCGTCACAGCTTTAGTTGACCAAATAGGAAAAAGCGGGAAAAAATAATAATGGACTCCAGAGAGCTTTTAAAAGAATTATCCTTTTGTGTTATCGACCTTGAGACTACAGGTGGGAATCACGATAATGATAAAATAATAGAAATTGGTATGGTAAGAGTTGTTGCCTTAGAGCTCGCCGAAGAAAAAAATATTCTTATTGATCCGGAACAAAGAATTCCAGACTTCATTCAAAAGCTAACATCTATCAAGCAAAAAGATGTTCAAGGCCAAGCAAAAATAGAAGATGTCATCGACGAGGTGGTTGAGTTTATTGGTGACGATATCATCGTTGCTCACAACACATCCTTTGATGTTCCATTTCTCAATAGCGTTCTAAGAAGACTTGGAAGAGAAGAGCTTAAAAACAAAGTGATCTGTACCAATGTTATGACGAAACATATGATACCAGACATTATGAATTCAAATCTTAACTATATGAGTTCTTTATTTGATATCGATCATTCAAATGCCCACAGAGCCCATGATGATGCAAGAGCGACGGCTAAACTTCTCCTAAAATACCTTGATATCTTTATCGATAAAGGTATCAAAAAAGTTAACCAACTCTATTACCCTAAAAATAAATTTGAACTCGACAGAATTCACTACGACGCACAAGCCAGTAGAGAAGAAATAATCAAGAAGATCACATCTAACAACACGGCCATGATGATTATTCTCAAAGGCGACAGAGGTTTAATCCTTGGTGCCCTTCCCATTCAAAATCCAGTTGAAGAGATTGAGTTTATCAAAAAATTTATTGATATGACCAAATGGAGTATTCTTACAATACGACTTTTACGTCCTGTTCTTGAGGGTATCTTTCAATTTAGTAATCACTATTTAAAGTATGAAGAGCCTATAAGAGTCGCTGTTTTAGACTATCTTAAAGAAAGATACAAAACGGATGAAGTTATCGATAAAGAATATTCAGTGAATGCACTCGATTTTGTCATCACCCATCACTTGGTGAGGGAACAGTTTATTGTTTATTCTTTTCTAAATTTAAACACAACCGTTAAATCTATTTTTAAATTTCCAGCACAGAAAAAGAAAATGTTGGGATATTTAAAAAATCAGATTTCACGTTTTGAGAAGATGCAAAAAGGAAGTCGAAAGCATCATCTTCATCCTGATCTTGTGCCCTTAGTTGAAGCATTTATCACCAAGAATCGATCGACCAATAAATATATGTTTATCAGTAGAAAGCTTGTAAAAGATCAAGATCAAAATGTCTTTAAGCTCTTTCAGGATTTTGCTGACGAAAACAAATCGGACTATAACTTTCCAGCAACCTCTTTATAGCCAAAATGAATGAGTCCAGGTTTAAAAAGAATCTGCATGTTTTCACCTTCGATAAGATGCTCAACCAATCGCGACTTTATCAAGTTGTCACCGATGGTAATTCTCTTATCAAAAGAGAGCTTTATTCCATCGTAGTTCTCATCAACTCCCAAGGATATTCTCTTCTTGTCCGTTCGCTCTACAAGTGTTTGATGAGAAAAACTTGTAAGTAACTCGCCTAAAAAAAGATAAAAGATCATCGATAGAACATGGGAGTTTACAGGGTAAGAGAGTTTCTCTTTTCCTCTATAATCAAAATTTATAGTGATATTATTTTCTATGAGTCTAAAGCGCATGAGCTCCATGGCCTGTAAAAAACTCTCTTTCCCATGCTGGGTTGAGCTTAGATTACGATTATCAACTTTTGAAAAGCCAAGAAAGGTCTCTACTAATTTTTTACATCTGTTTACACTTTGTTTCATTTGATGAAACTTCTCTTCTATTTCTTCAGAGTAGTCATCTAACTCAAGGACATTTAAAGCAGCAAGAATACCTGCAAGAGGATTATTTATCTCATGAGCAATTGAAGAGCTTACAATACCAAGCTCCTCAGAGCTTGGTGACTTACTGGCCCCAAGAACTTCGTTAACAGGTATAAAGTTGATATGTGTTAATTTTTTTTCATGATCGATAATCTTTTGAACTCTAAAGACATCGCTGCCAATGGTAACCTGCTCATTAATCTTAAAGCCTAAACACTTTTTAGCAGACAAATTCAACCTTATGAACAGATTATTGTGAAGGATGAGATTTTGGTCATAGTCAAATACAGCGATAGGCAAATCAAGCTTTGAAAAAAGATTCTCAAGGTCATTAAAACTTTGATCTTTATTAAGTCTTAATTCAATACGATTTAAAACATTTTGAACGGAAGCAAAAAGATTAAGAGTAAGTTTTGGTGATAATAGCTTTGTTTCTAAAAAGTAGAGAGTTTTACTGAAGCGAAGGGGAAAAAGAGCTTCTTCTAAGCCAGTCACTTGTGCTGGGACTTTGAGATTGAGTGAGAATTTGACTGACTTTGAATACGTCTCCAAAAAAGGGCCAAGCTCTTCAAATCGGATAATAGAGAACACATCACGATCAAACTGATCTATAAGCTCTACCTCATCTTCAGTGTATTGATTTTGGTTTAAAGCCGCCACCGTTGATGAAGACTTGAGTTTTTTTGAGCTTTTCGATACTAATTTTTTTTCGTAAATGAAAATTTCTTTTTCGATTTTCTCTTCAAATTCAACAAAGATTTTTCTAAATTCCTCTAAGTTATTAAATGTCCCAAGTACGATGCCAGGAGGCGCTTTTTGCTCGCTAAAGAGACTCATATTTTTTTCTTTATATATAATATTAAATGAGTTGTTTATATCGTGATCACTAAGACCCACAATAAGGCTGGTAAAGCGCCCACTTGGTTTGGGTGAATCGATATTTATAGAAAACCCTCTTTCTTCTATGAAGAGTGAAAGTGCACTAAAAAGAGGACCATCTTTTTGTTTTAAAGTAGGATCGAGAAAAATTTCAATTTCACTCAGCCAACTTTTATTGATCATTTAAACCGTCAGCCGCGGCCATTGCTTTTGATTCTTCAACTAATGAGAATCCATCAACCCAGTTACCATTAATTTTAACACCCCAGTGAAGGTGGGGTCCACTCACCCGGCCAGTTGCTCCAGCAAGTCCCACAATATCACCTTTATTTATAATCATCCCCTCAGTCACTTGAATTTTTGATAGATGACCATATGTAGTAAAAATATCGAGACCATGATCTACAATCACAATATTTCCAGAATAAAACAAGTCTCCAGTAAAGATAACTTTTCCTTTATTGGCAACGGGTATAGGAACTCCAACAGCTGCTCTCAAGTCATTTCCTAAGTGTTGTGTTTTCTTTTTATTATTGAAAAGTCTCTTATTCCCGTAATGAGAGGTTACATAACTTGATAATGGTCGCCTAAAGGGTTGTGAAAAGAGAAAGTAGCTTGAGGTATTTTGATAAACCTTTGATAGGATTTTCCTCTCTTTAATAACTCTGTTGAGGTCTTTCTTAGAAAGAGTGACCCTCTTTTTATCAACATTGAGCTTTTCACTTTTGTAAGGGAAGTCTTTGACAGAGACTGCTAAAACAGTCTGATTTTTATAAAAGCATTTAAAAGGTTTTAGGTTAGAAAAATAGGTTTCACTCATAAAGAGTCTTCCCTTATTATTCTCAACAAAAAAGGCTTTCTTAGTGCCCTCACATTCAAGTTCCCACATTCCGTCACTTAAGTTTATTTGAAATTCAACAAATTTAACCTTTCCAGGTTGCAGTTGAACACTTTTTATTTTTTCGATTAAAGGCTTAACCTTTATTGGCTCTTTCTTTTGTTCAACCACTTGACTATTTCTTGATTGATTTTGAAGAGGCTGGATTCCTGAACACGATATACTCAATATTAATATTAATAATTTTTTCACAAAACCTCTCTTCATTTTGAAACTTTGCCCTCACCATCATGAAAATGAATCTTTATTGAGGTGCCTTGTTTAATACTATTAAAACTTTTTAGGTTTGTAATGACATTCTTGTCTTCACTTTCCAGAATTGAGTAGCCTCTTTTAAGAACTTTCTTCGGATCCATTGCAAAGAGCTTTCCTTCAATAACATCTAAGCGTCTTCTTAGATTTTGACTTTTGTCTTCTAAGCATGACACGCTTAGTTCAATAAGTTCATCTAGGTGTTGTTGCTTTTGATAAATACCGATGAGCTCAAAAGACCTACCGATCAAGTCAATTTTCTCAAATCTATTCTTTTCTTTTTCAAAATTCATCTTTAAGTTTGCAAGTTGATTCTTCGGGCTCAAACGCTTTACTCTCTTCTCAATCTCAGTATGTTGGCGATAGAGAAGACTTCCCAGCTTGTGTCCAATAAACTTCATCTTCGTACTCAGCTCCTTATGGGAACTAGATAAGACCTCTGCAGCAGCTGTGGGGGTCTCCATTCTAAGATCCGAAGCATAGTCACAAAGTGTATAGTCAACTTGATGTCCTACAGCCGAAATAATAGGTATAGGGCACTCAAACATTGTGCGCACAAAACCCTCGTCGTTAAAAGACCATAAATCCTCTAGGGCTCCCCCACCTCTTGTTACAACAATGACATCGAGTAGATCAATTTGCATGGCTTTGATAAGAGAGTCTGTTAATGACTTTGCACTATTAGGACCTTGAACGATAGCGGGTATAATAATAACTTCTCCCCAAAAAGAGCGTCTCTTTAGAGTGTTTAAAAAGTCTTGTAGTGCGGCTCCGTCAAGAGCTGTGATGACGCCGCACCTTTTTGGAAATTTAGGGATATCTCTTTTTAAACTGATATCGAAAAGTCCCTCTCGAGTCAGCTTCGCTTTTAAAATTTCATATTGTTTTAAAAGATTTCCCTCGCCTGCTGGCAGAATTTTTTTTGCCAAAAGCTGGAAAGTTCCTTTCTTTTGATAAACACTAATGGGTCCAGAGATTATTACCTGGTCTCCATTTTTCACATTTTTTATGTAGGGATTTCTATAGGCGTCCATTTTAAAGAGAGCTACTGAAATTGCACTTGAGCTATCCGACAGTGTCATATACCAATGTCCAGCGCCGGAGGAAGAGATATTGGAGACCTCTCCAACAACTGTTACAGCTCGAAAAGAGCCTTCAAGGCTCTGTTTAACAGCACCAATTAGTTCTGAGACGGACTGTGCCTGGATGCTCATTATTTTGTTTTTATATTATTGTATACTGTGAACGACTTAAGATAATTTACCGCTTGAAGGATTTGATAATCTCCATTTGGATCATATTTTTTGAAAATATCTTTTTCTTTATCTTTTTTTGATTTCATCTCAGCAATACGTTCTTTTCGTTCTTCTTTTTTCTCTTTTTCTAGACGAATTCTTTCATCTTCTGTGCGAATAGTTGCCGTAAGATGATTTCGAAGATCTTTTTCTCTAATAAAAGAAGACTCTTTTTCATGCTCTGCCAACCAGTTAGCTTCAACGCTATTCATTTTGATATCCGGGATAATTCCGATTGCTTGGATCTTTTTATTTGATGGAGTCATGTACTGAGCAATTGTGAGTTTAACGCCATTTTCATCATCAATTTTAGCAACCGTTTGTACGCTACCTTTACCAAATGTCTGGCTCCCCATGATCATGGCCCTTTTATGATCTTGAAGGGCTCCCGCAACAATTTCTGAAGCTGAAGCACTCGCTCCATTGACGAGAACAATAATAGGCGTCTCTAAATCTTTATAGCCTGTTTTCTTTACGTAGCGAATCTCTTTTTCGTTGGGATCTCTCGCCTCAGTGGAGACGACAATACCGTCTTTTAAGAAAATTGAAGAGATATCCACCGCTTGATCAAGCAAACCACCAGGGTTAGAGCGAAGATCAAGGATAATACCCTTCACTCCTCCAGACTTTTTGGATTCCTCTTTTAGTTTTTTAAGGGCCCTAACAATGTAGTCTGATGACTTTCTTTGAAATTGAGTTAGACGTATCCATGCAAAGTTTTTATCGATAAGGGCTGACTTTACCGGTTTAACTTTAATTCTTTCTCTTTTTATTGTGAAATGTTTTATCCCTTTCTCACCTTCTCGAACGATACCTAGATGTATTTTAGTTCCAATATCGCCCTTCATCCTATCCGTTGATTCATCTAGAGTCATACCAAGAATCGACTCATGATTAATCTCAACGATTTTATCTTTTGACTTTATTCCAGCCTTAAAGGCAGGAGTATCATCAATGGGAGTGACAACATAAACGACTCCATCCTTCTGTGTTACTTCAATACCAAGACCACCGAACTCTCCGTCGGTATCGTTTTGCATCTTCTTGAAGAATTCTTTGTTGAGAAATGCGGAGTGAGGATCTAAAGTGTCCATCATTCCCTTTAGAGCACCTTCAATGAGCTTGTTCGTGTCAACTTTTCTATAGTACTGGTTTTCTATGAGGTATAGAACTTTATTAAAGAGTTCTAATTCTTCAAAACGCGATCTCTTCTTTGGAGCTGAAAATCCAATGTTTACGAAAAGACAGAGACCTAGTACTAGGTGGCCATATTTCATATATCTTCCTTTTAAATTCTTTTAGTCTTTAATAATTTTAATGTGTTTTGAGCCTTGTTGTTTTTTCTGATCTCATAATAAAGAGACTTTGTTAAACCTAAGTCAATATTTGTATATCCAACCAGCCCGTTATCTTCAAGAAGATCACCTTTTTTTACTTTTAAATTAATGTCTCCCAAAATAACACTTCGTATATCTTGGCCATGGTCAATCATGACAACTCTACCGTAGCTGGCTAGCTCTCCAGCGTATACAACTTGACCTTTATGTGAAACCTTAATAGGTCCGACTTGATTATATTTATAAGTGACACCTTCTTTAGAGCCTTTAAAGCTTAAATAATTCCCGATAGGACTATCAAAGGTGACTTCTAACTTCTCACTACTTCGTGCTAGTTTTTTAACATTATTCTTTTTCTTCTTAACCTTTATTCTTGCAATAGCTTCTGCAAGTTTCTCTTCTAAGTCATTTTTATTTTCCATTTTGGAAATATAACTCTGTCCAAGGCTTTCCTTCTTGCGCTCAAGACTGAGTATAAGATTGTATAAAGTCTCTTCATTGACACTTGTAGCTTTGAGGTTTTCTTCATATTCATTGATAAGAACGAGTAGATTTTGAGAACTCTCTTGAGCTATCTTTAGCTCTGAAAGTTTTGAAGACAAGATCTTCATATACATTTTCTTTTTTAAAAGCTCGTCCTCGTTATTTTCATCAATGGAATCAAGGAGGTAATTATTTAGAACTCTTTTACTTTCTTTAAAACGTTTTGAAATACTTTGGGCTGACACCGAGAGATTATTTTTTAGAGCGATAATCTTCTCATCAATCTCTTTTATCTTTTGAGTTTTACTAAGGTAGCTTTCATTTGACTCCCCAAGCTTACTTTCTAAAGACTTTATTTCAGCTGCTATTTTTGAGACCTCTGCCGATTCCTTTGCAAGCTGATCTTTTAATTTTGAAACACCTGATTGCTTAGCAATCGCACTGCCACAAACTAAAAGTGAAAGTAAAAAAAGACTTTTATACACCGCTATACCAACTTTCTAAATTCATTTCTCTTAGAAAAAACAACTAAAGATAAACAAAAAGCGACAATAAGGTAAAGAGTTTCGGCCATAGAGACCTTGGGAATAAAATACATATTCAAACCAAAACCGACAGCAAACAAGAAGCTTATGCCAAAAGCAAATATCTTCATATCAACTTTCTTTTTCCTTTGAAATTTTTCGATAAGAAATGAGTAATTCTTTAAATAGGTTCCAAAACTCAAACAACTAGCAAGCCATAAAATACTCAAGACTCCAATGATGTAGAAGTCTCCCCACTTATGCATAAGGACTCCAGGTGAGTTTTTAGAGAGTTCGACCCTTTTTGGATTTTTAATATTAGATATTGTTATTGATTTATCTCCCACTAAACGAGTGAGATACTCCTTAATGAGACTCTGACTTCTATTTTGAATAGAATTTGAAAGTTCAATCGTCACGCTTGAGTAGTTAATATTCGAAAGACTTTTTAAAACATCACTATTGAGGTCAACCTGAAGAGAACCTAATTCTTTACTCACTTCCAAGGCTCTTTTGACTCTTACATTTTTAACACCCGGTAACTTTCTCATCTTCCTTTCAATTGCAGATAGATTTGAATCATCAGAAATAAGAGCATTAAAGTAGGGCCTAGATGTCGACTTTGTGCTTAAAGAGAAAAACTTTTTTATTGAAGATCTATTGTGTGTGGCCGTTATCAAAGTGAAAGAAAAAACCACAAAAAGCAAACCACTAATTCTGAAGTTCATAAGTGCTTTGAAAAAATGATTTAAATAAAACATGCATGCCCCGAATAGACTAAGTTTCCAGCATCTAAATGGACAATTTTTCCAGGAAACTGCTTAACAAGATCCCGATTGTGTGATGCCCAGATGACGGTTAAATTTTTTCTTACGTTATAGAAGTTTAAAATTTCAAAAAGCTTCATTGCGCTTTCTTTATCTAAAGCGGCCGTCGGCTCATCTGCCAACAAGACTTCTGGCTTACTGAGCAGAGCTCTCACCATCGCTACTTTTTGCTTCAAGCCCCCATTGGCCTTTTTAACCTTTAGAGACAGCTTATCTTCGAAGCCAAGCACTCGACACAGTTCAGTCATATCGTGATGGAATTCATTTTTATTTTTGTAAATCTTAGGATCGTAGCTTACCCACAAATTCTCCTCACACGACTTGTTTTCCATTAGTTTGAGATCTTGGAAAACCTGTGCAACGAAAATATTCTTTTTTGTGGTTTTGTGAAATTGGCCATGATTGGGAGTGATGTCTTCAGCTAAAAGATTCAATAAAGTTGATTTACCGGCACCAGACTTTCCAGTAATAAATAAAACTTCACCCGCATTTACGGTCAAGTTTACATTTCTCAAGGCTTTAACTTTGCCAAAGTGAACAGAGGTACCATCCAAATTGAATAAGAATGGTGCACCTAAACTATTTGAATTATTACGATTAAGTAAGCTGTTGTCTATCATCTGACCTTCCGAAGTCTAATTCAGCACTAGAGTGCTGGCAGATCCATCTGCCTCTTTATTTTAACGCTTTTTGGCGTATAAAGTAAAGAGGATAGAAAATGGTAAAAAAATTAACCGTTGAAAATGATCGGGAAATATGTTTATGAATAAATCATACCAAGAAAGTAGCTGAGCTTTCGGCTCAAGTTACTCTCCTCCCAGACAAAAATTTGGTTTTAGAAGTCAAAAACTGAAATCACAGGGTCGTGATCAGATAATCGTCCCATAAAGTCAGAATTTAGCTGAGGAATTTGAAATGATCTCAATTTCGATCTTAGGTTTTTATTTACAAAGATATAATCCAGAGACTGAGAATTTCCATTATGGTTTGTTGTATACCAATCATCTCTGGGAAGTTCCCTTATGAGATTATAAAGACGATCAGACTCTAGGACCTTCATAGGCATCTCGTTAACATAAGCGTTGAAGTCACCGATCACAGCAATATTGGCCATCGAACTTTTTCTCTCAATCATACCGACAAAGTTACTGATAACACCGGCCAGCTTAGCCCTTTTTACTTCAGTATTTCTCACCACAGGTTGAATTGCACTAAAGTGAGATGTGTCACTTATCTTTGAGTTAAAATGATTCACAATGACAAAAACAGGTTTTCCCTTAAATAAAAATTCAGCCACGATACTTTTTCTTGTATTCATGAACTCCTCAGAGTTGGGAGCAATTCTTCCAGGATTGTAATTCAAGTGTCCATCCGGCATCACCACCGTCTCGGTACTTGGACCGGGAGCTGGGTTGCTTTCAAAGGAGACTCTATTTTTATTATAAATCATTGCCACTCTAATATTGGCTCCTGGAACACCACCTTCTCTATGCGACAGTGGATTGAGGTTAATAGATTTATAGTCGATATTCTCGCAAGCTCCAACTTTTGGAATATAGTTGATCAAATTTTTAATTGTTTTATTCGCCTGAGAGCTTCCACTAAAGTCCTCTCCATTATTGTCTTGAATCTCAACAAGTCCAAGGATGTCAGGACAAGATAAGTTTTCTTGAATCATCTCTGCCGTTTTCTTGAGTCTCGGTTTGTCATCGCTTATCGAAGATAGGTTTTTAATATTGTAGCTTGCAATAACAAGTGAATCTTCATCAAGATGGGCATCCAACTTGGGTCTATTAGACAGAGAGACAATCTCGACATCTCTTTTACTTTCATTAAAGTTTTCCAAGACATCAGATTTCTGTGGTATCTGAAAAAGGTATTCTCCTTCTCCGAATATATTTTTAGTGAAGGTTATAATCCCCTCTAGTTCTCCCTCCATAATATCACCGACATTATAAATGGTATTTGTATTTAAGTCATTTGTAAGAGGCCCTGAGGCTATTGTTAAAATATCAGGGTTTAAAATATCTTCATCAGGTTTGGTATAGACCCCACCAACTTCTGTGGTGAGCCTCACCGATGGTGTCTCAGGAACGACATATAAAGTTAGATTTCTTTTTGAATCGGAGAAAGTTTCATTCCCTCCTCTAAAACCCACAACTTTAGGATTAACAATACTTACTCTCATCCCTTCAAGGCTTTCCCAAAAATCTATTGCATCTGTAAGATTTAAAAACGGTTTAAAATTGAGATCTCCAACATAAGTTGAAAAGTGATTATTGGGTATATTTGTTATTTTTATTAAAGTGGGAAGTTTATTATTTGATGATATCACTTTAACAGCAGTAATGTTTCTTAAAGATGTTGTTGTTAAAGAGTCAAGAGCATTATTAGACTCTTCGAAAACCACTCCGCTTACTTCAACCGAGTCACCTATTTTAATTTTTGGATCTTCTTCAAAATGCAATTTAATAGCTTCACTGGTAAGAGAACTTTGATCAGGGGTATTCGACTGAATGTAGGCCACAAAGCCGCCTGGAGCATCATCTATCTGTGCACTAGCAGTAACAATACCAAAGGTTGTGACAAAGTTCCCCATAAAAGGAGATAAGAAACTAACTCCTTGAATTTCATTTATTTGTTTTTGTCCAAGATTCTTCGCAACTGTGTGCCTCACAGAAGCCCTAACAGTATTAAGTAGTGGTATTGTTTTAGACTTACTTAGAAATTTTTTTAAAGACTCTTTTGCGGAAATAATGACATTTGTTTGATCATAAATTCTATCAATCCCATTTCTGTAAAGATATGGAGGGAACACTTTCCCTGGTCTAATCATATGATCACTAATGGCCACAAGATAAGACCTCGAATCAACCAAATGAGAATTATCAAATCCGTACTGCTCAGACAGTAGCCTTCCGCCTTTAAAGAGTAAGTCATACCTCACGCCAGCAACTTCAAGATCGACGTTAAATCTCTCCAAGCTTCTTTGTCTAATAAAGGTTTTTAAACCCTCACCAGTCATATATCCAAGTCTAAAGTCGTCTCGAGTATCATCTGGGTACAAATCGAGAAGGTTTTCGAGGTCTTGAACACTGGAATTTTCAGATAAAATCCCTGCGACATTTTTGTTAATATATTCAGATGGATAAAGAACAACATCAAGTTTATGAATCTCTCTCATCGCACTTGTCACAAGGTTACCAGCAACAGTTGACTGCTGCCCACTGGCCTTAGCACTTACAACCATATTTTCTTGCACACTCATGTACTCTTTTTTAGAGCAGGAGACAAAAGAGAGAAGTAAAATTAATGTGATTGCTGGACTCATCATTATTTCTCCAAGACCTCTAGTTTAAAAAGGTTAAAGGCAGGGAAGAATTTATCCGCAGCTTTTGACGTGTATTCAATTTTAAATCTTATATCTGTGTCAACAAAATCGAGATTAATATCATTCGTAACTGAAGGTGGATCACTAAAACTGCTCGCATCAGGACCAATTTCAACATCTAAGTCAATCCATTCGATGGTAGAAACATCTTCTCGATCTTCTCCAACGAAGAACTTTATAAGCTTCTGATCTCTTGCGTCTCGAGCATAGAATCTCACCAGGTATTCAAACCGCACAGAGTAGAGCATAGACTCCAACGCAATGGTTGGTGTTATCGCAATTGTTGTTCCATCATTTTTCTGCCCAAAACTATCAACACCGACATATGGACCGTGTTCATTTTCTCTATTTGTAAAGTCCGCTGCATTTTCTTCTTTTTCCATTAAAAGTTTTTGGGCATTCTCTTCATCAAACTGGAATTTTATAAGATAATTTTCAGCAACTCCCCCCTGGTTAAGATAGAGCGACTCAATAAGATCTTCTAACTTCGAAATGTATGGAGCGATATATGATTGATCCGTAACAGTTATGATTAGGTTTCCAGCTTCAAAAACGATGTCTTCTAACTCCTTTAAAACTGTTTCATTTTTGGGGTTATCGAGAAGAACAATAAGTGCTCTTCTTGAGCGGACAAGAAACTCTCTAAAGAGATTTCGCTGATCGTTAGTTGAGCTTCTCATGATCGTATCTTCCGCCAAATCCAACTGCAGTCTATTATTATCTTGGATCAACGTAGATATCTCAGTGGAATAGATTCCAGACTGTATCATGACAGGAGATTCAACAACTTCGTTCTTTTTTTGACAGGCTAAAAAAGAGAGTAAAATAAAAAGAGATAATAATACTTTCATTAAAACCACCATAGTTGATTTGAGCTAAAGTCATCGAATGTGTATATAAGATCAAAGCTTAGGATATAGTTTTCCTTAGTGAAGCTAGATAAAGCCCTATCACTTCGTTGACCGGTCGAGTTTGTGAAAACTGGATTTTCAGATTTTTGATACTCAAGATAAGGTTTAAAATACATATTTTTTTTGTAGAAGTAAGTTCCAACGCCCACCTTGGTTAGGCCACCATGAGAAGCAGTCTCATCACTATTTCTCAATAAGTGAGCTGACTCATCGCCATCATAGATGAAGTATTCATCTTGCACCTTTAATGACAAATAAGGAGTTATATCTTCGAAATTATACCCAATCTTTAATGAGTGACCAAAACCAACCTCTCCAAGCCAGTCTTGACGAACACCATTTATGTCAGCATAGGTCGGTGAAAAAGGAGCTGGCGTCTGGTTTCGAAACCAATTTGTTTGACGATCAATATTAAAAGGATTTTTTCCAGCTTTAGACATTGTTGTTTCAAACTCAACAATAAAACGTCCCAATCTTCTAAATACATTTAAGGATGAAGCCGACTCAAGAAGAGATCCAGTCTCATCGGTATTATCGTGGGCCAAATGTTGAAGACTTACTTTTGTTTTGTCCGAATCTATCATGAGGTAACCCATTTTATAGGCATTTGTCTCTTTTCGTTTCCATCCTGTTGCGGTTGGGTTCGTTTCAATATCAAAGTCACTATTTATTGGATAAAAATAAGAAGCGACACCAAAGCCCAAATAGAAGTTATGTGCACCGACTGTATAATTGTACTCAAGACCTGGAATGGTTTTACTGACTACATTTTCACTTCCGATGGGTGTTGCACCTATGGAGTTGGGAGACCCAGTAACTGTTTCTAGTCTTGAGACATCTAAAGTATTAAATTCATCACCGACATCACTTCTGAAGTTAAACGGGTAAAATATAAAACTATGTCTTTGATTAATCTGGTAGGAAATCAAGGTGTCATCACTATCAAGATCAGGACCAATAGAGATTCCACCTGCACTTTCTTCATCCTCGGTATCGTTGGTAAGCATCTCTAAATCTATCTGAATATTAAATTTTTCAAATGACTTTGCTAAAATAAATTCAAAGCGAGACGTTTTATTATTGTATCTGTTCTCCCTTGGGTCTGTAACAAACCTAAGTCTTGCGAATGTTCTTGGAGCAACATGGTATCTTGCTGACATCGATAAAACTGATTCGTCACCAAGTTTCGTTTTCTGTGAATCACTGTAAATATCATCCTCATACCTAATTCGATCAAGAATGAATTCATTTAACGGCACGGCTTCAAGGTCTCTTGGAATAATACCTTGAAGGATATTTTGTTGTGTTGGAACCTGAGCAAAAGTCCAACTACTAAGGAGCAGGAAGAAAATTATTTTCATTAAAAGAGCCTATTTTAAAGTTTCAAGACTCTTCTAACTCATTTCTAAAATAATTAAAATCAGAGACTTAGGATGATGAAAAAATGCTATGATTGGAGCCAACTTGAGACTGAAATTTTGGCTAAAATGTAAGATTACAAAAAAGTGCTTTCGTGCTTTCAATTACTTACAATTCCACCTTTATTTGTTTAGTGGAGTCACATTGTCCAAAGTGATTTTAGAGGTCTTATTTGTTAGAAGCCAAACTTTTGATAAGGCTTTTTAGCCCGAGTTTTTGAATGAATCCATCGAGGTTTTTCATATGATATATCTCTTTCATATAGATTTTACCTTCAACGTCTTTAGCATCTGACCTCATTTTTTGGTAGAGCTTATTCGCATCAGTCTGAGACACCTTTTGGGGGTCTACACCATAAAGTGCTCCTAGAGATTTAAAGAGCACTGATTGAAAAATAGACTTTACATAAATTGAGTCCATTCCCTCTTGAAGAACTTTAACTCTTTCGCGCTGAGGAGCTCCACTGCCCATAAAGTCGTAAAGTACACCCATTGCAAAACTCGCTTGAAAGGCTTCCTCTTTAGAGAATCCATTTTTTAATAGATAACGGCTTAGGTAAGCTGACATCCAGAAGTGATAGGACTTACCAAACTGACAGGTATTTCTCCCCATTTTTGGAAGACTAAACTGACCATCACTTGCTTTCCTATTCGCATCATAGACATGGACCAGGTTAAAGAGCTCATACATTAATGAGAAGTGATACTTATTCTGAGGGCTGAAAAGATGATCTCCATAACCTTCAAAAGAAGCACCTCGAGTAGCATAGGCACCGATAGTGTCCCACACCAAATCATCCTTTTGCTTTTTTGATAAATTGAGCTCTTCTGCTTTGTCAGACAAAAGGTCAAAGAAATTCGTTGTCGATTGGTATTCCTGTGAAACAGCGCCAGGAAGAAGAGAGGAGACAGCTTTATGGGTCACCTTTAAGTGGCTACTTGAAACGATTACCTTTTGTAGAGTTTGTGGAAGAGTTAGACTTGTAACACTTCCTTTTTCCCCTTTTCTTAGTCTTTGAACCTGAGCAAATCGAAAAAGTTTTCTCATTCCTTTTCGACAGGAGCGAATGTTTTGCCCAATCACTCTCTTACAATAATACCGTGAAAAAAAGAGATTAAATGCTCTTTCCTCTTTTTGAAATTTTTTAAAAGAACGCTCTTTTAGATTCGTTTTAACAAACTTTAGTTCTTTATCAGAATTTTCTTTTAGGTATTTAAATGAATCTTTAAAGTTGGTATCGAAATATTTAGCACGAGCTTTAACTCCCCAACCTACTGGGAAGTGGCTATTGTAGGCTTTGGCCCTATAGAATTTTTCAAATGTTGAAATTTTCTTCTCGTTTGTTCCATTGTATAAAACATAAAGAGAATGATGGACTCTGTGAGCATTTTTATGAATATAGTCACCAACTTCTTTACAGTCCTGCTCAAAAAGATCAGCACAGTACCCAAAGCTCATAAGAAATATCCATATCAAACAAAATTTACCCATAACCTATCATAAACTTTTAAATTAAAATGATCTTTACGGGAAAAATATTCGCTATGAAATAACACCTTCTTTAACGAGAAGGTCATAAGCTGACTGAGAGCAATATACATTGGGAACAAAGTTATACACACTTTGAAGATTCGCAATAATAGAGTTTGGAACGTCGACCAAAAGGCTCACATCGCCACTATCCATCAGAATCTTTGCCGGATCGCGTTCTAGCATAACATTGGGAAATTCTTGTTTTTTAATAATTTGTTTCTTAGATCTTACAAAGATAATATTCTTTTTAGGTATATCTTCAACAATCCAGTCCTTCTCACTTCCTTTTGCTTTTAAAATAGATCTGATCTGTGCAACTTTATCGTGGGCTTTTTTGCGAACCTTCGCGTCAGTTTGCTCATCATCTTGAGAGAGGATGCGCTGATCAAATTCTGGAAGTTTAATCGTCTTCGGAGACTTTTCAAAAAGAAGAGATTCAGTGATCTCTTTCATTCGAATTTCTTTATCGAAGTATCCTTCTGTGTAAAGTCTGTGAATAAGTGTCATAAAATACTGGTCATTGAAATGATAAAAAGCATTTGGATCGTTCTTCACCATATCGAGTAGTTTGGAATAAGAGTGGATCTGACCTCTTTCTAAGAGAAAAAATGTTAACTCTTCAGCAAGAGCATCATACTTAGCCCCTCTAGCAGATCTAACAACTTGCGAGTACCAGGCGAAACGTGCGTTGAGAAAGTCCTCTGCACAGTGAAGAGCATTATGCTTTAAAGCGAGAACTCTCTTTCCTGCGACTTCAACTTTCGTGAAGTGATGAAGGAGATAATCTCTGTCGTATGCTCCATATTTCAAACCGGTATAATGAGCATCTCTCAAGAGGTAGTCCATTCTATCGCAATCAATCTCGGAGTGAAGAATTTGATTTGCTATTACACTTGGTGAGACCCCCTTAACGAGGTCTGAAATCATTTGAGGATCGAGATCATACTTTTTTAGAGTAAAAGTGATGCCTCTTTCATAATCAGTATTTTTTATAATAAAAGAACCCAAATGCTCGTGATCATCAGGATGACCTTTAGAATTTTTCGTATTTGTTGTTTCTCCAAAGCGGATATAAGCCATCTCCGTTGTATGTGAGAACATAAAAGTTCCAAGATCGTGCAACAAAGCAGCGAGTCTTATACTTTGATGATAAATTTTATCCTTGCTTCTACAATTGGAATCAAAGAGTTCTTGATCACTGACAGAAATACCAATTGATTCGAGGATTCGATGAGCGTTATTCATGACACCTATAGAGTGTCCATAACGAGAGTGCTCAGCTCCAGGAAAAGTGTAGCATGAAAATCCCAATTGCTTAATCCAGCGTAGTCTCTGATAGAAAGGGGTATGAATGATTTCCCACTCCAGTTCCGTTAAATGAATGAAACCGTAAAGGGCATCGAAAATAATTCGTTTGTTTTTTGTTGTTTTTGCTTCCATGCTATTTCCAAAAAAAAACACCGAAGATTAACCTTCGGTGTTTGGTAAAATTTTTAATATCTTTTTATTGAAGTACTTTCTTTTTCTTCTTAGCAGGCTTCATTGACTTGAGAACTGTTCTCATCAGCATTGAAGCTTCTTCTCTAAGGTTATTCTCAAGAATGTATGTGTAAAATGTTTCTACTTCTTCTGTCGCTTTAAAAGTCTTGATTGCCGCTGTAACTTCAGGGCTTACTTTTTTTGCTTTAGGTTTTTTCGTTGCTGTTCTTGCCATGTTGGCCTCCTGTAACGGATATATTACGTTTTAGTTAACAATTCATCAATTAATTTTATTCAGCTTTTGGATGCACTAGCCCATAACTATGAAGCTTGTTGTATAGAGTCTTCACTGTAATCCCTAGCACCTTAGCTGCTCTTGTCTTATTTCCCTCTAAATGATCTAAAGTTCTACAAATATGCTTTCTTTCTAGGTCATGGAGTGTCATTTCAGAAAAGTCTTCAACAATTACTTCTTCAGCTTTCTCTTCAACGATTAGCTCCGGAAGGTCAGATGCCTCGATATACTTACTTTCAGCAAGGATATACGTTCTCTCCATTATGTTTCTCAACTCTTGGATGTTTCCAGGCCAGTTGTAACTAACTAGTTTCTCCACAGCTGCACTTGTTAAGATCTTATAGTCTTCAGTCTTCTTACCAAGATTTAAAAAATATTCCGATAAAACTTTAATATCATCTTGTCTGTCAGCAAGACTTGGCATATTGATTCCAACGATGTTGAGTCTATAAAGAAGATCTTCTCTAAATTTTCCTTCCTCAACTGCAGACTCTATCGAAGCATTTGTTAAAGAGATAACTCTCACGTTGATTGCTTGAGGAATATTTGATCCTGCCGTATAGATTTCTCCAGAAACAAGTGATCTAAGAAGCTTAGATTGAATGTTTAATGGAAGCTCTTCAACATTATCTAAAATAATTGTTCCACCGTTTGCTCTTTGAAGAACTCCAGCTCTTTCACTTGTTCCAAAAAGTTCTGTCTCTATTTGACCTTCAGCGATTGAAGAACAATGAACAATAATACATTCTCCAGCCTTTCTGTCACTGAGAGAGTGAATCTTTTTAGCAAGAAGTGTTTTTCCTGTTCCAGACTCACCTTTGATAAAGACTGGAAAGTCTTCTGCTGCAACCCTCTTAGAAATATTTAAAACATCAGTTAATTGATTTGAGTGTCCAATAATTTCAATCGCTGATTTTGATCCTCTTCCTGATTTTAGGACTGGACCTCTATTCTTTAATTCTTCTTCTTTTTCTTCAATTTTTTGAGCAAGCTCTTTGTTTAAATTCTTAGCAATAAGATACATTCTCATATTTTTAATGGCTGCTTCTAAATGAGATAGAGTTTCATTAACAAGTGCTACATCTGAATCATCAAATTTTCTATCAGCATTTTCAGATTGAATATGAATTGTTCCGATAATTAAGTTTTCACAGATAATTGGTACACAAACTTCGCTTTCTACAACTTCGTCTCTTATAGTATTAGCTAACATTGGATCTCTTTTAGAGTTTGAGTAGTATGCTCTTCCCATTCTCGTTACATAACCAGATAGACCTTGGCCTTTTGGATATGTTTGTCCTTTCTTAACTAGTTTTCCGTTTTCTGCTTTAAGTATTGTTGATCCACAAGTTTCAGCACTAAAGACTTGAACTTTATACTCTCCAAATTGGCTCATCACAAACTCAGAAATTTTTGAAAAGAAAATTCCTTCGTCAAGGTTCGTTAATAATACTGTTGAAAGAGTTGCTACTTTGTTTAGGTCTAATGCTCTACTCATGTCTATCTCCTTATCACTTTGTTTAAATATATGTATAAATTTTATGCGATGCGTAACTTTATTCAGTATAGCATTGTATGAAATTTTTACAAGATCAAAGTGCTCAGGTACTTAGACTTTATGCATAAAGATGAATGTTTCTAGCTAGTTAGACCACCTAGGTGTATAACTTTTTCCATAGTTATCTGTTATCTGCTTAATAATCTCTCCCTCTCTGTTCATAATGACTAAGTTTTGGACGGCCTTTTTACGGCTGAGAACCTTCTGGGAGCTAAAAACGATGAATTGCCCATCTGGAGAGAAGCTTGGCTCTTCGTTAGAGCCCATATTCTTCGTCAGACGCACTAAATTGTCACCATTTGAGTCTATTTTATAGATATCGAAGAGACCATCTACCCAAGAAGAGAAAACAATTTCAGCCCCATCAGGTGAGAACCTAGGAGCGGCATTAAATCTTCCAACATAACTAATTCTTTTTATGTTTTTCTCTGGCCCTCTTGGGTCCATGGTATAAATCATCGCCTTCCCACTTCTTCCAGATAAAAAGGTTAGAAGATCACCAGCTTTGTTTATATGCGGATCAACATCATCTAAAAAGTGAGTTGTTATTTTAGTTCTTTTTTTCGTCGCCAAATTTATTTTATAAATATCAGCATTTTTTGTCAGAGTCAGTGTCAGATAAATATCTTTACCATCATCACTAAAAACGGCACCTGAGTTCATTCCATCAAGCTCAGAAATAAGCGTGGTCTTCTTTGTCGCTAAGTCCATGATATAAAGGTTTAAATTTTTTACTTTATGAGGAGTTCCTCTTGAAGATTTTTTCCACTTACTTTCAATAACAGAATACATAAGCTTTGTGTTATCTGGTGACAACGCGGGTGAGATGATAAGAGAGTTTGTATAAGTCAGCCTCTGTTTTCTTCTGCCATCAAAATCCATGATATAGAGTTCTTTTTTAGTATTTCTTCCGTTACTCGTTCTATCGGATACAAAAACAATTTTACTGTTAAAAATGGATTTGTTCCCTGTCATACTTTCGTAAATTTTATCAGAAACCCTATGAGCTGTAGAAATTGTATTTTTATCGTCGATTGGAATTGAAAGACTTGAGCTTCTCGCGGAGTCAATCGTATTTACGACTTCAACTTTTACATTTTTGAAGTCATCAAAAATGATACCGACTTTATAGCTTGCACTGCCAAGAGTTGGAACCTCAAGTGAGTACTTGTGTTTATAGAAGGCGAAATCTTCTTTTATAATATTGTAGATCTCTTTAATGTCTGATGCTTGTCGTGGGTTCGTTTTAAAACCAATTTTAGGTTTTGAAAAATCAATCGTTTCTTTTTCTACCTCTGCCTCACCTACTGCAACAACAGTCAGCGACTCCTGGGCATACAGGTTAAAGATAAATAAGAATGTGAGTAAAATAGCTTTCATAATTTTTTCCTTTTCTTACAGCGGGAATCCAAGAACAACTGCTCCAGATGCTAGTCTTGCTGTAATTTCACTTTGAGGTTGTGGGAAAGAGCTTACCTGTTTTAATGAGTTTAATGCCTTTTGATCAAATTCATTATTTCCACTCGATTCATATATTTCGGTATTAAGTATTTTTCCATTGCTTGCAATAAAGACTCTAATTCGACACTGTAGACCTTGATCCATAAGATAGCTTGGTAACTTCCAATAAGGCCTTACCATATTGGGAAGTGCAGACACATAGTCATTAAACATAGTCTTCTCAACCGCTAAGCTATCACCAACAGTACTGGTTCCAGCGCTAACTTTATTTCCTTCAAGAATGAGTTGTTGCAATTCTTTTTTACTTTTTGAATCCAGCTCCCCAGATTTTTTACCTTTTTTTACTTTCACTTTTTTCTCATTTTTACTGAGATTCGATAAAAGGTTTTTAAGGTTGACCTTGGGCTCTTTCTTCTCAATGACAATATCATCAGGTTTAATGATATCTTCTTTTGCTTTCTCTTTTACTTCTTCACCTTTTTGCTCAACGACAGGTTCACTGACTTTCATTTTTTTTAACTCTTGCACGGTGAATTTTGGCATCGCCACGACATCAATTCGCACACTCGACTGAATGATCTTTAAATCTTTAGGATCATTTTCAATTTTGAATATATCGAGATCCATGACTTTTGAAATACCGAAACCAAGGGCAAGAAGAAGAATATGAAAAGCTACCGCCAGACCAAAGTACCGATTAAAGCGATCTTCATGAATAGGACTTAGACTCAATTCCATCTATTTTTTTTCAATCTCCGTAACAAGGGCAATATTGGAAATTCCCGTTGTTTTTAAAAGTGAAACAAGCTTTGCTACCTTTCCGTACTCTAAAGAATAGTCAGCTCTTATATACAAAACTTCTGTTTTAAACTCTTGGAGCTGCGCCATAACATTTTTTGCAAGATCTTCTCGCTTAATCTGTTCATCCCCAAGAAATAAATCTCCAGCTGGACTTACCGACAAAATGACCTGTTTTTTAGTAAGCTTTAGATTGTCTACCTTTTTTGTTTTAGGAAGTTTGAGGTTGATTCCACTAAACATTAAAGGCGCACTTATCATAAAGATGACAAGTAAAACTAAAACGACATCAACAAAAGGGGTAACGTTAATATCTGAAATGGGACCTTTATTTTTACTAAGTTTAAAAGCCATGACTACTCCTTAATTGATTCAGTTGAATCCACTGTCAGCGTGCTTCGCTCGATCATGTTTAAAAAGTCCTGTCCAAAAGCTTCCATTTCACTATTTTGTTTCAAAATTCTATTTGTATAAATATTAAAAAACCAGTTCGCCGGTATGGCAGCCGCTAGACCTACAGCTGTGGCGACGAGAGCTTCCGCAATCCCAGGAGCAACGGCTTCAATACTTCCTCCACCAGATGCTAGACCTGTAAAGGAGTTGATAATTCCCCAAACCGTCCCAAAGAGTCCTACGAAAGGAGCCACAGAAGAAATACTTGCAAGGGTTTCTAGTCTTTTTTCTAAAACTTGATTAGAGATACTCGCCCCTTGCGCTAAACTTCTCTCAATTGCACCAATCCCATACTCTCTAATATAGCTTTGAATTTTTTCTTTTTGACCAGAGTTACTAAGTTTCTCTTTGATTTTTACAAGCTCTAAATATCCTTTTTGGAACATAAGACTTAGACTTGAATTAGTGTAAACTTTTGATTGTTCAAAGATATCCTCAAGAGAGCTAGAGGCTTCAAAAAAATTAGTAAATTTCTGATTCTCGTCCTGAATTTTTTGAAACGTTTTTTTCTTTTGAAAGACGATGGCCCAAGAAAGTATTGAGGCAACAACTAATAAGATCAAAACGATCTTAACGACGATACCAGAGTTTAAAAGTATAAGTAGGATGTTCATTTCACCGTGCATAAAATCTCCAAGTTAATTGTTTCTAATTATCTTAGTGATATTAAATTCCGTCAACTTACGGCAGATTAAGCAGGATTTTTTGGCCCTGTTTTAAAATAGTAGACTATACCGATCAACCAAATCCCAGCAATTCCTAAGTGAGGTAAAGTTTTATTATACTGATAAACTGAGTGGGCATTCTCCCACACCAGATCAAAACCTAAAATACTCGATAAAGGTCCGATAACAACACAGCAATAGAGAATGATATTCATTATATTTTTTCTTTCTTTGAATAAAAGCAGTAAAAGAGTCAAGAAGTGTAAAATAATTAAAAAGAAAAAATTATCTACATGAGGCAATGTCACCTTGGTCGTCACAATAAAAATGACTAGGATAGAAAAAATTAATAGTGAGTTCTTTTGTCTTGAGAATGAGACGACATTTCTGAGAAGAATATTAATGACAAGGAGATCGCACAAATAAAAGAGAATAGACCCTATAAAAGAAGTCATAACATAGAGGGAGGACTTCTCATTAAACTCTATCCCCTTTCCAAATTGTAAAATAAGAGCAAATAAGAAAATCGAAAGAAAAATAAGAAGGACCATTGCACTAAAACTTGGTCTCCAGCGATTTGTCTTGAGGATGGTAAAAAGATTGGTGATGATATAGTTATTAAGCTTTAGCGCCTTGATAATAATAACACTGGCAAATATCTTGGAAACGATTATTAATTCCCACGCATTTGTAAAAAGCCAATTTTCAATAATGTGCATATCGTGATCAATTAAAAAATGGAAGAAGGAACCAATTGAGACGAGTGACAGATGCATCAGAAAAAAAATAAAACAATAACCCAAGTAATAAGCGATAACGCGTCTAAAACCAATGGGAAGATCGAAGTCTGAAGTCTGCTTATTCATTATTAAAGAATTTTCTTTTTTGGACTAAGCCACTTAATCTGTAGTTCTGGTGAGGGATAAATCTTTGTATAATCTTTATAAAGGAGATTATCCTTCACAAGTTCATCTATTTTTCCCAATAGTTTCATATAAACCATTCTCAGCGTCTGATCCGAACTCAACACTGTATCCATAAGCTTGGTCGTGGCATACTGCTGCTGGAAGGTAAATCCATCAGAGAAAAGGATTCTGGTGTATTCTTTAGAAAGATCATCTATGCTTTGCTTTTTAGGCTTAGAACCTTTGAAACTGGTTCCAATAAAAGAGGTGTCTTTTTTAATATTAGCCTTAAAATACCCTTGATCTATTCTGTGCATATCTTCTAAGAACAAAAGAGCAATATCAACCTTTGTGAGGTCTAGAGTTCTCATAAAGGGTAATGAGATTAGGAAAAAGTATTCGTCTTTATCTCCTGGAAGAGCTGCATGAGTAATATTAGGAGTATTGACGATTAAAATTTTTATTTTTCTATTATAATAACCAATTTGCTCCAACAGTCGTCTAAAAGCTGAAGCTATTCCATATTTTGGCTTTGAAAAATCCCACTGCAAAACTTGGGCATTTTTTACGAGCCAATACTCTGACATAAAAGACCAAAAATCTTCTGAGTTTGGATAGTTATACTTTGCGGATTCAATCTCATTTTTTACTTTTTTAATTTGAGCAACTTCTTTACTTTTTTTCGTTTTAAATTTATTCAAGCCGTCTTTTTCTAAAACACTTTTTATACTGGAATAATCCATCAAGCTTTGCTCTTTCTCTTCCTGCAGAAGTTTTACTTTTGGCTGCTTACGAATAGAATCAGACAGGGCATTAACTTCTTGGGCCATAACTTGAAAAGAGAAAATCAAAAGAAAAAGAACTTTCATTGCGCTTTTGACTCCTCTAGAAGGTATTGATCATTTAAGCGTCCCCAGTAATACATATCCGTTAGATCTAGATTTAAATTGAGATAGAAATTAGGATATTTTTCTTGAAAACATTCAGGTCTTTTTGCGTCTAAAAATTCACTCTGGATAAACCCTCTGTCATCTCCCACTTTTGCATAGACCCACCCCGCAGGCGCTGATCGTTCACTATCGTCTAAAACCTTCACAGGATAGGCACATTGAATTGTTGTTAAACTTGAACTTCCTCTACTTGGATTCTTGTGGAGATGACCCAGAAAGTTTTTAAAGTATAAGCTACCTACTACTTTCTCTAGAGCAAGACCTTGAAAACTGCTAAGAAGAAGGAGGGTGAGGATTAGTTTACTCACTAGACCTTCCACCTAAACTGGATTGTCTCCCAGTTGTGACACTGAGGACAACGCCAAAAAATGGCATCTGAATCGTAGCCACATTGGGAGCAAAAGTGTCTCGTTAGGGTGTTGTTTAAAGACAATAAGAGAGTTTTAGTTTGTGATAAAGCTTCAGTTTCCTTATTAACTTCTATCAGAAGCTTGATATACTCAATTTTTAAGACATCTCCACCATTTGGATTTTCTTGCATCCATTTTGATAAAAGCTCAAAAGCTTCACTAATTCTATTTTCCGCTTTTAAAAGTCTTATTTGGGATAATATGATGGAAGGAGAACTCTCCTTGGACCAATCCCCCACTTCTAAGAAGTAACTCTTAAGAGTCTGAAGTCTATTGTAGAAGTCCTGCTTGCCCTCTTCATTTAAGTACTCGTCGAGAGAAACAAAGATAAAGGAGGCATACATTGGATGCTCTTTGATAAGTTCTATAAGAAGGGACTTAGCATCGTCCATTTTATTTTGAACAATAAAAAGTTTTAACTTTAGGATCTTAGCGGAAACAGATGGAGCAAAACGAAACGCATCGTCAAGGTCTTCCATACAGGCTTTATAGTCTCCGCTTTCAAACTGAGTCTTAGCTTTCTCAACGAGAATATGAGATATCGTTTCGCTTTGATTTTCATGTCCGACTTTAGAGAGCATAATTCTATAATTGTAAGCCAGGTCCCACTCTCCGATATCTTCATAGATACGACAAAGTGATTGGATAACTTCATATTGATCTCTATTAATTTTTAAAACATCTTTATAAGTTTCAATGGCTTTATCAATAAAGCCACCTTTGTCAAAGTCTATAGCGAGTTCTTTCAGAGCTTTTAAGCGACTTGACTCGCTAATGTTTTCTCTGGCGATAAGAGAGCGATGAATACTTATGGCTTTATCGATCTCTCCATTTGAACGAAAGAGTCCTCCAAGAGCAAAATAGGTATCCAGAGTTTCTCTGTTGAGGTCAACTGCATTTAGAAATTCTTTGATGGCGAGATCTTTGTTACCAGAGATAAGGTATTGAGTCGCATTTAAAAAGATTTTTGATTGCGCTTCAAAAATACTATCGCGGTACTTCTTTGAAAGTTTAACTCCATGCTCTTTTTCAATAATATAGTGATAAATAAAAACGAGAGTTATGATCACCGCTATAACAGCAAGAAGATGGTCTCTTAGGAATGTTGTAAAAAAAACTAAATCCAAAATCTACCTAGGGGTTAAACATCATTAGAGGAACAAAATTATTTCGGAGCTTAAAGCTAAAATCTTCTACTGTTTGCTCAAGACCTTGAAGCATTTCTAGAAAGTTTGTATCTTTCTTAACTTTTATAATTTTCATTCCAAACTTTTCTTTAAGCTTTAATTCAGCGTGAATAGATCTTCCTGCTTTATAAAGACCACCCAATTCGTCCACAAGTCCTCTCTCAAGAGCACCCTGGCCTGAAAAGATTTGACCTTGAGCATACTTTCTAAGTCCTTCCATTCCGCCGATTATTTTCTTTTCTCTGACTTTAAAAATATCCATAATGAACTGCTCGTGAACTTCTGCCGTCATCTCTGTGAGAAGTAATCTCTCTTCATCAGTCATTTTTCTTGCTGCATTTCCAATATCTTTGTACTTTCCTGATTTAATAATCTGAGGATCAAGCTTTGCCCAGTCGTACAGTCTTCGAAGATTCATAAAATTCATAATAACACCGATCGATCCTGTCATCGCGCCAGCGTTAGAATAAATTTTTCTACAGGCCGCTCCAATATAGTAACCACCCGAAGCTGCTACTGAACCAAATGATGCGTAGACGGGTTTCTTCTTATCAATTCTTAGAATCTCTTCATAAATTTCTTGAGTTGGACCAACTGCTCCGCCTGGAGAATTGACTCTGAGAATAATTGCTTTGTACTTATCTTCTTTTTCAGCAATGAGAAGTTTCTTTACCGTCACTGCTGGATCCATTATCACACCGTCGACTTCAATAACTGCGATTGGTGTATCTCCATCGTCAAAAGCTCCTGCGAGTTTTGATGTACTTTTTAAACTTGAAACAGTGTAGAAGGCAAAAACTAAAAACAGCACAAACAAAAATGCTATTAAAATGAAGATTCCTACTATTCCCTTTGAGCGATCTTTCGACACTTTATTCTCCTTGAGTTCTTCTTGAACATAAATCTTGAAATTCCTAATAGTATAAACAACTTAGGAAACTTTTAGAAGGTTTTAATTTTCTTACCAGAGTATATCACTCGGGCAAAAACATAAATACGTCAGATAGATTAAAGCTGGAGTTAAAAACTTTCGATAAAGAAGGCAACACAAGAATTTTGTGTGATGGAGATATTATGAAAAACTTAATTCTAATTTTAACTCTTTGTGTTATGGCAAAAGTAAGCTTTGCTGAACCGACGAATCCGAATCTCAATGCAGATTTAGATTTTCGATTTGATTCACAATACTCGGAGCCTGAATCTGAAAGAGGTGTAGCCAACACAAAGCCAGAAGTTGATAAGCCTATTCCATCAATGGATAAAAAGGGCAATGTCAGAATGAAGGATTCGGAAAGAGATATCGCCTCTGATGAAGAGGTCTTTGAAAAAGTTAACGACAGTGGAATTCAGTACTGGAAATATTAATGACATCAAGAGATCTGCTAAAGACTAGCGATCTCTTGAACCTTCTGCTCAATTGAGACTATCTCAATCTGATTATCCCAAGTGTTGAGCTTTTCATATTCGGTTTTGAGTTGACCGCAGGCAGCCAAAATATCATCCCCCTTAGTTGCCCTTACCGTACAAGTAAATCCCTTCTTACACATTTGATCCATAAACCATAAAATTCTTTTCGTGCTAGGCCTTTTGTAATTACTGCCGGGATACTCATTGAAAGGAATAAGATTTATTTTTGATTCTTTTTGATACAAAAGTTCAGAAAGAGCTTGGACATCTTTGGGTTGATCATTAAGCCCTTCAATCAGAAGATACTCATAAGTAATTCTACGATGAGCTTTAAGAGGAATCTCTTTTATCGCCTCAAACAAACGCTTTATATCGTAGACCTTGTTAATTGGCATCAGCTCTGTTCGGACATCGTCTTGAGCTGAATGTAGAGAGATCGCGATATTGACTGGTGGAAAGTCACCAAGCATTTTAATTTTGGGAACAAGACCGGAAGTTGAAAGTGTAATCCTTCTTTGTCCTAAACCAAAAGCCCTATCATTTAAAAAATTAATCGTCGCATTTTTAACATTTTCATAATTATGAAGTGGCTCGCCTTGCCCCATATAAACGATGTTCGTAATTTTTTCATCTGCGTGAACATTCTCTCGAAGCCAGATGCTTAGGGATAAAAATTGTCCCGTCACCTCACCTGTTGTCAGGTGTCTTTTGAAACCCTGAGTTCCAGTATGGCAAAACGTACATCCAATAGCACAACCAACTTGGCTAGAAATACATTGAGTTAATCTATTTCTTGCAGGAATTAAAACAGTCTCTACTGTCTGCTTATCCTTTAACTGAACGAGAAACTTTCTCGTTCCATCAGTACTTTTTGCATGCCAGATTACCTTTGGCAGATCAAGATCCATTGTCTCGACGATGAAGGCTTTGCACTTTTTTGAAACATTGGTCCACATCTCAGGATCGATTTCCTTTTTCTTGTAGAGCCAGTCAAATATTTGAGAGGCTGAGAATTTAGAATACCCGTGGTCAAGAAGATGGGCTTCAAGTGACTCTTGAGTAAAATCAAAAAGGTTCGGACGTTTTGTAGCTTTCATGGCCACAAGGTTTATAATGGTTGGAGCACTTGGTCAATGGTAATCTGTTGAAATTATAAAAATGATAGAGTGTAAGTCATTAATTTTTCAAGGAATCTAGTTAAAGAACTTGGTAAACATATTCTTCTTTTTGTTTCCGATCTCTGAGTTTTGAACATTAGTCCCATAGCGGCGAAATATCTCTCTAAACTGTTCTGTATCAAGGCAGGAATCAACCCCAATATTATAGTCTTCAATGGATAAGATATAACCCTCGGGAGCATCAGTTTCGGCTAGTACATCGACGACAAATCGTCCAATTTCATCAATGCTTGAAAAATATAAGCCGTCTTCACTTCCAGGCTTTTTGAACTCACCATAAACAACATCAACAATCTTTTTTGCAACAGGCCCAACTTCATTGAAAAGTTGAATAATCTCATAAGTATTATTTTCAAATTTATAGAGAATATTAATTTCTTTTTGCATCTAATCCTTATTCGAAATATCCAAAGTCCACCGACACAGATCCGCCGGGCATAAGATCGATGTCAATACCAACTGGAGTTGACTTAACATCAGTGTTCATTTGATCAACAGTCTTGAGAAAAGCGTAGTTTTGGCTCGACCCGACAGAAGCTTTTTTTCTATAGGATGTCGGATTGTAAAAACTCACTCGCCTAATCTCCTCATAATTTAATTCATAAGTATTGGAGCCTCTATGCTTCCACACGTACATTAAACCGTCTTCGATATCGAGTTTACAGGTTCTTAGTTTTAAAAACTTTATCATCGTTTGCCAAAATGTGACTCTCTTCATGAGAGAAGTTTCTTCTAGCTTTGCACTATCATAGACGACAATTAATCCATCCCCCAAAGAGGCCTTTAGAAGTGGTGATGTAAAATTTATTCTCTCCGTCTCGATACTATTTTCGGTAATAAAAAGATTCAATTTTTTTGATAATTCCTCTGTCATCCGGAAGCTATCTAAAAAAACTTTTCCTCCATTAAGAAAAAGTTTTAAAATCTGATTAAAATCAGTAACGGCCAGATTCTCTCCAAAAAAGAAATGAACTTTTTCGGAATCTTCATAGTCCTGTGGATAATGAAATGACTTATTATAAATTCGATACATCCACTGATATTCTCTATCAAAGAAATATTTTAATGATGTTGACTCTATAAGGTTTGTAGATTGTGGGCAGTAGACTTTAAAAAGGACTTGTGGCTGATAACCGGTATGCAAATCTTCTTCATAGAGATCGTTGTTCAGATGGGTCTTGATAAGGCTTTGTGAAACAATATCTTTCAGAGCTTTCTTTAAAACATTCGTCTTCATATTTTTAGAAAGCAAAACAGAGGAAGGAATAATGTCATTAACGAGGATTTCAAGAAGTGGTTTTATAAACTGCGCTTCAGATTCCCATCTTTCAAATGATCGAGAGAAAATGTCATCAGGAGATCCACCAAGACAAGAAAACTGAAGCTCACCTGACCAATTTGCCGTAATTGTCTCTTTTGCAGCATCTAGATACAAGCTCTTCACCAAAAGAGAATAATCTTCCTTTAAAGTCTGCTCATACTCTTTATGCGCCTTCAATTTTTCTATTTTTTCAGGTTCACTTTGCTCAATCTGTCCTAGGTATCGATGAAAGCCTTTATCAAAAGTTAAAGAATAGTCTCTAAAATAAGACTCAAATTGGTTATCTTTAAGGTAACCAAAGTCGGCTCCAAAAACTTCTTTATTGAATCCATTTTGGGAAAGAAATTGTCCTAAATTCCAAGTGAACTTTCTAAAACTTTGAAAGATTCGTGGATCATAAAAGGAGAACAGCTTGTTTAGCCTCTTCTCATTGTCCACCACTGTCAGGATTCTTCCATCTTCTCCACACATAAGAGAGCGAGAAAGATGGCTTGGTAGACCCCCATTTGTCAAAAATGGACAAGGAGTAATAGGAAGAACCAAGATGATTTCTTTTCCATAGCGCTGTGCCAGTGTGAAAAGTCTTTTCAGATCCGTCTCTGGTCTATTTGTACCAAAGTCGAACTGATCTGGATTTTCACAGTGAAGACCCCAGTAGATTGGGACAAAGATAGGAGAAAGGTAATTATATTCTTGAAACTTAGTTTCCCAAAGA
This sequence comes from Halobacteriovoraceae bacterium, assembly GCA_963719505.1. GTDB lineage: Bacteria > Bdellovibrionota > Bacteriovoracia > Bacteriovoracales > Bacteriovoracaceae > CAKZJW01. The sequence goes on from CAVRCF010000005.1 coordinate 1,195,034, forward strand.
GCCGGTGAAGTCTTCCAATAGAAAAACCAATTTTCCCCTGGGAAAACTGAATCGTACTCTTTTAATTCAGGCGTTGTCAGCTGCAAATAAACTCTCCATGTCCTTGAACTTAAATTTTAAGGATAAAGAATTAATATGTACAGCTAAACACTCTATTTTCGTTTTATGACTTCTTTTATAACTTCAAATTGGAAGGGATCCTCACCCATATCAATGGTATTGGAGACTATCTTGATTTTAAGTCGACTTTCACCGTCACAATAGGTTTTGTAAGAGGTTCTGCTTGATAGAGTAGAGAATTTAACCTTGGCACTTTCTGAGCAACTGACACCATACTTTGCCTCCACATCACTTACAAAGTCAGTCACAATTTGGGACGATCTATAATCTGATTGCGCTCTTTGAGAGTAGCGCGCCAATTCTTCAAGGCCTATTGGATTAAAGACCTGGCATAGTGAACTAACTGAATAAATGAGGACACCCACTGTAATTAAGCTTTTCATATAAAATCCTTGTTTTGTTGTGCACTGCAGCATACATCAATATCGTGAGCTCTTTGGACAAAAGCACGATGCTTGAAAAATTTATACAAATATCGTATCTCTTCTCTTATAATGGCATTCAAACATTTAAAAGGACTCTAACTATGTGGTATTTCTCAGAAGAAGATAAACAATTACAAAAAGTATGTCGCGATTTTGCTCAAAAAGAGATCGCCCCTTTTGCTGAAAAACACGACACAGACGAAACCTTTAATATAGAAGCATTCAAAAAGATGGGAGAACTTGGGCTCCTTGGTATAACAGCTGATCCTGAATACGGTGGCGCGGGCCTTGGAGCAACGTCAGCGACAATCGTCATGGAAGAGTTTGGAAAAGCATGTCCTGCTCTTACTCTGTCCTATCTTGCTCACTCTATGCTTTGTGTAAACAATATCAATAGTAACTGCTCCGCTGAGCAAAAAGCAAAATACCTTCCAAAGCTCATCACCGGTGAGCATATTGGAGCGATGGGTATGAGTGAGCCTGGGTATGGTTCAGATGCAGTTGGTATGAAGTGTAAAGCTACCAAGAAAGATAATTCTTATTCAATTACTGGAAATAAAATGTGGATAACAAATGCTCAATACGCAGATGTTGTTTACCTTTATACTCGTACTGGTCAGAACAAAAAAGATTTAACCAGTTTTATTGTAGAAAAAGGAACTCCCGGATTTGAAGTCTCGAAAGAAATTCATAAAATGGGTATGAGAGGAAGTCCTACAGGTGGATTAACTTTTGAAAATGCAATTGTTCCTGAAGAAAATCGTGTTGGTGCAGAGGGAGACTCAGTCAGTCACATGATGAGAAATTTGGAAATTGAAAGACTTACTATTGCCGGAATCTCTCTGGGTGTTGCTCAGGCATGCGTTGATCAATGTATAAAGTATGCAAATGAGAGAGAGCAATTTGGAAAGACATTAGGTAACTTTCAACTTATTCAAAAGATGATCGCTGAAATGGCCAGTGAAACAGAAATGATGAGATCCTTTTTATACGACTCTTGTAAATTATGGGATGAAGGTAAGGTTTCTAATACTCGAGCTTCAATGGTTAAATTACAACTTCCAAAGATGGCCACAAAGATTGCACTCGATGCTATCCAACTTCACGGCGGATATGGTTACTCAAGAGAGTTTCCAGTTGAAAGATTAATGAGAGACAATAAACTTAATGAAATTGGTGCGGGAACAAACGAAGTAATGATCATGATCATTGCGAAGAATTTATTGAGAGAAGCTAAGTAAATCAGAGGTAAAAACGAACGTCATCTCTAATTTAGATTTTTATAAATCCAATTTTCAATATTATTAACCATCCATACTGGTGCATCTATAGGAATACCATGCCCAGAAGTCTGATGGAGAGCAAGATCAGTATTAAAGAACTCAGCGACATCCTTTATACACTCGGCAGAGGTTAACTTATCTCCATATGATCCCAAGCTCAAAATGGGAAGATTAGGTTTTATAAGGCTTGGCTGATAGGTCAACCCGGCGATTGTCTGCTTGAGTATATTTGCAGTCGTCATTGGCCTCTTACGCTGAACCTCTATCCAATCTTTGAGATTCCTGTCAAAGTTTTCTTCATCATTAGAATTGATGCTTAAGATTCTTCTCTCTTTTTTTTCTAAACTCAAAGAGAGACCTATACCTATCGTTTTTGGGTAAGATGAAAGTTGAATTCTCTCATTAGCCTTGCATACTTTCTTAACTCCAGATGAGGACAAAACGAGACCATCAAAATCATTCTCGTACTTGGCAACCCACTCCATCATCATCATGCCTGCAAGAGAAGTTGCTATCACTATTTTTTGGTTATTCGCTGCCTGTATTTTCTGTTTGTAATGAGATCTTGTTTGCTCCATTAATTCATTCATATCACTTGAAGCTTTATCTTTATAGAATATACCTGAACCTGGAAGATCCATATAAGTTACTGTCGATCCTGGAAACTTTGACTTTAGTTCCGTTTTCAAAGCTACTTCCCCAATGACCAGACTCTCTCGTTAATCCTCGAATAAGAAAAAAATCATAAGGAACGCAAAATGCACTTAGAGAATGCAGACAAAGTATGAGAGCTATTGTTTTTAACATCTTGATAATGTCCTAAAACTGGATATTGTCCCAAGATTGATGTTGTTAAAAGACTTAAGAAATATCTGTTAATAATAATTACCTTTATTAAGCAAGTGAAATGCCAACTTTCACTTCACTTTGATTACGTAATATCAATAGGCTATATCCTTTCGAAGCTCAAAATTTTTGACAATTAGCCAAAAAAAATACGATTTTGAACAGCCATTGGTCAATTATTTATAAGGATGATTAAAGAGAAAAGTCTAAGACGACATAATTCTGCTCAGGAAGAACTGATGGAAAGTATAGCTAGCAAGCGAGAGATTCAGTTGATTGGTTTCAGATTAGAAATGGAATTTTTGTGAAAGATATTCTTACAGCTAGCGCTTCAAAATAACGATACACATCTGGTCCGCCAAGGGGGCAAAGCAGACCAGAGGTGTATATGTCTATTGGAGAATATCTGGAAAGACATCCGCCAAAGTTTTACGAGGGATCTCATCATCTGAACTTAGCTTATGAGCTATCGGTATAAAATGGTCAGTGTACTCTTGTTCATCAAATACTCGATCATCTTCTTCAAATTCATCAAAATAGACATAATCGTCTTCAAAAAAATCCTCTAGGGATAGTCCTTCTTTTCCGATACTAAGATCGTTTTGTGTTGAATTTCTTTCTGTAATACCTTCGTGGTTTTTGTACATAAATGGCATAAAAGACTCCTTGAAAAAAGCTTTATAATGTATGTGAGATAGAAACTCATTTTCTATCTAGTAATAGGTTATTCTAGTTTTTGACGGGGGTGTTTTAGGGTTGTTTACGGATTTGTAAACAATAGTACACGATGGTTTTAATGAGCATCTAAGAGTCCGAATTTATTGTCTTTTTAAGCTATAGAAAATAAAGAAAAGTAAGTATTTGAGATAAAATTTGGGGCGTTTTTTAGGTTCTTTAGTGGGAAAAAGACTCCCCCTTTGAAAGGGAGAGCCTAGAGTTTATTTTTCTAATTTCTTTCAATAACAGTGGCAATACCCTGACCGATACCGATACACATTGTAGCCACACCAGTTTTGATGTCTCTCTTTTTCATTTCATGAAGAAGAGTTCCAACAATTCTCGCCCCACTACAACCTAGTGGATGGCCAAGAGCAATCGCTCCACCGTTAACATTGATGATGTCCATTTTATTAGAGAGTCCAAGATCTTTTAGAACGGGAAGAGATTGAGCAGCAAAGGCTTCATTTAATTCCCAAAGACCAATGTCTTCAACTTTTAATCCCGCTTTCGTTAGTGCTTTTTTAGTCGCTGGAACTGGACCATACCCCATGATCGATGGATCACATCCGGCAACGGCCATGGCTTTTACTGTCCCTAATATCTCAAGTCCCAACTCGTTTGCTTTTTCTTCACTCATCACAAGAAGACAACTTGCACCGTCACTTAGAGCAGATGAAGTTCCTGCAGTTACCGTTCCATTAGCTGGATTGAAAACTGGTTTTAATGCGGCCATCGACTCCATACTTGCATCTTCTCTTGCCACCTCATCGTTCACAACCATATAGGGAGCTCCGCTTTCATCGTGCCCAAGAACTGGAATGATTTCATCTTTAAACCTTCCAGACTTCGTTGCAGCGATTGCTCTTTTATGAGATTCGAGAGCGAACTTATCTTGATCCTCTCGAGAGACTTTATGAAGTGTTCCAAGCATTTCAGCTGTGAGTCCCATGGACCCCGAAGCTTTTGCAGCAACTTTTGAGTAACCTGGATTAAAGTCCACTCCGTGGGTCATAGGAACATGTCCCATATGCTCCACACCACCGACGAGATAAATATCTCCTTCTCCGGCTTGAATACCTTGAGCGGCCATGTGAAGAGCCGACATTGAACTTCCACATAAACGGTTAATTGTTTGTGCTGGAACTGTTTTTGGTATCCTTGTTAAAAGGGATGCATTTCTTGCAATATTATAACCCTGCTCCAAAGTTTGCTGGACACATCCCCAGATAATATCTTCTATTTCTGCGGGATTGACCTTAGGATTTCTTTCTAAAATACCTTCCATTAGGGCAGCACTTAATTCTTCTGCTCTTACATTTCTAAAAGATCCGTTCTTTGATCTTCCCATCGCCGTTCTTACGGCATCAACGATCACAGCTTTTTTCATTTTATATATCCTTTTTTATTTTAGTTTCAAAAAATGGTTTCTATCGTTTTAGTGGTTGTAATAACCTTCACCTGAATTTGCCTTAGCCGCAAATCCCTCAGTTGGTTCATACATTTTTCCAAGTTCCTTATATTTACTTGTTTTATCCACGATGTTCTTTAAACCAACAGTATCAGCATACTTGAGGGCTCCCGTTCTAAAAGGAGGAAAACCTAAACCGAGAAGAAGTCCCATATCAACTTCTGTCGCTGTATTGACGATATTTTCTTCCAGACATCTTGCACATTCAAAAATCATCGGAAACATCATTCTCTCGACAATCTCTTCATCAGTGACTTCGACCTTTCTTTTGACGACTTTATCGACAATGGCTTGAGTTCCAGCATCGACCACTTTCTTCAGTTTTCCTTTTCTATCGAGTTCATATTTATAGAAGCCGATTTTATTTTTTTGACCAAGTCTTTTTTCTTTGTGCATAACCTCAACAATCGTGTCGCGATCAAGCTTCATTCTATCTGGAAATGCATCACCAATAATTGCAGCCGCGTGATCACCAGTATCAATTCCGACAACATCCATTAAATACGCCGGTCCCATAGGCCATCCAAATTTTTCCATAACCTTATCAATTCTTTGATAATCAACTCCATCTTCGATGAGAAGATTAAATCCATTAAAGTATGGAAAGAGAACTCTATTGACTAGAAATCCTGCACAGTCATTAACCACAATGGGTGTCTTTCCCATCTGAATGGCATACTGAACAGTTTTTGCAATTGTTTCTTCGCTTGTTTTCTCGCCTCGAATAATTTCAACCAAAGGCATTCTGTGAACAGGATTAAAGAAGTGCATCCCACAAAAATTCTCTGGTCTTTTAAGATCTTTTGCAAGTTCTGTTATTGAGATCGTCGAAGTATTTGAAGCTATGACCGCATCCTCTCTCACTTTTGATTCGAGATCTTCTAGGACTGATTTTTTAATTTTTATATTTTCAACGACAGCTTCAACAATAGTGTCAACAGATTGAAAATCTCCATAGCTTAGAGTTGGAGTGATCTGACTAATTGTTTTGGCCATTTGTTCAGGACCAATTTTTCCAATCTTAATTAATTTTCCTAAAAGCTTAGTCGCCTCACCCATCCCTAACTCAAGAGCGGGATCATTGATATCTTTCATGATGATAGGCGTTCCCTTACTGGCCGATTGGTAAGCAATTCCGCCCCCCATAATACCAGCTCCAAGGACAGCAGCCTTTTTCGTTTTCGCAACATCTTTTGTTAGCTTCTTACTTACCTTTTTAAGAAATTGATCTCCTAAAAAAACACTCACAAGACTTTCAGCTTGCGGGGTATGGGCAAGTGTTGCAAAGGCTTCTGCTTCAATATCAATCGCTGCGTCTCTTTCAAGAGTGCAAGCTTGTTGCATAACTTCGATGGCCTTAACTGGTGCCGGATAATTTTTTCCGGCCATCCCTAAAACAAAACCTTTCGCTGTTTCAAATGTCATTGCCGCTTCAGTTTTATTTAAACGAAGAGGTTTCAGTTTTACCTCTTTTTTCTTTTTCCAATCTAGCTCACCATCCATCGCTCTTTTTAGAGTCAAGAGAGCTGCTCTTTCTAGGTCAGAGGCAGCAACCACACCGTCAACGATTCCTACTTTTAAAGCATCTTCAACTTTGTACTGCTTACCACTTGTGATCCATTCAATAGCATGATCAGCTCCTGCTATACGAGGAAGCCTTACACTTCCACCCCAACCTGGCATGATTCCTAGCTTTGTTTCAGGAAGTCCAATTTTTGCTCCAGCACTTGCGATTCTATAATCAGCCGTCAGACACATTTCAAGTCCTCCACCAAGAGCAAATCCATTAATCGCAACGACAGATGGAATAGATAAATCTTCAAATCCATTCATTGTCTTATTCATCTGAAGAATCCATCCTTTGATGTCTTCGTGATTTCTTTTAAAGTGGGTCATAAACTCTGTAATATCTGCACCAAAAATAAAGTGCTCTTTTGAACTTTTCATCAAAAGGCCTTTCGCTTTCGAACCTTGAATAGCCTCAAGAGCTTTTGGCAGTTCTTCCATCATAAGATTACCTATGACATTGGCTCCGCTGTCTTTAATATTAAAATTCATGTGGGCAACATCATCTTTCAATTCAATTTGAATTGCCTTTCCATCAAATAGCATTACTTCTCCTTAAGCTTGAAATATTATCCCCCGTATTATCACGTCAAACTGATTTTTAATCAATGCGCAGGCGCTTATGTCTAAAGTATTCCCGTTAACACACTGCTCTTGGATACCCTTATCTCACTTTTTTTGATATAAATTCGCAAAATTAAATGTCAATTTAGAGCACGGAGTCAAAAATGAACGAACTACAAATGGAACTGAGAAACTCAGTTAAAAAATTCTGTATCGATCAGATTGAGCCTCATATGGAACACGATGATGCCAATGAAAACTTTCGTATGGATATTTTCCAAGGCTTGGGAGAAATGGGCCTTGCTGGAATTACAATAAAAGAAGAAAACGGTGGAGCTGGTCTTGGATGTATGGATATGTGTGTGGTTCTTGAAGAAATAGCAAAATACTCAGTTGCCTACTCCGTAACTGTTTCAGTTTCAACAATGGTTCAGTCCATTATAGAAAAATTTGGAAATGAGGATCAAAAGAAAAAGTATCTCCCGAGCCTCACAGCAGGTAAAGAGATTGGAGCTTTTTGTTTATCTGAGTCTCACTCCGGAAGTGACGCTGCCTCATTAAAAACAACAGCAAAGAAAACTGACGGTGGATATATATTAAATGGAACAAAAATGTGGATCACCTCTGGTGGAGTCGCAAGCACCTATATTGTCATGGCCCGAACTGGTGGAGAAGGCGCAAAAGGTATTTCAGCTTTCATCGTTGAAGATGGAACTGAGGGGCTTAGTTTTGGAAAGAAAGAAAAAAAGATGGGATGGCGTGCTAGTCCTACTCGAGAAGTAATCTTTGAAAACTGCTTTATCCCTGATAAAAATCTTCTTCAAACAGAGGGAATGGGTTTTAAAATTGCAGCGAGTGCGCTTGATAAGGGAAGAGTCACTATTGGTGCGGTCGGAGTTGGTCTCGCAATGAGAGCGCTTGATGAAGCCGTTAAATACTCTTTGGAAAGAAAACAATTCAATCAAGCCATTTTTGATTTCCAAGGACTGTCTTGGATGATTTCAGATATGGCCACTGACGTCGAAGCTGCGAAACTTCTCGTTTACGAAGCGGCAAGACAAATTGATGCTGGAATGGATTGTGGAAAGATTGCCTCAATGGCAAAGATGAGGGCCACAGATACTGCTATGAAAGTCACAACTGATGCTGTCCAAGTTCACGGAGGTGTTGGTTATACTTCAGAGTATCCTGTTGAAAGATATATGCGAGATGCAAAAGTTCTTCAAATTGTTGAAGGAACAAATCAAGTTCAAAAAATAGTTATCGCTAGAAAAATAAAAAAGGAATATCAAAAATGATTTTTAACTTTCAGACAAATGCTGATTATTCTCATCACTCTTTTTCGAAAGACTACCTTAAAACAATGAGTGATAAGTTCCTAGGAACAATTAATAGAGATGATATCGGTTTCTTTCACTTAACTGAAAATAAAGCCCACCTTGAAACGACAAAAGTTATTTTTGAAAAATACAAAGGTAGAAAACACTTTGTCCAAATTGGAATTGGTGGATCAGCCCTTGGTCCTCAGATGCTCATCGATGCGCTGGGAAAAAAATCAAACGATAGGACTTTCACATTTCTCGACAATACAGACTCAGAATATATTAAAGATGAACTCAGTGCTATTAACCCTAAAGAATCGCTTTTTTATGTCGTCTCTAAATCGGGTGGTACGGCTGAGACCATGGCTTGCTTTGCCATTTGCCGTAAAGCTCTTCTTGACCAAGGTGTTGAAGAGAAAGACTTCAATAAGTACTTTGTTTTTTCAACTGATCCTGTAAAAAGTGACCTGAGAGATCTTGCAAACGAAAAGAATTATGACACTCTTGAGATCCCATCCAATATAGGTGGCCGATTTTCTGTCCTAACCAGTGTTGGTCTTCTTCCTGCTCTTTTTGCAGGAATTGATATCGATCAGCTCTTTGCTGGTGCACAAGAGATGAAAAAGATAATTCTTGAAAAAGAAGGAATGGAGAATCCACTTTATAAAGCTGGTGCGGAACTTGCTTTTGCTTTTATTGAAAGTGATCCCAAAGTAAATCAAACTATTCTTATGCCTTATTCGTCCAAACTCAAAAGCCTAAGTCATTGGTTTGTTCAGCTATGGGGAGAAAGCCTTGGAAAATATTCTGATGATAAGAAGAAAAATACAGGACTTACACCTATTCCAGCTTACGGAGCGACAGATCAACACTCTCAAATGCAGCTCTTTATGGAAGGAACAAATGATAAGTTTCTCTTTCTTTTAGAGGTTGAAAATAAGTCTTGCGACTTTGAGTTGCAAAATTCTATAGGAAAAAGCTCAAGTGATGGTCTCAATGGCTACACTTTAAACCAACTCATTGAAGCTCAGTTGCACGGAACAATTAAAGCACTAAGAGATAGAGATAGAAGCGTTGGCCATATAAAGATTGATAAGAATAACGCTCAAAACCTAGGTGCTCTTATCATTTATTTTGAAAGCCTGACCGCTTTGATGGGACACTATCTTTTTGTAGACCCTTTTAATCAGCCAGGTGTTGAACTTGGTAAAAAGTACGCCTATGAGTTTTTAGCAAAGAAAGGTAAATAGTAGTTTAAAAGGATGGGAAAAAGGTAATCTGTTGAAAAACATGGTTTTTCCTATAGAATAAAGCATAAATCTAAGGACAAATTGGAGAGAAATTAATGAGTGATGACGCTACATTAGTGATTACTGATATTAAGGCAGCTTTAGCTGCAAGTGATAAAGAGGCTGAGTCAAAGCCGGCGTGTTTACTCGTTGTTGGTGGCGAACTAAACGGAGCAATTTTTGATCTTCAAGATGGTGACAATACAGTTGGTAGAAATCCCGATTGTGAAATCCCTCTCGACTTTCAAGGTATATCAAGAAAACACTTTAAGGTTAATGTTAATACAGATGTTGTTAAACTAACAGATCTTGGTTCAAGCAATGGAACTTATGTTAACAATGAAAAAATAAGTGGCGATCTAGAGCTTAAAAAAGGCGATATGATCAAGATTGGTAGTATGGCGTTAAAGTTTCTTCCAAAAGGTGATACTGAGAGACTAACCTACGACAAACTTCAAGAGGATGCCAATACTGATGGCCTTACGAAGTGTTATAACAAAATGTATTTTAACAATAAGTTAGACCTTGAAGTAAAGAAATCAAAAGTTACGGGTAATCCCCTCTCTCTTGTTATCTTTGACCTAGATCACTTTAAGCACCTCAATGATAATTACGGCCACGATGCAGGAGATTACGTTCTTGCAGAGAAAGCTGATCTTCTACGAGATAATGGAATTAGAAAAGGTGATACGTTCGCTCGATATGGTGGAGAGGAATTCGTTGTTCTCCTACCAAACACAAATTTAAAACAAGCTTTTGAAATCGCAGAAAGACTAAGAAAACTTGTGGAAACACATGAGTTCATCTACGACGGAAAAAAACTTCCAGTTACCGCATCGATCGGTGTTGCTGATTATCGTCAGGGAGTCAACACAGGGACAGATCTTTTCAAAAGAGCGGATTCTGCAGTTTATAAATCCAAAGAAGGCGGAAGAAATCAAGTCAACTTTTATAAAGGATGACTAACATGAGCGACTCGCTCAACACTGACAAAATTAACTTACTTCCTGAACATATCATCGACCAGATTAAAGCTGGTGAAGTCATCGAACGTCCAGCAACTTTACTAAAAGAGTTGTTGGAAAATTCGGTCGATGCCAAATCAACTAAAATTTCAATTCATATTATCAATATGGGACTTGATTTAATTAGTGTTGAAGATAACGGTGTCGGTATCTCTTATGATGACCTTCCCCTAGCCTTCTGTCGTCACGCAACTAGTAAAATTGATAACTTTGAGGACCTCTATAAACTCTACACTTATGGTTTTAGAGGGGAAGCTCTTGCAAGTATGGCCTCTGTGTCAAAGGTTACCTGTACATCAAATAAAGCTGATTCACCAAAAGGAACTTTCAAAGTTCACGGTGGAGAGATATTATCTCAAACCAGAGAAAAAACAATTTTAGGAAAAAGTGGTACAGGAATATTTGTCAAAGACCTCTTCTTTAATACACCTGTTCGAATGAAATTTCTTCAATCCCAAACAAGTGAAAGAAATCAATTAAAGAAAATTCTCAATGCTTTTATCCTCACTCATCCCGAGATAGAATTTGCAATAAAGTGGGATGATGGTTTAAAAGAAGTTTATCCTATTGTCTCTGGTCTTGAAGAGCGTATCAAGAAACTCTTTGAAAAGAAGAGAGACCCACTTGAGCTTATCCATTTTGAAAGCGAATACGATAATAGTGAAATGGAGATGTATCTTTCTTTGAATTCAAGTAAAGGTCATGCTGGAAAATTTCAATATATTTTTATCAATGGACGCTATGTTCAAGATATTCAAATACATAAAATCATCTTAAACTCAGCACAGAGTCTGTGGCCTTTTGGACAAAGTGGTAATTATATTGTTTTTCTAAGCATTGACCCCCATAGACTTGATGTTAATGTTCACCCTAATAAAACTGTCATTAAGCTCTTTGCCGCTAATGCCATTTTTTCATTGATCTCCAGTTCAATTAAAAGATACCTTCCTAAAAATACTCATACATCTCAGTTCACTCCGTCTCAATCGGATCTTGGTATTGACAGAGATATTAAAAACTTCAAAGACATTAATTATAAAAGTCAGGATTTTACTAGCTCAAACTCCCTTCAAAACTATTTTGAAGGTTTAGATAATACTGGTCAAACAACAGAGAGTTCTGTCATTTTTAAATTTAAAGACAAAGATGCTTGTCTCGTTGCTCTTCAAGAAGGGACTTACCTTTTAGACAATAAATTATTTTTTTTCAATATGATTGAGACTCTTTTTAAAAAAGATATCAATAGCACTCCAACACCTCTTCTAGTTAGTTCTCCTATCCCATTAGAGAAGAGTCTTAAAAATGAGCGTCTAGAGCAAGTTCAAGCGATGGGTTTTGAGTTAGATTTTTTTGATAAATCAACTCTTGTCCTCAGGGCTTTTCCCCAGATGATTTCCTCTTTTCCTGTTGAAAAGATTCTCATGATGCTAATTGATCCAAAAACTTCAATAAAACAAACTGATGTCGTTTTAAATCGAGAAGCACAGATAGATTTTATTCCCAGTATTGGAAACATAGAAGACAGTTTAGAATTGTGCGGACTCAGCCAAATGACACAAAACCGAGTCATTAAAAAAGTGACAGGTAAAGATATGCTTAAGTTACTATGAAAAATATTATTTGTGTTATTTCGGGACCAACGGCAAGCGGCAAGACGAGTACGAGTATAGAGCTTGCCAAGAAATTTGGTGGGGAAATTGTCAATTTCGACTCACTTTTATTTTATCGGGAAATTCATATCGGTACCGCAAAGCCCACCGCTGATGAAAGAGGTGATATCATTCATCACTTTGTTGACTGTGCCAGCGTAAACTCACCTATAAATGCAGCGGACTATTCAAAAATGGCCATAGAGAAAATAAATGAGCTTCACCGTCAAAGTAAGATTGTCTATCTGGTTGGCGGATCAGGCTTTTACTTGCAAGCTGTTCTCAAAGGTATGTACGAATCAAAAACAACCCCCAAAAATATTATCGACAGATCCGATATATTATATAGAGACCATGGAATTGATCCTTTTAGAGAGATATTAAAAGAGCATGACAGTAAATCATATGATCAATATCACGAAAATGATCACTATAGAATAAGAAGGGCCGTTGAGCATTATTGGAGTAACGGAACCTTATTTTCTGATCAAAGAGAAAAAATGGATCAAAGAGAAGATGTCTCCCCCCAAGTAGTAAACGAGTGGAATGTCTTCCATGCCCACTTAGACTTAGACAAAGAATCTCACTTCGATATTATTCAACAAAGAACCAAAAAGATGTTGGATGATGGTCTACTAGAAGAAGTCGAAGATCTTATAAGTGAGGGCTTTACAGGTGCCGAGAAACCTCTAAAATCAATTGGCTATAAGGAATGCTTTGGTTATAAATCCGGAATTTTCAAGGACCGCCAGGAACTTGAGGAGCGAATTAATATATCCACTAGGCAATTAGCAAAAGCACAAAGGACTTGGTTTAAAAAAGTAGACAAGTCGACATATAACCCCCTCTTTGATAAATTAGAATTAGAAGAAGATTTTAAGACTTTTATAGGAGTCAATAGTGACAATTGAACAAAAGAAAAATTTGAAAGTTATCGTTATATCTGATGGTACCGGAGAGACAGCGACAGAAATGACCAGAGCAGCAGTTGCTCAATTTCCAGACAAAGAGATTTTTTTTACACGTTATAAAAATGTAAGAACAAAGGATCATATTGAGGCGATCTTTCAAGAAGCAGTTCTTCATCATGATATGATTGTCTACACTATCGTTTCTAAAGAGCTTAGACTCTTTGTTCAAAAGCTGAGTAAAGAACAAAAAGTTCGATCAACAGATCTATTAGGTCCTCTTCTTCAAAGTTTTTCAAATGTTTTTGAAATGGAACCTGACTACCAACCTGGACTTCTCCACGCAGTCAATGATGAATACTTTAGAAAAGTTGCCGCTGTAGAATTCACTCTTAATCACGATGATGGTCGAAATATTAAAACGTTGGAAGAAGCCGATGTTATTTTACTAGGCATTTCTAGAACCTCTAAAACTCCTTTGTCTATTTACCTCTCTTTAGAAGGAATAAAAGTTGTTAATGTTCCTATTATTATGAATATGCCACTACCTGAAAAAATCTTTGATATAGATCAAAGAAAGATCTTTGGTCTCACCATTGATCCGGCAGCTTTACATGAGATACGTAAAAATAGACTCTCAAGACTTGGAGCCGTCAAAGAAGGTGATTATGCTGATATCAAGAAAGTTTCAGAGGAAATAGAGTGGGCCAATTCACTTTTTGCTGAAAATAAAAGATGGCCTATTTTCAATGTTACTGGAAAAGCGCTAGAAGAAACTGCAGCAGAAATAACAAAGCTTCTCAATATGCGTAAAGAAAATCGCTTTAAGCATAAGAAACGCTTTGAGAAAAAACCCAAAGCGTAGATGACTAAGCCGTTACTCTAAGAATAGTTTTTTATTTTCTTCTATAACAAACTTCACACTTCTTTCTGTTCCCAGTAGTGGATTTGCGATGACACCTTTGTACGCACCAGCTGGTACTCTATAGTTGTCAATTGGTAGATCTCTTTCGACTTTATCTCCGTCGATATAGAAAATAATTTTTGAACCAGAAGTAAAGTTTCTTGAAGTACTAAGTAAACCTATTCTTTCTCTTTCTAAAGCTGGAACGTTGACGTTAACTTGTTGCTTAGTAGTATCAAGTCTAATCGCTTTATGAACATATTTTTTATAGCCAGATTTTTTAATCGTAACTTCTAATTTCTTATGCAGAGGGACCTTGATCGCGATACCATCAAGTTCCATTTTTCTACCGTTAACAAAGACTTCCATATCAAAATCATAATTAGAGAATGTAATTGATCCTTGATCTCCCTGACTCGCCTTCGCTTGTCCTGGGTTTTGTCCCGAAACAGAGCTTGTTTTTCGACTTCCACCAAAGCTATCGCCAAGAATGTCTTTTACAACATCTTGCTGTGTATAGAGAAATCCGAAAACAAGAACTGAAGCAATCGCCCCATAGACCATATTATTTGATTTTTTCGGAGCAACTTGTTTAGAAGAACTCGTTCTCGTTCGAGTCGATGCGGTTCTTCTGACACTTCTTGTTGTGGTTGCACTTTTTCTCGCTTGAGTCTTACCTGTTGTTGCTCTTCTTCCAACTTTCTTCGTTTGAGTTGCACCATTTCGAACCTTAGTTGAAGTGGCATTGGCTCTTGTATCGAGAAGAAGTGTCTCCGATGCATCAATATTTTTTGTGTCTCCAAAGTCTAGAACAATTTTCGACTTTGTTAAACTTTTTGAATCAGCAACGGCATTAGACCCTGATCGAGACTCTCCATTAGCAGCATCATCTTTTATCTCTGCCAAGTATGGAGTAATATCGATCTTTCCATAGTTAACAAATTTCTTTTTATCTGATGTAATCTCTTCTGCAAATAGTTGTTCTGCAAAAGAATTTAAATCTGTTGGGTTAAAGTCTGGATAATTTTGATAAAGAAACTTAACAAGAGCTCTGTTAAATTTATCCATATCTTCATAACGCCCACTTCTATCTTTAGAAAGAGCTTTAAGAACAATTGCGTCTAATTCTTTTGGAATATGAGGGTTGAACTTTGATGGTGGTGGAATTTTACAGGCTTGAATCTGCTTTAAAACCGCAAGATCGTTATTCGCCGTAAAAAGTTTTCTTCCCGTCAACATTTCCCACAAAGTAATACCAACAGCGAATTCATCATAGCGAGGGTCTAAATCTAACCCATCGAGATACTCTGGTGCTAAGTAAGAGAGTTTCCCCTTGATCGTTCCCGCTTGAGTGGCTTCAGAGTTTGAATCAGCTTTAGCGATACCAAAGTCAATAACTTTAACTGCTCCGTCATAAGTTAACATTATATTATGAGGAGAAATATCTCTATGAATAATATTAAAAGGTTTCCCCGTCAATTTGTCTGTGAATGTATGAGCATAATGAAGCGCCTGACAAACCTGAGAGATAATATAAACAGAGATTTCCTCAGGAAAAACACACTTTCTCTCTTTAAGTCTATCAAGGTATTGTTTTAAGTTTGCACCATCAACGTATTCCATTGCTGTAAAGAGTTGAGCGTTTACCATTCCATAGTCGTACATTTGCACAATATTAGGGTGAAGAAGACCAAACGTTACATTTATCTCATCTTCAAACATTTGAACAAATGAAGGGTCTTTAGAAAACTGCTGTTGAACCATCTTTATGGCCACAATCTTATTTGCTTGCTCACCTAAATAACGGGCCCGACAAATTTTTGCCATACCACCGTCAACTAAATGATCTAGGATAAGATACTTTCCAAATCTTTCAAATTTATTTTCGCTCATATTAAAACCTCAAGAACTTATCGACCAATTTTAGGTTTTCCTTAATAGGAATAGAGGACTTTTTTTATATTAACATGATTCTGGAGTAAAATTATCGGCTTAGAGCAGATCAACCTTTGTAAAACCAGGAATTGTCGTCCAAATAGATTTTATTTCTGGAACGGTACTGGATGCACAAAAGCCTGTAACCTTGTGATTTTCAAAGTTCATTTCGTTAACTGTAACATGAGCTTGAATATTGGCCTTAAATTTAGGGATGTTTATTTCTCGAAGCCCGGCCTCTTTAAGAGCCCCCGTTAACTTCACTCGAGACAGAGTCCGAAAGTTGTTTGTATACAAAAGTGCCACATAAAATTGACTGCAACTATTTAAAAGTTCATCCTTACTAGTGCCTAACCACCTTGAAAAAGGAGACTTTTCATCAAGTTTAACTAGGAGTATATCTGCTGATAGTTTCGCTTTTTGATACCATGATGTTCTCTTAAAGATGAGTGAATCATCCCACTTTCCATCTTTATCTACCCCACCAACAAAAGCGATATTCTCTTTTACCACCTTATTTGTCTCCACCATTGATGCACAACCAAAACCCACAATTGAAATGAGGATGAGTGATAGATATTTTTTCATTTTTTCTCCCAGGTTTTATTTTTTATATAATGACTAATTTCTTTGAACGCTTGTGATCTGTCTTTGTCGTTTAATAAATCGTGCTTTGAATTAGGATACAAAGAGACTTTTGTTTTTGTTTTATCAAGTCCACTTATGAACAACTTCGTCTTCTCATTATCAACTATAGAGTCATCCCCTGACAATAAAAAGAAAAAGGGATTTTTTAAATAATATGAATAAGGTGTAATTGTTTTGCTCGTTTTTAAAATTTCAAGACCTAGCTTCATTGTCATAAATTTAGAGTTCAGAGGATCGTGATTAAAGGCAATTGCTCTTTCTCTATCCCCGGTTAAGTCAAAACCATCGTACAGAGAAGGAAGTCTGAGTTTTCCAAGCTTTGAAGAAAAAAGAAGACTCAAATTACTTAAGAAGGGAGGCAGGTCTATTTTGGGCTTGATGCAAGGATTAGTCAAAATAACTGACGATACCTTAAATGGAATTTGATCTGCTTTATCAACAAGAGTCTTTATAAGAACCATTCCCCCTAGACTATGACCAATGAAATGTGTTTCGACCTCGTGTTCACTATAGAGGTGGTGAAAAAGTCTCGTAAACTTCAAGAAGTCCTCTACAAAATAGTCAAATTTTTCTATATAGGCACGAGAGCCTCCACTTAGGCCATGGCCAACTAAATCCATCGAAGAGATAACGACACTTTTACCTATGGTATCTCTTAAGTGATCAAAGAGTTCATTGTGTCTTTTGTGGTATTCGACAGCTCCGTGTTGAAAAATGATATGGATTATTTTTTTTGGAAGCTTTGTCTTAGGGTAAAGAGTTTTTGTAAAGCAATGAGCTTTTCCTTGAGATGATTCAAAGTTTGAATCGACTACGCGGTGGAGCTCATGTGCAGACTTTGTCATTTTCTATTCTTTTATATACGAGTTAATAGCTGAAACTGCTTCCTCTCCAAGATCGTGAAACCTAAAAGAGAAGCCCTGACCGCCTTCGAGAAGTCGCACAATTTTTCCAGAAGCCACAAAACTGTGCTCACTTGTTTCCGGATGCACATTGATATCGATACTCTCCCCGACATTACCTGGAAACTGATCGATAAGCACCTGCATTCCGCCTACCGAGACATCTCTGCATATTCCTTCAAAAACCTTTTGATTATTCTGGATAAACATTCTTGCTATAAATGGTTTTCTCTTAAAAGCTCTTTTATCTTCCTCATTTATTTCAGGAGGAAGTTCATCGAAGGTTTGCTCAAAGTCTTCAAATTCTGAAATAAGAGACCAATTGTTTTGACCGGTTGAAAAAATAAACGTTTTAGCGTTGATTCTATTTTCTTTGTAGAGTTTTAAAAGTGTTTCTAATGAAAAGGGTCCATACTCAATTTCTTCCGCGCCTCTATCAGCACCAATTTTTATATAGTAAAGTTTATCTGTACGGCTCTTTGATGAAAACTTTAACTCTGTTATAGGCGCAGGAATATCAAGCTTTGGTGGATTTGAAGGCGCTTGCTGACTCTTTTTAGAAAAATCTGACACCTCTGTGATCTTCATCCAGTTATCAAAGCCTTTTTGCCAAACGTAGTCCTCTTCTTTAATAATATTGTCATTATAAAGCTCTTGAACGGTTTCTTTTGTTACTGGTCCTTGTCTTTCACCATTTAAAACATAATACCAACTCATAAATCTAAACCCTTATTTAAACAATTTTTCTTAACCTTATTTTACAATGCTTTTAATAACTTAGAGCCTTTATGGCAGTATTTTCCCTAATAAACCATTAAAGTTTTGGATTTATAAAACCGACTAGTCTTATGGAGTTATTCTTATTTAAGGATTTTTTATGAAAAGAGTATTTATATTTCTTCTGATCACCCTTCTTTCTGTATCATGCGGAGAGGAGATTTTGACTCAGGGAACATTGAGTGAAGACTTTACAGCAAGTGATCTTCAAGGGTTTGAGCTGAACACCTGCTCTCAAATGACCTTTGAAAAACCTCCTGTGGATATCCTTTTCGTTATCGATAACTCGGGAAGTTCCCTGCTTCCAAGTTTTAATAATATTAAACAACAAATAAGAAATACCGTTAATACCATATCAAATGAGTTTGATTTTCATATTTATGTTGCTCCTTTGATTCCACTTCAGGGAGAATCCCTGACTCAATATCAAACTGTCGTAAGTGATCCTTCAACGCTACCAAATCAATCCTCTGTTAATATTGTCAGCATTGAAAATCTATCGCTTTTTGCAACTGCGACAGGAAATAATGATGAGCATGGGATAAGCAGAGCTTTAGATCTTATCAACGGAAACAGAACAAACGGTATTTTTAGACAGAAAGCAAATACAATTATTGTCACCATCTCTAATGGTGATGACACTGAGGCGATTACGACAGTTCAAGGTAACTCATACTTTGATCCCAATAAATTTAATCAATTAAAAAACTCTGTTAAAAGTTTAAGTGCTAAGTTTAACCCTTCAAATAGTGGACTCCAAGCTGAGTCTCTGAGATATATCACTCTTGTTTCTCACACCAACTGCAATGGATGGAAGCCAGGGGTTATTTACAAAAAGATGAGTAATGAGATTTATTCTGAAATGGGAAATACTGATGATCCATCTCAAAGAGACAGTAAAGACCTCTGCTCAGGAAACTACGCAAACCTTTTTGCATCAATCAATAATAGTATTAAAGCTGTTGTCGTTGGTCACAAGTATGACCACTGGAAAATTAGTAATGCTGGTCCAACAGCGATTCAAGATGATGATATAACAGTGACGAGAGTTAGCCCAAGCGGAGCAACTCAAAACATACAAGCCGGTACAACCAATGGATTTGAATACTTAGGTTACAGATCTGGACAAAATACACGTTTCGAACCAACAATTGGTGAGCCTAAAACTGGTCTTATGATCAAGCTCAATGGTTCAGCGCAAGTTAGCTACCCAGACTGTATTATCGCAAAGACGAGAACTCCAACAGAATACTTTGGATACCTAGCTCTTCCAAGAGAGCCACAAGCGGGATCAATTAAAGTTATAATCAGAGGACAAGAGTATTCACAAAACTCGACAAATGGTTGGGGCTATATAGGATACTTAGAAACTAAGAATATAAAGGTTCCTGGACCAACTGGAGCGAGTACAAATCCTCCACTTAATAAAACAGGATACTTCGTTCAGCTTTTCGGTGATGCTATTTTCACTAACGGTGATTCGATAGAAGTTTATTATAAGCCAGCTTCTTTATAGTTAGTTACTTTTAGATTCGTTTAGCTTTTGAATAAGGTGAACGAATTTAATATGAGGCAGTTGTCTTTTTAATTTTAAATAGAAGACTTCAATAAACATTCCACCACCATCGAGAATAACGTCTCCAACAAGGCTATGTTCTCTAGCATCGTCCAAAGATTCAAGTGTGACACCTGCTTTTTCTGTTTTCCAGCCTTCTATCAAATGCTTAATAGGCACGAGAATCTTTTCTTCTTTATCGAATTCCATTTTAAGAGTTTCTTTCCAGATGGCTTTTAGAAAAGTGACTCCCGCTGGAAGTATCTTCAACTTCTCCTCTTCAACAATATGTTTTTCGGTGTTGTAAAAAACAAAAAGTGATTTTATGGCTTCGATATTTTTTAATATATAAATCTTTGGTAGTCCGTCTTTATCATCTAGAATTTCCATCAAGCCCATATCAACAAGAACAAAGACTAGCTCATCGAGTTTAACTTCCATTATAGAATAGATATCTCGCATATAAAGATCTATTGTCTTTCTATGAATTGCTAAGCCAAGATTATGCTTTTCTCCGTGGGCCTTATACATGAGAAAGAAAGTTCCAAGAATTTTCATGATATCGTTTGCTTTGAGAAACTCATAGCCTGCGACTTTCCCAGATCCATAATTTAAACTCGCTGAATTACTCTCTAGCTCTTTTACTCGAGCGTTGGTGACCTTCAGCCTTTTTACAAGTGTATTGATAATTGTCTTAAACCAAGGGTTTAAACCAGACATTGTTTTAGCAAAAGCAGAAAAAGAAATTTCGATAACTTCACTTGTGATCATGGCACTCGCGGCGCAACTTCTTCGACTGGATCCATTGTCATCAAAGTAGGCCATCTCTCCGATAACCTCTCCCGTTCTTAAAACGGCAATTTCAACAAATCCCTTTCCCTTGGGTTTATAAAGTCTGAGCTGACCGCTTTGAATAATATACAAGGAGCTGGCGTGTTCTCCATCTTCAAAGAGAACTTCGTTAGGTTTTAAAACTCTTATTCCAGACTTTCCAGCGCTCATAAAATTGGCCTATAGCCTTTCTATAATCATACTTAAAGCTTCACCACCACCAATACAGATTGCAGCACAGCCAAGCTTCTTATTCTCTCTTTCCATTGCGTTCATAAGTGTTAGAAGAATTCTTGCACCGCTTGTACCTATTGGGTGACCAAGACTAACTCCTCCTCCAAAAATATTGACCTTTTTATGATCGAGTTCAAGCTCTTTAATCGCGACCATCGCCACAGCAGCAAAAGCTTCGTTAATTTCCCAAAGGTCTATGTCAGAAACTTTTAATCCCGCTTTAGCTAAGTTCTTTTTAACGGCTTCCACAGGTGCAGTTGTAAACCATGTCGGGTTTTGAGCATGACTGGCAAAAGAGTGAATTTTGAATTTTGCTTGGTCTTTATATTTTTCAGAACCTAGAACAAGTGCACAAGCTCCATCATTGATCGTCGAAGCGTTAGCAGCTGTTATCGTTCCCTCTTTTTCAAAAGCTGGTCTAAGAGTTGAAACTTTATCGAACTTTACTTTTGAAGGGCCCTCATCCTCAGAAACAGTAACATCACCTTTACGACTTGAGATTGTCACAGGTGTAATTTCACTGGCAAAGACACCATCGGCTTGAGCTTTTTGAGCACGTTTAAAGGATTCGATCGAGAAGTTGTCCTGCGCCTCTCTTGAGAGATCATATTTCTTAGTGCACTCTTCAGCGCAATTGCCCATTGGTCTATCAGAGTAGACGTCCCATAATCCATCCCACTGCATTGAATCTTTAAGCTTAGTTTCTCCAAACTTAAAACCATTTCTTGAGTTTGGTAATAAATGAGGCGCCAAAGACATATTTTCCATTCCACCTGATACGACAATGTCATTCTCACCTGTCATGATTGACCTTGCTCCAAGAATGACTGACTGCAAACCAGAGCCACAAACTTTATTGATCGTAGTCGCTGTTACAGATTCTGGGAGTCCAGCAAAAAGAGTTGCTTGTCTTGCAGGTGCTTGACCAACTCCGGCTTGAACGACATTTCCCATAAAAACTTCTTGAACATTGTCTTTTGAAATTTTTGAATTTTTCAAAGCCCCTTCAATAGCAACAGCTCCAAGCTTTGGTGCAGTTACAGAAGATAAGCTTCCTAAAAATGATCCCTGTGGTGTTCTTGAGCCACCTAAAATGTAAACAGTCATATATTTTCCTTTGATTTAATTTTGCTTTATTTTATGTATTTTCTTTAATAATTACCACCAAGAAAGGACCTTTTTTACTAAAGTTGTCTTGTTTTAGTCTCAAAATTTTGCTATTTTCCACGCTTATCACCCACAGGAGAAGAGTATGGAAATCGGTCGTTACCCAGAGAGTCAATTAAGCGTTGGTAAAAGCCTTCCCACTGAATGGATAGAGTCTTTTGTGGGGCTTTTAACGCAAACTTACTTTGCTCAAACAGAGAAAGACCACCGATTTTTTGACGTGTATGGACAAATATTTGGGCAAGAAATCGTTTTTGTCATTTCTTATATTCACCATGATGACCACCTAGCCGCTCCTATAACTATTTATCTCTCCCATGAGATCGTCGATGATAAAACAACAAAAAATGCATTGGAGAAAGTTGTCAATCTCACCGGTCATATCTTGGATGACATATTCTCTCAGGAAGATTGGAATGATTTCGTTCCAAATTGGACGGAAAATAATTACGATCAAATACCTTTTCACTACAAGATCACAAGAGAAAATGTTGGGCTGTCTCTTCAAGCAGAAGAAATTCTCAAAAAAGATGGATTAATTTAGTCATATCATTTGACCAGCTTTAGTTTTATCGACATCATGTCGATAACGCATATGTCATAACCCGTGAAGCTAAAGGTTTAAATGAAGGTTTTAATTATTCAAGAAAAGAGTGAAATTAGAGATTATCTCCAATTTGCCCTTAGCGCATTTGAACAAATTGAACTCTCCATTACAGGATCAGTTAGCCAAGCCATAGACTATCTTCACCTTCAGAAAGACTTCAATGCTATTTTTATTGGTAATAAAGTCACAAAAGATACTGAACCAAAAGAGTTACTGACACAAATCATCACTTATTGCAGAGCTAATGATTCGATACTTATTGGAACCAATAAGGGGCTAGAAGAATATCTAGGAGAGAACTATATTCATCCGATGGCTTCAATTCTCTCTATCAACAGAAAAATTAAATCAATTCTTGGACTTGATACAAAACATCTCGATCTTGAAAATTTTATCCCTGTCTCTTTTGAATTGTGTTCACAATTTAAGATCTTACCTTGTGACCTTCACTTTAAGATTGGTAAAGGTGAACAAACAAAACACCTTAAAAGGTATATGAAAGGTAGTAAAATCGATAAAGCATCGATGAGAGAATATAGTGAAAAGAATCTTGTTAATATTTATGTTAGAAAAGAAGATTATAAAAGTATTGATCAATTTTTAAAAAGTAAAATGACTTCGGTTGAAAATGCAAGTGTCAATACTGTTACAGGTATATCGACTTCTTATTTTGAATCCTTAGAAGAGTCTATTGATTACGGCTCTTACATCATAAAGACTTCTGGAATGGTGGGCTTTGATACAAAGAAAACTCACCTGCTTGCAAAGAAACTTCAGTCACAGGTTAATAACCTCTCTACAACTGAAAAAGATAAAATTGAAGATATGTTTAAATTATCATTAACCAGTAAAAGTAATATTGATTTAAAAATCAACTCACTTTGCTCGATAATTTCGACAAATTTAATAAACCAATACACATGGGGAACGACAGAGATGGTTGAGATGCTCATGTATGCATCCGCCTTTCATAATATTGGCCTCAGCGGAAATTCACAACTTATTACAGTCATCACAGAAGAAGAGTTTAATCAGCTTCAACCTGATGAGAAAGCTCTTATCAAACACCACGCCGCTTACAGTGCAAGTATAGCGGGAGCTCTCGATTTCATTCACCCCAATGTCAAGAAGCTTATCAGAGAGCAACACGGTTTTGCCGATGGTGAACAGTTTATTGGTGAAAAACAAAACACCTCAAACTTCACCGCAATGTTTAGAATTGTCTCAGAGTTAGCAACAGAGTTTATCAAGGATTTTGAGCTAAACAATGACGAGTTTAATGCTTTAAAAGTTATTTACAGAGAGAGAGAGAGAAATAACAATGAGTACCCTGAAATCTATGACGCCTTAATTGATTGCATTCCAAAAGACTTAGTAAAACCTCTATAAAAAAAAAGCCCCCTATTTGGAGGCTTTTATTATTTAATCACTTTCATCAAATCTGTTTTGTGGAACATAGTTTCTCGTTTCTGCTCCGATATCGTCATCTTCCTCATCGTCAGGAGAATCGAAATCATCCCCATCAAAATCGTCCGTCGCAATATTTAAATCGCTCAAGGCCTTATAGAAATCTTTTTCATCATGAAGGTCATCTACTAGAGCTTCAATATATGAAACAGGATACTTCGCAATAAGCTCTTCAATAAACTCTTGAAGCTTTCCTTCTCTTAAGATCTCTCTTTTCTTTTTAATCTCATACCAATTAGAAATATAGTGAAGACGACAGTATTGTTGAGTTGATCGAATATTTTCGCAGCCTTTTTCAGCACACTCATCTGATCTATGATCGACAAAAAAGTCTAACGTTCCGATCGCATCAGCAATTTCTTCCCAAGAGAAGTTCTCTGAAAGATTTTGTATTTCATCTTGAACTTTAGATTCAGCTTCTTTTATTTCTTTTTTAGGAGCTTTCTTAGCTGCAACAGCTTCGATCTCCACCTCTTCTTCTATAGGGTCAGCTTTCTTCACCTCTTGTGCAGATTCTTTTTTTGAAGCTTTTTTAGAAACTGCCTTTTTTGTCACTTTTTTCGCCGCCTTATTTGGTGTATTACTCTCGGCTTTTTTTGACGCTTTCTTTACTGTTTTCTTTGCAATTTTCTTGGAGGTTTTTTTTGCGACTTTTTTGGCCACTTTTTTAGCAACCTTCTTTTTAGCCACTTTCTTTTTCGCAACTTTTTTAGCTACTTTCTTGGCCGCTTTTTTGGCCGCTTTCTTAGCAACTTTTTTTGTCGTCTTTTTCTTCGCGACTTTTTTTGCAGCTTTTTTCGCAACTTTCTTTGTTGTTTTCTTTGCGGTTTTCTTTGCAGCTTTTTTCGCAACTTTCTTAGAAGCTTTCTTCGCTACTTTTTTCGTCGCCTTTTTCGCAACTTTTTTAGCCGCTTTTTTCGCAACTTTTTTTGTTGTTTTCTTTGCTACTTTTTTTGATGTCTTTTTAGTCGCTTTTTTAGCAACTTTTTTCTTGGCTTTAGCCATATTTAATAACCCCTTGAGAATTCCCATAGACTGACAAAATTAGCACCTTTAGAGTGATATTGCCAAGTATTAGAAGTCTTTTATTGTACTTCTTTGAACTCACTCGCCGCGATAACTATTCTCTGAACTTCAGATGTCCCCTCATAGATCTCTGTTATTTTAGCATCTCTGAAATAACGCTCCACAGGATACTCATTCGTGTAGCCGTTTCCACCAAGGACTTGGATCGCTTGAGTTGTAATCCACATCGCTGATTCTGCAGCGAAAAGTTTTGCGTGTGCGCTCTCTTTAGAATAAGGAAGACCTTTATCTTTTAAGGCACTTGAATGATAAATCAAAAGTCTAGAAGCTGCGATTTTCGTACTCATATCAGCAATTTTAAATTGAATCGCCTGAAGACTTGAAAGTGGATTACCAAACTGAACTCTCTCCGTCGCGTATCTTCTCGCGTATTCAAAAGCTCCTCTGGCAATTCCCAAAGCTTGAGAGGCAATTCCAATTCTTCCACCATCCAAAGTGGCCATCGCAATCTTAAAACCTTTTTGCTCTTCCCAAAGAAGATTTTCTTTTGGAATTTTAATCTTATCAAAAGCCAGCGAGCAAGTTGAAGATCCCTTGATCCCCAGTTTGTCTTCTTCTTTAATAATAGAGAAGCCTTCGGAAGCAGTCTCTACGATGAAAGCACTTATGCCTCTATAATTTTCTGTTTTTTGAGTTTTAGCAAACACGATGGCAATGTCAGCTTCCTTTCCGTTGGTGATCCAGTTTTTTGTACCATTGAGCTCATAGTGATCACCTTTATCTTCAGCAAAAGTTGTTAAAGATCCAGCATCACTGCCTGCATTTGGTTCAGATAAACAAAAGCAGCCAATATGTTCACCTGAGGCAAGTTTTGGCAGGTACTTTTTCTTTTGCTCTTCATTTCCAAAGTTCAAAATTGGCCACACACATAAAGATGTATGAGCAGAGACAAAAACCCCCGTTGATCCACAGTTTCGGGACAATTCCTCAACAATGATTGAGTAAGACGTGTAGTCCATTCCAGCGCCACCGTACTCTTCAGGAATATACGATCCTAATAGGCCATTCTCTCCAAGCTTTGCGATGAGCTCTTTTGGCATGGCAGCCTTTTTATCAATTCCATGGGCAAGAGGTCCAACTTCTGAATCGGAAAATCGAGCAACCATATCTCTAACTTCATTATAACTTTCATCTAAAATCATTTTTATGTCCTTCTCTATTCACCAGTAAAAACTGGTTTTCTTTTTTCTATAAAAGCTTTCGTTCCCTCTTTCATATCTTGGGATTCAAAGATCTTTCCAAACATTTCTCGCTCGACTTTTAGACCCTCTTCAAGGTTTATATCTACGCCCCTGTTTATCGTAAACTTTGCAACACCTACTGCATGAGGAGAATTTTTTGCTATTTTATTAATAAGTTTTTTACATTCATCAATCAGAACTTCTTTTGATTCGAAATTGGCGAGTGTCAACCCTAGCCTTAAGGCTTCATCAGACTTGATCATTCTTCCGGTATAGATAATTTCCTTTGCTCTATTGCGACCAACTATTTTTGCCAATCTTTGAGTTCCACCAAAACCGGGAATAAGACCAAGACTAACTTCAGGCAAACCAAAAACAGCTGAGTCTGTACTCAAAATAAAATCGCAAGCGAGGGCCATCTCACAACCGCCACCAAGGGCAAAACCATTGACCGCAGCAATAACAGGAAATCTTATTTCCTCAAACATAAAAGTTACTTGTTGACCTAAGTAAGCAAGATCAGCGGCTTCGTCTTCTCCAAGCTCAGACATCTCTTTTATGTCAGCTCCTGCAATAAAAGCTTTCTCCCCTTGACCGGTAAAGATAAGACCTTTGATATTCTCTTTGCAGTTCTCTTCTAGAAATTCTCTAAGCTCATTGAGAACTTCCATATTCAATGCGTTGAGTTTGTCCTCTCTGGTCAGTGTAAGAAAACCTATTCCATCTTCGACTTTATAATCGATATATTTATATTCATTTTTCATAAGAATGAAATCCTCTTCCAGACTTTTTCCCGAGTCTTCCGGCTAAGACGTATTGTCTTAAAAGGGGGCATGGCCTATATTTTGTATCTCCAAGCCCTTCGTGAAGAACTTCCATAATGGCAAGACAGGTATCGAGTCCAATAAAATCAGCCAAAGTCAAAGGACCCATCGGCTGATTTGTTCCTAACTTCATTGCGGTATCGATATCTTGTGCACTGGCAATCCCTTCATGCAAAGTATAGACTGCTTCATTTATCATTGGCATCAAGATTCTATTGACGGCAAACCCTGGCATATCATTAGCTTTAACAAAGACCTTGCCCATCTTTACCGAGACATCTTCAACGGCTTTAAAGGTTTCGTCACTCGTTTCTAATCCTCTAATACCTTCAACGAGTTTCATCACAGGTACTGGATTCATAAAGTGCATACCAGCTACTTTTTCAGCTCTACTAGTAACGGCTGCAATTTCAGTGATTGATATAGAGGAAGTATTGGTCGCGAGGATGGCATTTTTTTGAATCGCCTCATCCATAGACTTAAAAATTTCGAACTTTATTTTTTTATTTTCGGTGGCTGCCTCAATGGCGAGATCAACTTCTTTCATATCTTTGATCGAAGTGATGCCCGTGATCCTTCCAAGAGTTTGATCAGCGACTTCTTGGGTCCACTTCTCTTTTGAAACTCCTCTATCTAGCTGTTTTTTAATAAAATCGAGCCCATAGTCTAGTGCATCCTGGCTAACATCAAAGAGGAAAACTTCATAACCCGAAAAAGCTGCAACTTGCGCGATGCCTCTTCCCATTTGTCCAGCACCGACTACTCCAATCTTCTCTATTTCTGTCATTTTCCAAGCTCCATCATAAAAGGATAAATATAATTTTTGACATAATATCCTAATAATAGGACAAATGGTCAATCGCATGGCATTGAAATCTGATATATGTCTAAAAAAAACCTTGCCAAGAGAAGGTTAATGTTTTAAAAAATGCGCTACGCAATTTAAATAAATAATAGAAGTTTTAAATATCTTAGGAGATTAAACGTGGCAAACCATAAGTCGGCAAAGAAAAGAATCAGACAAAACGAAAAAAGAAGAGTTAATAATAAGTGGAAAGTTTCTCGTTTTAGAACAGAGTTAAAAAAGCTTAGAACTTTTATTGCTGAAGAAAATAAAGATGAAGCAGTTAAGCAATTTCCAATTGTTCAAACTCTTTTAGCTAAACTTGCAAAGTCTCCAATTATCAGAAAAGATACTGCTGCTAGAAAGACTTCAAGATTAGCTTCTCAAGTTTCTAAATTATAATTTAAATAATTTCATTTTATAAAAAAAAAGCCTGGATTTAAGTCCAGGCTTTTTTTTTGATATTTTTACTTTCTTATTTCTGCTAGATCTTGAAGATCATTTAAATAACTTACGATACCAAAACCAAATCCTGTACCAATAAATCCTTTCGTTCTTTTCAACCAGATGAAGTCAGGTCTCTCATAGCTTAACCAATATCCACCAGTAATATTTCCTTTCTTATCAAGGTTTAAATAGTACTCAAAGTCTTTGTGAGCAGCTCTATAGTTTGATGTTCCATTAGTTGGATTCCACCAAGCATAAAACTCTTCTTCAGGGTCCGACTGCTCCCAGAACATTCTTCCACCGTCATTTGCGTAATCAAGTCTGGTTTGAACTTTTATTTGCTTAACTGTTTTCTTGTCAGCATTTAAAAATCCACTTGTTTTAGTCTCAACGACCTTAGAGCTGTAACCAATAATAGGCTGATTCCAAACTTCATTATCTCTAACAACTTCTGCAATAAAACTTTCTTTATCGAGGTTAATTCTATTTGCTAAAGCGATATGAAATGCGCCAGGGTTTGTATCCACACACTCTGGTGGAAGTTCATGCGTAACGACCTGTCCATTAACCACATGCTTATAATACTCTTTCCCATTTACAAGAGACCATGCCTCTTTGGGAAATTCAACCTTACATCTTTCACCAATTCTATTAGTAGATGTTCTCTTTCTCGCAAAATAGTTACTTGTAATGGCAAAATGGTAGTAACTAAGAAGTGCTTTCAAATCACTAGAGCCAAAGTTTAGGGTTATTCCGTCTTTCTTTATAGTTGTCACTTTCGGCTCTTCAAATTCAATCGCAGCAGAAGCCCAACCATTACAAATACCTTCCCAGTATTGATCATAAGGACCGGTTAACCTTAAAACATTTTTAGTTAGTTTAAAGTTTGAGTCTCTTCCAGTCTTTAAAGAGATATAAATATCAAACTTCTCCGTAGGAGAAAGCTTATCGATATCAACTTGACTCATTTTTCTTACATCATCAAGGCTTTCAGGTCTCTTTACATTAAAGAAGTATCTTTGGTGCTCAGCTCCCTTTTTGGACAATAGAGAATTAATTTCTGATTTCGCCTCAAGAATTCTTGATTCTGTCGATTGAATCATCATGGGACTAGGATTTACTGCAGAAAATAAATCACCTTTTAAGGAGACAATTTCTTCTTTTAAAGCACCTACTTGGGCTTGGAGTTGTCTGACACTTGGAATGTCGCCGTAGAAATTGTTCCATCTAAAAGCTATTCCGCCATAAATATGTGGCCAAAAAGAAGAAGCCCATGGCGTGAGGTGGCTTTCAAGAGATCCTTCTAGTGCTAAAGAGCTCATCTTGTGATTATAGTGCTTACCAAAAAAGTCTGGATTATTACTTCCTTCAAATGCCTGAGCCACACCTGAAAGGGTAATAAGTCCTGCAATAACTAGATTTTTCATCCTCAAAGTCCTTTCCTTAAAATAATAATAGCCTCTTCTAACACGGAGTTTCATTTTTATCTATATCAATGACTTGTAGTGTAACTTTTTACAATCTCATAATTTCAAGCACTTAGCTTCTATCAGCAGAAAAGCCAACCTAATAGCTCAAGTAAACGCCAATTCTAGCCGATTAGTATTTATGAAAAAATTTAAACTCTTACTTATTTTTATTTTTCCTCTTACGGTTCTATCCCAGCCGACAACTCTCTCTTCATTACAAAGTCAGATTGATGGGCTCGAGAATCAAAAAAATAGGAAGCTAAGTGAAACTCTAGCCTCCGAAGCCCAACTGGCCCAAGCGTCTGAACAGAGGCAAACAACTCTTGCTCGGGCTCTTGAAATTGGCGCCATTATTCCAACTTTGGACAAAAGGAAAATTGAAAAACTTAAAGAGATTTCCAAAGAAATAGAATCTGAGTTAGAAGCAACAAAAATTCCCCTTGAAGAACAAATTCGCATCACTCACTACAGGGATCAGAATAAGTATAGAGGCTATTTAAAGTGTCTAAGAAGAAACCTCGATAGTGGCAGTGATATCTTTAATAAAAAAATTGAAACGTGTCGGCCTCGACGGGCTCAAGACTTCACAGGTTCTGCCTCTTTCATGCAGAAACTTCAAAAAGCGAGTGAACTTTTATCGATAGATGAACAAAAGCTACGAAGAGAATACAATACAGCAACTAATAAAGTGTCGAGCCTCGATTCAAAGATAAATTCTTTGAAACATCTCAGCTATGATTCTAGAAAAGAATTAGAGCAACTAGAACTTCAAATTGATGACTTACAAGTAAAATTTAAAAGAGAAGAATTCATGGCCATCAATAAGGATTTTTACAACTGTAATAGTAAAACACCAACGATTGATTTAGAAAATGAAACGCTTCACGCTCAAACGTCTAAAAAGGGGCCTTTTTATAATATTCCTAGAGATCACCAAGACGGTGTAGGGACGTGTTATGCCAACACAGCTAAAAACCTTCTTTTGGGGCTTTCTGATGGGAAAATGAACGCCTCATTTCTTGAGATGGCTTTGCAGTATAAAAGTAAATTCTCAAATGGACAAGCCTTCGACTTAGATGGAGGGCACTCGTGTGAAGTGTTAAAAATAGTAGAAGATATTGGCTACTGCCCCAAAGGCTTCTCCCCGATTGAAAGCGGAGACGAAACACAAAGAATAGGTGGGCTTTTTAAAGACAATACAAGTCTCTATGGCCATGCCCAAGTCATAGAGATGGTTAAACGTTTTATGGATGGAAAAGCTTTACTAGAGAAAAATACAGATTCTTGTTCAATCAGTATGGTTAAGAATTCTAAAAAAATGATAGAAGCTATGAAAGCTGATGCCGATATAAAACTTCCTTATCCAACAATCAATAATTTTGTCCTCGACAAAAATAAAATGCTTGGTTTTTACTTTTGGAGTTACAAAAATAAAGTGACAAATCCGATATCGGAAGAGGAATATTTAAACGACTACAATCGAGTTCAAAATGAATTTTCAAAGAGCTATCTCGAAGCGGCCATTGGAGAAGAATCCGAAGCAAAGTTACGCAAAAGGTTCGACGATACTTATGGTCAATTTTTTAGAAAATATGGTTTTGAAGACAAGCTCAAAGTACCTCATTTAGCTTCCAGACTCGACTCATTTCTACGAAAAGGTTACGATCAAGACTTTAGAAAAGCGGCAATCAAAACAAGCATGTTTTACAAAGAGTTCTTCTCTGAAAGTAATGATACCGTCAACCTTTCTGATTCAACTTGCTTAAAAGATAATAGTCTTTTTACAACTTTTATTTCAGGTTTAAATGAAATTGCGAATATGTTTAGGGCCACTGGTGGTGATACAGACAAACTTTTTGATAATGAAGGAAACTTTATTTCGAGTCATGATCTTATGACTCTCGCTGTTGCACCAAAATGTTTAAACACTAGCAATAGGAAAAAACTTGATCTTCCCTACCAGTGCAAACTTGTTACTACCAATCGAGCCTTAACAGTTGAAAGAGAAATTTCTAATAAAAGAGATCTTATTTTAACAAGCCTCCTTGAAGGGCTTCCTGTCGGGAACACCCACCCTCAGCCAGGAGGGTCCCATATTAATACTATTGTGGGATTCAGGTATAACTCTTCAATAGATAAATGTGAGTATAAAATCAGAGAGTCTCAATCAGCGACGTCATTTTGGACGAGTGAAAAAGATATCCTAAAAAACAATACCAACTTTACTTTCGTGGAGAAGAAATAATGCGACTAACTCTTCTTCTTCTCCTCATATCCATAACAGTTAAAGCTGCTGATAGCCAGTTCAAGATAGCTGGGAAGTATTACGCCTTCATAAAAAAAGGATCGCTCCTGGTGAGTGAGAATTGCAAAGATAAGTGTGTGGCTTTTGAGAAATCAAAGTCAATCAAGTCTAAAATAACACCCAAAAAGAAAGATTTTGCCAGTTCTATAGGGTCCTACGCGTGCACTGAAGTACTAGGAGGCCAGTCTCTTTTGGGTGTGAAAAAAAATAAAGATATGGTTGCCGTGTGCCTATTTAAGAAAGATTCTAGTATGGTCGATATAAATTCATTAACAGATTTTATTCAAGCCCTTTAGGAATTCTTTTATCCATCACCCTAAACCAAAGCTTTGGAATTAAACTTAGTAGAATCATCCCAGGGTAGCCTGTCGGCATTTGAGGAGCATCATTTTGACTTTCTAAAGTCTGGTACTTCTTAGCGACCATGGCATGATGATCACTATGCCTAGAAAGATTAAAAAGTATTCCCCTCCCCACTAGATGATTTGAATTCCAAGAGTGTAAAGGTGTCACTTTCTCATACCGACCGGAGGGATTTAGTTTTCGCTGGAGACCGTAATGCTCAATATAGTTCACGCATTCTAAGAGAAGGAATCCAAGCGTCGCGCTCAGAACAAAAGCGAGCATAACGTTGAAAGAGAATGTAAAAAAGATCGTGGCACAAAGGAGGATTTGCAAAAAAATCCCAAGAAAAAGGTCCTCTTTATCGATTGTATAAGCAGACTTAAATGTTCCGTAAATAGACTTTATTACAAATCGATAGAGACTCTCCCCCTTTGCTGCACTAGAAGGATCCTGTGGAGTTGATACATATTTGTGATGACCTTTATTGTGATCAATAAAAAATTGGTAATACAAAGAGGATATCAAGAGGGCTTTTGCCATCCATACTTCGTAAGTTTTAGACCGGTGTCCAAGTTCATGAGCAACATTAATACCGATCACTCCGCAGTTAATCCCCATGCTCACAATGATTCCTGCCATTTCTAAGCTGGAATTTAAGTCTGACAGCCGCTGACAAAAAAGAAAAAGCAACATGTACTGTATCGGAACTTGTAAATAAAGAAGAAGGTCATAATAGAAAATATCTTTTTGGTCAAAATCTTTGGAGGTGGTATCAAGGGCAACATCGAGAACCGGAACAATGATGAAAGCAAAGACGACACAAGACCATGTCCCCAAGCCATCAGAGTAAAGTGAAATAAAAGTCGACAGCGGTATCAAAAAACCAAGAAGATAAAGACTAGAACCCATACACATCCTTCGCAGCTTTGTAGGTATTCTCATAGGCTTTTATTGTAGCATGTATAGGCTTTGAGTATCCACCCCCAAGGGCCATAGAAAGTGGAAAATCATTAAATTTTGCAAAGTTAAAGACCATTAAATCTCTTTGAAACAAGCACTCATATGATAGATTAAGAGTCCCTAGACTATCTTCTTTTAGAGCATCTACTCCTGCTTGATAGAGAACAATATCATAATTATTAACTGTCAAAGAAGCCAACGTTTCTCTTAAGGCTTCAATATACTCACCATCGGTAACAGTATCTGGAAATGCTCTATCAATTGTTGAAGGCACTTTTCTAAAAGGATAATTTTTTTCTCCATGGAAACTTACAACGTCGACAAAGTCATCATCTTGAAAAAGTGAAGAGTTCCCATTTCCTTGATGAACATCTAAATCGATAATAAGAACTCGATGTCTAAACTTTTGGTTTAAAAGTGCGATGGCGATAGCAAAGTCGTTAAAAAAGCAAAAGCCTTCACCGCGATCGTAGCTTGCGTGGTGTGTTCCTCCGCACAAGCTGGAGGAGAAGCCCAACTCCTTCGCTGAAAATGCAGATTGAACGACGGCTCCAATTGAGGAGCGTGTGCGATCAAGCATTTGCTCGTTAAGTGGAAGTCCGACAATTCTGGCCCTCGCATGTTCTAAAGTATGATTAAAAACGCTATCGACATACTCTTTTGCGTGAGCAAGATAAATACTTTGTCGATCGATAAGCTGTGCAGCATGCATAGAATTTGCTTGGACAATATTTTTCGCCACCAAAGCACTGCGCAATAAAGCATACTTCTCCATTGGAAACCTATGCCCATCTTCAAGCTTAACTTCATAGATATCATTGTAAAAAACTCTTATCTTTTCACTCATTTAAATAAAATAGCATAAGACAATTCTCTCTGCTATAATTTGGGCAAATTTTAATAGCGAGGAAAATTATGGCAATCACATCTGTACCTTTCATCACCCTAAACCGTTTCGAAGATGGGTTTAAGGAAAAATTTCTAAATGGAGTCACTGAACTTGTTGATAAAACTCAATTCGTCGGTGGACCGATTGTATCGACTTTAGAAGAAAATTTAGCAAAGAAAACCGAAGCAAAATTTGTCGTCGGGTGCGCTAATGGTACTGATGCCATACAAGTCGCTCTCAGAACAATTGAAGTTGAAAAAGACGATATCGTACTCCTACCGGATATGACTTTTTGGGCGACTTTTGAAGCCGTTGTCAATGTTGGAGCGAAGCCAGTAACTGTGGACGTTAATCGTGACACTTGTCACTGGGACTTTGATACTTTTAAAGAGGCAGTGGATAAGTTCAAACCAAAAGCCGCAATTATGGTTCATCTTTATGGCCATGCATCTCCAGACACAATGAAAATTAGAAGTTACGCAAAAGATAATAACGTTCTTCTTGTTGAAGATGGAGCTCAATGCTTTGGGACAAAAGTTGACGGCAAATCAGTTCTAGGAACTGCACTCATTGCAACGACCAGCTTTTACCCTGCAAAAGTTCTCGGAGCTTCAGGTGATGCGGGAGCAATATTCACAAATGACTCACAATTAGCAAATACCGCAAGAGTACTGACCAATCACGGAAGAACCACCCACTATACTCATGGGCTCGTTGGCTGGAACTCAAGGATTGGATCTTATGAGTCACTCTTTTTAAATCTCTCGTTAGACCATATCGATGCAAGGCTTAATAGCAGAAGAGAAGCGGTAAATTACTACTACCAAAACCTTCAAGGTCTTCCATTAAAAGTAAAACTATCCTCTGATAATGTGGATGAGAATGGATACTGTGCTGTGGCCATGATTGACCCAGAACTCAGAGGAGCTCTTATTGAGACCCTTAAGGATGCTGGAATTGGCTCTGGAACTATTTATCCAGGAGCTATGAGCCTACAAGAAGGGGCTGATAAGTATCTCGAAGGTAAAATTGACAATGGAAATGCAGACTATATCTCAAAAGCAGTTTTAAACCTTCCTTGTTTTGCTTATATTACAAAAGATGAGCTTGAATATGTTGTCTCAACTGTAAAAAAGCACTTCAATAATATGTAAAATATCCAATCAGAAAGAAAAAAGAGCGATTAATTGATATGAGTTCCACATGAACAAAATTATCTTAATCGCTTTTTTTATTTCTGGCTCTCTTTTTGCCAAATCAAATCTCTATCAAATAAGTTTTTCGACGTTTGTTGACCACAACGAGTTTTCTGCACAAAAAGCTATGAAGCATCAAATCGTTCACTCCATGGGCACTGGTATGAATAGGTTCGCTAATAGATCGAGCTTAAATTATAATTATGAGATAAAAGTCACCGAGACTGTAACTTTTGAAAAATTCCAAAGGACCTATTATTCATTTCGCGGTGAATTTCTCATTGAAAATGAATTGGATCAGATCGAAAACTACAAAATTATTTTACCTTTAAACCCCGAGACTATTTTTGATAGTGCAAGCCGGTTTAAACATTATTGTTCAAAATCTGGTTACAGAGGTAATAAAGAAACCTTTTATTGGGCTTGGAGTCCAAACACAAAATACTGTGGATTAAAAGTAAACGAGCATTTCCTTGAAGTCGAGATCAACAGTGCGACAAAAGTTGTTCAAGACTCTCTTCACCTTAGCTCTGAGTTTCTTGTCGATGATGAGTACGCTTTGTTCTACTACTTTGGATCTGACTTTTTCTCGCTTAGAAATTTTGGGATGGCCCAAAAAGGATATACTGAAATATCTAGAACTCTTCGACGTCTGGGTTTTTCTAAAATCAAGTATTCAAATATGCTCATGGAGATTATTGGGACGAATAGTCTTTACTCTCAGTTTCTCCACTACCAAGGAGAAATTCACGGTAAAAAAGCAAACGCCTATATTATGCTTGGAAATCCAACCGATCACACTCCTGGAGCAAAAAAAGAGTTTTTTAAATTTACAAAATATGCGCTAGAAAATGGAAGTACCTACACGTACATGGGTCATGCGGGCCTTGGGTCAGTCTTTAACCTTGATCTTCAAGAGCAACAGTTCGGCGAAAAAATAAATTATAATCTGAATCAAAAACAAATGATTTATATAGACGGATGTAATACTTTTTTCTATTCAACTAATTTTTTCTTTAAGAAAAAACCTTTAACCAACTCGCTAGTCCTCATCACAAATGGATTGAGTATACTCACCAATTTCTACAAACAAACAGTATCAACAATTTTAGATAATCTACTCCTAGATCAGTTCACCAATGAAGATCTCGAGTCCAAGGCTGAATACTATATGCGCAACCAAAGAGCACGGCTCGATGAGATGGCACTTGTCAATGCGTCTTCAAATTAAAGATCTACTGCAAGATATAGGCATAAATAACTGGGATTCCATAGGTCATTAAAAATGCCACGGCCATAAATAATGCAATTGAACCTAATGTTTCACGTTCCATAATTAATTCCTCCATAAAAAGAATATCGTTAATGTAAAAACATTTGGTTTTTGATCCTCATATTAATTGTGTTTTTTTCTTAACATAATCATCTCTTCCTTGATATACCTATGCGCTTAAACATAAAATAATGTAAATACAATCAGTTAAATTCTACTTTAAGGAGAATAATGAAACACTTGGCATTTTTAATCTGTATCCTCTCTCTAAGTGCGTATGCAAAGCACAGAGTTGACTTTGGAATTGGACTCACCTTTCCCCAAGCTCACACAGACTTCAATAATGAAGCTGACACTGATACATCAATTTTTCTAAACTATAGACAAAAGACTTCCAAAGAACTCTCATTTGGTGCTGGTTACTATCGGTTTAATTTTTCTGATACTGATCTAAAAGATGATGTTTTCTATTTACTTGGACGCTATGACTTTGAATCTTACAGACACATCAGACCGTTTGCCTCGGTTGGTGCTGGTATGGCCAATATCGACCCTGAAGGAAGTTCCGATTACCTTAGACTGACGACATTTGCAGGCCTTGGTGCCGATACGACTATTGCTCCCAATTTAAAACTTGGGGTAAATTTTAATTATCATTTCATTGCTAAGAAAACTTCAGCAAAGTCTGAACAAAGTATTTATATTCCTTCACTATTTTTAACTTATGCCTTTGGTCCTAAGGAAACACAAGCACCAGCTCCTATTCTTAGTGACTTTGATAAAGATGGTGTAACAGATTCTGATGACCAATGCCCAAATACAAAAATGGGAGTGAGAGTAAATGCTTATGGGTGTGATGTTGAGAGAAAAGATATCACCGTCGCTCTCGATGTGAAATTCGAAGCCTATAAGACTGAAATTGATCTTTCTTCCACAAGCCAACTAGATAAGATGGGGAGAACGCTAAAAAATAATCCTGAAATTTTCATTGAAATCCAAGGTCACACTGATACATCTGGAAATGAACAAAAGAACACAGAGTTGTCAAAGCTCAGAGCTGGATCAGTTAAAGATTATCTCGTAAGAAAACATGGAATTAATTCGGAAAGACTTATTGTTAGAGGATACGGACCAAAATTTCCTTTAAAATCAAATGATACCCCTGAAGGTCGTGAAGCAAATAGAAGAGTTCAAGCAAAAATCATTTCAAAATAAAAAACCAGAGCGCCTATTTATTTAGGCGCTCTAATCTTCAATCTAATATTTTTTAAACGTTTAAGGCTTTCAAATGAAAGTCGATATGACTTTTTAAAAATGTCGAGATAAAGAAATAGCTATGATCATAACCTTCTCTTAAATGAATTTTTGTTTTTTGTCCGTGCTCTTTGCATGTCTTTTCAAAATCTTTTGTCAAAAGCTGATCAGGATAAAATTCATCATCAAGACCTTGATCAATTAAAATTGGAAGGGGGTGTTTCGCTCCGCTTTTAATAAGTGAAGTGGCATCGTACTTATCCGCTTTTTCTTTCCAATCTGATCCCAAATAGCCTTCAAATGCTTTTTGTCCCCAGGGAACTTGAATAGGATTAGTGATAGGAGAAAAAGCCGAAATTGATTTGAATAAGTCGCTTTCGGTTAGACCTAAAATAAGTGCACCATGCCCTCCCATAGAGTGGCCCATGATAGAAACTCTTTCAATTCCAAATTTTTCCTTCAAAAGATTAACGATATCTCCTTTTATGAAGTCATACATTTGATAATGGTCTTTATAGCCTTCAGTCGTTGAATTAATATAAAAACCAGCTCCTGAACCAAAATCGTAAGACTCATGTTCCTTCGGAAGATCTAGACCTCTAGGTGAAGTATCAGGGCAGATAATCATGA
The DNA here is from genome assembly GCA_963719505.1 of Halobacteriovoraceae bacterium. Lineage (GTDB taxonomy): Bacteria > Bdellovibrionota > Bacteriovoracia > Bacteriovoracales > Bacteriovoracaceae > CAKZJW01. The sequence continues at coordinate 1,233,949 of CAVRCF010000005.1, forward strand.
CATCTTTTTGGGCCAACAGTGCTTGGCTTCCAGCTTTTGTAATAAAGTTTTCTTCATTACACGTTAAGCCTGAAAGCCAAATAATGGCTTTTTTTACCTTTCCCGCTTTAGGCTCGAAAGTGGAGAATTTCATCTTCGTTTTTGTCGCCTTGGAATCAAATTCATAAACACGAGTAAAGCCATCAAAGCTTTTATTTTCTTTAAGTTTTTCCATACTATTTACCATCTTTATGAAATTCAATTACGGTTCTAATACTTTTACCTTCATGCATAAGATCAAAGGCTTTATTAATATCCTCTAGAGGCATTTTAAAAGTTACAAGATCGTCTAGATTAATTTCTCCGCCCATATACTTATCGACGTAACCTGGAAGCTCAGTTCTTCCTTTAACACCACCAAAAGCTGATCCTCTCCACACTCGACCTGTAACTAATTGAAATGGTCTTGTGCTTATCTCTTTTCCAGCCCCAGCAACACCGATAATAATCGACTCGCCCCAACCTTTATGACAACACTCTAAAGCAGAACGCATAAGCTCAACATTACCAACACACTCAAATGAGTAATCAACTCCACCTTCTGTCATCTCAACAATGACTTCTTGAATGGGCTTATCAAACTTCTTTGGATTGATACAATCTGTCGCACCAAATTTTTTCGCCATTTCAAATTTATCTTCATTAATATCAATACAAACTATTCTCTTGGCCTTTGCCATCTTTGCCCCTTGAACAACTGAAAGACCGATACCACCAAGTCCAAAGACTGCGATAGTTGAACCTTCTTCAACCTTTGCTGTATTTAAAACAGCTCCGATTCCAGTGGTAACACCACAACCAAGAAGACAGACCTTATCCAAAGGAGCATCTTTACTTACTTTCGCCAGTGCAATCTCTGGAACGACTGTGTACTCTGCAAAAGTTGAGGTTCCCATATAGTGATAGATGGGTTTTCCATCTTTTGAAAATCGAGATGTTCCATCAGGCATAAGTCCTTTACCTTGAGTTTCTCTAATTCTTTGACATAAATTTGTTTTACCCGAGGTACAAAATTTACACTCACCACACTCCGGCGTGTAGAGAGGAATAACATGGTCACCCTTTTTAAGAGTTGTAACACCTTCCCCTACTTCTTCAACAATTCCCCCACCTTCGTGGCCTAGAACAACGGGAAAGAGTCCCTCTGGATCTTCACCAGAAAGTGTATAAGCATCTGTATGGCAGACACCACTAGCAATGACTTTTATGAGAACTTCACCTTTTTTAGGTCCCTCTAAGTCAATTTCTTCAATTTTAAGTGGCTCTTTGGGTCCCCAAGCTACGGCGGCTTTTATCTTCATCATTTCTCCTTCGTTAATTTTAAGTTGAGAGGATTATGACAAATTTAAAAATATTAGCCAAGGCAGGAAGTGTCTATTTTACGCCACAAATAAAAAAAGGCCCTACATAATAGTAGAGCCTTTTGCTTTATTTTATTTGAAAAGATTATTTAGAGATTTACAGACAAAATCGCAATAGAGATTTGAATATCACTTGCCTCAGAGATATCATCCTGTGCGTTATATCTAATTTTTTGAATAACTTCGTCTAGCATTTCAGTCTTATTTGCTCCTTCAAGATAGTCATTCGCATCTGCTTGAACCGCTTCTAATTCAACTCTAGCTGCAGCCATTGTCGTCGCACTTGTTAAAACAAATGGAGAAAGGACTGTTCTTGTTGCTGCATCTAAAACAGCTGCTGTAAGTGCCGTTGTCGAAATTGTTACAGCTGAAACTTGATCGCCAAAACTTTGTGAAAAAGATGATGTTGAAAGAGTTAAAAGGGAAACCGTTAAAAGTGTTTGCATTGTTTTTTTCATGAAATTCTCTCCGTCGCATTTAAGCGTTATGTTAGTGTTATTTGGATTTTGTGTTTCAAGATTAATTTAAAGGCTTTTTTATTTCTATGAACGTTGAATTGTTTATCAGGGGTGTCAAAAGATTAGACAGTTTTGTGGGGATAAGGGCCAAAGAAAGCCACTATTATGGCATCACAATTGCTACATATAGGCAAAGGAAGGTTAATTTATGAAAGTCCTAATTATTTTGCTATTCGTGGTTTCTAGTTTACCTGTGCTCAGCTTTGAGTTTAAAAGTAATCTTGATCACTCTGAGCATAATCAACTTATTCAAAGCTACTTTCAAGATGTAAAAAACCTTCTTCCCCAAACAATAAAAACAAATATATCCCAGGTTATCGAAGTTCGGTTTGAAGATCTCGATTCAAAAAGACAAGGGATGAAGGGATTGGTGAAAAAGAAGATCCTACAAAAAAAGAAAAATATTTCTCTTATCAGACTCGACCTCTCCATCCTTGAAATGCTCAAGTCTCCAACAAGCTTAGTTAAGTCGGCACATAAAACAAATCAAGCGTTAGCAAATGCCGTCCTTCTTCATGAAGTGATGCATCTTTATGATTATCAAAATCTCTTTCTCGGAGCAGAAAAAGAGATGAATGATACTTGTATTGATCAAAAAAAGAGTAAAAGCTTATCGAGAAAAGAGAAGCGCACATGTCGAAGACTAAAAAGAAAGAAATACACTCTTTCGGATAGCCGCCTATTCTCTAACCTTGCGGGATGGAATGCCCTAGGCCTTGTTAAGAAGAAAAACAAGCAGCACAATAGAAATTATCTCAGAACTCCAGATCGCTATGAACTTACAAATCGACAGGAGTTTTTAGGTGTCAACTTTGAGTTTTTTATTCTCGATCCTGAGTATAAATGTAGAAGACCAAATCTTTATTCCTATCTATCAAAGTCATTAAATGTGGAACCTCATTCAGAATATAACTGTCAAACCAGTACCAGAGTCCTTATGACATCTGAGGCCCTTCAAGGCAAAGAGGCAGCAGTCATAGATCTTGATCCAAAAAGAGTCTACGAAGTGCACTACCTTTTTGCAGGAAAAGGGAAAGCGATTATGAGTAGATGGGGTCACGCGATGATAAGAATCATCCTGTGTGCACCAGAAAGAACTGTTGTCGATCAAGAGTGTCTCAAAGATGTTGCCTATCATGTTGTTCTAAGCTTTAGGGCCAATATCACTGGTACTTCCATGAGCTATGCCAAAGGTATGAATGGAACCTATGATTCCCTTATGTTTCTTCTTCCTCTAAAGGATGTTGTAAAAGAATATACTCAAGGCGAATTTCGAGATGTCTTCTCAGTTCCTCTAAAACTAGATTCAGATCAAAAAGAACAAATGATGTTCACTATTCTTTCTCAGTACTGGGCTTATCGAGGCGCCTACTACTTCGCCTCTAATAACTGTGCGAATGAAACTCTCAAAATGATCCGCTTAGGTTTTAAAGATGATCTTCATATCCAAGCAATGACTGTGATCACACCAAATCAGATCTTTAATAGACTCGAAAGCATGAATCTGGGAGACATGAGTGTGCTTGAAGATAGGCAAAAAGCTATAAGCAAAGGCTACCTCTTTGAAGCAGCTCATAAAAAACTCGAACAATCCTACTTAAGACTAGTTGAGTCCGGTGCAAAAATTGATTATAAAAACTACGAAGAGTTTTTGCAAAATTCAACTGCCTCTGATCGAGAAGTTATTTTACATCACTTGCAAGCGTCGCAGAAGTCAGTTGATAAAAGAAAGCGACTCGCTTCTCTTTTTAAGATAGAGAGTTTTCTCTTTGAGAAAAAACAACTGGAGTTGGTCTCCCTATTGGCGAAATTTATTAATGAACAAAAAAGAGACAATTCGCTAGATCCAAAAATTGAAAGGTATCTTAAAGACTACCAACAATTACAAAATAGTTTGTTGGCTGAAAATATCATAAGCACAGGCTATGGGATCCCTCTAAGAGAAGAAATAGATCAGACTCTTGAAACTTCAACTGAAGGGGCCAAAGATCAAATTGCCAGTGTCAGCGACACCCTTATTCAATGGGCCCAGCAGAGTCATCGCGAAGAGCTTGAGGAAATTGGAAAAATACAGCAGAACAAAATTAAAATCTTCGAAACACTCCAAAGTAGCTTCTAGAGTCAAAAAGCAAGTTCATTTTTTGACTCTATGATCCACTTTAAAACCCCATAAAAGCTAAATGTGTAGTTTTCTACATATTGTCTAAAATTTTTCTGATTGATTACTCCTCCACTCTCTACTAGATTTGAATGAACAAAAACATTAAACAAAGGACAAAAATGAAATTTATTATTACCTTGGCCATTCTCTGTGTATTCTTTCTCTCATGTAGTCATCAAAAACTGATGAATAAAACTGTCGTTGATTTAGAGAGCAAAAGTAATAGCAAAGTAACTGGTGTTATTAATATTTGGGAGACAGAAGATTCAATAAAAGTGACTGCGAATGTCAAAGGATTAAACCCAAGCTCTGAGCATGGTTTTCATATTCACGAAAAAGGAGATTGCTCAGCTAAGGATGCTAAAAGTGCGGGAGGTCATTACTCTCCTGAAGACAGCAAGCACGGAGGACCAGACCAGATGAATCACCACCTTGGAGACATGGGGAATTTAACTTCAGACTCTGATGGTGTCGCAACAAAAACAATAGTGATAAAAAAATTGAATATTTCTAAAGGCAATAAGTTTTCTGTGAAAGGTAAAGCAATCATCATTCACAATGACCAAGATGATATGACCTCTCAGCCAAGTGGAAATGCCGGTGCAAGAATTGCTTGTGGTGTAATTTAATATATAAAGAAGAGATTTCAGAGCCGAAAATATTAGTCGGCTCTGCTTTATTTTGAGCTATAGTGAAGCTGTTCTATCATCAATTCGAAGACAATTTTTATTGGCAAAGTTCTCAAGTTTTTTCAGTTTATATTCAAGACGCTCGTGAGATCTGGTAGACGCTTCCGTGGAATCAACAAGGGCTTTTTTTATTATTTTTTCACCAATATTCAACTCTCTTTGAGTAATACCGACTGTGAGAACTTTTCCTTTCTTGATAGAAAACTGACTGACGACTTTATAGTCTAAGATTTTACATTCATCATACATTTTCTGTGTGCCACAAAAAGCGCCAACAGAAGACAGCCCTGCGACTATAAAGATTAAACTCTTCATAAATTCCCCAATAATTAAGATAAAAAACGCAACATAGCACATCCCAGAATAAATGCACCATAGCGTTATAATACGTATAAAATCTTCACTTTCTTTAATCTAATAGTTAGAATTTCTTCATGAAAGAAGTGATATTAGTCTATGGAAACTCTGGCAGCGGCAAATCCACCTTAGCAAAAAAGCTTTGCCAGCAAAGATCCCTGGCTCATTTAGACCTAGATACAATTGCTTGGAATGACTCAACTCCCCCCGAAAGAAAGAGCTTAGCTGAGTCAGAAGTCCTCATAAAAGAGTTTATTAACTCAAATAACGGATGTGTCATTGAAGGTTGTTATGGTGACCTTTTAGAGTCTACGCTTCCCTATGCAAGCGAACTTATCTATCTAGACCTCTCTATTGAAAACTGCATAGAGAACGCAAAAAATCGCCCCTGGGAGCCCCATAAATACGAATCTAAAGAGGCACAAGATAAGAACCTAAGTATGTTACTTGATTGGATTAAGGGGTATGACCATCGAGATGATTCTCTTTCTAAAACATATCATGAAAAAGTCTTTATTCAGTTTGAAGGACCTAAGCAGAGAATTATTCACTTAAGTCCTTGAACTCACTTATAAAAGCCAAAAATATTTTGTATGACACTTGAATAGTACAATTTTTTGTATTAATCTTCAGTAGTACAAAGGAACTTATGGAAATCGACACCTCCGCTCCGGAGCCTATTTTTGAACAAATCATTGCACAATTAGGCAACGCCGTAATGGAGGGCAATCTTGTTTCAGGAGATAAGCTTAGCTCAATTCGGCAGCTGGCAAGTGACTTAGAAGTTAACCCAAATACTATAGCCAAAGCTTATTTGATACTTGAAGAATATAATATTATTGAAACTCGAGGTCGTGCAGGAAGCTTTGTTACTCATAATGCTAAAAATGCATATCTAAATTGGTTAGTCAGTTCAACATCTACAAAAATTAATGAGGCTTGGAATAAACTTAATACTTTGTCCTCATCAAAAGACCTTAGTAAAAAAGTTTGGAAGCTAGCGATAAAGGAGTTAAGAGATGAATAGCAATCCAACATTACTATGGTTTATTTTCCATGCTATCCAAATTATTTTATTTAACTTCTATATTTCAAAAAAGATGTCTCATTTAAGTTTTATTTTTCTTAAGAGAAGAAATCCTCATCTTGTCGAGAGCTTATTAAACAAGCAATACCTACACACTCCTATGATCGATTACGTTATTGGCTTTATAGCTTTGGGTTTTCTTTCTTGGGGATATTTTAGCTTTTCGTCCCAACTGTACTGGAGTGGTAAGTACACATCTCTTTTTGGTTTTCTTTTTGTCTCATCAACAATTGACCTTATTCAATACGAAAGATTAAAAAGAAAGATCCCCCTAGTTGCCAAAAGGTCAGCAGACTTTAAGGCAAGAGGTGTTGGCAAAAGTGTACCGATTTGGTGCTGGATACTCTTCTTATTTCTCAGCATCGTTGGACTATTTTTTGTCGGTAACACTAAGGTTTTTCTCATCCAACTGGGTGTAATAATTTTCATTTTAGCTTCAGGGTATTCAATAGAGAAAAGAGCAAAGCTTCCCATTGAACAAAATGAGGATAAGGAATATAGAGAAAGTGAGGTGTGGACTGTCTATATTATCGGAGTAACCTTAGCCATCGCTCCAATCTTAAGCAGGTTCTTTGGTCATTATGGTATTGATGCAATTTATTCTTCACTTGCTATCGTTTCATTTCTTCTTTTTATAAACTCAAAAGTGTATAAAAAAATTATAGATAAAGATGAGCCGCTCTCTCTATAAGAGAGTCACGGCCCGTACTTTTTTTACCTTAATTCAAATCTATCTAAGTTGCATCACCTTGGTCCAAGCTTTAGCAAAATCTTGAACAAATTTCTTTTGTCCATCATTAGCAGCATAAACTTCTGCCACTGCTCTGAAGTTCAGAGTGAGATCCAAAGATCAAATCAACTGGAGTTGCTGTCCACTTAACTTTTCCTGACTTTCTATCGAATCCTTCATAAATTCTTTGCGTTGTCTTTTGATTTTCTCCACTGTGTGGACATATCGAGAAGATTAACAAAAAAATCATTCGTTAAGAACTCCTGGCTTATCAGTAAATACACCGTGATTTTCAGAAATTGCATTTGCATTCAATCACTCTCATTCCACCAACAAGAACTGTCATTTCAGGAACCGTTAAAGTAGAAGATTCGCTTTATCAACAAGCATCTTAGTTGGAGAAAGTTGTGCTTCATCACTGTAATAGTTTCTAAATGCATCCGCTTTTGGCTCTAAAAAGTTAAATGGATTCAACATTAGTTGAAGCTTGATCAGCATCCGTTCTTCCTGGTTTAAAAGGTACGCTAACTTTTACACCAGCATCTTTTGCTGCTTTTTCAATCGCTGCCGCTCCACCTAGAACGATGACATCAGCGAGAGAAACTCTTTCGCCATTAGGAAGTGACTTATTAAAGTCTTTTTGAATTTTTTCAAGTTTGTTAAAACCTTGTTTAATTCACTAGGATTATTTACTGCCCAATCTTTTTGAGGAGCTAAGTCTAATTCTAGCACCGTTAGCACCACCACGCATATCTGTTCCTCGATAAGAAGCTGCTGAAGCCCAAGCCGTTCTCACAAGTTCAGCACTTGTTAAACCAGACTTTAAAATTCTACTTTTAAGATTGTGAATATTGCCGAGATTAGTAATCGTCTTCCCTTTTCTGCAGGAACTGGATCTTGCCAACTCATAGCGACTTTAGGAGCATCTTTTCCAACATATCTAGTTCTTGGTCCCATATCTCTATGAGTTAAGTTTAAACCATGCTCTTTGCAAAAGCCATGTTCAAATTCTTTAGGATTTTTCTTAAAATCGTTCAGCAATTTTTCTATACTCTGGATCAACCTTTAACGCCATATCAGAAGTTAACATAATTGGAGCATGTGCTTTTTCTTTTTACATGAGCATCTGGAACTACATTTGTTCATTGCTCCATCTTTTGGAATCCACTGAACTGCACCTGCAGGACTTTTTGTTTTTTCCCATTCAAAATCAAGAAGATTTGTAAGATATTGATGAGTCCATTTCGTAGGTGCTGAGTCCAAGCCCCTTCAAGTCCACTTGTAGTACGTATCTTCAGAGTGACCTTTTCCACATTTGTTTTTCCAACCGAAGACCTTGCTTTTCAATTCCAGCTGCTGCTGGTTCAGCACCAACACAATTTGTGGCTTTGTGAGCACCGTGAGCCTTACCAAAAGTGTGTCCACCAGCAATAAGAGCTAATGTCTCTTCATCATTCATCGCCATTCTTCCAAATGTTTCTCGGATATCTTGCGCTGAACTCATCGGATCGTGGTTTCCACCTGGTCCTTCAGGGTTAACATAAATAAGTCCCATTTGAACTGCACCAAGAGGTTTTTTTAGTTTACGCTTTCACCTTTTTGGTATCTGTGCTTATCACTTAGCATTTTTGTCTCTGGTCCCCAGTAAACAAGATCAGCTTCCCAGTCATCAGTTCGTCCACCGGCAAAACCAAGAGTTTTAAAGCCCATCGATCTCCATAGCAACGTTACCAGTGAGAACCATTAAATCGGCCCAAGAAAGCTTGCTGCCATATTTCTTTTTAATAGGCCAAAGAAGTCTTCTCGCCTTATCTAGGTTGGCATTATCTGGCCAACTATTGAGGGGCTCAAATCTTTGCTGTCCACCACCTGCTCCACCACGACCATCAGTAACTCTATAAGTTCCAGTGCAGTGCCAAGCCATTCTAATAAAGAAATGGTCCATAATTTCCCCAGTCTGCAGGCCACCAGTCCTGACTATTAGTCATAACTTCTGTAATGTCTTTTTTAACTTCTTGAGAGATCTAATTTTTTAAACTCTTTTGCGTAGTCAAAATTTTCACCATATGGATTTGATTCTTTCGCATGTTGACTAAGGGGTTGAAGATCTAATCTTTCAGGCCACCAAAAACTTATTGGTTTCGCTTCACCCTCTTTAAATTTTTCTCCATGCATTTGATCATACTCATTTGAGGCACATCCAAAAAGTGCAACTCCTAAAGTTAAAATCAAGACATTGGACAGGTTTCTTTTAAACATCTTACATCCTTTGTTTTTTAGTTTATTCAAGTGACAAAAGGGTAAGCCGTAAATTCGATTCTTTCTATTAGATTTTTCTTATTAATACATAGACAAAATTTATAATGACAACAAGCATTGTAGATTTTTTTCAAGAGATTGAAATTACATAAAAGCTAAAAGCAACTCAAAGGATTAGAATTTATTTCTATCCGCTAATGTAGGTTCAACGATCGGCTTGCCAGAGAATTGGTCAAAAAAAGGATTAGGGTTATAGGACTTTATTATCTTACCTATGACAATCATCTTCAACATTTTTAAGCCTATGCTCAAAGGAAATTTTGGATGTGAGTGATGGGGAATCTCTCCTACTGCATATTTATTCATACAACGAGCGGCAATTTCACCGAGAGCATCTTCTTTGCTCATAGGTAAATTTTTAATATCAATTGAACTTGTTATCACTCCCGTAAACGCTACTTTTGCACCCAGCGTGTTCGCAAGAGGAGAATGACAACATTTTGCATACCACCATAAAGACCTTTGGGTGTTAGCCGTAAACAAGCGATGTTCTCTTTGCCTTTATGAAAAGAAACTTTATTGGGAGTTACTTGATAAATCTCTGTACCACCATTTGAGTCTAAAGTTTTATCTTCTGCTTTAAGATATTTTGCGTATTTTTGACAATCATCACAGTAGCAAATCAGATAGTTCCCCTTTTTGGGTTTATCTAAAATGGAGCCTTCAATTTCACCACATGAACACTTCAAAGGAATTTTTATTTTTTTGGTCGAATCTAAAACCACTTGCTTCCCCTTGTCAGTTCGCTTTGATAATTTTAATAGGTGTCTTAGCCTTTAATTCGTATAAATCATCCCTTCGATCAAAAAGTGGCCTTACACTCCCTACTTCTCTTTGGGCATGAAGAGTTGTTAGATCAACATCTGCAACGACTACTGTCTCAACATTTGGATCTGCTTCTCCCTCTAGTGAATTTGTTGGAAAGGCAATATCACTTGGTGTAATAATCGCGGCTTGTCCATAATTGATTGGATAGGACTTAACAGGAAGATTCCCAACATTGCCTGCAATGGCGACATAAATATAATTCTCAATCGCTCTAGCAAAAGCGCTGTTTCTCACCCTATTGTAGGCTTTTCTCTCATCAGTGCTAAAAGGGACAAAAAGGATTTCAACTCCCGCTAAAGTGAGAAGCCTAGTCACTTCTGGAAACTCTACATCATAACAAATTTGAATCGCAATTTTACCGTAAGGTGTTTCAAAAACGCTAATCCCCTCACCTGGTAGAATATCGAAGTACTTTCTCTCTCCCGGAGTAATATGAAGCTTATCTTGTTCAAAAATTTTACCCGATGGCGTAAAAAGGTGCGCAACATTATACATCCCATCTTTTCTCATTACAGGATGAGAGCCACCAATGATATAGATTTTTGACTCCTTAGCTTTTCTTGAAAGAAGTTCTCTATACTTATCGGTATATTCTGAGAGCTTTCTCATCGCCTTAGCACCCGAGAGGTTTGGGTCAAATAAGCTAAAAAGTTGAACCGTAAAGTATTCGGGTAAAAGCAGAAAGTGACTATGATAGATGGAAGCTGTATCAACGAAGAAGGCAACATTTCTTTCAAACTCATCCCAATCCGCAATCTTTTTTAGCTCCCATTGGCCTGCACAAATACGAACTTTTCTCACTGCTTTCTTTATTATTGGTGAAGAGTTTTTTCTTTTGGCATCGTTGAATTCAGGATTTTTCAAAACCAGCCAAGTTGCATAGTTCATACTGGATTTGTCTTGAACAAAGTCTAGCAAAACACTTTGAACTTTATAACCAACTCTTAAGTGAGCACTGAGAGCTGGATCTTTCAATTTTCCTTTAGAAACTTTCTCGACATACTCCTCGGCGTTCATCTTCCCCGCGTGATCAATGAATCCTGGGATGCGTCCATGAGCAACCATTCTTTTTAGATTATATTTCTTCAATAACTTTAAACGCTTTTCGTAAAGAAGTCCTACAAGCCCCTTGTTACGATACTCAGGTATTATTCCAATATCTGCCCCATAGAGGCTGTCTCCTGAGACATTATGAGTAGAGAAAGATCCTCTGCCTGTTATTTCATCGTAGGTGTAAGTGGCGTCGTCAGAGTCCATTTGAACGATTATTGAGCAGGCATATCCCACAATTTTTTTGTCGACTTCTAAAAGAAACTGGCCATCTGGAAAGTTTTTAAACTGTAGGGCGAAAATTCGTCTTCCGAAATGATCACTAAAATCGGTATAAATCGCTTTGTGACAGCTCACGATGCCCTCTATATCTTCTTCTTTCCATCTTCTTACTTTTGCATTTTTCATCAACATCCTCTTGGTAATTTACCTTTTGATATTCTCATATTTTTAAAAGCCTAGTCCAATTTAATTAGATAAAGTACAGTGACAAAAGAACTCAGTTTTAAATCGGTAATGCCTTATGCAAAAGTTGGTCTACTTTTCTCTTTATTTCTCAGAAGGAGCCCCAATTGGGTTTATCTGGTGGGCCATGCCTTCTATTTTAAGCGCCCAAGGATTCTCAACAACTGAGATTGCCACAATTTCTGCCCTTGCGGCTCTTCCTTGGTCATTTAAGTTTCTCTTTGCCCCTCTCATCGATATTGTCTCCATGAACTGGATGAAGCTAAAGAATCAACTGGTGATTTTTCAGATTGCTATGGGCTTTAGTTTACTTTTTTTAGAAAGTGCGATTGAGAGCCAACAAACAAGTCGAATTTTAATCGTTCTCATTACCCATGGAGTCTTTGCTGCGCTTCAAGATATCTCTATTGATGCAATGGCCATACGTACGATTCCAAAAGATCAGGTTGGAAAGATCAACGGAATCATGCAAACTGGAATGTTGGTGGGTCGCTCAATTTTTGGTGGAGCTGGAGTTTATTTGGCCTATTTGTTTGGCCTTGACATCATGGTCTATTTTCTCATTGGATCGATTTGGATTTCTCTTATCATTTTTAAAACATCCAATTTTTCATCTGCCCCTCTTCTTAAAATTTCCATGTCTCAGTATTTGACAGACTTTTTTGCGATCCTTAAAAAAAAATCGATATGGTTACTTCTTGGTGTAACATTTTTTGCGGGTTTCTCTTACAATGGAATCTCAACGATAGCGGGGGCGGTCTTAACCAAAAAAGGGGCATCCCCCCAGCTCTACGGTCTCACCTACAGCTTACTACTGCCAGTTTTTATGTCAGCCGGTGCGCTCCTTGGAGGATACCTCAGTGACAAACTTCACTCCATAAAGACATTTTGCTTTTCCGTTATCCTCTCAATTTTAAGTTCTCTTTTAGTGGGTGTAAGCATTGATACCCTGACAGACAACTATCTTCTCATTTCGACCTATGCCATTTTTTACTTTTTTATTGGAAGTACCACAGCTTCCCTTTATGGCTTTCTCATGAAAAACACTTCAAAGGAATTTGCTGCCCTTGAATTTTCCATTTTTATGGCGTTGGTTAATCTTTGTGATTCAACAAGTAGCTATATGACTGGTCAATTGCTTTTGTCCTACAACTATCTCATGACCTCGGCGATCATAGGGTCTATTTGTATTTTTAGTCTTTTATTCATTTCGATTTTTGAAAAGAATAGAGCTACTTCGACTCATAAACATTAACCATCTCGCTATGTAATGGACCTCTATTTTTAAAACGAAACCGTCGCAACATTCTAAATGACTCAAGCGAATAGTCTGACAGAACAAAAGTCAAAAGCATCGATGCAAAAGAGACAAAGAATAAGGCCAAGCAAATATGATATTCTTTTATCCATGGATTTGCTTCACTTAAAAGCCACGACACATTCATCACAATCCATGTCAGCACTGTAAAGTTAATTCCTTTTTCCACAGGCTTTTGGGATACCAAAAGGGTCAAAAGTCCTGTGACAATAGTTGGAAGGGCAAAAAAGTAGGCCAAGGATTGGTATTCTAACATCCAAGAACTATCCATTAGAAACCAACAGATAGAGTTCAACACCTCTAAAAGATAAATTGTTTTTGCATTGTCTTTCATTTGGTCTTCTCACAGAGGGTTTAGTAGCTGCGATTTTACACTAATAATGAAAAACTCATTATGCAAAATGAATGGTCTATAGAAATTACCTTATGCTTCTGACAAGGGCTTTACTCACCCCTTCAAGGTCATCCATATTAAGTTCCTCTTTAAAGGTAGCTCTAACCTGACGTCCTAAAACATTCATTCCGATATAAGACAGTTGGGTTCTTAAAGACACGAGTGCTGGAACACCTCCACCACCACTAAAAGTTGCAATGGCAACGGGCTTGTCATTAAAAGAAGATCTCCAATCAGAACCTCCACCTCTACTAATCCAAGCAATCATACTTGTTACCACAGGAGGAACACCGCCATTATATTCAGGAATAACAAAAACAAAGCCCTTGGCTTGATTAAATTGTTTTACCAACTCGTAAACCTTCTCGGGGATTCCTTTTGATTCTTCTAAAGTCGTATAAAGTGGAATCTCCAAGGAAACAAGATTGATAACTTCTGAAGAAACGTTCATCTTCTCTAGGCATTTATGAAATTGATTTGAATGATCTAAATTTTTATTGCTACTACCTGCAATGATAACTATATCACTCATTTTTGACTCGCTTATTTTAAAAGTTTTACCTTTATCCCGTAAAGGTCTTAAGTTCTTAAGAGATCATCATAAGTGAAAGGTTAAAGAATATAAAGCTTAAATTAAGGGCCTTAAGAATCCAAGGAAAGTTGGCAATTCTCCATTTTAACTGCTTTAAGCCCTTTTTATTGGGCCATCTAAGTGTTTAAAAACGTGTCCATTTGGAGCTGACATTAAAACTTTTAATCACAAATGCAGTTGTGCCTTATAATCAATCAATTGTTTTATCGAGAGTTGTTTTCCACCAAGGAGTTGTACGTATGTTTAGTAGCGAAAAGTTTAAAGAGTCATTAAAAGGTCAATTTAAAGAAAGTGTTCAGATGGCAATTCAAGAATGTTATAGCGACTATCAAAATACATTAGATATAGAGCTACTGCATGAAAAATTGAGCTCTCTTCAACGCTTTGCTCTTAGAGATGGTTTTAAGCCCCATGAATGGAGCGACCTTATTTCCAATCTATGCCCCGAGTCTTATACCGAGTACACCGGTCTTGAAATTGCTGCATAATATAGTGATGAGCCGATCGAGAGGTCGGCGAAATCTCTATTCATGATGACAAACATCAATAAAAGGCCACTCCTATTTAACCTTTAAGAATTGATATGTTATTATTTTGAACAACTATGAACTACTACGCAATTGATTTTGGTACATCCAATTCTTTAATAAATTTTATTTCAGATTCAAAAGAGATCATTCGTATTCCCATGGAAGAGGATGGTCAATATATTCTCAGATCTCTTATCTTTACAACTGATCAAAGAAGCTGGTTTTTTGGAGAGCAGGCCATTAAAGAATATACTGAAAATGATGGAGAAGGTCGCTTTTTGCGCTCCCTTAAGAAATTTCTAGCTGACCCTGGTTTTAAAGGATCTGAAATCCACAATAAAAAGTATTCAATTGAAGCTATGATTGCTGTTTTTCTAAGAGAGATGAAAAGAAGGGCTGATCTGTTCACAGGAAAAAATATAGAAAATGTTGTTATGGGGCGTCCCGCAAAATACTCAACTAATAAGGACCATGATCAGCTTGCTGAAGATAGGATGCGTAAGGCTTGTCAACTTGCTGGTTTTAAAACAATTCACTTTTGTCCTGAGCCACTGGCCGCAGGTCTCGATTTCGATAGTGAAAATAAGAAAAAGAAAATCGTTCTCATCGCGGATTTTGGAGGAGGGACCTCAGACTTTACTCTCATGCAACTCCACAGCGGACAATATACTCAAGATGATATTTTGGGTTTGTCGGGTATCTACAAAGCCGGAGATTCACTGGATGGAGAGATGATGCACAAATTTATCTCTAAACACTTTGGCTCAAATTTTAGCTTTAAACTACCAATGGGTGATCAAACTCTTTCATTTCCAAGAGCTCTTCTAAAAAAGATTTGCTCCCCCGCCCATATAACTCACTTAAGAGAGAAAGACACTTGGAACTATTTAAAGACCATTCATCCTTTCGCCAAAGACGAACAAAGCAGACGTCAACTAAATCAACTCTTCGCTCTTATTGAATGGCAACTGGGCTACACACTTTTCCATCAAATTGAGAAATCAAAAATTGAAATCTGCTCGAATGATTTAACTTCTCACACCTTTAGATTTTCTCACCATGAAATTGATATTGAACAGGTCATTGATAAAAAAGAGTACAATGAAGCTATGAGTAGTATTGTGGAGGAAATTATCGAGACAATGTTGGATGTTTTTAACCAATCAGACATTTTACCCAAGCAAGTTGATGAAGTTGTTCTCACAGGAGGAACAGCTCAGTTCACTCAAATCCAGAATCGTCTCGCTGAAATATTTGGCAAAGAAAAGCTTATAGAACACGATATTTACCAGTCTGTCGTCGGAGGTCTTTCTCAGTACGCAGTCCTCCTCTAAACCGATTACTTATTTGTCACAAAAATTTTATTAATAAGTTTTTTTAAAGGTAAAACTTCAAGAATATACCTCTCGATAGTTGCGCGATCATTATACGTTTTTACCGTTCCGGAAACCTCAGCAAACTCTCCATAGATACTAATGGAGATATACTTTGCTCCATCAAAAAAACTTTTAATTTCATTTTCTAATTGCTTAGCTTTTTTGACATTTTTTCTAACTGCAGAGGCTCCATACTTAACATCTGTGATAACATCTCGAACACCCCCTTGTTTGTTAATAAACCTTTCAATATCAACGATACTGGTGTGATTAGAAGCAGCCCCAGACAACGTAACAGTGTCTTCCTTAACCTTTACAGATAAAGAGCGTTTCTGTCCTCCAAGGACGTTACCTATGTACATCTTAATCTTTCTCTCAAGCTCTTTACTCTTTAATTTCTTTAGAGGTTTAACTTCGATATTTCTTGAGATAACTCTTTTTACTCCAAGAACTTTTGAACTTTCTACTTTTATAATCTCCTTATCATGAAGTGATTTTACTTTTCCTTGTAAGAAAACAAATCCTTCAATAACTTTTACACTGATCCCTTTATAGTTCCCATTTAAGACTAAATGAGATTTCACCATCTCCGAGAGCATCCTATCGCCTTTACTCTTACCTGTGGCTTTTGGATGAGGTCTCAATGATTCAATTAGAAGGGCATGCAAAATGCTAGATTCTTTAGGCCACTTTATAACCCCCTGCAAACCCCTTTGATAAAGTGCCGTATAGAAGCTAGGCCTTTTATCCTCTCTTGAAAGGTAGAAGATTGGAATCGTAGTATAAAACTCAAGAAGAGCATCGAGGTAAACTTTGAGTTTGAACTTAACATGTTTCTCATCAACAATAATTGCTATGGTTAAAGGGTTAACTGTCTCCTCTAACTGATCAACATCAGAGAAAATCACTAGGATATTAAAATTTCTCTCTATTTCTTGAATCTTTCTTCGTATCTCTTTTCCACCAACAATAACAATATTTGGAACCTTATATGAATAAAGATTCATTAATTTGCCTTTGGGCTTAGTTTTAATTGCGACTTTATTCTTTCTTACTGGTTGCATTTTGAAATCCCTTTGTCTTTTTAAGATTATAGAGTCTTTTTAACCATTTTGATAATTAATTAAGGATGAGGCTGTGATGCACAGGTGAGACCCTCTTTAGAGGGTCTTTCTTTTGATTACTATTTTCCACAACATTTTTTATATTTTTTTTGACTTCCACAGGAGCAAGGATCATTTCTTCCAATTTTCTCCCCCGTTCTTTTAATAGGAGTTAATTGCTCGTGTCCATGATTACAGTTTGGCCCGTGAACATGCCCAACTTCTTCTTTATTTTCATTACTTTCAGATGTCATATCTATTCCTATTGATGAGATAAAATAAGTTTAATATCTTTTTGACCCAGCTCAATTTTTTTCTTTGTTACAACTTCTAATCCACTTTTATCCATCGGGCTTCCAGAAGGACTTATTCTCGCCGTAATTGCAAATGGTCCTTCAAAAGGAATTTGTTTCATCATGGCATCTTTTTGACTCAATTCAAATTTTACGGGGAAAACAGGTTTCTCTATTTTTTTTACGGCTAATGGCATTCGCATTGTCCCGTCAAATTTTTTAGCAAAGATAAAAAGAACACCCTTAGGAACCTTCCCTTTTACGCTAACCTCTCCTGAGATTGTTTCAGCTAAGCCTAGGTTCGCTATTAAAAAGCACATGACTAATATAAGTTTCATTTCCCCCCCCTGGTTTGATTATTGGTTTAGGGACTTTTACATCATATATATTCATAGTGTCAAAGATAATGCTTTAGATCGTCATCGTGACTTTTGAAAGAAACCTCGGGTTATCAGGATCAAGATCTCTGGCCTTTGCTAGGCTTTCAACCATTAAGTAAAAACTATAAATAAGATTAAGGGTATCCAAATAGAGATGACAATTTGGTGCGTAGAGGCAATCTTCATCACTGATATATTTATCACTTATGATACAAACTTTAGCTCCTCGTTTTCTCAAATCTAAGCCCGTCTCAATCAAACTCTCCTGCTCGACTCCTCTCAGAGCAAATATTAAAACGGGAAAGTCATCTCCAACGACGGCCTGAGGACCGTGCTTAATTTCCGCACTCGAAAAAGATTCGGCCTGGATATGACATGTCTCTTTCAACTTTAAGGCCGCCTCGTGAGCGATAGTAAATCCAAGACCTCGCCCCACGATCATCATCTGGTCACAGTCTGTTAACATCTCTACAATTTCAGGCCAGTGACAAGAGAGTTGTGTGGGCAAATGTTCTGGAGCTTTCTCAATCGCACCTAAAAATTCACTATCTTCAGCAACCTGTGCCACTAAAGAGGCTCCTGCATATAACGATGCGATGAAAGACTTGGTAGCGGCAACAGAAGTTTCCTCTCCAGCACAAAGAGGATAAACAAGAGTCGCTTCACTTGCTAAAGGTGAATTTGTATCATTAACAAAAGCCAAAGAAGTAGACTTTTGTTTATTCACAAGCCCAACCAGAGAAAGAATATCTGGACTCTTACCTGACTGAGAAATTGCGACTCCAATTGCTTTTGAAAAATCAAGGTCAACTCTATGAACTGAAACAAGGGAAGGGCTCAGGGACATCGATAATTTTTTAAGCTCTAATGAAGCGAGATAATTAAAGTATGCAGCTGCATGATCACTACTTCCCCTAGCAAAAGTTGCAAAGCAAAATGGGTTTATCTTTTTTATCTGATCAGAAATTTGAATTCTAACTTTCGAATTTTGGGACCACTGTTTTTTTAAGACATCTTTTGTTTGTAAAGTCTCTTCAAGCATTTTTGTCATAAACTTCTCCCCTGTAAATAAACATCAAGGAGATCAAAGTGCTTATCTAAAACTAAGATATCCGCTCTCCTTCCGACCTTTAAGCACCCTCTGTCGTTTGCACCAAGTAAATCGGCTTGTATTTGAGAGAGTCTTTTTGATGACTCCACCATCGACAGATCAAGACTGAGAATATTCTTTAAGGCTTGAATCATTGTCAGAGAACTTCCGGCCAAAGTTCCATCGGCAAGTCGTATTCCATTTCCACACTTATGCACATCGTGCGTTCCTAGTCGATAGGTTCCATCTGGCATCCCACAAGCCGCTGTTGCATCTGTCACAAAGTAAAGTTTAGGTATGGATCTTAATGCAACTTTTATAGCACCAGGGTGAACATGTAAAAGATCAGGAATAAGTTCGGCACACTGAGCATGAGCGAGACTTGCTCCCGTGAGTCCAGGAGCTCTATGATGAAAGCCTGACATAGCGTTAAAGACGTGAGTGACACTGTCAGCCTTCTTTTCAAGAAACTCTTTTGACGTTTCATAGTCAGCATTTGAATGACCAATTTGAATGAGAATATCTCTCTTTTTTAAAACTTGAACTTCGCTCTGTGAAATATTTGATTCAGGGGCAAGAGTAATAATCTTTATGGGTGCAATTTCATGTAAAGATAAAACTTCTTCAAGATTAAAGGCCCTTGAAAACGCTGGTTGGGCCCCTAATTTATCAGGCGAAATAAAAGGACCTTCAAGATGAACTCCCAAAATTTTTGCCTCTGCCTTGGTAGGTGTTTTCATCACACTAGCAATAGCATGAAATATATTTTTAAGTTTCTCTGGAGTATCCGTGAGAGTCGTAGCTAAAAGTGAGGTTGTTCCATTTTTAGCGTGGCAGGTAAGCATGGTTCTAATTGCTGACTCTCCCTCCATAATATCACATCCCCCTCCCCCGTGAACGTGAAGATCAATAAAGCCTGGTAAAATCCAACTTTCATTCTCTTTTATTTTTGACACTTTGCTGATGTTTAGAATCTCATCATTAAACTCTATTTCACCATAAAAAGAACTTTCACCTGTAACAATATTACCTTTAATTTTCATTTCGACCTTTATCTTTAATCAGCATGAGTGCTCCATCGACTGAGCTTCCGATTCCTGACGTGCATCTTTTTGAAATATGCTCAGGAAGATGGGGTAAAAACTGCTCTCCCAATTTTCCACACATCACCACCGGTAAAAGCTTCGTTTTATCCAAAGCCTCAATCATCTGTTCAATATCGGCCAAGGCTTTTTCGATAAGTTCCTTGGCAAACAAGTCTTCATTTTGTACTGAGAAAACTAAAGGAGCTAAAGAGGCATAATCTGTTTGAGTGGCAAGGCCCAACCATTTTAAAAATTCGTTTGAGCTTTTTCCACATTTTTCTTTTATAAGCTTTGATAGAGGACTCGCTTTCACTCTTCCATCCAAGACCTTCTCCGTATACCTAACAGATTGGATACCAAGCCAAGACCCGGAAGCTTCGTCTCCAGCGGGATATCCCCAACCAGAAACGCTGTGAATTTTTCCAGAAATGTCTTTGCTCATTCCAATGCTTCCAGTTCCCAAAGCAATAATAACTCCAGGATTGTCATTATGAGCACCAAGTAAAGTGGTAAATCCATCGGCTTTAGCGACAACCTTTGAGAAGCCTGGATTGGCCAAGAGGAATTCTTTTTTCCAACTCGAATTGTTCATCCCGGAGATTCCAGCCCCCAAGTAACATTCACTTAATTTAATATCTTTAATACATTCATTTAGAGTTTTAACAATGACCTGCCAAGACTTTTCAACCCCTAGGGATAATGCTGAAGCTGGTCCATTTCCCTGGGTAATCAAAGCACCAGTCGTGTCCATGATTTTTAGACGAGTCCCTGTCCCTCCTCCATCAACACCAATATAGTACTTAGCTTTTTTCATACCCAATTTTATGACCTTCAGTGGTAAAGATCAATAGTATTACTCTACATTATCAGGGATGTCAGACTCGTTGGCGTTTTCAAGATTACTATTGCCTTTCAAATTATTAAGTTTTTAAATTTTGTAAAATAGTGGACTAAAATATCAAGCTGTTCATCCCTAATAGGACTATATTAATCTAGAAATCAACTCAGTTTTACTTCTGCTAAGAGTCTTTAAGAAAGGGCTCATATATCGAGAGAGTTATTTCCGCTATATAAATCTTGAATCTCTTGGGTTGTCAGTAAGCGGTTCCATAGACCAAACGAATCAAGGTTCCCTCTAAAACGATCAAGAGCTGGATTTGTGGGATAGCCGTAGCTATTATACCTTTCGCATAATGAAATATAAGTATCACTTGTAGCATATTGGGTAACGACGTCTGAAAGAACAAGCGCTCCATCAATGTAGACATTAATAGACCAATTGGGATTTGATCTTTGAAAGCTTACAACCAAGTGGTGCCAATTACTATTTTGACTACTTATTGTTGTCTTAACCGAGATAGAATCAGAAACATCAACGGAGTCTTGTCGACTAATGACACTAAGGGTATCAACAGTAGCATTAGAGCAAGAAACTGGAGATCTAGTAACAACCTCAAGCCCCCGCGTTGAGAAGATCGAATTGTCAAAAGAAGAAGTACAAGTGGTCCCCTTTTGAACCCAAATAGAAAAAGAAAAACTGCTTAGTGAACTTTTTGAAAGTGTATCTACAGATTTAACCATCTGGTTTGTTCCACCAATTCCAGTTGCATTTTGACAGCTAATCCCTTGTGCATGCTGTCCAGAAACTCTTCCCATTCCTCCCGCCATTGTCTCTAAGTCAGTGAGTTGTTTTGAGAAAACCTGACCGACAAACGGTTGATTTGAACTGATGGACTCTTCAAACCGCCAAAATCCGAATATTTCGTCTGTAAGCTCTAAATCTGTATTGCTATCAGATCGATTTTGAAAGGCTTCATCAATATTTGCCTTAGATCCAGTAACGGCTTCTATAAAATTACAACCAGCTGTGAGAGAGAGCACCAAAACCACACAAATATATCTAGTGGTAGACGATAGGAAATCATTTATTTTCCTTCTATAAATCTTTTGAAACTTTAAGAAGATTATAGCAGTGAAAATTATTTATCAGGAATTTTTAATTTTAGTAAATATCTGCCTTAAATGTAGATCTGCTTAGTTGCACCAAAAAGAAAAAGACCGCCTAACGGACTAAAAGAATCAGCGATTTGAAGGTAAAGCAATAATTGCTTGGTAAAGCTCTTCAAGTCGAGAGATCGGATCAGTTGACTGAAGGATTTGTTGCATTTTGAACTCTTGGAGTCGTAAAAAGCGAAAGAGCTTGAAACTAAAATCATTCACAGATTTTTCTCGAGAAAGCTCGCTTATTTCCTCACTTGCTTCAACTTTTTGTAAAGCAAGTTGATCTTTTAAAAAATTTATAATGAGATCTTTTTGTTTAACGACCCTCTCATTAGCATTTGAAAACTCCAACTCGAAAGCATCACGATATTCCTCACACATCCCAATCTTGTAAGGCTCATTCTGTATGATGTTCACAATTCTAAAGCGTTTGAGCATATGAATAGAAACGAGATAGCGCCCATCCTGCGTTTTTTCAGTTATATCAACTGGGCCTGCGCTAAAGATATCCTCGGGTTTATAAGTTGAAAGATTTTGTTGGTAGAGTAAATAAGCTTCATCAATAGAATTTGCTCTTGTGCTTATACTTTTTGCAAATCGTTCTATACTCTGAGTATGGCATACACCAAGAAGCTTGTTTCTATCGACACAGTCTTGAATCATTTGCCGATACCGTGGCTCAAAGACGTGCAAAGGCACAATAGTTTGTGGGAAGTTTACAGATCCGGGGATGGGAAATAGAGCAATTTCGTAAAGACCATTATTATTCATACATCCTTTATAACATTTATATCTTAGACATTTAATAAATGCTTTTGTCTGTCTAAGAAAATTTTAGGAGGTCTACAATGAAGCTAGATCTTGTTTTGCATATTCCAGCTTGTAATTTGTAGCGGAGCAATTAGACTCCAAAACGTTGAATTATAGCTGCGATTATAAGGATAGAAAAACGAGGCACCACAACCGTCTCCCCTTTTATTTTAAATTGAATACCTATTCCCTTCCAAAAATCTGATTGTTGAAAAAAAGGTGGGGAGCATTAGGAGTTATAAGGCTACACCTTGCAGCATAAATCTAAGATGAGGGCTTTTTATTTGCTTCATTTCTCGGTAAAATTAATGAATGAAAAGAAGAAGCTTTCTAACATTTTTATTCCTACTCAGCCCTATGACTTGGCTAAGTGGATGCAAAAACTGGTTTTATAAAACTGAACAAAAGAGAGAAAAAATGAAATTAACTCCAATCGACTTTCAATGGCCAACACTTGACCCTTTCTTGTTTTGTGTCCACCATTTTGACCACTATCCAACGGGAAACGATCAACATGGTTTAGATGCTAAGCATTTTCTGGGCAGAAATATGGGCTCTGATTTTATGCCGAAGGACGGCTTTAGAATTTATCATGGCCAAGAGATACCAGGTTTTCCAGTTCATCCACATCGTGGGTTTGAAACCATCACAATTGTGAGGAAGGGCTACGTGGATCATGCCGATTCACTTGGAGCTGCTGGAAGATATGGTGAAGGAGATGTACAGTGGCTAACTGCGGGGTCAGGTATTCAGCACTCAGAGATGTTTCCCCTACTACACAAAGATAAAGAGAATACTCTTGAATTGTTTCAGATATGGATTAATTTACCAAAAGCAAATAAAATGGTTCCAGCTGATTTTAAAATGCTTTGGTCAGAGAAAATTCCAAAAATTAAAAAAGATAACTATGAAGTCACACTTATCTCTGGTGAATTTGAAGATCAGACTTTTTATCAAGCACCTAAAGATAGTTGGGCTGCAAAGCCTGAGAATAATGTGAATATATTATTAGTAAACTTAAAAGAAGGCGCTGAATTCAAATATCCTAAAGCTAAACAGACTACGAATCGGGTGCTCTATTTCTTTGGTGGAGACAAAATCATAGTTAATGGAGAAGAAATAGCACAGAAAAGTGCACTCTACCCTGACTCTGACCAAGACTTAGTCCTAAAGACAAGTGGTAACTGTGAAGTCTTAATACTTGAAGCCAAGCCGATCGCTGAACCAGTTGTTCAGCATGGACCTTTTGTTATGAATTCAAAAGCTGAAATCGTTCAAACCTTTGAGGACTATCAAAAAACACAATTTGGAGGATGGAGTTGGGATCGCACAGATATGATTCACGGAAGTGAAACGAATCGCTTTGCAAAATACCCAAACGGTAAAATTGAAAAGCCAATTTAGTTTTAAGTATATAAAGATGAGATTTTAATTATAAGACTCCTAAAAGTCTCCATAGGAATTAAAAACTGTGGTTAGTTTAAAATATATTTAAGAGAAAAATCCTCTCCCGATATTTTTCGGAATAAATCTTCAAACTTATACAATCCAGAAGGTTGAATGACTTTTTCTTTTAAGAATTTTCCAAAGCCCTTGGTGTCTTCAAAAATTGATTTAATTCCATGATCTCGACAATAAACTTCTTTAAACATTTCACAAGTGACGTCTCCCATAAAGTAATTATGCAAGTAAATAGGATGTGTTGTGTGATGAATTAAGTACCCCCAAGGAGGCTCCCCTACAAAAGAATCGATCGTCCCAAGTTCTGTCATATACTCAATATTTAACTGATTTATATCATCGAGATTTTTCAGATCTTTTCTATAAAGGTCTTGGTCGAATAATATTGTCTGAATACTTGTTAGTGAACTTTTTTTGTTCCAATCACATAGCCGTTTAAACTCAGTGCTCGCATTTTTATCTTTAAAAAATTGTGAATAAAAAAGTTCTTCTTTTTGCATCCCTCCAAAAAGATTGGCTAAGCCTTCAGATATAATGCCACTTATGCCCCAGTTAAGAATCGTGTCCTCAGGATCTATATTATTATAATGATTAGCGTGTCCTGCTTCATGAAGAAGAACATTGTAATGAGAATACTGGTTATCTATATTGGCCAGAATTCGACAGTCTTTCCCTAACTCTACAGTAAACTGATAGCCCCATTCTGACTTATTTTTTCTAGGAAAAACATCGAAAGTAATATTTTGTTTTGTTAAATCAAAATCAAATTTTTTATAAAGATCACAAAGGTATGAATAGTAGTCAATCATATTCACCTCCTTCTTATTGTATGAGCATATTTGATTAGCAATATATCTCTCATCCCAAGGTTCTAAGTTTTCTTTTTTTAGAAACTTTTCAGCATATCTTTGACTGTCCTTTTTTAAAGAAGGTAAAAATTCTTTAAGTTGTTTTTCCCAGTCTTTAAAGAGTGATGGACTAAGTTCATTCACTTCAAGCTCCATCGCTACAAAGTCACTCGCACCATACAGCCTTGCATATTCTTTTCTAAGATTAATGAGTTCAATAAATCCACCGTCCACAAGAGGCTTGTTGACTTGAGCTCGAGAACGCCAGGCCTTTTCTCGATTTTTTTCATCAGGACTGTTTGAAATAATTTTACTTATATCAGTAGCGGTATGTTCTATACCGTCAATTTTAGATCTATGTGTGTTTAGAACACCAGACAATTTAGTCGTAAGGGTTGAAATTCTTTCATCTAATTCATTTAATTCTCTAGATAAGTGATACGGCTTAAAACTATTGAAAAGTAATTCCACACAACGTTTATCATGTTCATTTAAATTTTTGTCTTGAAAGGACTTTATAAGATCAAAATTCTTTTTATCTTTATATATTTCTTTGATTTTCTTTAAAGAGTCTTCAACACCAAAATCATCCCCTGTTGTATAGTACGTCCAGTTTCTTTTACTACAATCAGTAGATTTTTCCTTGATACTATTGGCAAGTTCAATTAATGGCTGTATTTCTAATTTTGAATTCATACCAAATCCTCTCAGGACAATTTTTGATATTTTCTATCATCATCTCTTATTATAGTTTCCTAATCAGGGAACCCGTCAAATCCTTGCAATTCCTCTAATTTCTCTTCCCAGTTAGCCTTGCTTCCTACAAATAAGTGGGCGTTTGGTTTTATATCGACTGGAACATCTAAACTGCCTGCTGGTACCACAAGTAATTTACCTGCATTTTGAATAATTGGGAGTGCTGAACCACATTCTGAACAAAAGCTCTTAGCGTGCCTTGTCTTTGGCAAAGTAAAAGTCTTTACAAAACTATCCCCTAATAGCCAAGTGAACTTTGAATTTGTTGAGAATAAATTTGCTGCATGAGCAGAACCAGTATCCTTCTGGCAAAACTTACAATGACAAAGAAAAAAACTTTGAAATTCTCCCTCAACCTCAAACTTTACTTTCTCACAAAGACAGGATCCTAAGTGTTTAGTGTTCATATTGTAATTCCTATTAGTTGGTTTGAGAGTTCATTTTAAGATGGTCTTCCCAGTTCGTCGACTATCGAACGGCGACAATGAAAATAATCTAACTTTCTTCATCTCTTAAAGTTAAAATTTCAACACCTGTTTCTGTCACTACTACTGTATGCTCCCACTGAGCAGAAAGCTTTCCATCTCTTGTCACAACAGTCCAATCATCAGAGAGATGCTTAATCTTTCCCCCACCTTCATTAACCATTGGCTCAATTGTAAAGACCATTCCCTTTTGAAGCTTTAGTCCCTTACCTTTTTTACCATAGTGGAGAACCTGCGGTTCCTCGTGCATCTCTGCTCCAATCCCGTGGCCACAATAATCTTTCACTATTGTATATCCATTTCTTAGAGCATGCCTATGGACATGAAAGCCTATGTCTCCCAGAGTATTACCAGGCTTTACCTGCTCAATACCTTTCATCAGGCACTCTCTTGTAATTTCACATAATTTTACTGCTTCAGCGCTACACTTACCGACTAAATACATCCGTGAAGTATCTGCAATAAAACCATGTTTTTTAACCGTAACATCAAGGTTAACTATATCCCCCTCCTTTAAAATTTCTTTTTCAGAGGGAACACCGTGGCAAACGACATTGTTAATAGATGAATTTAAAGCAAATTGAAAATCGTATTGTCCAATAGATGATGGAATAGCATCGTAGTCTTCTCTGATCCACTTTTCAGCAAGCTTTGCTATCTTATATGTAGAAACACCAGCTTTTACTTCTGGAATCAACCGAGTGAGGATTTCGCCTGCAATTTGCCCTGTCTTTCGATAAAGCTCTATGTCTTGATCCGACTTTAAATTAATCATTTCTTTTTAGTCTTCTTAACTATTTCAGAAACTCTCAACTTACTATATTTAAAAAGTAAGTCGCGTATCTCTTCATAGTTTATAGATGGATGCATCTCTGCCAGCATTCCTATCTTTGATCCAGTGCTCGGCTTGTGAATTTAAAGAACGATCAAATACTCTTGAAGCTTCTCTAAGTTCATCATGAATTTCTTCTGATATTTTTACGATTCCCATTTTTATACATTATATAGCAAAACGTATATCGTCAATTAATAATGGAATCAGTTCGAGAGTTGGTTTTTAAGTGGTGCCCCGACGTCTCCGGTTATCGAAACAAAATTCTTAATCTTTGTTATTCAAGCCGATCTTCTTACGCTTTTTTGGGCTCAGCCTAACTTCTTCTAAGCTATCCAGTCTTTCAAAAACGACCTTAAACACCTATGTCACATTTTGCTCCAAACTATCAACTTTTCTATCTGTCCTCTCTTCAAGAGCATAAAAGCTTCTAAGTTTTGTAAAAATTCTCATAATTGAGATATTTACCTTAATCGCCTGCTTACTATTTAGAACTGATGACAGCATAGCGACTCCATTTTCTGTAAAAACAAGAGGTTGCTTCTGTTTCCCACCTCTTCCTACTTTTGATAGTTGAAACATAAAGTCATCTGGAAATCGATCTATATTCCTTCTAACCTGTTCGTTAAGTCTTTTTGTTTCAACTCCATAAAGTTTTGCCAAGTCACTATCAAGCATTACATTTTGTCCGCGAATAACATAAATCATGTTTTGAATTTGATCTAATTGAATTTCCATTTTTATCCCCATTTTAATTAACAGAGCTTAATAAGTGAAATGCATAGTTCTTAAAAGTAATTGATTATAAGAAAGTGAGATATCTCATTTGAGAAATGAATTTTTAACAAAAAAAAGCCTCGTGGGTTAGACGAAGCTTTTTGATAAATATTTGGTGCCTCGATGTCTCCGGTTATCGAACTGCAGTGCTTACAAGTCTCTGATAATACGTCTCATGAAAAAGTTTTGAGTATGTCTTGGTATTTCTATACTGCCCCTTCTCAATTGCATTTTCTCGAGCAGTTCCCTCGTAAACATAATTACATCGTTCAGGAACACCAGCAGACCTTTCATTTAGGTCAGAACATTTAATCTGAACTCTATGAAAGCCAATTTCAAATAGATGCTTTTCTAGCATTAGGACTGCCTCAGACATAAAACCTTTACCTTCAAACTTCCCTAAAATCCAATATCCGAGCTCCGCGCAATTATCACTCCACTGAATTGAATGAACTCCTATATTACCCATATATAAATTACTGTCTCTTTGAAAGATCCCATAGTCAAATAATGTGAATGCATCCCATTTCTCATGAGTTGATCTTATGTATTTTTCTTCATCTTCTACATTATTGATGAACTCTACCCAAGGAAGGAACCGATCTAGACGCTCTCTATCCTCTTGGACATAGTCGAACATTTTTGCTGCCAATTGAATGTCATGCTTTTTGATATAGACTCGGTCGCCAACAATTTTTTCTGATAAAATTCTTTGATCCATAAAAGTACCTTCAATTTTTGGTTCGAGAGTACATTTTAGCGGTGTAAATCTGTTGAGGAATTTCAAACTGAAACACTCATCCGAACATAACTACCACCACGTGTAGATAATCTAAAACGATAAACCTAATCGAGTTAAGAACTAGTCCCTTACTCTTTTCAACAGGCTCTCATCACCAGTGGCTAAATCAGTAAATCTCACAGTGTTAGGAGAAAAAAAATTCATTTTGTACTTACTGCCGTTAAATAAAATTAGATTGCCCTTTATTTCATGAAGCTGACCTTCCTTACCAAATGAGACAACTTCTGATTCTCCACTTAGCTCATCTATCTTATTCCACGAACCAGTCAGGACTTTAGGAATAAAGTCGAGATAGGTGTCTAATCCAACCTGCTTATAGGTACAAGAACTTCTTGAAATTGAACGAGTTATTATTTCATCGTACTCTTCAGATCTAATATTTTCACTTGTTAATGTATATTTAGTATTAAAGGGATCGTGAGAGATATCTATCTTTTTTGACTCTTGAGTCGACTCTTCACCATCAATCGTTCTCTTAACAGTCACTACATGACCATCGATTAACTTCTTTATTATCTCAGCCTTACTTTCTCTAAAGACAGGCGTTGCCTCTCTTTCATTTATACCTCTAGACTCACTTGAGACGACGAGAGTATCATTATCAGTAAATTCTAAAGAACTTATACCAATATCAAAACCTGTGACAGTCTCAAACCCATTAAAGAATTCGAACTGTGAGTTGTATGTAATATTTAGGCCACTATTAGAAGAGTTCTCAATGTACTTTCCAATTGTAAACGAAGTCTTTCTAGTTGTTTTACCATCCCATGTCGAAATAAAAGTGTTAACACACTCGAAATCGTAAACCCTAGACCCATCGAATGATTGTTCAAAATGATAATCCTTGTAGCTAGAAATCTTTGTTTCAAAACCCATAAACTCTTGAGAATAGGCTTGAGCACCTAAAATTAAAACAAACAAACCAAATTGAAACTTCATAAATCTCCTTAATTCAAACTTTAGGAAAAATTACGAAAATATTAATGTGGTGTAAACCCACTCCAAAGATCTTGTATTTTTTATACAACCTTCCCGTCAGAGGCGACGCCTGAATAGATGACTAGACCTATTTAAAAAATTGATCAAAGTGGGTGTATAATCGTGATTTTTTAACAAAAAAAAAGCCTCGTGGGTTAGACGAAGCTTTTTGATAAATA